>NZ_JACJUQ010000009.1 GCF_014235845.1 Pontivivens nitratireducens | reverse complement strand
GGTGTTCTGGGCGTTGCCTGCCGCGCATCGCGATGCGCTGTTCCCCAAGCTGGAGCTTCTGGCAGAGAAGCTGCCGCTAAGGGGGGCCGCCGCGGTGGCGCTGCTGGTGCTGGTGGTCGAGGTGGCGATCTATTCCCTACTGGTGTGGTTCGTCGGCAAGTTCGTGCTCGATGCGATCGAGACGGGTCGCCAGATGCAGGTCGGCACCGGTTTCTGGCCCCTGTGGCCGGTCGTGATCTTCATTCTGCTCGCCTTCGTGCTGATGATCGTCGAGATGCTGCGGCTGATCTGGCGGGATGCGCGGCGGTTGGTAACGGGGCAGGCCGATGATTGAGACACCAGTCACCACTGCCCCGCGCGCCTTCGATCCGTTCGATACCGAGCGGGTAAGGGGTGAGCTGACCGCCTTTGTCACGCAACAGACCGGCAGGCCTGTCAGCATCGGGCGGCTCAACAGGTTCACGGTCGGATTTTCCTGGGTCACCTATGGCTTCACCGCCGAATGGGGCGGCGTCTCACGCGATCTGATCCTGCGGATCGGTCCCCCGAAAGGCATTTTCGGGCCGTACCGCGCGCGGCCCGAGTTCCTGACCCTTCAGGCCCTGAAGGCCGCTGGCCTGCCGGTGCCGGGGGTCTATTGGCATGATGACACGAGCCGGGTTTTCGGCGCGCCGTTCTTCATCTGTGACAAGGTGGCCGGCGAGGTGCCGATCCCCTGGACGCCCGATGGCGGCCCCGCATTTGATGAGGTGAAGCGCAAGAAGCTGGGGCATCAGTTCTTCGACATCCTGGGCGATCTGCACAATTTCGATTGGCGCGGCACCCAGGTGGCCGAACTGGATAACGGTGCCACGGCGCAGACCGCGACCCGCGTGCAGATAGATTACTGGGTCGATCGGATGCACGAATGGTCGGATCGCAGGATTCCCATGCTGGAATGGTCGGCCGGGTGGTTCCGCGACCATGCCCCGGTGGCGGAGCGGATCAGTGTGATCCACGGCGACTTTCGCATCGGCAACTTCCTTGAGGTCGATGGCGAGATTCAGGCCTTTCTCGATTGGGAAACGGTACATCTGGGCGATCCGCTGGAGGATCTGGGCTGGACCTGCCTGCGCGCGTGGCGGGGTGGCTCCAGTTACATGTGCCACCTGCTGACGCGTGAGGAACTGGTGGAGCGATATGTCGCCCGCACCGGCCTGAATGTGAACCCGCAGCGGCTGGCCTATTTCGAAGCTTTCGGGACGTTCAAGCTCGCCGTCATGCATCTGGGCGCGTTCCACTGTTTCGACAAGCGCGGATTCAACGACATGCGCATGGCCGGCATGGGGGCACAGATTCCGCGCCTCCTGTTGCAGGTCGAGCGGGCATTGGAGGCAGCGGCATGACACTTTCGGTCGAACGGATGATTGCCGGCATTGTCGAGACGCTGCGCGACGACGTGATCCCCCATGTGGGCGATGCCTATGGCCGGGGTCAGGCATTGGGGATCATTGATCTGCTCAACAATTTCGGTGCCCGGCTGGATTGGGATACGGGCCTGATCGCGCGGGAGGTTGACGCCAAGCGGCGCGCCCTGGTCGAGGCTGAGGCATTGGCCACGGGCTCCGACATTCCGCCAGATCCCGCGCAGTCAGACTCTACGCAGCCGACCTCCGCCCAAGATGTGATCACAAGCGCATTCCTGTTGGCACAGGCCGCCGATCTGGACCGGGCCATTTCCGAGAGGCTTCTGAAATGGATGGCAGAGGGGGGCGCCGATGCCGCCGTCGCCCGTTTGCGCCAGCATATGCACGATGAGCTGCGCGAAGAGATGAAAATGGTCCATCGCCCATCGTTTGCCGAGATCTCCACGGGCGGGACGAACGATAAGAGGGCGAGCGGATGAGCGCACATGTAGACCCGCGCATGCCTGCGCCGCAGGATTGTGTTCAGCGATACCTGCTGGAACGCCAGACCGCCGCGCAGCCCGACAAGATTTTCGCCGTCTGGCCCGACGGTGCGACGTGGACCTATGCCGAAACGCTGAAGATCACGATCCGTACCGCGCATGCGCTGGCCGATCTGGGGGTGAAGCAGGGGGACCGCGTGCTGGTCTGGATGCCGAATTGCTCCGAGGCGCTGCGGGTCTGGTTCGGGCTGAACTATCTCGGCGCGACGTTCGTTCCGATGAACACCGCGTATCGCGGAACGCTTCTGGCCCATGCCGCGGCCCTGTCCGAGGCGCGGCTTGCCATCGTCCATGCCGAGCTTGCGCCGCATCTGTCCGAGGTGACCCCCGGCCAGGTCGAGGAGGTCGTGGTGCTGATGGGGGATGCGTCTGAAATCGCCGGTCAGAAAGTGCACGTGGCCGCGGCGCTGGACAGCGACCGTACCGATCCGATCCCGCTGGCCGAACCTGTCATGCCGTGGCATTTGCAGTCGATCATCTTCACCTCCGGCACCACCGGCCCGTCCAAGGGCGTGCTGTCATCCTATTGCCATCTGTACAACATGGCGCTGGCCGCACCGTTTCTGAACGAAAGCGACCGATACATGGTCAATCTGCCGCTGTTCCATTCCGGCGGTGTCATGCCCGTGACCGCGATGCTGATCCATGGCGGCTCCATCGTGATGGTCGAGAGCTTCAAGACCGACCAGTTCTGGCCCGTCGTGCGTGATACCGGAATAACCACGTCGATCCTGCTGGGTGTGATGGGAAATTTCCTGCTCAAGCAACCGGAAAGCCCCGATGACCGCAACCATACTCTGCGCAGTTGCACCTATGTTCCGATGAACGAAAGCGCGGGGCAGTTTCATCAGCGGTTCGGAACCGACGTGCACACGCATTTCAACATGACCGAGATTTCGATGCCCATCGTGTCGCAGCCCAATCCGACCGCGACAGGCAGCGCGGGACGCCAGCGCGCCGGGGTTGAGGTGCGGATCGTCGATGAAAACGACTGTGAAGTGCCGGTGGGCGAGGTGGGCGAACTGATCGTGCGCACCGATTGCCCGTGGGAGCTGAACCATGGCTATGCCACCAACCCCGAAGCAACGGCGGAGGCATGGCGCAACGGCTGGTTCCACACGGGCGACGGGTTTCGAAAGGACGCGGAGGGAAACTTCTACTTCTGCGACCGGATGAAGGATGCGATCCGGCGACGCGGTGAGAACATTTCCTCATTCGAGGTGGAAAGCGACATTGCCGAACATCCCGCGATCCGCGAAGCCGCAGTCGTTGCCGTGAAAAGCGATGTGGCGGAGGACGAGGTGCTGGCCATCTTCGCCCTGCGCCCCGGCGCGACCCTCGACCCGGCGGACCTGATCGCGTTTCTGAAACCGCGCATGGCCCATTTCATGATCCCCCGCTACCTGCGCTTCGTCGATGAGCTGCCGCGCACGCCGACCGCCAAGATCCGCAAAGTCGAACTGCGCGAGGCAGGACTGACCGACGACACCTGGGATCGCGAAGCCGCCGGCATCCGCATCAAACGCGAAACCCACAGCACGTAAGGCCACACCATGTTTGACGCTATCGACCCCAAAACCGAAGATCTGAAAGGCAAGCTGACCGCCTTTATGGCCGCGCATGTCTATCCGAACGAAAAACAGCTTCTCGACGAGGGGCGGGCGGAGGGCCGGTGGACCCACACGCCGCTGATGCGCGATTTGCAGGCGAAGGCTCGGGCGCAGGGGCTTTGGAATCTGTTCTACAACCACGGGCCCGAGGGGCAGGGGCTGTCGAACTACCAGTACACGCATCTATGCGTGGTTCTGGGCCGGTCACTGGCCGCGCCCGAGATCTTCAACTGCAACGCGCCGGACGTGGGCAACATGGAGATCCTCGCGACCTACGGCACCGATGCGCAGAAGGCCCGCTGGTTGAAGCCTTTGCTGGCAGGCGACATCCGGTCCTGCTTTGCGATGACCGAACCGGCCGTCGCCTCCTCCGATGCGACGAATATCGAAACGCGGATCGAAAGGGACGGCGACGATTACATCGTCAGCGGGCGCAAATGGTGGACGACCGGCGCAATGGCCGAGGCCTGCAAAGTCGCCATCGTCATGGGCAAGAGCGATTCCGCCGCGCCGCGCCATCAACAGCAATCCATGATCCTGATCCCCATGGATGCACCGGGCGTCCGCGTGGAGCGTCCCCTGTCGGTCTACGGCTTTCAACATCCGCCGCTGGGTCACGCGGAAGTGGTTTTCGAGGGCGTGCGGGTTCCCGCCGGGAATGTCCTTCTGGGTGACGGGCGCGGGTTCGAGATCGCGCAGGGGCGGCTTGGGCCGGGGCGCATTCACCATTGCATGCGTTTCATCGGACTGGCCGAACGCGCCATCGAGGAGATGTGCGCGCGCGCGCAGGATCGCGCCGCCTTCGGCAGCCAGCTGGCAGCGATGGGTGGCGTGCGTCAGGTCATCGGCCAGTGCCGGACCGAGCTTGAAGCCGCCCGGTTGATGACCCTGAAAGCGGCCTGGGCGATGGACCGGCACGGCAACAAGGCCGCGCGTGATGAAATCGCGATGGCCAAGATCTTTGTGCCCACGGTCACCGGGCAGATCATCGACCGCGCCATTCAGATCCATGGCGGCGCAGGTTTGTCTGAGGATTTCTTCCTTGCCATGGCCTTTGCCGAAACCCGGTTTCTGCGGATTGGCGACGGCCCCGACGAAGTGCACCGTGAGGCCCTGGCCCGCGCGGAATTGAAACGCGCAACCGCGCGCACAGAGGAGCTTTCGACATGAAAGACGACGTTTTCCTGATGCGACCCGAAGACGAGTACATGCACGCGCCCGACGCCGTGTCGAGCTTCAACGAAAGCGTTTACATGAACGGTTTCGATTTCAAGCAGCGCGTCGGCGGCTGGATGCGTCTGGGAAACCGTGTGAACGAGGGGCGGGCCGAGCTTTCGGTCTGTCTGTACTTGCCGGACGGGCGCATTGCCTGCCAGTTCCAGCGCCCCGGCATTTCGCACAACGATGCCTTTGACGCCGGGGGGCTGTCCTATGATGTGGTTGAGCCGCTCAGCCAGACGCGAATGCAATATGACGGCGAGGTCATCATCGTCGAGAATCCCGACGATTTGCGTGAACCGCAGAAACTCTTCGCGCATGCTCCACGTCTGCCGGCCGAGGTCAGGTTCACGCATTCGGCCTCATCCCCCGTGCATGGCGGTGAGCCGCAGGACGATGTGACGCCGACCATGTATGGCCGCGATTTCTCACGCGGACATTTCAACCAGCATGGCAAGGTAGACGGCGTGATCCGCGTCGGTGACGAAAGCTGGCAGATCGACGGGCGCGGCTGGCGTGATCACAGCTGGGGGCCCCGTTACTGGCAGGCCATCCACTACTATCGTCTGTTCATCGGCAATTTCGAGAACGGCGACGGCTTCATGCTGTTGCGCATCACCGACAACAAGGGTGAGACCCGGCGCCTTGGCGTGATGCTGGTCGATGGCGACTACGAAGAGATTACCGATCTCAACATCCACACCGAATGGACCGATCAGCAGGATCCGGAACGGGCCACGCTGGGGGTCGCCACTGCCAGGCGACGGGCGGTCATTCAAAGCGAAATCCTGTCGCTCGCCCCGCTGCGAAACCGCCGCCCGGTTGAGGGGGAGGTCCTGGTTTCCCGCATTGCCGAGGGTTATTCGCGGTTCACCTGGGACGGGCGTGAAGGCTTCGGAATGACGGAATACATCGAGCGGATGATCGACGGAAAGCCGGTTGGCTATCCCCTGTAGTCCCGGTTCCTGGTGCTCCTGCGATCTTGACGAGAGACAGGCGTTTGCGTATATACATCTGTATATGTAGGGGCCTGCCATGATCGAAGCAAAGATTCGCAAAGTTGGAAATTCCGCTGTCGTGACCCTCAGCGCGGAGATGCTCGCCCTGCTCGATGCCAAGGAGGGCGATACCCTTTATGCCGTGCGCACGGATGATGGCGGGCTGAAACTGATGACGGAAAACCCGGAGCTGCAGGCCGCACTCGAAGCTGCCGAGATCGTGATGGATGAGAACCGCGATCTGCTTCAGGCGCTTGCATGAAGGCATGGGTCTGGGTGCCGCTGGCCGCCTTGCACGTTGTACATGATCGCCAGATCGCGCGGCACGGCGGGGCGCCGGGAACCCGCGATCAGGCCCTTCTCGAAATGGGATGCACACGGGCGATGAACCGGGCAGCCTATGATGACGCGGACGTGTTCGCGATCGCCGCCGCCTATGCCTACGGCATCGCAAAGGCGCATGCCTTCGTCGATGGCAACAAACGCACCGCTTTCGTTGCAGCCTTCACGTTCTTGCGGCTGAATGGCGTGGCTCTGCGACCCGATCCCGGAATGGGCGTTCGCATGATGGAGGGCCTGGCTGCGGATCACACCAGCGAAGAGGATTTCGCCGCCTGGCTGCGCGCGCTTCACTTCGGTCCTTCCGGGGGCTGACTGTATAGATTCAGTGAAACCTGCTGACCCGGTTTGCCGGAAGCTTCAACTACTCGAGTAGGATGAGGCCACAATGAGAAACAGATATTCCCTGCGCGGCCCGCTGGTGATCGACCGCCGCGCCGCGCTCACCCGGTTCAGCCCGCCGAGGTTGCGGCAAAGCTTAGTCCGGGCAGGTGAATGCCCTTCGCATCCTGCCGGGCGGTGGAGTGGGGAAACGCGATCAGTTTGCCGGGGCAGGGGTAGAAACGCTCTTCGAGGCTGAAATTCGCGAGGAAGGTGATCGCCCGGTTGTCGCCGCGCCGCTCTATTGCGATGATCGGCACGGTGTCGGCGTCGCAAACGACCTCGCCCCCCCAGCGCAGGAACGCGTGTTCCTTGCGCCATGCCATCAGCGCGCGAAAGAACGACAGGACGCTGTTTTCGTCATGCTCCTGCTTGTCCACGGCCAAGGGCAGATGCTCCTTCGGGATCGGCAGCCACGAGGACTTTCCATCGGTAAAGCCGCCCCTCTTGAGGTCGTGCCGCCACGGGAATGGGGTGCGCACGCCATCACGCCCCGCGAAATCGGGATAGAGGTTGATGCCCCACGGATCCTGAAGGTCCTCGAAATCCAGCTTCGGTTGCGGCAGGCCCAGTTCCTCCCCCTGAAACACGATGGCGCCGCCCCTCAGCGTGGCCTGAAGAAAGAGCAAAAGCTTGGCACCGGCGTCGCGCTGGCCCGCATCCTCGGCGAATTTGGTGAGGTTCGAGACCGCGCGTTCCGAATCGTGATTGGTCATCACGTTCAGCAGCCAGCCGGAATTGATGAACCTGGAGCGAACGCGCAGGGTCTCGACCCATCGCCGGATCGACTTGCCCTTATGGATCAGATCGAAATCGTAGACGGCGTGCAGGCGGTCCTGGCCGCCGGTGTATTTCACGGCCAGACGCGAGGTGTCCACGTCCGCCAGCTCCCCTATCAGGGCGAATTCCGGGTGACCGTCGGTCAACTCCTTGCGAAACCGTTCGATGATCGACATGCCGAACGGAAGGTCGCGGTCGAACAGATGTTCCTGCCGGGCGAAGGGATTGTTCGGACCGCCGCCCAAGGCCACATCGTCCGTCTGCGTGACGCGCGCGGGGTTGGAGCGCAGTGCCTCGTCCCAGCACAGGCATTGCACCGCATCCAGCCGGAACCCGTCGATCCCCAGATCGCGCCAATAGGCCATCGCGTCGATCACGGCCTGCAACGTCTCCTCGTTGCGCAGATTCAGCGCGGGCTGGCAGGTCAGGAACGGGTGGTAATAATACTGGCTCCGCCGGGGTTCCCACGTCCAGGCGGGCCCGCCAAACGAGGACAGCCAGTTGTTCGGCGGCGTTCCGTCGGCAGAGGCATCCGCCCAGACGTACCAGTCGGCGTGATCGTTGTCCTGCGAGGCCCGGCTGTCGCGGAACCATTTGTGTTCGTCCGACGTGTGGCAGGGGATGAAATCGGCCAGCACGCGCATTCCGCGATCATGCGCCCCCTCGATCAGTTCCAGCAAATCCTCGATCGTGCCGAACCGGGGGTCGATCGCGCGCAAGTCGCTGACATCGTACCCAAAATCCTTTTGCGGGGACAGATAGAACGGGGCCAGCCAGATCCCATCCACGCCCAGCCCTTGTATATAGTCGAGCTTCTCGATCACCCCTCGCAGGTCGCCGATCCCGTCGCCGTTGCTGTCGCGAAAGCTGCGCAAATAGACCTGATAGAAGACGGCACCGCGCCACCAGTCGCGCGCATCGAAGGTCGGTTGCCCGCCACGCAGGATCGCGTCCGCCAGCAGAATATCGCGCCCGCCGGTCATTCCGTCGCCCCGAACCACGCGCCGAAGGCCGGGATTTCCAGCATGCCGTTGCGGTGAATGGCCGTGAAGCCATGCCCGGTGATCGGCGTTCCGCAGAAATCCTCGGTACATTCGTGCACGACCTCGTCGTTCGACAGGTTGAGGATGCAGATGATCGACCGGCCCTCGCCGCTGCGCCGGATGCCCAGCAATGGTTCGGGCAGGTCGAGAAAGCTCATGCTTCCTTGCAGCAGCTCGGGCTGTTCGCGCCGCCATTTCAGGAACGTGCGCACCCGGTTGAGCGGTGAGCCGAGGGTCACCTGCTGCACGTCAACGGCGGAAATCTGATGCGGTTCGACCACCGGCAGCCATGGCTCCGCCTCGGAAAAGCCTGCATGGGGGGCGTCCCTGTTCCATGGCATCGGGGTGCGCGCGCCGTCGCGGCCCTTGTATGCCGGGAAGAATTCGCGGCCATAGGGATCGCGAATGCGGTCATAGGGCAGCTGTGCCTCGGGCAGGGACAATTCCGCCCCCTGATAGAGGCACGAGGCCCCGCGCAGCAACGTCATCGCCGCTGTCAGGATCGGCCCTGCCTCGGGGTTACGCTCCAACCCCAGACGGGTCAGGCTGCGGGTGAAGTCGTGATTGTCCAGCGCCCAGCACGGCCAGCCGTCGCCGTCGCCATATCCCAGTTCGCGGGCCGTATCGCGAAACAGCGCTGCGCTGACCTCCTCGGAGCCGAGCAGCCAATAGCCATAGGCGATGTGAAGGCGATGGCCGGCGGTGTAGCTTTTGTGCAGTTCCTCGCCGTCCTCTTGATTGAGCTCGCCCAGAAGGATCCTGTCATCATATGTGTCGCAAAGGGCGCGCAACCGTTCGAGAAATTCCAGATTTTCGGGTCGCCCGATATCGTATTTGTGCGCTTGCATGGAATAGGGGTTGAACATGAAATGCGCGCCCTCCGGCTGAACCGGATTGGGGGGGTTGTCGCGCAGTTCGCTGTCGTGAAAGTAGAAGGCGCACACGTCCAGCCGGAACCCGTCCACCCCCAGATCCAGCCAGAACCGGCAGGTGTCCAGCACGGCCTGCTGCACCTGCTCGCAATGATAGTTGAGGTCGGGTTGCTGGCGCAGGAAGTTGTGCAGGTAGTATTGCCCGCGACGCGGTTCCCACTGCCACGACGGACCGCCAAAGACCGACAGCCAGTTGTTCGGCGGGCCGCCTGTCTGCGTCGGATCAGCCCAGACATACCAGTTGGCCTTGGGGTTGTCGCGGTCCTGACGGCTTTCGAGGAACCAGGCGTGCTGGTCGGAGGTGTGCGACAGCACCTGATCCATCAGCACCTTCAGCCCGCGCTGATGCGCGGCGTCCAGCAATTGCCGGAAATCGTCGAGTGTTCCGAACAGCGGATCGACCGCCAGATAATCCGATACGTCATAGCCGAAATCGAGCATCGGGGACGCGACGAACGGCGATATCCAGATCGCGTCCACGCCCAGATCGGCGATGTAGTCCAGCTTGCGCGTGATGCCGCGCAGGTCGCCTGTCCCGCTGCCGGTCGTATCCAGATAGCTGCGGGGATAAATCTGGTAGATGACAGCGCCTTTCCACCAGTCGGGTTTCCTGTTGCTATGATCGGTCATGAATACCTCCATCTCAGCTAGAACAACGCGCAGGATCGGGAAGTTCCGATCCGCATGGCCCGAAGTGATGGCATTCTACCCGAGGATGGCGGAATACGCAGAAAGAACAGCGCGCTGGCGCCATCGCAATATCCAGTATCAGCCGACGTGCGGGGCAGGGCGTTGATCCGCGTCAGCCGCGTTCGGCAATTAAATTGTCCTTTGGTGAGAATAATCCAAATCGGCGCGACGGAATGGGTTTGGGTGATCGTATAAGAAAAAGCGTGAACACCTTTGGGGGCCAGGACCATTCAATCTCTGAGTTGATGGGCCCTGAGTTGATGAACCCTAAGCTGATGAAAGCTGGCCTGGCGTCCCCACTCTCGGCGCGATGGTGTTTGACTGAGCAAAGATTACGATAACCTGTCCGGATGGACAGCGCCCCTGAGGAGCCGAGAAGCCAGTGCAAAAATCATTCTTCGCCATCTTATCCCTCATCATCATTGCGGGCGCCTATGGCATCGCTTTCGGTGTTCCCGAGCAGGTCAGCCGGTTCTGGGGGGCAAGCACGACTGAAACGGCCAGTGCCCCGCAACCCGCACGAACCGGGCGGCAGGGGCAGGGGCGCGCGACGACGGTGGTTCTGACCCCGCTGGAGGCCCGGGCCTACACCCTCGTTCTGCGAACCGTCGGCAGTGCTGTCTCACTTCACCGCACCGAAGTTACCGCGACGGATGCGGGCGAGGTGGTCGAGACTGCGTTGCATGCCAATCAGATGGTGGAAAAGGGTGATGTCCTGTTGCGTCTGGATGATCGCACGCAACGGCTGGCGCTGGAGATCGCACAGGCCAACCGGGATCAGGCGCAGGCCACCGTCACCCGCTATGAGGGGCTGCGCAGCAATGGCAGCTCGATCGTGACGGACGTGGCATTTGCCGACGCGCGCGTTGCCTTGCGTCTGGCCGAAGCCAATGTCGGACTGGCCGAGGTCGCGCTGGATGACCGAACGATCACCGCCCCGATTTCGGGCCAACTGGGGCTGAGCGATGTCAGCGTCGGGGATCGTGTGTCGAGCGGGGATGCCATCGTCACGATCGACGACAGCACCAGCCTGCTCGCCACATTCGAGGTGCCCGAACGCTCCATCGGTCTGTTGAGCGAAGGCAAGCGGGTTTTCGTCTCCACACCGACTTATGCGGGCAGGATTTTCGAGGGTGAGATCACCGCCTTTGACAGCCGGCTCGACAGCGTGACGCGCAGCGCCACCGTAGAGGCGGAGATCGACAACCCCGGCGGATTGTTGCTGGCCGGCATGACCTTTGCCATCCGCATGACCGAAGACACCGATGCCTTGCCCGTCGTGCCTGCAACGGCAATCACCTGGGATCGCACCGGCGCGGGGGTCTGGATCGTCGAGGAAGGCCGCGTCCGCCGCGTGGCCGTTACCATCCGCTACCGCGAGGGGGATCAGGTCTGGGTCGAGTCAGATGACCCTCTGGGCGCGCAGATCGTGGCCGAGGGGGCATCGAAGCTGCGTGAGGGCGCGCAGGTCACTGATGCCAACGCACGCAGGGGATCGGACGCATGAGTCTGGAAAAACGCGCGCACAAGGCCGGGTTCGCCGATATCTTCGTTGCGCGGCCGATTTTCGGGATCGTGCTGAACCTGCTGATCATCATCGCCGGGCTGGCGGCGCTCGGCAGTGTGGACATCCGCGAAATGCCCGATGTGGACCGGCCCGTCCTCTCCGTCAGGACCAACTATGACGGCGCGGTGGCAAGCACGGTGGACACCGAAGTCACCCAGGTGCTCGAAGATGCGCTGAGCGCGCTTGAGGGGATGGCCTATATCGAGTCCACCTCCAGCGCGGGGTCCAGCCGGATTACCATCGACCTGTCCGACGGCACGGATGTCAACGTCGCCGCCAACGAGGCGCGGGAGATCGTGTCGGGCACCCTGCGGTCCCTGCCGGATGATATCGACGATCCCAGCGTCAGCAAGAGTGACAGCAACGCCGATGCGATCATTCGCCTTGCCCTGCTGGGGGATGCCAGCCTCGACACGCTGACCTATCTGGCTGAAAACACGGTATATGAACGCCTCTCGCTGATCGATGGCATTGCGGAGGTGACGGTGCGCGGCGACCGTGCCGATGAATTCAGGGTGGCGGTGAACATGCCCTCGTTGATGAGCCGCGGTCTGACCATCTTTGACGTTTCCGCCGCGCTGGCGCAGTTGCGCGATGACACGGCCCTTGGCGAGCTTACGAGTGAATCCCAGACGCTGTCACTGCGGGTGGGCAACGAGGCCGTCGCGGTGGAGACCATAAACCAGCTGCCGATCAACGACACGACCCGCGTCGCGGATGTCGCCTTTGTCCAGCTGATCCCCGAGGATGCGAACGTTCTCACCCGCGTGAACGGGGAAACCGCCATCGGTCTGGATATTACCCGGCAATCGGTTGGAAACACGCTGGAAATCTCCCGCGAGGTGGCTGTCGCGGTGGATGAATTGCGCGAACAATTGCCCGAAGGCGTGCAACTGCTGGTCACCTCGAACGACGGTATCTTTATCGAGGGGTCGATCAACGAAGTCGTCAAATCCATCCTCATGGCCACCGGCATCGTGGTCGCCGTGATCTTTCTGTTCCTGCGCTCCCCGCGCGCGACGTTGATCCCGGCGGTCACGATCCCGGTGGCGCTGATCGGTACGCTGGCCGCGATCTGGTTGACTGGTTTTTCCGTCAACACGATCAGCCTGCTCGCGCTGGTTCTGGCGACGGGCATGGTGGTGGATGACGCCATCGTCGTGGTTGAAAACATCGTGCGCAAGCGCAAGTCGGGCATGGGGGCCTTTGCCGCCGCTGCATCGGGCACCAACGAGGTTTTCTTTGCCGTCATTTCCACCACGGCAACGCTGGCTGCGGTGTTCATACCGATTTCGTTCCTGCCCGGTCAGGCGGGGGGTGTCTTTTCGGAATTCGGCTTCGTGCTCGCCTTCGCGGTGACGCTGTCGTCGATCACGGCGCTGACCCTCGCACCGGTCCTGTCAGCCCTTCTGGACCCCGGAAAGACGCAGGCCGAGGCGGGGCAAACGGAACCCGGGCCCATGTCCCGCGCCTTTGACCGCGTGATGGATTTCGCTATTCGCACGCCCCTGCTGGTCGTGTCGGTCGCCATCGGTTTCGCCATCATCGCCATGGGGGCCGCGATGACGCTGCCCTCGACCGTCACGCCCGAAGAGGACCGGGGTTTCTTTCTGGTGCAGGCGCGCGGGGCCTCGGACACGACGGTCGATTACCTCGACACGCAGGTGCTGTTGGTCGAGGATATTCTGGCGCCGTATCAGGAGAGCGGCCAGATCGAGACGGTGCAGAGCATCATCGGCGTCGGCGGCGGAACCAGTGCCTTTATTGTCGTCCGTCTGCCGGACTGGTCGGCGCGCGATGTGACCCAGCAGGAGTTGATCGCCCAGATCAGCGGTCGTCTCGCCTCGGTCCCCGGGGTGCAGGTCAGCGCGCGATCCACCAACAGCCTCAACATTCGGGGCGCGGGCGGCGGGTTGAGCTTCGCGGTGACGGGCACGAACCTCGCCAACATGACCGAAGCCGCAGATGCCCTTGCGGCGGCGATGTCGCAGGACGCTACATTTCTGAACCCGCAACTGTCCAACAACAGCGTCAATGCGCAGTTGGAAGTGACCGTCGATGACAGCGCCGCCGGCGATATGGGGCTGAACAGTTCGGATGTTACCGCCCTGATCCGCGCCATGGTGCAAGGGGATGTCGCTGTCAGCGTCTTTGCCGATGATGTGGAAACAGACGTTAACGTCCTGCCCGGCGGGCCGCCGATCGACGATCCGTCCGATATCGCATCCATGTCCATCCGCCTCGACAATGGCGCGTATATCCCGCTATCTGCCGTCGCTTCGCTGGATATGGTGGTCAGCGACGCGCAGATCCAACGTCTGGGCGGGGCGCTGTCCGTCGCGTTGCAGGCAAATCTGGGGGAGGGGGTGGACCTGTCGAGCGCGATGGCCCGCGTGCTTGCCATTTCCGACGAGGTTCTGCCCGATGGCATGGGCATTACCTTCACCGGAGAGGCCGCGACGCTCGACGATTCCCAGGGCGACATCTACATGGTTTTCGGCGTGGCGCTGATCGTCGTGCTTCTGGTGCTCTCGGCGCAGTTTGAGAGTTTTGCCAGCGCGGTTGTCATCATGATGACGGTGCCCTTCGGCCTTGCCGCGGCGCTGCTGGCGATCTCCATGACCGGCGGTTCGCTGAACTATTACAGTCAGATCGGCCTTGTGATGCTGATCGGGGTCATGGCGAAGAACGGCATCCTGATCGTCGAGTTTGCAAATCAGCTGCGTGCGGCGGGTGAGGATATCGACACCGCCATCCGAAGCGCGCTGCGCCTGCGGATCCGCCCGGTGATGATGACGATGATCTCAACGGTCTTCGGGGGGCTGCCCCTGATCCTGACCTCGGGCGCGGGGGCGGAAGCGCGCATCGCCGTGGGCTGGGTGATCGTGGGCGGTCTGGGTTTTGCCACGGTGTTTACCCTGTTCCTGACGCCGGTCTTCTATCGCTGGATCGCCGTCTGGGACGCCGCGCCCGGCGGGGCCGCGCGCAGGCTGAAGTCAGAGGCAGAGGCGCGCGTGTAGGGCCGGGGCCTTGTACGACGGGGATCGCAGGGGAATATCTGTTTTGGCGCACGCCTGCGAAGGGACGCGCGCCGGACTGGCCGTCAGTGTGTGAGGCCGCTGCCGCCGAGTGCAATCACGTTATACGGAATGCCTTCGACTGCGATGTTCATCGGGACCTTTTGTTCTGCAAGGACGCCCTCCGGAACCGCGCTTTCTTCGAGAAAGGAAGGGGGCGTTGCCACGCGCACAGCGAACGCTCGAACATCGTCAAGCATGGAACGTCGAACCGCTAGACCATGCCATCGTGGCAGGTTTTTGCGAATGTCCTTACCCTACCTGTCAGCGATTGGAGCCGCTGGAACATGGTTCCCCTTTTTCTGTACTGGTGTGGTTGAGCGAACCCGGCATACGTTGCAAATGTTCTTGTCGCCCGCAGAAAATGCTACCGAAGAGCCCTGATCGCGGTATGCATATGTTCTCTATGTCGAACTTTACTGTGCGTTTCACATTGCCGAAGGCTGAAACGTAGAGAGTGGTGGCAATGTGGTCATGCCAGGTGGGCTCTTATGATGCCAATGACCTCAAAAACTCCGCGATCGCGTCCACTGCGGCCCCCATATCCGCAGCGCTGGCATATTCATCGGGGTGATGGCTGAGGCCGTTCTTGCAACGGACAAATAGCATTGCGATGGGACAAAGATCCGACATTGCCGAAGCGTCGTGGGTGGCCCCCGAAGGAAGCGCGACGGCTGGATATTTGCTGTCTGCAATCGCTTTGGCCAAGGTATTCGTCAGCACAGGATCACAGGCGACGGCAGGCTGCAGATAGGTGCGGTCCATATCGAAAGTCAGCCCCGATGCTGCGGCGATGTCATTGCCCATGGAGTGCATCCGGTCGGCGAAGCTGGCGCGGGCCGCGTCATCGACCGACCGGATTTCGAGCGGGAATTCAGCGATATCGGGGATCGCATTGACGGCATTTGGCGCAACTTTGATCGTCCCGACCGTGGCACGGATGGCGTTGGTTCTGCTGGCGTGGTCCGACACCGCGGTGATAAACCGTGATGCCGCAACAAGGGCATCGCGCCGGTCGGCCATGGGCACCGTTCCGGCGTGGCCGGTTGTGCCGGTAAAGCGCAAAGCATTGCGTTCAATTCCGCAGATGCCCGTGACGACCCCCAAAGGCACCGATTTGCGCTCCAGAACCGGACCTTGTTCGATATGTGCCTCAAGGTAGCCAAGAATCCTGGTTGGATCACGACGCAGAGCGGGGATGTGCGCGGGATCGCCCCCAAACGCGGCAAGGGCCGCCCCCAGGGTTATGCCGTCGCGATCTGCCCGCACAAGGTCGCGAGTATTCAAGGTTCCGGCGAGAGCGCGCGGCCCGAGAAGCGCTGTCGGAAAGCGCACGCCTTCTTCATCGGCAAATGCGAAAACTTCGACTGCGAAAGGCAGGCTCACACCGTCATTGCGGAGCTTTTCCAGCGCGAGGCACCCCAACACGATACCCATGATCCCGTCATATCGCCCGCCGTTGGGCACCGAATCCTGATGCGAGCCGATCAGGAATGTCTTGCCCTCCCCGGGTCCGCCACGGCGGGCGATCAGGGTTCCGGCAGCGTCCATTTCCGCTTGCAGTCCTGCCGCTGCCGTCCAGCTGAGAATATGTTCCAGCGCGGCGCGGTGTTCTGGCGTGAAAGGCAGGCGGGTCACGCCATCGCCGCGCAACGAACAGCCTGCGATTGCGGTCAGGCGGCTTTGGGCGATGTCACCATAGTTCATCGGGATACCAATTTATCATTATCAATTTACGGCTACACAACGCGCCATGCCTCGTCTAGAAAATTATCATGAGAAGAAACGCGCTTCCGACTGATCCCAAGATGACCGACGCACCGCGCGCGCAGAAACGCTCGCGGCCCGTGCAGGTCGCGGATCAGATCAAACGCTGGGTGGTTGAGCGTGACCTGCGCAAAGGCGACAAGCTGCCGAACGAGGCGGCGATGATCGCGCAATTTGGCGTGTCCAAAGGCACCGTGCGTGAGGCGATGCGCATCCTTGAGGCGCAGGGGCTGATCGTCACCAAGACAGGGCCGGGTGGTGGCAGCTCTGTGGGCGAGGTCAGCAAGGATCGCGCCATGTCGCTGCTTGGGAATTACTTCTATTTCAAGGATCTGTCCCTGTCCGACATTTATCAAATACGCAAAGTGCTTGAACCGGAGCTGGTCGCCACCCTGGCGGGCAAACTGGACGACGAAACGCTGGACGAATTGCGCGAGATGGCGCACCGGCATCCCGAACCGGCCCGCACACCCGAAGAAGAAAAACAGCAGCACATCACCTCACTGGCGTTTCATGCGCGGATTGCCGATGCGGCGGACAACGAATTGCTGGATTTCGTCATTTCCTTCATGGCGCGAATACTGGCCGACCTGACCGTCTATCGGCGCCTTTATGCCGCCCCCAACAGGGCGCTTTGGGAACGGGGCCGGCGCCACCAGATTGATCTGGTGGAGGCTCTTGCGCGTGGGGATGGGCAGAGCGCGCGCGACATCATGCGCTCGCACATGCAAGAGGCGGAAACGATGATGAACGCGCAGGAAATGAAGATCACGCGTGAGTTTATGGCGGAATGACCGGGTGCGCTCAGCCCTGCGACGCGGACGCGGCTGACCGATCCGGCGCGCGATCGCGGTCTGTCAGAACCGGCACCTTGTCCAGCCAGTGAACATAGGGGGGCTGGCTGACCCGCTGCGCAAGGGCGGCAAGGTCGTTCAAAGGTGTGGCGCTGTGGTCAATGCGCAGATCAAGTGGTGGCGCATCGGGCGATAACACCAGCAGGGCCGCTGATTGCAGCCCGCGCACATCGCTGCCCGCAATCTGCGCTGCGTGCAAGGCGGCAAGCAGGCGCATTTGCGGGGATCCATCGCTGGCACGAAACCCGTCTGCGAGGGCCGTCAGCACATCGCGCGACTTTATCATGTTGCCTGCCACGATCAGGGTCGGCGTTGCGATGACATCTGCAAATGGCATGCTTTGCGCCCCTGTGAATCCCGCCGTGCCGCCGGATTTGTCAAGCACGGCAAGCTGGCGATGATCGCGCCCTGTGTCATTGCCGGTCAGCCCGGAAACCACGTTTTCCGCCGTGTCGCCCGCGTGCAATCTGCGGATCGCATCGTCGCGCCAGAACGTGCTGGGGGCGGTGCCTTGCGATGCGCAGAGGCCCGATTCGATGTCCCCGCCCAGAACCCAGCCACCGACACAGAGGCTGCCAGTGGCAGCTGCCCCCGCATAAACGCCTGTTTTTGCGTCAAATGTCAGAATGGAAAACGTCATGAGAGCACCCCTAGCACATTTATCTTGAATTTATCATGAGAATTTGACCCAATACAATCAATCATGATAAATATGTTGCAACAGAGAGGATCTGCCATGACATTCCTGACCCTTCCGCGCCATGCGCTGCTTGCGGCCACGGCGGCGACCGCATTGGCACTTGCTGCGGGCACGGGATCGGCGCAAACGCCTGATGACGTGCTGATCGTTGGCCAGATCGCGGAACCCCAGGCGCTCGATCCCGCTGCGGTCACTGCCGTGAACGACTTCCGCATCCTGATGAACATGTATGACGGGTTGGTGCGCTATAAGGATGGCACGCTTGAAGTCGAGCCTGCACTGGCGAGCGAGTGGAGCATTTCCGAAGACGGCACCGTTTATACCTTTACCCTGCGCGAAGGCGTGACGTTCCATGATGGCAGCGCTTTCGACGCAGAAGCGGTCAAGTTCAACTTCGACCGGATGCTGGACGAAGAGCACCCCTATCACGATACCGGCCCGTTCCCGCTGGCGTTCTTCTTTTCCGCCGTGCAGGACGTGGCGGTGATCGACGCGCAAACGGTGCAGTTCACGTTGAACGCACCCTATGCACCGTTCCTGACCAACCTTGCCTACCCCACGGGGCTGATCGTATCGCCTGCCGCGGTGAGGGAACATGGCGCTGATTTCGGGCGCAACCCGTCGGGCACCGGCGCGTTCACCTTTGATGAATGGCGCAGCAACGAAGCGGTGGTCGTGCAGGCCAACCCCGATTACTGGGACGGCGCGCCCGAATTGCAGACGGTGGTGTTCCGCCCGATCACCGACGCCAACACCCGTACCGCGGAAATGCTGGCCGGTGGCATTGACCTGATGGTCGAAGTGCCGCCCGTCGCCCTGAGCGAATTTCAGGGTGATGCGTTTTCCGTGCACGAACAGGCCGGTCCGCATGTCTGGTTCCTGATCCTGAATGCCAAGGAAGGCCCCTTTGCCGATGTGCGTGTGCGTCAGGCGGCAAACTATGCTGTCAACAAGCAGGCAATCGTCGATGACGTGCTGGAAGGTACTGCCGAAGTGGCCGCTGGCCCGATACCGCCTGCCTTTGCCTGGGCCTACAATGAAGAGCTGGCACCGTACCCGTATGACCCTGATCGTGCCCGTGAGCTGATCGCCGAGGCCGGAGCCGAGGGTTCCGAGCTGACATTCTATGTGACTGAAGGCGGGTCAGGCATGCTTGATCCTGTTGCGATGGGCACAGCCATTCAGGCTGACCTCCAGGCAGTGGGCTTTGATGTCACGATCGAAACCTATGAATGGAATACGTTCCTTGGCAACGTGAACCCCGGTCTTGAGGGCAAGGCGGACATGGCGGAAATGGCTTGGATGACAAACGATCCCGACACCTTGCCTTTCCTCGCGCTGCGCACCGAGGCGTGGCCTGATCAGGGCGGATTCAATTCGGGCTATTATTCCAACCCCGAAGTGGACGCCCTGCTGGAAGCGGCCCGTGTGGAGACCGATCAGGACGAACGCGCGCGCCTGTATCGCGAAATGCAGGTGATCGTGCACGAAGACGCGCCTTGGGTGTTTGTGGCCAACTGGAAGCAGAACGCCGTGACAAGTGACCGCGTCGAAGACTTTTCGCTGCAACCATCGTTCTTCCTGTTGCTGGACGATGTGACCAAGAACTGATGAAACGCTGCGCAGCCCCGATGGTGGGGCCGCGCAAACACGTGGGGCGGGCGCATGACCGGATACATCCTCAAGCGGCTCGTCTCGGCTATTCCTGTGCTGCTCGGGATCAGCGTGATTGTCTTTCTGATCATGGCGCTGATCCCCGGCGATCCGGCGACGGCGATCCTGGGATCCTATGCCACCCCCGAAAACGTCGAAAAGCTGAACCGCGATCTGGGCCTGGATCAGGGGCTGGTCGCGCGGTATTTCATCTGGTTGGGCAATATGTTGCAGGGTGATTTCGGGCGGAGCTTCGCGCTGAACCGTCCTGTGATCGACGAGGTGCTGGACCGTTTCGGCGCGACGCTGATCCTTGCGGGCACATCGTTCGTGCTGTGTTCGATCCTTGGGATTGCCGCCGGTGTCGTCTCGGCCGCGCGGCAATATGGGTTCGCGGACAAGGCGATCACCTTTGTTGTGCTGTTGGGTATTTCCATCCCGTCATTTTTCCTCGGGATGATGATGATCCTGATTTTCGCCGTAAAACTGCGGTGGTTTCCGGTCTCTGGCATGTGGCCGATTTACGGGGATCGCAACTTTCTGGTGCTGCTCGATCACCTGGCGATGCCGGCCCTTGCGCTGGCGGTCGTGGCGACGGGGGTGGTCGCGCGATTGGCGCGCTCGGCCATGCTTGAAGTGCTGCGACAGGATTTTATCCGCACGGCCCGCGCCAAGGGCGTGCGCGAACGTCGTGTGATCTGGCGTCACGCCCTACGCGCGGCAATGGTCTCGATCATTCCGGTGCTGGGTATTCAGGCGGGTTTCGTGCTGTCGGGTGCCGTCTATATCGAAATGGTGTTCCAGTGGCCCGGAGTCGGGCGGATGCTGGTCGATGCAATCCTGAAACGCGACATTCTGCTGGTTCAGGGTGGGGTGGTGTTCATCGCCGCGTGCTATGTGATGTTCAACATCCTTGTGGACGTGGCTCAGGCCCTGCTTGATCCGAGGATCAAGACATGATGGCATTCTTCAAATTGCTGGCGCGCAACCGACTGGCGCTACTCGGTCTGATCGTAATCGGCATCGTGGTGTTGCTTGCGGTGATTACACCGCTGCTGCCGCTGGCCGATCCTGACGTGACGGACACCCCGAACCGGTTCAAACCGCCCTTCAGCAGCGGGGCCATTCTGGGGACGGACCATTTGGGCCGTGACTTGCTGAGCCGCCTCATGTGGGGCACACGCCTTAGCCTGGCGATGGGTTTTGCTGCGGCGGTGATCGCTGCCGCGCTGGGGTCGGCTATCGGGATTATCGCCGGCTATTTCGGCGGGCGCACCGATAACCTCATCATGCGCGGTGTCGATATGTTGATGGCCTTTCCCTATATCCTGCTGGCGCTGGCGATTGTCGCCGCCCTCGGGCCGGGTCTGATGAATGCGCTGATCGCGGTGGCGGCGGTGAACGTTCCGTTCTTTGCGCGCAACATTCGCGGGATCACGGTCGGGATCGCTCATAAGGAATTCGTCGATGCGGCCCGCCTTGCAGGGATGCGCGACCGTCAGATCATCGTCAGCGAAGTCTTGCCGAATGTGGCGCCCGTGATCGTCATCGCGATGTCCACAACCGTGGGCTGGATGATCCTTGAAACCGCTGGCCTGTCGTTTCTGGGCCTCGGCTCGCAACCGCCGCAGGCCGATCTGGGGTCGATGCTGGGCGAGGCGCGCGCGGCGCTGATCACCAACCCACATACCTCGGTTGTGCCCGGCGCGATGATCCTGATCATCGTCATGGGGATCAATCTGTTGGGCGACGGGATCCGCGACGCGCTTGATCCGCGTTTGAAATCCGGCGCGCTAAGCCGCCCGATGGCCGCCACACAAGTTGATCGCAAAGACCCGGTTCCGGCCGCGACGAACAGCCTTCTGGATATCGCCGCGCTGCGCACCGAATTTCGCGTGCGGGGCCGCGTTTACAAGGCGGTTGGCGGTGTCGATCTGCATGTGGAAAAGGGTGAGTGCCTTGGCATCATTGGTGAAAGCGGGTCGGGAAAATCCGCCACCGCGCTGAGTGTGATGGGGCTTGTCGCATCGCCCCCCGGCGTGATCACCCACGGGGCCGTGCATTTCGATGGCGCAGATCTGATCGGCGCGCCCTATAAAATCCTGCGCAGTCTGCGCGGGCGGCGGGTGGCCTATATCTTTCAGGACCCGCTGGCCACATTGCATCCGCTTTATCGTGTCGGTGACCAGTTGATCGAAGCGATCCAGGCGCATGAACAAGTATCGAAACCTGCGGCCCGTGCCCGCGCCATCGACCTGCTGAAATCCGTGCGTATCCCGAATGCCGAAAACCGCATCGACAGTTTCCCCTATGAGATGTCGGGCGGGATGCGCCAGCGCGTCGGCATCGCCATGGCGCTGGCCAATGGCCCTGATGTGATCATCGCCGATGAACCCACCACCGCGCTTGATGTGACTGTACAGGCGCAAATCCTGTCGGTCCTCAGCGATCTGCGCCGTGACCGGGGGCTGGCGATCATCTTTATCACCCATGATTTCGGCGTGGTCGGGCAGCTATGTGACCGTGTCGCGGTCATGTATGCGGGACGCATCGTCGAGGAAGGGCCGACCGATGCCGTTCTGAGCGCGCCGCAACATCCCTATACCAGCCGTCTGATTGATTGCGTGCCCACGCTGGGCGGCGGGCAGCGCAAACTGGCGGCCATTCCCGGCCGGCCGCCGATGGTCGACAGATTGCCCGAAGGGTGTGCGTTTGCTGACCGTTGCGACAAGGCACGGGATGCCTGCCGGGCTGGTGATATCGCCCTGGTTGCTACGGATGCAGGGCGCAAGACCCGCTGTCTTTTCCCCGAAAACATGGAAAGGGCGCGCGCATGAGCATTGCTTTGAAACTGACCGGATTGTCGAAATCCTTTCCCGTCGGCAAGCGCCTGTTCGGCGCGCCCAGGGGATTGGTGCGCGCGGTGCAGCCCATCGACCTGACCGTTCAAACTGGCGAAACCCTTGGCATTGTCGGCGAAAGCGGGTGCGGGAAATCGACCCTTGCGAAAATGCTGGTAGGGTTGCTCGCCCCCAGCACTGGCCAAATCGAGATCGAGGGGAAGACACTGGATAACGCCGATCCGGCCATTTTCGGCAAGCGCATCCAGTATGTATTCCAGGATCCGATCAGCAGTCTGAATCCGCGCAAGACGATCCGTCAGATCATGGAGGTGCCACTGCGTAAATTGCACCACATGGACAAGGCGACCCGCGCCGCCCGCATCCGCGAGATTTTCGACGCCGTGAACCTGCGCGAGGAATTCCTCAACCGCTATCCGCATGAGTTTTCCGGCGGACAGGCGCAACGCATAGGGATCGCCCGTGCCCTGGCCGCACAGGCGCGCATCCTGATCCTTGATGAACCGGTTTCAGCGCTGGATGTGTCGGTGCAGGCGCAAGTCTTGAACTTGTTGGCCGATCTCAAGGACGAGTTTGGCCTGACCTATCTGTTTATCAGTCACGATCTGGCCGTGGTCGAAGCGGTCAGCGACCGCATCGCGGTTTTGTATTTCGGGGCGGTTGTCGAAGTCGGATCAGCACGCGAAATCTTCGCCAATCCGCGCCATCCCTATACCGCCCTGCTGGCGCAAAGCGCGCCCGAAGTCGGTCGCCCCAT
This sequence comes from Pontivivens nitratireducens, assembly GCF_014235845.1. GTDB lineage: Bacteria > Pseudomonadota > Alphaproteobacteria > Rhodobacterales > Rhodobacteraceae > Pontivivens > Pontivivens nitratireducens. The sequence goes on along the minus strand of NZ_JACJUQ010000009.1, from coordinate 126,537 downwards.
CGCCGCACCTGAAAATGCACAAACCGAACTGCCCGACCCGCTGTCCCCCCCCGCTGGCTGCGCCTTTCATGAACGATGCAGCTTCGCAACGGCTCAGTGCCGTGCCGAAAGGCCAGTATTGGTCGCTGATGGGCCGGACCGCGAATTCGCCTGCTTCAATCCGTTGGTGTCAGATAGCGAGGTCGCCTGACACATAAGATCGGGTCTTATCATAAAACCAGGTTTGGACGGCTCAAAGCCCTATGCCAGCTTTGCCGCCCATGAAGCCGAAGGTCTCGGACAATACAACCGGACCAGCGCCACACACCATCATACGATGGCACAAGCCTCTACCTAATGCCCCTCAGAGGCATGCTGATCCGTTGGTCTTCAATCCGAATGATTTTCGACCATCAGCCTCTGGCACGTTTCGCAGCGCAACCTCAGTAATGGAAATTTTCATGACCGCCCTCTATATACCGCTCTTCGGCGCTTCGGGGGCAGTGGTGCGCAATTCAGGGCGACGGCCGTCAAATCGCAACGGTGTACCGATCAGCCCCAGCTTTTCGTCGCCGCTGTCCAGCAACATGCCGAGTGCCTGGGTTTGTGGATGCATCAGCACCTCGGATACGCTGTTGACGGCGGCGCAAGGTACGCCGACCTTTTCCAGCACTGTGACCCAATGATCGGCATCCTGTTGGACAATCACCTCGCTAATAATCCTGTTCAACACCTCGCGATTGGCGATCCTGCTGGCGTTGTCGCGAAATCTGTCGTCCTGGGCCCATTCAGGTTGGCCCAGAGCGTCGCACAACCGGCGGAACAGATTATTATTGCCTGCTGCAATAACGACATGCCGGTCGCGCGCTGGGAATGCACGGTAAGGGGCCAGCATCGGTGTTTCCGATCCGGTCTTGCCGGGTTCTTTCCCCGAGGCCAGGGCATTTGCAATGGGCACGGTCATCCAGCTCAGCCCTGTCTCGAACAGGGAGGTGTCCACAATACAACCGCGCCCGCTGATCGCCCGCCCCAGCAGAGCGGAAAGGATGCCTATGACACACCACATCCCACTGCCCTGATCTATAATCGACGGTCCTACACGCACCGGAGGGCGACCCGCTTCGCCTGTGACAGACATAATGCCTGAAAAGGCCTGCATTAAGGGATCATAGCCAGTTTGACGGTTCAGCGGTCCGGTCGCGCCGTAAGCCCCCAGATTGCAGTAGATCAATCTGGGATATCTGGCACAGAGGGTCTTTGCATCCAGTTCAAACCGCTCCATCAGCCCCGGACGCATATTGTGAACGACAATATCGCTTTCCTTGATGAGACCCTCCAGCTTTGTGCGTTCATCCGCATCCTTGAGGTCGACAGCAATCGCCCGTTTGTTCCGGTTGAGGCTGTGGAAGGCCGCGGCCGTTTCTCCGATGAATGGCGGGCCCCACTGGCGTGCATCATCGCCGCCATCGGGATTCTCTATTTTGGTCACCTCCGCACCGAGATCCGCCAGCACCTGTCCGCAAAAAGGTGCCGCGACAGAGTGGCCGATTTCAATCACCCGGATACCCCGCAAGGGCTGATCGGGGCGATGTAAATCTGTAGCTTCCGTCATGGTGCCTCCATATGCCGGAAATTGCTGGTCAAAAGCGGGTCAATATCAGTGCGATATCCGGAAAAATCCAAACAAGTACGAGAACTGTCAGCACGATCGCGAGTGATGGCAGAGTTGCCCGGATAATGACTTCGATCTTCTCATCCGGAAGGATGGCCTTTAGCGCGAAAAGGTTCATGCCGAGCGGTGGTGTGATGACGGCAAGCTCCATATTGAGAACCATCAAAATACCGAACCACAAGGGATCGAAACCAAGGGCCACCGCGATAGGAACAAAGACCGGCACGGTGATCAGAATGATTGAAATCACTTCCAGGAAAAAACCCAGAATGGTCCAGGTCACCATCATGATCAGCAGCACGACCCATGGTTCTACTCCGGCTTCCATGACCGTTTTTGCCAGAAACTGGGGCAAACCGATCAACGTCAGAGCCGATCCAAGGATCAACGCGCCTGCCACGATCGCCAGCAAACTCGCCGAATGGCGGGTCGCGACGATGAGAACCCCGGGTAGATCTTTCAGGGAAAGACTGCGGCGTAGAACGACGGTTAGCAGCAGCGATAATATAACGCCGATACCGGCAGCCTCTGTCGGAGTGTATATGCCCGTATAGATTCCCCCCAGAACGATAACAGGCAACGAAAGATCGGGAAGTGCGCGCCAGGTTGTGCGCAGCGCCTTCCTGGCGGACCATGCTGCGGTATTCATATCCCGCGTGGGCGGTGCCGCGAACATTGCCCAAGCCGCCAAAAGCGCCGCAATCAAAATGCCCGGAAGCAGACCCGCTATGAAAAGCTGTGCCGGTGAAACCGAAGCAAGCGAAGCGTAGATGATCAGCGGAATGGACGGCGGGATCAGAATGCCCAGCGATCCACCTACAGCAGATAGGCCATAGCTGAGCCGCTTGGAGTATCCCGCCTTCTCCATCTCAGGCAGTGCGATACGACCAATTGTCAGCACCGATGCCATTGAGGAGCCGACAATAGCCGCAAAAAAGGTAAAGGCGCTCACAGCGGAGACGCCGGTCCCTCCGCGCATTCTGCCGACCCAAACATTCGCGACTTCGAACAGTTGCTGACCAACCTTGCCCCGATAGAGGATTTCTCCCATCAGGATATACATGGGCACGGCCAGCATCACCGGATCGGCCAGCGTGCGTTGCAAGGTCAATGGAACCTGAATCAGAAATGGAATACCGGAGGCGGCAACGATCGTTGCCGCACCGGCCAGGCCCAGTGAAAAGGCGATCGGTACGCCGAAAACCAGGCAAACCAATAGAACGGTGAGTAGAATGATAATGACGGGGCCAGAAATCATATGTTCGACTCCACATCAATTCTGTTACCATCCAGTTCTTTACCTTTGGCCAGAAGGTAGCACCTGAGGATGACCCCGAGGATCAGGAGCACACCACCGATCGGGACCATCGCATAGATGAACCACAAAGGCGTTTCGAGCAGCGTCGGCGCGAGCATACCCCGGTCAAACGCGCGCACGGCGTATGCCGTGCCATACCAGATCAGGATGCCCGCATAGGGCAGCACCGCCAACGTGGTTGCGATCTCGGCGATCCGACGGGTCATGCCTGTACGGTTCTCGATCCAGAAAGTGACACGCAGGTGGTGCCCGCTCGCCAATAGGGCTCCGGGTGTCATGAAGACTGCAAACTGCAGCAGGTAAATCGAGATTTCAGTCGCCCAAACCGTGGGCGCGTGAAAAATATAGCGCAATGTCACGTCATAGGCGGTGATGATCGGCAGTGCCAGAAGTGCGGCCGCCGCCATGCTTATGACGGTATGCTGGACCGTGGCCAAAGCCTGAATTGCTCGCTGCATGGGAACCTTGCCTGACTGCTGGAAGAGATCTGTCCGACCGGAGACAGGACCGCCGGTCGGACAAATGTGAACATTCTCGCGTCGATGAAGTCTAGCTGGCAGGGTGCTCCGCGTTGGCTTCCGCTATGGCCTGGAGAATTTCGGCACCGGCATCGCCTGTTTTTTCCTTGTAGTCCTCCAGAAGCGGCTGAGCCGCCTCGCTCCACAACTGGCGCTCCTCCACCGTTGGTTCGATAATTTCCACACCCCCGGCCCTGAGTTTTTCGGCAATTGCTTCGTTGTCCGCCTTGCCCTGTTCGCGTGATGCTGTTTGGGCGACTTGCGCTGCGGCATTGACAGCGGCCTGCACATCCTCCGGCAGCGTATCCCACCACATCTTGGACGCAGACCCTACAAACGGCAAACGCGCCAATGCGATGTTGGTGCCGTATTGTGTCACCTCGGTGAGCTTGCGCGAAAGCACCGAAGACGGGCCGGTCAAGCAACCGTCAATAGTGCCTCGTTGCATCGCCTGATAGATTTCCTGTGAACTCATCGTGACGGGCGATGCACCCAGCAAGCTGAGCAGTCGCGTGGCATCCAGACCGAACGAGCGCATTTTGAGCCCCTCCATGTCCGAAGGAACCCGAACCGGTGTGTTCGTGTAGATTTCAACGGTGCCATAGGCCGTCCAGCCCAGCATCTCGTGATCGTACTTGGCCAACTGCGTTGAAAAGGCGTTGCGCATTTCAGCGCTGTCTTCGGCCGCCCACTCGGCTTCCCAGGTTTCATAAAGGAATGGCATCGCCCAGATCCGAAGTAATTCGGCATCGCGACCGGCCATAAAGCCAAGATTGACCTGACCGATATGGGTCGCACCCGTCGAAATCGCATCCGGCAGCTGGGTGTCGTTGTAAAGCTGGCCATCAGGGAAAGTCTGAGGCACCAGCTTGATCGAGGTATCAGCCGTACGCGCGGCAATTTCTTCTGCCAGCACTTCGAAATATGTGCCTGTGGCATGATGCTCGGGCAGGTTATACGCGATTTTGATAACCTGTTCACTTTGCGCGCGCAGCGCCGATGGCGCCGACAGAACACCCAGTGTCGCTGCAGAAGTCGCCAGGAAACCGCGCCGTGATTGAGTGAGTTTAGTCATATTAATTCCTCCCGTTCTGCCTGTTTTTTTCCGCATATACGCCCCGAGGCAGTGCAGCGCGCAGCGGTTTTGATCAATACGAGCGTGGCATGCCGAGAACATGCTGACCGAGATAAGCAAGTATGAGGTTCGAGGATATCGGCGCGATCTGGTAGAGACGGTTTTCGCGCCATTTGCGCTCCACGTTGTATTCGCAGGCGTAGCCAAAACCACCATGCGTTTGCATACAGGCCTCACCGGCGTGCCAGCTGGCCTCGGAGAGCAGAAACTTGGCCATATTCGCATCCTCACCACAGGGCTGGCCCGCGTCAAAGAGCGCACAGGCGCGGCGCAGGACCAGTTCGGCGGCGCGCATTTCCGCATAGGCGCGCGCGATTGGAAATTGCACGCCCTGGTTCGCGCCGATGGGCTTGCCGAAGACCACGCGGTCATTCGCATAGCGCGTCGCCGTTTCGATAAACCAGCGCGCGTCGCCCAGACATTCGGATGCGACCAGCGTGCGTTCCGCGTTCATACCGTCAAGGATATATTTGAAGCCGCGGCCTTCTTCACCAATCAAGCTTGAGGCGGGTATGCGCAGATTGTCAAAATAGATCTCGGTGGTGTTGTGGTTGACCATGGCGTCAATCGGGCGAATTTCCATTCCGTTGCCACGTGCCGCGCGCATGTCGACCAGAAAAACGGACAGGCCGTCGGTCTTGCTGGTCACCTGATCCACCGGTGTGGTGCGGGCCAGCAACAACATCAGATCGGAATAGAGCGCGCGGCTGGTCCAGACCTTCTGGCCGTTCACCACGTATTCGTCACCGTCGCGCTCGGCGCGGGTCTTGAGCTTGGTGGTGTCCGACCCCGTAGTGGGTTCGGTCACGCCAAAGGCCTGCAGGCGCAGCTCGCCGCTTGCGATGGCAGGCAGGTACTGCTTCATCTGTGCCTCTGAACCGTGCCGCAGCAGGGTCCCCATGATGTACATTTGAGCGTGGCAAGCACCCGCATTTCCGCCGGTGGCGTGGATCTCTTCCAACACGACCGATGCCGCACGAAGCGGCAGGCCAGAGCCGCCGAATTCTTCTGGGATGAGCACCGCCAGAAACCCGCTCTTGGTCAGTGCCTCGACAAATTCATCGGGATAGCTGTCGGTTTTTTCCAACTTTTGCCAGTAGGTCCCGTCAAAGGGGGCGCAGATCTTGCGCACGGCATCGCGGATTTCCGGATAATCTTCGCCGAAATCTAGGGATGTGGGCATATCAAGCGTTTCGCTCATCTGGTTTCCTTCGGATCTGTTTTTTCTAGGGACAATGGGCCGCATCGGCGCAAATTTTTTCATGCAAGTCGCGGCGAAAACCGGCGAGGGTCAGCCTCTGCCCGGTCTGTTGATGCCAGATACTCAGACAGTCAGAAACTTTGGCATCGAAGGCCTCGGGCGTTGCCGGTGCCTGAGGTGCGCCGGGATAGAATACGGCTTCAGCCTCCGCGAGGGTCTGTCCGCCTGCGGAAATCTGCAACCTCACCGTTCCATGGTCAACGCCAACCGGCATATCGCCCTCAAGCGCGTCTTCGATCACCTCGATCCGTGCCATCAAATTGCGGATGTCAGGGCGAAACACGGCGCTGTCTTCAAAATCCTGTAGCCCCACAGTCCCCTGCGCCAAAGCCACTGCCGTGCAATAGGTCGCACAGAACTTTGCCTCTGCACCATTTTGCGGGTCGGTCACATGCAGCGGCCGCATACCGCCATAAGGAACGCGCAGGACGATGCGGGCCTTTTCGGGCATTTCCGCGCCCAGAGTGCGCCGCGCCGCAAGTGCAGCGCCGATCATGCGGTGGGTCAGATAGCAGCAGGGAAACAGCTTGCGCGAGACAGAAAGGGCGTTCGGTGCAATTTCGACCTTATCCGGATCCGCCGCTAGCGATGCCCCGCCGTAGAGATCGAAAAAGCCCCGCTCGCCGAAAATGTCCGGACAACCGGAAATCCCGACCTCGGCCATCAAAACCGAACGCAGACCGGCGGCAGCGGCCTGCCCTGCCTGCACATGTTTGGCTTCGGTTCCGAAATTGCGCTGAAAGCCGCCTGCCTGCGCGGCGGCCAGCGCCAATGCACTGCGCACCGCAGGGCCTTCAAGCTCCAGCAGATAGGCAAGAGCCGCCGCAGCCGACAATGGTCCGATCGTCGAGGTCGCATGCCATCCGCGATCATAATGCTCAAAACCCAGCACTTCGCCCAATGCGATGTTGGCGCCTAGACCTACCGCATAGGCATCTATCATGCGCGGTGCCAGATTCGGGCGCGCATCGCACATCGCCATCAGTGCCGCGACCAACACGACACTGGGGTGGGTAACAGAGGTCAGTTGAACATCATCATAGTCGAGCGCGTGGCCCGCGATACCATGAACCAGGGCGGCATGCTCAGGGCTTTGAACATAGCTTCCGTCCAGAAGCCTGGCCCCCCCGTCAGCAAAGATCCGTCGTGCCGCCACCGCCGAAGATGCACTCCACCCGGCATACGTCACTGCCACCGTATCCTCGAAAGACATCACAACTGCGCCACGTTCTGCCGCGCTCAGCGCAGGTTGCGTGCCGATCATATCGCATAGCCGTCCGATGAAACTCAAAATCCCCCCTCCCGTCAGGATCGTCGGCCCATTGGAAAGGGCCCCTCAGTGCGGCGCAGCTTACGCTGCATCCAATTATCCGGATGTTTTAAAATCTATCCGGATGTTTGAAAATTCATGCCATCATGTCAACGGCTAAATCTTATTGCGGAAGCGACCGGCAAACTTATAAGTTGCGCGGCATGAATAAGCCGCCCCGCATCAAACGCCCGCTCTACAAGGAACTCCGCGACACGTTGGCCGCCGAGTTGGCCAGCGGCGTGTATCCCATCGGCAGTCGCTTCCCGACCGAACAGGACCTTTGCAAACGCTACAAACTCGGCCGGCATACGGTACGTGAGGCATTGAGATTGCTTCAGGCGGCTGGTCTGCTCTCACGTCAAGCCGGGGCCGGTACGACCGTCATCGCGCTTACGCCACCGGCAACCTACAGTTACAGAATTGATTCCATTGATGATTTGACACGATACGCGCAAGCAACCGCCTTCATTAAAAAGCAGGAGGGGATGGTCACGGTACGTGAAGCCCTTGCCAGGACTCTGGGCACGGATGCGGGTAGTCGCTGGTTGCGATTTGCTGGCGTTCGACATGCCGTGAATGAAGAATTGCGGGTGGCATGGACAGAAATATATGTCGCAGAACCGTATATCGCCGTTCGCGACAATACCCAGAACGCAACCAAAGCGATCTATCAGAAAATAACCGAACAATTCGGATTTTCCATAGCCAGGGTCGAACGTCAGATCGTGGCGGTCCCGATGCCGGCAGATATGGCAACGGCTTTGCTATGCGAACCCGGCACACCGGCGCTTATGGAACGGCGGCGCTACTGGTCAAACGAGGGCGTCTTGTTCGAAGTCAGCCTCTCATTCCACCCCGGCGACCGGTTCCCCCAGACAATCATGGTGGAGCGGGAAACATGAAAGAGGAACTCCATGGCTCAATTTGAAACCTTGACTTTGGAACACATGGATATGGGCGTTGCGCTGATTACCATGAATCGTCCGGCTTCCGCCAATGCCCTGAATACTCGAATGGGCCAGGAACTGCTCGAACAGTTTCGCAGCATATTGATGGATCCGGGGGATTTGCGCTGCGTGGTACTGACCGGAGCTGGAACCAAAGCTTTCTGCGCCGGGGGGGATCTTCGGGAACGAAACAACATGTCTGACGCGGACTGGCAGCGCCAGCATGTGATTTTCGAACAGGCGTTCTATACACTCATGGATTGCCCCGTTCCCGTAATAGCGGCCGTGAACGGAGCGGCCTACGGCGGTGGCACGGAAATTGCTCTGGCTTGTGATTTCATCCATGCTTCGGAAACGGCTCGCTTTGCATTGACCGAGCCTAAGCTGGGAATCATCCCCGGCGGTGGAGGCACACAGAACCTGCCACGCGCAGTCGGTTCGCGCAGGGCCAAGGAGCTGATTTACTCGGCACAACCTTTCAGCGCTGCTCAAGCTGCCGAATGGGGCATGGTAAACCGTGTTTGGCCCCAAAAAGACCTGATGCCCGGTGTGCTGGCGTTGGCCCGACAGATTGCCGCAAACGGTCCTGTCGCAGTGCGGCAAGCCAAACGCGCAATGACCGTAGGGATTGAAACAGACTTGAAAACAGGTCTCGCCATCGAGATCGAAGCGTATAACCGCACGGTCCCCACGTCAGACCGACGCGAAGGTGTACGGGCATTCAACGAGAAACGCACTCCACAATTTACAGGGCAGTAGGCACCACGCCCTGCGTCGTTGAGACTCGATAACTGGAAAAACCGGATGTTGTTTCATCCCCAGTTTGGCATGTGTGGTTGTGTAATCAGGATTGGTTCCCGATTGGCTATGCCATGTCAGTTCAATGGACGCCATGCGGTTCTGGGCTGGTGACCTGCCCGCCGTGAAATCCCTCACCGTAATGTAGACTCTGCCCCACCTTGAAGGAGCAGACGAATGCGAAAGAGCCGTTTCACCGAGGCGCAGATTATCGGGATGATCAAGGAGCAGGGGGGCAGTCATTACGCGGCCCCCTCATCGTCGTCACCATAGTCGTCGGCGAGATAGCCACGATAGGCTTGCCAAGTGAAGCCTTCGACATAAGGAAGGGAACATCGATGTTGCGCCTGCTCCAAGGGAGCAGGCACCCGATTCAGTTGCGATATCCAGAATCCCTAGCGTTGGGGAAGAACAGTTTGGCTTCGACTTCTGCGATCTGCGCTGGCCGAGGATTAAGAAGCGTTCCAGATCGACTGGCAAGGGCAGGGGAAGCAGAGAGATGCCCCTGCGCGGGGGGCCCCTTTAAAAAGTATCGGTGCCTTCATCTGCTTCGTCAGCATCTTCATCATTCGCTTTTTTTATGATGTAGCCCAGCACCCCGACGCCGACCGCGACACCGGCGATGCAAACGACGGAATTAGCCTGGCAAAACGTTTGCGACCCCTGAGATGAGGCCTACTCGCTGTCGCTTACATCCACCCCGTTCACGGTGCCAATGTTCGAGCATCCCGCGAGCAGCGCGGCGCCAGTAGCAAGCGCTATGATATTCCTCACAGTTTTTGTCTTCCTGATTGTATTTTCGTAAGAGTGACGAGGAGGGTGTCGATCCAGCAACCACGATGCAATCGAAAATGGAATATGCCGGCGACATCAGGAACATATTTATAATATGTATTATGTTACCCATTAGCCCAAGTACCGATTGTCGGTTCCCCGGCACACCGCGTATCCCTCAGGCTCGATCCGGTGGACAATTCCACCCCGGTTCGGTTTATCATCCCATCATCGTTCAGGAGTTCACAATGCCAGCACACGTCCCGATTTTGCCTTGCGGTTCAGCACTTTCCCCTCCGGCCCTCGGGGCGGTTTCGCGGGAAGGCCCGCGCGGGTGTGGCAGATGACCGATGGATTGCCGCATGCGGGGCTGGTGCTGGCGGTCGGCATGGCCTTTGCCCTTGTCCACATCGCCTCGCCCTGGCTGCGCTGGCTCGACCGTACGCCGCGCAGCATCTGGCTGTCCGCGGCGGGCGGGGTCTCGGTGGCCTATGTTTTCGTGCACCTGCTGCCCGAACTTGCCCATCTGAACGAGGATGCGGCGGGCGATGATCCGATGCTCTATCTCGGCGCCATGGCCGGTTTCACCCTGTTCTATGGGCTGGAGCGGCTGATCCGGCGGCGCGCGGCGCATGATGCGCGTGAGGCATCGCCGCCGGGGGTGTTCTGGCTGCATCTGGGGTCCTTTGCGGTCTACAATGCGCTGATCGGCTACCTGTTGGACGAGCAGGCCCGGCAGGAAGACCTGACGGGGCTTCTGCTTTACGGGGCGGCGATGGCGCTGCATTTCGTTGTCAACGATCGCTCGCTCTACGCGCATCACGGCCGACGCTACCTGACACGCGGGCGATGGATACTGGCGGGCGCGGCTGTGGCGGGGGTCGGGCTGGGCTTTGCCGTCGAGGTGCCGCAGATCGTCCTGTCGACCTGCTTCGCCGTGCTCGCCGGCAGCGTTGTGCTCAACGTCATCAAGGAGGAACTGCCAGAGGAGCGCGCCAGCCGGTTCTGGGCGTTCGCGGCGGCTGGAGGGCTTTACGCGGTGCTGCTGACATTCCTTTGAACCCAGATATCGGGGAAGCGCTCGAAAGCCCGGCCCGGTCGGCAGCCGGGGCCGGAATGATCGCGTGCTGAGGAACGCAGCGGCGTTTCATTCGTTTATCCGAAACATGCGGCAATTTCAGCCGCAAACCCCGGCAGCGTAAAAGGCAAAGGGCGGTAGCATGACGGCATCCGTTTCCTCGCACCTTCGATCCGCTTCCGGCACCACCTTCGCCAGCGGCACCACCCCGGGATGCGGAACCAACTGGGAGACGTTTCATGGAAGATAGACATTCACCCCTCCACACGGATCATGCGCCGGCGCGATCGGCCCCGCGCGTCATTCTGGGGCTTCAGATCACGGCGGTCGCCATCCTGATCGGCTGGGCCCTGCACGCCACGGCGGCGGTCAGCGCGCTGCTGGTCGCGGCGTTCTTCGTGGCGGTAATGCTGGCACCGCTGGATGCCACGGTGGCGGAGCGGACGGGCGGGCGACGGTGGCTCGGTCATATCGCGTCGCTGCTCGTGATGCTGGTGGTGCTGGTTGTGCTGGGCGCGGGGCTTTTCTTTGCCGTTCAGCGGATCGCGGCGGAGTTCCCCGCACTGGGCAGCGGGTCGACCGCGCAAACCTCCGCCGAGGCCGCCTCGGCAGGCATATCGCAGCCAGGCGACGCCCCGGCAGGCGCGCAAAACCCGGCAGGTGGCCAAGTTCCGACAGGTCAGCAAGACCCGACAGGCGCGCAGGACGGGACGCAGAGCGCGGGGCAGGCCGGTGCGCAGGACGGTGCGCAGGACGGGGGGCAGGGCCTTCTCTCCGAATTTGAGCTGACGGTCGAGGATCTCGCCTCCAGCCTGATCGGCACCCTTGGCAATGTGGCCTTCACGGGGCTGCAATTCGCGGGTTCTGCGGTCGGCGGGGTCGTGCTGGTGGTGTTTCTCGCCCTGATGATGCTGGTCGACGCGCCGGGATGGCGCCGGCGGATCGCGCGCGTGGCGGGCGAGGAACGTCGTGACAAGACGTTGCAGGCGATCACCGTGATGGGGCACCTGGTCCGGCGCTTCGTGCTGGTGCGCGCCGCGATGGGGCTGGTGACGGCGGTGCTCTATATGATCTGGCTCTGGATCTTCGGTGTGGATCTGATCTTCGTATGGGGGATCCTGACCTTCCTGCTCAGCTTCGTGCCGAATCTCGGGTCGGTCGTGTCGGGCGTCCTGCCCACCGTTTACGCGTTCCTGACCAAGGATATCGGCACGGCAATCGCGGTGGCGGCGGGGCTGCTGGCAATCGAGCAGGTGATCGGCAATTTCGTCGATCCCCGCGTGCAGGGTCGCCAGATCTCGATCTCACCCGTGGTGATCCTGACGGGGCTCCTCCTCTTCGCGTGGATCTGGGGCGTGCCGGGTACGCTTTTGTCAACGCCGGTGCTGATCGCGGCGCTTGTCATATGCGCCCGGATCGAACCGCTGCGCCCCGTGGCGCTGCTGCTGAGCGATCGCGACGATTACCGGGAACTGGACAAGATGTTGCAGGTGTAGCACCCGGATGCTGGCCCGGTCCCGCGGATCGGGTCAGAATCGGCTCTATGTCCCCCTGCCCTCTGGCGTGACGGGACCGGCAGCAGAGCGATCACCCCTACGGAAACAGCACCGGCCACGCCCCGGCGGGCAGCCTGCCCTGCGCGGTTTCCTGCGTGGCCCAGGCCTGTCGGGCGTGCCGGTCAAGAGGGTGCAGATCGCCGTTTTAGGTGCTCGACGTGATACTCAACTCAATGCCACAACGCCCGTCATGAGAGGAAGGCCATGTCTAGGAACACCCAAGGGAAATAAATTGTGCGCCCAGGCTGAAGCGTTTCGGTCAAGGACGAGGTCGAGAGAGGTAACCTCGTGGAAATGGCACCGACAGAGATCACGACAATACCGCTCTCCTGGACATTGGGGAGGCTGATCTGTGCTTTCATCATGACATCGTTCGAGTCTCACAAGGCCCAGCCCACAGCCATCATGCGCATTTGGGCGACTATGAGCGCGATCTAGATTTTCAGAACATCCAAGTCTATCACGCCCACGACTGGCGCGTCGAAGACGTGTGCTACCTCCAGGATCTCTAGCGAACGTAAAATGATCGCCTCTGCGAAAGGCGCTGACCAGTCTGGAATATCGGCCAGCGTGTTTCCTTGTTCCGCAGGTAGATCATCACGTCCGACTGCGTGATCGCCAGACGTACCAGCCCAGAAAACCGATACCGACCACGGCGGCCGCAACCGCAAGGTGGCGCGGCCTTATGCCCTGACCGGCGGATGTTGTCTCGCCCGGCAGATAGCGCGGATCAAGAAGGCGCTTGTCGGCGAACATACCGTCGAGCCAGTCCTCCTTCTCCGGCTCGATAGATACCAGCCCCCGGCCGATGTCGCTGTTCAGCTCGTCGATGATTTCGAGGATCGAGTGGCCGTCACGATGCAGCTGTTCAACGACTTCGGATGCCGCACCAAAATGTTCGGCCAGCAATCGCGCGCGAAAACCCGCGATGACCTGTCCAGTGTCGCGGGCTTCAGCCTCATCGCATTCGAAAGCAACGTCGCATTCTGTGTCGAAACCCATTGACCGTTCGTTGAGGTTGCTGGATCCGATCCGCAGCAGCCGATCATCGACGATGAGGATCTTGGCGTGAACATAGATCGGCACGCGGGCAGCATTGACCGGGTGATAGATGCGAAAGCGACCGGCATGATCGACGGCACGCAACCGGCGGATCATGCGTCCGCGCAGCACATGCATGGCGCGGTCTTCCAGTTCGGACTTGGCGGACTCGGGATTGATGACAACCACTTCCGGTCCGTCATCTTCCTTGAGGCGCTCTTCCAGAGCGGCGCAAACGCTCTCGGTCGCGAAATACTGCGACTCGATGTAAATGCGTTCCCGAGCGGCCTTGATGGCATCCAGATAAAGCAGTTCGATCTCATTGATTATTTCCGCCCCGTCATAGGGCGGCTCTGTACGGGCTATCCCGACATCGACGTCACGCAAGGCTACGGGCAGGCCATCGGGCCAGACGGGTGGCGGCGCATCATCCGGCGCGGTGATCTCATCGCCTGTGGCGCGGTGCCACCGACGTCTGGACAGTTCCGCAAGGGCGCGGGCAGCGGCACCGGTCAGCGCGGTTGTGGCATCGTGCCAGGGGCCGTAGAGTGAGCCGTCCTTGCGCGTGCGGCGGGCATCGTCCGGCGCGTGTTCGGATGTATCCCAACGATCCTCCGTCGCGTCGATGCCTCCGCAAAAGGCAATGCTATCATCGGCGACAACAATTTTCTGATGATGGCAGGCACCGAACGGATGGTGCCCGTCTAGAGCGAAATGAATGCGCTCGTGGGCGAACACGCGAAGCGCCATCGTTGGCAGAAACCGCCCCGGCGCGGCAATCACCGCACCGTTCCACTTCAGCATGTAAATATGAAGCTCGGGGCTGTTCTCCACCACCGCTTCCAGAAAGTCACCAAGCTGTTTGGGATAGCCATCGGGGGCCAGACCGTTCGTTTCGGTTTCACCGGGCAGCATGTCGATCTCGAAGTCGAAATCCCAGCCGATCAGAAGGACTTCTCGTTTGGCAGCGATCAGAACCTGACGCAGGTGGACGAAATAGTCCGCAGCATCCACGATCAATGCGAGCCGGTCCGCCCGTTCGATGCGCCAGCAATTTCGACCAGATTCAAGAATGGAAGCAGCGCGGGTTTCGGCCGCGACCGTATCACTGGTATTACTATCATTGGCATTATTCATGTCGTCACCACACTTACAATTGCGAAGCGGACCCCCTGCGGGGGATACTCGACCTTCGAGGTTCCGTTGAAATAGCTTCCCATGAGATGGGTCACTATCTTGATTCCAGAACCCTTTCCAGAAGGTTCGACGACGCTCGGGCCCTCTTGTTCTGTCCAGCCCGGCTTGAATGTCCCACTCTGCATGATGTGACCGGATCAGATCCACACGACCGGTTTCGCCGGATAACGCACCTTGAGCCGCAGCACGAGATCACCCGCCCATCCGCCAGATAATCGCGCGCCCGCCGTGCGGCGCCCCATATGTGCCGCCGTTGCGCCCCTCGGGCTTGTTGCGCGTGGTCCAGCCCTTGTCCGCATCGGCAAGCTGGACGTTCTGCATGTCGGTCACCCGCTCCGGCTCCTGCGGCACGATCTGGAGACAATCTGATATTAAACCTCTCCTGATATTAAACCTCTCGCAGCGTATCGAGCTTCCACTTGTCATCGCGACGGCACTGCCGTCAGTCCTGGAATCCGATCCGCGTGATCTCCTCACTCAGCGTCCGCGCTACCGCAAGACTCCGCAGCGTTGCCTGTGCCATGTCGGGCAGGATCATCCATTCCAGCATCCAGGCCGCGCCGGAGCGTTCCTGTTCATGCACCAGCGCAGTATGCATTCCCGCCAGTTGCGTCGCATTGAACCGCGCCAGTGTCACCAGCAGTTCAGCCAGCACGGGGTTGGTCTTGTGCGGCATCGCCGACGATCCACCGCCGCCCGTCAGGGCAATCTCCTCCAGGCCTTGTTGCGCCATGAGGCAGATGTCCTGTCCCATCTTGCCCAGACAGCCCGAAATCAACGAAAGAAGGCCAGCGAACTCACCCACGCCGCAGCGCATGCTGTGCCATGCGCGTGGCGGATTGCCGAGGTGCAGATCGGCCGCCATTGCCGCGGCAACACTGTCACCGGCTTTGCCAAGCGCGGCGCGGTCGCCCGTCGGGCCGCCGAGTTGCAGCAATTCCACCCGTGGGCGCAGTTGGGCAAGCCGTTCGCGGTGGTTCGGCAATGGGTCTGTCCAGGACGACAAACGATTTGCCACCGTGATCGGAAGCGCCGCCTGCATTCGGGTGCGACCCATCAGCGAGTGCTGCCCGAACCTTGCCCGAAGCTTGTCCAGCGCGGCGTGTAGCTTTTCAAGGCGCGCATCTATCAGGTCTGCCGTTTGGCGCAGGCACAGCACCAGCGCCGTGTCGATCACGTCCTGCGAGGTCGCACCGTCATGCACCGCGTCGCTGTCCTGCCCGGTCTCTTCACGCAATTGGCGCACGAGATCAGGCACCGGCACGCCGTCGCGTGCAGTGCCGTCGCGCAGTGCCCTCATGTCGGGGACAAACGTCGCAATGCAGGCGGCAGCCCGCTCGGCCTTTTCTGATGCGACCAGCCCGGCTTTGCCGCGCGCCCGACTGAATGCGGCCTCGAAGGCGAGCATATGGGCAAGCTGCCGCTCGCAAGCCCAGATCGCGGCGCCCTCTTCATCGCCGAAAAGCCCGCCGAGCCAAGGGTGCGCGAATGCATTGCTCATGACAACCGTACGCGCATGGCGTTGACTGCTGCGGCGACGACGCACGGCGCCTCGATGCAAGGCAAGTGGGCGCAGCGGGGGATCGTCTCTATAGTCGCGTCCGGTATTAGGTCTGCCAGCAAGTGCACAAGATCCGGCGGAGTTGCCAGATCGTCCTCCCCCGCGATGCAATGCACGGGAAGACGCAGCGCCGCGCTGCGGGTGGACAGCTCCGTGTCGCGGATCACTGCGCAGACGGCGGCATAGCCCGTAGCGGGCGTTCGCGTCAGCATCGCGCGATACCCGTCAAGATCGGCAGGTCTTTCCGAATGAAAGCATGGCGAGAACCAGCGCGAAAGGATACCGTCTGCCATCGGTGAAAGCCCGCCCGCCTGCACGGTGTCGATGCGGGCGGCCCAGCTTTCGGCATCGCCGATGCGCGCACCGGTGCAGCATAGGACCAGTCCCCGGACCAGATCAGGACGCGCGGCGGCAAGTCCCTGCGCGATCATTCCCCCGACAGACACCCCGCAGACAAGCGCCCCGGCCAGCCCCAGATGATCCATCAGTCCGGCCGCATCGGCGATCAATCGATCCATGTTCGCGGCACCATTGCCATTCGACCCCTCACCACTCAGCCCATGACCACGCTTGTCCATCCGCAGGGCGGGCGTCCCGGGGGCAAGTTCCGGCAGCACATCGTCCCAGATCCGCAGATCGGTGCCCAGCGAGTTCAGGAAGACGACCGGCACGCCGTCGCCCGGCGTCAGATCGTAGTGCAGGGTGGTGTCGTCGATCCGGGCAAAACGCATCGCTCAGACCCCGGATGAGGGTCGCAGGCCGAGCATGGCGCGGGCCTCACGCCAGGTGGCGACAGGACGCTCGTGATCAGTGCAGAGGTCCACCACCCGCTGCACCAGCGCGGCATTGGACGGCGCGAGGGTGTCGCGGTCCAGCCGCACATTATCCTCGAGCCCGGTGCGCGCATGGCCACCTGCCGCCACCGCCCATTCGTTGAGCGTGTATTGATGCGCCCCGATTCCGGCCGCACACCAATGCGCGTCAGAACCGAAAAGCCGCTTTACCGTCTTGATGTAAAAGTTGAACACCTCCCGATCGACTGGCATCGCATTCTTCACCCCCATTACGAACTGGACATAAGGCGTCGTCGTGATCTGGCCGGCGGCGTGCATCTGCGCGGCCTTCAGGATGTGGGACAGATCGAATGCCTCAATCTCGGGCTTCACATCGTATTTGACCATCTGCGAGGCTAACCAGTCCACCAGATCGGGCGGATTCTCGTACACTCGGGTCGGAAAGTTGTTCGACCCCACCGACAGCGAGGCCATGTCGGGTCGCAGCGACAGCATCCCCCCGCGGGACTGACCCGCGCCCGATCGACCACCGGTCGAGAACTGGATAATCATGCCCGGACAGTGCTTTCCCAGCCCCTCCTTGAGTGCCGCGAACTTCTCGGGGTCGCTCGACGGAGTCTCGTCGTCGTTGCGCACATGGGCATGCACGATGCTTGCACCGGCCTCGAACGCCTCCTGGGTGCTTTCGACCTGCTCGGCGATGCTGATCGGAACCGCGGGGTTGTTGGCCTTGGTCGGCAGGCTGCCGGTAATGGCGACGCAGATGATACAAGGTGATGTCATACCGTCCTCACACATCGAGAAACACGGTTTCCCGGTCACCCTGAAGCCTGATATCGAACCGGTAGCCTGCGTCGTCTGCGGTCGCGATCAGCGTCTCGCGGCGAACCGGCTGTTCGATCAGACCCAGCACCGGATCGACGGCGTTCGCCTCAACCTCATCGGGGAAGTACATCCGGGTGTTCAGACCAATGTTGATGCCCCGCGCGATCAGCCACAAATTCAGATGCGGCGCCATCGGTCGTCCCTCCCGTCCCATCACGATGCCCGGCTTGACCGTATCGAAGGAAAACAACCCGGTCTCGAAATCGGGTACGACCCGCCCCCAGCCGCGAAATCCCTCCTCGACCGCGCCGTCGCCTGCGTAGATGCCCTGCGCATTCGCTTGCCAGACCTCGATCAGCACATCTTTCACCGGGGCGCCGAAGCCGTCTGTCACCGTTCCGCTGATGTTGATGCGTGTGCCGCTGGCGTTCGGCCCGGCAATGTCATGGCCCAGCTCCTGCCGATAGATATCAAAACCCGCGGCACCCGGCGCCAGGCCGATATGCACATAAGGTCCAGCGGTTTGCGACGGCGTTTCCTTCAGGTAGTCGAGTGACTGTACCATGTCAGTTACCCTCCGGACGATTTTCGAAGAATGTCGAGCATTGCCCCCGCAAGACGATGTCGAATTTGTAGGCGATGCTGTCGAGCGGAATGGTGGCGTTCAGATCCAGCGGCGCGATCAGACGCTCGATGGCTCGCGCGTCGGGAATTGCCTTCAGGATCGGGCAATGCGGGATCAGCGGATCGCCCTCGAAATACATCTGCGTGATCAGCCGCTGCGCGAATGCGGTTCCGAAGACCGAAAAATGAATATGCGCGGGCCGCCAGTTGTTGACCCAGTTGCGCCAAGGATAGGCTCCGGGTTTGACCGTACGAAAGATGTAATAGCCCTCATCGTCGGTCAGGGTGCGACCGCAGCCGCCGAAATTCGGGTCGATGGGCGCAAGGTAGGTGTCCTTCTTGTGGCGATAGCGTCCGCCCGCATTGGCATGCCAGACCTCGACCAGCGTATTGCGCACAGGACGGTCGTTTTCGTCCAAGACGCGGCCATGCACGATGATCCGCTCACCGATGGGATCGCCGGTTTTCGCGTAATTGCGCAGCAGGTCATTGTCGATCGGGTCGATGTCCCCATGCCCGAAGGTCGGCCCGGTGATTTCGCTGTCCGAGGACTGCAGCGACAAAAGCGGGTAATTCGGTGAACGCGACACGCTGGTCTTGTAGTCGGGGGTCAGCGCGCGCGGGTGCCATTCGCGGTCCCGTTGGAAAAGTTCCGGTTTGCTCACTTTGCCTGCTCCTCCATCTCCGCATAGGTCTCCTTGGCCAGTTTGATCGCATGGTTGGCCTTTGGAACGCCCGCGTAGATCGCGACATGCTGGAATGCCTCAGCCACGTCCTGCGGACTGGCCCCGGTGTTCGCGGTAGCCCTTATATGCATCGGAATTTCCTGGAAATTGCCTGTCGCAGCCAGCAGTGCCAGCGTCAGCATCGACCGCTCGCGCCGCGTAATTCCGGCCCCGGCCCAAAGCGTGCCCCAGGCGCTTTCGGTAATCATTTGCTGGAACGCGGCATCGAATTCGGTTTTGGCAGCCTCTGCGCGATCCACATGGGCATCGCCCAGAACCGCGCGGCGCACGGCCATCCCCGAGTCAAAGCGGTCAGTCATGGGGTCATCCTCAATATGGCAAGCCGACATAGTTCTCGGCCATGGAGTGTTGTGCGGCCGCGCTGGACCGTAGGAATTCGAGTTCGGCAGTCTGCATAGCGAGGTCAAACTCGGATTGCTCCGGATGGCGGTGCATCAGGCTGGAGAACCACCACGAGAACCGTTCTGCCTTCCAGACGCGCTTAAGCGCTTTCTCGGAATAGGCGTCGATCCCGGCTTCGGACCCGTTTTCATAATAGTCACGCAGCGCGTTATAAAGGTAATGGACATCGGAGGCGGCAGTGTTCAGCCCCTTGGCGCCGGTCGGCGGGACGATATGCGCCGCGTCGCCGCACAGAAACAGCCGTCCCCACCGCATGGGCTCGGTCACGAAGGATCGCAGCGGCGCGATGGATTTTTCAATCGAGGGGCCGGTCACAAGGCTGTCCGCGAACTCGCACGGGATGCGGCGTTTAAGCTCGTCCCAGAAGGCCGCGTCGGTCCAGTTTGCAGGGCTGTCGCTGAGCGGACACTGAATGTAGTAGCGGCTGAGCGTGTCGTTGCGCATCGAACAGAGCGCGAAGCCGCGTTCGGAATTTGCGTAGATCAGCTCGTGATTGACAGGTGGGGTCTCGCTCAGAATGCCGAGCCAACCGAAGGGATAGACCTTCTCGTATTCGCGGCGCATGGCCAGCGGTATGGTCTGGCGGCTGACGCCGTGGAAACCGTCACAGCCCGCCACGAAGTCGCAATCGATCCGTCGCTCCTGCCCGTCCACTTTGTATGTGACGCGCGGGGTGGCGGTATCGGCATCATGGATGACCACATCGTCAACGTTGAATTCCATCTTGCCGCCCGCTTGCTCACGCGCGGCGTAAAGATCTCTTGTGACTTCCGTCTGGCCATAGACCATGACGGGCGTGTCGGTGAGCTTTCGGAAATCGACGCGGAACATCTCATCGCCGTAGGAGATCAGTGCCCCGTCATGCAGGAAGCCTTCGGCATGCATCCGGTCGGCACAACCCGCTTCCTCCATCAGATTGACAAGGCCCTGTTCGAGTACACCGGCCCGGATGCGCGACAGAACATACTCCTTGTTCTTGCGTTCCAGAAGGATGCTATCCACGCCCCGAATGTGCAGAAGCTGGGCCAGCAAAAGCCCGGAGGGCCCCCCGCCTATAATCGCCACCTGTGTTTTCATATCAGCCTCCACAGCACTTGAGAAACGGATAAGATCGATATAAAAGCATGTAAATTGACTTATTCTGAACTTTGGTTGCTAAAATGGAATACAATGCGGCGCGGCGAATAAAGATGCGGCACCTGTCGGCCTTTGTGGAAACGGTGCGATGCGGAAGCCTGAAGGCCGCGGCTGAGCGCATACATCTGACGCAGCCCGCGGTTTCGAAGACTCTTAAAGACCTCGAGGAAATCCTTGGCGCGCAGCTGTTGGAACGTGATCGGGGCGGTGTGGCGCTGACGCGCGAAGGAACCGTTTTCCGCCAGTTTGCCGAACAGAGCCTCGCCGCGCTCGGCTTGGGGTTGGCCAGTTTGGACGCGCTGAGCGCGGGGCGCGCGACACCCTTGCGCCTGGGCGTGCTCCCCAGCGTTGCCGCAAATCTTTTGCCTGATGCCATAGTGCGCTTTAACGAACTTTCCCCAGCCACGCTCGTCAGCGTGGAGGACGGTCGTATCAATGCCCTGCTCGAACGTCTGCGGTCGGGGGAACTGGATCTCGTAGTCGGGCGAATGGGCCGCCCGGAGACGATGGTCGGCCTGTCCTTTACGCAGCTTTATTCCGAACAGGTGGTTTTCGCGGTGGTCAAGAATCATCCGCTCAACGGCCGTTCTGATCTCACCGCCTTGAGCGACTGGCTGATGTTGTTCCCGCCCAAAGATGCCGCGATCCGCCCGCATGTGGAAAGCTATCTTGTCGCGAACGGCCATGGCGGCTGGAGAAACCGCATCGAAACCGTGTCTGACGCCTTTGGCAGATCCATGACACTGGGGCAGTCGCGCGCGGTATGGATCATCAGTTACGGCGTCGTCGCGCGCGACATCACCGCAGGGCGGATGGAGGTACTGCCGATAGACACATCCGCCATGAACGGCCCTGTCGGCATCATGGCCCGGGCCGAGGAGCAGCCGACCCCGCCGGTCCGGTTGTTTCGGCAGGCGCTGCACGATGCCTTGCAGAACAAAGGACGCGGCGACGGATGAAAATCCGATAGGCGTCAAAGGCAACTTCGCATATCCCCGAAGACGCAAACCGGGCGGAGTGTTCACACTCCGCCCGGATGGTGAACTATTCGGCTGCTGCCTCAAGAACCTTGTCCAGAAGTTCCTGGGCAGGAACGCCTTCGGCGCTGGCGGACTCGATCCAGGCATCCCAGCTCGGCTGCACCGCTGCGGCAATGGCCGCGTCGATTTCATCGGTCATGGGTACGCGGTACAGTTCCTCTGCTTCGAAGAGTGCCTCGTTTTCCACATCCACTTCGTTGTATTTCTGTATCTGCAGATCGTAGCCGAACTCCACCGCTTCATCCAACAGCGTCTTGTACTGCTCGGGAAGCGCATTATAGGCACTTTCGGACATGGCCGAGTGACAGACGACCGCCCCCATGGACCAGTTATCCGTCACCCAGTCCGACACCTCATGCAGTCGGTAGGAGGCAAAGGCATAGGTATAGGGGAAGGTTGCGGCTTCAATCATGCCGCGCTCCAGCGACTGGAACATGTCCGGCGCGGTGACAAGCGTGACGCTTGCGCCCAGACCGGCCATAACCTCACCGACACCGCCGGCCGAACTGATGCGCAGACCCTGCCAATCTTCAAGTGTTGTCGGTGGATCGCCGGCGCCCATCGCTTGATAATTGGGCATCATCACGCCCATAAGCGGAAGCGCCTTCCACTTTGCGAAATCTGCGATGATTGCCGGATCCTGGTATAGCGACTCGATCAGGTCGCGCCGTTCTGCCAGCGTTTCGACCGGCAGGAAGGCCAGATCGAGCACACTGAGCGCCGGTGTCTTGGCAGGATGATAGATCGGACAGAAGGCCGCCGCCTCGAAGGCGCCGAGGTAAAGTCCGTCGAGGTTCTCCTTGCTGGCAGAAAGGACCTCGCCATAGTGCAGCTCGATCTCGAAGTTCCCGTCGGTCTGTTCCGAGACATATTGCGCAAGACCCTCCAACCCCTCGGAGAAGCCGCGGCGTGCACCCCACAGAGACAGGTTCCATTTCACCTCCGGGCCCTCGACCTCGGCGGCGGTGGCCGATGTTGGCGTGGTTGCGATCAAAACGGGTCCGGCGCCCAGGGCAAGTGCAGTGCCCAGTAATACGGATTTGGTCAATTTCATGGATTTTCCTCCCTTTCGGCTCCACTTGTTTACGAGATCCTTATGGAAGCCATCTGTTATATAGTCAACATTTATCTCGTTTTATGAGATTTTTCACCTCATCATGTTCGGCAGGAACAGCACCAGATCCGGGAAAAATACGATGATCCCGATAATGACCACCTCTCCCAACAGGAACGGAGCGACGCCCTTGAACACGTCATGCAGCGGAATGTCGGGGCGTATCCCATTGACAACATAGCAATTCAGGCCGACCGGGGGTGTAACCACGCCGACCTCGATCAACTTGACCAGCAGGACGCCGAACCAGATGGGATCGTATCCAAGCTCCGCGATCAGCGGAAAGATCACCGGAAGCGTCAGCATCATCATGCCGATGCCATCCAGAACCATACCTAGCAGAAGATAAAGCAGGATGATGGCAAACAGGATCATGCCGCGCGGCATATCCAACCCGACGATCGCATCCGTCACCGAGGCGGGAAGCCCGGTAAAGGCCAGAAAGCGGACGAAGACCAAAACCCCCCAGATCACCATGAAGATCATGACGGTGGTGCGGACAGTGTCGAGGATGCCGCTTCGGAAATCAGCGAAACTGATCTTCTTGCCCAGAGCCATGACGAACATGATCGCGGTCGCAACAGCCGCGGCCTCGGTCGGTGTCATGATGCCGAAGTAAATTCCCACGAGAATGACGCCAACCACAAGGCCGATGCCGGCAAGCTGAGGAATGGTGCGCAATTTTTCCTTTATGCTGGTGCGCTCCAGTTTGGGTGCGAGGTCCGGTTTGATGGTGACGACCGTTGCGATCACGATCAGGTAGACCACGATGGATATCAGCCCCGGCAGGAAACCCGCCATCAGCAGAGCGCCGATGGATTCCTCGACGATGATCCCGTAGATCACCAGGATCGCGCTTGGTGGGATCAGGGCCGCCAGCGTTCCGCCGACCGCAACGACGCCGGCGGCCAGCGAACGGTTGTAGCCACGCGCCTCCATTTCCGGCAGAGCGAGTTTCGTAAAGACTGCCGTGCTGGCCGTGCTGGCCCCTGATACCGCCGCAAAGCCCGCGCTGGCAAAGATTGTCGCCGTGGCAAGCCCGCCGGGCGCACGCCCCACCCAGACTCGCGCCGCGTTATAGGCCGAGGTGGTGATGCCGGCATGCATGGCCAGAAAACCAATTGCGATGAACAGTGGCAGAACGCTCAGACTGTAATGCGCGGAAGCACCGTAAGGCACGATTCCGCTGAGCCCGATGGCCACATCGAAACCGCGCAGGATGAACAGCCCGGCCATACCAGTGAAGGCTGTGGCAAATGCGATCGGAACGCCCACTGTCACGAGCAGCAGGAGCACAGCCAGACCGAGATAACCCAGAGTGATCGGATCCATGGTGTATTCCTCCCTGCTTAATGCGGTGATATTTCAAAAATGGCGGATTGGTCATTCGGCACCGCGATCAGACGCAACGCCTCGAGCAACTGTACGAAGAGCCGCAGCAACAGAACGCTCAGCGCGCAGGTGACGCAGGCCATTCCGTACCAAAGCGGGATGCCGATTTCAGGCGTGTCCCCCCCAAGAGTGACGGCCCGCATCAAGTTGAGCGCACTGCCGTTGAGGTAGATCGCCACCACGATCGTTGCGATCAGAAGGGTGAATGCCTCGGCCACCCATTTGGTCCGGCCCTCGAACTTCTGGGTAAGCAGGGTCATGCGAACATTGCCAAAAATGCTTTGGCAATACGCGATCCCCAAGGCCGCCACCGGGACCATCAGTTGTTCGATGATGTCGATCGAGCCGTGGATCGGCCGGTTGAAGAGCGATCTCGCTATAACTTCGACCACGCCAAGAACCATCAGCACCAGCACGATCAACCCCGCCAGATAGCCGAGGAAACGTTCCAACGGACGCAACAGGCGGTCCAGAATGCCTATCAAGGTCGTCATTGTTGGTAACCCCCCGCGTTGACAGTGCATAACGCGCCCCCGCCCCCGCCGCCGCGCGGTCGTGAGGTTTTTTGCGGGTCAAGCGTCGCGTCGTTCCGGGTTGAGCCGGTATATGCCATTGAATCCTCCCTTGAGCGGGATCCCTCTATGCGTGAGGATCTGAGCTCTTAGCCTTTGCTGCTATGGTTTTTCCGGTCAGGTAGCCGAAGGTGATGGCAGGTCCGAGAGTGATCCCGGCACCCGGATAGGCACCGCCCATGACGCTGCGCCGGTCGTTGCCGACAGCGAACAGGTTGGGGATCGGAATCCCGTCGCGGTCCAGGACCTGCCCCTCGACCGAAGTGGCCAGACCGTCGAATGTGCCCAGATCGCCCATGACGATTTCCAGCGCGTAATACGGCCCGGCTTCGATGGGTCCGACATTGGGGTTGGGCTTGCGCTCGGGATCGCCGAGATACCGGTTGAACGCTGTGGAACCACGGCCATATTCCGGGTCTTCACCCCGCGCAGCGGGACCGTTGTAATCGCGAACGGTCTGTTCGAGAGCGGCGGTATCGACGCCGATGGTGCGCGCCAGTTCCTGTATCGTCCGTGCCGACTTCAGGTATCCGTTTCGCAGATAGATCGACAGTGGAACCGGGGCGGGCTTGGCATATCCCAGCCCGTATCGCTTGATCGTCTGCTGGCCGCAGATCAGCCAGGCCCTCGTCTGGCCGCGACCCGAATTGGCATCAACCATCGCAACGCCGACATCATGATAGGAGTTCGACTCATTGGTGAAGCGTTTTCCGTCCGGCCCGATTGCGATGATGCCGGGCTTGTAGCGATCCAGCAGATGCGGAAACGCGGTTACGGTGCCGTCAGAACCGGGAACCTTCGATACCGGCATCCAGGCGGCGCTTTGTTCAAACTTGCAGGTCAGTTCGGCGCCCACACTCTCAGCCAGCGAAATGCCATCGCCAGTTACACTTTCGGGCACAGGGGAAAAATGCTCCCCCCCCTCCTTGAGATGGCTGTAGCTTTCCGAGGTTCGTGTGGGATCGTTCGAAAACCCGCCTGTCGCGATGACGACCGCATGACGTGCCGCGATGCGGACCTCCTGCCCGTCCCGCTGCACCAGGGCACCGGTCAGGATACCGTCGGTTTTCAGCAACTGCTTTGCCGGACAATCCGTGTGGATCGTCACGCCAAGATCAAAGGCCGATTTTGCCAGCCGGGCAGCCAGCGCGTTGCCACTGGTGACCTGGGTCCCGCGCCCGTGGCGCAGCACTTCGACCGTGTGGCTGGCCAGCCGTTTCGCTACATAGGCAAAGGATTTGACCGATTTGGTGGCGTTGAAGAAATGCTTGATGTCCACATTCGACGAATTGAACATCATGCCGACAAAGGTGATGGTCTTGAGCGGCGGACGCAAACGTTTCAAGTTTTCCCCAAGCTGCGATGTGTCGAAGGGAGCGGCAAGGATTGACCGACCGACTTCAACACCACCGTCATATTGCGGATGATAGTCGGGATAGAGCGTCGGAATGAACTTGACCTCCGTTTCGCGCTCCAGAAACTCCACTGCTTCCGGCCCGGTTTCGAGAAAGGCATCGACCGCATCCGCGTCATAATGATTGCCGGCCTCGATCTTGAGGTAGGTCCGCGCGGCGTCCTTGGTGTCGTCCGGATTCTGCGCCATGCCGTGGTGATTTCCGGGGATCCACAAAACGCCGCCAGAAAACGCGGTTGTGCCGCCATAGACCGGCGCTTTTTCGATGACCACAACGTCCAGACCCTGCTGGGCGCAGGTGATAGCAGTGGTCAGACCACCGGCACCGGACCCGATCACCAACACATCACACGTTTCAGAAACACCCATAATCGCTTCCCCTCTGGCGGCCACATCAGCTCGGTTCTGACTCTGACATTGACCAAATTCGAGTTCTTGTCAAAAACAATCTCATTTTGTAGGATATTTATTCAATTTGCAGGAGCCGTCAACACCCACGGCCCCGCCACGGGCTGCCCAACCGGGCCCGCCAACATGAAGGAACCGGGATGATCTACGAATTGCGCACCTACACAACCGCACCAGGAAAGGCGCTCCACTATCTCGAACTGTTTCGCACGACTGGCTTGCCGTTGGTTACGCGTCATCTGCCCATGCTGGGTTACTGGCTGTCGGATGTCGGACCGCTCAACCAGATCGTGCATCTGTGGGCCTATGATGATTTCAACCACAGGATGCGCTGCCGGGCCGGGCTTGCCGGTGAAACCGAATGGCAGAGGGCGTTCATCGAGCCTGCCTTCACCGTTATCATGTCGCAGGAATCGCGGTTCCTGTCCCTGCACAGCGAAAGCCAGCGTTTCAGCCAGTTGACTGGGCAGCGTATCCGCGAACATCCGGCCCGCCCCCCCTCGGAACCGATATTTGCCGACGACTATTGCCTGATAAGCGAGCATGAAGGCTCGGCGCTGGTCAGTCAGGATACCGCCCTTGCGAGTTTTGATGTCATTCTGGGTCGCGCCCTAGGCAATCGCATCACGCTGATCGAAAACGTCGATGTTGATGCAGTGTTGCGGGATCAGCCGGGTGGGCCCGATAACACAACCCTGATACGTCCTCTCATGTGCTCTCCCATCGGGACGTCCGCCGCCCGGGAGCAGCCATGAAGCATTCCCCCATCCGCGATCTGTCGAATTTTCTAGCCACGTTGCACCCGTCGGTCGTGCCCGAAGAGGTCAAGACGCAGGCGCGGTTATGTCTTCTCGACACCATCGGCTGCATGGTTTCGGGCGCCGCAACCGACGCAGCCCGGCGTATCGCCACGGCCGAGTTGAACGCCAAC
Source organism: Pontivivens nitratireducens (assembly GCF_014235845.1). GTDB lineage: Bacteria > Pseudomonadota > Alphaproteobacteria > Rhodobacterales > Rhodobacteraceae > Pontivivens > Pontivivens nitratireducens. The sequence continues at coordinate 98,991 of NZ_JACJUQ010000009.1, read as the reverse complement.
CCCGGCAAACAATGCTCAATCGTGGGCGGCAAACGCGGGGGCTTGCTCTCGGCCGCGCGTATCAATGCCTATCAGGGCGACATATACGAACTGAACGACTTGATAGCCGGACATGCCAGCATCGGCAACGTCGCAGCCGCGCTTGCGATGGGTCAGGCCAGGAACGTATCAGGCGAAACCTTGGAAATGGCGCTGATTGCCGGGATCGAGACCACCGCACGGGTCTACGGGGCCTTTTATCCCTATCAGAAAAACCTTGAGGAGGTCGGTATGGTGTCGGTCGGGCTGCCCTCGGCCGTCGGATCGGCGGCGGCCTGCGCACGAATCCTCGACCTCTCTCCGTCACAGACATCAGACGCTCTGGCGATTGCCGCAGCCTGGGCCAATTGGTGCCCGGCGGAGGTGATCTTCGGCGACGGGCGCGGCGCCAAACCGATGCTTTTCGGGGGTCTTCCCGCCAATGCAGGGATTTCTGCTGCCCTTGCTGCCGAACAGGGCATCAGCGGCCCCCCGGACATCCTGTCCTCCGCCATGGGGTTCTTTGCCACCATGGCGACGCAATGGACGATAGATCCGTTTCACAGTTCGACCTGGGCACTGGCGCATCCGCGGCGCAAGCTGCATGCCTGTTGCGGCTACATCCATTCTGCCTATGACGCGGCGCTTGATCTGCGCAAGTCCGAGGGCTTCGCCATTGAGGAGATCGCCAGCGTGCTGGTCGAGGTTCCAGCCTACACCGTCCCGGCCATCCGCAAGGACCGGCTGCCCGGCACCGCGAACGAGGCGCGATTCCACCTGCAATACATGCTGGCCCACGCTCTTACCGGGCTCGAGGCGGTAACACCCGCCACCAGCGAGGCGTTCGAAGCGGAATGCGCGCGCCCCGAGTTGTTGGCGTTGCTCGACAGGATTCGCGTGGAGCCGGGCACCGGATTGCGACATTATCATCAGTCCCGGCTTTCGGTCACTTTGGCCGACGGTCGGGAATTTTCCGTCTCCAACAATGCGCCGCGTGGGTCCGATCGCAATCCCCTTGGGGATGAGGCAATCCTTGCGAAGTTCCGCAGCCTGTGCGCTCCGGTCATGGGCGAGGGCCGGACCGAGCGCCTGATAAGGCTTTGCCTCGGGCTTGCCGATCTTCCCAGGATTGACACCCTGTGTACCGCCCTCGAACAGCCACGTGGCACCGGGTCCGATCGCAAGAGGACAACGGACTGAGCGTCAGGCTCTGCGAGTGATCGAGATGAGCGCCGCGCCCGGACAGGCCGGGCTGGGCCGACACGAAATGGCGGCCCTTGTCGGGCCGCCCACATCTTCGGGAGGTCAGGAGCGGTCAGAGATCCATCTGCTTGGCGATCACATTGCGCTGAATCTCGTTCGAGCCGCCGCCGATGGGGCCCACGCGACAGTCGCGATAGAACATCTCCATCAAATATTCCGCCGAATAGCCCGCGCCGCCCATCACCTGCAGACCGATATCGGCACATTTTACATTGGACTCCGACGACACAATCTTGGCGATCGAGGTCTCGCGGATCGGGTTTTCGCCCTTGTCCATCAGATCCGCCACACGCCAGGCCGCCTGCCGCGCGATTTCGGCGGCGATCAGCATGTCCACCAGCTTGTGCTGGATAACCTGGAACTGAGAGATCGGCTGGCCGAACTGGATGCGGTCACGCGCATAATCTGCGGCGTATTCGGTAATGCGATAGCAATGCCCGGCAGAGATTGCCGACAGGCACAGACGCTCGACATTGAGGCATTTCATCACGCTTTTCCACGCACCGCTTTCCTCCCCGATAAGATTTTCGACCGGCACTTTCACATCGGTGAAGAAAATCTCGTTGGCATGGGTCGTGCGTCTGCCCAACATCTTTAGAGGACGGATTTCCACGCCGGGGGCGTTGGTATCGACCAGAAGGGTGCTCACCCCCTTGTGACGGCCGGCATTGGGATCGGTCTTGCAGATCACCACCAGCTTGTCTGCGACATGCGCGCAGGTGATCCAGATCTTGTTGCCGTTCAGCACATAATGGTCACCATCCCGGATTGCCGAGGTCTTGATGCCGGCGACATCGGACCCCGTGCCCGGCTCTGACATGGCCAGCGCCAGCTTTGTCTTGCCCGAGATGATGTCGGGCAGCACCCGCGCCTTAAGCTCGTGGCTGCCGCTATTGACGATATGCATCCCGGCATAGATCACGGTTGTCATATAGGCTTGGGCGATGCCGGTGTAGTGATATCCCAACGCCTCGACCAGGGCGGTCAGGTCGCCCGCGCTCGCGCCCGCGCCACCATATTCCTCGGGGTAGAACAGGCCGGTGAACCCCGCTTCGGCCAAGGCATTGTAGGCCTTGTGGGGGAATTCACGGTCCTCGTCCATCTGTCGGATCGAATCGAGCGGAAGATGCTGGTTCAACAGATCAAGAACCGAGTCGCGGATCATCTGTTGATCTTCGGTCAGTCCGGCGGTGTTGATGAATTTCATTGGTCGTTCACTTTCGAATTGGTGCCGTAAACCGCGCGTGAGCGCACTAGGGTCTTCATGATGCCCGACTGGACGATCTCTCCATCCTGGTTCTTCAGGTCCATCCGCCGAACAAGAACGCCGCGGTCGGGCTTGGAGCGACTGAGACGCGCGCTGAGTACGGACGCATGCAACGTGACCGTGTCGCCGATAAAGATCGGCTTGAGAAAGGCCCACTCCTCGACGCCGAGCGCGGCAATCGCCGTGCCGATCAAACCGCCGATCTGCGCGCTTAGCCCCGTCGCGATGGACATTCCCAACGTGCCATGCGCGATCCGTGCACCGAGGGGCGAGGCCTTGGCATAGACATCATCTGTGTGCATCGGGTTCACATCGCCCGAAATCCAGGAATAGGTGACGACATCCGTCTCGGTCACCGTACGCCCCGGGCTGATATCCACCCCACCTTCCTCGAAATCCTCGATGAAACGTCCTCTCATCACATTTCCTCCTGTTTTGATGTCAGGTTGTTTTTTCGGGTGCGACGCCAGCCACGGCTCCGCCTTGCGACAGACGCTCAAGTCGGTCGGAATCATAGCCGAGTGATTCCAGAACCTGCTGCGTGTGCTCTCCGATACGGGGCGCGGCGACCGGATCGACGGTGGGCGAGTCGGACAGGCGGATTGGCAGGGCGATGTTGGGCACATAGCCTGCGGTTGCGTGCGGAATGCGTGTGACAAGCCCGGCAGACTTGGTTTCTTCGGAATGCAGCGCGGCGGCCATTGTGCGCATTTCGCCCGCGGGAACTCCCGCTTTACGCAACAGCGGTGCCCAATGGGACCAGGGCTTTTTTTCAAAGGCTTCGGACAGGATGTCCTTCATCCATTCGCGGCGCTTCAAACGCTCCATGCGGTTTTGAAGCGCGGGATCGTCGGCGATGTCGTCGCGACCGATCAACCGGAAGATGCGCTGGAAGATCGCGGTATTCGACGAAGAAACGAAGAAGGCGGAATCCTGCGTGTTGAACACCCCGGTGGGGGCGGTGTCATTGCTTGAATTTCCGATACGGGTCGGTTCGCTGCCGTTCATCAGATATTGCATGGAGCCATATCCGATCATGATCATGGACGTGTCGTAGAGCGACACATCCACACGCTGGCCCCCGCCCACCCGTTCACGACGCATCAACGCCGCCAGGATGCCGTTGGCGGCCATCATGGCGGTCGCGGAATCCATGATGACCGGCTGCACGCGGATGCCCTCACGGTCGGGAAAACCGTTGAACGACATGAAGCCGCTTTCAGCCTGCACCACGGTATCGAACCCAAGACGATCAGCATCGGGACCAGTGCGGCCATAGGCGGAAATCGAAGTGTAGATCAGGTCTGGATGCGCGGATTTCAGATCCTCGTATCCCAGTCCGAACCGTTCCATCACACCCGACGAGAAGTTCTCGACCAGCACATCAGCGGTGGCGATCAGGTCGCGGGCTACACCAAGCCCGTCTTCAGTCTTGAGGTTGAGCGCCACGCCTTTCTTGTTGCGGTTCGCCCAGAGGTAGGGGGATCCCTGACCTTCCAGCGCCGGATCGGCCGGGGGAAACTGCCGGAAATCCTCGCCCTTCGGAGATTCAATCTTGATGACCTCGGCCCCAAGGTCGGCCAGCATCATCGTCGCAAACGGTCCTGCGATGAAATGCGTGAAGTCGATGACGCGCAGCCCCGCCAGCGGGCCCTTGTTCTGCGTATTGTTTCCAGGGTGCACGGGAAAGTCATACATCGGGCGTTTGTCTTGTTCGGTCATGATGCGATGGCAACAAATTGGCGGACCAACTGCGCACTCCCTCTTGATATTTTTCGATAGTCTCAATTAACGGGATTATTTGTGACTTTCAAGCGGAAAAGCGGCGCCAGGCGCCGCGGATGACTTGATCGCCTCCGCTAGTCTCATATAACGCGATTATATTTGTATAATGCCCGCTGCCCTGATGGCGGCGGCGGACAAGGCGATTTCCATGGAAAAATCCGGCGAAAAGAAGCAAAGCAGCGCGGGGAAAGTGCTCAACGTTCTGGACCTCTTCACAGAAGAGAACCCGGCCTGGACGGTCGAGATGATCATGAGCGAACTGGGGGCTACGCGCGCCACCGCCTATCGCTATGTCAAGGCGCTCTACGATGCCGGTCTGCTGGCTCCGGGAGCTGCCAGCACCTATGTGCTTGGCCCTAGGATCATGCAGCTTGACCGACAGATCCGGCGCTCGGACCCACTTCTCAAGATCGCGCAACCGCTGCTGGACGAGGATCAATCCCCACTGATTGGCGCCCGCAGCATCAGCAGCTTCTACGGCGATCAGGTTCTAGCTATCCAGGTGGATCGTTTCGATCCCGAGATCTTTCTGACCATGGAACGGGGGCGCAGCTTTCCGCTTATCTACGGCGCGCCGTCGCGCATCATCCTGGCCTATCTGCCCCCCTACCAGATGCGAAACTTCTACAGTTCCAACAGCGCGGAAATCTCCAAGGCGGGTCTGGGCAAGACCTGGGAGGAGTTCCGCACCAGTATGCGCAAGATGCGCCGCATCGGCTATTGCGTCGGCAACGAGTCGAACCGGACGGTTTACGGGGTCTCTGCCCCGATCTTCCACGACAAGTCTTCCGTCTCGGCCAGCCTCACCTATGTCCGCCGGATCGAGATCACCTCCGATCAAGAGCTGGAGGAATTGATAAAGGCCGTGGTGCGGGCGGCGAACCGGATCTCCGAGAAGCTGATAAATTACAGCCCCGCAGATGGAGATAGCAGCCTCGTCTTCCCGACGCCTCGCCTCGCCGGTTGATTGCTCACCCGTGGTCGGACAGCCGCCTTGCGCCGTAAAGCGGCCCGTCATCATGGATCAGCGCGACCAGTTCCACCGCCTCGTCCAGCGCACTGTCGTCCAACACACGGGTCGCGAGGCGCAGGCCCTCCGGCAAATCGACGATCCCAACGCGGTACGGCAGGTCCGCCGCAAACACAGCCGGTCCGGCGTGAATGGTGGTCGCGGAATACAGCGTTCCGCGCCCGCTCAGGTCGATCCACGACACCGCGTTGGACCAGCAATGCGGGCACACCGGCTTGGGCGGAAAGCTGGGCTTGTGGCAGGTGTCGCATTGGCTCGTGCGAAACAACCCTGCCGCGACGCCGTCCCAGAACGGCTTGGTGAAGGCACTCATCCGGGGCGGATAGGGGCGGACGCCGGGTGCGGTTTCAACGGGGATCGTCATGCCACGGCCTCCAGGATATGAACCATTGCCGCGTTGTAATTGCCTAGTTCGGTGCAGGCGAGACCGAGCTCGGCGTTGCGGACCTGCCGCGCCCCTGCCCGCCCGCGAAGCTGTTCCATCAACTCGAAATAGTTGTAAAGCGCGGTGACATAGGCCGGATGCCCACGCGACAACAGCCCCCCCGAGGTGCAGATCGGGATGCGCCCTCCCAACGCCGTTTCACCGCTCGCCGCCTGCCCCGCACCCTGACCACGCGAACAAAGGCCCAGAGCCTCCGCCGCGAGGATTTCCACGATGGTGCAGGGCGCGTAGATTTCCGCAAGATCGACATCACCCGGCGTGATCCCCGCATTGGAATAGGCTTTCGCCCCGGCGATATTCGCCGCCTCGAAGGCGATCATATCATTGGGAACCTCACTGATCTGGTGCGCGCCTTCGTGATAGAAGCCTTCACCCTTCACGCGAACAAATGGCTTGCCCGACTCGCGTGCGACATCCTCGCTTGCGACCACGATGCAAACCGCCCCGTCGCCGCGCCCCGGCACCTCGAACAGTCCCAGCGGTTCGACGATCGGGCGCTGCGCCAGCACATCGTCAAGCGTCATTGGTTTGCGGAACTGGGCAATCGGGTTGTCGGCGGCGTGGCGTCGGTTCTTCACCGCAACCATCGCGATCTCTTCACGAGTGACATTGTATTCGTGCATGTAGCGCACGGCGTCCATTGCGTACCAGGCGATTGGCGTAAACCCGAAAGGCACGTGAAAATCCACGTCCCCGGTGGCGCGCATCGAAGACATCATATGCTCGGGCGCCGAAGTTCCTGTTTCGAAATTGATCCCCAGCGCCAACGCCACTTTCGTACGGCCCAAGCGCACCTGATCGATCGCGGTCTGAAGCGTCAGGGCCGGGGTCATGCCGTTGCCCAGCACCTCCATGACCAGTCCCTCGCAAGGCAGCCGCATGTAATTCGCCATGAAGGTCGCGAAGTATTTCTGCTGCGTGTAGGGCCTGGGCAAGGTGAAGATCATCGACCCCACATCGCATTTCCGAAGCCCGGCATCCTCCAACGCCTCGACCACGAGTTTTGCCAGCACTTCATGCTCAAGCTGCTGGGTGCCGTCCGACGCAATGCCCTGCATTTTGCCGACAGGCGTGGCCGCTCCACCAAGAAGCACAACGTTTTCGCCCACTCTTCGTCCTCCCTACATTCGATGGCCCGAACGGAAACATGGGGTGCCAGTATTGTCAATGATCTCTTTATATGCGACTTTTACTCGTTTTCTAAGGAATGACAGCAATGGCCACCCTCGACCCGCCTGCGGCATCGCGCACCCGGAACCCGTTATCGGTGTATCGCAGCGGCATTGGCCTGTTGCTGGTCGCCCTGGTCGTGACCGAAGGTTTGGGGGCCTGGCTACATGCGGAGTCCATCACCGCTGGCGGCGCACTTCTGATGCTGGCGATGCTCCCTTGGCTTTTGGTGCAGGGCAGCAAGATGGGGCGGCTCTTCGTTGCCGCCTCGGTCCTGGGGGCCATAGCGGTGGTTCTGACACAGGACGCGCCCGTGCCGATCCTGGCATCGGCGTTGCAACGTGCCGCTTTTTTTCAGGCTTTCCTCATCGCCGTCTTCACCCTTCAGGAGGCTGCGGGCCGATCCGAAAGCATGGCCAAGGTGGGTCGGTTCCTTGTCACCCAGCCGATCCGCAAGCAGGCCCTGCTCACGCTGTGCGGCACAAACCTGATGGCGCTGATGATGAACATGGGATCGCTGGTCTTCATCGGCATCCTGGCGCGCGACACTGATGCCGACGACACCACCGGCCCGAAATCCGAACGTGCCTGGATCACGGCTCTGGCGGCCATCCGTGGCTTTTCCCCCTCGGCCTGCTGGTCGCCCCTTGCCCTGCCTCCGGTTTACCTGTCATCGCTCGTGGCGGCAGTCAGCCTGAAGACGACGATGCTGGTGGGGGCCGTCTTGTCCGCAGCCATCCTTTTGTTCAGCGTTCTATTCACCGCTTTGGAGGTGCGAAAGACAACGTTGGATCAACCGGACCCGGCGCCCTTTCCGAAACGGTCCATCCTGCGGATTTCCCTTCTGCTTGCCGGTCTTTTTTCCCTGATCTTCTTCATATCGGGCCAGATGGCAGTATCGACCTCGGCGGCGGTGATGATCATCATTCCCGCAGCCTCAATCCTGTGGCTGATCGCTTTGCAGGGTTACAGGCTTCGCGGGCTCGTCTCCGGCCCGCTCAAGGGCATGGTTCTGAGCCGCCTGCCCGATCAGGCTGCGGCAACCAGCGTCATCACATCGGCGGCGTTTCTCGGGCCGATCATCGTGTCATTGCTACCGGTCCCCGCGATCACCACATTGTTGGCCGCGTCTTCGGCCTCCCCTTCGGTTATCCTGAGCGGGGTTCTTGTGACGATCATCGCCCTGTCGATGGTCGGGCTGAACCCGGTGTTGACCTGCGCCATAGCGGCAGGAATCATCAGCCAGCCGCTGAATCTCGGGATCGAGCCGATTGCTCTGGTCGCTGTGCTTCTGGTCGGATGGGCGCTTTCGGCACAGTTTTCGCCCTATACAGGAACGGCGACGATCGTTTCGAGCATTTTCGGAGTCTCCCCCGTAACGTTGATCTTCACAAGGAATCGCGCCTTCATGCTTTCGTGCATGGCCCTGTGCGTGGCAACGATCTTTGTGACGCAGAAAGTATTCTGAATGCCATTCAGAAGGGGAGATTTTCCAGGCTTACAAAGCAGTACCAGACTGCAGATTTGTGATTGAAACCGGTTTTCATATCGCGCAGATATGCCTTCACCGCGCTTGGATGCCTGCCACGAATTACATGTGTATTGGGGGCCGATGCCGGATGAGATGTTGTCATGTCTAGCGCTCCACTCTCACGTTCTACTATTGTGACCGGTTGATCGCTGAACCCCATGCTCTGCAATTCTGAAACGTCCCCCTCCGGACGATAAGCGGGATTGGCCGATCCGCAAGCCAACGGAATGCAACACCTCATCGGCCCAAATCCATTCGAACGGCTTTGAATTGTTCCGGTGGCAATTTCGTGCAGGCCGCGACGCTTGACAGCAGCGCCGCGCCCCGTGACGCAGAACCATGGAGAATATCGACCCAGTTCCACTGAACCTGATCGGCACCGCACGTGAACCAGGGCGCGGCGCCGCCGTTGCCGCGCAGCATGACCCTGCCACAGGTTCATTGCGTCCGATATATCGCAAGGCGGATACGGCACAGGTCGCAGCCGCTGTCCATGCCGCGCAGACCTCGGACTGGGGCAACAGCACTCCGGCGCAGCGTATCGCCGCCCTGTCGGCATTGCGCGACCAGATCGCTACATATTCGCAGGATTTCGCCCGGATCATCAGCCGTGAGATCGGCGCGCCGATAGATTTCGCCCGCACAGCGCAGGTCGGGGCAGCGTTGAGCCATCTGGACGCCACAATCGCCGCCATGCCCGTGGCCCTGCGTGAGGAAGAGCTGGACGGGGCGGAGCATCGCATACGCTTCGAGCCGGTCGGGGTCAGCGCCCTGATCACACCTTGGAACTGGCCCCTGAACCAGATCGTGCTGAAACTGGGCGCGGCACTGGCCGCCGGGTGCGCCGTCGTGCTCAAGCCATCCGAACTGTCGCCCCGCACAGCCGGTTTGCTGATTGAATGCTGCCTTCGCGCCGGCATCCCGCCGGGGGCGGTGAACCTGCTGATCGGTGATGCGGAGACTGGCGCCCACCTCGTGCGCCATAGCGGGATCGCCCATATTTCCTTTACCGGCTCGACCCGCGCCGGACGGCAGATCGCCGGCGTCGCAGCCGGCAGGTTCGCGCGAACCACGCTGGAGCTTGGCGGAAAGTCGGCCAACATTCTGTTTGCGGATTGCGATCTGGAAACCGCGATCCGTCAGGGAACCGCCCATTGCGTGCGCAATGCCGGGCAAAGCTGCAACGCCGCCTCGCGCATGTTGGTCGAGCGTCCGATATACGCGCAAGCCGTGGCCCTGACCGCCCGACACATGCACGAGACCGCGGTCGATTTGCCCGATGTGCCCGGAAACCATATCGGCCCGCAGGTTTCATCTGCGCAATACCTGCGTGTTCAGCAATTGATCGCCCAGGGCATTGCCGAGAAGGCCCGCCTCGTCAGCGGAGGCCCCGGCCTGCCGGACGGTCTAATGGCCGGGTTCTTCTCACGCCCGACGCTGTTTGCGGATGTGACGCCGGATATGGAGATTTTCCAGACGGAGATTTTCGGCCCCGTCCTGACCATGACCCCGTTCGAGACGGAGGAGGAGGCCATCGCGCTGGCCAACGCCACGCCCTACGGTCTGGCCGCCTATGTCCAGACCACGGATCCGGTGCGCGCCGACCGGGTGTCCAGGGCGCTTCACGCCGGTATGATACAGGTCAATGGCACCAGCCGTGCGCAGGGGGCACCGTTCGGCGGGGTCGGCGCCAGCGGCTGGGGGCGTGAGGCCGGGCTTTGGGGCATCCGCGCCTTTCAGGAAATCAAGTCGATCAGCGGCGCAGCCGCGGTCAGAACATAACGCGCCTGTGTCGAGGCGGTGCGCGTCTCACCAATGCGCTCACCCCAAGGGGCGCAGCAGGTCACGCTCATCCCCGTATTTCGCGACATAGGCAGCACTCAGCCCCAGACATTCCGTCGATGTGCACTGGGCACGATGCGGGCATTGATGAAATTCGTTGCGGTCGAATTCGGTCCAGAATTCCGGGTCGATGACCAGCAAAGGCTGTGCGTTGACCAGCGCATCGGCCTGCTGACCCAGCAGACATTCGGGGAAGTTCTTCACCTCGACGAACCGCCCCAGCGTGCGGGCCCGGGTAATCGCCGCCCGCAGGGGCGGCAGGATATCGGCATGACGCGCGGCGAGGTTCTTCTCGTCCGTTTCGGCCATGGGAAAATAGGTCCAGAACTCCATCTGGATCAGCCGCCGCAGATGTGAGAGCGCATCGACCATATCTGGCAGCAGGGGATAGCTCAGCGTCGTGACCACCGAATTGCTGATCATGTTGATATGGTCGTATGTGTCCAGATGCTCCATCCCGCGCAGCATCTTGTCCCAGGCCCCCTTGACCTGAACGATGCGGTCGTGGCTTTCGGCATCGGACCCGGCCACCGATATGAAAAATTCGTCCACGCCCGCGTCGATCAGCCTGTCCGTGTAGCCCGGCCGGGCCAGATGCATCCCGTGCGTCTGGATCCGAACGTGACTGAACCCCGCCGCCCGCGCCCGCCGCGCGAGGTCGGGCAGATCCCGGCGCAGGGTGATCTCGGATCCGGTCAGCACCAGCCCCTCCCACCGGGCGTTTTGCTGCTGGTCCGTCAGAATGCGGGCAAATGTATCCTCGGCTGTCGGGGCGAGGCGGTCCATCGTGCCCTCGATCATGCAGTGCACACATTTCAGGTTGCAGCGGAACTCCATGGTCAGAGAGACGTATTTCTCATGATCGCGCAGCGACAATCGCGGCAGATCGCGTAACCGCGCCGCCGGTGTGGTCAGCCCGCCGCGCGCGCCCGGCGCGTTGACCGCGGCCAGCGCCGCATCGATATCGAACGCATCAGAGGAGGCCATAAAAACTACCCTTCACCGGGACCGGCGCACCGTCGCGCCATTCCCAGTCCCAGCCCACATCATACAGATGATGGGCAAGGGCGTCACGGTGCCGGGTGAGAAAGGCCCGGATCGGTTCGGGATAGGCCAGCCTGTCCGCACAGAACATCAGGTCATCCACCCCGATACGTGAGAAATAAATCCCGTCGCGCTGCCGCTTGTTTGCCACCACGATGGTTTGCGCCTGAACCTGTGGCCACAACCACGGCGTCAGGTCCTCCGGTTCCCCGGGCATATGCGCGCTTTCCGTCAGCTTGGCCCGGATCGCGCCGGCCTCCTCCACCGCATCGAAAAAGAAATAGAAGTTGCGCAGTTCCATCGCCTGCCCGGTCCAGCCATAGCAGATGCCCGAGGATACGGTGGAGCCGGGATTGCCGATATAAAGGTCGATCTGATCCAGAGACTCTGCCTGCCCGTCCATCTCGACCGAGAACATGAAATAGGGAACATGATCGGGCGCGCCAAGCGATGTGGGCAGCACATCCGCCGTCGCGCCCAGGAAATCCGCGACATTCCTGCGGCGCTGCTCACGCCGATAATCATAGAAATAGAATTCCCAGCTCAGCGCGCGCCCATCCCATTTCAGCCCCCAGACCGTCGCGAAGCGTCCGAAGGCGGCGCGGATCGCCTCGACCAGCGGGATCATCCGGTGGCTGTTTCCGGCCACTTCAAAGCTGTGCCACAGCAAGGCACTGGTGCGCAGCGCGTCCTTCCCCGGTGGGGACGGACGCTCATAGGGCCAAAGGCAGAAATCGCGCGCCGGGTCGGTCGCCCGATGTCGATGAGCGGCGAGATCGATCATCCCGCCGCCCCCGGATCAGAAGCGCAGCGAAACACCGCCAGTCACCGTCGTCTCGCTCCGGTCGGAACCGTTTTCATATCCAAGCTCACCAAAGAAGCTGGAGGTCGCGCCGAGCGGGGCCGAGCGGAAGCCGCCCGAAAACTTCACCGACGCGCCGTCTTCCTCATAGCTCAGCTCCGTTCCGGCGACGGTGGTCGTCGTCTCACCCGACAGATCGCTGATGACGTCCAGCCCACCGTACAGCAAGCCGCCATTGGCCAGCTCGCTCTCGGCCCGGACGCCCAGGCGCAGTTCCGCGAAATCGCCATCGTCGAAATCGACGTCAACACCGATACTGTCGGTAAAGCTGTCGATGCTGGTCTGACCCACCGTCAACTGCGCCTGCGGGATCAGGGTGATGTTGTCCATCTCGAACCGCTGACCAACCTCCACCTTCGCCGTGACGGCCGTTCCATCCGTGTCGCCGCGCCCGGCACCTGTGGTGTCGAAGCTGAAGTCGAAGGACGACACGTTGATACCCGCATCCATGTAGAACCCGGTATTGGTGGTGTAGGTCGCGCCGAAGCCCAAGCCGAACATATCCGCATCGCCATCCGCCCGGATCGCCCCGCCCGCGCCGCTCGCATCCTGTGTCATGCGCCCGGCGTGGATGGATACACTGCCCATGACGGTCGATGTCGCGGTCCGCGACAGCTCGAAATCATAGCCCGCCTGAATGGCGGTGCGGCTGTGGTCGAAATCGGCGTCGATCGGCAGCCCGGTGATGTCACCGTCCGACTCCCCGCTGGCCGCCAGAACCCGGATCCAACTGCCCCCGGCATAGCCGCGCTCAACCTCGGCAAAGCTGAGCTGCTGCATCTCACCCAGATCGGCCTGCGCGCCGTATCCCTGACGCGCCGCACTGCGCTGCGCCATTGTGCCCAGCAGATCGACACCGAACCCGAAGGCGGCGTTTGCGACAACGGGATATTGCATCGCCGCGCCCGAAACCTCGGATCGCAGGACGAACGCGGAATTCACGCTGTCGAAATCGAGGGAATAGATGAATCCCGCCGTGGAAATCGTACCCCCGGCGAGAGTGAAGTCACCGACCGTGGCGTTGCCATCGACCTCCACCAGAACGATCCCGGTGGCACCGGTGAGCGAGCCGACACCGTTGCCGATATCGTTGACGACAATGACAGTGGACGTTCCGCTGACATCGCCGCCCACGACGATGAAATCGGCATCCGGCCCGTCGGGATCACCCGCCCGGTCCGGCGACCCCTCACCAGTCGCATCGAGCGCCGCGTCCAGGAAGATGGTGCCACCGTCCCCGATATAATCACCGCCGATGATCAGCGCATCATCCCCGTCACCCGCGACGGCGTCGATCGTACCCATCGTCTGGTCGCGCAGGTCGATGCCGATACCGCCATTGGTCACGCTGCCCATCGTCGTGGTGCGCATGGGGGAGTTGCCGTCCCCGAGCAGTTTGGACCCGGCCCCGATGACCAGGTCCCGGAACGTCAGCATCCGTGTCGTACCGCCCAGTTGCGCCGTGTCGAACGTGGTCGCGTTCAGGATCAACGTTTCGAAATCGGTGAAGTCCTCGAACGCCTCGGCCGAGGTCGTCGCGTCGCTGATGGTGATGACATCCCCCGTTCCGGCACCGCCGGAGGCCGAGAACAGCCGCGCGTTGGAGTCGCCCACCTCATCCTGACGAACGTCCAGAATGCCGTCGCCGTCCAGATCATCGAACTGACCACCCGCACCGACGACGATCAGCCTGTCGTCACCCGCGCCGAGGTCAAGCTTCGGATCCGTCGCGCCCGCCGCCGTTCCGATCCGCTGCTCGCCATTGCTCATCGTAACGGTATCGGCACCGTCGCCGGTATTGATCGTCCCCGTCACGTCTACGGTTCCCAGATCAATCGTATCGACGCCGGAGGCCAGCATGATGTCGCCATCGACCACACCGGAGGTGAAGACCAGCGACGATCCCGGCGCGCCGCCCAGAATGTCACCGGTCAGATCGCCATCCAGGCTCAGGTTCAACAGCAGGCCCGACGCGTCGATGCCGGTGCCGCCCGTTCCGATCAGCTGACCTTGCAGCGCCACGATGATCGGCGCGCCCGTATCGCCCGACAGGCTCAACCCCGTATCGCCCGAAACGATGCCGCCGATGGTCAGGTCCAGACTGGAGGTTCCGCTCACATCGAACGCGAGTGCCGCGCCCCCCGTGCCCGTCACAGTCGCGCCGGAGGCAATATCGGCAGTGATCGCCGTCGCCATGCCGGAGGTCACAACGACGCCGTTCGTACCGCCCGACACAATCGCCGTATCATCCAGATCGAGATCAATCGTGGCCCCCGTGCCGGAGATCTCCACCGCTGTGGTTCCCCCTGATACCGTACCTGCAATGTCCAGATCGACGGGGGCGGACACCTCCACCAGGCTCAGACCCGTGGTCGATCCGCTCAGAAGACCGCCATCCGCCACCTCAACCGTCGAGGATGTCCCCGCCGCGGTGGAGGAAAGGCTGAGCGCCGATCCGCCCGTCGCCGTGACCGAGCCCGCGATCAGGACCTGCCTGGCCCCACTGCCCGTCGCGCCACTGTCGATGGAGATTCCGCTCACACCCTGCGAAGTGGTGCCCGCCGCGATAGCCACATCCGTCAGCGCGTTGCCCGCGTTCGAGATTGCTGCAATCGCGCCGTTCGCACTGGTCACATCGGCATCCACATCCAGTGTCACCGTGTTGTCGCCATTCTGCACAAGGCTCAGCGCGTCACCGATCACATCGATATTCGCGTTCACGTCGGCCACGATCATTCCGGACGTCGTGATGTCCAGGCCAGAGGTCGCCGTCGCACCGGCAATCTGTCCCAGCGCCGCGTCGATTGTCGCTGAAACCGCGCCGGTATCGGCGGTCAGGCTGACTGCCGCGCCCGTACCCGCGTCAATCGCGGCCGTGTTGGCAAACGTGATCGTTCCGGCATTCGAAACGTCGGCAATGACGCCGCCATCCGCCGCAGCGATGCGTCCATCCACATTCACCAGCGCATTTGCGCCCCCGGTCGAAAGCTCCAGCCCGGTCGCGTCGCTATCGATGGTAGCGGAGTTTGCAAACAACACCGGGCCGCCGTCAGCGGCCGTGATCGTCGCACCGTTTCCACCGGCATCGACCGCACCTTGCAACTGAATCGTCGTCGGGCCGGTGCCGTCATTGATCGCAACAATGCCATCCATGCCCGAGGTGATCGTGCCCGCAGCCGTGGTCGTTACGTCGAACGATGCCGAGGATGCCGCGTTCGCCATCGTTGCCGCAAGGCCGGTCGTGCCGGCGACGACAGGGCCGTCCACGTCGATATCGACCGCACCCAGACCCGCCTGATTGACCTCGATCCCGGTGCCGGCCGTACCGGTCACCGCGCCCTCGATGTCGAGGATGTAATCACCCGCGTCGGTTTCGCTGAACCCGGCATCGCCCACGACGATACCATTCTGCGAGCCGGTCACCGCTTGGGATGTTGCAATGCTGACCACGCCGTTGGTCGCGCGTGCGACGATGGCATCACCGCCGGTCGCCGTGACCATTCCGTCGGCGGTCACGGTCACATCTCCGTCAGCCGACGCGCCGATACCCTGCGTGACACCCTGTACTGCCCCCGTGGTGAGGATTTCGGTCGAGACGGTTCCCGCCGCCACGATCCCCTCGTTCACGGTGCCGGTCACGTCGTCATTCGTCGTGATATCGACCACGCCGCCCGTGACGCTGATCCCGGTTTCACCCGAAACCGTTCCGCCCGCCAGGACCGTCGCCGGTTGCGAGGTGGAGGAGATTTCAAGCCCTGTTCCGGCAAGCGTGCCAATGTCGCCCGCGCCCGTCGCCGTGAACGTGATCGCCCCCGCTCCACTGGCGGAAACGCCACCCGTCGCGGCAGAAACCTCAGCGGAAAGGTCAATCAGGATCGGTGCCCCGGTCGAGCTGACCTGCATGCCCCGGCCCGTGTTCGAGGTGATCGCCCCGCTCACATCCAGATCGATCACATCGGTCCCGCCCGGCGCGGCATTGCTGCTCATCAGGATCGAGGTGCCACCCGAAGTGATCGGACCCGAGATATCCGCGAGGATCGTGTTCGCGGTCGCGTTCACGCCGACGGCGCTCGCATCGGTTGCGGTGACCGCATCGTTGATGTCGAGGGTGATCCCGCCATTCGCGGCGGTCGCCTCGACCGCAGTGCCGGTCGCCGTCTGGACCGTCGCATTGGTTGTGATGTCGATCTGCCCGCCGAGCGCATCGGCGGTGGCGAATATGCCGCCCGTCTGTCCCGCAACCGATCCGTCCGTCGTGATCGAGACGTCCCCGTCTCCACCCGACACGACCATCGCCCCCGTCGAGGAGTCGATGGACCCGGTGCTTGCCAAATTGATATCGACGTTACCGGTGGCGTTATCGACATTCAGGCCGGTACCGGTCGATTTGACCGCTCCGTTCAGCGTTACCGTCGCAAGCCCGCCGGAAAGCGAGGAGACATCGACACCGATTCCCCCGGTCCGGTTGCCCAACCCGCCGATGCCCGTCACCTCGCCGTTGAGCGTCAGCGTCGTCGCCGCCACCGAGGCCGCGTTTGCGTTCGTGACACTCACACCGGTGAGGGATGCCTGCACATCGTCGAGGCTGACCGTCGTGGCCCCCGTGCCGAACTGTGTCGCCTGCACGCCGTCGCCCGCCCGTGCAATCGTATCCGCCGTTGTCGTCAGGCTCAGATCGCCGTCCAGACCACCGCTCGCCACTGTTGCGACGATGCCGTCACCGCCTGCATCCACGTCCCCGCCGATATTGGCCGTGATGGCCGCGCCGGAAGCCGAGTCCAGAACGATGCCGGTGCCGCTTCCCGCAATGCTGACCGTACCCGTGCCCAGCGTGTCGAGGGTCAGCGCGCCCTGCCCCGCATGGGTCACGCCGATGCCCACATCGCTGCCGGTGCTGGCGCCCGTCAGGGCGATGGCCCCGGCAATGTCGATATCGGTCGCGCCGCCCGCTTGCGTGGTGACCACCAAGCCCGAAAACGCGTCGCTGATCGTGCCCGTTACGCCGCTGGCCACCGTCACATCCGCAGTGGATGTCGCGGATGATTGCGTAACCGAAACGCCGCTCGAACCCGCCGCCGGGGCGGACATCGTGACCGCGCCATCCAGCAGCAGCGTGGTGGCGCCTGCATTGACCGCCGCATTCTCGATCGAGATTCCGGTATTTGCGCCGCTTCCCTGAACACCTGCGTTGATATCCGCCATCACAACCGTGCCGGTGCCGGTCGCCGCAATCTCGACCCCGTTTCCGTTCAAGCCGGTGATTTGCGCCGCCGTATTCAGATCAATATCAGCGGCGCTGCTCTCGATCAGGGCACCGCGCGTGCCGCCGCTCACCATGGCGGTGACGTCGATATCCATCGTGCCGCCGGCACTGCTGCTCAGGTTCAGACCGTCGGTGCCGGCCATGACCACACCGTCGATATCGACATCCATACCCGTTCCGCTGCCGCTTTGCGTCGCGAAGACACCCATGTCGGCGGTTCCGGTCGTCGTTCCGTTCAGGTCGAGAACCATCTGCCCCGGCCCGTCACTCTCGGCGTAAATGCCGGTATTCCCACCGGTGACGGAGGTTCCCGCCTCCGTGAAAATCCGCAGCGCGCTGCTGGCATCCGCGACGATACCGTAATCGCCACCACCGTTGATCGTGGCGTTGTCGGTAACGGTAATCTCCGCCAGAGCGGAGCCGTCATGCGTCAGGCGAATGGCGTTCCCACCGGCGCTGGTCACATCGGCCCCAGCCTCAATGATCCCTTGCGTTCCGCTGCTCACCGTCAGGTTGACCGCGTTCTGCGCGTCGATGAAGCCCGACTGCGCGACCGCGCCGTCCAGATCGATCCGCGCCGCGCCGGTGCCCGAATGCACCAGCAGCACACCGCCATCAACGCTGTTCACGCTGCCTGTGGAGGTGACCATGATCGTGCTGTCGGTACCGTCCGTGTTCGTGGCGTCGATCCCGTCATCGGCAGCAGTGACCGCGCCCGAAACCGTGATCGACAGCGCGTCACCATTTGTGGTGCTGGCCGTGATCGCATCGCCGGTGCGCCCCGTCACGTCACCTCCCGCGTCGAGTGTGGTCGCCCCCGCGCCGGAACCGCTTGCCACGACGATCATGCCGACATTGCCGGTAACATCGCCATCGGTATCGACCAGAGTCGCGGTTCCCGCCGAATTGTCGATGGCAAGCCCGGTGTTCAGCGCCGTGATATCCCCATCTGCCCCGGCGACGAAAGCAACCGTGCCGCCGACCGAATTCTGGATTTCGACACCCGAGTCCGCCGCCAGACCGCTGACTGCGGCGTCAAGCTCCACCCGCACGTCGCCAGCACCGAGGGACGCGGCCTGCACGACAGAATCCGTGCCCGTATTCGTCACATCGGCGTCGATATCCAGCAAGACGTTGCCCGCACCCATCGAAGCGATGTCGAGCCCGGACCCTGTGGAATCTATGGTGCCGGTCGTCGTGATCGTCGCCGCGCCCGCCCCGATCGTCAGGACGTCAATACCGTTGCCGCCCGCCGTCAATGCGCCGGACAGGTCGATATCAATGTCCCCGGCGCCCGCTTGCGAAACGGCGATGCCCGTCTGCGTGGAATCGACCGTACCGGCCATATCGATCGTGATGTCACCGAAGGAGGAGTTTGTCGGGCTGTCACCCTGATCGCCGACGAAGATACCGTTGCCTCCCGTCGCATCGACCGAGGACGCCGCCGTGCCGACGATGCTGACCGCCTCACCCCCCGTGCGCCCCTGGACCGAGATCGCATGTCCGCCGGTTGCGGTCACGGCGCTGGCAAAGTCGAGATCGACCTCAGGCCCACCGGCCAGCAGGATGCCCGTGGTCCCAGCCACATCGCCACCCGCATTCAGATCAATATCGAGCACGCCCTGATCCGTCAGCCCGATCACCTCAAGCCCGGCACCGGTCGTGCCGGTCAGATCCGCGCTCAGATCGAAATCCAGTCCGCCCGCGTTGCGCAGAGTCAATTCCGCACCGTCGGTGGAGCCTGTGACCGCCCCGGCCAGATCCACCGTCACCGTTCCCGTGCCGGACGCGCTTTCGGCGCGGATACCGGTCGTGAACCCTGAAATGATCCCCGTCGCCGTGTTGCTGATCGCGATGGACCCGTCGGTCGCCGCGTTGATGGCGTTGACCCCCTCGGAATCGGCGGCTGCCGTGCCGGTGATCGCTGCGGCGATGTCGATGTCGATATCCCCGCTGCCGCTGGCCACATTCGCCAGAATACCGTTTCCAGCGTCGATCGTGTCGAGCGTTCCCACCGTCACGTTGCCGCCCGCCGCGCGCGCGTCGATGGCGATTTCACTGCCAGATGTGCTCAATGTTCCGCCAAGCGCGGTGTTCACGTCGATATCGCCATTGGTCGAACGTGCCTCGACCACGGTGCCTGCGGCGCTGCTCGCCGCCGCGATGTCGATATCCGTGTCTGCGTTCAAATTCGAGGTCACGACCGCCATGCCGGAGGCGCTGTCGACAGCCCCGTTCACATCAATGTCGATCCCGGTGCCCGCCGCGCCGTTCGCATTGGTCGCCGTGATCGCATCGCCAACCACGTCGATGGTGCCTGCCGCGCTGTTCTGGAATGCAATTCCGCCGGTGCCACTGGTCATGCTCAGACCCGCGCCACCGCCATTTACCGCATCCGCGATCGCCACGTCGATCAGGCCGGAGCCTTCGTTCGTCGCGTCGAGGATCGCCCCCGTCCCGGCAGTGATCGTGCCGCCTGCATTCGTCGTAATGCTCAGATCCCCGGTCGAGGCTGCGGACTGCCCGATCGTGATCGCGTTGCCTGTGCCGTTCGCCGTGATGCCCGCATCCGCCACCAACGTGACATTCTGGGTCGAGGTCGCGGAGTTGGTGACGCTGACCGCAGCCTCGGTTCCGTTGCCACTGACCGCGCCGTCGATATCGATCAGGATCAGGCCGGAGGGCGCACTGCCCGCCCCGCCCGACGCGACCGCGATGCCCGAACCGGCCGATCCCGTCACCGATGCCGTGTTGTTGACAGTGACGTTGTTGAGGCCGTTGCCTTGATTGAAGATCTCGATTCCGCGCCCGCCCGAGGTCGCGGCCGTGGCGGTGACACCCACCGCACCCACGCCGTTCTGCGTGATGCTGATCGCGACATCATCCAGATCGCCGCTGCTCGCCGTGACAACGTCGTTCGTCGTCAGCGTGATATCGCCCGTCCCGACAGAGGAGATGTTGATCGCGTCCTGGGTCGTGGACGCGACCGTTCCGTCCAGCGTCGCCGTCACCGCCCCGCCGAGATTGTTCTGCACCAGGGAGACGCCGGTGCCCGTGGCCGAGATATCGCCATCGGCATCGGTGATGAGCGTCAGCGCGCCCTGGCTGTTATCGAGCGCGACGCCCCCGCCGCTGCCGCCGGTGACCGCACCATTCACAGTCGCATTGATCGCCCCGTCCGTCATGCTTTGCGTGGACAGGCTGATCGCGGCTCCGGCCGCGCCGCTCGACACGGTGCCGTCGGTGGTGAAGCTCAACGTTGTCGCCGTCGCCGCGTTCGATGCCCGCACACCGAAACTGCCGCCTGACGTGACATCCCCGTCCAGGTCGATGATTGTCGCAGCGCTGCCATCATTGCTCAGGTCAACCCCGACCGTCGCGGCAGAGACGTCGCCCCCCGCCCCCGTGGTCAGGCTGGTGGTGGTGCCGCTGCCGCTCAACACGATGCCGCCAGCCCCGCCGGTGATCGCGGCATTGGCGGTGTAGCCGGTCGTTCCGCTGCCGGCATTGGCGATGCTGACCGCCGTGCCGCCGGTGCTCGACACGGTGCCGTCAGTGATGACACTCATGTTCTGCGCGCCCGCCCCGTTGGACGCATCCAGACCGAAGCCCGTCGTCCCGGACAGATCGCCATCCAGATCGATAGAAGTGCTGGAGGTGCCGGTGTTCGAGACGACAGCCCCGCGCGTTCCACTGGCATCCCCGGCGGCGGAACTGGTCAAGCTCACATCGCCCGCGCCCGAGGCGGTGATGTCTATGGCACTCGCCAAACCGCTGGTCGTTGCCGCGTTGACCGCAACCGTCGTCGTGCCGGAGCCGTCATTCGTGACATCCACGGCATTGAACGCGCCATCGGCGTTGACACTGGCATTGGTCGTCACCCCCACGTCGGAGCCGCCGGCACCGCCCGTCACCTCGACGCCCGTGCCTGTTGTCGCATTGACGGCTGCATTTGTCGTGACGATGGTCGTGCCCGTGCCATTGTTGGCCGCGACGATCCCGCCTTGACCATCGACCGTTCCACCGGCTCCGGTCAGGATGGACAGGCCCGCACCCGTCGTCTGCACCGCGATGCCCGTTCCCGAAGCCGCCGTGACCGCGCCGTTCGACTCGACCGAGGCAAGCCCCGCTCCACCGTGATCCACGTCGATGCCGTTGCCGGTCGCCGAAATGACATTGCTCTCGCTGGTGACGGTCGCCGTCGTGCCCGCTGTCGTCGTGACGTCGATCGGGCCCGCCGCTCCGGTCTTGTCCAGATCGACGGTCGCCGCACCGCTGCCTGCATGGCTGATCGTGATCGACCCCATCGTTCCGCCAGCGCCAGTGGACCCGACACTGACATTCGTGGCCGTGGCCCCGGTCGTGGCAACGATGTCGCCTGCGGTCCCGGCCACATCTATGCTCAGATCGCCCGTTCCATTATGCGCCGCACGGATCGCCACGTCATCGCCCGTCACGGTTCCCGCCGCCAGCACGTCGATATCCACGCCGGTGGCCGCCGCGCCGGTCGTCACATCCAACCCGTCACCCGAGGTGCCTGTGACCGAGCGCGCGATATCCACGTCAACCACGCCCGACCCGTCGGAGGAAATGTTGATGGCGTCACCGTTCGAGCTGGCGATTGCCGCTCCGGCCTGAACGTCCAGCGTGATCCCGGCGGAGCCTGCGCCCCCGTCGATGTCGATCAGCGTGTCGGGCGCGGTGCCGCCAACCGTGAAACCACCTTCGAGCGTGACCGTCGCGGCTCCTGCCCCCGAATTGTCCACCGCGATCAGTGATCCGGCGGAGGCCGCCCCCGTGACCGATCCGTTCACCGTCAGGAACATGTCGCCCGCACCACCGCTGGTGCTGAGCGCCACGGCCGCATCGCTCGCCGTGGCCGAAGTCTGGGTGACGCTGCCGTTCAACGTAACGCCGGTGGTCGCACCCGTGGCGGTGTTGCTAACGACGATTGCCTGTGCCCCGCCGGAGATCGCACCCGGCGCGCCCTGCGTCACGGTGGTCGATGTGTTCGCGCCGCCCGCCGTCACGCTCACCCCGGTTCCCGCCGCGTCCGAGGCAGTGACGGAGCCGTCCAGATCGACGCTCGCCGGTCCCGATCCGTTTGCCGTGACCACGATACCGCCCGCGACGCCGGTAACGGTCGAACCGCTTGCCAGATCGACGCTCGTCCCCGCTCCCGCCACGGTGTCCGCGATGCTCAGCGCGCTGCCCGACAGGCCGATTACCGTGCCGGACACGCCGACATCGACCGCGCCGGAGCCATTGTTCGTCAGGCTTGCGCCGCCCGTCGCGCCCTGAACGGACCCGCCAGCCGCGACATTCACGTCGATCCCGCCCGATCCGGTCGTGCTCTGCACGATGCCCATCGCGCCCGTCGATACCACGGAGCCAGTGGCGGAGACGTCGATATCGGTATTGCCCGCGCCGGAAACCTCCACCGCGTTTCCATCATTGGTCACGGTGCCTGTCACGTTGATCTGCGACGCACCAGCCGAGGAACCGAGCCGGCTGCCGCCCGCCACCGTACCGCCCAGATTCAGGGTCAGTTCCCGCAGCTGATCCATCGACTGATCGTTGCTGACATCGACGGCCCACCCGTTGGTCGAGGTGATGCTGCCCGTATTGGTGATCGTGCGCAGCTCCGCATTGCCCAGATCGCTGTTGGAATTCACCGTCAGCGACACCGCCGCATTGTCCGTAGTCGTGATCGTACCGGAGTTCACGATCGTCGCGGCCCCGCTGGTGGTCGCGCTGAAGCCGCCCGAAACGCCCGTGATGGTGGCCGTGTTGTCAAGCGCGACGTCACCCCCCACGATTTCCACCGCCGCGCCGGTGGTCGCGACCACCGATCCGTCGTTGTTCAGCGTGAATGACTGCGATGTCAGTGACTGGATCGCCCCGACCGAGCCTGAGACGGACCCCGTCCCCTCCACGTTTATAACGGCATTGATGTCGCTCGATCCGAAGCCACCGCCCGCAGGGGCCTCATCCAGCAGCAGGATGCCGTAACCGTCATAGGCCGAATCCGCGCCACCGGTGACCGTGCCGGCCAGGTTTACCGTCTGCACGAAACCCTCATCAGCCGAGCCCAATGGCGACAGGACCAGCGCATTGCTGTTCGAAGTCAGCGATCCGGTGGCCACGATCGTCGTGGTGAAAGACCCCGCACCCGTGCCCGCCGCGACGCGCAGGGCATCCTCCTCCTTCGTTCCTGCCAGACCGGTTGTATCCACACCCGCCCCGGCCAGGAATGTCAGCGTTCCAGTTGCCCCCGCCGCGACCGTTTGCGTCGTGTCGTTCACATTGTCGGGTGCTCCGCTACACTCAAATGTCAGCGGTGCGACCTGCGTGCAGCTTCCCGCCTGTGCGATGACAGGGAAACTCATAAGGCCCATACCAACGATGGCAGTTGAAAGCGCGAACGACTTGCGAGGGGTCTGGAAGGTCATCTGTCTGTCCTAAACGAAGGCCGTGGTGGGCGTGCCTGGTAATGATCCGGCGCGCCGGACGGGGGTTGCCGCAGAAAAGCACGAATACGCTGTTCGTGTCACGCAACTACAGGATGTAATCCTCAGCTTATTGTATGGAGGCGGTGCTTTAGGCTGTGCGGACATACACACAATTTTCACTATTGCGTTGCGGCACCCTGGGCGGCTTGCTGTGCCTCACGGAATCTCAGCAACAATATCCGGCCCCGGAAAACCGCGTGGCGCCACAGGGGCTCCGCGCCGAATTGCAATCTCGTGGACAGCGGCTCCCCCGTCAGGGCCGTGGCGCTGTGGCTGCTGACAACCGCCAGACGCACCCCGCCTGTCACATCCCCGGCCATGTCCTCCAGTCGGATATCCCGCTCCGGATCAAGGACTTCGTAGAAGTGCGAGCTGCGCAAGGTCGCCCCCCTCAGATCATCGCTCAGCTTCTCGACCCATATCTCCGGGAAGGCTCCGGTCAATCGTGCCGTCCCATGATCGGGCAGAAGGTGCCCCACCACGCGGCCCGGCCCGACCTGCGCACCGCGGTGCAACGTAGATTCGGGCCGGAACAGCCCGGCTTGCGCGGCGCGCACCGTTCGCAGCTCCGCTATCTGTTGCAAACGGGCAACTCTGGCGGCGGAAGTCACGGCGCGCTGGCGGGCCGCCTGGGCGGTCAGGGGATCCAGCCCGGCGGCGCTGTCGGCCAGTGCCAGATCGAACCTGCGTTCCGCCTCGGCCAGGGCCAGTTCCGCCTCCGCTCCGGGCGCCTCAAGCTGCACCAGTGCCGCACCGGGTTCGACATGTGCGGCATCGGCCATTGCACGCAACACACCGCCCTGCGCGACCCGGATCGCATATGACCCGTCCATGTCGAGGTCCAGCGGCACCGTCACATGATAGGGGCGCGGCAGGAACGCCAGGAGCAGCGCGATCCCCGCCAGCAGCGGCAGCCACAGCCAACCCCGCCCTGCCCGACGCGGGCCGCGCGGACCATCCCCTGCACCCTGATTACGCCCCCGCCCCTGCGGCGACGCCCCGTTCAGGGACAGAAGCGGCGTGAAAAACATCGCCGCCATCCCCCAACCCACCAGAAACAGCCCCAGGCCGAGGAATTTCGGCAACACCTGCCACGCCACGAACGCCACGATCCAGATCTTCCACCCGGTCGAGGCCAGCGCGAAGGCCACCCGCAGCGGTGCATCCATCACCCTGCGCATCGCGGTGCCCATGTCGAAACCGGCCAGCGCCGAACGCACCGATTTCAACGCCACGAAGCTTTCCATATGCCAGTTGCGCCGGTGCGCCGCGTCGGACAGCGCGAAATAGCCGTCCAGCTTCAGAATGGGGTTGAGGTTGAAAATCACCGTATTGATCGAGTTGAACACCACCAGCGACGACAGGACCTGCCGCAAGGCCGGATCCTCGACCAGATGCCAGACGATGAACGCCACCATCGCCACGCTGAGATCCGCGAACAGCCCCCCAAGCGAGATCATGATCCGGCCAGAGCGTCGCGCCAGCAAATCCGCCTCGGAACAGTCCACGAATGGCAGGGGGTACAGTCCCAGCAGCATCACCCCGGCCTTGCGCACCCTGACCCCGGCACGGGTCGCCGCCAGAACGTGCCCCAGTTCGTGCAGGACCTTCGTCACCGGCGCGACCATCGCGAAGGTGGCGATGGCCGACAGGCTGAAGATATCGCCGATCCGGCTGACCATCGCGCCATCCGTCGCCGAGTGAATCCACAGGCTGAGCATCGCCAGCATCGCGAACACCACCGCCCCGAACGTCGAGAAGGTCACGGCAGCGAGGCCTCTCAGATATTTCTGCCAAGGCCCCACGTCGAACAGCGGCACCTGCATGAACAGGGGGTTGAACTTCCGCCTGCGCTCCCCGCTGGCATCGGCGCGCATCGCCCTGATGAACTCACCAATCACGGTTGCGGCGGCGATTTCCTCCTCGGGCGGGGTGCCGGTCAAGCGTCCGTTCAGGCGCGCGCGAACATTGGCCATCAGGCGTGCCAGCTTGGGCTCCAGCCGCAGGATGCGCCCGCTTGCGGGATCGGCCAGCAGGTAGAGGTGGCGGCCGCCTTCCTCGGACAGATGCAACCGCGCCTCGCGCAGCGGCCCGGCTCCGGCCATGCCGCTCACAATTCGATACCCAGCTTTTCCCAGGCCTTCAGCCGGACCCATTCCGCGAGGGGGCGCAGCAGGACGGCCACGCGCGGGCGCTCCCCCAGATCCAGACGGGCGATCCCCGTCAGTCCCTTGAACAGGGCGGCGTCCGCCTCCGCGATTTCCGCCAGAACCAGCAGGACAACGTCGCCTTCCTCCCTGCGTGAGGCGATGGGATCCTCGATGATTGTCACCGGCCAGCTGCGACCGCTGATGCCGCGCAGAACGAACGTGCCTTCGGTCCCGCTCCGCACCAGCGGCGCGTCGATCGCGGCCAGGCGCAGCAGAGCCCGCATCCGGTCCCCGACCTGAACCTCCGCCACGGAGGTTCCGGCATTCATCATCGCGCCGACCTCCCCCCGGCTGATCAGATCCGCGATCCGCCCGTCCTGTGGTGCGGTCAGGACCAGCGCATCAATCCGCTGGTCCAGCCGGGCCACGCGCAGGGCGGCGATGTCCTGTCGCTGCTGGGCCAACTGATAGCGCGCGTAATCCCCGGCGGCGAGGGCCTCCTGCGCGCTCAACCCTTCCAGCAATTGCGTCAACGCCGCCTCGTCCCGGGCTTCGTCCAGCGGATCGGAAACCAGCGTGGCAATCACATCCCCGGTGGAGACGCTCTGCCCGACGCTGACCAGAACGGAGGCCAGACGCGCTTCCTCCGCCGCGATCACGATTTCACTGGTCGCCGGGCGCAGTTCGCCGGGGGCCGTGACCTCGAACCGGACCGGCCAGGCCAGGAACGCGATCAAGGCCACGACCGCCGCCGCCGCCAGCCCGCGCCGCACCCAGCCACCGGTGCCGCGCACCCGCTTGGGAAAGGCGACGGACAGCGCGGCCTGTGCCTCGACCACCTCGTCGGGGGGTGGCATCCCCTCGACGTACAGGGCCAGGCCGTCCTCCGCCGGGCGTGCGATCACGAAACCGGGGATCCGGTGCTCCTCGCAAAACAGTTCCAGATCGGCGGGCCCGTCACCGATCCGCCGCGCATCGACGGCCAGCACCGGCTGATCCTCGGCAATCATGCGGTTGGCAAAAATCCTCAAGCTGTCGCTGCGCAGATCCGCCGTCGGGCTGAGGCGATGCACCTTGCGCGCGCGTCCGCCCTTGATCTCGATGAAGGCCAGACCCGTCCACCCCGTGGCAGCGGCCAGACGTTCCAACGCGACCAGCCTGCGGGTCTTCAGCCGCTTGGGCAAGGACACCAGCGACTGGAAAAGCGGCATCCGCCAGCGGTTTTCCGCCGGCGCCGCCGCAACCGGCGCACTGTTCTGAAAGGCGATCTGCCGGCTGGCGCGAACCAGAGTGCGGATAAGATGCGGCAACGCGACGTCGCCATCCCCGACCTGCCACAGATGCGCGCGCCCGTCACCCAATGGCACATGCACGGCCAACCGGCCCCCGGCCAGCCTGCGCGCACCGGGGCGCTCGCTCTCGAACTCGGGGATCAGCGCGCGCAGTTCCGCGCCCGGCGGCGGCCCGATCAAGGGTGTCGCCACCCCGCCAACGATCAGCGCCAGCAGATCGACCGGCGCCCCGATCGCGTCGAGCGCGCCTGTCCCCGGCCCGCCCGGCGCGGCGCTCATCCGCCTATCTTGCCAAACCGCTCCTCATACGCTTCGAGAGAGCGGACGAGGATCGCGGCAAACCGCTTGGCCGCCGCAGGGTTCATGACCATCCGATTGTTCAACTGAATCTCGACCTTGCCGCCCTCGGGCACACCCTTCCAGCTTTGATGTTGACCGAACAGCAGGAAAAACTCCTCCTGCGTTGCGGTCGCCGTGGCCACATTGGCGTAGCTCGACATGATGTCGGCATCGTCCCAGACCAGCTCCACCCCATTGGGCAGAGTCTGGGTCAGGCCGTTCGTCGTCTTGGTATCGGACATTTTCCGTTATGCTCCTTCAGGCCGCCCCGTTTCGGGACGGTGTCATTCCGCCGCGAGTGCGATCGCCGCGTCAAGGTCCAGCGCCAGAATCTCCTCCAGCATCTGCATCACCATTTCATCGAACAGGGCGTCGAACAATGCCATGTCGTTCAACAATCCCGCTCCCTGCAAATGCATCAGCAGTGAGGCCCGCGCGCTGTCGATCACCATGTCATGTTGCAGGTCATAGCGTTGCAACTCCGCCATTTCGGAGACGAAGGCGGATGATCCCACGACCCGCGCAATTTCATCCGACAGCAGGCGCGACTGCGTGGCAAACCCGGACATATCCGCCGGGGCGGGCTCCGCGATCGGGGTCAGGGACAGGGTGGTGTCGTAGCTGGCACTGCTGCGCGCCTCCAGCATGGCCGGGCCGTTGTAAGACGGCGCGAACGCCGGTGTCAGCCCGGCATTCAACCCGCTGGGAATAAAGGACACCCAGCCACCGCCCGATCCACCGATCGAGGTTCCGGCAACCCCCAGGGTCGCAGTGCCGCCACCGGCCACGCTGCCCGTAACGGTCAGTTGCGCCGCGCCCGGAGCCACGAAATTACGCTCGAAATCGGTCTCGAAGAAATCGGCGCCGCGATCCGCGATGACGAAATCACGCTCCACCCCGCTGATCAGCATGTCGTTGCCACCGCTGCCGGTCAGGGTCGTGCGCATCGCGATGCTCTCGACCCAGCCACCCAGAACCGTGTCCAGCGTATAGGCCCGCTGCATCTCGATCGTGTCACCGAACAGCAGATCCTGCCCGCCGTTTCCGGTCAATGTATCATTGCCCAGACCGCCCACGGCCAGATCCCGACCCGAACCGCCCGTGATCACATCCTTGAACGCGATGTCGTTGCGGATCGTGGCCAGCGTCTGCACCCGGTCGGCGGCGCCGTTGCCCACAGGCGCCGGCGTCGTGGTCAGGAACGTCACGCTCGCCAGATCGCCGATCATGATGTTGGAGCCGGAGATATCCGTCAGCAGATCGGCCCCGCCCTGACCGAAGATCAGATCGTTGCCCGCCCCGCCTTCGATCGTATCCGCCGCACCCGCGCCCTGCTGGGTCGCCACCATCGTCAGGACGGCCCCGTCCGCGCCAAAGGTCAGATCGCCCATGTCACCGAAGGCCACATCGTCGCCGCTGCCCAGATCGATCGTATCCGATCCCTTGCCACCGACCACGACGTCATCCCCGTCACCGGCATGGATCACGTCATCGCCGAACAGGTCGGCCTCGGTCGCGGTCAGGCTGACCCCGCGGACATATTGCGCGATATCCCCGACAATCGTGTCATTGCCACCAAAGCCAAAGATCGTATCGTTGCCTGCGCCGCCAAAGATCATGTCGTTCCCGGCGCCGCCGGTCAGAACCTGATCGACCACCGGCCCGGTGATGTCGAGGGTTACGAGACTGCCTCCCGTGATCCCGCCGGAACCGGCAATCACGATATTGCTGCCTCCGGTATCGCTGAAGACGTTCAGCCCCGCACCGCCAAAGACGATATCGTCGCCATCGCCGCCAGCCAGCGTATCATCGCCACCCTGGTCCACATCCAGCGATGTCAGGGCACCCGTGATCAGATCGACCGTGCCGAAATCGCCCAGCAATCTGTCATCGCCAGCCCCGCCCGTGATGTCGTCGGCACCGGCACCGCCCAGGATCGTATCGTCGCCGTCGCCCCCGTCGATAAGGTCGCCCGCGCCGCCCTGGCTGGACCGGGATGTCGCGCTCATGGCGACATTCGCGCTCAACACCACTGTCGCGCCATCGCCCGCGATCAGGTCATCGCCCGCGCCGGTCGTCAGGTCGTCGGACCCCTCACCGCCCATAACGATATCCGCGCCGGTGCCGGAGGTGATGGTGTCGTCGCCATCGCCGGCAGGCTCGATCGTGGTAAAGTCGGCGGCAGTCAGCATCGCCGCACCGCCAGCGATCCGGTTGTCGCCGTCGCCCGCCGCGATCAGGTCGGCACCCGCACCGCCCATGATGGTATCCGCACCGCCCAGCACCGTGATCTGATCATCGCCGCCGAAGCCGCCGGATATGTCCGTCACATCGCTTGCCGTGATCGACCCGGCATCGCCGAGGACCCGGTTGTCACCGGCACCACCGGCAATCGTATCGCTGCCCGCACCACCGACAATCGCATCGTTTCCGCCACCCGTGACGATCACGTCGTCGCCCCCGGCCGCCACGGTCGAGGATGTCAGATCGCCCGCCGTGATCACGCCAGCATCGCCCAATATGGCATTGTCGCCCGCGCCAGCGTCGATCAGGTCATCGCCCGCACCGCCGACGATATCGTCATCGCCGCTATCCGAGGTGATATCGTCATTGCCACCCAGAATATCGTTTAGGCTGGCCACACCGACAGCATCAATGCGCGCACCGTCACCGGCGATGCGATTGGCCCCGGCCCCCGCCGATATGACGTCCGCGCCAAACCCACCGGCGATGTCATCATCACCGGAACCCGAGGTGATCAGGTCGTCACCGCCAGATCCGTCGGTCGCCGTCTCGATGCTGTCGGCCCCTATGGTGCCCGCATCGCCCAGGATCGCATTGTCGCCATCGCCCGCGTCGATGCTGTCCGCACCGGCCCCGCCGACAATATCGTCCGCGCCGCCTTGCGCCGTGATGGTATCGTTGCCGCCGACCGTATCGCTCAGGCTCAGGATGCCCGCCGCATCTATCCGCGCGCCATCACCGGCGATGCGGTTGTTACCCGCCCCAGCCATTATGACATCCGCACCGGCCCCGCCGACGATATCGTCCGCATCAGCGCCGGAGGTGATGCTGTCCGCCCCACCAACCGTCTGATCCAGATCGAGGATCTGTGCAGCGTCGATCGTCGCATTGTCCCCCGCGATCCGGTTCTGGCCATCGCCAGCGTCGATCAGGTCATTGCCCACACCCCCGATGAGGATATCCCCACCGCCCAGCGTGGTGATCCGGTCATCGCCACCGATCGTGAAGTCCGTGGAAGTCGCAACCCCGCCCGCAACCCGTCCCGCATCGCCCAGCACGACATTGCCCCCGGCACCTGCCGAGATCTCATCGCCCTGCGCACCGCCGAGGATCGTATCGGCGCCATCGCCGCTAACGATCTGATCGACACCGCCAACACTGGCCGAGGATGTCGTGCCGCTCTCGAACCCGACACTCGCGCCGACCACCGTTCCGGCATCACCCAGGATCATGTTGTCTCCGCCGGTGGCCGTGATGCTATCCGCACCGGCACCGCCGAGGATCGCATCCGCACCCGTGCCAGTCTCGATCAGGTCGTCACCGCCGATATTGTCATTGGTGGAGCGTAACGTATCCAGACCCGCCGTGGAGGTGATGCTGCCCTCGTCACCCAGAACGCCGTTGTCGCCATCGCCGCCACGGATCGTATCCGCGCCCACGCCGCCGATCAGCCGGTCCGCGCCCGCGCCGGTCGTGATGCTGTCCGCACCTCCGACACCGCTGGCGCTGCTGCTGGCGGAGGCGAAGCCCCCCGCGTCGAAGACGACGACACCGCTGTCACCGATCACGATGTTCTCACCGGAAAGCGCATTTATGCTGTCCGCACCCGCGCCACCCAGCGCCACGTCGTCGCCCGCGCCCAGATCGAGGATGTCGTCACCGCCCTCCGCCTCATCGAGAGAGGTAAATACCTCGCCCGTTGTGACGATCAGTTCGGCATGGTCACCCGCGACGGCATCTTTGCCCGCTCCGGCGTGAACCGTGTCGGCAAACGCGCCCGCCAGGATCGTGTCATCGCCCGACCCTGTGGTCAGCAGATCGGTTCCGCCAATGCTCACCTGCAAGGTACGGACGGTGGTGTCCGTATCGCTGACGATGCTCTCGCCGCTGTCACCGATGATCAGGTTGTCACCGCCAAGCGCCGTGACCGTGTCCGCCCCGGCACCGGCAATGATCCGGTCCGCGCCCGTGCCGGTCGTGATGACATCCGCGCCACCGTCCGACAGGTCCGTTCCGCGCATTGTTTCGAGCGCGCCCGCCCCGGCGGTCAAGGAATACAGCCCGCTATCGCCCAGCACACGGTTTGCCCCATCGCCACCCATGATGCTGTCCGCACCGGTGCCGCCGACGATGCTATCGTCGCCCGCGCCGGTGGTCAGGGTATCGTCACCGCCCAGGGTTTCCGCCTCGGATTGCAGCATGATATTGCCCGCAATGATGGAAATCGCACCGTTATCGCCCAGAACGGCATTGTTGCCGCCGCTGACGCTGACGCTGTCCCCGCCGAAGCCGCCTGCGGTCAGATCGTCGCCACCGCCCAGCACAAGGATGTCCGCCGCGCCGATACCGGCATCGGTGGTGAACAGCTCACGTCCCGCATCGAAAACCAGCCGCCCGCTGTCACCGATCACCTCATCCGCACCGGAGCCGGTGGTCGCCATGTCCAGACCACCGCCGAGGATGATCGCATTGCCGCCATCGCCCCCCGTGATCGTGTCGTTCCCGTCACGTATATCGGCGGCGGAGGTCAGCGTTCTGACCCCGGCGCCCGTCACGGTAATCGTGCCCGTATCGCCCAGCAGCGAATTGCCACCCTCGCCCAGCGTCACCAGATCACTGCCCGCGCCCGCGATGACCAGATCATCACCGCTGCCCGTCGTGATCACATCATCTGCGGCGAAGGCATCCGACACGCCGGACAGCACATCGTCCGTGCCGCTGTCGACCGTGCCGCTGTCGCCCAGAACCCGGTTGTCGCCATCGCCGGCGTCCAGCGTATCCGCCGCACCGCCCAAGATCACGACATCGTCGCCCAGCCCGCTGGTCACGTCATCCGCACCGTCGCGTGCATCCGCGACCGAGCTTGCGGCGATCAGGGCCATCAGCACATCATGGCTGACCGTCCCCCCATCGGAGAGGACGATATTGTCACCGCCACCCGCACGCACCACGTCGGCGCGCAGGCCCGCAATCACGATATCGGTTCCGTTGGACACGTCGATGACATCCGCCCCGGCATTGTCCGCAGCGGTGGAGGTCAGCGTGCCAGCGACGAAATCAATCACGCCGCTGTCACCGATGATCCGGTTCGTCCCCTCGCCACCCGTTACGGTATCGGCCCCGCCGCCCGCGACGATGGCATCCGCGCCACCCGCGGCCACGATGCTGTCATTCCCGTCCTGCGCCGCAGCGGTGGAGGTCAGCGACAGCCCCGCCCGCGTGCCGACATTGTAGAGGATCGTACCGCTGTCACCCAGAATCAGATTGTCACCACTGCCGAGCGTCAGCACATCATCCGCCCCGCCCGCAGCCACGATATCAACGCCACCGCCGGTCCGGATATCATCCGCGCCGTCCGTCGCATCCGCCGTGGTGGACACCGCACCCGAAACCAGATCGACTGTGCCGCTGTCCCCCAGCGCGATATTGTCACCCGCGCTCAGCACCGCAACATCCGCGCCGCCGCCCAGAATCACACTGTCCGATCCGACGCCCGCATCGACCGTATCGTCACCGTCACGCGCATCCGCGTTTCCGGTCATGGTCAGGACATCCGCGCCGTAGGTCAGAACACCGCTGTCGCCCATCGCCGCGTTGTCCCCCGCGCCCAGAATCAGCAGATCGCTGCCGGTTCCACCGAAGACCCAGTCGTCGCCGGTCCCTGCGGTCACGCTGTCGGCACCGTCCGTATCCGCCGCATCGCCGGTCATCGTCTGCGTGAACGTGTCGACGGTTCCGCTGTCGGCCAGCACCATGTTCGCGCCGCCCAGGGTCACGAGGCTGTCGGCCCCGCCGCCCAGAATCGCGATATCATCGCCGGACCCGCTGGTAACGACATCCGCACCGTCCAGCGTGTCGGCGACCGAGCGCAGGACCAGCGCCGCAGCACTGCCCGCCACATGCGTGATCGTTCCGGTATCGCCCAGGATCAGGTTCGCACCCTCCGCCGCCGTGACGTTATCCGCGCCGGAGCCTGCGATCACCATGTCGGAGCCGCCAGCCAGCACAATCTCATCATCACCGGCCAGGCTGTCGCTGCCGCTGGTCAGGCTGCCTCCGACCGCGTCGATTGCGCCACTGTCGCCCAGAACCTTGCGGTCGCCCGTCGCGACACCACCGTTCAAGGTGTCGGAACCGCCGCCCAGCACAATCACGGAATTGCCCGCACCGATCGTCACCGTATCATCACCGTCCAGCGCATCCGAAGTCGCATCCAGCGCCAGCAGAGTCAGCGCCGCATCATGGGTCAGATGCCCCTGATCGCCCATCGCGATATTGTCACCCGCGCCTGCGTCGATCGTATCGCTCGCGGAACCGCCAAGGATGATATCGCGGCCGCTACCTGTGGTGATCGTGTCCGCACCGTCAAAGACGCTCGCCACAGTCGCCGTGATCTCCATCCCGGCGACGTCGATGGTGCCGCTGTCGCCCAGAATACGGCTCAGCCCGTCGCCCGTGTCGATCACATCGGCGCCGCCACCCAGAATGGCGATGTCGTCGCCACCCAGGGCCGTAACCGTGTCGTTCCCGTCGCGCAGATCGGTCACCGCGCTCACCGTCAGGATCGCATTAACGCCGGGCGTGTAAGTGATCCGGCCGGAATCGCCCAGCACGGTGTTGTCGCCCGCACCGACGCGGATCAGGTCCGCGCCACCGCCGCCCACGACGATATCATCACCGGTCGAGGTGCCACCGCCCAATGCGATGACCAGCGTATCACCGGTGGCCTCATCGTCGGCCACCGTCTCGATCACGCCATTGACGTTATCGATGGAGCCGCTGTCGCCCAGAACCACGTTGTTGCCGTCACCGAAGGCCACGCTGTCGCCCGCGCCACCCGCGATGATCCAGTCGTCGCCACCCAGAACCGTGATGACATCCGCCGCATCGCGCGCATCCACCGCGCTGACCATGCTCAACAGATCGGTGGTTCCGACCGTGTGCAGGATCGTTCCGGTCTCAGCCAGGATCAGGTTGTCGCCCGCGCCGCCCGTCACCGTATCCGCACGGCTTCCGGCCAGAATGATATCCGCGCCGCTGCCGCTGGTGATGCTGTCCGCGCCCGCCTGAATATCGGACTCCGTGGTCAGGGTGCCGGTCAGCGCGTCGATGCTGCCGCTGTCGCCCAGAACCTTGTTGGTCCCGTCGCCCGCGTTCAGCACATCGCCCGCACCGCCCAGAATGACGGCATCCGCGCCCGTGCCCAGCGTGACGGTATCCACGCCATCCCGCGCATCGGCGGTGGAACTGGCCGTTTCCAGCGCGCCGCCAACGCCATGCGTTACCGTGCCGGTATCGCCCAGAACGACATTCGCGCCATTTCCGCCCGCGACCGTATCCGCCCCGCTGCCCGCGAGGATGATGTCGTTGCCGTTACCAGTGGTGATATCGTCCGCACCCGCCACATTGTCGCTGGCTGTGGTCATTGTCAGCGTCGGGGTGTCGATGGAGCCGCTGTCACCCAGAATACGGTTGTTGCCCGCCCCGGCGTTCAGCACGTCACCGCGCCCCCCCAGGATCACGGCATCCGCACCGCTGCCCAGCGTCACATTGTCCACACCGTCACGCACATTCGCAAGCGATACAGCGTCGATCAGCGCGAACGCCGCATCGTGGTTGATCGTGCCGGTATCGCCCAGCACGATGTTGTCGCCATTGCCGCCGGAAATCGTATCGGCGCGGCTGCCCCCGATGATCAGGTCGGTGCCCGCGCCGGTGATGATCGTGTCCGCCCCGGCATCCCCTGCCGTGCTGGCGGCAGGTGTCGCATCCAGATAGGTGGCGGAGGTTGCGCTCACGCTCATCCCGACCACATCGACGATCCCGCTGTCACCGATCACCCGATTGGCGCCCTCACCCAGATTGGCGATATCCGCCGCACCGCCGAGGATGGCGATGTCGTCGCCCTCCAGCGCACGCAGCGTATCGGCCCCATCGCGCCGGTCGCTGGTCGAGGTGAGGGAGATCAGCGTTTCCGCCCCTACCGCGAACATCACTGTGCCGCTGTCGCCAATCACGGCATTGTTGCCCGCGCTGACGTCGATTTCATCCGCGCCCGCGCCGCCGATGACGATATCGTTGCCCGTATTCGCACCCGAGGCGACGCCCCCGGTCAGCGCGATCACGATCCGATCCGCCCCCGACTGGTCCGAGGCAACGCTGCTGATCGTGCCGGTCGTCCGGTCGATCAGGCCGCTGTCGCCGAGCACCCAATTGTCGCCCGCGCCGATCTGGGCGATGTCCTGATTGCCGCCGAGGATGATCCGGTCGGATCCTTCGAGCACGCGCACCGTGTCGCGCCCGTCGCGCGTGTCGGTAACGCTCTGCATCGCGATCAGCGTCGCGGTGCCCACCTGATGACTGATCGTGCCGGTATCGCCCAGCACCAGATTGTCACCCGCGCCACCGTCCAGCGTATCGTTGCCGGAGCCGAGGATGACGATATCCGCGCCGCCGCCCGTCGTGACGGTATCCGCCCCCGAATAGATGTCGGATACGTTGGTCAGCGTGCCCGCCACCGCGTTTATGGTGCCGCTGTCGGCCAGAACCTTGTTATCGTTCGCGCCCAGATCGGCCACGTCGCCGCCGCCGCCCAGAATGGCCACGTCGGCCCCGGTCGTGGTCGTCACCGTGTCGATACCGTCGAACGGGTTGCTGGTGGAGGTCAGCACCATCGCCGCCCGTGTGGCGGTAAAGGTGATCGTGCCGCTATCGCCCAGAATCAGGTTCGCACCCGCGCCCAGGGTCAGAATATCCGCGCCCGATCCGCCCAGCACGATATCCGCACCGCCCGCCGTCGTGATCCGGTCGTTGCCGCCAAAGACAGCCTGCCCTGTGCTGGCCGTGCCGGTATGCAGGTCGATCACGCCGCCCTCACCCACGACGATATTGTCGCCCTCGCCCAGATCGGCAATGTCTGCCCGCGACCCCAGGATCGCATAATCGCGCCCCTGAAGCGTCGTGACCCTGTCCGCGCCATCCGAACCGTCCATATCCGACAGCATAGAGATCAGGCGATTGTCACTGGCATCGAACAGAATCCGCCCGGTATCGCCCAGCAGCGCATTGTCGCCCGCGCCCAGCGTCAGCGTATCCGCGCCATAGCCGCCGATGACCAGATCGTTCGCCGCCCCGGTGGTGATCGTGTCGTCGTTCGAGGTCACGCCGTCGGTGCCCAGGGCGGTCTCGATCCGGCCTTGGGTGATGTTGATCTCACCCGATCCACCGATGACCCGGTTCAGCCCCTCACCCAGATCGGCGACATCGTTGCCGCCGCCCAGAATCACGTCATCCATGCCACCCAGAGCCGTCACCGTGTCCGCGCCGTCACTCTCGAACGCCGAAACCATGTTCAGCGTGGCGAGCGTATCGCGGTCGTGGTTGATCGTGCCCGTGTCACCGATGATCGCATTGTCGCCGGCGCCTGCGCGGATCACGTCCGCACGGCTGCCGCCGATGATCATGTCACGGCCCGAACCGGTGGTGATGTCATCCGCGCCGACGAAGATATCCGTCGCACTGGTCAGGAAGGCGTTGCGCGTCTCGATCGTGCCGCTGTCGCCCAGAACCCTGTTGTCGCCATCGCCCAGATCGGCCGTATCCGCCAGACCGCCCAGAATGACCAGATCGTTGCCGCCCAGCGTCGTCACTACATCGTTGCCATCGCGCGAAACGCCGGTGGACAGCATCGTGTAGCCGAGGAAATCGAAGACGCCGTGACGGATCTCACCCGTATCGCCGAGGATCGAGTTGTCGCCCGCATCCGCCGAAATCGTATCGTCGCCACTGCCACCGATGATAACATCAGCCGAGGTGCCGGTGGAGATCGCATCATCGCCGCCAAACGCATCGGATCCCGCCAACAGCAAGCCGGCAAACGGCTCGATCCGCCCGGAATCCCCCAGCACGACATTATAGCCGTTGCCCAGCGTGATCGTGTCGTCACGCCCGCCGCCCATGACCTGATTGATCAGGCCGTCCGCAGTGATGATATCCGCGCCGTCGCGCACGTCCGAGGTGCCGACGATATTCGACACGCCGAACCCGATGACCGTGTATGTCACCTGCCCCGTATCGCCGAGGATCGTGTTCGTGCTGCCGGTCCCCGCGCTGACGGTATCCGCGCCGACGCCCGCCAGAATGATGTCCTGATCAATGCCGCCGGTGATGGAATCATCCCCGGAATCCAGATCGCTTTCGGTCAGCAGAGTGCCCGCCGCGATGTCCACCGTCCCGCTGTCGCCCAGCACGCGGTTGAAGCCATCGCCGACATTGGCGGTATCGTCGCTTCCGCCCAGGATCACGATATCCGCGCCCGCGCCAGTCGTGACAGTGTCGTCGCCGTCCTCCCCTGTATGGCCGGAGGTCAACTTGAGCGCCGCAAAGGTCGTGATGTTGAACAGGATCTGCCCCGCATCCCCGACGATCAGGTTGTCGCCCTCGCCCGCAATGATGGAATCGCTGCCGACGCCGCCGAGGATGATGTCGATATCGTCACCCGTGGTGATGGTATCGTCGCCCGCCTCGATCGTCGCGGCGGTCCGTGCATCGCCGGTATTGCTGATGGACCCGGTATCGCCGGTCACGACGTTCACACCCTGCCCCAGATCCGCGATATCGTCGTCGCCGCCCAGAATGACCCAGTCCTGCCCGCCCAGGGCCGTGACGGAATCCTCACCATCCGCCGATCCGCCAAAGCTGAACAACGTCGTCGCGCGGATCGTGTCGAGCGATACGTAGATATCGCCCACATCGCCCAGAACGGCGTTGTCCCCGGCACCGGCAGTGATCGTATCGCCGCCCGATCCCCCGACGAGGAAGTCGTTGCCAGCCCCGGTCGTGATGGAATCGTCACCCCCCCGGCTGTCGGAGCGTGAGGAGATCTGGAACAGATCGACCCGCAGAACGCCGTCGTCGCCTGCCGCCCAGTTCACGCCCTCACCCAGATCGGCAATATCGTCCCCGCCGCCCAGAACGGCATAATCGTCATCGCCCAGCGTCGTGACCACATCATCGCCGTCCAGATCGGTGATGGTGGCGGTCAGGCGCAGCGTCATGCCCTCGATCAACGCGATGTCGGCGGCCACGCGGTCCGCCTCCGCCTGGCTGGCATCCAGCGCGGGAACGAAGTTGATGATCGCACGCCGCGCTGCCGCGTCGAACAGGATCGTTCCGTCATCGCCCAGAATGGCATTGCGCCCGATCCCGGCGGAGATCGTGTCATCACCGCTGCCGCCGACGATCATGTCAGCCGCATCCGCCGCCGCCCCGCCCGCATCCGAGGCAACGCCCGAGATGATGCTGTCGGCAAACTTGTTCAGCGTGGCGATCACGGTGATCTCACCGCCGATCAGATCGACATGGGCCAGATCGCCGGACACGATATTCGTGCCCAGACCCGCATCCACGGTGTCGTTGCCCTCACCCGCCAGAATGATGTCGTGGCCCGCACCCGCCGTGATCCGGTCCGCATTGCCAAAGGATGTGGCGACGCTCGTGACCTGGGTCACACCCTCCATCAGACGCGCGCCGCGAATGTCGGCGTAATCGCCGATCAGAACCCCGGTGCCGGACAGGTCGGTCAACACGTCCACCGTGCCGGAGGACGCCCCGCCTCCGATCAGGATATCGTTGCCCAGACCGCCGGTCAGGGTGTCCGCGCCCTGATTGGTCGAATCCACTTGCGCGGCGGTGAAGTCCTGCACCACGCGGTTCGCGCTCAAGGTGGTCTGGCCGAAATCCCCGACGATCATGTCGGAGCCGCCGCCGCCGGTGATGCTGTCGCCCTCACCGCCGCCCAGCAGGATGTCGTTGCCGCCATGCCCGTCGATGGTATCCTGCCCGTCGGACAGGTCGAGGCTGTCAACCACCAGCACACCGGGGAAGCTCAGATGCAGGGTCGAGGCCGCGACGTCGATCGTGTTGCCGCCCTGCGTCACCTCGAACCGGCCGCCGGTGATCATGTCGTTGCCAAGGTTGCCCTTGATCAGATCGTCGCCGCCGCCGCCCTCGATCACGTCATCGCCTGCGTGGCCCCAGATCTCGTCCGTACCCTCGCCGCCGATGATCAGGTCCGCGCCATCCTGCGACGCCGCCGTGTTCAACGCGGTATCGCCCGACAGACCGTCCGCGCTCAGCTGGGCCGACCAGCCATAGGCCTTGTTCTGCCCGTCACCCAGGAAGATGCGGTCGGCACCCGCGCCCCCCTCGACCGTGACGAAATCGCCGTTGCCGTTGATGGTGTCGTCGCCCGCACCGCCATAGATCTCGACCGTGCCGGACGCACCGCCGGTGGTGATGGAATCCGCCCCTGCCCCGGCAAAGATGACGTGATCACCCGATCCGACCGTGACAACATCCGCGTCCGAGCCTGCAATGCTCTGCGTGGATTGGGTATAGCTGGTCTTGAAATCGTCCAGCGTCTTGTTCTGGTCGCCCCACTGGCCAGCGACGATCGCCTCCGCCGCGGCCTTGTTGAACCCACCGGCCGCGAAGGCCGCCAGAAACTCATCGCGCAAACCGTAATCGTCGTCCGAGAAGATCAGCGTGCTGCCCGTGCCGCCCACCGTGATGGTGTCGCGCCCACCGCCGCCGATGATCCAGTATTCGCCCGTCGCACCCGCGCCGGCGGTGATCGTATCCTGCCCGTCACCGGCGAAAACGACGTGGAAGCCCTGATCGGACAGGACGATATTGTCGTCGCCGCTGCCCGTATAAGTCAGCGTCGGGGTGGTGTCGGTAATGCCCGACATATCGATATTATTGTCGCCATTGCCAGCCGGAATGATGATCGCGCTGGTGGCGGGGTCCAGCCCGGCGATCTGGTTGGTGCCGCCCGATGTCCAGTTGACCGAGATCGGGGAATTCGGGCCGGTGATGACCAGCCGGTCGTCGCCATCCTCCGTCGCGTCGGTCAGGCTCAACCCGGAACGGGAGCCGATGTTCAGGATCGCTGTGTTGCCGGTATCGGCAATGTCCGAGGAAATCTCACCCGGAATTGGCAGACCGCCAAAGGTGAAGCTGGTCCCGAACTCGAAGATATCGATCGAGAAGCTCACCGAGGCCGGCCCGATACCGACCGAACCCCCTGCACTGGCACCGAACGAGAACCCGCCGTCGCCCTTGAACACCAGTTCCAGCGCCTCGACGAAGCCGGAGGAATCCGCCACCGCCTCAACCACCTTGACGATCTCGGGGATGCGCAGCTTTCCGTCGCTGTTGGGATCGTTGAAGCCCAGCCGGAAGCTGGCATCGCCCGACCCGCGCAGGAACGCGGACGCGATCGCGATACTGATGGAGGCTTCGGCCTCGAACCCGATGCCGAAATCGACCAGCCCGCCGTCGGAACTGTCGATGAAGATGCCGTCGAACAGGCGCTCGGGCTGCATCGTGTCAATGAAGTTGACCACACCCGACAGATCGTAGCCCACGGTGAAGCCCGCAAAGCCATGGCCGTGAACCCGCGCGTCCAACGCGCCGGTGATGGGCGAAACCACCTTGGACGGCAGGCCCGAAGCCGCGACCAGCGATCCGACGACATCTACGTCGAACGCGAAATCGATCAGGGTGTAGGTCGCCCTGACCAGCGTCACATCCTCGAAATTGCCCAGCAGCAACGCGATCACGTTCGACGGGTCCGAGATGATCGGC
This sequence comes from Pontivivens nitratireducens, assembly GCF_014235845.1. Lineage (GTDB taxonomy): Bacteria > Pseudomonadota > Alphaproteobacteria > Rhodobacterales > Rhodobacteraceae > Pontivivens > Pontivivens nitratireducens. The sequence continues at coordinate 57,285 of NZ_JACJUQ010000009.1, read as the reverse complement.
AGGTCGATGGACAGACCGGTGCCGCCGAACGTGCCGGTGATTGCCGCACCCGCCTCCGTGCGCACCAGATCGTCCGAATCCAGATTGCCCGCACGGGCGGACCCATCGGCAAGATCGTCCAACTGGTTGACGAAATCGAACGTTCCGAACAGGACGATCCCGCCGGAATCCTTGATATCGTCCACAAAGACGATGATGTCCGCGATCGTATCCACGATGCCCAGAACCGGGAACACGGTCGTCAGCGCACCGAACGCGAAACTCAGCGGTGGCGTGTTCAGCGCGCGGCCCAGTTCGGCCAGCGGATCGATGATCGGCGCCAGCGGGTCGATGATCGGCGCGAGGAAGGCCTCGTACAGATCGCTCGCATCCAGCCGGACATCCTCGAACCGCAGGGCGTCCAGGCTGAACATCTCGCCACTGCGCGAGGTGTCGAAGCTGGCCTCGACGATCAGTTCGGTCGTGACCGGGGGCAAGGCGTCGATGCCGCCGATCTGGACGGACTCGCCCGTTACCGGGTTGATGACCCCGGCGGTCAGCTGAATCTCCGCGAAGGCCTCGGCGGTGAAGGCCACCGCGACCAGATCGCTCAACCGCAATCCCGACAGCCGGACTTCCTTTTCCCAGTCCAGCGCGGTGCCGCCCTTCTCGACGCTGATGCCGGACAGATCGCGGGTCATATCCGTGCCCTGTTCGCCATAGAGGTCGGCGCTCAGCGAAGCCTCCACCCCGATGCGACCGCCGTCATAGCCTGCCTCACCCGGCGCGGCGGCATAGCCACTGCCGTTGGTGTTCGCGGTATCGACACCCACGGCCGACAACCGCAACAGGTTCGCCATGGTAAAGCTGCCGGCGAAGTTGCCCGCATCGACGGTGAAATCAATGCTGATTTCCGCCTCGTCCTCATCGTTGAGCAGGAAGAACCCGCTCCTGTCGATGCCGAACGCGATATTGGCGTCGTAATCCACCGACAGGTCGATTGCGGTGCCGTCCTCGAATTCCAGTTCGAACCCCGGAATCCCGATGTCAAAGCCCGCATCCAGCGATGCCGCGAACAGGTTGCCCGAGAAATTGAAGTTGCCGTACAGATAGCTGTCATTGGTGCCGCCCGACGTATCCAGAAACGCCTGCATGTAGACGACGCCGCTGGTGCCGAACAGATCGTTCATCTGGTCGTTCAGGAATCCGGTCAGCAGATCCACCGTCGTGGGCAGAGAGCCGTCGGCCTTGGGCTGGCTGGCATATTCCAGCGCAGGCGCGATCACCTCGTAGCGCATGTCGTCGATCACCGACAGACCCGCGCCCAGACCGTCGCCGATCACCGGCAGGTTCACGGTGTCCAGGAACCCGCCGATCAGGTTGTCCGTCTGCCTGAGGATCAGATCCAGACCGTTGAGCACCAGACGCGGATCGTTGAGCAGCCCCAGAACGTTGATATCGGCGAACGCATCCTCCAACCCATCCAGATTCAGCACCACATTGGTCGTGGGAAAGCCCGCCGACGGGTTTTCGAAGAAGTCGATCAGATCGCCCTCGAAATTCCCGGCAATGTCGCTGGTGTCGAAATTCGCGGCGGTGATCCCCGCCTTTGTCTGGATCAACGGCGCGATGTACTGGAATCCCGCATCGTCACCCAGAACGCCCAGATTGTCCGTCAACGGCAGGTCGATGCTGACGCCCAGCTGCACCTCGGGAATGAACAGGTCCAGCGGATTGGCGATATCACCGATCAGCGACAGGTCCAGCTGGCCGTCATGCGCATCCCCGTCCGCATCGTTCAGTTCCACGCCGATCCGGGCCGCGTCGCCCGATCCGTCGCCCGCGTCGATCAGGGCCGTGCCGCCGACCACCGTCGCCTCCACCGGGCCCAGACCCAGAACCGCATTGATAGACCCCTCCGATCCGGCGCGCAGTTCGAACCGGATCGAGGTGTTGTCGGTGTCGATGAAGGTCCGCACCTTGCCATCGCCCGCACTCTCATACACCGCGGCGGAGGTCGCCTCCGCGCCGTCCAGCTCCTGCCCGTTTTCGAAGCCGAGCATCCGCGCCGCGTTCGCGCCGTCCAGCTCCTTGATCTCGAACGTTACCTCGTGGCTGACATCCTGACCGGTCAGGGTGAAGCTGATCGGGTCGTAGCCCTGCGTCTCGGCGAAATCGGTCGCGGTCATCACCAGAACGCCGCCGACCTCGCTTGCCCGCATCAGCTGGCTCAACGCCACGGTCATGCCCGGCACGGCGGAGGCATCAATGGCCGAGCGCAGGATATCCGCATCCTGCATCGCCGCATTGATCGCCTCGGCAAGATCCGCAACCGTGGCGCGCGCGCCGTCGCCGGGCACGTTCACCGTCACACTTTCACCGTTGACGATCACGTCGAACGCATAGGCCAGGGCAGGCGTGCCCGGGGCACCGCTCGCCGTGACGACCTGCACGCCGCCATCATCGGCGCTGTCCTGCGAGGCGGCACCGAACAGCGCGATCACGTCGTCGCTATCCCGCGCGGTGGCATCCTGATCGCCAAAGGTGAACTCACCCGTCGCCGCGTCATAGCTGAACGACACATTGTCGCCGGTTCCGTCGCCCAGCGTCGCAGTGCCAAAGCCCGTGCCGACCGCCGCGTCGATCAGGCCGACGACATCGTCCACCGTCTCCGCCCCGTTCAGGTCGATCTCCACCACACTGCGCGCACCCGTGTCGCGATCGGTCCGCGTGACGCGCAGGTCGTTGCCATTCGCACCGACAATCGAGCCGACGCTGGCCAGCAGACCCAGAGCAGTCGTGTTGCTGGCAAAATCCACCGGCTCCGCCAGCAATCCGCTCAGATCAATGCCGAAGCTCAGGTCCAGGATCAGATCGGTTGTCAGCGTCAGCTCCGCGTCGCCCCGTGCATCGACCAGTCCGGTCACGACATCCGCAACGCTGGCACCCACCAGCGTTTCCAGCTGATCCCCCAGCATACCGACCAGATCTATCGCCAGCGGCGTCGTTCCCGTGGTGCCGTAAACCAGATTCAGATCGAAGGTCAGTACGCTGCCCGTCGCATCCCAGGCCAGCACCACCGTGTCGGGCCCGAACACCTCCTCCAGCTTCGCGTCGAGCGTGTCGAGCGTGCCCTGCGGGTTGTTGCGCGCGTCCTGAACCGCGGCCAGGAAATCTTCGGAGAAGCTCGCCACATCGAGCAGTGAGAAATTCAGGATCGGGATGTCCTGATCGAGGAACGGCAGATCCTCCGCCAATGCCGCACCGATATCCACCAGAAGCCCGGCAATATTGGTCAGCGTATCGAGGGTATCGCCCGTCTGAAGCCCGGTCAGCGCCTCGGCCACGGGGCTGTCGATGATGACGCTCCAGCTGTCCGTATCGAACAGATCGCGCGCGCCCACGGTGACGGCGTTGACAGCATCCGTGCCCAGCCCGGCCAGACCCGCCACCTCGATGCTGACATCCCCGAAATGCACGACGGCCACGTTGCCGACCTCACCCGCGTCAAAGGCGTTTGCATAGATGTCGTTGTTGATCTTGAGGTTCGCGCCGTCCAGCACGACGTCGCCATCCTCGGTCGTGATCGCGCCGCCGCCCAGCTCGAACCGGCCCAGCAGATCCAGCGCCCGTCCGGCGGTGATCTTGTCTGCCAGCGTGCTGAGCGAGACGGCCTGATCGAAATCGCCCGTTCCGCCATCCTCCCCCGTCAGGGTGGCGAACATCTGCGCGTCCAGCACGATGAAGTTGTCCGTCGGCGTGTCGTGCCCGATGGCCGCCTTGACCAGCCCCAGATCGGCGGTCGCCGTCAGACTGGTCGTCGCCGCACTGATCGACGCGAAGATCGACGTGTCCTGAACATAGACGTGATCCGCGAAACCGGTCGTGACCAGCGTGCCGTCATTTTCAGCGCGCGCGGTCAGCGCGTCGTCCGCGTCCCCGATCAGCCCGGCCAGATCAATGGCCAGCGCCGTGCTCAACTCACCCCGCAACAGCGCGGTCAGCGCGGCGTTCAGTTCCAGCCCGGCGATGTCACCGAAGCCGATCTCGTCCAGGTTGAACGACCCCCCGGTCATCGCCATGACCTGCAATTCGGGCAGCAGGAACAGCAGGCGACCATCTTCGCCCAGCGTGATCTTCACCCCCGGAATCGCGTCGTTCAACTGCGCATTCGCCCAGGCCAGCAGCCCGTCGAAGGTCTGCGCCCGTACCGCATTTTCGGTCGGAAGCTGGATTTTCGCCGCCGCGCCCGCCGGATCGTCCAGCGCATATTGCAGCTTGCCCGCGACCTCCGTGACAGACACGTTGAAATCAGTCAGGGCGGCATCCATCTTCGCCGCCAGATCGGCCACGCTGGCGAACCCGCCATCCGAGGCGACGCGCACCTCACGCTGGGTGCCCGCGCCGTCGGTCACGTTGAGGACCAGCGCCTCCATCCCGGCCAGTTCGCCGACGTCGATATCCTCCTCCGTCGTGACGGAGGTCGCCGCCGCGAACGACACCGCGCCGATCAACCCGAAATCCCCGATCGCCAGATCGTCGGTTTCCACGAAATCAACCAGCACGTCGTCGCCCGCAACATCGGCGGTAAAGACCAGACGCCCCGCCGCATCGACGCTGACACCGACGCCCGCCGCATTCAGCGCGGCATCCATCGCCGCCGCAATGCTGGCAATATCGGTGAACGGGCCGCTGACGGTGATCGTGCTGTCCACACCGCCATCGGTCAGCGCAATGTCGAAGGTCCCCTGCGCCACGATCGCGCCGACATCGGGCGCGCCCGCGGTCACGCTGGTCAGCGGCGGTTGCAAGGCGGCCCCGGCGGCCAGACCGGCGGCGTTCAGGTCGATCTCGAACGTGGATTCCAGCGCGTCCACCACGCTTTGAATCGGGGCCAGCGCATCGCGCAGCGACAGGTCGGTGAACGGCAGGTCCACGTCGAACAGGCTTTGCCCCAGGAAATTCTGGATCTGGGTGACGGCCTGCGACAGCACATCCTTCATCTGCGCCACGCCATAGGCCGCGAAGGCGTCAACCGCCCCCTCGACCGCCGCGCGCACATTTGCATCCGCGATGGAGCCGCTGAAATCGCTGGCCACATCCAGCGTCGCCGCATCGACAAAGGCCGCGACCGCATCGTCCGAGGCAGTGCCCAGAACGCTTTCCAGCCCCACCACCAGCGCGAACGTCCGCTCCGTCTGGTTCGCGGCTTCGAAGGCCGCCGCATTCAGCACGGCGGACGTGGCTTGCGTGTCCAGCGCTCCGGCGATGGTCACTTCGATCAGGCGATAGGTCGTATCGTCCACGATGCTGACAAAACCCGCGCCACCCACTTCGTTGATTTCGGCGGCAACGCTGATCGGGTCAGCGGTGAACGTATTGTTGAGCGCCCCGCCAAAATTGTACGTGCTCGACAGAGAGATGGAGTCCACCCCCGTCGTCGCCAGACGCACCTGCGCCGTGTCGATCTGCTCCAACGTGCCCGACACGAAACCGAGCGAGGTCGAAGGCCCGCTTCCCGCACCGTCATAGACCGCGCCGCCCGCCACCAGATCGGGCAGTTCGAAATTGTCCGCGATCAGACCGATGCTGCTGGCGGAGGAGGTCTTGGTGATGTCGAAGCTGAATTCGCTGGTCGTATCCGCGAACAGCGCATCGGTGATCGCGGTGCTGTCCAACCCGAAATCGACCGCGCCCAGCAGCACATCCAGATCCAGCCCGAGGGCCGCCATGTCCACCACGACATTGATCTTGTCCGCCGTCTCATTCGCGAAGGTGACGACATCCGCACCATCGCGCTGCACATCCGTCAGGTTCAGGGTGAAGAACGCCGCCGTCACCTCATCCGCCGCGGCATTGCCGACCGCGCTGCCCAGCCCCTCGATATCGTCGTTCGTGACGGCCGCTGTGACCTTGCCGTCGATCAACGCCTCGATCGCATCGTCGAAATCGGAATTGTTCACCAGATTGTCGAAGGTCAGCAGCGCTTCCACATCCGCGCCGGTCAGCGTGATGCCCACATCGTCGCCATCGCCGCTGATGCCGTTCGCACCGGCGGTCTGGAACGTGCCGACATTGGCTGCAATCGTCGCCTTGTTCGCCTGCACGAAGGTATCGAGATTCGCCTCGAACGCGGCCTTCGCGGCCTCCACCGTGTCACGGATGTCGGACATCAGGATTTGCGCGGTCTCCTGCGCGCGGGCCAGATCGGTCGCGCCGCCCGTGGCACTGTCAAATCCGCGTGCATCAAAATCGCCGCCCGCGTCGATCAGCGTGCCCGCCACCGCGACCGCCTGCTGCAACGTGTTCTGATAATCCGCGAAAATCGACTGCAATTCCTCGGTCTGGGCATCCAGCGTGCCGACGACCGCGTGGAAGATATCCAGCCCCGCCGCACCGCCTGTGTCCAGGTCGAGCGATGCATCCAGCATGATGCGCGGTTCCATCGGAACCATCTGAGCCTTCATCTGCGCCAGCGTCTCTTCGCCGAGCCGTGCCTGTGCACCGATTTTTTCCAGCTTACCCATGTCGCATCATCCTGATAACGGCCAGTCCGAGCGCGCAATCTGCACCTTGAATCCAGCAAAATTGTGTCATGGCACCATCACGCAGCGATAGCCCGGTGCGATCTCGTCACTATTGGTCGTGTAGTAGGCCCGGATCGTGCGCGAGCCCTGATCCGCCAGCGGCGAGATGTATTCCAGCCGCACCTGCGCCCGCACATCGCCCCTGTCCCCCGCCCGGATCGTCTGTTCGGGGGCCTCTCTCAATTGCTGTAGCTGCCCGACGGGAACGAAGACCTCGATCCGCATGGGATCCACCTGAACCAGTGTCGCGACCGGATCGCCGCTGGCGACCTCACCCGGTGACAGCAACCCTTCGCCGATGATGCCGCTGGCGGGCGCGCGAATGTCGCCTTTGGCGATCTGGATGCGCAGACGTTCCGCCTCCGCCTCGGCCAGGGCGCGGGCTTCGCGCTCCCGCTCCAGATCGAATTGCGCGGTCAGCTTGTCACGCAGGGCTTCCTCATGCGCGGCGGCACTGATGACGCCGCCATCATAGGCCCGTCGCGCCGAAGTATAGAGCCGGGTCGCCACCTCGGACCGGGCCTGCGCGGCCTGCAACGTCGCCACGCCCGCGGCGCGCAATTCCGCCTGTGCCAGTTCGGCGCGCAGGATGTCGGTATCGACACGGGCGAGGATGTCCCCCTCCTCGACCATCTGGCCGGGGCGAACGCGGACCTCCGCCAGAATGCCGGGGATCGGCTGGGCGATCTCGATGATCCGCGCGGGCAGGATGGCACAATCCAGCGCCCCTTGCGGACGGGCCTGAATCGCACCGGGATTGATCGCCTGCGCCGCCAACGGCCCGGCGAGGCTCAACCCCGCATATAACAGCGCGACGCCCAGCATCCTCATATCAGCACCTCCACCGGATCATTGCCGGTCAGAAAGGCCAGACGCGCGCGCGCCCGCAGGATCTCGTAGCGGCGCAGCAGCAGGCTTTCCTCGGCCCGGATCAACTGGATTTCCCGCGCCAGCACCGCAACAGGCGCCGCGACCCCCGACGCGACCGCCGCCCGTTCCGACCGCACCAGCGCCTGTGCCGCAGCCAGCGCACGTTCGGCCCCGGACAACGCTCTCAACCCCTGATCCACGCGGGCGATCAAGGTCACGATTTCAGCCTCCAACTGCCGTCGCAAGGCGACCTCGGACAGGGTGGCATCGCGATAGGCGCTTTCAGCGACCCGGTGCGCATAGCCCGTTCCGGTGCGGTTATAAATTGGAACGCTGATACGCACGCCGACCGCATATTCCTCCGTGTCTGTTCCGATGCGCGAGGCGGAGCCGCTTTCCCCCTCGTAATCGGCGCGGGCATAGCCCTCGACCCGGGGCGCGAAATCACGGGCCACCGCCTCACGGTACAGATCCCGCCGCCGCACCGTTTCCAGCCGCCGCTGCTGCATCAAGGGATTGGCCTCCAGCGCCTCGGCCAGATAGCCGGTGACAGGCCCCGGCAGTTCGTAGGCGCTGGCAGAGGCGCGGATGACCTCGATATCCGTAACAGGGCGTCCCGTCAGCCGGGCCAGATCGGCCAGCGCGGTGTCCAGTTCCTGATCGAACAGGGCGATGTCGCCCTCCGCCGCGCCCCGCTCCACATCCAGCACCAGCGCCGCCGCCGCGACCGAGCGGCCCGCCGCGCGCAACCGCCCCTCGGCGGAAAGCTGGTCGCGCACCCTGCCCAGCCGCTTTTCCGTCAGATCGCGGCGCGCCTTGGCCGTCATGCCGCGCAGATACGTATCCGTAACCTCGAACACGGCGGCCTGTGCCTCCGCCGCGAAGGCCGCGCGGGCGACACCCTGCGCCCGATCCGCCGCATCCCGCGCCGCCAGCGCCGCCGCATCATAGATCGGCTGCACGGCCTCCACCCGCAGGATGGTGCGATCGAAATTCCCCTCTGCTCCACCCAGGCCGCCCGACCGGCCGATCCGCTCCTCGACCCGACCGAAATCTATGTCGCCGCCGATGCGCGGGGACAGCGCCATGCCGGCATTGTCACGCTCGATATCCGCGCGGCGCACCCCCTCCGCCGCCTGGGCCACGCGCAGGTTCTGCGTCCGGGCCAGAAAGGCCAGCGTCCTCAGATCGGTTCCGGCAGGCACGTCGCGGGGCGCGGCCGCAGTCAGATCCGTTCCGAAATCGCGCAGCTCCGACAGCGCCCGACCCGGCATCAGAACGGCGGTTCCCTCAAAACGGCCCGTCTGCGCCTGATAGATGGGGGAGCCTTGCGCGATCAGTTCCGCCTGCCGCAGCCCCTCCACCGTTTCATCCGCCACGCCTTCGTCGGCGTAGACCGGCACGTCGATCTCATCCAGCGCGACCTGCGAAACAGGAAAACAGCCCGCCAGCAAATGTGCCGCAAGCGTGAGCTTCAGGAATATATACCCATTCGGGATCATACGGGGTCCAGTCCTAGACAGCGCCACCCGGTGCAAGGCGACGCAAGGGCAGGATAACGATCCCACGTATAGTTCTCTACCTTATTAAAGCATGAAAACGGTGATAATCGTTACCCACAAGCAGTCCGCCTATCCTCGAAAAGGCAATTATCTTCCAAATACACGTTAAACGTGTGTCTAAAGAGGCTGCCCTTCGGCAAATCTGCGAAAGAAAGCCAGGAACGCCTTGTCAGGATCGCGCACGGCGTCCTTGCCCGCGGACCAGGTTCGCCACTCGGATTCCACGTGATAGATATCGTATCCGGGGAACCGCAGGCGGGCGGTCTCATATGTCTCGGTGGCCAGCGCGGGGCCCTGCCGGTCCAGCCGTGCGGGCCGCGCGCGCGGTTTTCCCACGGGATCCACCACCGGTTCGGTGCGCCCCTCCGCCCTGGCCCGCCTCCCGACGGAGGAAAACGCCATCGCCCGCGCGCGTTCCGCCTCCCCCTGCCCGTCCTTGCGCCACCAACGCAGCTTGACGCCGGTCACGCGCCGCCCCGTTTTCACCGGCTCCATCTCAACGATGTAATCCGACAAGGCCGAGACCTCGGCCACCGCCGGCTTGATCGCCCGATTGTTGAGGTTCGCCCACTCCATCAACTTGCCGCGCGGCACGCCCAGAACCCCGCGCAACTGGTCCAGGGTGAACTGCTCCTCCGAGCGATGTTTCAGATTTCCGCGCTTTTGCACCATCTCATACAGGGTCAGCGCGTATTTCGAGCTGAGCGCGAACATCACGTCACGTTGCAATCTGGCAAAGATGGTCGAGTTTCCGATGATCTTGCGCAGGCGCGCCGGAATCTCGTAGTGCAGCATTCCGTCCGCCCGAGTGTGTTCGATATTGCCACCCAGAAGCTGCACACGCTCAACAGCAGGTTCCCCGTCCCATTTCACCGCCACCCGCACGATGGAGGACATCAGACGTTCAACGCTTTCCCCCACCCTGTCGTTCGAGTTGTGCGACCCGCGCAGCAGCGACTTCGGGATCGTGTGGACCACCGGCTTGTCGATGTCATCCCAGGCGTTTTCCAGCAACTGGTTGTAGATCCGCCGATCCGCCAGGGTCAGCGGCGTAACCTCGACCAGATCGACCAGTTCGCCCGGCTTGATCAGCGATTCCGCATTGGGCCTGGCCTGCATGGTGCGGTATGATGGCTTCGAGTCGGGTGCCATACGTCTATGCTCTTACTTTTGTCAGCCTCGTTACGTAAGCTTACACCGGCATTTCCACCTGCGCAATCACCCGAAACGTAAGCGACGGTCTCAGCCCGCTTCTCCCGACCAGCAATTTTGCCCCTGTTTTCATTGGCTTTCCTTGACACCCGATTCTCTGCGCCCCGCCCGTCCCGATATGTAAGGATACGCCAGCCTCCCGATTCGTAAGATCAACCAGCCCGATTCGTAAGCCAAACCATCCCGATATGTAGGGCGACGCACCCGATAGGTAAGGAATATGCATTAATACCCTTGGATTATCAGATATTTAGCCCTCACGAACAAAGAACAACAAGAATCTGAACCAGGAAGAGGTGATTTTGAGTTTACTGGTGAGGGGAAGGGCCACCTCTCACACCGAATCGAGCCTTACCAATCGGGTGATTTTTGCGACTCAGCAGCATGTCAGCTCCGACCATCGGATCATTTTACCGGAATTTCCGGTTTTTGAGGGGTTCACCTTCAAAAACCGCACTTGTCGCGGAATCCCGAAACCGGCAAGCTTGGCGCAACCTTTCTTCACAGCGGAGCGATCCATGTCGCAGTCCCCCCTGCCCCCATCCGTGCTGCCTCCCGTCGGAGAAACGGAGCTGGAGTTGCTCTCCTCCCGTGCGGCCACGGTAATCGAACGCCTGCGCGACCGTGTGTTCGCGCCCGGCACCTCGAAACGTCTGCAACTCAGCTTCACCGTTCGCAAGGCTGCGCAAATGGTCGGTCGAACCGAGAAGACCATCCGCGAGGCCGAGGACGATGGCCGCCTGCCCGTCGCCGAGAAGGACGCCGAGACCGGGCGCCGCACCGGCTACGCCCTGTCCGACATCAACCGAATGCGGCAGGTCTTCGGCACCCTGCCCCATCGCGCCGATACGGACGAGGCCGCCGTGATCGCGGTGCAAAGCTTCAAGGGCGGCGTCGGCAAATCCACCGTCGTCTGCCACATGGCGCAATATTTCGCGCTCAAGGGCTACCGCGTCTGCGTCATAGATTGCGACAGCCAGGCGTCCACGACTTCGATGTTCGGCCTAAACCCCGATGTCGATGTCGATGACGAGGACGAAACCCTCTACCCCTTCTTTCGGCACGGGGGCCCGAAATCCCTGCACTATGCGTTGCGGGCGACCTACTGGCCCGGCATCGCGATGATCCCCGCCAATCTGGGGCTCTATGATGCGGAATACGAATTTGCGGCCCGCATGGTGCGTGAGGATGCATTCGTGCTCGACCGTCTGCGCGACGGTATCGACAGCATCAAGGACCAGTTCGACATCATCCTGCTCGACCCCCCGCCCGCACTGGGAATGATCTCGCTCAGCGTGCTGCGTGCGGCCAACGCGCTGATCATTCCAGCACCGCCCAACAATATCGACTTCGCCTCGACCGCGCATTTCCTCAAGATGATGAACGCGACTCTGGGCGATCTGGCTGAGGCTGGGGGCGCGCGCGATTATCGCTTCGTCAAGATTTTGGCCACAAAGATGAACGATAACAAATCGGCGCATGTCGCCATCAAACGTATGATGGATGCGGTGTTTCCGCAGGACATGTTGCAGGCCGTGCTGAAGGACAGCGCCGAAATCGACAACGCGACGGCGAACCTGCACACGGTCTACGAACTGACCGGGGCCCAGACCCGAACCGAGACCCACCGCCGGTGCCGGGCCTATCTCGACGCCGTCGGTCGTGAGGTCGAACTATTGATCCGCAAATCCTGGCCGAGCCACCATGCCGGTCTGCGAAAGGAGGGCCTGCTATGAGCAAACGCCACGATGACGTATTCAACGATGTTCTGTCCGGTCTGGACACCGCGAAGACCCATGAAACCGACCGCCAATCCGGCACCCGGTTCCTCAAACGGCGCACAGGGCTGAGCGATCGTGCCGATACCGAGGAGAAGACCCTGCGCTGGGTCGATCCCGCGATCTGCCGCATGTGGATGCAGCACAACCGCGATTACGACATGCTGAACGAGGAAAACTGCGCCGATCTGATCGAGGGTATGCGCGCGCAGGGTCAGCAGGAATTTCCCGCCATCGTGCGCCGGGTGGATGCTGAGGACGGCTTCGAATACGAGGTGATCTGCGGCGCGCGCCGTCACTGGACGGTCAGCTGGCTGCGGGCGAACAACTATCCGAAATTCAAGTTCCTGATCGACGTGCGCGACCTGACGGATGAGGAGGCGTTTCGCCTCGCGGATATCGAGAACCGCGACCGCCGCGACATCTCCGATTACGAACGAGCGGTGGATTATTCGATGGCCTGCATGATGTATTACGGCGGCTCGCAAAAGGAGATGGCCGCGCGGCTCGAGGTTTCCCCGGCGTGGCTGAGCCGTTATCTGCAACTGGCCAAACTGCCCGGACAGATCGTGCTGGCCTATGGCGACAAGACGCTGATCAAGGAGCGACACGCCCGCGCGCTTCGACGATGGATGGCCACACCTGAGGAGGAGCGGGCGTTGTTCGACCGGTGCAGCGAACTGATCCGACGGCGTGAGGCAGGCAACCCGCTGACCGATGGGCAGGCGATTTTCAACTACCTCAACACACCGCCGAAGGCTCCGCGTGCACCGAAGGAAACGCAGAGCTTCAAGCGGGCAGGGGAGCGTGAGGGCATCACGATGCGCAAATCCGGGCGCACCATACGCCTCGAATTCGACGAAGGCCTAAGCCGCGAGGCGGTCAAGGAGTGCTTCTCGCAATTCATGGCCGAGCATTATCCCGCCAAGCGACGATAGTGCGATTGCCCACGGGCAACTTTCGGAAAGATCAATGTTCACAAAGACCTGGGCGGCCTCGGATGAGCCGCCCATTTTACAAGCGTAAGAAAGTCGGGTGGAATTGCCCATGGGCAACTTCGCAAAACGGACGAAATTTCAAGGGCTTGCGCGCTGGAAAACTCCTGTATTGACCGGCCCTGCGCCTGCGGCCACCCTCCGCCCATGACATATGCAAATCCCCACGCACCCGAAGACGCCTTTCTCGAAACCTTTCCCGGCGCCATGGCGCTCGATCTGGGGATGCGTCGCGGTCTGATCGACCGTATCGCGCTGGATGGGGCGGTGCCCGTGGATGCGCTGAACCTGCCCGCGGAGGCGGCGTTCTTTCCCGTTTTGCTGGAACGGGCGGGCGTGGTGGTGCGGACGGGCGATACGCTTTCGCTGACCGACGCGTTCGCGCGTGTGTGGCCTGCAAGGCGGACCGCGCTGGCGCACAAGCTTCGGTTTCTCAAGGCGGTCAGCGTCGATCTGGCGATGGGCATGTCGGATCTGGTGGGCGATCTGCCGACCTTCATGAAACAGGCGCATACCTTCGACATCTTCGACTATTCCCACGCGCTGAAAACCGATGCGGATGCCCTCGCCCGCACGCAGATCTGGTGCGATTACGTGGCCGTCCTGACGGAGACCGAAGCCCCGGAAATCACCGCCGCAATCGACCTCGACCCCGGTGCGCGTGTGCTGGAGGTCGGCGGGAATGTCGGTGTTCTGGCCTCCGCGATCATGACCGCGTTCGGGGCGGAGGTGACGGTGCTCGACCTTCCCGGTGTTTGCGAATTGGGCAAGCGGCGCAACGCGGAGCGGGCATCGGGCGCGCGGCCGACATTCGTGGCGGGGGATGCGCGGCAGGGTGAGTGGGATGAACTGCCCGGCGCGCCCTGGGATGCCGTTCTGTTCAAGAGCGTTCTGCATGATTGGCCTGAGGATCAACGCGGAACCCTGCTGGATCACGCGCTGGTCGCGCTGGGGCCGGGCGGTCAGGTGATCATCGCGGAGCGGGGGCCGTTGGAAGCTGCGGGGCCATTGCCGTACTGGCTCAGCGCGGATCTGGTCTTCGCGCCGTTCTATCGCTCGGGCGACTGGTATGCGGCGGCATTGCGCGCGCGGGGATGCGAGGTGAGGCAATTCACGCCCGATCTGGGATTGCCGTTCCATATCACGGTGGGGGTCAAGACATGATCCTTGCGATCTGCGGATTGCCGGGATCGGGCAAGTCCACACTCGCACATGCCCTCGCGTGCCGCGTCGGGGCGGAAGTCGTGGCATGGGACGATCATGAGACGATGACCGGCAGATCGCCTGATGAAATCGAATGCTGGCTGCGGCGTGGCGCCCCGTTCGATGAAATCACCGCTCCGGGTTTGGTGGAGCGTTTGCGCGATGGGGGCGAGCGAGTGATCCTCGACGGTCTGCTTGGCCCGGCATGGCCCCCGGTTGCGCCGCTGATTTCGGCCTCGATCTGGCTGGATTGCCCGCCGGATATCGCTTTGGCCCGCAAGGTGGCGCAAATGTTAAAAATCGCGGACAGGCGCTGGATTGCTCAATATCTTGAAGCTTATCCACGTTTTGCTGCACCTGCGTTGGTTCTGCAACAAGAGAGAGTCCCGCCACTGTGTAGTTTTTTGCTTGACGCTTCATCAACGTTGCGGCCTTCGTTAAACTTTATTGAAAAGCGATTCTTTTCTAGTGATTAAAGGGCGTTCTGCGGATCGCTTTTGATGAGTTTCGCTAGAAAAGGCTGGATTGAAACGGGCCTTTTGGACTACAAGGAAACTGCGGAGATGCGGTTTCGCCACCTGCGGGGGTAGGGTGGCGCTAACGTGTTGAAGTGAATGTTTTTTTGCAGGAGACTTGCCCGTGTCCATGCCGTTTGGCCGCCGTGTTGTCGGTAGTTTGCCCCACCTCCCGATCAACCGTGGGTTTCGCGCCCGTTTGAAGCATCGTGACCGTGACCGTTTTGAGCGGTTGCGGCGCGCGGCATGGCGGCTGATGCTCGACCCGATGGAACCGCGGGTTCTGCTGTCGGCCGATCCATTCGGACTGGCCGCCGGAACCTACGATACGGATGTGATGGCGTCCGGGGCGGTATCGGGTTCGACGCTGACCGTCAGGATCGACGACGATCTGAATGCGGGAACGGAGATTGGAGTACGGATTGCGACCGGGGCAACGGCGCAGGAAGTCATCATCACCGACCGGCACAATGGCGACGTTGAGATCTATCGCGGGGACCTGACGGGCATCAGCACCCTGACGATAAACGGCGATCAGGGCGACGATCATTTCGCGGTGGATTTCGACGCCTCGACGCTGGACTCCTCGTTCGAGTTGAAGATCGTCGGCCAAAGCGGCGCGGATTCCGTCGATTTCATCGGTTTCGACGAGGGGTATCAGGGCCAGATCGCGGCCTATGCGGAATCGATCCGTGTGGCGGATGGGGTTAGTCTGGGAACCGCAGCGTCCAAGGTCGGCAAGGTCACGTTCAACGCGTCAGGCACCAACAGCGGCAGGACCGGCGGATCGGCCAGTGTGGACGACAATCCGAGTTATCTGATTGATGTCGATGGCTCGATCCGGTCCTCCTCGACGGTGGATATCTTCGCGACGGCTGCGACCACGGGTACGGCGACCCTGACTGGCGTGGCGGAGAGTTTCGTCGCGGGCGCGGATGCGACCATCGACGTGGCCGCCGCATCGGTCATCGACGCGACCGCAATCGACATACAGGCCTGGACGCGCGGCACTATCGAGGTTGAGGCGAACAACACGCTGGCCTTCGTCGCGGATGTCACGTTGCGCGACCGTGCGATGGTTGATGTTGCGGGCACGTTGACCGGCAACAGCGTCAAGCTGAACGCGCTCAACAGCACCGACCTGACCGTTACGCTGACCTCGGCCGCGTATACGGCGACCGATGCTGTCTTTGGCACGCAGGACGGTGCGACGATCGGCTTCGATGCGCTGGCCTCTACGCTGAATGCCACGCGTGCCGCGACGGTGACGATTGCGGATGGTGCCGATGTTTCGGGCAGCTACGTCTCGATCAGTGGTGAGATCTCGGGCGATGTGACCTCGGCTATCGAAAGCACTCTGTTCGGGCTGGCGGCGCAGGTGGTGGACGATACCGCGACGGTGACCATTGGATCGGCTTCGGTGACGAGCACGGGTGTGGTTGCCGCAACGGCAAAGAACAAATCCACCGTCTCCTCCGAGGCGATCGTTGCCAGCAACACGGTGACAGGCACGACTGGCGTGTCGCTGACGGGTGCCACGGTTTCGGGCAGCGCGGTCATTCTGTCCGCGAACGATACGTCCAACGTCATCGTGCAGGCGAAGGATTTCGATATCGGGCTGGCGGGCTTCACCTCGATCAGCCTGCCATTCGGGCTGGCTTTGAACGAGGTGACGCGCTCGGTGTCGACGGTCGTCTCGGGCGGCAGCGTGACCGCCACCACCGGCGACATCGACGTTACCGCCACGAATGCGATGGTTTTGGTGTCCTATTCCGGCGCGCAGCAGCTCAACGTGCCGACAGGATATGTGAACCCGACGGGCTTCGCGCTGAACATCGCGGGGACGCTGGCGGTGAACGAATTGCTGGGCGGCACCACGGCCAGCGTGACAGGGGCGGCGATTACGGCGGCGGGCGATGTGGATATCACCGCGACCAGCAACGCCTTGCTGGATTCCAAGACGGAGGCGACTGCGCAGACCGTCGGCGGCGACGGGGCGGCGATTGCACTGGCGGTGGCGTATAACAACCTTGGCCGGGATGTGGATTACACCGATTTCGAGGAGGGGATCGACACGATCCTGGGCCTGGGTCTGGACGTGACCTATACCGGGTTCGAGACTGTGGCCCTTGTCAGCGGATCCACGCTGAGCGGGCGCGATGTCAGCGTTCTGGCCACGACAGAGCAGATGCTGCTGGACGCGACCGCCACCAACGTGGCGAAGAACGAGTCCATCGCGGCGAGCCGCAAGACCAAGTCCTATGCCGCGGGCATCGTGCTGGCCACCAACATGGTGACCTCCGCGACCCGTGCGAGTGTGCAGAATGATGGGAGCACACGCTCCACCATCACCTCCACCCGAAATGTAAGCGTCAAGGCCGATGACGGCGCCAGCATCAATGCCAATGTCAAGCTGGTGGCGAACGCGACAGCGGCGACCGACGGCGGGGCGTCCAATGTGGATTCGCTGATCGGCGGCATCAGCCCGGTGGATTACCGGACTAATGGCACGATCCAGACGGATGGCGATCTGTTGACGCCCGCGACACTGGGGTCGGACCCGTCGCTGGACTTCGGCGACCGGGTGCAGCTTTACGCCGATCTGGCCGGCTCGACCGGTACGGCCACCGGCACGGCGGGCGATATCTACAAGTTCATGGGGGCTGACGGCACCGAGGTGGACCTGCGCTCGACCGATTTCACCGACACCACCCTGTGGAAGGTCGCGACCGAAACCGATCTGGTGCCCACCGGCAATTCCTTCGAGGAGACGGACGCCATCGGGCTGGGCGGTGTCGTGGTGCGTAACGAGGTCGACTCGGGTGCTGCGGCGCTGGTGCAGCAGACGGATATCGCGGCGGCCAGCGACATGAAGGTCGAGGCGGCGGGAACCGGCAACCTGACCTCGCTGGGCGATATCGGCGTCACGGTGTCGAGCGGCAGTTCCCTGACCGGCGACGGCGACAGCAACGCCGTGGGCGGGGCGCTGATCCTCAATATCCTGAACGGCGGGTCCACTGCGACCCTGCGCGACAGTACCGTCACGATGACCAATGGCGGTGCGCTGGTCGGTGCCACCAACGCCACCGCGATGGATGCGACGCTGCACGGTGCCTTTGCCGGCGGGGCGGATACCAAGGCGCTGATGATCGCGTTCAACACGGTCGGGTACGAGGCGCAGAACCTGCTGTTCATGGCGCTCGACACCTTGCTGGCCAGCGATATCGGCGCGCAGCGTCCGGCGGGCGCGACGGCGCTGGTCACGGGATCGACCGTGACGGCGACCGCGACACCGGCGGGCGTGGATGCGTTGAGCGTCAGCGCGGTGAACTCCGCCACGTTGACGGCGCTGACGGATATGAATGCGACCACGGCGGCCTCGGCCTTTCGCGGGGCGGACGGGGCGTCGGCGGGGGCGGTCGTCACGCAGAACATGCTGTCGGGTGCCGCGCGCGCGACTGTCATCACCAGCACGATCACCGGGGCGGGCATCGCGATCCTGGCGGATGACAGCACGGTGATGGATGCGACCACCGCGATGATTACCGCAGCCGGGGCGGATAACGATCTGGGCTTCGGCATCGTCAACAATATCATCGACAAGGCGCAGAACGATTACGCCTACACCACCAGGAGCGCGGATCAGACCATCGCGTTCGGGCAGCGTGTGCTGCATCAGGTGCCAGGCGTCGGCGGTGCGGATCCGACGGATGAACTCTACGAATATCTGGGCGGCACGCCGCTGACCGTGGCGGACTGGGCGGATGTCGATTTTACGGACCTGAACCTGTGGCAGCTCAAGGATACCGGCAATCTGCTGACCGGATCGCTGGCCAAGGCGATTTTCAAGGGGTTCGCGATCAAGGGCGCGGGCGGCGCCTCCAGCGCGCAATCCGCGATGCTGACCCGAAACGAGGCGCATGGCGGTGCAGTGGCGCTGGTCACGCAAAGCACGCTGATCGCGGATGGCGATGTGTCCGTCATCGCGCGGGAGCGGGCTTCGCTGAAGGCACACAACTCCTCCACCATTGAGGCGAAGGAAACCAGTGGCGGCGTGGTCGCGACCAACGCCCTGTTTTCCAAGGCCACGGCAGGCATGTCCAATGGCAGCGTGACCACCACGGCGGGCGGGGACGTGACCGTCAAGGCGCTGAACGTCACGACGATGGATGCGTTCCTGAACATGAACACCAGCGCGAAGTCCAAGGCGATGGCCTTCACCTTCGCGTTTAACACGGTCGGTTATGACACCGGCAACATCCTGTTCGCGGCGCTGGATGCGTTTCTGGGCTCGGATTATTTCATCGAGACGGACCCGACGGGGGCCGAGGCGTTCATGGATTACGTCAGCGCCACCGTCGCGGGCGATCTGGACGTCAGCGCGGCCAGCCGCAACGTGATCTCGGACCCCACCGACATCCTGTCCAACGCGGTCACGGCGGCGGATCTGGACAACGTGGCGGTGGCCAAGCCAGACGACGCGGCGGACGCGACTGCGGATGCGGCGATCACCACCGCGCTTGAGACGGCGTTCACCACGCTCGGCGTGGGGTATGAGGGCGATCTGACGGTCGAAATCCTGGCCGCCGGGGCGCAATGGTACGTCACGGACTCCCAAGGCCGCATCTGGCAGATCAAGGACAGCAGCACCGCAGGGATGGAACTGGCCGAGGTCAGCATTCTGAACGCCACGGTCGGTGCGGACACGAAGACCAAGGCCAAGAACGACCGGGTGCTGGTCGATGCCTTCGCTGAATCCACCAAGACCAATGACAAGGGTGAAGAGGTCAACAAGGGCAAGAGCTACAAGGACCTGAAATACGGCGCGAACGCCTCGGCGACCGGCGGCGTTCTGGCCACCAACCGGGTGGCGAGCGAAACGAAGGCCTGGATCTCCGGCGCGGCCAAGACCCACGACCTGAACGCCACCATCACCGATCTGGCCACCGGCGACCGGGTCGTGTCCGGCGGGCGGGTCTATGTCTGGACCGGCGCGCCCAGCGTGATCGACGCGGATGACGGGCTGGGCCTGGAATCCGTACCCTCCAGCCTGTCCACCGGCACGACCGTGCGTCTGCTGGGGCTGGTTCCGGGCTTCGCGGACGATATCGGGGTCTATCTGCGCTATGACGGCAGTTCGATCACGAATACCACAGGTGACAAGCTCAAGACGCTGATCGAGGATAATTCCGACGACTGGACCATCGTCGCGACGCCGCCATCGGTCGAATTGAGCGATGCGGTGCAAGGCTTTGCCACGAATGCGGACTGGGTGGATATCGGGGCGGATGCGCAACGCGACGTGACCGCCGCCGGGCTGAGCGTCACGGCGCAGGACAGCGCGAACATGCGCGCGGGCACATCGCTGCTGGTGGACGCGACCGCGATCAACAACATGGACATTGTTGGCGAATACATGGCCAAGGCCGCCGCCAACGAGTACCGCTTTACCAACCATTCCGGATCGCAGTTCGTCACCTCCTCGGACATGATGCGGATGGGCAGCGTGGACACGACCGGGCTGACCGGTCAGGCGCTGATCGACGCGCAGGCGCTCAACGCCCTGACGGGGCGGGTGTTTATCTATCTCGGGCCGGACGCGACGCTGGACATGGGCGCGTTGAAGGCGGCGGATCTGACCGACACGAGCGAGTCCGCGTTGTGGGCGGATTTGTCCGTCGTGCCGGATGTGCAGGATCTGCTGTCTCCGAACCTCGGGAATCTGGCGGATTCCAACGCGACCGCGACCGGCGCGACCGTGGTGACGAACCAGGTGGACGGTGCCACCCAGGTGGATGTGCGCGAGGTCGCCATCACCGCCACGACGGGCGATATCGTGATCGCGGCGACGGGCAACGCGACATTGCTGTCGAACGTAACGACCTCCGTCAGTGTTTCGGGCGGATCGACCTGGGGTTCGGGCACCGTGGTGGCCAAGCAGGGCATGGTGGCGACCAACATGTTGCTGGGCGCGGCGGCGACGGTGGTGCACGATGCGGACCTGCGCGCGACCGTGGGCGACGTCACGATCATTGCCGATCAGGCGACCGTGATGGACAGCACCATCGATTCCAACGCCATGACCGGCGACACGGCGGAAAGCCTGACGCTGGCCTTCAACACACTGGGCTGGGCGGCGCAGAACATCCTGTTCAACACGTTCGAGGCGATCATCGGGGATCCGTTCATTTCGGACGATCTGCTGGATGGCAAGGTCGAGAGCGGCGGATCGGTCACCATCACGGCGAGCAATATCCTGGCTGGTGGCGATCTGAACGCGGCGGCGTACACCACCGCGTTGATGAACGCGACGGTGACGAACGCCACGATGTCAGAGGCGGGCGCGATCAAGGATGCGGGCGGCGAAAGCACCGGCGCGCTGATCACCTCGAACAAGGCGCAGGCCAAGGCGCAGATTCTGGTGGACAATGCCGATGCAGCAACGGGTGAGAAGCTGAGCGCGGGCAACGATCTGACGATCTCGGCCGAGGACCGCTCGAAGTTCTTCTCGAACACGAAATTCGTGACCTCCTCCACCACGTCGAATACCGGCGGTGTGGACGTGTTGCAGGAAACGCTGAACGATGTGTTCCCGGTGGATTTCGATACAGGTCTGGTCAGCGGGGCTGTCGCGCTCGGCTTTCAGGATCGCGTGCGGGTTGCGGATGATTTCACCAACGTGCCCGCAGCGGGCGAGGGGGAAATCGATCCGGCCGGCAATATCTATTATTACCTCGGCAACGATGTGGATGCCTCGGGCAATCCGATTCTGGTCGATCTGAGCACGGCGAACTTCCTCGATCTGGACCTGTGGCGTCAGGCGTCGGAAAGCTCGATCATTCCGCAGGGATACAACATCCCCGACAGCGACCCGGACAAGAGCGGCTCTGACAGCAAGGCGACCGGCGTGGTCTTCGTGCTGAACGATCACCGCTCCGGCGCCAGCGCGATCGTCAGGAACGCCACGCTGAACACCACGGATGGCGACATTACGGTGCGCGCCGATCTGGCGGCGGAAATGCATGTGGACGTGAACAACGCCACCTCTTCCTCGGGCGGGTCCGCGACCGGCGACGGGGTCAGCAAGGCGATCAGCGGCACGGTCGGCACCAACGTGATGCTGGGCGCGGCGGAGGCTGCGGTCATCGACAGCACGCTGAACGCCGGCGATGCGGCGGGGGGTGCGACGGATACCGGCAATGTGATCGTCACGGCGATCAACGACATGGTGATGTCCGCGAACATGCAGGCGATCACGGCGACCGGCGATACTGCCTATGGCGTGCTGGCGGCGTTCAACACGATGGGCTGGAAACCGTCCAACGTGCTGTTCAACGCGGTTGAGACGCTGATCGGCTCCAGCCCGATTTCCGAGGCCTTCGACGGGGAGGAACCGGCGGAGGCGCGCGCCTATATGGAGCGTGTGCAGGCAACGGCGGATGGCGATATCTCCGTCACGGCGGACAATACCGCGACCGTCACGGCGAAAACCGGGAACGAGACGACCAGCGCGGCCAGCGCCCTGACCGGTGCGACGGGCAAGGGTGTGGGCGGCATCATCGCCTCCAACAAGCTGAGCGCGGGGGCGCGGGCCTGGATCACCGGCGCCTTTGTCGAGCCTTCGGGCAGCGCGGATCTGAAAACGGGCGATTTCGTGATCGCGGCGGATGGCAATGTCTGGAAATGGACCGGCGCGGCGGGCAGTGTCGCGATCCCGGCGGATACGGGTTTTGGCACCACGGCGGGCTGGTCTGCGGCGACGCGCGGCGATGTGAACGCTCTGGTCGCGGGCGGCGATGTTACGGTCAGCGCGACTGACGACGCGACGCTGGACGCCACCAATGACAGCAAGACGCAGGTCACCGTCACCAATGATGGCGGGTTGAGCATCGTTCTGAACATCGCGACCAATCTGTCGGACGATTACGGCTATACCACCCTGTCGGGCACCCGCGCGTTGAGCAGCGGCGACATGGTGCGCATCGGCTCGAACCGCGACGGCGTGGGCGGGCTGAGTGCGGGCGACATGTATGCCGCCGTGCAGCAGGTTGACGCGAATGGCAACCCGATCATCGGGCCGGATTATCTGAACCCGATCGACCTGGCGACGACCGACTTCTCCGACACGGATCTGTGGCTGAAGATCCCGGTCTCGCCGGAGCAGATCGCAGGGTTCATTCAGGCGGTCACGGGCGTGGCCGGGCTGGGCAATGTTTCCACCTCCGACGCGAAGGCGGTGGGGGCGGCGATTGCGTTCAACGACCTGCGCAGCCATGCGCTGACCACTGTGCAGGGCGCGGACATCAACGCGGGTGGCGCGATCACCATCGCGGCGGATGAGACGTCGAGCTTTACCGTGCTCAACACCGGCACGGTGTCGGCGGATGGCGGGTCCGTCTTCAAGGGGGGCAAGACCTCCGCCGTCAATGCGATCATCGCGACCAATGCCCAGAACGCGGAGGCGGAGACGCTGGCGCGGCACGTCACGCTGGATGCGGGCGGCAAGGTCAGCGTCACGGCGCAGAACGCCGCCACGATGAACGCCACGGTTGACATGAGCACGGCCGCCACCGGCGGATCGCAGGCAATCGCGGTTGGCGTGACGGTGGCGTTCAACCAGATCGGCTATGCCAGCAGCCTGATCTTTACCAACATCGTGGACATGTTCGCGGGCACCTCTCTGCTGGGTCTGGACCGGGCGCAGGCGACGGCGACCCTGTCGGATGCGACCATCACCTCGGGCGGGGATCTGGACGTGTCGGCGGACAACGCGCTGACGCTGGACGCGACGATCAGTTCCTCCGCGCTATCGGTGGCGATCTCGAAGGAGGCCACGACCTCCGTTTCGGTCGCGCCGATCCTGTCGATGAACCGCGTGGCCGGTCAGGCGGTCGCGGTGCTGGAGGATATCTCAACGCTGACGATCGGCGGCAACGTCAATGTCACGGCACTGGATACATCCGTCATCAACGCGGTCGTCCTCTCGGCCACGGCGGCGATTTCGGCCAGCACCAGCGGATCGAAATCCGTGGCGGTGGGTGCCAGCTTCACCCGCAACGACATCGACAGCGAGGCGCAGGCACGCGCGGTTCGCATTGGCACCTCCGCCACGGCGGCGGCGGTCACGAATGATCTGAACGTGACGGCGAAGCGCGCGGCGCAGATCAATGCGACGGGGCTTGCGGCCTCGGTCGCGGTGTCGATCTCGGCGGGGTCCAGCAACTCGGTCGCGGTATCGGGTGCCGGCGCGCTGGCCGCGAACGTGATCGGCGGCACGGCGGATGCGCTGATCGACACGTCGAACATCACGGTCGGCGGCGATACGACGGTCAGCGGCACGTCCGGTTCCGCGATCAACGCGACGATGGCGTCGGTGGCGGCGTCGGTCTCGATCTCCGGCGCGACGACGCCTGCGGTGGCGGTCGGATCCTCGCTGGCGGTCAACTGGATCGGCTATGGCAAGGTGGCGCAGCGATTCCAGGATCAGATCACCGCGACCAGCGCCGATGGTGAGGTGACGCTGCGCGACAATGCCCTGGTCGTCGCACAGGGCGGCACGGCGGCGGGCGGCAGGCTCGCCTCGACCGGATACAGCTTTGTCGGTACGCCCGGCACGGTGGATCTGGGCACGACGGATTACACGAACACGGCATTGTGGCGTGAGGAATTCCGCCTGTCCGATGGGGGTGTCGCGCGCATCGACGCGGGCGACATCGTGCGGGTCGCGGATGGCGATCAGCTGTCGGGCGCGGTCTTTGAATATGTCGGCTCGGAATCCCAGGTGGGTCAGGTCGTGGACGGCGTGACGACGCTGATCGATCTGAGCCTGGCCGATTTCACCAACCGCGATCTGTGGTTGCGCAAGGATATGGCGGCGGGCACCGATGTCGGGGCGGTCGCGCAGGTGCGCGGCTCCGATCTGGCGGGCACCGGCGACGTAAAGATCGTGGCCGATGCGGCGCAGAGCATCAGCTCCACTGTCGTGGCGGCGGCGGTCGCGCTGTCGGCTGGCAAGACGGGGGTCGCGGTGGGAATCGCGGGGTCGGTCGCGGTGAACAACATTCGCGGCGGGGCCTATGCGGCGATTTCGGGCGACATGGATTCGGGGATCAGCGGATCGACCATCACGGTCGATGCCACGGATACCAGCATCATCAATGCGGCCACGGCGGCGGCGGCGGTCAGCGCGGGATTCGGCTCCACTGGGGTTGCGATCTCCATCGGGTTGTCGGTCGCGTATAACGAGGTTTCGGGCGACACCGTCGCGGAGATTGTCGGCGCGAACGTCACCGGCAGCGGCACGGCGGACGATGACGGTGTCTTCGTCACCGCGGGCAGCGCCCCGCCGCCCAGCTTCACCGCGGCGGCAGATCCGCTGATCACGGTGGATCGTCTGAACGACGCAACCGAGGTCGCGACGAATGACGACGGCGACGCGGTCGATCCGACCGATGCGGCAGCGGACAAGGCCACCATCGACAAGATCACCGAGTTGATGAACGACCAGATGGCCGCGGTCGATGCGGTTCAGGGCAGCTATACCGACGGCACCGTGCGTCTGACCAAGAACAACCAGGCCGGTGGCTGGACGCTGGTGGACGAGGCGGGCAAGGCGTTCTCGATCAAGCTGGGATCGGGCGGTGAGTTGCAATTCGAGGTCATGACGATCAACGCGATCTCGGCTGCGGCATCGCTGGCCATTGCGGGCGGATCGACGGGCATCGCGGTCGCCGGGGCAGGGGCGTTGTCGCTGAACTTCGTCACCACGAATGTGCGGGCGCGGGTGGTGGATTCCATCGTCGTGTCCGCTGGCGATATCGGCATCGACGCCAGCATGAAGTCTGGCATCAACTCGGCGGTTCTGGCGGCTGCGATCTCCGCCGGGTTCGGGTCCACGGGTGTGGGCGTGTCCGTGGGCGCGGCGCTGGCGTTCAACTATGTCGGCAAGGGTTTCGCCGGGTTGAGCGATGGCGGCGCGGTCGCGGCATATGCGCAAGATAGCCGCTTGCAGGCGGGCGATGCGCTGGTCATCACCGCCACGAATGAGGCGCAGATCAACGCGCTGGCCTTCGCGGGGGCGGTGGCGATTGCGGCGGGGTCCACCGGGGTTGCTGTCTCCGGCTCGGGCGTGGTGGTGCAGAACTGGGTCGATATCGACACGGCCGCCCATATCCAGGGCGACGGCGCGGCGAGCGGTTCGTTGCCCGGCATTTCCGGCGCGACCGTCACGGTTGAGGCGGATGGCAGCGGTGAGATCAACGCGGCGGCGGCGGCGGTGTCCGTGGCCTTCGCTGCGGGGGCGACCGGGGTTGCCGTTTCCATCGGGATCACAGCGGTTCATAATGAGATCACGGGCGATACCTCCGCCCACATCACCGACGCGGATCAGGGCGTGCGCTCCACCGGCGACATGATCGTCGCGGCATCGGATACGGCGACGATCAACGCGGTGGGCGCGGCGGCGGCACTGGCGGCGGGCTTCGGTTCCGTCGGGGTGGCGGTTTCGGGTGCCGGGGCGCTGATTACGAACCGCATCACCAGCGGGGCAACCGCCCGGATTCTCAATTCCGACACGACCGTCACGACGGGCAAGTTGACGGTGCAGGCAGACAGCGCCGGCACGATCCGATCGCTCAACGCGGCGGCCTCGCTGGCGGTGGCGGCAGGGGCCACGGGTGTGGGCGTGTCGATCGGTGTGGCGCTGGCGCGTAACCTGATCGGAACGGGGCTGGTTCCGTTCACCGCAGGCGCGGGCGACAAGACCACGGCGGATACCGTCACCACCCTGACCAAGGGCACCCGGGTCGAGGTTCTGGGCGGCGTGCGTGAGGGCGACGTCTACGAATATATCGGTGAGACCATCACCCCGGAGCAGGCGCTGGCGCTGGATACCGTCGATTTCGCGGATGCTGAAAACTGGCTGCTGCACAATGTCAGCGGCACCCCTGTCGTCGTCACGGCGGAGATCGTCAATTCCGACGTCACCACCGGCGGCGCGGTGGAGGTTCTGGCCACGTCGAAGCAGAAGGTCGATGCGGTCTCGCTGGCGGCATCGGCCGCGGCCTCCGCCGGGTCGGTTGGCGTCAGCGTCGCCGGTGCAGGTGTCGCGACGGAAAACCGGGTCGAGACGGATGTGAACGCGCGCATCACCGGCACCGGGGCCGAGACGATGAATGTCGGCAGCCTGAACGTGAAGGCCGCAGATCAAAGCCTGATGAACGTGTTCACGGGTGCGGCTGCGATCTCCGCCGCGTTCGGGGGCGTCGGGGTCGGTGTGTCCGTGGCGCTGGCGGCCTCGATCAATCAGGTCGAGAATGACGTTTATGCGGGCATTACCGCCATCGACCAGATCAATGCGGGCGGCGATGTGGCCGTGCGGGCGATCACCGGCGATACGCAGCCGGCCTCCGCCTTGACGGGGTTGAGTGCCGCGCAGTTGAACGATGCGGTCTCCTACGATCAATATGAGGACAGCGAGGGGCGCGATCGCCCGGTCGCGGCAGATGTCACCGGCGATGCGGCCATTCTGGAAAGCCTGCGGGCCAAGCTGGCCGCCGTGGGCGAATATGCCATGGGCGAACTGCGTCTGGGTCTGGTCAAGCAGCCTGCGGATGCGGATCAGCGCGATTCCGACGGCAATCTGATTGCCACCTCAGACGATGGATCGACGGTCTGGCAGTTGCAGGATGCCGAGGGCAACGCCTGGTCGCTGACCATGACCTCGGGCGGTTCGTTGAGCGCGCTGCGCACCACGATCAATTCCGCAGCCGTTGCGGCGGCTGTCGCGATCACCGCCGCCGGCGGTGTCGCGGTGTCGGTGGCGGGCGCAGGCTCACTGGCGGTGAACACGGTTCTGAGTTCCACCAAGGCGGAGATTACCCTCAGCGATATCGCCACGACGAATGCGGGCGATGTGATTGTCGAGGCGCAGAATGCCTCTCGGATCAATGCGGCGGTGATGTCGGCGGCTCTGTCCGTGGCGGTTGGCGGTGTTGGCGTCGGGGTTTCGGTGGGGGCGTCCTTCGCCCGTAACTTCATCGGGGCGACCAGCCTGTTCTCGGACAATCCGACCGACGGGTCCGTCGTGGCGCAGATCGTCGATTCCGGTATCGTAGCCTCGGGCGATGTCATCGTTTCGGCCAGCGGCAACCAGCGGATTTCGACCGTGGTGTTTGCCGGGACCGCAGCGGCTGCGGGTGGCAGTGTCGGCGTGGGTGTCGCGGTCGGCGGCGCGGCGGCGCAGAACGTCATTCGCATGACGGAGACGGCACAGATCGTCAGCAACACCACCACCGCCGTTTCGGGTGCGACGGTCAGTGTCGCGGCGCAGGATGCCAGCCGGATTGACGCGGCGGTCGCGGCGGTGGCGCTGACGATCGCGGCGGGCGGCGTTGGTGTCGGCGTGTCGATTGCGGGTGCGGTGGCGATCAACGATATCGATAACACGATCACGGCGCAGATCGACGAAGTGGCCGGCAGTGCCTCGGTCACGTCCACGGTCGGTGACATTTCGGTCACGGCGCAGGACAGCGGGCAGATCAACTCCGCCACGGGGGCCGCGGCAATCGCGCTGGCGGCGGGCGTTGTCGGTGTGGCGGTCGCTGGGGCCGGGGCGGGTGCAACGAACCGGATCGGAAGCACGGTCGCCGCACGGGTCGATGGCGCGACGCTGAATGCGGCGGGCAATATCATCGTGCGGGCGCAGGGCAATGCGCAGATCAATGCAGCGGTTCTGACGGCGGCGGCCTCTCTCGCAGGGGGGAAAGTCGGTGTGGGCGTCGCGGTCGGTGGATCGGTGGCGGTCAACATCATCGGGGTGAACAATAGCACGGACGGCTCCTTCGCGGAGGTGACCGGGGCCACGATGACCGCTGGCGGCGACGTCACGGTCGAGGCTTTGCAAACGACAACGATCAACACCATCGTTCAGGCGGTGTCGGCGGCCTTCGCGGGCGGCGGCGTCGGGGTCGGAGTCTCTGGCGCGGTGACGCTGTCGAACGCGACGCTGGCCTATGCGGTAGACGCATCTGTCAGTGAGTCCACCATCACTGCGGGCGGTACGGTCAGTGTGAACGCCGAGGATAGCGGCACGATGCTCAGCATTGTCGGCGCGACCTCCGTCGCGGCGGCGGTCGGTGTTGTCGCGGTCGCGGTGTCGGTCGCGGTCAGCGTGGCTTCGGGGGTGATCGACAACCGTGTCACCGCCGAGGTTTCCGGCACGGACGTCACCGCCAGCAACCTGAGCGTGACGGCGGCGGACGACATGAACAACCGGGTGATCTCGGCTGCATCCTCCGCTGCGGTGGCGGCGGGGATCGGGGCTGCGGTGGCGGGCGGCGGTGCGCAGGCGACGTTGACCTATACCACGGATGTCACGGCGCAGATCACGGGCGATACGGGCGACGTGTTGAGCTTGTCGAGCGCGCTGAATGTCGGGGCGACCTCGCGCTCCAGCATGCTGTCCGAAACGCTGGGGGCCTCGGCTGCGGCTGGGTTTTACGGTGTGGCGGCATCGGGCGTGAACGCGACTTTGATCGCACGGCCCGACGTTCGCGCGACATTGAGCGGCGTGCGCGTTCAGGATCGGGAGAGTGGGACCGCGACGCTGGATGTGGCGGTCGATGCGATTTCCCGCATGAGCACGACGGCGCGGATCGCCTCGGTGACAGTGGGCAGCACCGCCGCATTGGGCGGCGCGTCGGGCATCATGGTGCTGGATGCGAATGTTCTGGCGCAGGCGGGCGGCGTGCTGGATGTCCGCGACCTCAGCGTGTCGGCGCGGACTGACGGGATCACCGACGGGGGCCGCACGGCGGACCTGACGTCCATCGCGGGCGGTGGCGCGCTGTTGCTGAGCGCGCAGGGCGCGGATGCGCGGATCACCGTGACCAACGACGTGAAGGCGGAGATCCTGAGCGATGCGGACATTTCCGCGCGGGACGTTTCCGTCATTGCGGATGGCGATTCCGATATATTCGCGCGGGGCTATGCCGCGACCGTCGGTTTCGTGGGTCTGGGCGGCGCGGGCAGCTATGCCGATACGACCGCAATCATAGATGCGACCATCGGCGCGGGCGTGGCCCTGTCCGGGCGCAATCTGACGATCTCCGCCGATGGGACGAACGCGGCGCGGGGCGCGGTTGCGGTGGGTGCGGCGGGCGGTATCGCGGCGGCGGTCAACATCGTGGACGTGGACATCGACGCGGATGTGACAGCCTCGGTCGCGGATGCGAGCGGTTTCGCCACGCAGGCCGATATCGATCTGAGCGGGGCGTTCAACCTGAGCGCATCGCACGATGCCCGCCCCGACAGTGAGATCGACACCATCGCGGGCGGTGCCATCGGGATCACGGGGGCGATCAGCAATATCGATATAGACTCCACCGTTCTGGCGCGTGTCGGCAGCTATGCGGACGTGGATTCCGGGACGGCCAGCTTCGGCGCCTCCAGCCAGGTGACCAAGAATGCGGTCAGCGGCAACAACATGACGGCGAAAACCGGCGGTCTGGCCAGCGCGGCGGGCGCGCTGTCGCGCGGCGTGCTGAACCTCGACACGCGGGTGGTGTTCGGCACCAGTTCCGACGTGGAGACGACGGGCGATGTGGATGCGAATGTCGCGAACCTGATCACCTACAAGGAAATTCTGAACTTCTTCACCGCCGGTGCGGTTTCGGGCGCGGCGGGCAACAACACCATCGACGCCAGCAATGTGACAGGGGAGGTCCGTCTGGACAGCGGCGCGAACCTGCGGGCCGGTGGTCAGATCACGATGGAGGTCGATGGCCTCTACGATATCTCGATCAAGACCAGCGCGGAGACGTGGGGTCTGGCGACCGCAGCGGCGGGATCGGCGATCATCACGCTGACACCGTCCAACCTGATCACGATGGAAAGCGGATCGACGATGCTGGCGGTGGGCGATCTGACGCTGACCACGGGCGTGGGCGCTGATTTCGTGACGACGCAGCACAATCTGGCCGTGTCGATGGAGACATTCGCAGGCTCGCTGGTGCCGCTGGACGATATCGCGGCGCGCGCGACCTATGTGGCCTATAACACGATCAACGTGAAATCGGGCGCGGTGATGGAGAGCTATGGCTCCATGTTGCTGAACGCCGATCAGAACGCGGTGTTCGACACGGATTCCTTCGCCAAGGCGACAAGCTGGATTTCGGCGGCAACGGATGCCGTGGACGGATTGCTCGGCGGGTCGATGGCCGATCAGGACGACGGCGAATTGCTGGTCCGGGCCTATGGCAAGGTGGTGAATGACGGGATCGTGCGCACCGGTGCGTTCCGCCACAAGACGTTGATCATCGACAACCGGATCGTGGGCACGGGTGCGGATACGCGGCTGGAATACTACTCCTCCGGCTCCAGCCTGGTGCTGGGCGATCTGAACGGCGACGGGCGCAAGGATACCATCGCGGATCGTGCGATGGCGGCCTATGGCACCCGCGTGGCCAGCGATGTAGGCGACATTGCCTTCACTGCCGGAACCTCCAGCGTCAAGAGCAGCGCGCAGTTGGAGATCGAGCAGCTTCAGGCCGGCTTGGCCCAGTACGGCGACAACCCCGCGTTGAGCGCCAGCTACAGGGCCGCGATCACCGCGTTGGAGCAGCGGATGCTGGCGCTCGGCTTTGCCGAGATCCAGACGGCGAACGGGGTCGATACCATCGTGCCGTTGCAGCCCGAAATCCAGTTGATCACAATCGCCCCGCTGAAGGCCGAGGCCGGGCAGGTCCGTGTCTTTGGCAACCAGTTGTCGGGCAGCGGTCTGTTCGACACGCCCAAGGATGCGTCGATCCTGATCACCAACAACACCGAGGCCAGCATGGTCATAGAGGGGATCGAGATTCCCGAAACCAATGGCGGTCTGCTGTTCAACGGTGTGGACATGACCGCCAACAATGCCGGCACGACGCAAGGCACGCTGACCACGCAGATCAATGCCAAGATCACCGCCGCGACGCGCCACGTCTCGGACGTGACGATGGACGGTGATGCGATTTCGTTCAGCTATTCGCTGGAAACGCTGAACCTGTCGAATGACGTGCCCGATTTGCCGGACAACGTGTCGGCGGCGACGCGGGCCAGCTTTGACGCCGCGATAGATGAGAACAAGGGGCCGCGGGTCTATATCTCCGTCACCAATGACGTGCGGGCGATCAAGGCGACGCGGGAGGCAGCCTATCCCGGATTCTACGGCGACGATGCGCTGCCGCCGCAGGACGTTCTGATCCAGGGCGATATCGTCAACCGGCGTGGCATCGTCGGCATCTTCAACGACCGCTCGCCGGGGGCCTCGATCAGCCAGACGGGCGATATTCTGTCGCAATTCGCGGATATTGTCGCGACCGGCACCATCAGCATCAACGCGAAATACGCGGCCTATCTGGGCGGCGATCCCTATGGGGAGATCGTGGGCCTGACACCTGACGGCACGGGGGAGAGTGCGGGCAACGCATCCTCCATCGGCAACACGCTGACCGATGGCAGCCGCGGCTCGATCCAGGCGGAGCGGATCAACGTTTCGGGTGAATACATCAACGTCGCCGGTCTGGTGCAGGCGGGCAAGGCGGACTTCAAGGTGACGCTGGGGGCCAGCGAGCGCCAGCAGATCCTGAACGCCACGGCCGTGGTGACCGAAATCCGCAGCAGCAATTCCGACTTCCTGCTGCTGTACAACCGCGTGACGGGTGTTCTGTCCATCGAGGCGCTGGAACCGGCCGGGGGCCGGATCGAGATGAGCGGCAACGTGGTCAGCACCGGATCGGGCGTATTGCGCGCCTATTCGGGGTATCCGCAGGTCGAGGTCATCAACAACATGAACCTGGGCGATGCCATCGACATCGTGGTCAAGGGCATCGACGGTGCGACCCGTGGTCAGGGTGAGATCGTCATCAAGGACAAGACCCGCAACCAGTCGGGCGACGGCGATATCATCCGCAACGCCTACATCTACAAGAAGCTGGCCGACGGCACGCTGGAATACACCACCACCGACACGGTGACGAATGCCACCAGTGTGCACGATCTGGGCAACGGCAACAGCACGACCTTCGACACGTCGGCGGATTACCGCTATGGCTTCACCATCGGGCAGAGCGAGCAGACCAAGGTCATCTATCGCTTCGGCAAATCGGGGTGGCTGGGCATCGACTTTCTGGCGCAGGATCCCAGCCCCAGCAACATCGTCGAGGGGCCGACAACGCTCAGCTCGGAACTGCTGCCGAACTCGAACTACTTCTTCAAGCGGGCGGGCGATGCGTCGGATTACGCTTATTCCGCCATTGTTCAGGACGATCCCGATCTGGATGTTCCCGCGAAGCTGACCAAGAAATGGACCACCTCCACCTGGTACGGCAAGAAGACCTATTATCAGGAATGGACCGAGCTGTTCGGCAAGTTCACGTTGCACAACCACGATGTGAACGCCTCGCGCGACATTGCCATCGAGTTCATTCACAACGATGCCGCGAACATCACCATCGACGCGGGCAATTCCGACCTGATCGTCGGCGGCCTGATCCGCAACGACACCGGCACCACGACGCTGCGCACCACGGGAACGCTGACGACGCTGGGTTCGGCGGGGGGCAGCGGTCCGACGGTCAATGGCAAGGTGATCTCGCTGACCGGAACGGCGGGCGTGGGGTCCGCCACCGGGGCGTTTCTGACCAGCCTCGCCGATGGTGTGGCGGGATCGCGTCTGGACGTGACCTCCTCGGGCGACATCTCGGTTCTGGAAGCGACCGGCGACATGACAGTCGGCACGATCACCGGCGGTGGTCTGGTGACGCTGCGGGCGACAGGCTCGATCCTCGGCTTTGACGGCAACAACCGGGTGACGGGCGGATCGGTCACGATGATCTCCACCTCCGGAGCGGTCGGATCCTCGGCCACGCGGATCAATGTGGATACCGGCGATCTGGTCACCAGCCTGCTGAACGTCACCGCGAATGACGGCGTCTACGTGACGGAGGTCGCGGGCGACATGCGTGTGAACGCGATCAGCGCGGGCGGCGACGTCTACGTTGCGGTCAACAATGGCGATCTGCTGGACGGCAACCGCACGGAAACCCGTGACGAACGTGCCATGGAGGAACTGCGCGGCGCATGGGGCGCGGCCTCACTGACCGGCACCGCCGCGGCGGAGAAGGTTCAGGCCGCCAAGGATGAACTGATCCAGAGCAAGACGGATCAATATGCCACCTATTGGGCCTGGCGTTCGGTGCAGGACGATTACACCGTTCTGATCCCGGGGGAGGCGAATTACGACGCGGCGGCGCTCATCACGCTCAACGTGTCCGAGCAAGCCTATCTGGAACAGCAGTTCGAGGATGAGATCCGCGCGGCGGAACCCGATCTGACGGATGTGGAGGTCGCGGCGAAGGTCGCCGACGGTGTCGCGGCCCTGCGCGCCAGCCGCACCGAACAGTTCCGCGATCTGCACGCCACTTACGGTGGACTGACGACGGCATATGAAACGACCTACCGTGTCGCGCTGACACAGGCTGAATCCGACCGGATCGACGCCTCCATCAAGGTCTGGACCGAGGATGAACTGGTCAACGCGGTGGGTGCCGGGTTGCTGAAACCTGTCACCGACACGCAGAGCACCATTGAGGCGGACAACATTGTCGGCGCCGCCGTTACGCTGGATGTGGCGAACGGCACCATCGGGCGGACCGGGGGACAGGTTCTGATCACCCTGACCTCGGGCGCGTTGAGCGAGGACGACCGTTTGACGCTGGCCGCGGCGGAGCGGGACGACATGTATTTCCTGACGACCGAGCGGGTCGCCGCCACGGTCGATTTCGCGGGCGCTGACATGACCCGCAGCGGCGGCACATGGGATGCCGCATTCCGCGTCGGGCAGCGTATCCAGATCGAGGGGACGACCGCCAACGCGACCGAGGATGGCAAGCTCTACACCATTGCCAGCGTGTCGGACGATCGTCAGACGATCACCTTCACCGAAACCTTCGCACAGGCGGAATCCGCCCAGTCGGTACATGTCTCGGGCGTCAGCCTGGACCCGCGCGGCATCAGCGCGGAGACGAATATCAGTGTGGTGAATTCCGGCACCGCGATCCAATCGGCGGCGGGCACGTTCAGCGACTTCGAGATCGGGGACAAGATCCTGATTCAGGATCAGGTCGCCATGACCGCGCTGGAGGAGCAGACCTTCGTCGGCTCCGCCAATGTGGGGGACAAGGACAACCTGCTGATCGTCAGTGGAATTTCCGCCGATGGTTCCACCATGACCTTCGGTCAGGTGCAGGTGGACGGCACGACGCTGATGGATATCGCGACCCGCCCGTTGCATGACGAGGCCGCCAGCGGCGCCGATGTTGTGGTGGGCCAATGGGTCGATCTGTTCGCAGTTCAGGTGCAGGAGCGTGAGGATTTCGACCTCAACGCGGGCGGCATACTGAAGGTGACAGCGGGGGGGGAGACTTTCCTCGGCTCGGAAAAGGACGTGAAGCTGAACGTCATCACCGTGGACGGCGATCTGCGGGTCAAGACGGCGGGCAATATCGTGAACGCGCTGGGTGTGGCCGGGGCGACCAATGTTTCGGGCGATGATATCGTTCTGGAATCGGGCGGCGGGGCCATCGGTGCGAACACCGATACGGGCCGCATCTATATCAATACCTCCACCATCGGCAGCCTGACGGCGCGCGCGGCGAATGATATCGCGATCACGGAAGTGGACGGCGATCTGAGCCTCGGCACGATCTATTCACGCTCCGGCGATTTCGATCTGGTGGTGGATGGATCCGTCATTGACGGCGTCGGGACGGAGTTCGCGAACATCCAGGCCGGAAACATCAGCATCGAGGCTGGCGGGGCCATCGGCTCGGTCGCCAATGCGCTGGAATTCTACGCGACGAGTGACGGCCTCGTGACGTTGCACGCGGGCGGCGGCGACATCGTGGTGTTGGAGACGGAGAGCACGCTGAACCTGCGCAATGCCTACGCGACCGGCAATATCGAGATCAGGGCCGCAGGCTCGATTGCGGATGCGGTCGATCTGGTGGATGTGTCCGATCCGGACAGCGCGGATGCGGGCGGTCTGGCGGCGGTCGATGTCAGCGCGGGCGGCTCGATCCTGCTGGAATCGACGCTGGGCTTCATCGGTCTGGCGGGCAACGATATCGAGATCGACTCCAACCGCGGCAATGCGGCGGGAACCGGGACCGTGACGACCAAATCCGGCCAGAACCAGTACATCCGGGAGACGGTGGGCGACATCAACGTGGCCACCCTGGAAACCGATCTGGGCAAGACCGCCTTCATCGTTGCGACCTCCGGTGCGATCCTGAACGCGGCCGGGGTCGGCGTGTCCAACGTCAAGGGCGGGCGGGCTTACCTTTCGGCCACCGGGCATATCGGATCGGCGTCCAAGGCGCTGTATACCAAGGTCGGCACCTTGCAGGGCCTGTCGGTCAATGGCGGCGTCTGGCTGACCAATGACGGCGCGCTGTCGGTTGACGTCATCAACTCCGGCTTTGCGTTGCAGACGGCGGGCGATGCGGTGATCACCACCGAAAGCCCGGTAACGATCAGCGCGGACGTATCCGTCGCCGGAAACGCGCAATTCCTCGCCACGGAAACCGCGTCGGACGGCAACGATACCTTCACGTTGAAGTCGGGGGTTCATATCGACGTCACGGGCACGGTTCTGATCCGTGCGGGCGACGATGTGGTGACGGAGGCGGGATCGCTGATCACCGGCGCGTCCATCACGATCGAGGCGGATTACGACGATGCCGATGCCTTTGGCGGCGACATCACGATGGCCGGTCAGGTCATTGCGGAAACCGGCGGGATCCAGATCACCTCGAACGCGGCGGATGATGCCATCACCATGGCGGCAATCGGTGCGCTGGACGCGGGTGAGGCGGTCGTGACCGTCGCGGGCGGCACGGCGACGACGACCACGGCGGGCGCGGTGGCGGACACCTCGCAGCTCTATTCGCTGTGGGCCAAGACGGATATCACTATCCTGTCGGCCACCGGCGCGGACAGCATCGACATTGCCGGGCGCGTGCGGGCGGAGAACGACCTGATCATTGATCTGGGCGTCGGGGACGCGGCGACCGATGCCGCGACCTTCGGTGGCACGCTGGAGGCTGGCAATGCGTTGCACGTCACCGATACCGGCGCGGGGCGCACGGCCTTCGGCGTGACGGGCGACATGAGCGCGGCGACCATCACGCTTACCACTTCGGACGGGGACGATACCGTCACGATGGGCGGCAGCATCACGGCGAGCGGGGCGATCCTGATCGACACGAATGCAGGCTCGGATTCCGTCTCGACCGGGGGGGCCATGACCTCCACCGGCAGTTCGATCACCATTGATCTGGGCGCGGCGGACAGCGGCACGGAAAGCCTGATCCTGGGCGGCACCACGACCGCGAGCACCGCGATCACCATCAGCGATACCGGCGCGGGCCAGACCACGCTGAACGCGGGCGGATCGGTCAGCGCGGGCACGAGCCTGACGATTGTGACCTCGGACGGGGCGGATGATATCGACTTCGCCGGATCGCTGAGCGCGGCGGGCACGCTGACGCTCGACACGAATGCAGGCTCGGACGCGGTGGATTCCATCGACGGCGCGACAATCACCAGCACGACGGCGAATGTCCTGATCGATCTGGGCGCGGATGACAGCGGTGCGGAGGTCGTTTCGCTGGGCGGTGCGATCAACGCCGCCACGGATCTGACCGTGACCGATACGGGCGCCGGTTCGAGCAGCCTGACGGTCGGCGGGTCCATGATCTCGGGCGGAACGTTGAGCGTTCTGACCTCGGACGGGGCGGACATGCTGCGGTTCGAGGGGGCGCTGCAATCGGCGGCGGCTCTGACGATCAACACCGCGCGCGGCGGCGATCAGGTCACGACGGTGACGGGTGCGACCGTGACCAGCACCGGGGCGCAGGTCCTGATCGATCTGGGCGCGGCGGACAGCGGCGCGGAAACGGTGACGCTGGGCGGAACCGTTCAGGCAGCGACCAGCCTGACCATCAGCGATACCGGCGCGGGCCGGACCACGCTGACGGCGCAGGGCGCGCTGATCGCGGGCACCGTGCTGGATATCGACACCTCGGACGGGGCGGATCTGATCCGGTTCGAGGGCTCGTTGCAGGCGCAGGACGAGGTGACATTGCACAGTGCGGCGGGCGCGGATGACGTGACCTCCGTCAGTGGAACGGTGACCTCGGTCGCGGCCTCTGTCACGATTGATCTGGGGCAGGGCGACAGTGAGGCGGAAAGCCTGACCGTTCTGGGTCAGATCAGCGCCGCGACCACCGTCAGCATCAATGATGATGGGGCGGGCGATACCTCGACCTATACGATTACCGGCGGAATCTCCTCGGGCAGCCTGATCGAGTTCATCCTGGGCGATGGCGACGATACGGTGCTGCTGGACGGAGCGATGACAGCCAGCGAGCGGTTCGAACTGGACGCGGGCGAAGGCTCTGACGCGGTGACGGTTGCGCAAACGGGCGCGCTGATCGCGACCAATAGTGGCAGCGTGGACGCGGTGGTCGATATCGACTTTGGCGCGGATGATGCGGGTGACGAAAGCCTGACCGTCATGGGCGTGATTACCGGCAAGACCTCGGTGAACATTGCGAACACCGGCAGCGGCACCACCGACTTCGACAATTCCGGCACGATCCAATCGACGGAGGGCTTCGTGCTCTACGAGGGTGCCAAGGGCACGGATAGCGTGGTGAACACCGGTACGATCAGCGCCCAGACATCGCTGCGGATGTATCTGGATGCGAGCGACGACAGCCTGACGGTGACGGGCAGGGCGGAGGCCGATGCGGTGCTGCGCAGTGTGACGGATGAGGTTCGCGTCGATCTGGGTGTGAATGACGGGGCGGCCGAGACGGTCGCGTTGACCCACACGCTGATCAGTGCGGGCACGCAGGTCGTGATCTGGGATCGCGATGCGGGCACCACAGATATAGATATGCGCAACAGCACGATCAGCGCGGGCGACCGGGTCAATCTGGAACTGTCCGACGGGGTTGGAACGCTGGATCTGGTGAACGCCACGATTACCGGCGGCAATTATGTCGAAATCGACGGGCGTGCTGGCGATGACACCTATACCTTCGATCTGGACTCCGTCGTCTCCACCACTGTCAGCGGTGATGTGAACATCACCATGGGTGAGGGCGACGGCGCGACGGATACCGTCAACAATGATGGCCTGTTCAGTGCGGTGCGTGATGTGCGGATCAACGATCAGGGCGCGGGCAAGACGGTTCTGAACGTCACCGGCAACGGTCGGATTCTGGCCGGGCGTGATCTGGATATCCGCACCTCGGACGGTGAGGGGCGGATCACCTTTACCGATGCCACGCTGGACGCGGGTGACGATATCGTCCTGCTGACCGCATCAGGCCGCGATTTCGTGACCTTCCTGCGGGGCAGCGTGACGGCGGTGGACGCCGTGACCATCGACACGGGCGAGCGGGGCGTCACAGGCACCGACGACCGCGATCAGCTGCGGATTGAAAGCGCGAGCTGGGATGCCACGCGCATCGACATTGATCTGGGCGAAGACGACGACATGCTGTGGCTGCTCGACCCCGCAGCCTTTGACGGGATAGCCAGCATCGAGGGCGAGACCGGCGACGACCGGATCGAGATCGTGCGTCTGGATGCGCAAGCGGATGGCGACAGCCTGCTGATCGACGGCGGTGTCGGCTCCGACGATATCTTCCTGCAAACCTGGGGCTCGATCACCGGGGCGGCGGGTGCGAAGGATTATATCATCGACGTGCATGACAGCGGGGCCGCGAACGATGGCGCCGACACCATGCAGATCGACGGCACGGCGGAGGCGGATATCTTCCTTAGCCGTGGCAACTTCGCCGCGCTGATGCACGGGACCGAGGATCAGATCCGCAACAATGCCAGCGACCGCCCGCAAACGGTGGAGCGGATCAACTACGACACCTCGCTGAACGGGCGTCTGACGTTGTTCGGGCATGATGGCGACGATACGTTCATCTCTGACGACAATGCCACGATGATGACGATGGATGGCGGCAAGGGCGATGATCAGTTCCAGTTCGGCCAGATCTTCGGCAACAAGCCCAGCCATGAGTTCTTTGCCGACAACGGCATCGCGGCGGGCGACGATATCGACGCGCTGCTGACCACACGCGGCTGGCTGTCCAAGGGCATCCGCTTCGCCACCAACGCCAAGGGGGGGGAGGGCGCGGACACGTTCACCGTCTATTCCAACAAGGCGAAGCTGAAGCTGGAGGGCGAGGACGGCAACGACATCTTCATCGTGCGGGCCTTCGTCCTGCAGGGTGACGGGTCG
This sequence comes from Pontivivens nitratireducens, assembly GCF_014235845.1. Taxonomy (GTDB): domain Bacteria; phylum Pseudomonadota; class Alphaproteobacteria; order Rhodobacterales; family Rhodobacteraceae; genus Pontivivens; species Pontivivens nitratireducens. Next base: position 17,215 of record NZ_JACJUQ010000009.1, on the reverse strand, counting down.
GGTACCGCCGACAATCTGGTCGAGGTGCGCGGCGGAGTCGGCGACGACAACATCCAGTACAACGTCAACGCGCCTGTCGATATCGACGGCGGCGCGGGCTTCGACCGGGTGATCGTTCTGGGCACCGAGGAAGCTGACAACTTCGTGATCACATCCGAGGGCGTGTTCGGCGCGGGGCTGAACATCTCCGTCTCGGGTGCGGAGGAATCGATCGAGATCGACGGGTTGGAGGGGGACGACAACTTCTTCATCCTGTCCACCAGCGCCTTTGCTGTCACCAGCGTGATCGGCGGTCTGGGGTCGGATACGTTCACCGTCGCGGGTGACGTGACGGAGCGGATCATCTCCTCCGACATCGACGGGCGGTCGGGACTGATCAACCATCAGGGCGTGTCGGCCGACGATAGCTATGACGGTGTCTTCATCGCCGGGCTGGGAACGACCATCGCGGATCCGAACAAGGGTCAGGTGGTGATTTCCAACGATACCGGCACGACACCGGGTGAGCTGACCGTGGATGAGGCCGGGGGGAGCGACGTTTATACCGTGGTTCTGGCCGCCGCGCCGACCGCCGCCGTCTACGTGACGGTTTCGGCCGGTCGCGCCTCACTGCAGGATCGCGATCTGGCGGTGCCCTCCATCACCGGCACACCGGGGCTGTCGATCAGCGGGCAGACGATCACGCGGACCTCGGGCAGCTGGATCGCGGACGGCTTCGCGGATCATCACTCGATCACGCTGGGCGGCACCACGGACCTGGACAATGACGGCACATATCGCATCACCTCCATCACGGCGACGACCATCACGGTCGAAGGTGTGTTCGGCGGAGGGGATGAGGTTCTGGCGGCGGATGTCACCGCCACTGGCGGCATCGCGGACAGCGTGCGCGTATCCTCGAACGGCAGCGATTACGCCGATGCCATCGTCCTGACCTTCGACGTCAGCAACTGGAACGTCGCGCAGACCGTCACGGTCGAGGCGGCGCAGGACGCGGCGCAGGAGGGTCAGAAGCTGGTCCAGATCAGCCATGGCGTGCAGTCCGAGGACGCGAACTTCGATCAGGCGCAGGTCGAGAATGCGGAAGTCACCGTGCTGGACGATGACAAGCCGGAACTGCTGATCACGCAGACCGGCACCGATACCTATCTGCACGAGGGCGTCTCAGGCTCCGAAATCACGGACACCTACGACATTCGCCTGACACGCCAACCCAATCCGGGTGAGGTGGTGACGGTCACGTTGACCGATGACAGCAATTCCGGCGATCTGACCTATTCCAAGCGGGTGCTCAGCTTCGACGCGTCGAACTGGGATCAGGCACAGACCGTCACCGTAACGGCCAAGGCGGACGGCATCGTCGAGAACAGCGAGGGCATTCGGATCACCCACGCCGTGACCACCTCGGGCGGGGTCTATGACACCACGAGCGAAAGCTTCCTGGACGTGACGGTTTCGGATGGGGACAGCGCGGGCGTCATCGTGCGCGAAAGCAACGGTGACACCCTGATCATAGATCAAGCCGGAGAGACCGATACCTACACTCTGCGTCTGACCAAGGCGCCGACGCAGGATGTCGTGATCAACATCGCGGATGACGGCCAGACGCGGGTCGTCGCGGGCGGGCGTGTCGTGCTGAACCAGCTGGCGCTGTTCAGCGGGGCGTTGCAGTTCGTGCACGTGACGGACGGGCCGGATTATATCGTGCGCACGGATGGCGGGGATTTCCGCACCGACGGTTTTGCCATCGGTCAAAACTTCGACGTGACGGGCACGGCGGATAATAACGGCGCCTATGCGATCGGCGCGATTGTGCAGGACGGCAGCCGGATCGAACTGGCCGGCGGCATGACCGTCGCCACGGAAACCGGGGCCGCCACGCTCGACACCACGGTCGCGCAGGTGACGTTCACCACGGACAACTGGGATCAGGAGGTCACGGTCACGCTGGAGGCGGACCCGGACTTCGTGCCCGCCAGCCTGAGCTATGTGACCAAGGTGTTCGCGACCGAGCCGCACACCACCTCCAAGATCGCGGGACCGCTGATCATCGACGGCGGGCCGACCACGGGGCGTGAGATCCGCCATGCCGTGATGCTGCCGACGGAGCGTGACAGCGGGCCTCTCGACATCAACGTGGTGATCGACGAGACGCAGCAGACCGACCGCGTCTTCATCCACAACGACACCTCGGTGGCGGTGGATTCCGGCTTCATGCGCAATATCGTCGATGCGAACGGAATCTCGCGCACGCTGGTCAACGGACTGGGCATGGGCACGGGGACGCTGACCTTCAACGAGGGCACGCCGGATGCGCCGATCTTCAAGACCTATGATCGCGGCGTCAGCTTCCAGCAGATCGAAGTGACCGAGGTTCTGCTGGGTCAGGGCAACGATCAGTTCACCGTCGACGGCTCGAACGCCACGGCGGACGGGGTGACGGCACCGGCGATCACACTGCTGCACGGCGGTGGTGGGTCCGACCGGATCACCGTCAACGACATTACCGCCGATACGCTGTTCGTGGTCTATGGCGACACCGACACGGACGGCGCGCGCTATAATTGGGAGGGCGGCGCCGTGAACGGCAATGCTCTCAGCTTCGACGCGGTCAATGGCGGGGTGGGCTACGATGCCAACGACTTCGCGGATATCATTGATGCGAGCGGCGTGCAGAGCGCGGGCCTGACGATCTATGGCGGGGTCGGGGACGACACCATTACGGGTTCGCAAGGGGGCGACCATATCGCGGGCGGTTCGGGCGATGACCGGATCGACGGGCAGGGCGGCAACGACCACATCTACGGCGATGCAGGTTTCCGCGTCGAAGTTCTGAGCCGCGAATTGATCGTGGATAATTCCGTCAACATGACGCCGGAATTCGACAGCGCCGACACCCGCGCGCCGGGTGATGACAGCATCGACGGCGGCACGGGCGCGGATATCATCCTGGCCGACTATGGCTACATCCATCAGCTGGCCGGAACTCTGCGGTTGAGCACGACCGGCAATGTCAGCCGTGTGGAAAGCCGCACCTTTGACTTTGGCGGTGACGATACCGTCGCGGGCAACGAGGGTGCGGATATCGTCATGGGTGGCAAGGGCGCGGACCGCATCGATGTCGGTGCGGATGCGAACATCGCGTTCGGCGATCACGGCTATGTCGATTTCGACGGGGCCTACGCGGTGGCGATCGGTGGCCTGGCGGTCACGATCGGCGGCGAGGACTTCCTGTTCGGCGGCAGTGCGGCGGACATTCTGATGGGCGGCGCGGGCGATGACCGTGTGACGGCGGGCAACGGCACCAACATCGTGATCGGCGACTATGCCCGGATCGAGGGGACCGCGGGCGTGACCCCGACGGCAGGTTTGCCGATGGCGCTGACCTCCATCGTGGGAACGGATGTGGCCGCCGGCGGCGCGGACGTTCTGACAGGCGGCAGCGGCTACGACATCGTGATGGGCGGTCTGGGTTCCGACCGGATCCTGACGGATGGCGACGGCGCAACCTCGGATGCGGGGGATATCGTCGCGGGCGACTATGCCCGTCTGGTGTTCCGCACGGACATGGCAACGGACGCACGCCCGATCCTGACCTTTGCCGAAACCACGGACGAAACCGTCGGTGGTGTGGATGAGATCACCACCGGCGCAGGCGGCGATATCGTTCTGGGCGGCGCGCGTCAGGATACGATCCAACTGGGTGATGGCGACAACATCGCCATCGGTGACGCGGGCGTTCTGACGGGCTCCACCACGCTGGATCCGCTGTCCGGTGCCGCCCCGATCCGGCTGGAGCGGGCGGAAAGCCGTCGCAGTTCGCTGGCGGGCAACGATATCATCACGGCGGGTGCCGGGGCGGATATCGTCATCATGGGATCGGGCGACGATGCGTTCATCTCGACCGATGGTGGCGGCAGCTACAAGGGCGATATCGTCGCGGGCGACAATGCCGTGCTGACATTGCGTGAAGCCTCGGTCGGCGGGGTTTATATTCTGAACGTTGCGGCCAGTTTCGAAGATGCGGTCGGCGGCAACGACGTGATCGTGACGAAGGGCGGCGCGGACATCGTGATCGGTGGCGCGGGTTCCGACGACGTGACGGCGGGTGAGGGCGACAACATCGTGCTGGGCGATACCGGCACCTTGACCGGCAGCCTGACACAGACCCTCGGAGGGGGGGCGGCTCCGATCTCGCTGGTGCGGATCGTGACCGGCGATGTGGCGAATGCAGGATCGGACACAATCACCACCGGCTCTGGCTCGGATATCGTGGTGGGCGGTTCAAACTCGGACGAAGTGGTCTCGGACGGGGGCGCGAACATCGTCGTGGGTGACAATGCCGTGCTCGATTTCCGCGCCCTGACCGGGAGCGGGCGTTATATCCTGAGCGAGATCGCGACGGTGAATGCGGATCGCGGCGGGGCGGATATCATCCAGACCGGGGCCGGATCGGACATTGTGATCGGCGGCGCCGATGTGGATGAGCTGGACCTGGGCGCGGGCGACAACATCGCCATCGGCGACAGCGGCGTCCTGACCGGTAGCCTGACCGATACGGTCTATTCGGGAAGTGCTTCCATCGCGCTGGTCGAGGCGCGCAGCACCGACTTCACGATCGGTGGTGCGGACCAGATCATCACCGGTGAGGGGCGTGACATCGTCATCGGGGGCGCGGATGGCGACCGGATCATCACCGGCTATTCCGCCGCCGACATGGCCGATATCGTTCTGGGCGATGAGGGCCGTATCCAGGTTCGCGCGTTGGAGGCAGACGGCGATTACATCGTGACGCTGATGCAATCCCTCGCGCCGGAGACGGGCGGCGGTGACGTCATCATGACCATGGGCGGCTCCGATCTGGTGATCGGCGGCGTTGGCGGGGATGAGATCAGCCTGGGCGCGGGTGACAACATCGCGCTTGCCGATGCCGGCGCGCTGGTGGGTGAGGCGACAGGAATACCGGGTGCCGGAAACGCACCGATCCGGTTGAGCATGGCGATCAGCGATCAGGTCTCGCTGGGCGGGGCGGATTACGTCACCGCCGGCGATGGCGCGGATATCGTGATCGGCGGGGCCGGGGCGGATGTCTTGCAGCTCTATGCGACGGCGGCGGGCGATGCCTCCAACGTGGTTCTGGCGGATTCCGGCATTCTGCACCTGCGGACACTGGGCGTGGATGGCCGCTATATTGTCACCGACGCACAATCGCGCGGCACGACCGGCGCCGGAAACGATCAGGTGCTGACCGGGGATGGCGCGGACCTGATTATCGGTGGTCTGGGTGAGGACAATATCTCCGCCGGGGGTGGTGACAACGTGATCCTGGGCGACAACGGCCGGGCACGGGGCGGCAGCGGTGTCGTCGCGGCGAATGCGGTGCCCATCGCCTTGCAACTCGTCTCCAGCATAGATGAGACGCTGGGTACGAAGGACGTGATCGTCACCGGATCGGGTGCGGATATCATCATCGGCGGCATGGGCGACGACTATATCGAGGCGCATGGCAACAGCGCCGCCGATCTGGGCGATCTGGTGATCGGTGATGCCGGAACGGTCTCGCTGCGCACGACCGACACCGTTGGTGGCTGGGCTGTCCGCTTCGCCGGTGTGACGGCGAACGGGCTGGGCGGCGGTGACCTGATCTATGTCGGGGCAGGTGACGACCTGGTCGTCGGCGGCACCGGCGTCGATCTGATCGACACGGGAACCGGCGCGGACATCATTCTGGGCGATGAGGGACAGTTCATAGCCGACGCAGATGCCGGGGCACGCGCGGGTCAGGGCCTGATCATGGGCGCGGGCCGCGCGATCCTCGGCGGGGCTGTCGAGGCGGACAGCATCTTCATGGCGGACAGCACGGAGCGTTTGGCCGACCGGCGCGATGTAGACTTCGTGTTCGTGGCCAGCACTCTGACCGACTATGTCGATCCGCTGCCCGAGGGGATGGTGCGTTTGTCGTTCAACGGCCCAAGCACGCAACCAGTCGCACCGGTCGCGGCCAGAATTCAGGCCCGCTATGACGATCTGATGCCGATGGTCGAGCCTGCGATGGGGGCCACCGCCTTCGCGGAGATCGGGCTGGAGCGGCTCTCAGGCTTCGGCGCGCTGGACCTTGGCCTTAGCCGTGACCTGCTGCACGCCACACCGGAGGTCGAAGGCACGCGCCTCGATGCGCTGAGCGATGCGATCTGCGCGGCGGATCCGGGTCTGATGGCGACCTGCGGTGCAGAGGGTGGTGAGGTTATCGGCGGGCTGTCCGGTGAAACCGTCATCGAGCGCGGTCCACTGGCGCATATCACCCTCGACACGCGGGAGGACGGGGCGGTTCCCGCCTATGTCTTCAACGAGGAGACTGGCCGCTTCGAGGCGACGCAGATCCCGGTTCAATCGACCAATGGTGGGGCGGAGATCGCGCTGGAATTCTTTGACAGCGACGGCACCTTGTTTGCCTATGTCGATGACATGGGTGGTTTGTGGATCGTCAGCGGTGAGGACGCGCCCCGCGCCGATGCCCCCCCGGTGGAGGAGACCCCGGACCTCGACGATGCGGACTGGCTGATCGAGGATACGATGGGGGGTGTTGCCCTTGTCGCGGCGGGCGTTACGGTGGCGTCGCAACGCAGGGAGCGAACGAAGCGATGAACGAAGGCACTTCCGCCGGCACGGTTGACTGGAACGATGACGACATGGCGACCAATTTCGCCAATGTCGTCAACATTCAGGGCACACGCGAACAGATCGAGCTGTTCTTTGGCACCAATCGGACCTGGAATCTGGGGGATGGGTCGAATGTGCGTGTCGATCTGACCAACCGTATGATCCTGACACCGCATGCGGCCAAAAGGCTCAATTCGATCCTGACCGGTGTGCTGCGCGAATACGAGACGCGGCACGGTCCGCTGAGCGCCGACGAACCGTGACCGCCGAGACCCGCATCGCGGAGGGGGTCGAGAGCCCCTGGCGGGCGCTGGTCACGGCGGAGGGGTTGCACGATGCGGCCACGGCGTGGACCGCTCTGATGCTGGCCCGGGTCGAGGATATGCCCGGTGCCGCCCCGGTCGCCTGCAGCGTTTTCCTGATGCGCGACGGATCGCCCGTATTGATCGGCACCACGCCCGAGGCTCGCAGCCCCGGTTCCGAAATGATCTCCGCCGCCAGATCTGCCCACGATCAGGGCAGGGCGGTCGTGCGGGGCAGGATGCCCGAGCAGGGACAGGCCGGGGCCGTTGCCGCCGCCGTTCCGCTGGAGGTTGACGGAACCGTTCTGGGGCTGGTCGGGCTGGAGATGCGACCCGCGGACAGGGGCATCCTGTCCCACACGATGCGCAATCTGCAATGGGGTGCCGCCTGGATGCGCGACGCGATGCGGGCCGAGCAATCGCGCGCAGATGCGAAGCGGCATGAGCAGGCGGTCCATGCGCTCAACGCTGTCGTCACGGTGGCGGAGCGGGAGGCCTTTCCGACCGCGGCCCGCGCGGCGGTCACCGACCTTGCCACGCGGTTCGGGTGCGATCGGGTCTCGCTCGGGCTGCGGCGGTTTGGGCGCACGCGGGTCGCGGCGGTCAGCCACTCCGCCCAGTTTTCCCGCCGCATGGCCCTGATCCGGCAGCTCGCCGGAGCGATGGATGAGGCGGTGGACCAGCGTGCCACCGTTCTGTGGCCCGATGAGACGGAGGTCGTGATGGCGACCCGCGCCCATGCCCAGCTGGGGCAGGCGGAGGGGGCGGGCCATATCTTCACTGTGCCGCTCTGGGCGCGGGATGCCTTTGTCGGGGCCATCACGTTCGAGCGGCCCGTCGACAATCCCTTCGCGCAGGACGAACTGGACATGCTGGAGGCCGTCGCCACGGTCATCGCGCCGGTGCTGGAGGAAAAGCGCCGCGCCGATCGCTGGATCATCACCAAGGCGGGCGAGGTGGTGCGCACCCAGTTCGCGCGGCTGGTGGGGCCGGGCTATCTGGGGCGCAAGGCGCTGCTCGCGATACTGGTTCTGCTGGTCGCGACCTTCTGGCTGTTGCGCGCCGATTACCGCATCAGCGCGGATGCGCGGGTGGAGGGGGCGGTGCAGCGCATCGTGGCGCCGGCCTTTGACGGCTTCGTGGCGGAGGCCCCCGTCAGGCCGGGGGATCGTGTGGCGCAGGGTGACCTGCTGGTCCGGCTCGACGATCGGGAACTGGCGCTGGAACGCTTGCGTCTGGTCACGGCGCGGGCGCGCCAACAGATCGAGTTCGACAGCGCCGTCGCCGCGCGCGACCGCGCCGAAACCCGGATCCGCGCCAGTCAGATCGAACAGGCGGACGCGCAGATCGCGCTGATCGACGAACAGGTCGAGCGAACGCGGATGCGCGCCCCGTTCGACGGTCTGATCGTGTCAGGCGATCTGAGCCAGTCGATAGGCTCCGCCGTGGATCGGGGGGAGCCGTTGCTGTCCATCGCGCCCGATGGCGAATACCGCGTCATTCTGGATGTGGACGAGCGCCAGATCCGCGACGTCGAGGTCGGCCAGACCGGTGAGTTGCGCGTCACCGCCCTGCCCGAGACGACCTTTCCGTTCGAGATCACGGCCATCACTCCCGTGGCCCGCTACCGCGACGGCCAGACCGTGTTCGAGGTCAAGGCGACCCCCTCGGGCGATCTGAGCGCCCTGCGTCCGGGGATGGAGGGGGCGGGCCGTCTGCTGATCGACACCGACCGCCGCGTGATCGCGATCTGGTCGCGCCCGATCCGCGACTGGACGCGGCTGAAGCTGTGGCAGATGGGACTGGTGGAGTAGCCCATGGCGCAATCTTTCCTCTCCGCCGACTGGTACAGGATCGCCCCGCTGAAACCGCGGCTGCGTGGGCATGTGGACATTCACCGCCAGCAGTTTCGCGGCGAGGTCTGGTTCGTGGTTCAGGATCACACCACCGGGAAATACAACCGGGTGACGCCTGCCGCCAATTTCATGCTGTCGATGATGAACGGCCGCAGGCGGATGCAGGAGATCTGGGAGCAGGCCTGCGCCCGCTTCGGGGATGAGCCGCCCACGCAGGGCGAGACGATCCGCTTGCTCAGCCAGCTGCACGGCGCGGATCTGATCGCCAGCGATCTGACCCCGGACGTGGAGGAGATCGGCCGGCGGCACGCGCAGCAGGAACGCTCCTCGATGTTGCAGAGGATTCGCAATCCGCTGGCCTTGCGTTTGCCGCTGTTCGATCCCGATGCCTTTTTGCAGGCGACGCTGCCGCTGGCGCGCCCGTTCTTTACCGTGGCGGGCTTCATCGCGTGGGTGATGCTGGTGGCCGCCGGGTTGGTGCTGGCCATACTCAACTGGGGCGCGCTGACTGGTAGTATCGGCGACAGGGTGCTGGCGGCGGACAACATCCTGCTGATCGTGCTGGCCTATCCTCTGGTCAAGGCGGTGCACGAACTGGGGCACGCCTATGCGTCCAAGGTCTGGGGGGGTGAGGTGCATGAGATCGGGGTGATGATCCTCGTCTTCATGCCGGTGCCCTATGTCGATGCCTCCGCCTCCGCCGCGTTTGCCTCGAAATGGCGGCGGGCGGTCGTGGGGGGCGCGGGGATCATGGTGGAACTGGCGCTGGCCAGTCTGGCCCTGATGTTCTGGTTGAGCGCGGAGCCGGGGTTGGCGCGGGCCTTTGCGTGGAACGTCATGCTGATCGGCGGCGTGTCCACCCTGCTGTTCAACGGCAATCCGCTGCTGCGTTTCGACGGCTATTTCGTGTTCTCGGACCTGATCGAGATTCCGGGGCTGGGGCAGCGATCCAACAAGTATTTCTGGTATCTGGTGCAGCGTCACCTGTTGCGGATCGACACCGCCAAGAACCCGGTGACGGGGCGGGGTGAGGCGAAATGGCTGCTGAGCTATGCGATCGCGGCGTTCATCTACCGCATCTTCATCAGCTTCGCGATCGCGCTGTTCATCGCGTCGAAATTCTTCGTTATCGGGATCATCCTGGCGCTGTGGGCGCTGTACAACACCTTCGTCTCGCCGCTGTGGAAGGGGCTGAAATGGCTGGCGACGACGCCGGATCTGCGCACGCGGCGCTGGCAGGGGTGGGGGACGCTGGCCGTTACGCTCGGCTTGATCGGGGGGCTGCTGTTCTGGGTTCCTGCCCCCTATGGCACGGTGGCGCATGGCATCGTCTGGCTGGACAACGATGCGCTGTTGCGGCCCGCGACCGCTGGCGTCGTGCGCGATGTGGCGCCCTCGGGCCTAGTGCCTGCGGGCGGGCACCTGATCACGATGGACGAACCGGCGCTGGACAATGCACGCGCCCTGGCCGAGGCGCGATTGGCCGAGATGCGGTTGCGCCTGCAATCGGTTCTGGTGCTCGACCGGGTGCAGGCGGGGGTGATGCGCGAACAGGTGCGTCTGCTGGAAAGCCAGCTTGCAGATGTGGCGGTGCGCTCCGACGCGCTGCGGATGAGCGCGCCCGTCGCGGGAACGGTCGTCGTGCCGGGGGCCGAGGATCTGCCGGGGCAACGGTTGGAGCAGGGTGCCGTCATCGGCTATCTGATCGACGACCGTCCGCTGCGCCTGCGCGTGGCCGTCGGGCAGGACAGTGCGGAGCTGGTGCGCGGTCGGACGCGGTCCGTCTCCATCCGGTTTCAGGGCGATCTGGAGCGGAGCATTCCGGCGCGGTTGCTGTCGGAACTGCCTGAAAGCCGGGCGGAATTGCCATCCCGAGGGTTGTCCACGGCGGGCGGCGGCGCGTTCGTCCTGAACCCCGAGGCGAGCAGCCCACTGGGCACCATCCAATCCGTGTTTCAGTTCGAGGTCGCGCCCAGCCAGGACATGCCCGTGCACCGGATCGGTGAACGGGCGCTGGTCCGCTTCGACCACGGGACGGAGCCTTATGGCTGGCGCTTGTGGCGGGCGGTTCGGCAATTGTTCCTGCGGCAGTTCTCGGTATGAATGCGCCGCTGCGCCTGCCCGCCGCGCTGGATTACCCCGAGCGTGCGGATGTTCAGGAGGGCCCGGTCGAGCGCTGGCTGATCGGTGTGCAGGCCAGCGTCATGGCACGCGGTGCGCGCCTGCGGGCGTGGCGCCTGCGGGGCATTCTGCGGGCGGTACGACGGCATCAGGACCGCTTCGCCGCGATGGATGAGGGTGAATTGCAGGCGTCGGGGCGTGCCGTCGCATTGAAACTGCGCGAGGTGCCGAACCGCCTGCCTCTGCGCGTGACGGGGGAGGCCTTCGCCCTGATCCGCGAGGCCTCGGACCGTGTCCTTGGCAAACGTCACTACGACGTTCAGGTGCTGGGTGCCTGGGCCATGCTGCGCGGCCAGATCGCGGAAATGCGCACCGGTGAGGGCAAGACGCTGTGCGCCACGCTGGCCGTGACCACCGCCGCGCTGGCCGGTCGCCCCGTGCATGTGATGAGCGTGAACGACTATCTGACCGCCCGCGATGCGGAGGAGATGTCGCCGCTCTACGCCTTTTTCGGGCTGAGCGTCGGCGTGGTGCAGGAGGGGCAGGACGCCGACCTGCGCCGGGCGTTGTACCGCAGCGATATCGTCTATGGCACCAACAAGGAGATCGCCTTCGACTATCTGCGCGACCGGGCCGTGCTGCGCCGCAGCCCCGGCAATCTGCGCCGAAAGATCGACCGCCTGATGCGCCCCGGAACCGAGCCGTTGCGCCTGCGCGGGCTGCATGTCGCGATCATCGACGAGGCGGATTCCGTGCTGATAGACGAGGCCCGGACCCCGCTGATCATTTCAGGCGGAGAAACGGAGGAAGGCGGCTTTGACGAGGCGCTGTTTCGTGAGGCGATGCAGGTGGCCACGGACTTGATCGAGGGGGAGCATTACCGCATCCCCCGCGGTTTGCGCCGGATCGAGATGCGCCCCGCCGGTCTGGACCATCTGGATGAGATCGCGGAGGGGCGCGAGGATGCCTTCGGCATTCCGGTGATCCGCGAACATGCCGTGGTGCAGGCCCTGAACGCGCTGCACATCTATCACTCGGGTGAGGCCTATCTGGTGATGGACGGCAAGGTGCAGATCGTGGATGAGAATACCGGCCGCGTCATGGCGGATCGCAGTTGGTCCGATGGCTTGCACCAGATGGTCGAGCTGAAGGAGGGGTTGGAGATCACCAAGGCCCGCGAAACCCTGAGCCGCATCACCTATCAGCGCCTGTTCCGCCGTTATGCCCATGTCGGCGGCATGACCGGCACGGCCCGCGATGCGGCGTGGGAGCTTTGGTCCGTCTATCGGCTGGCCGTGACGAAGATTCCCACGAACAAGCCCGATATCAGACGCTTCGCCGGGGATCGCCTGTTCACGACGGAAAGTCGCAAATGGCAGGCCATCGCCGCGCGCGCGCGGGAGTTTCATGAGGCCGGGATGCCCGTGCTGATCGGCACACGCTCCGTCACCGCGTCGCAGCAGGCCAGCGCCCGTTTGGCTGAGGCCGGATTGCCGCATCAGGTGTTGTCAGCCGCGCAGGATGCGGACGAGGCCGCGGTGATCGCAGAGGCGGGGCAGGCGGGCCGCATCACGGTCGCCACCAACATGGCCGGGCGCGGCACCGACATCAAATTGGGCGCAGGTGTGCCGGAGGCAGGTGGCCTCGCCGTGATCCTGAGCGAGCGGCACGACAGCCGTCGTGTGGACAGGCAGTTGGAGGGGCGGTGCGGCCGGCAGGGCGAACCGGGCCGGGTGGAGGCGTTCCTGAGCCTCGAAGACGAATTGATGCGCGGCAAGGGGGCCGCCAACCTGCGCCGCGCCGGGCAGGTGATGTCACGGCTGCTGGGCGCGTCCTCCGCCGGATGGGTGCTGCGGCTGCGGCAAAAAAACGTCGAGGCCCTGCACGCCGAGGCCCGCCGCGACCTGCTGGAACAGGACCGGCAGTTGTCGCGCACGCTGGCGGTTTCCGGGGAACTGGAATGAGGCTCTTGGTTCGGCCTGACGGGCGCAGTAGGGTCGGCGCATGAAATACCTCGCTTTGACATTCACCATCCTCGCCACCCCCGCCCTGGCACAGCAGAGTTTCGACTGCGTGATGGACCCGGCGGAGCTGGTCCAGGTCGGCAGCCCGGTCGCCGGGTTGCTGGCGCAGGTCAACGTGCGGCGCGGGCAGCAAATCGCGGCGGGCGACGTGATTGCGGAGCTGACGTCGGAATTCGAGGTCGCGACCATCGGTTTGCTGGAGGCCCGCGCCAGTTCGCACGCCGCGCTCGACGCGCAACGCGCCCGGCTGGAGTTGACCCAAGGGCGATATGAGCGGACCCGCGAATTGATGGAACGGGGCGTCACCACGCAGGACGCCATGGCGGAGGTCGAGGCGGAGCTGGTCACCGCGCAATCGCTTGTCGCACAGGCCGAACTGGAGCAGGACGTCGCGGCGCGGGAGCTGGATCGTGCCCGCGCGGCGCTGGACCAGCGCATCATCCGCTCGCCCATTGACGGGCTGGTGTTCGAGCGGCGCCTGACCAGCGGCGAATATCTGACCTCCGACGGCTATGTCACCAGCCTCGTGCAACTGGACCCGCTGCATGTCGAGGCGTTTCTGCCCGTCGAACTGTTCGCTGAGGTGGCGGAGGGGCAGAACGTCACCATCCGCCCCGCGCCGCCGATCGGGGGGGTCTATCAGGGGACAGTCACGGTACGCGATCGGGTGTTCGACGCGGCCTCCGGCACGTTCGGCGTCCGGGTGGAACTGCCGAATCCCGAGGGTGTGCTGCCGGCGGGCCATCGCTGCCTGCTCGATCTGGAGTGATGGACGAAGCCGGATTCCTGCGCGTGCTGGCCCGTCTGGACGGCCCATGCATGATAGAGCGGTCGGTAAAAATATCAGGCGATCAGGTCAGTGACGGCCGATTGCTGGTATCCGCGCCGCGCCGGGCGCTGCTGCCGGGAGCGAAGCGCAGTTTCCAGACGATCTGTTCCGAGCTGGGTGCAACGGATGTCGATGCCCTGGTGCCCTATCTGGGCATGGCGACCGATGTGCATTTCGGGTTCGAGCCGGGACAGCAGCCGGTATGCAAGGCTTATCTGGAATTCGCTGAACGCTCCCCGATTGGGGGCGTCCGGTTCATGGCCCTGAAATGGCGCGGCACCGATTGTCGCACGAACCTGTATTTCGACAGGAGCGAATTGCCGGCCGAGGCCCGGTTCGCGCTTGTGAATACGGTGATCCCGGAGGGGCCGGTCAGGGAGATGTTCGCCGCGACGATGCGACAGGCGATGTCTGCCGGACCGTTGCACGACATAAAGCTGCTGCTGGTGGAGGAAGAGGGATCCCTGCGCCGCTCACTGGATCTGAACCTGGCGGATTTCGGCTGGCGGATGAGGGATCTCGCCGATGCCTTCGGGGACCTGCGCGGGCTGTCCGACGAAAGGCGTATCGGGCATATCGCGGCAGGTACGGGCCGGGGGGGTGAGGCGTTCTACACCCTCTACCATGATGCCAGACCTGTCGTGTTTTCGACAGGCAACCGTAGTCTGTGAGCGAGAACACCCACGCCCAAGGGGTTTCAGCGCAGATCACCCGTGCGGATTTTCCCGGCGTTCTTGAACAACCCCCCGACCACGAAGGTCATATAGCTGTCCACGACATGCGGCGGCGGTGCCACGACCTTGCCGTCGCGCATGCAGTAATGGGCAGAGATGTAGTCCCTCGATGACATGAGCATCCGGCAGACCACGTGAAGCTGGTCCCTGGTTTCAAAGCGTAAATGACCCAGCCGCGCTTCACGCTGCATCGCTCCGAGATAGCTGTTGGTTTGCAGTTCGACGTGACGGCGAAACCCCTCGCGGGTATGAAATTCGCCCTCATGCAGCATCGTGAAGAGATGCGGTGTGTCGCGCAGGAATTCCAGAAACCCCTGCGCTTGGCGCGACCGGGCCTTACTCGATCTCGACCACGTCCAAGGTTCTGGCAGAGCCGGAGGATTTCACCGGAACGCCGCTGCGCGCAGGCTCGGCCCTGCACACCATTGCGTTGGAAAACCTTGGGGCAACACCGGTGACCTTGCCGGGGCCGCAAGCCTATGAGGCCCTGTCACGAAAGACCATCGACGGCATCATCATCGCGATTTCCGACTGGCCGTCCTATTCGATCCAGGAATTGCTGCGCCATTCCATCGTCGATCTGTCGATCGGACACTGGGAAAGCTATCTGGCCATTTCCGACGAGGCCTGGGATCGCATGAGCGAGGAAAACCAGCAGGTGTTCGACCAGACCGCCCGCGAGATCGCGCTGTTCAATGCGAACAAGTGGAACGAGAACGGCGTCAAGGTGCAGGAGGAATCCGCCACCAATGACGGCGGCAGCTTTGTCTCGATCAACGATCTGTCGCAGGCGATGCAGGATCATATCGCGGATGCGGGTCGCCAGACCTGGGTCGACTGGATCGAGAAGACCGAGGCGGCGGGTCATCCCGCGCGCGCCACGGCCCAGCTTTATGCCGAGCTGATTCAGGCCGAGGGCGGCGCGCTGCCGGACGGCGTGGCGGAATATCTGGCCGACTGAGCCAGCCGCCTGAGTCCGGTGCCTGAGTTTGGCACCGAATTTGGCGCCGGAATTTGGCGCCGGAATTTGGCGATTGAGCGAGGCTGACCCATCGGCGGGCGCGCATAGGTGCCCGCCAGATCTCTCACATTTCAAGTAAGCGGAAGTCGATGTCACACGTCGTCATCATATGGTTCGTGCTCGGGTGGTTCCTGTCGTTCCTCGTCCTTGGGCAGGCGGTGGCAAGTTGCCTGCTGGGTGCCGGGATCGTCGGGATCGTCCTGTGGACCGAGGGGTTCCGGGCCCTTTCGGGCATCGTCGGTCAGGATGTGTTCTACACGGCGTCCACCTATTCGTTGTCAATCATCCCGCTCTATCTGCTCATGGCGCAGATGCTGGTGCGCGGGGGCGTCATTCTGGACCTGTTTCGCGTGGGCCACCGCCTCGTGGGGTATCGCCGCTATCCGCTGGGGGTCGCCACGCTGATTACCGGCGGAATGCTGGGGGCGGTATCGGGGTCCGCGTCCGCGTCCTCCGCCGCGTTGTCATCGTTGGCCGGGCCGGAGCTGGAGCGGGTCGGATATACCCGGACATTCTCGATCTCGCTGGCTGCGGTTTCGGGGTCGCTGTCCGCGATCATCCCGCCCAGCATCGTGTTCATCATCTATGGTTCGCTTACGCTGGTTCCCATCGGGCACATGTTCATCGGGGCGCTCGGCCCGGCGCTGGTCTGTATCCTCGTCTACATGCTTTGCCTGCGTCTGTTCGCCAAGGTTCAGCCGGGCGCGGTCGATGGGGCGAAGGCAGCGGGCGACACGACCGATGACCGGATCACCCTTCGCACCCTGACGGCGGTCGGTTTCGTGGTTTTCCTGATGGTCATGGTCTTTGGCACTATTTACGGCGGCGTCGACACGGTGGGTGAGGCCGGGGCGCTCGGCGCGTTCCTGTCGGTCGTGGGCATGTTCGCCATGCGACGTGTAACGGTGAAGGATTTCGGGCAGGCCCTGGCGGAGAGTGTGAAGGTCACCGCCATGCTGATGATGCTGGTGATCGGGGCGCAGATCTTCGCCCGGTTCCTGTCCTTTTCGCGCGTGCCCCGGATGCTTCTGGAAATTGCCGAGCCGCTGATGGATCAGCCCAGCGTGTTGATCGCGTTGCTGCTGCTGGTGGTCTTCGTGGCGGGCATGTTCCTGGAAAGTGCGGCGGTCATCGTGCTGATGGTTCCGATCCTGATGCCGATCATCGACGCGGCGCAGATCGACACGCTGTGGTTCGGCGTCATGGCGATGCTGATGATCTCGGTCGGGCTGCTGACGCCGCCGGTCGGGCTGGCCGTCTATGCCGCCGCCGCGGCGGAGAAGGTGTCGGTCGGGCCGGTGTTTCGCAGCGCGTTTCCCTTTGCCCTGTTTGCCGCGGTGATCTGCGGGCTGGTGATGATCTTCGTCCCCGGCATCGTGACATGGCTGCCGAGTTTGATGTGAGGGGATGATATGAGCTTCCGATCCAGTCTTGGTCTTTTTGAACACCGCCTTGCCGCCATTGGCGCGGGAACGGCGTTGACGCTGATGATGCTGATCTCGGTCGGCAGTGTCATGGGGCGCTACGTGTTTCACACCGACCTGATCCCCGGCGCTTACAACATCATCGAGCGGGTGATTTTCCCGCTGCTGGTGTTCTGGGCGTTGCCTGCCGCGCATCGCGATGCGCTGTTCCCCAAGCTGGAGCTTCTGGCAGAGAAGCTGCCGC
>NZ_JACJUQ010000008.1 GCF_014235845.1 Pontivivens nitratireducens | reverse complement strand
GGAGAACTTCCTGGCAGCCATCAAGCTCGCAGCGATCCGCATCTGGATTGCTGATCAATGAGTCCACACCCTAGGGCACGATCGGCTCCAACGGGTCATGAAGGATCGGCCCGTCCGGTCCGAATGCCATTTCGGCCATGCAATCGGGTTTTACACGCAAGCCGCCCAGTTCGGCCTGCGTGACCCACCGCCACCTGTCGACCACCCCTTGCGCGTCGAACCAGTCATGCGACGGCTGACCGTCGGCGATGGTGCAGCGATAGAACATATCGACCTGATGAAAATCACCGTTCGGGTCGTGGAATTCCGAGATCGCGAGCAGTGCGCCCACCTCGACCCGCATTCCTGTTTCCTCGTGCAATTCCCGGATCAGGTTGTCCTGCAGGCTTGCATGCCGCTCAACCCCGCCCCCGGGGCAGCACCACAGGTCGGATTTGTCGCCGGGATAGGCGTTCACCAGAAACAGGCGGTTTCGTTCTACTATGACGGCGCGTACGGCCAGACGGGGGGAGCGATCGGGCATATCGTTTCCTCGCCCGGATACATTTGCGACGCAAGAGATTGTAAATTCGCGAAGGCGCCTATCTTAGAGGAATGAAAAGAATTCTTGCTCTCCTGTTGATGCTTCCCAGCGCCGCTTTTGCCGATTGCGTCGTGCTGTTGCACGGGTTGGCGCGCACGGATGCCTCGCTGCTGGTGATGGAAACGGTGCTGCGGCGCGAGGGGTTCGATGTGGTGAACCATACCTATCCATCCACCGAGGCGACGATCCCCGAACTTGCCGAGACTGCCGTGCCTGAGGGGCTTTCGGGCTGTAAGGGCACCCGGCCGGTTCATTTTGTGACGCATTCCATGGGGGGGATCGTTCTGCGGCAATATCTGTCGGAGATGTGGATCGACGGTTTGGGGCGTGTCGTCATGCTGGCCCCGCCCAACCAGGGGGCGGAACTGGCGGAGCGGCTGGGCGATCTGCCCATATTCGAATGGATGAATGGGGCCGCCGGGTTGCAGTTGGGGACGGGGCGCGCCTCCGTCCCGCTTGGCCTGGGGCCTGTCACGTTTGATCTGGGGGTGATTGCGGGCAATCAGACCGTGAATATCGTGACCTCCGCCCTGATCGAGGGTGCGGACGATGGCAAGGTTTCGGTCACGGAAACGCAGGTCGAGGGCATGGACGACATGATCGTGCTGCCGGTTACCCACACCTTCATGATGAACGATCCCGTCGTGATCGCAGAGGTTCTGGCCTTCCTGCGAACAGGCCAGTTCGAGCGTGATATGGGTTTGGGCGGCGCGTTGGAGGAGATCGTCACCGTGACCGGGCAGTGATCCGGTTCACGTGGCCCATCTTGCGACCGGGCCGGCATTCGGACTTTCCATAAAGGTGTAGTGCACTTCCCGGTTCGGCTGCGAATTGCGCCCAGTCGTCGGCATCCGTGCCGATCAGGTTCAGCATCACGGCATCGGAATGTCGCTGTCCGTCGCCGAGCGGCCAGCCTGCCACGGCGCGGATGTGCTGGGCGAACTGATCCGTCAGGCAGGCATCCTGCGTCCAATGCCCTGAATTGTGCACGCGCGGTGCGATCTCGTTCACGATCAGGCCCTGCGGTGTGACGAACAGTTCCACGCCCATCACCCCGACATAATCCAGCGCATTCAGAATGCGACCCGCAATCAGGACCGCATCGGTCTGCAGGTTGCGGGGCAGGGGGGCGGGCACCGTCGTGGTATGCAGAATTCCGTCCAGATGGACGTTCTGGCCCGGATCGAAGCATACGGTCGCGCCATCCAGCCCACGCGCCCCGATGACGGAGATTTCGGCAGTAAAATCCACGAATCCCTCCAGCACGCTGGGGGCAGTAACTTCGGGCAGGGTCGCGTCGGTGATCCGCGCCTGCCCCTTGCCGTCATAGCCGAAGCGGCGCGTCTTGAGGATCGAGGGAGTGCCCAGCGTGGCCACCGCCTGTTCCAGCGATGCGGCATCGTCTACTACGGCGAAGGGGGCGACGCTCAGGCCGATGCCTTGCAGGAACTCCTTTTCCGCGATGCGGTCCTGCGACACGGCCAGGGCACGACGGTTCGGGCGGATGGGCACCAGGCTTTCGATCAGGTCGAGTGCGGCGGTCGGCACGTTCTCGAACTCGTAAGTCACGACATCACAGGCTTGGGCGAAAGCGCGCAATGCGTCCTCATCCTGATACGGGGCCGTGGTGCAGGCATCGGCGACCTGTGCGGCGGGGCAAGCCGCGCCCGGCTCGAATATGTGAACGCGCAGGCCCAGCGGGGCCGCCGCCAGCGCCAGCATTCTGCCAAGCTGTCCACCGCCGAGGATGCCGATGGTCGATCCGGGTTTCAGGGCCTCACTCATCGACAGGTTCATCCGGGATCGAGGCGGACAGATCGGCGCGCCACGCGTCCAGGCGTTCGGCCAGAGCCGCATCTTCGTTGGCGAGGATCGCGGCAGCCATCAGGCCGCCATTCGCGGCACCGGCGGCACCAATGGCCATGGTCGCGACGGGAAAGCCTTTGGGCATCTGCACGATGGAATACAGGCTGTCCACGCCGGACAGGGCCCTGGTCTGCACCGGAACGCCGATAACCGGCACACGGGTCTTGGACGCCATCATGCCGGGCAGATGCGCGGCCCCGCCGGCACCCGCGATGATCGCCTTCAGCCCGCGCCCCGCCGCGCCCCGGCCATAATCCCAGAGCCTGTCCGGGGTGCGGTGCGCGCTGACGATCTTCGTCTCGTATGGGATGCCCAGCTGATCCAGAATATCGGCGGCGGCCTTCATCGTTGGCCAGTCCGACTGGCTTCCCATGATGATCCCGACTTTAGGCTCCATCTCGACCTCCCGCTTTCGATGAGGGCGCACCATAGGCACGCGCGGGGCAAACTCAAGCGATGATATCGGGGGTTATCTCATCCTCGATCCGGGCGATCCGGTCCTTGAGGGCAAGTTTCTGCTTCTTCAGCCTGCGCAGGGTCAACATGTCGGCGCGGCCGTATTCGTCCAGCGCCACGATCGCGGTGTCCAGATCACGGTGCTCGCGCAACAATACGTCGAGCCGGATACGCAAAACCGACTCGCGATCCATTTTCGTCATGTCCTGCATCTGCCATCCCCCGCCTGACTGGCCTTGCGTGACCGTGCGTTGAATCTAACATTCCGGGGCAAGTGTGCAATCCCCGACGGTTGTCGTTCCAGCAAAGGCAGCCTAGATGCGTGGGATGAACATAATTCAAAAATTGCGCAAGCGGCTGAAGCGCAAGCCGGTCGTCGCCGTTGTCAGGCTGCACGGTGCCATCGGAACCGGCGGCGGGCTGGGCGGGCGGACGCTGTCCGATGCAGGCACGGCCCCGTTGATCGAAAAGGCCTTCGCGGCCAGCCGGCTGGCGGCGGTGGCCCTGTCGATCAACTCTCCCGGCGGCTCCCCCGCGCAATCGGCGTTGATCGCGGCGCGCATTCGCAGACTGGCGGAGCAGAAGAACGTGCCGGTCTATGCGTTCTGCGAGGATGTCGCCGCATCGGGTGGCTACTGGCTGGCCACGGCGGGGGATCAGATCTTCGCGGATGACAATTCGATCATCGGGTCCATCGGCGTCATCTCCGCCAGCTTCGGTTTTCAGGAGTTGATCGCGCGGCACGGGATCGAGCGGCGCGTTTATACAGCGGGGGAGGACAAGTCGATGCTCGACCCGTTCCGTCCCGAACGTGCCGAGGATATCGAGCGGCTGAAATCGCTGCAAAAGGACATCCACGACAATTTCATCGCACAGGTACGCGGCCGCCGGGGCGAGCGGCTGGCGGATCACGATCTGTTTACGGGTGAGATCTGGGTCGGCAAACGCGCGCAGGAGGTCGGCCTGATCGACGGCATTGCGCATCTGGTGCCAAAGATGAAGGATGTGTTCGGCAAGAATATCGCATTCCGTGTCAGCTCCCCTCGGCGGCCTCTGCTGTCGCGGCTGGGTGCACCGGGGGTGAGCGATCTGCTCGCCGCGGTCGAGGAGCGCGCCCAATGGCAACGATGGGGCCTGTAATCATGACGGAGACCCCGCAATGATCGTCAAGATCGTCGTCCTTTTTCTGGCATTCATCGCCATATTGGGCATGTTCGGAAAGCTCAGCCTGCTGGGGATCGGACGTCGTAAGCGGGTGTGCCGCGAATGTGGCGGCCACGTCATCGGCAAGAGTTGCCCCTGTGGCAAAACCAGCTAGCGCCGGATTGCAGTTGCACGGTAGCGCCTACATATCTGCGGGAAGATCGCTCAATCAGAGCGATACGAGGGAGACGGCATGAATTTGATCATGACTGTGGGCGGTCTGGTCCTGCTGGTCATCGCGGGCGATCTGCTGGTAAGGGGCGCGGTTGCGCTGTCCCTTCGATTGGGGATCCCGGCGTTGGTCGTCTCACTGACCATTGTGGCATTTGGCACGTCCGCGCCGGAATTGCTGATCGCGATCAAAGCTGCGCTCGATAACCTTCCGGGCATTGCCTATGGCAATGTCGTCGGCTCGAACATCGCGAATGTGCTGTTGGTGATCGGTCTGCCCGCATTGCTGGCCACGATCCACACGAAGGAGTGTGATACAAGGCGCAGCTATGTTCAGATGATCGGCGCGAGCGTGCTGTTCATCGGGCTGTGCGCGGTTGCCCCGCTGGGTGTCTGGCATGGCGTCGCCCTGCTTGCCGCGTTGGCATATGTGCTGTTCGACGCCTACCGCTCCGCCCATGCGGCGCGTCACGCAGGCATGGATCCAAAGGAAGAGCTGGCCGAGCTGGAAGACGCGGAACCTGACATGCCGGTTTTGAAGATCGCCTTGTTTCTGATCGTCGGCCTGGTCGGGCTGCCGCTGGGCGCGAACCTGCTGATCGAAGGCGCGGAGGCGATCGCCATCCGGTTGGGCGTTTCAGAGGCGGTGATCGGTCTGACGCTGGTGGCCGTCGGCACCTCGCTGCCGGAATTGGCGACCACGATCATGGCAACCCTGCGCCGCCAGGCTGACGTGGTTCTGGGCAATGTCATCGGCTCGAACGTGTTCAACCTGCTGGCCATCATGGGCGTTGCATCGTTTTTCGGCCCGCTGGCGTTGCCCGCTGGCTTCCTCGTGTTCGACCTGTGGGTCATGCTGGGCAGTTCGCTGCTGCTGATCCCGTTCGTGCTGGGCTGGTTCAACGTGACACGTATCTGGGGTGTCGCGTTCGTGGCCGCGTATGTGGGCTATGTTCTGGTTTTGCTGAACACTCATTGAGGACGTGCCCATGAAACCGGGATACGCATTGATTACCGGCGGTGCGCAGCGGCTGGGGCGGGCCATGTCACTGGCGCTGGCGCAGGATGGCTGGGCGGTTGCGATCCACTACAATACCAGTGGGGAGGAAGCCGCCGCCCTGGTGGAACAGATCGTCGCATCCGGTGGCAGGGCCGTCGCGGTACAGGCGGATCTGCTGGATGCCGAGGCCACGGCGGCCCTGATCGGTCGGGCGCGTGATGCGCTGGGGGGAGCGCTGACCCTGTTGGTCAACAATGCCTCGATCTTCGAATACGACAATTTCGAAACCGCGACGCTGGAAAGCTGGGACCGGCATATCGGGTCCAACCTGCGCGCGCCGTTCCAGTTGACGCAGGCCTTTGCCGCCCAGGCCCCGGACACCGTGACCGATGTTGCAGGGGAGCCGGTGGCGCAGGCTGCTATCGTGAACATGTGCGACATGCGCGTGCGCAAGCTGACGCCGGAATTCACGACCTATACCATAGCGAAATCTGCGTTGTGGACGATGACGCAGACTGCGGCGCAGGGGTTGGCGCCCCGCGTGCGTGTCAATGCGATCGGGCCCGGCCCGACGATGCAGGGCACACGGCAATCGGATGCACATTGGGAAAACCAACGCGCGGCCACGCCGTTGCAGCGCGGATCGGACCCGCAGGAGATCGCCGCCGCATTGCGGTTCATCCTGTCGGTCGACGGGCTTACAGGGCAACTTCTGTGTCTGGACGGCGGGCAACATCTTGCGTGGAAAACCCCGGACGTGCAGGGGGTGGAGTGAGCTTTCCGATTCGTGGCGAGCTGATTTGTCCACGTGTCATATATCTGTCACCGGGCTGTCTGGATTCCTTTAAGTTTTTCAAAGATATACCGAGGGCGTAATTATTTATTAAACGAAATCAATAACTTGAAATGATGCCCAAAAACTGGGCAAACCAAGGCGACGCCTTATTTACAAGGGTGATCCAACGTTCACACAAAGGTGTCCTCAGACTTATCCACAGGAATCGTGGACAGGTTTTCCCTTGTCAGATCACGGATCGCATTGCAGCGGCGGCGAGAATCACGAGACTGCTCAAATGGCACACAACAATCAGCACAGCTTTGACGAGGAAGGTCGCGCGCGCACCGCACAGGATGGCGTGCGCCCCGGTGTGCAGGTCATTTCCGACCATGTGAAAACCCTGCCAGATGCGCCCGGCGTGTACCGGATGCTCGATGCGAAGGGTGAGGTTCTGTATGTCGGCAAGGCTCGATCCCTGCGCAAGCGGGTTGCGAACTATACCAAACTGGTCGGCCAGACTGCCCGTATAGGCCGGATGATCGCCAACACCGCCTCGATGATGTTCCTGCGCACGGAGACGGAGACCGAGGCGCTGCTGCTGGAGCAGAACCTGATCAAGCAGCTCAAACCGCGCTACAACGTTCTGCTGCGCGACGACAAGAGCTTTCCCAATATCCTCGTCACGGACGATCACGCCTACCCGCAGATCACCAAGCATCGCGGGGCGAAATCCCGCAAGGGTCGCTATTTCGGGCCGTTCGCCTCCGCCGGATCGGTGAATGCAACGCTCAATACGTTGCAAAAGGCGTTCTTGCTGCGCAACTGCTCCGACTCGATGTTCGAGAGCCGGACCCGCCCGTGCCTGTTGCACCAGATCAAGCGATGCTCCGCCCCCTGCGTGGGGAAAATCAGTGAGGCCGATTACGGCGCCTTGGTCGAGGACGCGGTGAAGTATCTGCAGGGGCGCTCCACCCGTCTGCAATCGGATCTGGCGAAGGACATGGCCGAGGCGTCTGCGAATATGGAGTTCGAGCGCGCCGCCGCCCTGCGCGACCGCATCCGTGCGATGACCAATGTGCAATCGTCGCAGGGCATCAATCCCGACACCGTGGCGGAGGCGGACGTGATCGGTCTGTTCGAGACGAACGGTCAGGCCTGCGTTCAGGTGTTCTTTTTCCGGGCGCATCAGAACTGGGGCAACCGGGCCTATTATCCCCGCACCGGTGGATCTGAATCCGCGGCGGAGATTCTGGAAAGCTTCATGGGGCAGTTCTATTCGACCAAGGATCCCGCCCGGATGATACTGATGAGCCATGAGATCGAGAACGCCGACCTGATGCGCGCCGCGCTGAGCGCGAAGCTGGGTCGAAAGGTCGTGATCGGTGTGCCGCAGCGGGGCGAGAAGAAGACGCTGGTCGATCAGGCCGTCAGCAATGCCCGCGAAAGCCTGGGCCGCCGGATGAGCGAGACCGCCACCCAAGCCAAGCTGTTGGAAGGTCTGGTCGAGGCGTTCGATCTGGACACCGCGCCCCAGCGGATCGAGGTCTACGACAACTCCCATATTCAGGGTGCCCATGCGGTTGGCGCGATGATCTGCGCGGGCCCCGAGGGGTTCCTGAAATCCAGCTATCGCAAGTTCAACATCAAGGGGGACGGCATCACCCCCGGCGACGATTTCGGAATGATGAACGAGGTTCTGGATCGCCGCTTCGCCCGCCTGATGAAGGAGGACCCGGACCGCAAATCGGACCAGTGGCCCGACCTTGTGCTGATCGACGGCGGCCCCGGTCAGGTCAGCGCGGCGGAGGCGGCCCTGGCCGAACTGGGCGTCGAGGATGTGACGATCATCGGCGTGGCCAAGGGGACGGAGCGTGATGCCGGCAAGGAGGTTTTCTATCGCAAGGGCAAGCCGCCGATGGCGCTGCCCTTTCGTGACCCGGTGCTCTACTTCACGCAACGCCTGCGCGATGAGGCGCATAGATTCGCCATCGGCACCCACCGCGCGAAACGGGCGAAGGCGACCACCGCGACGCCGCTGGACGAGGTGCCCGGCGTGGGCGCCGCACGCAAACGTGCCTTGCTGGCTCATTTCGGCTCGGCCAAGGCGGTCACGCGGGCTGGGCTGGCCGATTTGAAGGCGGTGGAGGGGATTTCCGACAGCCTCGCGGAACAGATCTATGGCTTCTTCAATGCCGGGGCATGAAGGCGGCGTGCGAAATTCGCAGATATTTTGGCACCTTGCCCTATCCGGGCCACGTTTCAGGCGCTAGATCACGGATATGCGCTGGACCATACCAAATATCCTGACCGTCGCCCGGGTGCTTGCCGCCCCGATGATTGCCGTTCTGTTTCTGATACTGCCCCGACCCCTGGCGGATTGGGCGGCGTTGATCCTGTTCGTCACGGCTTCCCTGACCGATTACGTCGATGGCTGGATCGCGAGGCGCTATAATCTGGGGACCTCGTTCGGCAAGATGCTGGACCCGATCGCGGACAAGGCGATGGTGATCATCGCATTGGCGGTCCTGTTCGCCTTGCTGGGGTTCAACTGGTTCTACGTCCTGCCAACGGCATTCATCCTGCTGCGTGAGGTTCTGGTTTCGGGGCTGCGGGAATTCCTCGGGAACGTGAAGCTGGACGTTACCAAGGTCGCGAAGTGGAAAACGACGACGCAGATGTTCGCCATCGCGACCCTGCTGGGCGCCGGTGCCATCGGTGCGGAATATCAGCGTCTGGTCTTTGCCACCGAACCGCAGGTGCGCGATGCGATCCTGCGGGGGGAAATCGCCGATGACCGGGGCCTGATTCTGCTGCATCTGGCCAATGATTTCGTTTTGCTGATCGGTCTGGCGCTGCTGTGGATTGCCGCTGTTCTGACCGTCATGTCCGGCTGGGATTATTTCCGCAAGGCGATGCCTTATCTGGAGGACAAGACATGAAGGTTTTGTATTTCGCATGGCTGCGCGAACGTATCGGAACCGGGTCCGAGGAGGTTGAGACGAATGCCTCCACCGTGGCGAAACTAGTGGCCGAGCTTACCTCGCGTGAGGATCGCTACGCCGCGGCCTTTGCCGATATGTCCGCCGTGCGCGTCGCTGTGGATCAGACCATGACGGATATCGACGCCTCGCTGACCGGCGCGGCCGAGGTCGCGTTCTTTCCCCCGATGACAGGTGGCTGATGAGTGTTTCGGTTCAGATCGAGGATTTCGACATCAGTCAGGAAATCGGTACGCTGAAGGCCGTCCGCACCGATATCGGCGCTGTCGTGACCTTTACCGGCCTGGTCCGCGATATGGGCGGCGGTCAACCGGTCAGCGCGATGGAGCTGGAACATTGGCCCGGCATGACCGAACAGGCCCTTGAAGAGATCGAGACGCAGGCCCGGCAGCGGTGGTCCCTGAAGGCCACCCGCATCGTGCACCGCTACGGCGCGCTGAAGCCCGGCGACCAGATTGTGCTGGTCATCGCGGCCTCACCCCACCGGGGGGCGGCGTTCGAGGCGGCGGAGTTCATGATGGACTTTCTCAAGACCCGCGCCCCCTTCTGGAAGAAGGAAACCACGCCGCAGGGTGCGCGCTGGGTCGATGCACGCGATGCGGACGACACCGCGCAGGCCCGCTGGGATCAACCCTGAGGGCTGTCCTGATTGTCGCTTTTGGCATCCGCGCGGGCCTTCTCGGCCTCATAGGCGGCCTGCCAATCCGATATTTGCTGCCGCGCGGTTCGCAAACCGTCCATCGCCGCGTCGAGTTCGGCCTGCTTTTCACGCAGTTGCCCCCGCAAGGACTGATCCGTCGCGGCCAGCTGCGCCGCAATGGTGGCCTGACCCTCCTCCGCCTGCGCAAGACGGGCGGTCATGTCGTCCACGGTTTCGACCTTCGCGGTTCCGGCGCGCGCCATGCCGCCGTAGATCCAGCGCAATATCCACCCTAGGACAACCGCGCCCAGCAGGGCGACGGTCATGGCGATCACGAGCTCGGAACGGGTCATTCGTCCTCTTCCTCCTGGGTGGGCGCGTCGGCAGCGGGATCAACGTCCGGTTCGGACGAGCTCAGCTCGAATTCGATCCGACGGTTGGCCTCGCGCCCCTCTGCCGTGTCGTTGTCGGCAATGGGCGACGCCTCGCCATAGCCTGTAGCGCTCATCCGGTCCAGAAATACACCGCGCGACAACAAAGCGTCCAGAACCGCATCGGCGCGCAACTGAGAGATGCGGCGGTTCATGTCCTCACCACCGCTGCTGTCGGTGTAACCTTCGATGGAGACCTGAACGGTTGGGCAGGTGGCCAGGATGCGCGCAATCTCATCCAGCGGTCCGGCGGAGGATGCATCGAGCGAGGCGGAGGACGGCGCGAACAGGATGCGGTCCTCCTGCTGGGCGGCGGTGATTTCGGCGCTGCATTCGGCGGGGGATTTCATAACGTCGGGCAGGGCCTCCACCTCGGTGACCTCAACCGGTTCGTATTCCTCGATGTCGATTTCCAGGTCCCTCGTGCCGGTCAGGCGCGAGGTCAGCGCCCCCTCGATCCGGGTGGCCAACCCCGGTCCCTCACCCGTACCCGTGATGCGGATCGTCGCCTCACCGATCCGAATGGTGCCCGTGTCCAGCGTGTTCATGACGTCGAGTAGCGCAAGTGCATCCGCCAGCGACGGGGCGGCACCCGGATCGCTGGCGATCAGGTCGAGCGTCAGGCTGCGACCGGGAAAGGCGGTTTCGGCGTAGCTTTGCATCGTTTCCACCCCGGCCTCCCCGGTGACGGCGCCTACGGCGCTGATGCGCCCCGGTGCAATGGTCATGGTCAATCCGCGTGGGGCGGCAGCCACCAGCGGAGACGGTTCTTCCTCCGCCTGAACGCGGTTCATCAGCAGGGAATAGCCCTCAGGCAAGCGCGCGTCCGCCCGCGCCACAAGGCCATCGACCCGGTCGTCGATGGCGCTCGATTCCAGTGAAAGCTGCACCACCCGGTCGCGGATGGAGAGTGCGGCATCAGGCAGGTCCGTCAGAAGTTCCGTAGCGATCTGAACCGTTTGCGGCCAGTTATCGTCCGGCGCGCCCAGTGCAACCTCGCATTCCAGATCGTTCAGACCGGTCGCGGCGGCAATCTGGCGGGCAATGGTCCTGGCGGCGGATTGTGTGGAGGCCGCGCATGTGCTGAGCCGAAACGTGCCATCCGAAACGGACAGATCGAAGGGATACGGGCTCAAGGTCATGCGCGGCGCGCTGAGAGACAGATCAATCTGTTGACCCTGGGGCGTGGCTGCCTCGATTTCAGCGACAAGGCTCTGACGCAGCTCGGCATCGGCCAGGGCGGCCTCGATCGCTATCCCGCCGTCGGTGACCATCACCCGACCCGTCGCGATCTGCGGCGCGATGCTGCCCAGCAATGTCAGGGTCTGCTCCCAATCCGCCTGCGGCTCCGTCTCGACAGGGCGGGTCAGATCCACGACGCGGCGTGAGAACATGCCCAGCAATTCCGCTATCTGATCGTCGAGCATTTGCGGTGTGTTTCCCAGCAACGTAACGAGGTCGGGAGCCAGCAGGATGTCGAGGTTCAGCACCTCGGGCACAGCGACCTCGGCATCGGCCAGCGTGATGGTCGTCGCGATACGACTCTGCGGAACGACGGCCTCCGCCACATCCAGCGCGCGAAACTTCGCCGCCTCGCTGGGGGAGGTGCCGCTGAGGGTGACGGTCATGCCGTCAGCCTGGACCGTCACCCAATCCTGACCGGCGGCAGACAGGGCATTGCGCACCGCCCCTCCGGTCTGCGCCTCTATCTCATCCGCACCGATCTGGGCGAGATAAAATGCGCCCGCACCCGACGCCCCCAGGGACAATGCCGCGAAGAGGATTGCGAACAGCTTCATGCGAACTCCACTCGTTGCCTGACATGCGACGAGGTAGCCCTGACACCTTTCGCCCGCAAGGGGAAGGTGATCATAGCACCCGTGCCAGCGCCCCGGCCAGCGCCAGTGCCACGGCCAGGATCAGTCCGGCATCGCGGTTGGACCGGAACAGCCTCAGACAGGTTTGCACATCGTCGATATCCAGATGCCGCAATTGCCACCAAAGATGCATTCCGAAGCCCCAAACGCCGCCGAGCGCCAGGACCAGCGTCAGCACAGATCCGTCGATCAGCGCCGCGATCACCGCATACAGGCCCAGCAGAACCGCCAGCACCAGAAACAGCATCAGCCAGCGCGGTGTGCGGTCCGCAAACAGGCGGGCGGTGGATTTCACGCCGATCAGGGCGTCGTCTTCCTTGTCCTGATGCGCATAGATCGTGTCGTAGAACAGTGTCCACGCAATTCCGGCGAGATAGAGCGCAACCGCCGGCCATTCCAGCGTGCCACGCACCGCAACCCAGAACAGCAATGCGCCCCAGTTGAACGCAAGGC
Organism: Pontivivens nitratireducens; assembly: GCF_014235845.1. Lineage (GTDB taxonomy): Bacteria > Pseudomonadota > Alphaproteobacteria > Rhodobacterales > Rhodobacteraceae > Pontivivens > Pontivivens nitratireducens. The sequence goes on along the minus strand of NZ_JACJUQ010000008.1, from coordinate 159,085 downwards.
CGAGGAAAACCTGCGGCCACCATGTAAACCGCTTGGCGAACGGATAGATCGCGACCGGGATCAATGCGGTGATGCCCATGGCAATGGCAGGCAGCGGAAAGGTCAGCAGGATCGCGAAGGCCAGCGCCATCTGGACACCCATCCAGATAAAGGCCTGACGCGCCGTCACCTGACCCGAGGGCAGCGGGCGGGATCGGGTCCGTGCCACCGCCGCGTCAAAGTCGCGATCGCTGAGGTCGTTCCACGTGCATCCCGCGCCGCGCATCAGGAACGATCCCAGCGCCGCCGCGATGGCGTACCACAATGTCAGCGGCGTCCATCCCCCGCTGGCAGCAACCGCCAGAGCCAGCCCCCACCAGCATGGCAACAGCAGCAGCCAGGTTCCGGCGGGCCTGTCCGCGCGGCTCAGCCGCAGGTAGGGCCGGGTGGCGGGCGGTGCGATGCGGTCCACCCAGTTGCGGTCCACCGCATCGGCGACGCGGCCATCGGGCGTGCGATCTTGTGCTGAGTCGTTGTTCATGGTGCCGTTATTGCAGATCACGGGCCCAAGTTCAGCACCACATGTACCTGACGACGGGTGACGGACGCCTCGGACGCGGATATTGCAGGAGCAAAGTGAGGAGAAACGCATGAACCGGGCCAAGATCAGAGTGTTCGTCGAGGATGACTTGGGCGCGGGGGAACCCCTGAACCTGGCCGGACACGCGCATTATCTGACGAATGTCATGCGGCTTCAGGTGGACGCTGAAATCGCGGTCTTCAACGGGCGCGACGGGGAATGGACCGCGCGACTGGTCGAGGCAGGCAAGCGTCGGGTGACGGCGCAGTGCCTGACGCGAACGCTGGAACAAAGCACTCCGCCCGACCTGTGGCTGCTGTTCGCGCCCATCAAGAAGGCGCGAACGGATTTCATCGTCGAAAAGGCAACCGAGATGGGGGCCCGACGGATTCAGCCCGTGTTTACGCGCTTCACGAATTCCGAGCGGGTGCGCCCTGAAAAACTGCACGCGCATTGTATCGAGGCGGCGGAGCAGTGCGGTGGCGTTTTCGTGCCGGAGCTTTCCGACCCGGCGCCGCTGGACAAGGTTCTGGATCACTGGCCGCAGGATCGCAAACTGATGTTCTGCGATGAGACATCCGCCCGCATGGACACGCTCGATGCGCTGAGGTCGGCGGGCGGGGGCAAGTGGGCGATACTGATAGGTCCCGAGGGCGGCTTCGCGGCGGATGAGGCGGCCCGTCTGCGCGATATGGCACAGACGGTTCCGGTCAATCTGGGCCCGCGCATCCTGCGCGCGGACACCGCCGCGGTCGCGGCGATGGCCCTGTGGCAGGTGGCGCTGGGCGACTGGCGCGTCTGATCAGTTCACAGCGTCGTCCGCAATGGTGGCGAAGTCGGCATCCAGCTCCGCCGCGATTTCGGCCAGATCGTCACCGCCTTCGTTCATGTAGGGGGTGAAGACGAGGGTGGGGGTCTTGTAGCTCAAGGTCGCGGTCCCATCCTCGTTCTGCGTGACATACATGCGGATCGGCGCCTCGATCATCGCAGCAGTGCTGAGCGCGAGCGTGCGCACGGCCACGTCGTTGTTAAAGACGCCGATCACCCGGTTGCCCGGAATGGTGACCCCGCGCTGGGCCGCCGCAGCGGTCGGACCGGCCTCGGTGACGACGCCGTAGCCGTTCGCGGTGACGGCATCCTTCACATCGTCGATCAGGGTTTCGTATGTCTTCTCAGTCGGGGTCACGACCCAGCCCTCACGTTCGGTCAGCTGTTCGGCAAGGGCGAGCGCGGGCATTATGGCGAAGGCAGCGATCAGGGGGGTAAAGCGCATTGGACTCTCCATTTCAAATTCGACTTCAACATGGAAATAGTGCGCATGCCGCAAATTGCCCGATCACCAATCCGTGCGCTAATCTCTGCGCCAATCCATGCGCTGGGGGCTGGCAAGGGATTGCCAGCACGCATATCATGCGGATGATACTCGAAAGGACAGTGCATGATACGCCCCGAGCTGATCCGATGGACCCGCCGCAACGGTGAGGCGCTGGCGATGATCGCGCTTCTGATCTGTTCCGTCTGGGTCGCGACCCGTGGCGGGCCTGTCCTGCTGGTCATGGGCGCGGTCATGGGCCTGCTGGCATTGGCGCTGCTGCGATCCGCATTGCTGAGGTTGCGGTTCTCGCGCCGAAGAGGCGATCCCGGAATGGTGATGGTGGACGAATTGCGTGTGGGCTATTTCGGGCCGGACACGGGCGGGTTTTTCGAAATGGGGCAGGTCAGGTCGATAGATCTGATGACCTATCCCACGGGCGCGCATTGGACCCTGCATGGCGACGGCGAACCGCTGATGATCCCTACCGCGGCGAAGGGTGCGGAGCAGTTGTTCGACGTGTTCGCGTCCCTGCACGGGTTTCCGATGAAACGCGCGCTCGATCTGGTCGAGGGCAAGGGCAGCTCCACGACGCATCGCCTGTGGCAGAGGTCACCGGCCGATGATCGCAAGGTCCGCTCGATCGTCTAGTGCGGGCGCTCCATCTGCCAGCGCAGGTGGGCGCGCACGGCGGGCCATGGATGCCGGTCAGGGTGACGGGATCGGGCCAGTTGCACATCTGTGTGTCCTTCGCGCTTTTCCCGATACTATGCGATTGAAAGCGGGCGCGCATGTTGCATATTGCCTCGTGACGAACATAGCAGACTGAAACGGTGATTTTCCGGTCGGAGCGTTGCCAATCGCCGGCGTAGCCGCTACGCCAGAAAGTCCTGAGCGATTGCCGAAGGAGGCCCGCCCCATGTCCATCCCCCAAACCGGCGGAGGGCCGATCGAGCATCGCGATCAGCTTGCCGATTATCTGGAATCCGGCTGCAAGCCCAAGGACGATTGGCGCATCGGCACGGAGCATGAGAAATTCGGCTACTGCCTCGACACGCACAAGCCCCTGCCATATGAGGGCGACCGGTCCGTCCATGCCATGCTGTCGGGGCTGAGCACCCGCTATGACTGGGCGCCGGTGCGCGAACAGGGCAAGTTGATCGGTCTGACCAAGGGCGCGGCGAACATCTCGCTGGAGCCGGGCGGTGCGCTGGAGTTGAGCGGAGCCCCGCTGGAAACCATCCATCAGACCTGCGACGAGGTGAACACCCATCTGGCGCAGGTCAAGGCGATCGCGGGCGAGATCGGCGTCGGCTTCATCGGTCTGGGCGCGGCTCCGAACTGGCTGGAGGATGAGGTCAGCCTGATGCCCAAGGGCCGCTATGCGCTGATGGACCGCTACATGAACAAGGTCGGCACCACCGGCACCTGGATGATGCGCCGGACCTGTACAGTTCAGGTGAACCTCGATTTCGGTTCCGAAGACGACATGGTGCAGAAATTCCGCGTGGCCCTGGCCCTGCAACCCGTGGCGACCGCGCTGTTCGCGAACTCGCCCTTCTGGGAGGGTGAGGTCAATGGCTGGCAAAGCTGGCGCGCCCGTATCTGGCGCGATCTGGACAAGGCCCGCACCGGGATGCTGCCTTTCGTGTTCGAGGACGGAATGGGCTTCGATCGCTACGTGGACTACGCGCTCGACGTGCCGATGTACTTCGTCTACCGCGACGGGAAATACATAGACGCGCTTGGCATGAGCTTTCGCGATTTCCTCAAGGGCGAATTGCCCGCCCTGCCGGGTGAGGTTCCCACGATGAGCGATTGGGCCGATCACCTGACCACGACATTCCCCGAGGCGCGGATCAAGAAATATATGGAGATGCGGGGCGCGGATGCCGGGCCATGGCGGCGCCTGTGTGCGCTGCCGGCGTTCTGGGTCGGGCTGCTCTACGATCAAGGCGCGCTCGATGCTGCATGGGATCTGTGCAAGGACTGGACCGAGCAGGAGCGGGCTGCGCTGCATCATGACGCCGCGAAATACGGGCTGAAGGCGGAGATTCGCGGTGAAACGATGCAAGACCTCGCCCGGCGCTGCATTGATATCGCGAATGACGGTCTGGTCGCGCGTGCCCGCAGCGGGGCGGGCGGTCTGATCCCGGACGAGACGCATTTCCTGGATGCCCTGCGCGATATCGTCACGCGGGGACAGACGCCCTCGGATGAGTTGCTGGCGCAATATCATGGCCCGTGGAATGGCGATGTGGACAAGGTGTTCGACGAATACAGCTATTGATCGCGCATCTGAGAATACCGAACATTCCGCCACGTGGCGGTGCAGGCGAGGACAAAGGACATGAAGCTATTCAATTTCGGTGAGATCGGTGCGGAGCGCGCGGGTGTGGTTGATGGGGATGGCAAATTGCGGGATCTGTCCGCGCATCTGCCCCGCATTGATGTCGCCGCGATCACTGACGGGTTCGACGCCCTGACGGGTATCGACCTGACCGCTCTGCCACTGGTTCAGGAAAACGCGCGTATCGGGGCCTGCGTCCTGAACCCGCCGACCTTCTATTGCATCGGGTTGAACTACGCCGCCCACGCGGACGAGTCGGGAATGCCCTATCCCACGGAACCGCTGGTGTTTTCCAAGGCGGCCTCGGCGCTGGCCGGGCCGAACGACGATCTGGTTCTGGCACCCGATGCGCTGAAGGCTGATTGGGAGGTCGAACTGGGCGTCGTGATCGGGGCGCGGGGCTGGCAAGTGGACGCGGCGGACGCAATGGACATCGTCGCGGGATATTGCGTGGTGAACGATCTGTCCGAACGCGCATGGCAACTCGAAGGAACCGGCCAGTGGATCAAGGGCAAGTCCGCACCCGGTTTCGGCCCCATCGGCCCCTATCTGGTCACGAAGGACGAGGTGGGCGATCCGGGCACGCTCGATCTGTGGTTAAGCCTCAACGGCGACCGGCTCCAGAACTCCAACACCTCCGACCTGATCTTCGACATTCCGCAGATCATCGCGCATATGAGCCAGCGTATGCTGCTGCTGCCCGGTGACGTGATCGCGACGGGCACGCCCGCGGGTGTGGGGATGGGGCTGCAACCGCAGCGGTATCTGCGCGATGGCGATGTAATGGAACTGGGGGTCGAGGGGCTGGGAACCCAACGGCAGGTCGTACAGCTCTAACGTTCGGGCACGATCTGCTGCACGATCCCGGCCAACAGCAGATAGATGCTGGTCACCGCCAGCCCGACCTGCGCCCAGCCCGGCCCGGTGAACTGCGTCCACGCCACGATCGTGGCGAACGCACCCCATGCCAGCATGATTGACAGGGACAGCTTGTACCAACGTTCGGTGCGCACTGGGTGGATGAACTTGAGCGAGAAGAACTGTGCGATGGCGATCCCGATGATCATGAACATCGCCGCCCAGCCGCCGAAATCTATCGCGAACAGCACCAGAACCACCATGTTCCAGCAGCCCGGAAAGCCGGAGAAGCTGTTATCCTCGGTCTTCATCCGCGTATCGGCGAAATAGATCACGCCCGTGATGCAGATCAGCAGACCGGCGGCGAAGCTCCACCCTTCTCCGATCAGATTGGCGGAAATCAGGGCATAGGCGGGAATGAAGACATAGGTCAGATAGTCGATGATGAGGTCCAGCAGCACGCCGTCCCATTGCGGCGCATTGCGCTTGATATCGACCCGGCGCGCCAGCGGCCCGTCGATGCCATCGACGATCAGCGCCACGATCAGCCACAGGAACATCACCGACCAGTTGGCCTCGGCCGCCGCGATCATCGCCATCAGGGCGAGACCTGCGCCGGTTGCTGTGAAGAGATGGACGGAAAAAGCCCGAACGAACATATGTTTGTGCTCCTCGATTGTCGTGCAGGCTAACAGGGGCGGGTGGCGCCTGAAACCGCTTAATCTCACTTCTTGCCAGATAGCTTGGCCGGTGTCTGTCGCAAGCGACGCTCCAACGCGCGCAGGGCGAGGCTGAGGCCGATTGTCATCATCAGATAGATCACGGCGACGATATTGTAGGTTTCCATGTATCTGAATGACCCCGAGGCGTAAATCTTGCCCAATTGCGTGACATCCGCGACCCCCAAAACGGAAACGAGTGAGCTGTCCTTGATCAGGGCAATGAAATCATTTCCCAGCGGCGGCAGAATCGTGCGCAGGGCCTGGGGAAACACGATCAGGCGAAACCGTTGCCAGCCGCTGAACCCCAGCGCCTTGGCCGCCTCGGACTGACCCGGATCGACCGATTGAATACCCGCGCGGAACACCTCCGCGATGAAGGCGGAATAGCCGATGGTCAGCGCCAGGATCGCGCGCCACATCAAGGACAGGTCGCGGGTGCGCATCGGATCGAGGCCCAGCGGCTCGATCACAGTGTTTACCGCGATCACCAGCGCGGGCGCGCCGACGAACGCGATGTAGAACAGCAGCACCAATATCGGGATGCCGCGCACGATTTCGATGTAGAATCGTGCGATCTGCCGCAGGACCAGGAATCGCGACAGGCTCATGGTTGCCAGTACCAGACCGATAGCGGCGGCCGCCAGAAACGCCACCACGGTGACAAAGGCCGTGATCCTCACCCCCTTGAGGACCGTCGCGAAGATCTGTGAATACAGATCGTCCGCCACGATCTGCCACGTGATGAGCATGGCGATTGCGATGGCTGCGACGAGCCACCACGGAAAGTCGCGATCCTGTGGGCTGGGGGGCATGTATGCTCGTACCGTTGAGGGTTTGACCGGGTCCGTGCCTCCGGCAACGGACCCGGGCCGGGCCTAGCCGCCCATCTTGTAGTCGAGGAACCATTTCGTGTTGAGCGTGTCCATCGTGCCATCGGCCTTCATCGCCGCAATCGCGGCGTTGACCGGTGCGACCAGATCGGACCCGCGCGGAAAGATGAACCCGAAATCCTCGGAGCCGAGCGGTTCGCCGATCAGCTTGAACACCTCCGGGTTCGCCGCGACATAGCCGTTGCCAGCCGTGCCGTCGGTCAGCACCATATCGACATCGCCTGCCCGCAGGGCCTGCACCCCCGCGCCGAAGGTCTCAAACAGTTTGATGCGTGAATTGCTCTCATCCCCGTCCAGCACGTCATAGACCGCGACGTAGAAGGGGGTCGTGCCCGGCTGGGCGCCGACCAGTCCATCCTCCAACGCGGCGAAGCTGGATGCATCGGTGAAGCGGTCTTCGTCCGCGCGCACCAGCATGAACATCTCGGATCGCATGTAGGGATCGGAGAAATCGACGACTTCCGCCCTGTCCTCGCGAATGGTGATGCCGGTCATGCCCATGTCGTACTGACCTTCGGACACAGCGGGGATCATCGCGTCCCAGGAAGTGTTCTCAATCTCGACGGTCGCGTTCAGGCGGGACGCGATCTCGGCCATCGCATCGTATTCCCATCCGATCGCCTCACCCGTGGCGGGATCGACGAATTGCAGGGGCGGATAGGCGTTTTCGGTCACGACCGTGATGGTCCGCCCGTCGAGATCGGGCAAATCCTGCGCGGCAGCGGCGCTCACCAGCAGGCTGGCGCCCAGGGCGAGGAATGTAAGCGATTTGAACATCGGGACTTCTCCTGTGGCGGGTGTCGTTCATGCCAGCTTCCGCACTCCACGCGCCGGGGCAAGGAAATCTTGTAGTTTTCTGCATAAGTCGCGCTTAACCAGGGGGCGCGCGGCAATTATATTCTCAGGACCGGTTGTGCGCACGATTCTGCAAGGGTTAGGCGCCCGATTTCGCAGTTAAGCGCCGGGTCAGCCACCGGGCTTTTTCTTCGCGGCATCGTAAATGTCCATCAAGCGGGTCTGATCCAGCGAGGTGTAGATCTGTGTGCTCGACAGGGACGCATGGCCGAGCAGGGTCTGGATCGCGCGAAGATCCCCGCCGGCCTCCAGCAAATGCGTGGCGAATGAATGGCGCAGCGCATGGGGCGTGGCGGAGGATGGCAGGCCCAGCTGGATGCGAAGGTCGGACATGCGTTTCTGGACGACCGAACTCGACAGCCGCCCGCCTCTCACCCCCAGAAACAGGGCGTCCTCCGCCGTGACGGGCAGGGGGCAAATCGCGCGGTAAGCCTCCACCGCGTCGCGCGCGACGGGCAGGACGGGAACCTGCCGTTCCTTGTTCCCCTTGCCGATGATGCGGATCGAGTCGCCCAAGGGGGCATCGGATTGCGACAGGCCCAGCGCCTCGGATATCCGCAATCCGCAGGCGTAGAGCAGTGTCAGCACGGCCGTATCGCGGGCGGCAATCCAGGGTTTGACATGAGCGGGCCGCGTGTCCGCGATCACCGCGCGGGCCGCCTCCGTGCTGAGGGGCCGGGGCAGGCCGGACTTGATCCGGGGCGCGCGGGTGGCCATGACCGCCGTCGCGTCGAGGTTTTCGACCTCCGCCAGCCAGCGGTGGAAGCTCTTTACGGCGGACAGGGCACGTGCGGCGGACCGTGCCGACAAACCCTCGGCGCGCAGATGGGCGATCCATGCGCGCATTTCGGGGGATGTTACCTCACCCAGCCCGTTCCGCCCGACAGGTGCGCCCCGATGCAGGTTGAGAAATCCCAGATAGCGCGCGACGTCGTGGCGGTAACTTTCGGCCGTGCGTGGCGACTGCCCGCGCACCGCGACGATCTGATCGATCCAGCGGGACAGAAGCGCCATCGCGCCATCGGTGCCGCAGGACCGTTGCCCGCTCACGCCAGCCAGCGGCGGACGGAGCGTTCGAAGCAGCCGGTGAAGAACTCCAGCAAATCGGTGCCCTGATCCGGTGCGAACCGGTCCAGATCGCCCGAGCCGAAGACCAGCATCGCGGCCCGGCGTCCCTCACCCAAATCCAGACGCATCAGCGCTTCGGAGCGGATGCGCAGGGTCTGTTCCTCGAACACGGCGGTGGCGGTCGGCCCGGTGGGGCGCAGCGTGATGCGGGCAGGATCGCGGTCGCGCATGGCGCCGACATAGCTGTCGACCCCGCCGATTGGCAGCGCGACAATGCCGCGTGCATTCGCGATCGCCCGCTCCTCCGGCGACAATTCCAATGCCAGCCGCACGGTATCCACGGTCAGAATGTCCGCCACCGGGCCGGTCATCGCGGCCAGGAACCCTGCGAAATCTGTCGGTGCCAGAATCTCCATCACGGCGCGGTGTATCTGCTGCGTGCCGGACAGGTTTTCATAGGCGGCCGCAATCACTGTTCGGTGCGTCTGCTCCAACTCACCCAAACGCCCCTCCAACCGATCGACCAGCACCCCGCGCAAGTCGGTGATGCGCCCGTCGCCATGGTCCTGTGCCGCGACGAGGGCGCGCATCACGTCCCCGTCATCCAGGACGAGCGCGGGATCTTCGAGGATCAGGTCACGGATCGCGGCGCGGTCCATATCAGAGGATCTTCTGCCCGGTTTTCGCCCAATCGGCCATGAAGCTGGCCAGACCCGCATCGGTCAGCGGGTGGGAGGCCAGCTTTTTCAGAACCTCGGGCGGTGCGGTGATCACGTCGGCACCGATGCGCGCGCAGTCGCTGACATGGTTCACGGTGCGGATGGACGCGGCCAGAATTTCCGTGCCGTAGCCGTAATTGTCATAGATCGTGCGGATATCCGCGATCAGGTCGATGCCGTCGATGTTGATATCGTCCAGACGCCCGATGAAGGGGGAGATGAAGCTCGCCCCCGCCTTTGCCGCCAGCAACGCCTGATTGGCGGAGAAACACAGCGTCACGTTGACCATGCGGCCCTCATCCGTCAGCGTTTTGCAGGTTTTCAGCCCGGCCCAGGTCAACGGCACCTTCACCGCGATATTGTCAGCGATCTTGGCCAGCTTGCGACCCTCGGCGATCATGTCGTCAGCCTCGGTCGCGGTCACCTCGGCGGAGACGGGGCCGTCGATCAGATCGCAGATCTCCTTGGTGACTTCGAGGATGTCACGCCCCGATTTCATGATCAGCGAGGGGTTGGTGGTGACACCGTCCACGAAGCCCAGATCGTTGAGCTCGGAGATCGCTGCGACATCGGCGGTATCGACGAAGAATTTCATGGCGCATATTCCTGCAAGGGTCATTTCGCGCGGACCTTACATCAGCCGCAACGGAACGCAAACCCAAGCCGTGAGACATCGCGCAAGTGCCGTTCGTGAACCGTTTGCCTGATCGTCGCACCGTGATACTGGGCAGGCATGAGCGAGCCCATCGAATTTCTGGAGGCAGGTGCGCTGGCCTCCGTCCTGACGCCCGACATGCCGGGCCGTACACTGGATTACCGGGTGCCCGAGGGCGGCATCCGCGTGGGGGCGTTTGTCAGCGTTCCCCTCGGGCCGCGCCGGGTGAAGGGGGTAATCTGGGGGCCGGGTGCCGGCGATTACGATCCGGGCAAGATACGTGAGATCGGCACCGTGCTCGACGTGCCACCGATGAGCGGCACAATGCGCGAATTCATAATCCGCGTCGCCGATTATACGATGACACCGCTGACCGCGATCCTGCGTCTGGCGACCCGTGTGCCGGGCCTTGGCGATCCACCGGGCAAGCGGCGCATCGTCCGCCTGACCGATGAACGCCCGACCCGGATGACCGATGCGCGGGAGCGGGTGATTGCTTTTCTCGACGAACACGAGGGCATGGGCTTCGCCCCGTCTGAGCTGGCCGGACTGGTCGGCGTGACCTCCTCCGTCGTAAAGGGGCTTGAGGCGCAGGGCGTGCTGCAAAGCGAGGCCGCCCCCCGCGATGCGCCGTTCCCGATGTTGAACCCCGACCTGCCGTCCAAGGATCTGTCGGCCGATCAGCGCCATGCCAGCACGGTGCTGTGCGACGCCGTGCGCAGCCGGACCTATGGCACCACATTGCTGAAGGGCGTGACGGGGTCGGGCAAGACGGAGGTCTATCTGGAGGCTGCCGCCGAATGCCTGCGCGCCGGGCGTCAGGTTCTTGTCCTGCTGCCCGAAATCGCCCTGACGGGGGAATTCATGGCGCGGGTCGAGGCCCGGTTCGGTGCGGCCCCGGCCGAGTGGCATTCCGGCGTCACCCAGGCGGGCCGCAGGCGGGCGTGGACGGGCATCGCGGAGGGGCGCGCGCGGCTGGTCGTGGGGGCCCGGTCCGCATTGTTCCTGCCATTCACCGATCTGGGCCTGATCATCGTGGATGAGGAACATGACAGCTCCTACAAGCAGGAAGAGGGTGTCTTGTACAACGCGCGAGACATGGCGGTGTTGCGCGCGTCCCTCAGCGGGGCGCAGGTGGTGCTCGCCTCGGCCACGCCGTCGCTGGAAAGCTGGGTGAACGCGCGGGCAGGCAAGTACGCCCGGCTCGACCTGACGGAACGGTTCGGCGCGGCGGTGCTGCCCGAAATGCGGGCGGTGGATCTGCGCGTCGATCCGCTGGAACGCGACTCGTGGATATCCGATCCGCTGGCCGATGCCGTGCGCACGCGCGTGGCGGCAGGGGAGCAGAGCCTGCTGTTTCTCAACCGTCGCGGCTACGCCCCCCTGACCCTGTGCCGCGCCTGCGGGCATCAGATCGGCTGCGACGATTGCGATGCGCGGATGGTGGAACACAGGTTCCTGAACCGGCTGATGTGCCATCAGTGCGGTGCCACCAAGCCGATCCCTGTCGAATGCCCGGCCTGCGGCAGTGCCGATCACATGGCCGCGCTGGGTCCGGGGGTCGAGCGTCTGGCCGAGGAGGTCGAGCGTCGCTTCCCCGAGGCGCGCATGGCGGTTCTTTCCTCCGATATCACAATGAGCGCACGCGCCCTGAAGCAACGCATCGAGGAGATCGCGAATGGCGGCGCGGATATCGTCATCGGAACGCAAATGGTCGCCAAGGGGCACAACTTCCCGCTGTTGACCCTTGTCGGCGTGATTGACGCCGATCTGGGATTGCAGGGGGGTGAGCTGCGCGCCGCCGAGCGGACGTTTCAGTTGATCCGGCAGGTCGCGGGCCGGGCAGGGCGCGCGGACAAGGCCGGTCTGGCCATGGTGCAGAGCCATCAGCCCCAGCATCCGGTAATCCAGGCGATCCTGGGGGGGGATGAGGAAGCGTTCTGGCAGGCCGAGGCGGCGGAGCGTCAGGCCGCAGGTGCCCCGCCGTTCGGGCGAATGGCCGGGATCATCGTCAGCGGGCCGGAGGAGCGGGAGACCTTCGATCTGGCCCGCGCGCTCGCCGCCCGCGCGGGTGTCCTGACTCAGGCCGGGGCGCAACTGTTCGGCCCCGCCCCCGCGCCGGTCGCGCGAATCCGTGGTCGAACGCGGGTTCGGTTGCTGGTCAAGGCGCCCAAGGGGCTGCCTTTGCAATCCGTTCTGGCCCGGTGGGTGGAGGGCGTAGTGCCGCGGCCCAACTACCGGATCGCGATAGATATTGACCCGCAGAGCTTCTTCTAAGCCAGCGCCTCAGATCGCCAGCCTGTAGGCGACGGCCTCCGCCACGTGGTCCCGCCCGACGACCTCCACCCCGGACAAATCCGCGATGGTGCGCGCCACGCGCAGGATACGATGATAGCCACGCGCGGTCAGCCGGTGCTTGTCCGCGACGCGGGTCAGCAGCTCCTTGCCCGCCGCGTCGGGTGTGGCGATCCGGTCGAGCAGATCGCCCTCCGCATCGGCATTGGTGGTGGCGTCCAGCTTCGCGAAACGGGCGGCCTGAACCTGTCGTGCGGCGGCGATGCGGGCGGCGACGGTGGCGCTGCTTTCCCCCGGCGTGCTGTCCGACAGGTCACCAACCGCCACCGGGGACACGTCGATGCGGATGTCGAACCGATCCATCAGCGGGCCGGAGATACGGCCGAGATAATCCTGCCCGCAGACCGGCGCCTTGGAACACGCGCGGGACGGATCCGGCAGATAGCCGCAGCGGCACGGGTTGGCGGCGGCCACCAGCATGAACCGGCAGGGATATCTGGCATGGGCGTTTGCGCGGGCGACGACCACGTCGCCGGTCTCGATGGGCTGGCGCAGGGTTTCGAGGACCTGACGCGGAAATTCCGGGAACTCGTCCATGAACAGCACACCGTTATGGGCCAGACTGATCTCCCCCGGACCGGCACGCCTGCCGCCGCCCACGATGGCGGCCATGGATGCGGTGTGATGCGGGGTGCGGAACGGGCGGCGGCGCGAGATTCCACCCTCCTCGATCTGACCGGCGAGCGACAGGATCATCGAGGTGTCCAGCGCCTCCGCCGGGGTCAGGTCGGGCAGGATGCCGGGCAGACGCGCGGCGAGCATGGATTTACCCGATCCCGGTTCCCCGACCATGATCATGTGGTGCCGCCCGGCGGCGGCGATTTCCAGCGCGCGCTTCGCCCGCTCCTGCCCCTTCACATCGGCCATGTCCGCCACAACGCCGCGATCCGAAACCATGCCGGCCTGCGCCGCAGGCAGGATCGCGCGCCCGTTGAAATGGTTCACGATGGCAAGCAGCGAGGGCGTCGCCAGCACCTGAACCGCGCCAACCCACGCGGCCTCCGCCCCGCAGGCCTCGGGGCAGATCAGCCCGCATTCCGCCTCCGCCGCGGCCATGGCCGCAGGCAGCGCACCGATGACTGGCACGGTGGAGCCGTCGAGCGAAAGTTCACCCATCGCCAGAAACCCCTCCACCGCGTCCTGTGGAATCACGTCCATCGCGGCCAGCAGGCTCAGGGCGATGGGCAGGTCGAAATGGGGGCCTTCCTTCGGCAAATCGGCAGGGGACAGGTTCACGGTGATCCGCTTTGACGGCATCGCCAGCCCCATGGAGGTCATCGCGGCGCGCACACGCTCCTTCGCCTCGCTCACCGCCTTGTCCGGCAGGCCGACGAGGTGGAAGGCAGGCAGACCGGCGCTGAGCGCGCATTGCACCTCGACGCGGCGGGCCTCCACCCCGTGAAAGGCGACTGTGTAGGCGCGCGCGACCATGCTGATCCTCCCGTTCCGGGGCAGGATCGTTCCCTCATGGTTAAGGAGGGGTTAACGAAACCCCATGGGGCAGCTCAGCCGCGCACGGCCTCCAGCATACGGTGCACATTGTCCGGATCCGCATCCGGGGTGATGCCATGCCCCAGATTGAAGATATGCGGCCCGCCCGAGAATCCTTCGACCACGGCCTTGGCCGCCTTGGTCAATGCATCGCCGCCCTGAACCAGCAACAGCGGATCCAGATTGCCCTGCACACAGGTATGCGGCTGCAATTCACGCGCGGCCCAGGCGGGATCGACGGAGGTATCCAGCGCCACGCATTGCACGCCCGTCGCCTGCACATAGGGCAGGTAGTTGCCGCCCGCCATGCGGGGAAAGCCGATGATCGGCACGTCGGGATGTTTCGCGCGAATCGCGTCCACGATGCGCTTGGCCGGAGCTATGGCGTATTTCGCGAAGACCGGACCGGGCAGCGCGCCGGCCCAACTGTCGAAGAGCTTGACCACCTCGGCGCCCGCGTCGATCTGTTGCAGCAGATAGTGGATCGTCGCCTCGGTGATCCGGTCCAGCAGCGCCTCGAACGTGGCGGGATCGCCATACATCAACCTTCGCGCGGGGGCCTGATCCGGGGTGCCCTTGCCCGCGATCATGTAGGTCGCGACGGTCCACGGCGCCCCTGCGAAGCCGATCAGCGGCACGTCGGCGGGCAATTCGCGGCGCAGCAGCTTCACCGTTTCGTAAATCGGGGAAAGGACCTCGTCGATATCCTCCACCGGACCCAGCTTGGCCAGATCGGCGGCGCTGGTTATGGTGGACAGGCGCGGCCCCTCACCCTGAACAAAGGTCAGATCCGCCCCCAGCGCCTGCGGCACCAGCAGAATGTCCGCGAACAGGATCGCCGCGTCGAAGGAATAGCGGCGCAAGGGTTGCAACGTGACCTCGGCGGCAAGTTCGGGATTGTAGCACAGATCGAGAAAGCTGCCCGCCTGCGCCCGCGTCGCGCGGTATTCGGGCAGATAGCGCCCCGCCTGTCGCATCATCCAGACCGGTGGCACCGGCAGGGTTTCGCCCTTGAGCGCACGAAGCAGTGGTTTTTCGGTCATTTCGGCGCTCCATCGATGAAAATCAGCGTCAGATATGGAACAGCGCTGATAGAGGGTCCACCCCCAACTTGGCGGCACCGGCGCGACCAGACGCCCCATGCGGGACGTCGCGTCACGACGTTTGTCCAACTAGATCCAGATCAATACGTTTGGTCTCAAACTACTCTAAACCTTGACCGCGCAGTGCCGGGTGGCGCAGTGAAAAGGAACAGATGCGGCATCGGGGCGCTTTTCACGAAGCATAAATTCGCCTAGACCACTGAATGACAAAGGGTGTCGGGCTTGGCGGCGCCGCAAGGGACGAGACGGACCATGGATTACGACCAGCTATTTCGCACGCAACTCGACGCGCTCAAGTCAGACGGCAACTATCGTGTCTTCGCCGAGTTGGAGCGCCACCGAGGCGCCTATCCCAGGGCGAAGAACCACGGCGCCGGCGCGGACGAGGTCACGGTATGGTGCGGCAACGACTATCTGGGCATGGGCCAGCACCCCGAGGTGATCGCCGCCATGCACGCCGCAATCGACCAATGCGGCGCGGGTGCCGGGGGCACGCGCAACATCTCGGGAACAAATCACAGTCACGTCCTGCTGGAACGGGAACTGGCCGATCTGCATGGCAAGGACGGTGCGTTGCTGTTCACATCGGGCTATGTCTCGAACTGGGCGGCGCTGGGCACGCTCGGCGCGCGGCTTCCCGGCTGTACGATCCTGTCGGATGCGTTCAACCACGCCAGCATGATCGAGGGCATTCGCCACGCCCGCTGCGAGAAGCGGATCTGGGCGCATAACGATCCGCGGGATCTGGAGCGCAAGCTTGCCGATCTGGACCCCGATGCGCCCAAGGTCGTGGCATTCGAGAGCGTCTATTCCATGGACGGTGACATCGCCCCCATCGGCGAAATCCTCGACGTGGCTGAACAGTTCGGCGCGATGACCTATCTGGATGAGGTGCACGCCGTCGGCCTCTACGGCAAACGCGGCGGCGGCATAGCGGAGCGTGAGGGCCTGTCGGACCGCGTCACCCTGATCGAGGGCACGCTGGGCAAGGCGTTCGGCGTCGTCGGCGGATATATCACCGGCTCGGTCGAATTGGTGGACTTCATCCGCTCCTTCGCATCGGGATTCATCTTTACCACGGCGCTGCCCCCTGCGGTGGCGGCGGGGGCGGTCGCCTCGATCCAGACCCTCAAGGGGGAGGAGGGCGTCGCCCTGCGCACCCGCCAGCAACGTCAGGTCGCCCGCTTGCGCGCGGCACTGGATCGCGCGGGCATACCCCATCTGGACAATCCATCGCATATCGTGCCCGTCATGGTGAAGGATCCGGTGAAGTGCAAGATGCTGGCCGATATCCTGATGCAGGATCACGGCATCTACGTGCAGCCGATCAACTACCCGACGGTTCCCAAGGGGACGGAGCGCCTGCGCTTCACCCCCTCGCCGCTGCACAACGATGCCGATATCGATGCTCTTGTGACTGCGCTGCACGCATTGTGGAGCCAATGCGCCCTGGCGCGGGCCGCGGCATAGCACCACCCGTTTCCCTGTTATTCTGACACGTCGCATCCTCGGGGTTGCTGACGGCTTGGGCCGTCGCCGCTCGCGCAATGGTTATATGAAAGCCTTGTGAAACATATATATAGGTTCTCTGTACCGCTTGGAGGATACCCGATGAAGACGAACATGCTTTACGCAGTCATGGCAGCAACGATGCTGTCGGCACCGGTTTCGGCACAGGACGTATCGGCGTTCGATCAGTGCAAGTCCTGTCACGTCGTCACCGCGCCTGACGGCAGGAACATCGCGGGCCGTGGTCGCACGGGCCCCAACCTCTATGGTATCATTGGACAGCCGGCGGGGTACCAACCCGACTACAATTACAGTCCGGGAACGCTCGCCGCGCGGGATGCCGGGCTGGTCTGGACGCAGGCGAACCTGGCCGAGTTTATTTCGAACCCGACCGCGTTCCTGCAGGATTTCACCGGAGACGACTCCGTCCGTTCGCGCATGTCCTATCGCACGCAAACCGGCCAGGCGGAGGTGGCGGCGTTCCTCGCCTCTGTCCGGTAGACCCCGCGCGAGGTTGATTGACATGTCCCTTGCCCACCCGGACGGCCATCACAGATGAAAGACTGGCTGTTCCCCGACACACCCCAGACCGGCAATGACTGGCTGCGACTGCGCACGGTGCTCGGCCTGCGATGGGCCGCGATCGGCGGGCAGTTCATGGCCGTTCTGTTTGCGCAATTCGCGCTGGGCATCGACCTGCCGCTGGCGCTGTGCCTTGCGGTGGTGCTGCTGTCGGTCGCCGTCAATCTGGGCGGTGCGATCGTTCTGCCGGAAAACAAGCGGCTGTCGGCGGAATATATCGCCGGCATCCTGTTGTTCGACCTGTTCCAGCTTGCCCTGATGCTGCATCTGACAGGCGGCTTGACCAATCCGTTCGTGGTTCTGATCGTGGGACCCGTGGTGATTGCGGCTACGGCTCTGCCGGTGCGGCAAACCACGTTTCTGGGCGGGGTGGCGATCGCGCTCACCTCGCTTTTGATGTTCTGGTACAGACCGCTGACGGTCGCGGGCGTGCAGGCATTCGATCTGCCGGATATCTATATCTTCGGGATGTGGCTCGCGATGTCGATCTTCACGCTGTTCTTCGGAATCTACGCGGTCAAGGTGACAGGCGACAATGCGGCAATGTCCGAGGCATTGGTGGCGACGCAAATGGCCCTGTCGCGCGAACAGCGGCTTTCCTCCCTCGGGGGGGTCGTGGCGGCGGCGGCGCACGAACTGGGCACGCCTCTCGCCACGATCAAGCTGGCGGCAGGGGAACTGGCGGAGGATCTGGCCCTGTTGCCGGATGCGGATCCGCAACTGGTCGAGGATGCGCATCTGATCCGCGAACAGGCCGACCGGTGTCGGGTGATTCTGGCGGATATGGGCCGGGCCGGAAAGGACGACCTGCATCTGCATTACGTGCCGCTTGAAGCCTTGATCGAGGAGGCGGCAGAACCGCATGTGAACCGCGGCAAGCAGGTGATCGTTCGGCTGGACGGGCAGACCGATACATCGCGCGTCATCGGCCAACCCGGAACCGTTCGCACGCCAGAAGTGGTGCACGGCCTGCGCAACCTGATCCAGAACGCGGTGGATTTCGCGCATTCCACGGTCTGGATCGACGCGACATGGGATCTGGAGCGGTTGCGAATCGCGATTGGTGACGATGGGCCCGGTTATCCCGAAGACATCATCGGGCGGCTGGGCGATCCGTTTCTGGCCCGCCGAAGGCGTCGCAACCCCCTGCGCCCGGGATATGAGGGGATGGGCCTGGGTTTGTTCATCGCCAAGACCTTGCTGGAGCGATCCGGCGCTGTCCTGACCTTCACCAACGCTACGGAGCCGGGGCGCCGCCGGGCCGAGGTTGGAAGTGCGACCTTCGCGCGCGCGCCGGGCGCGCTGGTCGATGTGGTGTGGCCCCGCGACATGATCGCACCGCTGACAGACCCTTCACGCGCGGCGCTGGGACAGAACAGCCGCAACGATCCGGATCATCCTTAACGCTTCGTTAAGGCTCACCGCGCAAGCTGACGGCTCGTATCAATCGGAGCCGTTTCATGCCGTTCACGCCCGGTCTGGGTTTTCTTGCCGCTGCTATGACCGCATCTCTGGCTCTCGCCCTGATCGTGTGGCGCCTCGTGCGTAGCGATACGTCCGATGTCGCTGTGGCCGGGCGTGAGACGCTGTATCGGTTGACGCGGCGCGGGCTGATCGGGGGAGGCGCTGTCGTCACGGTGCAGGACTATGCGCGCGACATGCACCCCGAATCGCAGGCTGAGCTGCTGCGGGCAACTTCGCGCCTGCTTGCCGACGGGGTCGGTTTCGAACTGATCTGCGGCGGCGGTGGCGATGTGTATCTGGACATTTCGGGCTTCGTGCGCGGGGCGCAGGCCTATGTTTCCGTGATAGATGCCTCTGTGAACGAACGCCGCGCACTGGCTAGACAGGGTGCTGCGGTGGCTGCCGCCGACCTGGCCGCAAGACAATCGGACTTGCTGGAACATGCACCCTACCTGCAATGGCGCATGGACGGGCAGGGTGAAATCCTGTGGTCGAACGCGGACGCGATGCGACGCAGGGGAATGCCGGCCGAGGTGCCCGCGCTGCTCGCCGCGAAGGCGCAGCGGCTGAAGGTGAGCGATGTTCCGGTACAGCACAGGATATCGATTCAGACTGATACCATAACGCTGCCATTGTGGTTCGACGTCACGCTGGTCCCTTCGCAGGATGGGATCATCCTTGGATATGCCCTCGCCGCGGAGCGAATCATGCGGGCTGAGGCGGCGTTGGGACGATTTGTCGAAACGTTGACGGAAACCTTTGCGCATCTACCGATCGGACTTGCGATTTTCGACCGTGATCGCGAACTGGGGCTGTTCAACCCAGCGCTTGCCGATCTGCTGCGGCTCGATCCCGCTTGGCTGGCCGGGCGTCCGACATTGAGCGGGTTTCTCAACCGCCTGCGCGAAAGACGTACCCTGCCTGACCAAAAGGATTTTCGGCAGTGGAGCGAGCGGCTGATCTCGTTGGGGCGCGATGGGGGCACCCAGGAATTTGCGGAGTTGTGGGTGCAACCATCCGGCCGAACGCTGCGCGTGGTCGGCCGCCCGCATCCGCAGGGCGCGGTCGCCTTCATGTTGGAGGATATCACTCCCGCCGTGACGTTGGAGCAGCAGTTCCGTGAGGGGATGACCTTGCGTGCCGCCGCCTTGGAATCGCGTCCGGGGGAGCATCTGATCTTCGACATCAGCGGCGCGGCGGGATTTGTCAGCACGGGTTTTTCCAAGCTGACGGGCGTGCGCTCCGAACGTGAGGACCTGTCCACGGCGGGCGCGGTTCACGAGGTTCTGCGCCAATGTCGGCAGGCTTTCGGCCCCGCCCCGATCTGGGATCGGGTGCTCAGCTACGTGGTCGGTCGTCTCAACCAGACGGAGCGGACGCCGATCACGGTTCCTCTGACCCGCAACGGGAACGTGCTGAGCGTGCTCGAACTCAACCCGCTCCCCGGTGGCGGAACCCTGCTGTCCTTCCTGCCCGCCGAAAGCATACGCGCGGCTGCGGTGAAGACATTGCGGGAGGCCGTCGATCTGACGTTGGAGCAGGGCCGCAGCGTGACCGAACCTGCCGATATCTCCATCGCGCTGGTGGATCGCGGCGCGGGCGATCTGCCGTGCACGCAACAGGACCTGATCCGCCGGGCCGGCTACAACATGCTGCTTGCCGCCGTGGATATCGTGCCACCGGGACAGGGCGCTACATTCACGCTTAGTCGCCAGAACGAGGACGTATTGCTGACTTTGAGCGGCGAGGGCGCGAATGATGAGTCGATGATCGACGGCACGCTGCCGATTTCCCTGCTGCGGCGCTATCTTTCGGATGTGCGGGGCGAGGTGACGGTCGAAAACGGTGCCCGTTTCACCATAACCGTGCGTATCCCCTGCGATGCACTGAACGTGCAGGATGCGGATCAGCCTGTTCGGACGAGGGGTGCGGGCGCAAGTTAGGCTGTTCCTGTCCGGCCGCTCCTCTGCTAGATCGTGGCTATGTCGGACGTTCCTCATTCCTTCCGTTTTCATCTGCCTGCCCCTGCCGCGACAGACATGTTCGCGCGGCGGGTGGCGGCTCTGCTCGGACCTGCCGATTGCATCCTGCTGGGCGGGCCGATCGGGGCGGGAAAGACGCATTTCGCCCGCGCGGCCATCCGGGCGTTGACCCATGATGCGCAGGAGGTCCCCTCACCGACCTATACGCTGATGCAAGGCTACGACGCAGGCGACAGGACGATCTGGCACATGGATCTCTACCGATTGGGAGAGCCTGAGGAGCTGATGGAGCTTGGCCTCGACACCGCGCTGGAAGACGCGATAACCCTGATCGAATGGCCCGAACGTCTGGGAAGCCTGACGCCGGCCCGCCACATGGCCATCACTCTGGCACAGGCGGGTGAGGGACGTGAGGCGGTCGTCCAACTGGTCGGAGGAGACTGGAAACGCATGTCCGAGGGGCTGTCATGACGAACAACCGCCACAGGCTGATCCGGCGATTTTTGACCGATATCGGGTGGGGGGATGCGAGGCTCGAACCATTGGCGGGCGACGCCTCGAACCGGCGCTATCTGCGGGTGCAGGGTGAACGCGCCGCTGTCCTGATGGATGCACCGCGTGAAAGGGGTGAGGATACCGCGCCTTTCGTGCAGGTGACCCAACTGTTGCGTGATCGTGGCTTCAGCGCGCCCGAGATTATTGCATCCGATCCCGAAAACGGCTTCCTGCTGCTCGAAGACCTCGGCGACGATCTGTTCGCGCGGGCCGTCGCGCAGCAGGATGAGGTCACGCTCTACGCGGCGGCGGTCGATATGCTGGTCGAGTTGCAGGCATCGCCGGCCCCGGACAGTCTGCCGCGCTATGACGCGGCGACCTGTTGTCGAGAGGCCCGGCTGCTGACCCAGTGGTATATTCCCGGTGCCGGTGGAACAGGGGATGAGGCCGAGTTGGACGCCCTGATCCACGCCGCCTGCGCGCCCTGGCTGGACGCGAACGTGGTGGTCCTGCGCGATTTTCACGCCGAAAACCTGATCTGGCTGCCTCAGCGGCAGGGCACGGCGCGGGTCGGTCTGCTGGACTATCAGGATGCGCTCGCGGGGCACCCGGCCTATGATCTGGTCTCGTTGCTGGAGGACGCGCGCCGGGATACCAGCCCGGCGCTGCGATCAGCGATGATCGCGCGGTTCGTGCAGGCGACGGGGACGGATCCCGATACCTTCGCGGCGGCCTATGCAACCTATGGGGCGCAGCGCAACATCAAAATCCTGGGCATCTTCGCCCGTCTGTCGATGCGGGATGGCAAACCGAGCTATCTGAACCTGATGCCGCGCGTCTGGGCACATCTGCAACGCGATCTGCGTCATCCCGCGCTGGCTGATCTGCACGCGTGGGTCGATGCCAACGTTCCGCCGCCCGATGCGGATGTGCAGGCCCGCATCGGGGCCGCCCGATGAGCTTGCCGGACGTGGCCATGGTCTTCGCGGCCGGGTTTGGAACGCGCATGGGCGCGTTGACGCGCGACACGCCCAAGCCGCTGCTGAAAATCGGCGGGAAAACCTTGCTGGATCACGCGCTCGACCGGCTGGTCGCGGGGGGGATCGCGCGCGCGGTGGTCAATACGCACTATCAGGCGCATCAGATCGCGGGCGCGCTCGCCTCTCGCACTGCCCCCTCGCTGCATCTATCGCACGAGCCAGAGATTCTGGAGACGGGGGGCGGTATGCTGGCGGCGCTGCCCCATCTCGACCAACGCGTTCTCAGCGTCAATCCTGATGCCATTTGGGCAGGGGACGCGGATCCGCTCGGCATTCTCGACCGGAACTGGCGCGACGGGATGGAGGCACTGTTGTTGATGGTGCCGGTCGCCCGGTGCAGGGCCTATTCGGGAACGGGCGATTTCGACATGATGGCAGACGGGCAGTTGATCCGGCGCGGGGATGCACCGCACGCGGCCTATGTTTATTCCGGTTGGCAGATCCTGCGCACCGACCGTCTGGCGCGGATGAAGCCGGGCAAATTCTCGCTGAACGTTCTGTGGAATGAAATGAACGCGGCAGGCACGCTGTTCGGTGCGGTCTGCGATCGGCCATGGATCGACGTGGGCACGCCGCAGGGACTTACGGCTGCCGAATCCGTATTTCTGGGGGAGGACTGATGTTCGATCCGACCGAGAGTTTGCGCGTGTTCACCGTTCCCGTCGGAGCCGATTTCGCGGCGGTGCTGCTGGACGGATTGGACATGCGGATGGCTGGACTCGACCCGTTCGCCCGCGCCGGGGTGGAGGTCCGCCTCAATACCCGCCGGGCGCAGCGGGTTTTGCAGGATCGGATGGCGCGCGATGCGCGGTTCGCGGGCATGATGCCCCGGATCGACGGGGCGGAGGCGCTGCTGACGCAATCCGGCCTTTTCGTGGCGGTGGACCCGCTGCGACGCAAGGTGCACGTCGCCAGGCTGATTGCCGGGCTGATCGCGCAGGAGCCGGGGCTGGCGCCACGCGCTGCGGTGTTCGATCTGGCGGACCGGCTGCTCGATCTGCTCGACACGTTGCAGGCCGAGGGGGTCGCGCCGGATCGGCTGGAGGGGTTGAACCTCGACGATGTATCGAAACATTGGCAGATTTCGGCGCGGTTCATGCGCTTGCTGTGGACATTGTGGCCGGATGTGCTGGAACAGACCGAACCGGGCCGTCAGGATCCGGAGGTGGTGCGCATCGCCCAGGTCGCCGCGTTGGAGGCCGAGTGGACCCGTTCGCCGCCGGATCATCCGTTGATCCTCGCCGGGTCAACCGGATCGCGGCCTTGGATGCGCCGGTTGATGCGGCTGGTCGCGGGTCTGCCGCAGGGGGCGGTGATCCTGCCGGGTTACGATCCCGATCTGCCTGCGATGCTGTGGCAGAAGACTGACAAACCCTCGTTAACCCCGGACCACCCGCAGGCCGGGCTTGCGCAGGTTGGTCACGCAATGGGGCTGGACATGGCGGACTTGCCCAGTTGGGCGGCTGCACACGGGTGCACGGCGCGGGGGCGGCTCGTCTCGCTCGCCCTGCGCCCGGCCCCCGTCACGGACAGCTGGCTGGCTGAGGCACCAGCCCGACACGTCGAAGTGGCCGAGGCGACAGAAGGCCTGACCCTGATCGAGGCCCCGGCCGAGCGTGAGGAAGCCGCCGCCATCGCTTGCGCGATGCGCGATGCGGTTGAGCACGGCAAGACTGTCGCGCTCATCACACCGGACCGCGACCTGTCGCGCCGGGTGGCCGCCGCGCTGGACCGCTGGCGCCTGATCCCCGATGACAGTGCGGGGCGACCGCTGCATCTGACACCTCCGGGTGTCCTGTTGCGGATGCTGCTGAACATCGGCGGCACCGTTCCTGCCCCGGCCGCGCTGATCGCCTTGCTCAAGCACCCGCTGGTCGGCGGTGCGAAGCAATCGCGGCGGCTGCATCTGCGCCGCGTCATCGGCTTGCAGACCGGGCGCGATGTCCTCACCACACCGCAAACCGACTGGGATCGCATTGCGGGCTGGGCGGCAGACCGACAAAACGACGATGGCGCGACCGCGTGGGGGGCGTGGCTGGCGGATTGTTTCACTCCGCTTTCTAGGCTGACGCAGGATGTCGAGCCGGCGCTGGCCTTGAGGGTTTTGCGCGGTGTCGCGGACCGTCTGTCGCGCGGGCTGGACGATGACGACCCGGAGATCTGGAAGGAGGAAACCGGCCTCGCCACAACGGCCCTTCTGGATCGGCTGGACGCTGCCGCCGACGCGATGACGGGGCTGACGCTGACCGACACGATGCGTCTGGTCGAGGATGAGCTGATTGCCGCGCAGGTGCGAAGTGCCGCGTTCCTGCCGCATCCCGGAGTTCTGATCCTTGGCGCGCTTGAGGCCCGGATGACCCGTGCCGATATCACGATCCTCGGTGGTCTGAATGAGGGCGTCTGGCCCGAACGCCCCGCGCCTGACCCTTGGCTCAGCCGCAAGATGCGTGACAATCTGGGCCTGCCCATGCCCGAGCGGGACACGGGGCTGGCCGCGCATGATTTTCAAAACGCGATCAATGCGCCGCAGGTGATCCTCAGCCGCGCCGCGCGTGCGGGCGGTGCGCCCACTGTGGCAAGCCGCTGGATGATCCGCCTGACCAACCTGATCGCTGGCTTAGGTGAGGAGGGCGGGGCAGCGCTGGACGCGATGCAGGCCCGTGGTGAGGTATATCTCGACATCGCCCGCGCGGTGGAGGCGCCTGCCGCGCCGCTGCCCCCCGCGCCGCGCCCGATGCCCGCGCCGCCGGTCGCCGCGCGTCCGCGAAAACTGCCGGTGACAGGTGTCGAGACCCTGATCCGTGACCCCTATGCCACCTATGCCCGCTATATCCTCGGCCTGCGGGCGCTGGATCTGCCGGGGCGTGAGGCGGACGACCGTGAACGCGGAACCGTGCTGCACAAGGTCATGGAGCGGTTCGTTCCGGCATTGCAAGGTGCCCAAGGGGCCGAGGCGTTGGATCTGTTCGCGCGAACCGCGACCGACGTGCTGGCCGAACTGGTTCCGTGGCCCGCGACCCGCGCTTTGTGGCGCGCGCGCCTGATGCGCGTGGCCCCGGTTCTGGTGGAGCGTGAGATCGCCCGACAGGTCGATGCCACCCCCCTGGCGCGCGAAGTCGAGGGCCAGCGCACCCTGGGCGCCCCGCCATTCGTTCTGACGGCCAAGGCGGACAGGATCGACCGCGCGCATGACGGCACGCTCCGGATCTACGACTACAAGTCCGGCAACCCGCCCAGCCCGGACCAGATTCGCACATACGCCCTGCAACTGCCGCTTCAGGCGGAGATCGCACGGGACGGCGGCTTCAGGAATATCGAACCGGCGGAGGTTTCGCGCCTCGAATATATCGGCATGGGGGCCAGTGCCAGGATTCAGCCGGTGGATGAGACTGACGACCGAACGCGCGATGCCTGGCAACGGTTCGCGGAACTGATCGCGAGCTATGAGAGCGCGGCGCGCGGATACCCCGCCCGGCAGCAACCCTCGCACCTCACCTATGCCTCGGACTATGACCACCTCTCACGTCTGGGGGAGTGGGAGGATGGCGACGAGGCACAGGTGCAGGAGGTCGGACGATGATGTTGAGCGATGCCAGCCGGGCGCAGAACCGCGCCTCTTCACCCGCCGGTTCCGCCTGGGTGGGGGCCAATGCCGGGTCGGGCAAGACCCGCGTCCTGACCGATCGTGTGGCGCGGTTGTTGCTGCACGGCGCCAGCCCGCAGCGCATCCTGTGCCTGACCTATACCAAGGCCGCAGCGGCGGAGATGAAGAACCGCTTGTTCAGGCGGCTGGGCGCGTGGTCGATGATGCCGGACGCGGAATTGCGCGCCGAGCTTGCGCAGTTGGAGGAATCGGGCGACGTCGATCTGGCCGTGGCCCGCCGTCTGTTCGCGGACGCGCTGGAAACGCCGGGGGAGTTGAAGATCCAGACCATCCATGCTTTTTGCGGCACGATCCTGCGACGCTTCCCGATGGAGGCCGGAATCAGCCCCGGTTTTCGCGAGATGGACGACCGCGCCACGCTGGCCTTGCGCGCCGATCTGATGGATGAGATCGCCGTGGCCGCGCCGGACGTCTTTGCCGCGATGGCCGCGCATTGTCCCGGTGACGGGCCGGAGGGCCTGCTGAACGCGATCCTCAGCCAGCGCGACGCCTTCGCCACCCCTTTTGACCGGGCGAAACTTGAGGCGGATCTGGGGATCCGCGCAGACGATCCCGTACCGCAGGTTTTCGGAGCGGAGGAGCGTGATCTGCTCGACCGACTGGCCCATGCGATGAGGGCCGCCGGAACAGCGAATGAGAAAAACAAGCAACTGCCCAAGGTGCTGAGCACCCTGACGACCCTGACCGCCGAGCAGGCGGAAAGCTTCCTGCTATATGACAAGAAAACGGAAAAACGCGATCATCTGGCCAAGATCGACAAGTTCGCGACCAAGCAGGTGGTCGCAACGCTCGACCCCGCCGATGTCGAGGCGCTCAACGATTTGGCCATGGCGGTGGAGGCGGCGCGCAGCGACCGCATCGCCCGCGCCGTGCTGGAGCGGACGCAGGCGCTGCACGATTTCGCGGCCGTTTTTCTGGAACGCTACGACGCGGCGAAGGCGGCGCAGGGGATGCTCGATTTCGAGGATCTGATCCTGCGCACCCGCGATCTGTTGCGGGAGTCAGAAATGGCGCCCTGGGTCCTGTACAAGCTGGACGGAGGGATCGACCATATTCTGGTGGATGAGGCGCAGGACACGTCCCCCCGTCAGTGGGACGTGATCGAGGCGCTGACCCCGGAATTCTATGCCGGGCAGGGTGTGGAACGCGATGAGCGCACCCTGTTCGTGGTCGGTGATGAAAAACAGTCGATCTATTCCTTTCAGGGGGCGCAGCCTGACGAGTTCAAGAAAATGCGCGAGAAATTCCGCGACTGGTTGGGCAATGCCGGCAAACCGTTCGGTGAAGTCGCGCTCGACGTGTCGTTCCGGTCGGCCGCGCCGATCCTGTCGCTGGTGGATGAGGTTTTCGCCCCTGCGAACCGGGGTGGCGTGGACGACAAGGTCGCCCACGCCGCCTTCGACGATGCGAAGCCGGGGCGCGTCGATCTGTGGCCCTTTCTGGAAACGGAGAAGGACACGAGCGAAGCCCTGTGGTGGTTGCCGGTGGATACGCCCCCCTCCAACCGGGCCGATCTGCAACTCGCCCGTCATATCGCGGCGGAGGTTGCGCGAATGCTGGACAGCGGCACGCAGATCCCCGGTGAGGATGGCCCCCGCCCCCTAGCGGCGGGTGATATTCTTATTCTGCTGCGCAGCCGGGGCCCATTGTTTCACGGCCTGATCGGCCATCTGAAGGAACATGGCGTTCCCGTCGCCGGGGCCGACCGGGTCAAGCTGGGGGGGGAGCTTGCCGTCAGGGACCTGCTGGCGCTGATGCACTTCGCCGTGACGCCGGACGACGATCTGTCGCTTGCCGCTGCCCTGCGCTCCCCGCTGTTCGACGTGGATGAGGACGCGCTGTTCCGCCTTGCCCACGGTCGGGGCAGAACGCGGCTGCTGGCACGGTTGCAGGACGACCCGCGCCATTCGGACGCAGCGCGCATCCTTCAGGAGATCCGCGACGATGGCGACTTTACACGGCCGTTTGAATTCCTCGACCGTATCCTGACCCGGCGCGACGGACGGCGGCGCTTCATCGCCCGGCTGGGTCCCCCCGCGGCGGAGGGGCTGGACGAATTGCTGGCCCAGGCGCTGGCCTATGAGCGGACGGAACCGCCGACCCTGACGGGCTTTCTCGACTGGTTGGAACCTGACAGCCTCGACATCAAGCGTGAGCTGGGGCAGGGCGGCGATGCGGTGCGTGTGATGACCATCCACGGTGCCAAGGGGTTGGAGGCGCCCGTCGTCATCCTGCCCGACACCGCGCAGCGCAATCGCAAGAGCGCCCCCCCGGTCCTGCCGCGCGACAAAGAGGCATCCATCTGGCAGGCCAGCCCCAACAGCGATCTGGAGGCCGAGGCCGTCACCGCCCACAAGGCGCGTGACGACAGGGAACAGGAGCGGCTGCTCTACGTCGCACTGACCCGGGCGGAGCACTGGCTGATCGTGGCGGGGGCAGGAACTCGCGGCTCGAAGGACAATCCGGCATGGTACGAAATGGTCGAGCAGGGAATGCAGGATCTGACCGCCGCACACCATGTGGCCCCAGACGGGATGGAGGGGGCCATGCTGCGACTGGAAAGCCGCTGGCCCACGAGCACCGCGTCGCCTGCTGTTGTTCCAGTCGCTCGACCGAAGGTTATCGCGCCTGACTGGGGCCTTGTGCCGGCCCCGGTTGAGGATCGCCTGATTTCGCCCTCGAAAATGGAGGGGGCCCACGCTCTGCCCGGTGAGGGGGAGGAAACCGCCCGCGCCCTGCTGCGCGGCGATGTCATCCACGCGCTGCTCGATTTGCCGCGGGGCGTCGACGATCCGGCAGCAGGCGATTTGCTGGCACGCTTGCCCTCCGACATGCAGGACGAAGTCGCGCGGGAGGTTCGGAACCTGCGCGAAAGCCCCGCGCTTGTCCCTCTGTTCGGGCCCGATGCGTTGAGCGAGGTTCCGATTTCCGGCAATCTGGGCGGACGCCCCGTATTCGGGCGTGTGGACAGGATCGTGCGCGAGTGGGACCGGATCCTCATCGTGGATTTCAAGTCGAACCGCGTCGTCCCGGACAGACCCGACCAGACACCCGAGGCCCTGTTGCGCCAGATGGCGGTGTACCGCGCGGTGCTGGCACCCGGTTTTCCCGGCAAACAGATAGATGTCGCGATCGTCTGGACGGCGGTCGCGCGTATGGACGTGCTGCCGCAAGAGATTGTGAGCGCGGCATTGCATCGCGCGGGGCTCTCTTGACCGCCCCCGCGCGCAACCCTAGATGTGGTTTCAACATTCGTAATTCCACAAGATATCCGCTGAAAGGAGCCATCCGATGGCCACCGTAAAAGTCACCGACGAAAGCTTCGAAACCGACGTTCTGAAGTCCGACATCCCCGTAGTGGTCGATTTCTGGGCGGAATGGTGCGGCCCGTGCAAGCAGATCGGACCGGCGCTCGAAGAACTGTCCGCAGATTATGACGGTCGCGTGAAGATCGTGAAGGTGAACGTGGACGAAAACCCGAACTCGCCCGCTCAACTGGGCGTTCGCGGCATTCCGGCCCTGTTCCTGTTCAAGGACGGTCAGGTCGTGTCAAACAAGACCGGCGCAGCGCCCAAGGCCGCCCTGCAGGGGTGGATCGAAGAGAGCCTCTGAGCCTGATCCCATCCTGACATCTGAAACGCCCCGGCCCCTGTGCCGGGGTTTTTTGTGCGCACAAGGTTTTGGAAAACCCCGGGCGAACGAGGTGGCGCCCTCAGTCGGGAACCTCAATCGGGAACGTTGTCGATGCCCGATCCGCCCAGCGGGTGACAGCGCGCGATCCGCCGGGCCGCCAGCAGCCCCCCCCGCAGCGCCCCGTGCTTTTGCAATGCTTCGAGAGCATAGGCCGAACAGGTCGGTTGATAGCGGCAATTGTGCCCGACATAGGAGGAGAAGGTCAGGCGATAGGCGCGCACCGGCAGGGACAATATCCATGCGCCCGGCGTCACGGGTGCAACTTTCGCAAGGCCGTGCGCAGATCGTTTGTCAGATCGGTAAATGACCGGTCCGTCGTGGCACCGTTGCGCCCGATCAGAACATAGTCATAGCCCGGCTGGCCCAGTTGAGGCAGAACCGTTCGCGCGACCTCACGCAGACGGCGTTTGGCACGGTTGCGCATGACCGCGTTTCCGACCTTTTTAGAGCAGGTATATCCGACGCGAATCGGCGTCTCGGCAGGCTCAGCCGCTCCACGCTTGCGGGCCTGCACGACCATGCCGGTCGTCGCCTGTCGCGGCGCACGGGCGGCCTTGAGGAATTCCGAGCGCTGACGCAGTACCGAAATCCTCTGGGAGGTTGCGTCCGGGCATGACGAAGCCGCCGGACGCTCCGACCCTTCAGGTGCAGCATCCGGCGGCAAATTCATCATCAACCCTGATATCAGGCGCTGAGGCTCTTGCGACCCCGTGCGCGACGCGCGTTCAGGATCTTGCGGCCGTTCTTGGTCGCCATGCGGGAGCGGAAGCCGTGGCGCCGCTTGCGGACCAGGTTGCTCGGCTGGAAAGTACGCTTCATATCTCGTCTCCTCGCCCGGTGGGGCCTTCCAGATCGTGCCGGGGCGATGTGCCCTGCGGCGGTGCCGATCCGGATTGTCGGATTCGTCACCCTAATTCGTGTGAGCCGCTTCGATATGACGGAGGTGGAGGGAAGTCAATTGCCCAGCACCGGTTTTTGCGGCCTTCGCTGCGCGCTGTTTCTGAAACAAATCCCGGTGCCGGGTCAACCCGTCGTGATGGGCCTTTCCCAAGACGGTGTCGCGGCGCAGGTTCCCACGGCAAGCAGGGAAGAGGACGCAACATGCCAAAGACCACACAGACCGGCCCCCGCAAGGAGGGCCTTACCCTGCGCCGCGCCGCGCCGCTGATCGCCATCGCCATCGCGGCCGTGCTGGGATACGTTTTCCTGCGTGATTATCTGATCTTCGAATCCCTGCGCGACAACCGCGAGGCCCTGTTGACGTGGCGGGACCAGAATTACGCCTTTGCGGCGATGTGCTTTGTCGCACTCTATATTGCCATCGTCGCGCTGTCGCTGCCCGGGGCGGGCATGATGACGCTGACGGCCGGGTTCATGTTCGGGATCCTCGGCGGTATGGCGCTGTCGGTGACAGGGGCCTCGATAGGGGCGATGCTGATCTTCCTCGCCGTCCGTGTGGGTCTGGGCGATTTTCTGGCGGAGCGTATGGCCGCAACCGGCGGCAAGATCGCGAAGGTGAAACACGCGCTGAACGAAAACGAAATCAGCGTGATGTTCCTGCTGCGTCTGTTGCCCGTGGTGCCGTTTTTCGTGGCGAATGTCGTGCCTGCGCTGGTGGGGGTCAGGTTTCGCAATTTCGTTCTGACGACCGTGATCGGCATCGTTCCGGGCAGTTTCGTCTTCGCCTCCGTCGGCAATGGCCTCAGCCAGGTCTTTGCGCGGGGGGAAAGCCCGGATCTGGGCATTATTTTTGAGCCGCATATCCTGTTGCCCATTTTGGGGCTGGCCGCCCTGGCGTTCCTGCCTGTCATCATACGCGCCGTGCGTGGCTCCCCCCTGCAGATCGAGGACAATTGAGATGACGACACGTATCAAGACCGATGTCTGCATTCTGGGCGCCGGGTCCGGCGGCCTGACCGTGGCCGCAGGGGCCGTGCAGATGGGGGCGAAGGTCGTTCTGATCGAAGGCGGCAGGATGGGGGGCGATTGCCTGAACTACGGGTGCGTCCCGTCCAAGGCGATGATCGCGGCGGGGCATCATGCCCACGCGCAGGCCCATTCCGCCGATTTCGGCATCGCGAATGTGACCCCGCAGGTGAACTATGCCGCGGTGAAGGATCACGTGGCGGGCGTCATCGCTTCCATTGCGCCGCATGACAGCGTCGAGCGGTTCGAGGGGATGGGCGTGCAGGTCATTCAGGATTACGGCACCTTCATTTCGCAAGACGAGGTGCAGGCGGGCGATACGATCGTTCAGGCGCGCCGCTTCGTCATCGCCACCGGCTCCTCACCGCTGGTGCCCCCGATCGAGGGTTTGGATACGGTCGAGTACCACACGAACGAGACGATCTTCGACCTGCGCGACACGCCCGAGCATCTGATCATCGTGGGCGGGGGGCCCATCGGGATGGAATTGGCCCAGGCGCATGCGCGGCTCGGCATTCGGGTGACGGTGGTCGAGGGCAGCAAGGTGTTGCCCAAGGACGATCCCGAACTGGTGGCCATCGCGTTGCGGAATATCCGGGCGGACGGCGTCACCATCGAGGAGGGCTTCCAGGTCGCCAGGGTATCCTCCGATAACGGCATCACCGTCCATTCCGACGACGGGCGCGCGGTTCAGGGCTCGCATCTGCTGGTGGCCGTCGGGCGTAAGGCGAATATCGGGCGGCTCGACCTGGACAGGGCAGGGGTGAAGCATGACCGTAGCATCGAGGTCGATAACGGATTGCGCACGTCCAACCGTCGTATCTATGCAATCGGAGACGTCACGGGCGGCCTGCAATTCACGCACAAGGCCAGCTACGATGCCGGAGTGATCATCCGCTCCATGCTGTTCGGTCTGCCGTCCAAGGTTCGAACGGATCATATCCCGTGGGTGACATATACGGACCCCGAGGTCGCACAGATCGGGCAGACCGAGGCGCAGGCGCAGGACGCGCATGGTGACAAGCTGGAGGTCCTGCGGTTCACCTTCGACCAGAACGACCGCGCACAGGCCGAACGGCGGACCGAGGGGTTGATCAAGGTCATGGTCGTGGGCGGCAAGCCTGTCGGCGCCTCCATCGTCGGTTTGCGCGCGGGGGAGTTGATCCAGCCCTATGTTCTGGCCATCGCCAACGGCCTGAAAATCTCTGCACTGACCAACATGGTATCGCCCTACCCGACGATGACCGAGGTTACGAAGCGGGCCGCCGGGCAGTACTACACCCCCCGCCTGTTCGAAAATGACTGGGTCAAGCGCGTCGTCGGGTTCGTTCAGAAATACCTTCCCTGAGCCGCGGTCCGGTCAGGCGCCCGTTGCTTCGCGCCAATGCCGGCGGCACAGGGAAATATAGGTCTCATTGCCGCCGATCTGCACCTGCGCGCCCTGGGTAATCGTCTCACCGTTTTCGTCCTGCCGGATCACCATAGTCGCCTTGCGTCCGCAATGGCATATGGTCCTGATTTCGCGCAAGGAATCCGCGATTGCGAGCAGAGTGGCGGAGCCGGGGAACAACTCGCCCTGAAAATCGACGCGCAGCCCGAATGCCATCACCGGCACGCGCAGGTCGTCGGCCGTGCGGGCCAGTTGCCAGACTTGCGCCTTGGTCAGGAACTGGGCTTCGTCCACGAATATACAGGCGAGTTTCCGTGTTTTCAGATGCGTCTCGATGCGGGCGAACAGGTCGTCTGCGGGCAGGTAAGTCTCTGCTTCATCGCTGATCCCTATGCGGCTGGCGATGCGACCCTCCCCCGCGCGGCGGTCCAGGTCTGCGGTCAGCAACAGCGTGTCCATGCCGCGCTCGCGATAGTTGTAGCTGGCTTGAAGCAGGGCCGTGCTTTTCCCGGCGTTCATGGTGGAATAATTGAAGTAAAGCTTTGCCATCTATGATTTTTTCCCGCGCGAAATTGTAACCCAGATCAAACTAGCGCAATATGTTGTTGACAGGAACGTCGAACAGGCGAAATCTGGGGAAAAGAAGAAGAAACGATATGGTCTGCGATGTTCGATTCCTCCACGTTCGAAAAAAACACCACTCATTTGGGCGCGATCTGGCTAAATGGCCGAAATGGCTTCAGATTTCGCTTTGAAGTCAGGGAGGCGCATTCCCCCGCGCCGGGTGCCGTCGAGATTCAGTCCTGCATCCGTCAGGGACGATATGTCCGATTGCGCCTGGTGCCGAGCGGACAGGCGGAAATTCATCCAATGGCGCAGTATACCCTGACGCATCGTCCCGATAAGGACGATAAATTCAGCGTCGAGCAGGTCATCGCGGCGCTGAAATCCTAGGACTGCACTGAATGGCGATGGCGACGTGGCAGGCCGCTGGCTTTGGCGGCCGTCAGACCATCCGTGCCGATGGCTGTCTGTGATTTTCGTACGGGGACTGCCTCGCCATATTCGCGTTTCCACAGCCGGTCGAGCTGAGGCGCAGCCATCGACATTTGCCAGCACACAAAGCCTGCCGCCCCCCGGACTAAGGGGGCGCGACCGGTTCAGAGTTCCTGCAGCGACGTGACCGTCAGATCACCCTCAAGGCGGTTCTTCATGGCCAATGCGGCGGCACGCGCCCCGGCGGCGGTGGTGTAGTACGGGATCTTGTCGTAAAGCGCGACGCGGCGGATCTCGCGGCTGTCCTCGATGGATCGTGCGCCCTCGGTCGTATTGAACACGATCTGGATGCGCTTGTCCTTCATTGCGTCCACGATGTTCGGACGCCCCTCGTAGACCTTGTTGACCTGCGTGGCCTTCACGGCATTGTCCTGTAGCCAGCTGGCCGTGCCGGCGGTGGCCAGGATCTCGAACCCGAGCGAGGACAGTACCGTCGCGGCCTCCAACATCAGTGCGCCCTTGTCGGCATCCTTGATCGAGATGAAGGCGGTGCCGTGATCGGGCAGCTTGATCCCCGCGCCCATCTGCGCCTTGAGGAAGGCGCGCGGGAACGAGGTATCCACGCCCATGACCTCCCCGGTGGAGCGCATCTCCGGCCCCAGCAGGGTATCGACGCCGGGGAAACGGGCGAAGGGCAGGACAGCCTCCTTGACGGCGACGTGCTCCGGCTCCGCTGGCTTCAATTCGAAGGCGGACAGCTTCTCACCGGCCATGAGGCGGGCGGCGATCTTGGCAATGGGGGAACCGACGGCCTTGGCCACGAAGGGCACGGTGCGGCTGGCGCGGGGGTTGACCTCCAACACGAAGATCACGCCGTCCTTGATCGCGAATTGTACGTTCATCAACCCGACGACGCCCAGTTTCAGGGCCATCGCCTCGGACTGGCGCTTCAGTTCCGCCACCGTGTCCGCGTCGAGCGAATGTGGCGGCAGGGAGCAGGCGCTGTCGCCCGAATGCACGCCGGCCTCCTCGATATGCTCCATCACGCCCGCGACATGGACAGATGTGCCGTCGCACAGGCAATCCACGTCCACCTCGACCGCACCGGCCAGATAGCTGTCGAGCAGGACCGGGTTCGCGCCCGAGACCTGCACGGCGGCGGCGATGTAGCGTTCCAGATGCGCGGTGTCGCGCACGATTTCCATGCCACGACCACCCAGCACATAGGACGGGCGGATCACCAGCGGATAGCCGACGGATTCGGCGATCTGCATCGCTTGCTCGGCGGAGGAGGCGATGCCGTTGACGGGTTGCTTGAGGTCGAGTTCTTCCAACATCTTCTGGAACCGCTCGCGATCCTCGGCCAGGTCGATCGCGTCCGGCGAAGTGCCCAGGATCGGGATGCCCTCATCCTGCAGGGCGTTGGCGAGTTTCAGCGGGGTCTGACCGCCGAACTGCACGATGACGCCATGCAGGGTTCCGGCCTCCTGCTCCACGCGCAGGATCTCCAGCGTGTGCTCCAACGTCAGCGGCTCGAAATACAGGCGGTCCGAGGTGTCGTAATCGGTGCTGACCGTCTCCGGGTTGCAGTTGACCATGATCGTTTCATACCCCGCCGCCGTCAGGGCGTAGCAGGCGTGGACGCAGCAATAGTCGAACTCGATCCCCTGACCGATCCGGTTGGGACCACCGCCGAGGATGACGACCTTTTTCGCGTCGGAGGGGCGGGCCTCACATTCGACCTCGCCCATCATGTCCGCCTCGTAGGTGGAGTACATGTAGGGGGTCTGGGCCTCGAACTCCGCCGCGCAAGTGTCGATCCGCTTGAACACGGCCTTGACGCCCGCACGCAGCCGCGCGTGACGAATCTCCGTTTCGGAGCGGGAGGTCAGCGTGGCGAGACGGGCATCGGTGAAGCCCATCATCTTGACCCGGCGCAGGGCGGTGGTGTCCTCGGGCAGGCCGTTGGCGAGGATATCTGCCTCGACCTCCACGATCTCCCGTATCCGGGCGAGGAACCACGGGTCATAGGAGGTGATGGTCCGGATGTGATCGTCGTCCAGCCCGTCGCGCATGGCCTGCGCGATGACGCGGATGCGGTCGGGGGTGGCGCGGGCCAGTTCGGCCAGCAGGTCGTCGCGGCTGTCGAAGGCGATGTCGTCGAATCCGGTCAGGCCGGTTTCCATGCTCGCCAGCGCCTTCTGGAAGCTCTCGTGGATGGTGCGGCCAATGGCCATCGCCTCACCCACGGATTTCATGGCCGTGGTCAGGTTGTCCTGCGCGCCGGGGAATTTCTCGAACGCGAAGCGGGGAATTTTCGTCACGACATAGTCGATGGTCGGCTCGAAGGAAGCGGGGGTGACGCCGGTGATGTCGTTGTCCAGCTCATCCAGCGTATAGCCGACGGCCAGCTTCGCGGCGATCTTGGCAATGGGAAAGCCTGTCGCCTTCGACGCCAGGGCGGAGGAGCGGCTGACACGCGGGTTCATCTCGATCACGACCATGCGGCCGTTTTCGGGGTTCACGGCCCATTGCACGTTCGAGCCGCCGGTCTCCACGCCGATCTCACGCAGGACGGCGATCGAGGCATTGCGCATCATCTGGTATTCACGGTCGGTCAGGGTCAGCGCCGGGGCCACGGTGATCGAATCGCCGGTGTGCACGCCCATCGGATCGACGTTCTCGATGGCGCAGATGATGATCGCGTTGTCCGCCTTGTCGCGGACGACCTCCATCTCGAATTCCTTCCAGCCCAGCAGGCTTTCGTCGATCAGGATCTGGCTGACGGGGGACGCGTCGAGGCCGGAGCGGCAGATCGCCTCGTAATCCTCACGGTTATAGGCCACACCGCCGCCGGTGCCGCCAAGGGTGAAGGCGGGACGGATGATCGCGGGCAGGCCGACCTCGTTGATGGCGGCCATCGCCTCCTCCATCGAATTGACGATGGTGGCCTTCGGGTTTTCGAGGCCGAGCCGGTCCATCGCCTCCCGGAACAGCTTGCGATCCTCGGCCATTTCGATGGCCTCACGCTTCGCGCCGATCAGTTCGACGTCGAATTTCGCCAGAACGCCCATGTCATCGAGCTCCAGCGCGGTGTTGAGGCCGGTCTGGCCGCCCATGGTGGGCAGCAGCGCGTCGGGCCGTTCCTTCTCGATGATCTTGGCCACGACCTCGGGTGTGATGGGTTCGATATAGGTGGCGTCGGCCATGTCGGGATCGGTCATGATCGTTGCGGGGTTGGAATTGACCAGGATGACGCGGTAGCCTTCCTCACGCAGCGCCTTGCATGCCTGCGCGCCGGAATAATCGAACTCACACGCCTGGCCGATGACAATGGGCCCGGCGCCGATGATCATGATGGATGAGATATCGGTACGTTTGGGCATGGATCGTCCTCAGCTGGCGCGGGCAAATTGGGGCGCAAATTGAGGCGTTGTTACGCGCGTGTGCGTTGCGGTGCAACCGTATTGGCGGGGCTTTGTCATGAACCTTTGCGTGGATATCACGTTGGCCATTCAGGAGGATCGCATGTCGCACGGAACCAGACCGCTGGAAGATGTTCTCGACGATTTTGCAGAGTCGGTGAACCGGGAGGGGACGAGCGTCGGCGCACTGGTCCATTCGTTCGAGGACCGATCGCTTGGCGCCGTGCTGGTGATCCTGTCGGCGCTGTTGCTGATTCCGGTGATCGGCGGCGTTCCGGGGGCGGCGGATGTTATCGCCGGGCTGATTCTGATCTTCATCGCGCAAAGCTGGTTCGGCAAAAAGGGCGTCTGGGTGCCCAAGTTCATCGCAAAGCGCGAAATCGGTGAGGACAAGCTGAACGCCGCCATAGAAAAGGCCCGCCCCTGGGCGCAAAGGGTGGACAAGTTGCTAAAGCCCCGACTGTCGGGACTGGTGCGCAATTGGCCCGCACGGCTGCTGATATCGGTCATCTGCGCGGTGCTGGCGGCGTCAGTCTTCATACTGGGGTTCGTGCCGTTCGCGATGACACCGGCTGCGGCGGCGATCTTGGCCTTCGGGCTGGCTCTGCTGGGCCGTGACGGATTGCTGGCCTTGATCGGCTATCTGTTCGTCGGGGGAACGGCGGTTGCGATCTGGCATGTCTGGGGTATCGTGTTCTAGCGCCGGATCGCCAGCGGCATGCCGATCTGCGGCGGCCGCGGCTGATCGGTATGATCCGACAGCATCTGCGCCAACCGCTTCTGCGCCCAGTCCGGATAGGGTCTGGAGCGGCGCGTTTTCAGATCGACACACATGATAAGCTGTTCGGCCAGCGCGCGCACGGTTCCGTCGACGACCAGTTCGCCCAGAATGTGAATCCGCTTCGCATCATGGTCGAGCAGTGTGAAACGCCCGGTGAAAACCTCACCCTCCAGAATCTCGCCCACGTAATGCATATGCGCCTGAATGACGTAGGAGCCGATCTTGTCCCGCTCCACATAGGCCAGCCCCAGCCCGAGGTGATCGTCGAACACATGGTCCATCGCCTGATCCAACGCGATGGAATAATATCCCACGTTCATGTGCCCATTATGGTCGATCCATTCGGCGGGCACGCGGCGCGGCAGGGTTTCGATTGGCGCGGCGTAGGGGCCGTCATGTCCGTCTTGCATCGTCGACTCGTCCTTTGACAATTTACCGTCCGCTGCGCAGGATCGCGCCAAACTGCGGGAGGTACAGATGACCATTCAAACGGCTGTAGAAGAGCTGAGCAAGGCGTTGGGGCAGAAAGTACAGACAGGGGCCAGCATACGGGCGCTGCATGGCGGCAATGAAAGCTATTTCGACGAGGTGCTGCCCGATGCGGTCGTCTTTCCCGACAGCACGGCGGACGTGCAGCGGGTCGTGCAAATCTGTGCTGCCCATGATTGCCCGATTGTGCCATGGGGAACCGGCACCTCGCTGGAGGGGCACGCCCTGGCGGTGCGCGGTGGTATCTCGCTGGACATGAGCAGCATGGCCGCTGTGGTCGAGGTCAACGACGGGGATATGGACTGTCGGGTGCAGCCGGGCTGCACGCGTGAAGCGCTGAACGCCGAATTGCGCGCGACGGGGCTGTTCTTTCCGGTCGATCCGGGGGCGAATGCCTCGCTCGGCGGTATGGCGGCGACGCGGGCCTCGGGCACGACAGCGGTGCGCTATGGCACCATGCGAGAGAACGTTCTGGCGATGGAGGTCGTGCTGGCCGATGGCCGTATCATCCGCACCGGATCGCGGGCGCGAAAGTCTTCGGCCGGATATGACCTGACCAAGCTGATCGTCGGCTCCGAGGGGACATTGGGCATCATCACGGAGCTGACCCTGCGCCTGCACGGCCAGCCCGAGGCCGCTGCCAGTGCTGTCTGCGCCTTTCCCGATGTGGAAAGCGCGGTGAACGCGGTGCAGACCACCATGCAATTGGGCGTGCCCATGGCGCGGATCGAGTTTCTGGACGCTGAATGCGTGGATGCGGTCAACCGGGCCGATGGGCGCGACATGCCGCTGGTGCCGCATCTGTTCATGGAATTCCACGGATCGGAGACGAGTGTGGCCGAGCAGGCCGAAACCGTTCGCGGTATCGTCGCGGAGTTCGGCGGCAGCGCCTTCGACTGGTCCACCGCGCAGGAGGTTCGGGCCAAACTGTGGCACGCCCGGCATAACGCGTATTACTCGATCAAGGCGCTGCGCCCCGGTTGCCGTGCCGTCACCACGGATGTCTGCGTTCCGATCAGCGCGCTGGCCCAGGCCGTGCGTGAAACTTCGGCGGATATCGCGGAGAGCCCGCTGACCGGCCCGATTCTGGGCCATGTCGGCGACGGTAACTTTCATTCCGCCCTGCTGATCGAGGACGGCAACGCGCAGGAACTGGCCGAGGCCAAGCGCCTGTCGCACCGCATGGCGGAGCGAGCCTTGCGCTTGGGCGGCACCGTGACAGGAGAGCACGGTATCGGCATGGGAAAGATGAAGTACATGGCCGACGAACACGGCGACGGATGGCAGGTCATGGCCGCGATCAAGACCGCGCTGGACCCGCAGAACATCCTGAATCCCGGCAAGATGGTCGAGGTGAATTGAGCGCCTCCGGCGGGGATATTTCAGGACAGAAGATGGTCGGCGCGCCGCAGGACATTCCCCATGCCTTCGCCGCCGCGTGGATGGCGCGGGATGTGGCGGCGTTGGCGGCTCTGTGCGTCGAGGATGCGGATTTCGTGAATGTCGTGGGCATCTGGTGGCATGATCGCGGTGCGATCGAGCGGGCGCATCACTACGGGCTGACGACGTTCTTTCGCGATTCGGTGCTGCGTGTCGGGCGTGTGAAGCTGCGGATGCTGGGGCCGGATCACGCGGTGGTCCATGCACGGATGCGGTTGAGCGGCCAACGGGCGCCTGATGGTACGGTCGCGGGCGATCGCCACATCATGCTGAGCTTTGTCTGCGCACTCGGACCGCAGGGCTGGCAGGCGGTGGCAGTACAGAATACCGATATCGTTCCGGGGGCCGAAACGCAGGTCAGCATTGGGGCGACGCTGATACCGCAGGATTACCGCGACAGAACCTGATCGGTGGACAGTGTTTGCGCAAACTCACCATGCAAGGGGTCGATGGCGGCCTCGTGGATGGCCTGCGCCGAGGGCTTGGTTCCGCCACGCCAGGCGGGCTGGACGTTCTGCGTGAAGGCCGCGCAGGCATCGTGGGCCAGGGTCACGTCGAAGCCCAGATTGGCGGCCATGCGCACGGTTGTGGAAACGCAATGTGGCGTTGTCAGGCCGCAAAGGGTCACGTCGCGCGCGCCCAGATCGTGCAAGCGTTGCTGCAAGTCGGTGCCGATAAAGGCGGAGTTTGCGGATTTCTCCAGCACCGGCTCACCGGGGAGAGGGGCCACGACGGCCTGAACCTCGGCACCCGCACCGATCAGCGGCGATCCGGGGGTCGTCGAGAGGTGCCGAACGAAGATTACGGGCCGCGACGCCTGCCGCCAATGCGCCAGCAGGCGCGCGGCGTTCCGCTCCGCCTGCGGATTGTTGCGCTCACCCCAATAGGCCGCATTCGCCGGGTCGATGAATGCATCCTGGATGTCGATCAGGATCAGCGCGTTTGTCATGACGTCTCCGAACCCCTCCTCCTGTACAATGGGCCCAGCATAGATGCCCCTGCACAATGGAGGAGGGTAATCGCGGTTACATGTTTTTCTGACGATAGTGCAGGCGACGCACCGATCCGGTCTTTGACCGCATCAGGATCGTCTCCGTCTCCAGATAATCGCCGTCGCGCCGCGCACCCTGAACGACGGAGCCGTCGGTCACGCCGGTCGCAGCGAAGATCACGTCATCCGTCACCAGATCGTCCCGCTGGTAGATGCGGTCGTAATCGGTGATGCCGGCCTTGTCCGCGCGGCCACGCTCATCGTCGTTGCGGAACAGCAGGCGGCCCTGCATCTGCCCGCCCATGCATTTCAGCGCGGCGGCGGCCAGAACGCCCTCGGGTGCGCCGCCCGATCCCATATACATGTCGATCCCGGTCTTTTCCGCCTCGGCGCAGTGGATGATGCCGGCGACGTCGCCGTCGGTAATCAGGCGGATGCGGGCACCGGTGGCGCGGATTTCGGCGATCAGCTCCTGATGGCGGGGGCGTTCCAGAACGCAGACCATCACGTCCTGCATCCGGCACCCCTTGGCCGCGGCCATGACCTGTATGCGCTGGGTCGGTGACATTTCGAGATTGACCAGCCCGTCAGGATAACCCGGCCCGATGGCCAGCTTTTCCATATAGACGTCGGGCGCGTGCAGCATGGACCCGCGCGGCCCCATGGCGATAACGGCCAGCGCGTTGGGCATGTCCTTGGCGGTCAGGGTCGTGCCCTCCAGCGGGTCCAGCGCAATATCGACGCCGGGCCCGTTGCCGGTGCCGACTTCCTCCCCGATATAGAGCATCGGAGCCTCGTCCCGCTCCCCCTCACCGATCACGACCACACCCTTGATGTCGAGCATGTTGAGCTGCGTGCGCATCGCGTCCACGGCGGCCTGATCGGCGGCCTTCTCATCGCCGGAGCCGATCAGCTTGGCTGAGGCGATGGCAGCGGCCTCGGACACGCGGGCAAGCCCGAGGCTGAGCATACGATCAGAGAAGAGGGGGTCTTTTGCAGGCATGGGAGTCTCCGTTTAATGGCGGTCGTGCCTTTCCTGCGGGGTTGCGGCCCGCGTTGCAAGTGTCTTGGCCCGTTGGGGGCGTGTCAAAGGGTTTGCAGGCGCGACGGCGTGCCCGGCAGGGCGGTGCATCGAGTGCTACACAAGGATTGTGAAGGTATTGTTCGACGCAGTCTTGCCACCGCAGCCGCGATCAGGCGATCACAGGCACCGCCCGGCGTTCGCGTATCGGCAAGTGCACAATGGCGGAGAACGCGCCGATCCCTACGCCCACCCACCACACGACGGTATAGGTTCCGTAGAGATCGTAGAGCTTTCCGCCCAGCCAGACCCCCATGAAACTGCCCACCTGGTGTGAGAAGAACACGATCCCGTAGAGCGTTCCCATGTAGCGCAGACCGTAGATATGCGCGATCAGCCCCGAGGTCAGCGGCACCGTTGCCAGCCACAAGCTGCCCATGGTGATCGAAAACACGATGACCGTCAGCGGCGTCATCGGCAGCACGATGAAAGTGCCCGCGATGATCGTGCGACCGGCATATATTCCTGCGAGAAGATATTTTCGGGGCAGCGTCGCGCCAAGCTTTCCCGCATAGATCGTGCCCGCGATATTCGCCAGCCCGATCAGCGCGATGGACCATGCGCCCAGCTGCGTCGTGGTCGTCACGCCGATGCTGGCCAGCAGCCCCCCCGGTGCGATGGGGCCGCAAATCTCTGCGATGAAGGCGGGGAAATGCGCCGTGATGAATCCCAACTGATAGCCGCACGAGAAAAAGCCGACGAAGATCAGGATATAGGATGGATCGCGAAATGCGCGGTTCAGGATCTGGCCCATCGTCTCCTCCACCTCGGCGCGGGACGCGGGGGCGGGCACCTTCATCAACGGCAGCAACGCGAGGGAGGCAATGATGAGACAGGCAAAGATCGTGAACACCCCCGTCCAGTTCATGAACCCCAGCAAAATCGCCGCAACCGGGGGGCCGACGACCTGACCCGCGCTGCCTGCCGCCGTCGCGATCCCCAGCGCCATCGAGCGGTGTTCGTCCGCCGTCGCGCGGCCCACCACGGCCAGGATCACCCCGAACCCGGTTCCCGCGATGCCGAAGCCGACGAGAATCTCCAACATCTGGATTTGCCCCGGCGTCACCGCATAGGCCGACAGCGCCAGCCCCGCCGCATAGGTCAGCGCGCCCAGAATGATCGCCCTGCGGTCGCCGAACTTCTCCGCGATGGCGGAAAAGACCGGCTGGCCGAAGCCCCAGGCAAGGTTCTGGATCGCGATGGCCAGCGAGAATTCCGACCTCAACCAGCCGAATTCCTGTGCGACGGGCAACTGGAACACACCGAAACTGGCCCGAATGCCGAAGCTGACGATCATGATCAGCGATCCCGCGATCAGCACGGGTGTGAACAGGCGGGATTGGGTCATGGCGCGGCTCCGAAACAGGCGCGCAGATTAGGGGCGAAGCCGTTCGCGGGGCAATGCAATTATCGTATGCAATTGCATCCACACAATTGATGCGTCTGCCCTCTGGTCCCCCGGCGCATGGATGGTTAAGCATTCGGCATGAGTGATGGACCCCTACAAAGATACCGCGCCCTGATCGCAGACGGCACGTTGGAGGCTGACCCCGCCCAACGGCTTGCGGTGGAAAAGCTGCAATTGCTGCACACGCGCCTGACCGGATATGAGCCGGGTGCGGGACGCAAGGTTCGCGTGGGCATATTCGGCTGGGGCCGCGAGCGGGTGAGCGAGGCGGATATTCCCGGTCTCTACCTGTATGGCGGTGTCGGGCGCGGCAAATCCATGTTGATGGACCTGTTTTTCGACACTGCGCCGATTTCGGCCAAACGGCGCGTGCACTTCCACGCATTCATGCAGGATGTGCATGAGCGGATCGCAGAGGCCCGCAAGGCCGGGCGTGAGGACCCGGTGGAGCCGGTGGCGGAGGCGATCGCACAGGACGCCGTGCTTTTGTGCTTCGACGAAATGCAGATCACCGACATCACCGATGCCATGCTGGTCGGCCGCCTGTTCGAGAAGCTGTTCGCCCGCGGCACCATCGTTGTCACCACGTCGAACCGGCATCCCGACGAATTGTACAAGAACGGCTTGAACCGACAGCTTTTCGTGCCGTTCATCGCGATGATCAAGGACCGGATGGAGGTTCACCACCTCGACAGCAGCAACGACCACCGGCTGGGACGGCTGGCCGGGCGCGAGG
The DNA here is from genome assembly GCF_014235845.1 of Pontivivens nitratireducens. Classification (GTDB taxonomy): domain Bacteria; phylum Pseudomonadota; class Alphaproteobacteria; order Rhodobacterales; family Rhodobacteraceae; genus Pontivivens; species Pontivivens nitratireducens. The sequence goes on along the minus strand of NZ_JACJUQ010000008.1, from coordinate 115,056 downwards.
TTTATTTCACAGGTCCGGATGCCGACGCGCGCATGGACGATCTATGGCACGATCTGGCCGGCGGCGACGGCGCCCCGCTGAAGATCGAGCGCAAGGGGCGCGAGGTCGTCATCCCGCGCTATCGCAGTGGCGTGGGCCGGGGCGACTTCGCGGCGTTCTGCCGTGTGCCCCTGGGCCCCGGCGATTATCTGGAGATCGCGCAAGCGGTGCGCACTCTCATGATCGACGACGTTCCGATCCTGACCCGCGACGCCGCGAACGAGGCCAAACGCTTCGTCACGTTGGTCGATGCATTGTACGAGGCCAAGGTCACGCTGGTCATGTCCGCTGCGGCGGAACCCGATGCCCTGTACGAAACCGGCGACGGCGCGTTCGAGTTTCAGCGCACGGCCAGTCGCTTGCACGAAATGGCCAGTGACGGCTGGGGCTCTTAGGCCGCGACGCATTCCGGCAGGATCGCGAAATACACCGCGACCGTCGCCACCACCGTGCCGAGCAGCGTCAGATAGATCGCCGCACTGCCCGCGAATTTGCGCGTACCCGTCAGCGCCGCCAGGGTCTGGCGCAAGGTAAATTCGTTTCGGCGGGCGATCATCAGGCTCACCACGGCAATACCGCCGAACAGGACCAGCAGTGGCCACATCAGGGAAAATTCGGGACAGATCGTGTCGGGCATATTCGCGCCTCCTCCCCCTTGCCTAATTGCCGCAGGACATCGGGGCAAGTGGGAGCCGGATCAAGTAGGCGGGCAAGTTACTCCGACCGAAGGCACCCGATACTGTTGGCGGAGATGACGAATGTGCGCGGGCTTCCCGCGACATTGATCAGTCCTGTCGTCGCAGACCCCTCGGTCAGGGCAAGGGTTGCGCCGGGTGCCAGCTTGCAGGTCAACGCCAGTGCGCCCTCCTGCGTGCAGGTCACGCCCTCACTATGTGCCACGCCCCATGCGGCGAAGGTGCCACGGGGCAGCATGTTGTCGGTCAGGGTCGGGGTCAGGGCCGCCTGGGTGCAGCCCTCGGCCCAATCGGATTTCAGGCTCGTCATGCGTTGGTATAGCGCGATGTTCGCGGCCTCCACCGTGCGCAGGGGCGCCATGCGATACCACTGCCAGACAGACCAACCCGAATAGGCAAGACAGACCGCGCATATCACGATCGCCGCAGTGACCAGACCAGTGCCTGCCTTCATGACGTGTCCCCCGATGCATCAGATAGCACGGGCAAGCGCGAAGACGAAAACGGCCCCGCACCTGTAGGGAGGGCGGGGCCGTGCGCAGCTGAGAATTTGCGATCAGACGCGGCGTTCGCGCATCATCTCCTTGATCGCGGCGATGGATTTCGCCGGGTTCAGGCCCTTGGGGCAGGTCTTGGTGCAGTTCATGATGGTGTGGCAGCGGTACAGCTTGAACGGATCCTCAAGCTGATCCAGCCGCTCACCCGTAGCCTCATCCCGGCTGTCGATGATCCAGCGATAGGCGTGCAGCAGCGCCGCCGGGCCGAGGTAGCGATCACCGTTCCACCAATAGGACGGGCACGCGGTCGAGCAGCTTGCGCACATGACGCATTCGTACAGACCGTCGAGTTTCTTGCGATCCTCGATGGACTGGCGCCATTCCTTGGCGGGGCGATTGGTCTTCGTCTCCAACCACGGCATGATGCTGGCATGCTGGGCGTAGAACATCGTCAGATCGGGGATCAGATCCTTGACCACGGGCATGTGCGGCAGAGGATAGATCGCGATATCGCCCTTCACCTCATCCAGACCATAGATACAGGCGAGCGTGTTGATGCCACCGATATTCATCGCGCAGGAACCGCAGATCCCCTCACGGCAGGAGCGGCGGAAGGTCAGGGTCGGATCGATCTCGTTCTTGATCTTGATCAGAGCGTCCAGAATCATCGGGCCGCAATCGTCCTGATCGATGAAGTAGGTGTCGGTGCGCGGATTCTCACCCGTGTCGGGATCCCAGCGATAGATCTTGAGCTTGCGCAAATTCGTGGCCCCGGCAGGCTTCGGCCAGGTCTTGCCGACAGTCACGCGGGAGTTCTTGGGAAGTGTGAATTCTACCATTTGTGTTCTCCTCAGTCGATCGGACGGGCGTCGGTTTGCGCGATGCATTCCACGGTATCGGTCCGCCCCACCACAGCGGCGACGCGTTCCTCACCGCCGATCGCCGGATCGGTGTTGTTCAGGGCCGCAAGCTTTCGCAGTTCACCGTCGGTGGCGTTCTCAACCACGCAATCGGCGATGACCTCCGCCACGGGTTCAGTGACCACATCGTCGGCGACGGCCTCAGCGGTGGCTTCGGCCTCGATCCGCTCCATGCGGCTGACATCGTCGTCGACCAGACCGCATGCCGACATCAGCGCAAGGGCAATCAAGGCTGCAATACGCATCAGTAGACCCTCTTTTTCGGCGCGATTTTCGCCAGGTCGATGCCGCCCTCTTCCTGCGTGGACAGCGGGTCGAGATGCACGGGCCGGGTGCTCAGCGTGACGTTCGCATTGTCCACGACCGCCAGCGAGTGCACGCGCCATTCCGCATCGTTACGATCTGGATAATCCTCGTGCGCGTGGGCGCCACGCGATTCCTTGCGCGCCTCGGCAGCCACAACCGTGGCCAGCGCGTTCGGCATCAGGTTGGCAAGCTCCAGCGTCTCCATCAGGTCGGAGTTCCAGATCATCGAACGGTCCGTCACCTTCACGTCGGACAGACGACCGGCGATGGCGGTCATCTTCTCGACCCCCTCTGCCAGGGTCTTGTCCGTGCGGAACACGGCGGCGTCGGCCTGCATCGCCTTTTGCATATCGAGGCGCAATTCGGCTGTCGGCGTCGCGCCGCTGGCGTTGCGAAGGGTGTCGAAACGTTCCATCGCCTTTTCGACACTGGCGGGGTTCATGTCCGGGTTCGCGGCGTTGGGGTCCACGACCGTGCCCGCCTTGATCGCGGCGGCGCGGCCGAACACCACGAGGTCGATCAGCGAGTTGGAGCCGAGGCGGTTCGCCCCGTGTACGCTGGCGCAACCGGCCTCACCCACGGCCATCAGGCCGGGCACGGTGGCATCCGGATTGTCGGCGGTGGGGTTCAGCACCTCACCCCAATAGTTCGTGGGAATGCCGCCCATGTTGTAATGCACGGTCGGCAGAACCGGGATCGGCTCCTTCGTCACGTCCACACCAGCGAAGATGCGCGCGGATTCTGAGATGCCGGGCAACCGCTCGGCCAGCGCCTCAGCCGGCAGGTGATCCAGGTGCAGGTGAATGTGGTCGCTGTCCTTGCCGACGCCGCGACCCTCACGGATTTCCATCGTCATGCAGCGCGATACCACGTCACGCGAGGCGAGATCCTTGTAGGTCGGGGCATAGCGTTCCATGAACCGCTCACCCTCGGAGTTGGTCAGATAGCCACCCTCGCCACGCGCGCCCTCGGTGATGAGGCAGCCAGCGCCGTAGATGCCGGTCGGGTGGAATTGCACGAACTCCATATCCTGAAGCGGCAGACCCTGACGGGCCACCATGCCGCCGCCATCGCCCGTGCATGTGTGCGCGGAGGTCGCGGAGAAGTAGGCACGGCCATAGCCGCCCGTGGCCAGAACCACCGTCTTGGCCGAGAACCGGTGCATCGTGCCGTCGTCGAGCTTCCACGCGATGACGCCCTGACACACGCCGTCCTCGGACATGATCAGATCGGTGGCGAAATACTCGATATAGAATTCGGCCTGCTGCTTGAGCGATTGCCCATAGAGCGTGTGCAGGATCGCGTGACCGGTCCGGTCGGCGGCGGCGCAGGTGCGCTGCACGGGCGGGCCTTCGCCGAACTCGGTCGTGTGACCGCCGAAGGGCCGCTGATAGATTTTGCCCTCCTCCGTGCGGGAGAAGGGAACGCCGTAATGCTCCAGCTCGTAAACCGCTTTGGGCGCCTCACGTGCGAGGTATTCCATCGCGTCCGTATCGCCCAGCCAGTCCGACCCCTTCACGGTGTCGTACAGGTGCCATTGCCACGAGTCCGGCCCCATGTTGCCCAGCGAGGCGGCAATGCCACCCTGTGCCGCAACCGTGTGGGAGCGGGTCGGAAAAACCTTGGAGATACAAGCAGTGCGCAGGCCCTGTTCGGCCATGCCCAGCGTCGCGCGCAGACCGGCGCCGCCGGCCCCGACGACGACGACATCGTAAACGTGATCAGTAAATTCGTAAGCAGACATGTCGGTCCTCTCAGAGCGCGATGGTGACGATGGCGAAGATGCCAGCGGCAGCAGCGGCATAGCTCAGGCAGGTCGTGGCAACGATCAGCGCGGTGCGCGTTCCGCCCTGGGTGTAATCCTCGATCAGCACCTGAACGCCGCCCTTGAAGTGCATCCAGCCGACGCCCAGCGTCAGGATCGCGACGATCGCCGGGAAGGGGCGGGAATAGGTGGCCAGCGCCGTCTCGTAATCCGAGCCCAGCGTTGCGCCGAAGGTAAAGATGAACAGCGGCACCAGAATGACCAGCGCGATTGAGGACAGCGTCATCTTCCAGTGGTGGTCGGTGCCGGATCTGGCGGAGCCGAGGCCCTCGACCCGCTGGCGGTCTGTACGGAAATCCATGGTGTCTCTCCTCAAACCACGATGATTGTCAAAAGGGTGAGCACGAACGAGCCGATGATGCAGGCCTTGCCCAGATTCTCGGCTGTTTCGATATCCAGCCCGCGTCCGGTATCCCAATACAGGTGCCGCAGACCGGCCAGGTAGTGATACCACAGCGCCCAGACCGACCCGAGCATGATCAGGTCGCCAACGAAGGACGTGATCCACCAGCTTGCGTTTTCATACGCCTCGGGCCCGGCGGCCAGGGCGAGAAACCACCAGACAATCATCAGCGCCGCCACCAGCATGGCGTTTCCGGTGATCCGCGTCAGGATGGATGTGATCGAGGTCAGCTGAGGCTTGTAAATGCTCAGATGCGGTGAAAGCGGGCGGTTGCCCCGGTTCACGTCGGCCATAGGTCCTCCAAGGATAGTCACGGCAGAATTGATCGAAGCCCTGCAATCGGGGCTATTGAGCGACAACCTAGAACAGTTCTATCCCAAGCCAAAGAGCGGATTCGCCGGCTTTCGAGGATTTCCACGTCTATTCTGCCGCAGCGGGTGCGTGTGTGATCACAAAATATTTCGTGTGATCACGTGGTTCGGCCTGCTGCTCTACTTCGGCATAACGGCCCAATAGTCCAAATCCAGCAGCACGTCCGGGCGATATTTTCCGGCCTCGTCACGCAATGGAAACGCGCCGCTGTCCCCCTTCGTGGCGACCAGACGCAGGCGCAACGCTCCGACACCGGCGGCGTCGGTATCGGCCTTGTCCAGAACCTCGGACCAGGCGCGGACTGTGTCGCCAGCGAAACACGGATTCGCATGGGCACCGGCGTTGATGGCCACCATCATCTGCGCATTGGCAAGGCCGTTGAAGCTGAGCGTGCGGGCCATGCTGATGACGTGCCCGCCATAGATCAGGCGGCGGCCGTCCTCGCGATTGGTGGCATCGAAATGAACCTTGGCGGTGTTTTGCCACAGACGGGTGGCGAGCATGTGCTCGGCTTCCTCGATGGTGACGCCATCGACATGGTCGATTTTCTCACCCACCTCATAATCGCTCCACCTATGCGGTGACCCGGCAGCAAGCGTGTCGTAGCGGCTGAAGTCCAGGCCGTGTGGGACGTGCAACGCGCCGGACGCCACCGCATCCGACAGTTCGGGCACGACAGTGTCAGGCGCGGGTGCATCCAGATCGCGTTTGCGCAGCATCACCCAGCGTTTGAAATCCAGTACCAGATCGCCGTGCTGGTTGTGCCCCTCGGTGTGCACCCAGACCACGCCGGTCTTGCCGTTGGAGTTCTGCTTCACCCCGATCACGGTCGAGCGTGACGCCAGAGTGTCCCCCGGCCAGACGGGGCGGTGAAAGCGGGCCTCGGCATAGCCCAGATTGGCCACAGCGTTCAGCGAGATATCGGGCACCGACTTGCCGAACACGGTGTGGAACACGATCAGATCGTCCAGTGGGCTGGCGGGCAGGCCGCAACCCTGCGCGAAACTGTCGGCGGAATAAAGCGCGTGGCGCGCCGGATACAGAGCATGGTACAGCGCCCGCTCCCCCGATCCGACGGTGCGCGGAATTGCGTGTACGATGGTGTCACCGACGCGGTAATCCTCGAAGAAGCGGCCTGCACTCGTCTTCATAGCTGGCCCAGCCTCCTGTCCGGATCATAGTCGCCCGCGACCTCCTTGGTCACCGCCTGACCGCACATCATCACGCCCTTGCCCGCATCGAAGGCGTAGGTCGGGTCACCGTAGAGGCTCCACCCCTTGCTCAGCGCCTCGGTCACCTTGTGACAGAAGGCGGAGGAATCCTCATGGGTCAAAAGTCTGTAGGCGATCATGGTTTACCCCGGAAATGGCCAAACGAAAATGGAGTGGATGCCCGCTATCACGGCAAACACGACGAGTGTGATCACAACCAGCCGCACGTCGCCACCGACAGCCCCCGCCGGGGGGCGATGCCATTCGGGCGTCGCGCGGTTAATCACGAATATCGAGGTCAGCGACCACAGGCCCAGCCCGCCGAACAGCACGATCGCGGCCAGATCGCCGTTCACCAGCAGGTGCGCCACGGTCCAGATCGTGAAGCCGATCAGCATCGGGTGGCGAAACCACGTCCGGGCGCGGCCCTTGGAACTGCCCGCGCCCAGCAGAAAGATCGCGATCAGCATCATCAGGTTGTTGAGGTGAACGGTCCACGCCGGCGGAAACCAGACGGGAATGAACTCGGTTCCGCGATAGCCGATGATCATCAGCAGGATCGAGACGCCCAGAACAGCGGCGATAATGCCCTTGCCACCCTTTCCCATACGGGCGCGGGCATCGGGCGCGATACGCTTGAACAGATGCCCGCCCCACCACAGGGCGACACCGAGAATCAGGATAAAAAACGACATCTCGAACTCCGATTGGCGAAAGCTGGTGGAGGATAGCCTAGCGCGCCGCCTCTTCCAATGTCGCGATTGCGTCCGCCTCCGCCAACAGGCGGCGGGCATTTTCGACGTGCAGATTTTCGACGATCCGCCCGTTGACCACGGCGACGCCGCCGCCGGATGCCTCGGTCTGTTCAAAGGCCGCGATCTGGGCGCGCGCCTCCTCCAGTGCCTCGGGCGAGGGGCCGAACACCTCGTTTGTCACGGCCAGCTGGGCGGGATGGATCAACGTTTTTCCATCGAAGCCCATGTCACGGCCCTGCTCACACTCGACCCGCAATCCCTCATCATCCTTGAAGGCGTTGTAGACCCCGTCGATGATGGCGAGGCCATGCGCCCGTGCAGCCAGCAGGGCAAGGCCGAGCGAGGCGATCATCGGGACGCGGCCGGGAATGTGACTGGCGTGCAGTTCCTTGGCCAGATCGTTCGTGCCCATGACCATGCAGGCGAGACCGGGCGCGGCGGCGATCGCGTCAGCGTTCAGCAGGCCGCGCGGCGTTTCCATCATCGCCCAGATCGCAATATCACCCGCGACAGCCCGCGCCTTGGCGATGTCGTCGGGGCTTTCGACCTTGGGCAGCAGAATCGCATCGGGGCGGGCATCGGCGGCGGCGGCCAGATCGGCCCCGCCCCATTCCGTCTGGGCGCCATTGATGCGCACGATAACCTCACGCGGGCCGAACGGGCGGGACTTCACCGCCTCGCAGACCAGATCGCGGGCCGCGGATTTTTCCGTGGGGGAAACAGCGTCCTCCAAATCGAGGATGAGGGCGTCCGCCGGCAGCGTTGCGGCCTTATCCAAGGCGCGCGACTTCGAGCCGGGCATGTAAAGGACGGAGCGGCGGGGGCGATGGTTCATGGGACTGTCCGGACGAATTGCGTTGCGCCGCAACATACCTGCGGCAGCACATAGCGCAAGAGGTCACGCAACAATATTTCATCCGGACCCATGGTCGCGCCTTAATCTATCGGCATCACGGGCGATGGTAACCGACCGTTAACCAAATCAGCGCAACATGATCGGCAAGCCGTGTATTTCCGCGGCCCTCCCAACCCGAGCCGATTTCAGCCCACCCCCGATTTGCGGGGTCGAAAGGATATTGCATGACCCTTTTCAACAAAGTCCTCGCCAGTTCTATCGTTCTGTTCGCCGCCGGCATTTTTGCCGCCGACGTGCAGGCGCAAGCGGATGAATGCGGCGTGCGGAACCAGACGATTCGAACGTTGACTGAGCAGTTCGGTGAAACCCGGCGGGCCATGGCGCTCGACAATCGGGGAATCGTGGAGGTCTACGCGTCCGACCGTACCGGATCGTGGACGGTGACGTTGACCCTGCCGAACGGGCGAACCTGCCTGCTGGCGGCGGGCGAGCACTTTACGCCGAACCCTGGTGCACCCACGACGGGTCTGGAAAGCTAGCTCTCTCTGGCCTGGGTTCAGGTCCGTACAAAAGCGGGAATCGCCTGCGCCACTCTCCTTCAGCTTCGGTTTGCGATCAATTTCGCCAGCGCGGCGATGACCCCCTCGATCCGGGAGGGTTTGGCGAAGACCTGGATGTCGGCGCCATAGCGCGCGCGCAGGTCAGCCTCACGCCCGTGGCCGGTATGGAAGACGAACGGGACACCGCGTTCGATCAGGCAATCGGCGAGGGGGTAGGATGGCTGCCCCCGCAGGTCGAGGTCGAGGATCGCCGCGTCGATAGGGCCGGTTTCGGTGGCCATCAGCGTCAAACCCTCATCCACCTGAATCACCGGGCCCATCACGGTGGCACCTGCGTCGATCAGCGCAAATTCCAGATCGAGGGCCAGCAGCCCCTCATCCTCCACGATCAGAACCCTGCGCCCGGTGAGCATGTCTACGCATGGCGCGTCGGATGAACGACCGGATGAAAGGCTGAGGCCGCCATCGGCGGGGCTGAAAACCCGAACCAGCGAAGCCCGGGCCAGCGAAGGGAGAGTGGGCAGGCGCATGGCTCATATCCTATTCAGAAGTGATATCTTGCGAATTGCGGCGTGATTGCCACGCAGCGTCGGAGCCTATCTGCGACCAAACTCATGACCATCTGATTAAGATTTCGGTCTGTTCCCGGACAATGTGACGGTTTTCTGTCGCAAGACGCCGGTTCTAAGGCAGTGCGCGGAGCCGTCGGAGACAGGCAATTCTTGCAGTGCATCATGTTTGGCGCTAGGCAAACGCCAGACCTTACTGGCCAAGGGAGACTCGATATGGCGAGAGCCAAGATTGCACTAATCGGAGCGGGACAGATCGGCGGCACGCTGGCACACTTGCTGGCGCTGAAGGAACTGGGCGACGTGATCCTGTTCGACATCGCCGAGGGCACGCCCCAGGGCAAAGCGCTCGACATTGCGGAAAGCGCGCCTGTCGATGGTTTCGACGCGGCGATGAGCGGCGCGAACGACTATTCCGAAATCGCGGGGGCCGATGTCTGCATCGTCACCGCCGGTGTGGCGCGCAAGCCGGGGATGAGCCGCGACGACCTACTGGGCATCAACCTCAAGGTCATGAAATCGGTGGGTGAGGGCATCGCCGCCCACGCGCCGAACGCCTTCGTGATCTGCATCACGAACCCGCTGGACGCGATGGTCTGGGCGCTTCAGAAATTCTCCGGCCTGCCGACAGAGAAAGTCGTGGGCATGGCGGGCGTTCTGGATTCCGCACGGTTCCGGCATTTCCTTGCGGATGAATTCAACGTTTCGGTCAAGGATGTCACGGCCTTCGTGCTGGGCGGCCATGGCGACACCATGGTGCCGCTGACCCGCTATTCCACGGTCGCGGGCATTCCGTTGCCCGACCTGGTGCAAATGGGCTGGACCACGCAGGACAAGCTGGACGCGATCGTGCAGCGCACCCGTGACGGCGGCGCGGAAATCGTCGGCTTGCTCAAGACCGGCTCCGCGTTCTATGCGCCCGCCGCATCCGCCGTGCAGATGGCCGAGGCATACCTCAAGGATCAAAAGCGGGTGCTGCCCGCCGCCGCGCACGTGTCCGGTGCCTATGGTCTCGACGATATGTATGTCGGCGTTCCGACCGTGATCGGTGCCGGTGGCATCGAGCGTGTGGTCGAGATCAAGATGGACGATGCGGAGATGGAGATGTTCCAGAACTCGGTCAACGCCGTCAAAGGTCTGGTCAAGGCATGCCAGGATATCGACGGTTCGCTCGCCTGATTTGATCGCCGCGAATGAACGAAGGCCCTCGGTTCACGCCGGGGGCCTTTTCGTTGCCGGGGGTATTCTTCTTTGAAGGGCAGGGGCCTCCGGCGGGGATATTTGTCGAAAGTGATGAGCAGACGAAAACGACCCGGTCGCATGTGGCGACCGGGTCGTTTCGGTTTCGGCAGGGGCCGTGCAGGAGCGCGTAGGATGGCGCGCTCCACAGTGCAGGGTGGGTGCCGCCCGTTGGGGTCAGATGACCACGACATCCAGCGGCGGGAAGCCGTTGAAGCCGACCGACGAATAGGTCGAGGTATAGGCACCGCAATTGCGGATGATCACCTTGTCGCCGGAGCGCAGGCCCAGCGGCAGGTTGACCGGACGTTTTTCATACAGCACGTCGGCGCTGTCGCAGGACGGGCCGGCCAGGATGCACGGGCCGGTTTGTTCATGGTCGCGGCCGGTGATGAACTGGTAACGGATGGCCTCGTCAATGGTCTCTGCCAGGCCCGAGAACTTGCCGATGTCCAGATAGACCCAACGGTGCATGTCGTTGTCGGACTTGCGGCTGACCAGCAGAACCTCGGCGGCGATTGCGCCGGCCTCCGCCACCAGACCGCGGCCGGGCTCCGCCATGATATGTGCGACCGAGCCGAAACGCTGCGCGATCTCATCCATCACCGATGCGGCGTAGGAGGTCGGATCCTCGATCGCATCGCCATAGAACGCCGGGAAGCCGCCGCCGATGTTGAGCAGGCTGAGCGCGTGACCTGCACGCAGAGCCTCGGCCCAGATCTCCGCGATCTGGTCCAGCGTGGTGCGCCACATGGATGACTTGCGGGTTTGCGAGCCGACATGGAACGAGAAGCCGACCGGGTTCAGCCCCAGTTCGCGCGCCATGTCCAGCAGCGCAATCGCCTTGTCGCGGGCGCAGCCGAACTTGCGGCTGAGCGGCCAGTCGGCCTCGGACGCATCGACGATCAGGCGGATATAGACCTGCGCGGCGGGGGCGTGCTCGGCGATCTTCTCCAGCTCTTCCTCCGCGTCGGCGGCGAACAGGTCGATGCCCGCACCATGCGCGAACGCGATGTCCGAGGCCCGCTTGACGGTGTTGCCAAAGGAAATGTTCTCAGGCGCGGCGCCCAGTGCCAGGCACTGCTCGATCTCGCCACGTGATGCAGCGTCGAAGCCAGAGCCGAGCGCGACCAGACGGGACAGGATCGCACGATCCGGGTTCGCCTTCACGGCGTAATGGATGCGGGCATGGCCGAGACCGGCGCGCAGGGCGAGGAAGTTCCGCTCGACCACATCGGTATCCAGAACCAGCGTCGGCTTGTCGAACTGGTTTGCGGCAATGAATTGCTCGACACGGGTGCTGACGGCCATCTCCGAGAAGGAGTGGGCAGAGGTACGGGTGCGACCGGAAAGGTCGGTTACAAAAGCGTTCATGGTCATCTCCAATAGACCCGGCCATATATGACCGCTCACTTCCAAGGGAGACGTTACCGTCGCTGCGTAACCGTGCGAAAATGCCGTGCCAGAGGCGCGTGCGTTGGCGTCTGAACGGGGATTTAGGATGCTTTCGCCGCTGTGAAAAGAAAAAAATTGCTGTGCCGCCAAATTAATTTTGCGCATATCGTCAAATACCTGTTCAGAAATCGAAAAATGCGGATTTCCGCAGTCGTACAGCGCATGAATTCCGCAGGTCCACCCCCTTTGGGCGCGAATCCAGATGTCTGTCGGGGCCGGTGGAATGCATCGAAAGGGGCTGTCGGGCACGGGTGCGCGCAGACCTACGCACGTCAAATTCCGATTGCGTTTTTTATCTTAAAAGGTGACACCCAGCCTTTGGGGCCCTTTGGGCCTTCGGTTCGTATGCGGCGGCTTCCTGCTTCTGCGAACTTTACAGTTTAATTCGGAGCACTTTCACATGACACGCCAGAACTACACCTTTACTTCGGAATCCGTATCCGAGGGCCATCCCGATAAGGTCTGCGATCAGATCTCGGATGCGATCGTCGATGCATTTCTGGCGGAGGAGCCATTCTCGCGCGTTGCCTGTGAGACCTTTGCCACCACGAACCGCATTGTCATCGGCGGTGAGGTGCGCGGCCCCGAACCGGTCATGCGACGGATCGAGCAGATCGCGCGCGAAACTGTGAAAGGCATCGGATACGAGCAGGAGGGTTTCCACTGGGAGACGATGGAAGTCACAAACCTGCTGCACGAACAGTCCACGCATATCGCGCAAGGTGTCGATACCGATGGCGCGGGCGATCAGGGCATCATGTTCGGATATGCCTGCCGGGAGACCGACGCACTGATGCCCGCGCCGATCCAGTATTCTCACGCGATCCTCAAGCGTCTGGCCGAGGTCCGCAAATCGGGCGAGGCGGCCGTTCTAGGTCCCGACGCGAAATCCCAGCTGTCCGTGCGGTATGAGCATGGAAAGCCCGTGGATGTCTCGTCGATCGTCCTGTCCACGCAGCACATGGATCATGCGATGACCAGCGCCGATGTGCGTGAGGTGGTCGAGCCCTATATTCGCGAGGTTCTGCCCGAGGGGTGGCTGACCCCCAAGACAGTCTGGCACGTGAACCCCACCGGCAAGTTCGTGATCGGCGGCCCGGACGGCGACGCTGGCCTTACGGGGCGCAAGATCATCGTGGACACTTACGGCGGGGCCGCACCTCACGGGGGCGGTGCCTTTTCCGGCAAGGACTGGACGAAGGTGGATCGCTCCGCCGCCTATGCCGCCCGCTATCTGGCGAAAAACGTCGTCGCGGCAGGTCTGGCGGAACGCTGCACCCTCCAGCTGAGCTATGCCATTGGCGTCGCGGCACCGCTGTCGATCTATGTCGATACCTACGGCACTGGCGCTGTGGACGAGAGCGCGATCGAGGCTGCGGTGGCGGAGGTCATGGACTTGACGCCAAAGGGCATCCGCCAACAGTTGGGCCTGAACCGCGCCATCTATCAGCGCACGGCGGCCTATGGCCATTTCGGACGTGAACCCGATGCGGATGGCGGTTTCTCGTGGGAGCGTACCGATCTGGTCGAAGCGCTGAAGCTCGCGCTCTGATGCCGAAGAAGTCTCCGACACCCGGCATCGGTCCCGTTCGTGAGGATGGGACCGAGTGGCGCAACTTCTACGGTCGCCGCCACGGCAAGAAACTGCGCGCCGCGCAGGCGCACGACATGGACGTGACCCTGGCCGAGATCGCGCCACAGGGCGTCACGCGTGAGGATAACCCCGACCGCACGCCCATCGACCTGACCGACCTGTTCGGGCGGGACGCGCCGGTCTGGCTGGAAATCGGCTTCGGCGCGGGGGAGCATATGTTCCATCAGGCCGGTTCGAATCCCGGCGTGGGCATCATCGGGTGTGAGCCCTATATCAACGGCGTCGCGCAGTTGATGAGCAAGATGCGCGACGATCTGCTGGACAATGTGCGCATCCATGCTGGCGATGCCCGTGATCTGTTGGAAGTCCTGCCCGAGGGCAGCCTGGATCGCGCGTTCCTGCTGTATCCCGATCCGTGGCCCAAGACGCGGCACCACCGCCGTCGTTTCGCCAGTGTCGAGAACTTTACCATGCTGGCCCGTGCCCTGAAATCCGGGTCGCATTTGCGCGTCGCGACGGATATTCCCGACTACGTTCGTCACACGCTGGACGTTGTGCACCGGATGCCGGAATTCGAATGGTTGGCCGAGGGGCCTGCCGATTGGCGCGAACCCTGGTCCGACTGGACGCGCACCCGCTACGAGGCCAAGGCAATCCGCGAGGATCGCGTGCCGCACTACCTTACCTTTCGCCGCGTCTGACCTGACTGGCCTTGGTCTGGCCCCGTGCTGACGTCGGTCTGTCATCGGGCTGGCACTGATTTGGCAAAAATGCCAGCTCGGGAGTGTTTTTGGCCTGCCGCGTCGCCGCGCCACGGGCTATATCGGGCGCAGTCAAACAGGAGTCCCCATGTCCCATACCGGTGAACCCCGTCCGATGAGCGCCGTGCCCGGTGCCACCCTCAACGGCAGTGCTGAGATTCCGGGTGACAAGTCTGTCTCGCACCGCTCGCTGATCTTCGGCGCGATGGCGGTGGGGGAAACGAAGGTGACCGGCTTGCTGGAGGGGGCAGATGTGCTGGACACGGCCAAGGCAATGCGGGCGCTGGGCGCGGAGGTGATCCGGCACGGACAGGGCGAATGGTCGATCCATGGTGTCGGCGTCGGTGGCTTTTCTGAACCGGCGGACGTGATCGATTGCGGCAATTCCGGCACCGGCGTGCGACTGCTGATGGGCACGGTCGCGACCCATGGTTTCGCCACGACCTTTACCGGCGATGCCAGCCTGCGGTCCCGTCCGATGGGCCGCGTGACCGATCCGCTGGCCCTGTTCGGCGCGGTGGCGCACGGGCGTTCGGGCGGGCGGTTGCCGCTGACGCTGGTGGGGGCCGCGAACCCAGCGCCCGTTCGGTACAAGGTGCCGGTGCCCTCGGCGCAGGTGAAATCCGCCGTCCTGCTGGCCGGCCTGAACGCCCCCGGCGACACCATCGTCGAGGAGATTGAGGCGACCCGCGATCATACCGAGCGGATGCTGCGCGGCTTTGGCGCGCAGGTTGAGACGGACGGGCTGGTCATCACACTCAAGGGACAGCCGGAGCTGAAACCGCAGGTCATCGCCGTGCCGCGCGATCCGTCCTCCGCCGCGTTTCCCGTCTGCGCCGCGCTGATCTGCGAGGGATCGGACGTGCTGGTGCCCGGCATCGGCCTGAATCCAACGCGGGCGGGGCTATATACCACTCTGCGTGAAATGGGCGCCGATCTGACATTCGAGAATGCGCGTGAGGAGGGCGGCGAACCGGTCGCCGATCTGCGTGCACGTTTCGGCCCGCTGAAGGGGATCGAGGTTCCGCCGGAGCGGGCGGCGAGCATGATCGACGAATACCCCATCCTCTCCGTCGTGGCAGCCCTGGCCGAGGGGGTGACCGTCATGCACGGCGTCAAGGAATTGCGCGTCAAGGAATCCGATCGCATCGACGCCATGGCCCGCGGGCTGGAGGCGTGCGGCGTCAGGGTCGAGGAAACCGAGGACAGCTTTACCGTGCATGGCATGGGCGGCAAGGTTCCGGGTGGTGCCACCGTCGGCACCCGTCTGGACCACCGCATCGCGATGAGTTTCTTCTGTCTGGGCATGGCGACGCAGAAACCGGTGCGCATCGACGACGCGACGGTGGTGGAGACGAGCTTTCCGAACTTCCTGCCATTGATGGAAAAACTGGGGGCGTCGTTCCGGCGTCACAACGATTGAGGGCGCGAAATGAGTGAACGCCATCACGGAAGCTGCCTGTGCGGTGCGGTGAAATATCAGGTCAACGGCCCCTTGCGACCGGTCGTCGCCTGCCACTGCAAGCAGTGCCGCAAGACTTCGGGCCATTACGGTGCCGCGACTTCCGCCGCGCGGGATGATCTGCGTATCGCGGGCGATGTGAAGTGGTATTCCAGCTCCGACACGGCGCGGCGCGGCTTCTGCCGCGATTGCGGATCGGCGATGTTCTGGGATGGGGGCGGTGACAGGGTCTCGATCTGGGCGGGGACGCTGGACGGAACGACGGGTCTGCGCCTGCGCGGTCATATTTTCGTGGCGGACAAGGGCGACTACTACGACATCTGCGACGATCTGCCGACCTATCCACAGGGTGACGACGAGATGACGACGAAGTAATACGCACTTGACGAATGGCGCTTCAGGCCAACGTGATAGGGACGAAGCGGGAGGATTTCGTGAGCTTTACAATCGCTATCGACGGCCCCGCCGCCGCAGGAAAGGGAACGATCGCCCGCGCGGTCGCAGCGCATTTCGGATTTGCGCATCTGGACACCGGCCTGCTGTACCGCGCGACCGGCGCGCGCGCACTGGCTTTGGGCGGGTTGGAGCCGACCCTGGCAGAGCGTGCGGCCCGCACCCTGACCGACGCGGATCTGGCGCGGGACGATCTGCGCACCGGCGATGCGGGGCAGGCGGCCTCGGTCGTCGCGGCGATGCCGGCGGTGCGCAAGGCGTTGCTGGACTGGCAACATGCCTTTGCCCGGCGCGACGGTGGTGCGGTCCTGGACGGGCGCGATATCGGCACGGTCGTCTGCCCGGAGGCGGAGGTGAAGCTGTTCGTCACCGCCTCGGATGAGGAACGCGCCCGCCGCCGTCACGCGGAACTGGTCGTCGCCCGACCCGATCTGACGCTGGAACAGGTTCTGTCCGATCTGCGGGAGCGGGACCGGCGTGACGAATCCCGCGACACCGCGCCGATGAAACCGGCCCCGGATGCCCTGGTTTTCGACACCACCCTGATGTCGATCGACGCCGCCGTGGCGCAGGCCATCGCGCGGGTACAGGCCGCGCGCTAAGCCGTCGCCTTGCCTATCCTGCCTGAAAAGCGTATAGACCCGCCCGTCGCTCGGACTCCGTCCTGAGTGCGAATCCCCTTCGCGGGTTCGCGGCTCGGTCCGGCCTGATGCGGCATCAACCTCAAAGACCGGCGGAACCAACCGCCAGGCCCGTGAAAATCGACCTTTAGGAGACTGTGCCAGTATGGCTACTCAAACAAGTATGGAAGATTTCGAAGCCCTGTTGAACGAGAGCTTCGAGTTGACGACCCCCGAAGAGGGAACCGTCGTCAAAGGGACTGTCATCGCGATCGAAGCGGGACAGGCCATCATCGACATCGGCTACAAGATGGAAGGCCGTGTCGAGCTGAAAGAATTCGCACAGCCCGGCCAGGAAGCTGAAATCGCCCCCGGCGACGAAGTCGAGGTCTACCTCGAGCGTGTCGAGAACGCGCGTGGCGAGGCTGTCATCTCCCGCGACAAGGCCCGCCGTGAAGAGGCATGGGACCGGCTGGAGAAAGCATACGAGAAAGAGGAGCGCGTCGAGGGCGCAATCTTCGGTCGCGTCAAGGGCGGCTTTACCGTCGATCTGGGCGGCGCCGTGGCATTCCTGCCCGGCAGCCAGGTCGATGTGCGTCCCGTGCGCGATGCCGGCCCGCTGATGGGTCTGCCCCAGCCGTTCCAGATCCTGAAGATGGACCGTCGTCGCGGCAATATCGTCGTGTCGCGTCGTGCCGTTCTGGAAGAATCGCGTGCCGAGCAGCGCGCCGAGATCGTCGGCAAGCTGACCGAGGGTGACGTCATCGAGGGCGTGGTCAAGAACATCACCGAGTACGGCGCATTCGTCGATCTGGGCGGCGTTGACGGCCTGCTGCACGTCACCGACATGGCATGGCGCCGTGTGAACCACCCGAACGAGATCCTGAACATCGGTGAGTCCGTCAAGGTTCAGGTCGTCAAGATCAACAAGGAAACCCAGCGCATCTCGCTCGGCATGAAGCAGCTTCAGGCCGATCCGTGGGATGATGTCGAGAGCAAGTTCCCGATCGACAGCCGCCACACGGGCCGCGTCACGAACATCACCGACTACGGTGCATTCGTGGAGCTGGAGCCGGGCGTCGAGGGTCTGGTGCACGTTTCCGAGATGTCCTGGACCAAGAAGAACGTCCATCCGGGCAAGATCGTTTCCACCTCTCAGGAGGTCGAGGTCATGGTGCTGGAGATCGACACCGCGAAGCGTCGCGTGTCGCTCGGCCTCAAGCAGACCCAGGGCAACCCGTGGGAGAACTTCGAAGCCGCGTATCCTCCGGGAACCGAGGTCGAGGGCGAGGTCAAGAACATCACCGAATTCGGTCTGTTCATCGGTCTGGACGGCGACATCGACGGCATGGTGCACCTCAGCGATATCGACTGGGATCGCCGTGGCGAAGATGCGATCGAGGACTACAAGAAGGGCGACATGGTTCGCGCGAAGGTCACCGAGATCGACGCCGAGCGTGAGCGTATCTCCCTCTCGATCAAGGCGCTGGACGAGAGCTTCGACGGTGCCGTTGACGGCATCAAGCGTGGCCAGGTCGTGACCGTCAACGTCACCTCCATCGAGGATGGCGGCATCGAGGTCGAGTATGACGGTATGAAGGCCTTCATCCGTCGCTCCGACCTCAGCCGTGATCGCTCCGAGCAGCGCCCCGAGCGTTTCTCGGTCGGTGACAAGGTCGATGCACGCATCACCCAGATCGACAAGGCGTCGCGTCGTCTTGGCCTCTCGATCAAGGCGCGTGAGATCGCGGAAGAGAAGGAAGCTGTCGAACAGTACGGCTCCTCTGATTCTGGCGCGTCGCTGGGCGACATCCTCGGCGCGGCGCTGAAAGGCCGTGACGACGAGTAAAGCTGGCTTCGGCCAATTTGAGGGCACCATTACATCTGTAATGGTGCCCTTTTTCATGATGCGGGATAATTTGACCTCCTGCGCGGTTAAATTCATTAAAAGCATTCATATCAATGGCTTGTCACCTGTGATATTTTGATTTCGCCGATTTGGCTTCTGCGATCGTCTTGTTTTGAAAGCATTTTCGATTTGCCACGCAGGTTCGTGACATGTCAAAGAAGGGTGAAATTCGTGAATGCGGGTGAACCGCGGGACTAGGGAACCAGAGCCATGATCAAATCGGAGCTGATTCAAAAGATCGCCGAGGAAAATCCTCACTTGTATCAACGGGATGTGGAGCGGATCGTCGGTACGATCTTCGATGAGATCATCGAGGCGATGGCGTCGGGCAACCGGGTCGAGCTGCGCGGGTTCGGTGCTTTTTCCGTCAAACGACGTGAATCGCGCCTGGGACGGAACCCCAGAACCGGTGAAGCGGTTGACGTTGAAGAAAAACACGTTCCTTTCTTCAAGACAGGAAAACTGCTGCGGGACCGTTTGAACGGCAAGTGATCCCGCGTCGAGGGAGACTTGAGATGCGCATTGTTAAACTGATTCTGCTAGCCGTGGTGGCCTTGTTCATCATCATGCTGGTGGTTGCGAACCGTGAAACGGTAACCGTCCAGTTGTTGCCGGCGGAATTCGGCTTCGTATCTGACTGGAGCCGGCAGATGCCATTGGCGGTCGTGATGATCGTGCTGGCCATGGGCGGGTTCGCGCTCGGCTGGTTGTGGGAGTGGCTGCGTGACCAGCGCACCCGCACCGTTGCACGTCAACGCCGCCGCAAGATCGTGACGTTGGAGCGTGAGGTCGAAACCCTGCGCCGCGATACCGGAGCGGAGGAGGACGAGGTCCTCGCACTGCTCAAGTGACCTCTGCCATTCGCACCAAAATTTGCGGTCTGACCACCGCCGACAGCGTCGCTGCGGCTGTTGATGCCGGGGCCGCTTACGTCGGTTTCGTCTTCTTCGCCAAGTCACCACGGAACGTCGATATCGAAACGGCGCGCAACCTCGCCGCCGATGTGCCGCCGGGGGTGTGCAAGGTGGCGCTTGTGGTAAATGCAGACGATGCCACGCTGGATGCGATCACGGATCGCGTGCCGCTGGACATGCTGCAACTGCACGGCGCGGAAACCCCTGAACGGGTGAGTGAGATCAAGGCGCGGTACGGCTTGCCCGTCATGAAGGCGGTGGGCATCCGCGAGGCGGACGACCTTGCCCAGATCGACGTTTACGCGGAGGTGGCCGACCAGTTGCTGATTGACGCGAAGGCGCCGAAAGGGGCTGATCTGCCGGGAGGCAACGGCCTTGCCTTTGACTGGTCGCTTCTGTCCGGGCGGCGCTGGCCGTGCCCGTGGATGCTGGCCGGTGGATTGACGCCGGATAATGCGATGCGGGCGGCGAACCTGACAGGTGCCAACCAATTGGACGTCTCCAGCGGAGTGGAAACTGCGCCCGGCCTCAAGGATGCGGACAAGATTGCGGCGTTCGTCGCTGCTCTCGGACCTCAACCACCAAAGCTGTTCTGAAAAAAACGCCGCTCGTTCCAATGGACCGAGCGGCGAAGGGTCATGCAGAAATTCCACACGCAGCAGGACGCACCACCGACCTGCCTATCGAGCGATGACGTCATTTCAGGGACAGATTGAAATGAACGGCTTTTTTCGTCCGACACATAAGTAACTAGGGTGCGTATAAAAAGTTTCATCCGTTGCGAGAATATTTTTTATGCTGCGCGACGATCCGTCCCTGCACTGATATCGACGCTGGGCGCGCCGCACTGTAGAAAGGCCTCGAAACCAGCCTAGGATCGCCACCATGACCAGCCCAATGCCCAATTCCTTTTCCGCCGGTCCCGATGCGCAGGGGCGCTTCGGTCAATTCGGCGGTCGCTTCGTGTCTGAAACCTTGATGCCTCTGATCCTCGATCTGGAGGCGGAGTACGAAAAGGCCAAGACTGACGACGACTTCTGGGCGGAAATGAACGATCTGTGGACGCACTATGTCGGACGCCCGTCGCCGCTCTACCACGCTGAACGCCTGACCGAGAAGTTCGGCGGCGCGAAGATTTATCTCAAACGTGACGAGCTGAACCACACCGGTGCGCACAAGATCAACAACGTGCTGGGCCAAATCCTGTTGGCGCGCCGCATGGGCAAGAAACGGATTATCGCGGAAACCGGGGCAGGGCAGCATGGTGTGGCCACCGCGACGGTGTGCGCGCGCTTCGGTCTGGAATGCATCGTTTTCATGGGCGCCACGGATGTGGAGCGGCAAAAGCCCAACGTCTTTCGCATGAACCTGCTGGGTGCGAAGGTCATTCCCGTTACCTCGGGGCGGGGAACGTTGAAGGACGCGATGAACGAGGCGCTGCGTGACTGGGTAACCAACGTGAAGGACACCTTCTATTGCATCGGAACGGTCGCGGGGCCGCATCCCTATCCGGCGATGGTTCGCGATTTCCAGTCGATTATCGGCAAGGAGGTCAAGGAACAGATGCAGGAGCGTGAGGGTCGTCTGCCCGACAGCCTGGTCGCCTGCATAGGTGGCGGGTCGAACGCGATGGGCCTGTTCTACCCCTTCCTCGACGATGAGAGCGTGCGCATCATCGGGGTCGAGGCTGGCGGACATGGTGTGGATGACCGGATGGAACATGCCGCCTCGCTGACCGGCGGTCGGCCCGGCGTTCTGCACGGGAACCGGACCTATCTGCTTCAGGACGATGACGGTCAGATCATCGAAGGACATTCGATCTCCGCCGGGTTGGACTATCCCGGAATCGGGCCCGAGCATTCCTGGTTGAACGATGTCGGACGTGTCGAATATGTCTCCGCCACCGATCTTGAAGCGCTGGAAGCCTTTCAGATGTGCTGCGTGACCGAAGGTATTATTCCTGCGCTGGAACCGTCCCACGCCCTGGCCCACGTGGCCAAGATCGCGGGCGATCTGCCCTCGGATCACCTGCTGGTGATGAATATGTGCGGGCGCGGGGACAAGGATATCTTCACCGTGGCGGACGCTCTGGGTCACAATATCTGAGCGAAACAGGCCATAAACCGGGGTTATACGCGCGTATTGCCCCGGTTTCATGCTCGCGGAATTAAGCCTGGGATGCATGGCATCCATCCGCAAAAACACCGAATTGTCCAACACGGGGCGCATCTTGCGATGTGTCCCCATCGGGACCGGGCTCTGGTCTCGGGCCGGTACAAGGCGCCCCCGCGGGGATGGGGGGAAGCGGATGTGCCGGTGCGCACCAGGCCCGGTTTCGGTGGCTGACAGCGAATGTCCCGAAATCATCGCAAAGTCAGCTATCGACGCCCCGCGGATGCGGGCGTGTACGACGGGGCGGTGGTACGCTATACTGGTTGGGGGGCATTTGCTGCCACCGCCCTTACTGGAGGCTCGGATGCGGTTCATTTTCATCCTGCTATTTACGTTGTTTACCGTGCCGGTTGCCGCCCAGACGGATGTTGTCGCCGATCTGGTCGAGGAGCTGAAGGCGGACGGCTACGTTGTGCTGGATCAGCGTGGAACCCTGCTGGGACGAACCCAGATCGTCGTGCGGCGTGATGACGAAATACGTGAAATCGTGATCAACCCGAACTCGGGTGAGATACTGCGCGATCTGCCCCGTGCGGCCACGGCCGAGGATGACATGCCTGCTTCCGACGCCGACTGATTCCGCATGTCCGATCCCACATCCCCTCCGGTCAGGACCAAGGCCCGAACCTCCGCACTCGTCGCCGGACTGGCGACGTTGCAGGGCGTGTGCGCGCTGTTTTTCGTCTATAATCTTTCGGCGCAGATCTTCGGCTGGCGTTCGCAACCTGTAAGCTGGACGTGGATCGAAGTGGTGGAGATCATGGCAACCCTTGGCCTGATCCTGGGCACCGTGCTGGGCCTGACCCTGTTCGCGACCCTGATGGCGGAGCGGCGCCGCGCCGCCTGGCGTCTGCGCATGGCCTCGGGCGCGTTTCATGAGGCGGTTGTCGACCGCTTCGACGATTGGGCGCTGACCCCATCCGAGCGAGACGTGGCGCTGTTCATGATCAAGGGGTTGAGCAACGGTGAAATCGCAACCCTGCGCGGCACCTCCGAAGGCACGATCAAGGCGCAAAGCACCGCGATCTTTCGCAAGGCTGGGGTCAACGGGCGGGCGCAGCTTCTGGGTGCGTTCCTCGATGATTTGCTGGATATTCCCGTGACGTCACAGGACGCGGCGTGAAATAGACTTGCGACGCGGGCAAAACAGGCGCATGGCACGGTTCGATCCGGTGGAGACGCCACCGGCGGAATTATGGAGTGATGAAAATGGCTGACTTTCAGATCGGCGATATCGTGGTGCTGACCGCAGGGTCCATGCGCATGGCAGTGGAATCCGTCGATGGCGACACCGCCTCGACCGTGTGGTGCAACGAGGGCGTGATCGGTCGTGACACGTTCGCGACCGTGCTGCTCAAGAAATGGGAGCAGCGCGAGGATACGCGCGGTGGCTTCAACAAGGGCGGCGACCGTGGCGGCTACAAGGGCGGTGGCGACCGTGGCGGTGATCGCGGTGGCTTCAACAAGGGCGGCGATCGCGGCGGCTACAAGGGTGGCGGCGACCGTGATGACAAGCCCCGTGGCAAGCCCGGCTGGGACGGCAAACCGCGTGAGAACAAGTTCTTCCGCAAGGATTGATCGGCGCAGGCTGGAACGGACGGTCGTGAACATGCGTTTCCTTGATGATCTGCCAATTGCAGTCGTTGGGAGTAACCATGTTTGATAAATCCGTTCTGGCCTCCACCACGGCGGCCGTTTTCGCCGCTATGCTGGCTGGCCCCGCCCTCGCTGAACCACAGCACTGTCCCCCGGGGCATGAGAAAAAGGGCTGGTGCGAATTCGGCGAACGTTCCGATCTCGGTCGGGATCGTGACAACCATGATCGCGCCAATGCCGACTACGTTTTCCTGCAAGACCCCGGCGATTACCGTCTGCCCCCGCTTCCTGAGGGGCAGCGTTACGCGGTCGTCGACAACCGCGTGGTGGTCGTGTCGAGCGATACCTACGCGACCATCGCGGTCATTGGTGCGCTGTCCGACCTGCTGCGTTGATCGCCGCATACCAGTTTTCAGGGTCGCGCCGCAGGGCGCGGCCCTTTTGCATGTCCGAAGGTCGTGGATACTGGTAAACGCGCTGCGCGTCGGCTAAACCGAACACCGTATTCAAGGACAGGCCCATGACCCGCATCGACACCAAATTCGCAGAGCTGGCCAAGGCCGAGCGCACCGCCTTCGTTTCGTTCATCATGGCGGGTGATCCGACCCCTGATCTGTGTGCCGAGGTGCTGCACGGTCTGCCGGGGGCGGGGGTCGATGTGATCGAGATCGGCATGCCGTTCACCGACCCGATGGCCGACGGCCCCGCGATCCAGTTGGCGGGACAACGCGCGCTGGATGCAGGCATGACGCTGAACAAGACGCTGGAAATGGTGCGCACGTTTCGCAAGACCGATAACACCACCCCGATTGTCCTGATGGGATATTACAACCCGATCTATTCCAAGGGCGTGGATCGGTTTCTGGCCGAGGCATCCGAGGCCGGCGCCGATGGGCTGATCGTCGTCGATCTGCCACCGGAGGAAGATTCCGAGTTGTGTCTGCCCGCGCAGGATGCCGGACTGAACTTCATCCGGCTCGCCACTCCCACCACCGATGACAAGCGCTTGCCGAAGGTCCTGCAAAACACCTCCGGTTTCGTGTATTATGTTTCGATCACCGGCATCACCGGTTCCGCCGAGGCGAGCGCCGCTTCCGTCGGGCCGGAGATCGCGCGGATCCAGTCCCAGACCGATTTGCCGGTCTGTGTCGGTTTCGGCATCAAGACGCCCGAGGCTGCGGCAAGCATGGCAAAGATCGCGGACGGGGTCGTCGTAGGCTCCGCCATTGTTGAGAGGATGGCCCGTGGCGACAGCGCAGAGCAGGTTCTGGCCTTCGTTTCCGAACTGGCCACCGCAACACATAGCTGAGGATACCGCACGGGCGAAGGGGGCGTTGCCCACTTTCTACGCGACCGTGCCGGCTATCGCACCTTCAGAAATGCAAAGCTGATGGGGTGAAACCGGGCGGTCGAACGCGACCGCCCGGTTTGGAATGTCAGGCGTGGATCGCGCCGTCGCCGCAGGCCAGTGCAGCCTCACGCATCGCCTCGGAGAAGGTCGGGTGCGCGTGGCAGGTGCGGGCCAGATCCTCCGCCGCGGCACCGAATTCCATCGCGACGCAAACCTCGTGGATCAGATCGCCCGCCATCGGGCCGATGACATGTGCGCCCAGAATACGGTCGGTTTCTGCGTCCACGATCATCTTGACGAAACCGTCGCCGGCAAAGTGGCTCTTGGCTCGGGCGTTGCCCATGAACGGGAACTTGCCGACCTTGTACTTGCGCCCCTCCTGCTTCAGCTGCTCCTCCGTCTTGCCGACATTCGCGACCTCGGGATGGGTGTATATCACGCCGGGGATGACGCCGTAGTTAACATGCCCCTTCTGACCGGCAATGGTCTCGGCCACTGCCATGCCCTCATCCTCGGCCTTGTGCGCCAGCATGGGGCCTGCGATCACGTCACCGATGGCGTAGATGCCCTTGACGTTCGTGGCCCAGTGCGCGTCCGTCTTGATCATGCCGCGATCCATCTCGACGCCGAGCGCATCGAGGCCCAGATTTTCGGTGTAGGGGCGACGACCGGTGGCCAGCAGGACGATGTCCGCATCGATCTGATGCTCGCTGTCGTCCTTGCGCGATTTGTAGCTGACCGTGGCCTTGTTCTTCTTGACCTCGGTACCGGAAACGGCGGCGCCCAGTTCGAATTTGATGCCCTGCTTCTTGAGCAATTTCAGGAAGTTCTTTTGGATTTCCCCATCGGCGCCGGGGATGATGGCGTCCTGATATTCGATCACCGTAACCTCCGCCCCCAGGCGGGAGTAGACGGAGCCAAGTTCCAGCCCGATGACGCCGCCGCCGATGACGACCATCTTGTTCGGAACCTTCTTCAACTCCAGCGCGCCGGTGGAGGTCACGACGACCTTCTCGTCTACCTCGACACCGGGCAGGCTGGCGGCCTCGGAACCGGTGGCGATGACGATATGTTTGGCGGTGTGGGTGTCGTCACCGACCTTGACCTTGCCCGCCTCGGGGATGGAGCCGTAGCCCTTGATCCAGTCCACCTTGTTCTTCTTGAACAGGAATTCGATGCCTCCGGTGTTGGAGTTCACAGTTTCCTGCTTGTAGTCCACCATCTTGGGCAGATCGACGGAGGGGCTTTGCCCCATCAGGCCCATCTTGGTGAAATTGGTGGTCGCCTCATGATACAATTCGGAGGCGTGCAACATCGCCTTGGACGGGATGCAACCGACGTTCAGGCAGGTGCCGCCAAGGGTTTCACGCCCCTCGACGCAGGCGGTCTTCAGCCCCAGTTGGGCGCAGCGGATTGCACAGACGTAGCCGCCGGGGCCTGCGCCGATGATGATGACGTCGTACTCGGCCATGGTGATCTCCTCGAAAAGTTAACGCTGTGTTTGCGAATGTTCTCATCGTTGTATGAGTTAGTGTGCGGATAGAGCTCGGGGTGCGAATAAATCAAAATACTTCGGTTAGAAAATATTTTTAATTCAAATGGTTGCAAAGCGACGCGGAGCGGCAAGAGAAGGCTATTAACTTTTGTTAATTGAGTTCAAGCTGAATTCTTCCTATTAAGGAGTTAATAACAATCGTTAACGAGGAACACCAGTATGCGAATCATTGCAGCAATCACCCTTACAATACTGTCGTTTGCCACACCGGGGTTTGCTAAAACCACCGAAGCTCCGACAGTCGCAACGGAACTTCAGCATGGTGGTGGACTAAACCGCGCAGGTTGTCACAATGATCGGAAAGCTGGAACTTATCATTGCCACTAAAATTACGTTTACCGGCCCCAAGCTTTAACTTGGGGCCGATTGTTTACAAATCCATCAGCAGGCGTTGCGGATCCTCCAGCGCCTCCTTGACGCGGACGAGGAACGTCACCGCACCCTTGCCGTCCACGACGCGGTGGTCATAGCTGAGGGCCAGGTACATCATCGGGCGGATTACGATCTCACCGTTGATGACGACGGGGCGGTCCTGAATCTTGTGCATCCCCAGAATACCCGATTGCGGCGGGTTGAGGATGGGCGAGGACATCAGCGAGCCGTAGACACCGCCGTTCGAGATGGTGAACGTGCCGCCCTGCATTTCCGCCATGGACAGCTTGCCGTCGCGGGCCTTGCGACCCTTTTCCCCGATGGCCTTCTCGATCTCGGCGAAGGACATCTGGTCTGCATCGCGGATCACCGGCACGACGAGGCCGGTGGGCGTACCGGCGGCGACGCCCATATGCACGAAGTTCTTGTAGACGATGTCGGTTCCGTCGATCTCCGCGTTGACCTCCGGCACTTCCTTGAGCGCGTGCACACAGGCCTTGGTGAAGAACGACATGAAGCCGAGGCGCACGCCGTGCTTCTTTTCGAACTCGGCCTTGTAGGTGTTGCGCAGGTCCATGACCGCCTTCATGTCCACCTCGTTGAAGGTGGTCAGCATGGCGGCGGTGTTTTGCGCATCCTTCAACCTGCGGGCGATGGTCTGGCGCAGGCGGGTCATCTTGACCCGTTCCTCACGGTTGGCATCGTCGGCGGAGACGGGCGCGCGCGGGGCGGCGGATGCGGTTGGGGCAGGTGCCGATGTGGAGGAGGCGTTCATCACGTCCTCCTTCATGATGCGCCCGTCACGGCCAGAGCCCTTGACCGATGCGGGATCGATGCCCTTTTCCGCCATCATCTTGTTGGCGGAGGGCGCGTTCTCGATATCCTTCGCGCTGCCGGATTCGGATGGCGGGGTCGCCGCAGCGGCGGGTTCTGCGGCGGGTGCGGCTGAGGCCGCGCCGCCCTCCGCTGCCATCTGCGCGAGGATACCACCGGCGGAGACGGTCTCCCCCTCCGCGATGTGGATCTTCGAGATCGTGCCCGATTGCGGGGCCGGAACCTCGACCGAGACCTTGTCGGTCTCAAGCTCGGCGATCATCTCATCCGCGGCGACGGTATCGCCGACCTTCTTGTACCAGGTGGCGACGGTCGCCTCGGTCACGCTTTCGCCCAGGGAGGGCACGGGGATATCCACGTGGCCGCTGGGTTGGGCGCTCTCAGCCTTTGCGGTGGTTTCGACCTCACGCGGTCTGACATCCTCCGCCCCGGCGGAGGGTGCGCCTTCGGAAATGGTGGCGAGCAGGGCGTCGGGGCTGACGGTTTCGCCCTCCGCGACGACAATTTCACCCAGCGTGCCGGCAACGGGGGAGGGCACCTCGACCGTCACCTTGTCGGTTTCAAGTTCACACAACATCTCGTCAACCTCAACGGCATCGCCCGGCTTCTTGAACCAGGTGGCGACGGTGGCTTCGGTCACGGATTCGCCGAGGGCGGGAACGCGGACTTCGGTGCTCATATCAGTTTCCTTCTCCGGTCAGCGCATCGTTGACGAGCGCGTCCTGTTCTTTCTTGTGTTGCGAGGCCAGACCCGTGGCGGGCGAGGCGGAAGCGTGACGGCCAGCATAGCGCGGCCGCTGGGTCTTGGACTTGTTGCGGTTCAAGACCCATTCGATGTTCGGCTCGATGAAGGTCCAGGCGCCCTGGTTCTTCGGTTCCTCTTGACACCAGACGATTTCGGCATCGGGGAAGCGGGCGATTTCCTTGCTGAGCGATTGTGCCGGGAACGGATAGAATTGCTCCACCCGCAGCAGGTACACGTTGTCGAGCGCCTGTTCGTCCCGTGCGGCCAGCAGATCGTAATAGACCTTGCCCGAGCACAGGACCACGCGCTTGATCTTGTCGTCTGCGACCAGCTTCAGATCGGAATTGCCCTTTTCGGCGTCATCCCACAACACGCGGTGGAAGGACGACCCGGTGCCCATTTCCTCCAGCGTGCTGACCGCCATCTTGTGACGCAGCAGCGATTTGGGCGTCATCAGGATCAGCGGCTTGCGGAAGGACCGGTGCATCTGACGGCGCAGAATGTGGAAATAGTTCGCAGGCGTCGTGCAGTTCGCAACGATCCAGTTGTCGCCGCCACACATCTGCAGGAATCGCTCCAACCGGGCCGAGGAATGCTCAGGCCCCTGTCCCTCATAGCCATGGGGCAACAGCAGGACGAGGCCGGACATCCGCAGCCACTTGCTTTCGCCCGAGGAGATGAACTGGTCGATCATGATCTGCGCACCGTTGGCGAAATCACCGAACTGCGCCTCCCACAGGGTCAGGGTGTTCGGTTCGGCCA
The DNA here is from genome assembly GCF_014235845.1 of Pontivivens nitratireducens. Taxonomy (GTDB): domain Bacteria; phylum Pseudomonadota; class Alphaproteobacteria; order Rhodobacterales; family Rhodobacteraceae; genus Pontivivens; species Pontivivens nitratireducens. Next base: position 86,254 of record NZ_JACJUQ010000008.1, on the reverse strand, counting down.
GCGAGTATCCGTATTCGAAGCCCAGAACCGCATATTCCGACAACATGGAATCCACGACCTCATATCCCGCCTGATCGTCGGCAATGTGGTTGAGCGGCAGATACCGTTCCTCGGTCTTCTGGTCGATGATGCCGGAATGGCGCTGCGAGAAGGTGCCGCGTGTGGAATCCTGACCTGACAGGCGGACGGGATAGCCCTCCGCCAGCAGCGATCCGAAGGCCAGCGCCTCGGCCGTGGCCCAGTCGAGGTTCCGGCCGGTGTCGATCATCTCCTTCTTGGCCTCAAGCAGACGCGCGACGGTGCGGTGCGCGTTATAGCCGTCGGGCAGGGTCGTCAGCCCCTTGCCGACCATGCGCAGGTCATCCAGGGCCACGGCGGTGGTGCCGCGCTGGTACTTGCCAGACTTCGCCCTGGCCATGCCGGACCAGCGACCGTCCAGCCAGTCCGCCTTGTTCGGCTTGAAGTTTTTGCCCGCCTCGAATTCCTCGTTCAGCCTGGCCTGGAAGGCAGCCTTCACGTCCTCGATCTCCCCCTCGGGGATCAGGCCGTCGCGGGTCAGACGTTCGGTGTACAATTGCAGTGTCGTCTTCTGCTTCTTGATCGCCGTGTACATGAGGGGTTGGGTGAACATCGGCTCATCCCCCTCGTTGTGCCCGAAGCGGCGGTAGCAGAAAATGTCGATAACGACATCCTTGTGGAACTTCTGCCGGAACTCGGTCGCGACCTTTGCGGCGTGGACCACGGCCTCCGGATCGTCGCCGTTCACGTGGAAGATCGGGGCCTCGACCATCAGCGCGATGTCGGTCGGATAGGGGGAGGAACGCGAATTGTGTGGCGACGTGGTGAAACCGATCTGGTTGTTCACCACGATATGGATGGTGCCGCCGGTGCGGTGACCCTTGAGGCCGGACAGGCCGAAGCATTCCGCCACGACGCCCTGACCGGCAAAGGCAGCGTCGCCGTGCAGCAGGACAGGCAGCACCTTCGTGCGATCCGTATCGTTGAGCTGGGCCTGCTTCGCGCGGGCCTTGCCCAGAACGACGGGGTTCACGGCCTCCAGATGGCTGGGATTGGCCGTCAGCGACAGGTGGACGGAATTGCCGTCGAACTCCCGGTCAGAGGACGCGCCGAGGTGATATTTCACATCGCCCGAGCCTTCGACCTCATCCGGTTTGAAACTGCCGCCCTGAAATTCGTTGAAGATCGCCTGATAGGGTTTGCCCATCACATTGGCCAGCACGCTGAGGCGGCCGCGATGGGGCATCCCGATGATGATCTCCTGAACGCCCAGATTGCCGCCCCGCTTGATGATCTGCTCCATCGCGGGGATCAGGCTCTCGCCGCCATCCAGACCGAACCGCTTGGTGCCGGTATATTTGACGTGCAGGAATTTCTCGAAGCCCTCGGCCTCGACCAGCTTGTTCAGGATCGCGCGGCGCCCCTCGCGGGTGAAGGCGATTTCCTTGCCGTAGCCCTCGATCCGTTCCTTCAGCCAGCCTGCTTCCTCCGCGTTGGAGATGTGCATGTACTGCATGGCGAAGGTGCCGCAATAGGTGCTTTTGACGATGTCGAGGATTTCGCGCAGGGTCGCGACCTCAAGCCCCAGCACCATATCGAGGAAGATCTTGCGATCGAAATCATCCTTGGTGAACCCATAGGAGGCCGGGTTCAATTCGGGGTGATCCTCGGGATTCTTGAGGTCCAGTGGGTCGAGATTGGCGGCCAGATGGCCCCGGATGCGGTAGGCGCGGATCAGCATGATCGCCCGGATCGAATCGGTGACGGCCTGCTGGACCTGTGCCTCGGACAGATCCACGCCCTTGCCTGCGGCCTTCTTGGCGACGGATTTGGCCAGCTCGGCGGGCGATGCCTCGTCCCATTCGCCGGTCAAGGCGGCGACCATGTCGCCGGTGGGGACCGGGGGCCAATCGCTGCGCGCCCACGAAGGGCCGCTCGCGGATTCGCGCGCGATCTCATCCTCATTCAATTGGCGGAAGAAGTCCTGCCAGCTTTCGTCCACCGATGCCGGATCGGCGGCGTAGCGTGCGTGCAGCTGTTCTACATATTCCGCATTGTGCCCCTGCAGGAAGGACGAGGAATGGAACTGGTCGTTGGAACTCTGGTCGGTCATGTCGAACTCCGGACGGGTATGTCGGGAATGGCTACCCGTGATTGCTCCGCACCCTGAAAACGGGCGGGTGGAAGGGCGGAATTCTCAAGCCGGGGAGAATACCCCACGCCCTCGAATGCCCAGCTGTGACGGTCGCGCACGATGTCTGCCGTGCCCGTATCGTAGAGATCACTCACATCGTACGCGGTTCCCGCCTGTTTGGAAATCATGGTCCAAGGCAGGAGGGCGACGACGATCTTCAGGCCCCGATCCGCGATCAGATCGGTCAGGCCATGACTTAAACGTTCAAAATGGGCAAACCGATCCATGATGAGCCTGTCGCTCAGACTCACGATATCGGCATTGCCGAACCATTGTTTGCAGCGCGCCAGAACCACGCGGCCGCGCCGGCTGGTCTGCGTCGCATGATGGTGGAACAGGGAATGGACGGCGGCGAACAGGTTACGCAGGGGCGCGTCCTCTGCGGCGGGCATCTGGTCCACGACCGCAACCCCCTTCCGACAAAACGGTTCCAGCAGCATCTCGACCGAGGTCGAGGCGCTCTTGCGCGTCTTGCGGAAGATGAACTGATGCGTATGCGACAGCAACATGACCAACCGTGGGCATTGGAGGTGAGGCCGGGCGCGACGGGGCGCCCGGCATGTTCGGCCTTACTTGCCGATGGCTTCCAGCACGGCCTTGCCCAGATCGGCAGGGCTTTCGGCGATGGCGAACCCGGCGGAGCGCATGGCTTCGATCTTGTCCTCGGCACCGCCCTTGCCGCCGGCGATGATCGCGCCAGCGTGACCCATGCGGCGGCCCGGAGGGGCCGTGCGCCCGGCGATGAAGCCTGCGATGGGCTTGCCGCGGCCGGCCTTGACCTCATCGGCGTAGAACTGCGCCGCGTCTTCCTCGGCGGAGCCACCGATCTCACCGATCATGATGATGCTCTCCGTCTCCGGATCGCCCAGCAGCAGTTCGAGCGCGTCGATATGCTCCATGCCCTTGATCGGGTCGCCACCGATGCCGATGCAGGTGGACTGGCCGAGGCCCGCCGCCGTGGTCTGGCCAACCGCCTCGTAGGTCAGCGTGCCGGAGCGGGAGACGACGCCGACGGAACCACGCTTGTGGATGTGGCCGGGCATGATGCCGATCTTGCACGCGTCGGGCGTGATGACACCGGGGCAGTTCGGCCCGATCAGGATGGATTTCGATCCTTCGAGCGCGCGCTTGACCCTCATCATGTCGAGCACGGGAATGCCCTCGGTGATGCAGACGATAAGTTCCATTTCGGCGTCGATCGCCTCAAGGATTGCATCGGCGGCGAAGGGCGGGGGCACGTAGATCGCGGTGGCATTGGCCTGCGTGGAATGGCGTGCCTCGGCCACCGTGTCGAACACGGGCAGGCCGATATGGTCGGTGCCGCCCTTGCCGGGGGTCACACCGCCGACCATCTTCGTGCCATAGGCGATGGCCTGCTCGGAGTGGAACGTGCCCTGCGAGCCGGTGAGGCCCTGACAGATCACCTTGGTGTTTTCGTTGACGAGTACGGCCATTGGGGCCTCCTTATTGACTGTCGTGCGGCCTGTCGGCCATTGCAGTGTCTCAATTCAAATAGTCTGACGCCACCCTTTCGCGCTGCCAGACTGTTACAGTTGCGGCGAGCATCATCGCAGCCAGACCAAGTTCGGTCGTCTCCTCGATGATCCCGGTCTTGGCGGAAACGAGGTTGGAAACCTCAATCCCCAGCGGAGCGAGCTTGCGTCTGAGGCCGTCCAGACTCTTTGCCAGAACGGCCAGAAACAGCCCTGTGGTGATGAGCAGCGATACAGCGTCGAGCTGACGCAGCCCGCGCAGCAGTGCGGGAAGCCCGCGCTGCAAGCACTTGAACGCGATGACAAGCACCACGATCAGAATGGCCAGCGATAGTACCTTTTCGATCAGGCTGACGTGATCGCCGGAATATTGCCGCGCCTTGAACACGCCCTCGGTGAAGAAGCTGGCCTTGTCCATATCCAGTTCGCGAAGCGCAAACAGAGCGAGCCCCCCCGCGTAGGGCCAAAGCCGCCGTGCATTCGTGAACAGCAAGACCGCCACGGCCAGGATGTAGCACAGAACGGATCCCTGCTCGAACGGACCGCTCTCAGCCATCCACGGATCAACCCAGGTCACGGGCAAACTCACCGCGATGACAACCGTGATCAGAACAGCGGCAAGCATCGCAAGATATGTCTGACGTCCATTCGTAGTTTCAGGTGTATTCACGATTAGCGTATCCGTAAATTCAGTGCAGCCTGGTCAGACCGCGCGATAGGTTTGCAGCGTCCATTCCGACGGATCGTCATGGGTGAAGATGATGACCGCATCGTTGGGGCGAATGTACACACCACCCGTTTCGGTGGTGTCGAGCGGGCGCCCCAGGGCCGAGAGGGCGGTGCGCAATGCCTCGGCATCGCCCTCGGGGGTGAAGGTCAATGTACAGGTGCCGCCAACCAGCGTGGCGGTCGCCGTCTCGGGCAACTCACCGTTTTGCTGCGCGATGGCCAACCGTTGACCGAAGTTCAGGAACCGGTCGGAACCGTCACCGCAGATCTGATCGAGTGTCGCGACCGCTTCCGGTCCCGACAGGGTTACGGCCACAGGGGCCGCAGGCTCCGCCGGATCGACGGGCGTTTCCACCGGCGCGGCGCAGGCGGCGAGCAGGGGGAGGGGAAGCAACCACTTCATCGCTTCGCCCCCTTCTTGTCCAACCCGTCGATTGCCCGAACCATCAGCAGCAACGCACCCGAGATGATCAGCGACCGGCCCAGCGTGTCGGTCAGATTGCGCGGGGACAGGGCCGCCGCGCCTTCACGCAACTGCCGCACGATGTCGCCACCATCCCGAAAATCAGGAAGGCGCGGCGTCGCATTCGGCTCCGGCATATCAAGCGCACCGGGCTTCCACCGCGTCAGGGCGAACCCCGCCGCAACAAGGCCGATGGCGGCAGCGAAAGGGGCTGCGGTCATGGCGGTATCGCGATCAATCATCCTCCGGCTCCCAATCTTTTTTACTAATTCCGTCAGGAAGTTACCGATGTCGAGCGAAGTTTGTTACCTTCGCTCTGCAACTGATCGATCATCCGGGAAATGTTCGCCCGCGCAGAACCTTCATTTGCCAAACGCAATCGCGTTGATGCGATCATCGCGTCACTGAAAGTGGCTGTATAGGGCGTGCTGATCGTCTCCCGAAACACTTCCAAGCCGTTCGAACGTCGCAGGATGTACTCGACAGTTGTCGTAACTGTCAGGTCCAGACCCGCGAATGGCTGATCAACCGATATCAAACGCGCTTCGAGGGTGTAGTCACCAATCGGTTCGTACAGTCCCGCCGAAGTCAGCGCGTCACGAAGAGCGCCATGAAATTGCGTGTTCGAAATTTGGGACGTCCAGAGCGGGCTGGTTTCCTTCCCGCCTGTAACGCCTTCGACACTTACCGATGAGGAGAGTGGGTTGCCGGTATCTACCTGTTGAAGGCTGGTCGGAACCATGTTTACCGACTGCGCCCCGCTTACACACGCGCTGAGAGAAGCCGTCAATGCGATGATCGCGGATGTTCGGATAAGAGTTCGCATTCCGATCAGCCCTTCACGGCCTTGACGATCTTCTCGGCCGCATCCGCGAGGTTGTCGGCGGCGATCACGTCCAGGCCGGAGGTGTTGATGATCTCCTTACCCTTTTCGACGTTCGTGCCCTCAAGGCGGACGACCAGCGGAACCTTCAGGCCGACTTCCTTGACCGCGGCGACCACGCCCTCGGCGATGACGTCGCAGCGCATGATGCCGCCGAAGATGTTGACGAGGATGCCCTTCACCTGCGGATCGGAGGTGATGATCTTGAATGCCTCGGTCACTTTCTCCTTGGTGGCGCCGCCGCCGACGTCGAGGAAGTTTGCAGGCTCCGCACCGTAGAGCTTGATGATGTCCATCGTCGCCATGGCCAGGCCCGCGCCGTTGACCATGCAGCCGATCTCACCGTCCAGCGCGATGTAGTTCAGGTCGAACTTGGAGGCGGCGAGTTCCTTCGCGTCCTCCTCCGTCTCATCGCGCAGGGCCATCACGTCGGAGTGGCGGTAGAGCGCGTTGCCGTCGAAGCCCATCTTGCAGTCGAGGCATTTCAGATCGCCCTTGTCGGTGACGATCAGGGGGTTGATCTCAAGCATTTCGAGGTCTTTTTCCACGAACAGCTTGTAAAGCTGGTTCACCAGCTTGACGCATTGCTTGACCTGACCGCCCTCAAGCCCGAGGGCGAAGGCGACGCGGCGGCCATGGAAGCCGGACAGACCGGAGGCAGGATCGACGGAGAAGCTGATGATCTTCTCAGGTGTTTCTGCGGCGACTTCCTCGATGTCCATGCCACCCTCGGTCGAGCACACGAAGGAGATGCGCGAGGTTTCGCGGTCCACCAGCATCGACAGGTACAGTTCCCGCTCGATGTCGGAGCCGTCCTCGATGTAGATGCGGTTGACCTGCTTGCCCGCCGGGCCGGTCTGGTGCGTGACCAGCGTGCGGCCCAGCATTTTGTGCGCCTCATCAGCGGCTTCCTCGGCGGAGCGGGCGAGGCGGACGCCGCCCTTTTCGCCGGCGCTTTCTTCCTTGAACGATCCCTTGCCGCGACCACCGGCGTGGATTTGCGCCTTCACAACCCACAGAGGACCATCCAGTTCACCCGCGGCGGTCTTGGCTTCCTCGGCCTTCAGCACGACGCGACCGTCGGAAACGGGGGCACCATATGCCTTGAGAAGTTGCTTGGCCTGATACTCGTGAATGTTCATCGGGCAATCCTTTGTCGTGGCTGGCCGGGAAACCCGGACCGATCAAATCGAGCCATGCCGCAGGGGCACGGGATGGAAAGACCGGACGAACCGGTCGTGTCGCGTGGGAGACTAGGGGCCATGCACCTTTATTTCAAATGATTTGGGGGGCAGTAGCCCCCCTGGACGCGATATTTTCAACTTTGTGATCACACGCATTTTCCATGTGATCACAAGTTGGGGCCCTCTAAGGCGAATCACGCCCGCCCGCGCCGCATGGACGCGGCGAAGCCCGATAGCGCGGCCAGCAGCAGAACCACCCCCGGCAGGTCGCCACTGCGCGCGTAGAGAGGCGCGGCAATCGGGGCGGGCAGCACACCGTCCAGGAACCCCGCTTCGCCGATTGCCAAGGTCTGCATCAGGCGTCCGTACGGGTCCACGAAAGCGGAAATACCGGTATTGGCGGCCCGGGCGAGCGGCAGTCCCTGTTCGATGGCGCGATAGCGCGCCTGTGCAAGGTGCTGCCACGGGCCGGAGCTTTTCCCGAACCAGGCATCGTTCGTGATCTGCACAATCCATTCCGGTCGTGGACCATCGGTGCGCAGTTCGTGGGGGAAGATCGCCTCGTAACAGATCAGAGGCTGGACACGGGGCATCCCGTCGATCTGAATCGTCGCGGGGCCCGGCCCCGGCACGAAACCGCCGGACGTGCCCGACGCGACGGAGCGCAGGCCCAGTCGGGACATCGTGCGGTCGAAGGGCAGAAACTCCCCCCCCGGCACGAGCGAGTGCTTGGCATAGCTGGCGAGGATAGCCCCATCCTGCCCGACCACGGCGAGGGCGTTGTACCAGTTGATCCAGTCAGGCTCCGGTTCGGTGCTGCGCGTGCCGATCAGGGCAGGGCGACCGCCGGCAGCACGTGAAATATCCATCCAGGAATAGATGCGATCCGCGATCTGCACCGCCGGAGTCTCGATCCGCTGCGGAACCGAGGTTTCAGGCCAGACGACAGCGTCGTAATCGCCGCCTGCGGTGAATCCCAGCGCGCGGTCGTAAAAGACCGGAATGCGATCCGCCAGCCATTTCTCACGCTGGGGCGCGTTGGGTTGCACCAGACGCACGGTATAGCCGTCGGGACGGGGGATAACCTCCTGCTCCAGACGTATGGCCCCGATCTGCCAGCTTGCCAGCAGGGCGGTGCCTGCGGCGATAGTGGGCCAGCCCGAACGCCCGTTGCACGCCAACAGGCCGCCGATCAGCAGGGTCACGAGGTTCAGCATGTGCGGGCCGACATATGCGGTCAGCTGCGCCACCGGCGTATCCATCCAGCCATAGGCGATCATGCCCCACGGAAAGCCGGTCAGCACGTAGGTGCGCGCCATCTCGAACGCAGTCACGCTCAGCGCCAGCACGATGACCGAGATCACGCCGGGGCGTGGCGCGATCCAGCGGGCCAGCGCGAAGGCCGCGCCCCAGAACAGCGACAGTCCCGCCGCCAACCCGCCGATCACGAAGGGGATCATCCAGCCGTGCCGCGCGATATCGACCAGAAACGCCTCCGCGATCCAGTACAGACCGAAGATCAGCATTCCGAAACCCGCCGTCCAGCCGGTGAAGGCGGCTTGCTTGAAACCCGGTCTTGCCCACCACATCCAGACGATGACGGGAATGCCGAACAACAGAGCGGGCCAGAACCCCCATGGTTGTTGCGACAGGGTCAGCGACGCGCCAGCGATCAGCGTGACGAGAAAACGGCCCCAACGGCGCAACCCGGCAAGGGCCCGGTAGGCCTGCGGGATGCTGGCGATGTCGGAGTTCATTCGGCGGCTGCCCTCTGATCGGGGTCGGCAATGCGCACCCGCAGACGCTTGATCCGGCGGGGATCGGCATCCACCACTTCGAATTCGTGGCCGTCGGGGTGAAAGATCACCTCGGAGCGTTCGGGGATGCGCCCCAGCAACATGAAGACCAGACCGCCCAAGGTATCGACCTCCTCGTCCAGCTTGTCCGACAGCAGATCGACGCCCGCGACCTGTTCGAAATCGCTCAGTTCGGCGCGCGCGTTGGCGATGTAGATGCCGGGGCTTTCCTCACGCCACATGCTGGCTTCCTCGGTGTCGTGCTCATCCTCGATGTCGCCGACGATTTCCTCCAGCAGGTCCTCGATGGTGACGAGGCCATCGACCCCGCCATATTCGTCGATCACCAGCGCGATGTGGATCCGGGTGTTCTGCATCCGTTGCAGCAGCGCGCCCAGGGGCATCGAGGGCGGAACGAACAGGATGCGCCGGATCAGCGGCGCGATATCCGCCTGATCGGTATCTGCGCCGAAACCGTAGCGCAAGGTCAGATCCTTGAGGTGCAGGAACCCCTGCGGGTCGTCCAGCGTATCGTCATAGACGGGAAGGCGGGTGTAGCCGCTGTCGCGGTAGATCTGCATGATCTCATCCAGCGTCGCCGTCTTGGATATGGCCACGATATCGGCGCGGGGGACTGCGACGTCCTGCACGCGCATGTCGCGCATCTTGCCCAGATTGACCAGCATCTCACGCGCGCCGGCTTCGGATACGCGCTCCATCGCGCTCTGCGAAGAGTCTTCGGCCTCGTCGGCATGGCCGCCGCCCAGAAAGCGGCTTATGATGCCTGCCCATGACAGCGATTGCTGTCGTTCGGTCGCCTCGTCCTGTTGCGCGCCACGCGCCGCGCCAGAAGGGCCTTCGGAACTGTCGTTCATCGTCTCCGCAATTCGGTTATCAATTCGGTTGGACAGGCCGGGTGCCTGCTGCGTCTAATATGGGTCCGCTATGCCTATAGAGGCAAGGGCATGTGTTTCGATACTTTCCATGAGGTTGGCATCCGCATCCGTTTCATGGTCGTATCCCAGCAGATGGAGCGTCGCATGCAGAATTAAATGGGTCAGGTGATCCTCGACCGATTTGCCCTGCTCGCGCGCCTCTCTCACGCAGGTCTCGTAGGCCAGCGCGATATCGCCCAATGCGTTGTCGAAGCCATCCGGGGCGGGGGGCGATGCGGGGATGTCACCGGGGGAGAGCGGGGCAAGGTCGAAGGCAGGCCAGCTCAGCACATTGGTCGGTGCAGGCTTGCCGCGAAACTCCGCATTCAGGGCGGCGATTTGCGCGTCGTCGCAGGCCATCAGGACGATCTCGTATCCCTCCTGCGCCTTCACCGCGTTGAGCGCCACGCGGGTGGCGGTATCCGCGATCCGGGTGAGGGGGAGCTGTTCCCAGCGGTCATCCTCGATAACGATGTCGAGTGTGGTCATCGGTCCGTCAACGCCGGTTCGGGGTGTCGGCGTCGCTTCTGGTCCGGGCTTCAGTCCGGCGCAGACTGCGCCAGATCAGCGCGGCGATGCCCAGCAGCACGGCACAGCCGATCACCAGAAACAGCGCCCTGATCGCCATGCCGATCGCGAACAGCACCAGGGCCGCTGCGATCAGTATCCAGACGAAAGTCTTGTTCATGAGGGCACCCTCACGTTGCGGGATCGGAATCGTAAGCCTCGATGATCCGCTGCACCAGCTTGTGACGCACGACATCGGCGGCGGTGAATCGGGTGAAGCCGATGCCCTTCACGCCGCGCAGCACCCGCTCTGCCTCGACCAGACCGGATGTGGTGCCGCGCGGCAGGTCGATCTGGCTCATATCGCCGTTGATCGCCATGCGGGAGTTTTCGCCCAGCCGGGTCAGGAACATCTTCATCTGCATGGTGGTGGCATTCTGCGCCTCGTCCAGAATGACGAAGGCGTTGGACAGCGTGCGACCGCGCATGAAGGCGAGGGGTGCGATCTCGATCCGCTTGTCCTCGATCAGCTTCTGAACCTGCTTGCCGGGCATGAAATCGTTCAGCGCGTCATAGAGCGGCTGCATGTAGGGATCGACCTTCTCCTTCATGTCGCCGGGCAGAAAGCCGAGGCGTTCGCCCGCCTCGACCGCAGGGCGCGACAGGATGATCCGGTCCACGTCACCATCCAGGAAATACTGCATCGCGGCGGCCACGGCGAGGTAGGTCTTGCCCGTACCGGCGGGGCCAAGCCCGAACACCAGTTCATGCTGCATCAGTTGCTGGACATAGGCCTTTTGCGTCTGGGTGCGGGGTTCGACGACCTTCTTGCGGGTGCGCAGTTCGACCCTGTCACCCTGACCGGGGAACATCTCCACCTGATCGCCGGGCTGGATTTCGGTGCCAACGCCGGAGCGGCCCAGACGAATGGCGGCATCGACATCGCCCGATTCGACCTGCTTGCCCTGTTCCAGACGTTCATAGAGCGTGGACAGGGTTTCGGCGGTGCGGATGACATCAGATTCATCCCCCGATACGGAAAACTCGTTGCCGCGATGGCTGATGGCGACGCCCAGCAACTGTTCGATCTTGGCCAGATTGACACCATGCGGGCCGATCAGCTCGATCAGCAGGAGGTTGTCGGGAAAGCTGACGATCTGCTCCAGCGGGGCACGATCTGCGGTGGGCGGTGTGGTCACGATCTCAGACGCCAAGGGAACCCTTCCCGATGGAAATTGCGATACATCGAAGGTGGCGCGGCACGACACGCTGACAAGGGCGGATGTGTCGCGGACCTGTCACGCCGAAATCAGTTCTTGCGCAAGCGGATCACGACATCGACCTTGGCGATCTCCGTCCCCTCGGGCGGAGCGGGCAGGCGGTCGAAGGCCACGGAATCGGTGGGCGCATCGGTGATCGCGCCGTCTTCCTCCCAGTAATAATGGGGGTGATCGTCGATTCGCGTGTCGAAATAGGATCGGGTGCCGTCCAGCGTGATCTCGGTCATCAGGCCAGCCTCGCAAAACGCGCGCAGCGTGTTGTAGACCGTCGCAAGCGACACCGAAACATCCGCGCGCGAGGCCGCGTGGTGCAACCCCTCCGCCGTGACGTGGCGGTCCTGACCGTCACCGACCAGCAATTCCGCAAGACTCAACCTTTGCCGCGTCGGACGCAAATCTGCCTGTGCCAGCCATTGGCGTGCACGGCGGGAGGATAGCGGCTGAGCGGTCGTCTGGGTCATGCGCGTGTCTTCGCTGTTGGTTTCATGTACATACTATATGTGTTTCATGGCGTTTTACCAGTATGCGCACGTAAACCGGAATTTGTATCTCACCTATGGCCCGTATCGCGGTGCCATACCTTTGCCGCCGGATCGACGGCAGGTGGTTCGAGTTGCGCGCGGACTTCTCAGCCTCCGCAGTTTTCCCGGATAAATCAGTCCCACGTGGCCGACCGGCTGTCCTATAGCGGGAACTGGCTATATGACGCCGAACGCTGCCTCGCGGGGCGTATTCGCTGATTGCAGGGTGAACCCGCACGATGGTAGGGATGTGTGAGGAAACATTACCAGACTGTAGTAAAAAGAGAGCCGCAATATGACGGAACGTCCGACCAGCTTCGATTACGATGGGCTGATGCAATGCGCGCGGGGCGAAATGTTCGGCCCCGGCAACCCGCAATTGCCCGCTCCGCCGATGTTGATGATGGACCGCGTGACCGAGATCAGCGCCGATGGTGGTGAGCATGGCAAGGGTCACGTGGTGGCCGAATTCGACATCAACCCCGATCTTTGGTTCTTTGCCTGCCACTTCATCGGCGATCCGGTGATGCCGGGCTGCCTGGGGCTGGACGCGCTGTGGCAACTGACCGGGTTCAACCTGGGCTGGCGCGGCATGCAGGGTCGGGGCCGTGCGCTGGGCGTGGGTGAGGTCAAGTTCACCGGCATGGTGACGCCCAGGACCGAGCTGGTCACCTATCACGTCGATTTTACCCGCGTCATCGACCGCAAGTTGAAGCTGGGCATGGCCAACGGTGTCATGAAGGCGGACGGCGAGACGATCTATACGACCTCGGACATGAAGGTCGGTCTGTTCTCGGACGACTGAGCCGCAGCAGGTCCAAAGCATTCAAGGGAGAGCGCTATGCGCCGTGTCGTCATTACCGGTCTGGGGATCGTATCCTCGATCGGCAATTCCACCGAAGAAGTCGTGGCCAGTCTGAAGGCCGGCCGATCGGGCATCGCAGCCGACGCCGAAATGGCCGAACGCGGGTTTCGCAGTCAGATCAGCGGCGCGCCCCGGATCGATGTGGCTGAGCATATCGAGAAGCGCGCCTTGCGCTTCATGGGACCGGGGGCGGCCTACGCCCATATCGCCATGCAGCAGGCCATCGCGGATGCAGGGCTGGAGGAGAGCGACATCTCCAACCCGCGCACGGGGGTGATTGCGGGGTCCGGCGGGCCGTCCACCTCGAACCTGTTCGCGGCGCATCAGATCGTGCTGGAGAAAGGCTCCCCCAAGCGGATCGGGCCGTTGATGGTACCGCGGGGCATGTCCTCGACTGTCAGCGCGAACCTGTCCACGGCGTTCAAGATCAAGGGGGTCAACTATTCGATCACCTCGGCCTGTACCACTTCGCTGCACTGCATCGGATCGGCGACGGAGCAGATCCAGTTCGGCAAGCAGGACGTGATGTTCGCCGGCGGTGGCGAGGAGCTGGATTGGACGCTATCCTGCCTGTTCGACGCGATGGGCGCGATGTCCTCGAAATACAACGATACGCCGGAGAAGGCTTCGCGCGCGTTCGACGCGAACCGCGACGGTTTCGTAATCGCGGGCGGTGGCGGCATGTTGGTGTTGGAGGAGTTGGAGCACGCAAAGGCGCGCGGCGCTAAAATCTACGCCGAGGTTACCGGCTATGGCGCGACATCGGACGGGGCGGACATGGTCGCGCCCAGCGGTGAGGGCGGTGAGCGGGCGATGCGTCTGGCACTGGACACGATCGGTGATCGGTCGGTCAGCTACATCAACGCTCACGGCACATCGACCCCTGTCGGTGATGTCGGGGAAATCGAGGCCGTGCGCCGGGTCTTTGGCGAAGGCTCGACCCCGCCGGTCAGCTCCACCAAGTCGATGACGGGCCACAGCCAGGGCGCCACCGGCGCGCAGGAGGCGATCTTTTGCCTGCTGATGCTGCGCGACGATTTCATCGCGCCCTCGATCAACGTCGAAACGCTGGACCCCGCGCTGAAGCCCGAGGAAATCGCCACGTCGCTGGTCGAGGATGCCGGGCTGGACACGGTGATGACAAACTCGTTCGGGTTCGGCGGCACCAATGGCTCGATGTTGCTCAGCAAGTGGCGCGGGTAATGCGCGCACCGAACCTGTACGTCTATCAAAACCGGGCCGGGCCTGTCTGAAGGCCCGATGCCGAATGATCTGAAAAACAAGCGAACAAGAGGCGTCCCATGACCGAACTGATGCAAGGAAAACGCGGCCTCGTCATGGGGGTCGCGAACGACAAGAGCATCGCTTGGGGGATCGCGAAGACCCTCGCCGCGCATGGGGCGCAGATGGCCTTCACCTATCAGGGCGACGCGTTCGGCAAACGGGTCCAGCCCCTGGCCGAGAGCCTCGGCTCCTCGATGGTCGTGGATTGCGACGTGACGGACGAGGCGTCGATGGACGCGGCCTTCGCGCGCATCGCGGATGAATGGGGCGAACTGGATTTCGTGGTGCACGCCATCGCCTATTCCAACAAGGACGAGTTGACCGGGCGCTTCATCAAGACCAGCCGGGCGAACTTCCTCAACTCGCTGGATATCTCATGCTATTCGCTGATCGACGTGTCGCGGCGGGCGGCCCCCCTGATGAAGCCGGGCGGTTCGATCCTGACGATGAGCTATCTGGGCGCGCAGCGGGTCACGCCGAACTACAACGTGATGGGCGTGGCCAAGGCGGCACTGGAATCCACCGTGCGCTATCTGGCCAATGATCTGGGCGCGGACGGGATTCGCGTGAATGCGCTGTCGCCCGGACCGATGCGCACATTGGCCGGTGCCGCGATCGGCGGCGCGCGCAAGGTCTACAAGCAAGCGGAGGCCAACAGCCCCCTGCGCGCCAACGCGACGCTGGATCATGTGGGCGGCGCGGCGCTCTACATGCTCAGCGATCTGGGCGGCTCCACGACCGGGGAGTGTCTGTTCGTCGATGGCGGTTTCAACATCACCGGAATGCCGCAGGTCGAAAACCTCTAGGCTTCGCTGACCGGACATCCGCGCAGCGCGGCTATTATGCGGGGTCCTGCGTTTTTGGGAGGCTCGCGCAGGATCGGGGCAGTTTCGAGTGTGGCGGTCACAAAGCAGCCCTTGCGCCGGTGAAAGGCATTCCGCACTCTTGCGCCGAAGGAGATGCCCATGCCCATCACAACCTGCATTTTCGACGCCTACGGAACGCTGTTCGATGTCACCTCCGCCGCGCGCGCCGCAGCGGAGGAACCCTGGCCGGAACAGTTCGCGGCCCACTGGCAGAAGATCGCCGCCGATTGGCGGACCAAGCAGCTGGAATACACTTGGCTGCGGGCCGCAGCCGGCCAGCACAGTGATTTCTGGCAGGTCACGGAGGACGGTCTGGATTGGGCGCTGGAGGCCATGTCCCTCTCGGTTCCCGGCCTGCGCGAACGTTTGTTGCAGTTATACTGGGAACTGGACGCCTTTCCCGAGGTGCCCGAAATGCTGTCCACCCTGAAATCGGTCGGTCTGTCCACCGCGATCCTGTCGAACGGATCGCCCGCAATGCTGGATGGCGCCGTATCCTCCGCCGGGATTTCCCATATGCTCGACGACGTGTTGAGCGTCGAACAGGTCGGGGTCTTCAAGCCGCATCCCAGTGTTTACGATCTGGTCGGGGAACGGTTCGGCTGCACGCGCGGCGATGTGCTGTTCGTCTCCTCGAACGGATGGGACGTGTGCGCCGCCGCCGGCTACGGATTTCGCACGGCATGGGTCAACCGGGCGGGGGCACCTGTCGATCGTTTGTGGGGGCAACCGGATGTCATGCTCGACGATCTGACGCAGATACCTCAGGTGGCGAACGAGCAGGTGGGGCAATGAAGCATTTTTCCGCCAGCGATGGTTTGCAGATTGCCTATGATGACAGGGGGGAGGGCACGCCGGTGCTGTGCCTGCCCGGCCTGACCCGCGACATGCGCGATTTCGAGCCGTTGCTGGCGGCGCGTGGGCAGACCGCGCGGATCATTCGCATGGATCTGCGCGGCCGGGGCGAATCCGACTGGGACCCCAACCCGTTGCAGGGCTATACCGTCCCGGTCGAGGCGCGTGACGTGCTGGAACTGCTGGATCATCTTGGCATTTCGCGCGCCGTCATCGTCGGTACGTCGCGCGGCGGCATCATCGCCATGTACCTCGCCGCTATTGCGAAACAGCGGCTGGCGGGCGTGCTGCTCAACGATATCGGACCGACGATCGAGCAGGCGGGGCTGGACGCGATCATGACCTATCTGGGCAAACGCCCCGCCGCCAAGACCTACGAGCAGGCGGCGCAGGGACTGGCTCGATTCTACGCGCGCGCGTTTCCGGGCGTCGATGCGGCGCAATGGCAGGTCTGGGCACGCCGGTGGTACGATCAGGATGCCGATGCCCTGCAACTGCGCTACGATCCGGCCCTGCGAGACGCGTCCGAGGCTGGCGGCCCGGCCCCCGATCTGTGGCCGCTATTTGCGGAGCTTGGTCAGGTTCCGCTGGCCGCTCTGCGGGGCGAGAACTCGGATTTGCTAAGCGAACGGACCTTCACCGCGATGAAGGCCATGCACGCCAGCATGATCACCGCGACCGTTCCCGACCGTGGCCATGTGCCCTTTCTGGATGAGGAGGAAAGCCTCACCACGTTCGACAGGTTGATGGAGGAGATAGGATGAGCAATCTCGCACGCATCCGGCAGGCTGCCGGTGTCCTCGACGGGGTTGCCCGGCGCACCCCGCTCCTCAGCTCACCATTTCTGGACGAAATCGCCGGACGCCGTGTGTTGGTAAAGGCCGAATGCCTGCAACATACCGGATCGTTCAAGTTGCGCGGCGCGTGGTTCGCGATCTCGCAACTGCCCGAGGCCGACCGGGCGCGGGGCGTGATCGCCTTCTCCTCGGGCAACCATGCGCAGGGGGTGGCCTACGCGGCGCGGGCGGCGGGAATTCCGGCGGTCATCATCATGCCGCAGGACGCCCCGGCGCTGAAGATTGCAAACACCCGCGCCCTGGGGGCCGAGGTGGTTCTGTACGATCGCGCGACCGAGGATCGTGACGCAATCGGGGCAGAGCTGTCCACAACCCGTGGCTTGAGCCTGATCAAACCCTTCGACAATGCGGATGTCATTGCAGGGCAGGGTACAGTCGGCCTGGAAATTGCGCAGGACGCGGCGGCGCTGGGCATCGAGCAGGCGGACGTGCTGGTGTGCTGCGGCGGGGGCGGTCTGACCAGCGGCGTTGCGTTGGGGTTGAGCGAGACGCGCCTGCGTGCCCGCCCGGTGGAGCCTGAGGGCTTCGACGATGTGGCGCGGTCTTTGCGCGAGGGGCAAATCGTCCACAATGCGGCGCTGACCGGCTCGATCTGCGACGCGATCATCACGCCCGCACCGGGACAGATCACCTTTCCGATCCTGGCGCAGCGGTGCGGACCCGGCCTGACGGTGACCGATGATCAGGCGCTGCGGGCCGTGGCGCTGGCGTTTCAACGGCTCAAGATCGTGGTGGAGCCGGGGGGCGCGGTCAGCCTGGCCGCCGCCCTGTTCCACCCGGATCTGGTCGAGGGCGACACGGTGATCTGCGTGGCAACCGGCGGCAATGTCGATGCGGCGATGTTCACACGCGCCCTGACAACGCTGGAGGGGTAGGATGCGGCAGGCAGACGTGATCGTGATCGGCGCGGGCATCGCCGGACTGTCGGCAGCCGCCGCCATCGCACCGGATCGCAAGGTCGTGGTGCTGGAGCGGGAGGCCCACCCCGGAATGCACGCCACCGGCCGATCCGCCGCGCTGTTCTTCGAAAATTACGGCAATGCGGCAGTGCGCAGCCTGAACCGGGCCAGCCGTGCGGCGCTGACCCCCTACCTGACACAGCGCGGCGTGCTGATCGTCGCTGCCGAGGGGGAGAATATCGAGACGCATCTGGCTGGCTCCAGCGGGATGCACGAAATCTCGGCGGCGGCGGCGTGTGAGCTGTTCCCCATCCTGCGCCCGGACCACGTGCGGCGGGCGGCGTTCGAGGCGGATGCCAGCGATATCGACGTGGACAGATTGATGGGCGACCTGCGCACCACCCTGCGCGCCCACGGGGGTGAGATCGTGACGCGGGCCGAGGTGACCGCCCTGTCGCCCGGTTGGCAGGTGCAGACGACCGCAGGCGCGTTCGGCGCAGAGGGTGTGGTGAACGCCGCAGGCGCATGGGCCGATCAGGTGGCCGTGCTGGCCGGTGTCGCGCCGTTGGGGTTGCGGGCCTGTCGCCGCAGCGCCGCAATTCTGCCCGCACCGGACGGGCATGACGTGTCAGGCTGGCCAATGTTGCTGTCCGCCAGTGAAGGGTTTTATGCCAAGCCCGAGGCGGGACGCCTGATGGTTTCCCCCGCAGATGAGGACGAGGTCGGCCCGATGGATGCCTGGCCCGACGACATGGTGCTGGCCGAGGGGCTGGACCGTTACGCGCAGGCCGTCACCACGCCGATCACGCGGGTGGAGCGGTCATGGGCGGGGTTGCGCACCTTCGCGCCCGACCGCACGCCGGTATGCAGATGGGGCGCGGAGGGCTTCCTGTGGCTGGCCGGGCAGGGCGGCTACGGCGTGCAGACCTCCCCCGCGATGGCGGCGAAGGCTGCCGAACTGGTTGCGCAGGGTTAGAGCGCCGCTGGGGACCGCTGCTCGAAATTGTTGCATGTCTGGCGGTTGGCGGCCTGCTCGATCGCTTCGTACTCGCCCTTCAATCGGGCGATTTCAGGCTCCATGTCGTCACCTTGAATGAAAAAGGCGGCTGGCCAGAACAGCACGATGGCAACGCCTGTTGCGACCGCATCGTCGCTGGCGCGAGAGTCCTGAGCCGCCGTCATCTGGTTCAGGCGACTGGCGATCCGGTTGTTTTCCTGTGCCAGTTGGCTGCACGAATACGATTGGTATTGCATCGGAGAGACATAGCTCGCCGCGATTTCTTCGGATTTGCTGGCGCAGCCTGAAAGAATGGCCACCAGCGAAGCGGAGGCGAGGAAAATATTGGGACGCAAGGGGAATCTCCAGTTGGTAGGACAATCCCCTTGTCGCTTAAACTGTCTTAACATTCCGTGTATATCCGCACATTAGCCCCGCGCATACGTTACAACATGCTGGGCACGACCAGATCCGGCGGTCGGTGGCCGTCAGCGAAGGTCTTGATATTGATCAGAACCTTCTCCCCCATCTCCAACCGGCCCTCGATCGTAGCGGATCCCATATGGGGCAGCAGCAGCACGTTTGGCAGATCGCGCAGGCGCGGATTGACGCTGGCGCCATGCTCGAACACGTCCAGCGCCGCGCCCGCCAGTTCCCCGTTGCGCAGGGCGCGGGTCAGGGCGTTCTCGTCGATCACCTCACCCCGGCTGGTGTTCACGACGAAGGCTGTCGGCTTCATCAGCTTCAGCCGCCGCGCGTTCAGCAGGTGGAATGTGGCGGGCGTGTGGGGAGCGTTGACGCTGAGGATATCGACCCGCGCCAGCATCTGATCCAGGCTGTCCCACCAGCGCGCGCCGATCTCCTCCTCGGTTTCGGGGCGCAGACGGCGGCGGTTGTGATAGTGGACGGACATGCCGAAGGCCTGCGCCCGCTTGGCCACCGCCTGACCGATGCGCCCCATTCCCAGAATGCCCAGTCGTTTGCCTCCCAGACGGTTGCCCATCAGGGCCATCGGGCTCCACCCCTCCCAATCGCCGGATTGCATCAGGGCGACGCCTTCCTTCAGGCGGCGCGACACGCCCAGAATCAGCGCCATGGTCATGTCGGCGGTATCGTCCGTCAGCACGCCTGGCGTGTTGCTGACCGCGATGCCACGCGTGCGGGCGGTTTCCACGTCGATATGATCCACACCGGCACCGTAATTGGCGATCAGCTTCAACTTCTCCCCCGCTCCGGACAGCAGGCCCGCGTCGATCCTGTCGCCCAATGTAGGCACCAGAACGTCAGCCGAGGCCATGCGCTGCGCCAGTTCCTCGCGCGGCAGGGGGGCGTCGCTGTCACACAGGGTCACATCGAACAGTTCCGCCAGCCGGGTTTCCACCGGTTCTGGCAGACGGCGCGTGACGGCGACCTTGAGCTTTTGCGCTGGCATGGTTGTTCCCTTTCGGCGTGATTTCCGTTTTCGTGCAGCTTATGGTCCGCTGGCCCCGAACTGAACCGGAAATCCACCAAGATGCGCCTGACCCGACGTGCTTTTTGCCTGACCTCCGCATGTTTCGCGTTGCCAGTGGCCGCGCAGACGCGCGGACCGGTGACGGGACTGCCGCTGCCGCGCTTTGTCAGCCTCAAGACCAGCCAGGCGAATGTCCGCCGCGGTCCGGGCGTGGCCTACCGCATTGATTGGCGGTTTGTGCGACGGGGAATGCCGCTACAGGTCATTGCGGAGTACGAAAACTGGCGAAACGTGCGTGATCGCGATGGTTTGGGTGGCTGGATTCACTTCGCGTTGCTGTCAGGCGTGCGCACTGTGATCGTGGAGGGGCAGAACGCGGACATGCGCCGCGAACCCCATCCCGAGGCCCCCCTGTCCGCGATTGCGGAGGCAGGGGTTATCGCGCGCCTGCACGAATGCACCGATGGCTGGTGCAGGATCGAAAGCTCCGGCCACGAGGGCTGGGTAGGCGAATCGGCGATCTGGGGCATGGATCGCGACCTGACGAACTGATTCTGCACCGCCCGAGTATCCCCCCCGAATATCCTTAGCGAATGCGGTCTTGCGTATCTGAGCGTTCAGATCGCGCGGGCCGACAGGGAATTGGTGTTGGAGCCGATGATCTCGACCTCCACCAACTTTCCTCGCACCTGTTCTGGCGCATCGAGATGAGCGGCGTGCAGCCACGGGGTCTTGCCGATCATCTGACCGGGTTCGCGGCCGACCTTCTCAACCAGCACCGACATGCGCTTGCCGACCTGCGCGTTCTGGAAGCTGCGCTGGTGATCGGTGATCACCGCCTGCAATCGGGCGAGGCGGTCCGAGGCGACGTCATCCCCCACGAAATCGCGGCCTGCGGCGGGGGTGCCGGGACGGGGCGAATACTTGAAAGAGAAGGCCGAGCCGTAGCGCACCTGTTCGCAAAGCGCGATCGTGTCTGCGAAATCCTCCTCCGTCTCACCCGGAAAGCCGACGATGAAATCGCCGGACATCGCGATGTCGGGGCGCGCGTCACGAATGCGTTCGATCAGGCGCAGGTATTCCTCTGCGGTGTGGCGGCGGTTCATGCCGGCCAGAATCCTGTCGCTGCCCGATTGAACGGGCAGGTGCAGGTAGGGCATCAGCTTGTCGATCTCACCATGCGCGGCGATCAGGTCGTCGGTCATGTCGTTGGGATGCGAGGTGGTGTAGCGGATGCGCTGCAACCCGTCGATCTTCGCCAGTTCGCGCACCAGCCGCGCAAGGGTCCAGTCGCCGCCGCCCAGATCGGCGGGGCCTGCGCCGTGATAGCCGTTGACGTTCTGGCCCAGCAGGGTCAGTTCGGCCACGCCACGCTCAACCAGATCGCGCGCCTCGGCCAGCAGGCGGGCGGCGGGGCGGCTGACCTCGGCACCGCGGGTATAGGGCACGACGCAAAAGGCGCAGAACTTGTCGCAGCCCTCCTGCACGGTCAGGAACGCGGTCGGCGCGCGGCTGGCCTTGGGTCCGCGCGGGGCGGGCAGGTGGTCGAACTTGTCCTCCTCGGGGAAGTCGGTGTCGAGCGCGATTTGCCCGGCGCGGACCTTCGCCTCCATCGCGGGCAGGCGGTGATAGGCTTGCGGACCGACGACCAGATCGACCATGGGCTGACGGCGGATGATCTCCTCCCCCTCGGCCTGCGCGACGCATCCGGCGACGCCGATTTTCAGATCGGGCTTCGCATCCTTGAGCGGTCGCAGTCGGCCCAGTTCGGAATAGACCTTCTCGGCCGCCTTCTCACGAATGTGGCAGGTGTTGAGCAGGATCATGTCCGCCTCGGACGCGTCCTGCGTCTGCTCATAGCCGGACGCCCCCAGCGCACCGACCATCCGCTCACTGTCATAGACGTTCATCTGACAGCCATAGGTCTTGACGAAAAGCTTCTTGGGCGCGGACATTACACGGACCTCAAAATGAAAAACGGCGCAACCTCGTCCCGGAGGTCACGCCGTCGTTTAGCCAGTTGCGGACGTCCCCGCAACCGCATCACTTTTTTGGTTTGCGGCCCAGCCCGATCTTCTTGGCCAGTTCCTGGCGTTTCTGCGCGTAGGCCGGTGCGACCATCGGATAGTCGGACGGCAGACCCCATTTCGCGCGGTAATCATCCGGCGTCATGTCGAATGCAGTGGCAAGGTGACGCTTGAGCATCTTGAGCTTGCGTCCATCCTCCAGGCAGATGATGTAGTCGTTTGTGACCGATTTCTTGATCGGTACTGCCGGGACCAGCTCGACTTCTTCCTCGACCGTTCCCTCTGCCAGATTGTGCAATTTGCCGAAGACGGATTCAATGAAGCCGGGTAGTTCGCTCATCGCGACAGGATTGTTCGCGACATGCGAAGAAACGATTTCGGACGTAAGCGCCAGAATCTCGGTCTTGTCTATCTGTGAAAATTCGGACATTTGAAAAGTCCTTTCGATTTGATGTTACCCCCCCGGCATAGACCCTTGGTCATGCCGAGCCCGCAGAGCGGTATTGGGTACTTACACTTAAAACCTTCGGCTGCAACATCGTAACGCTTAATAAAGAGCCATTTGTTTATTCGCCGTAACGTTTATTGCTACTGTGATCCAAAATCGGTGGTTACAAATTTGTTATCTACCGGGATTTGCGCAGGATCACGGATGCGATAATGAGTCAGCCATGAATTTTGCAAGCATCGATCAGTACCTGTCGGAAACTCATTCCAGAATCCCGCCGGGCCCGGTCGCGATCCTGTTCGTCGAGGATCTTGCTGAAATAGCCGCAACCGTCGCACATCATTTGCGGATCGGATTTTCACATATATTGCTGATTGGTCGAGTGTCGGGCGATATCAGCGTGCCGGAGGGGGCCTCGATCAGCCGGATCGGGGAACCTGTTCGTTCACGCGGGGATGCGGTCGCCATTCTCAACACGTTGATCGACCGTTTCAACGGTCGGTGGCTGTATTGGGGGTTCAACGCTGAGTTTCTGTTCTACCCCTATATGGAAAGCCGGACGATCACCGATCTGACGACATTCATGGTCGAGGAGCGGCGCGATCATGTCTTCGGCTACGTGCTCGATCTGTATGCCTCCGATCTGGACGTGGCGGGGGACGGCGTTTCGCGCAAGACGGCGCATTTCGACGGGTCGGGATATTACGGATTTCAACGGTATGCCGAAGGACACGCACTGGACCGGCAGTTCGATATCTTCGGCGGCCTGACTTGGCGTTACGAGGAATTCGTGCCATGGGACCGGCGGCGGATCGACCGCATCCCTCTGTTCCGCGCGGTGGAAGGTTTGCGCATGAACGACGATCTGACCCTGAACGTGCCTGAGATGAACACCCTGTCCTGCCCTTGGCACCACAACGTCACCGCCGCCGTCGCGTCGTTCCGCGTGGCCAAGAGCCTGAAGCGCAATCCCGGCTCGATGTTCGAGATCGACAGCTTCGTCTGGCGCGGCTCGACCCGGTTCGAATGGACATCGGAGCAGTTGCTGGAACTGGGGATTATTGAGCCGGGGCAGTGGTTCTAGGGGCGGGCGTCACGCCTTCGCGACGCGCCACCCATATTGCGAGCACCGCCGCCAGCACCGCACCCGTGGCCGCCCCTGCCAGCAGTGCCCACCAGATCCCCGTGACGCCGAAATCGTAGACCTGCGTGAACAGGACGCAGAAAACGAACAGCCCCAGACCCATGCGCCACAAACCGACGATCAGCGGGAATTGCGGCTTTTTCAGCCCTTGCAGAAAATTCTGCGCGACAAAGATCACAACGAAGAACGGCAGCGCGCCTGACAGGATGCGCAGATAGGTGACGGCATGGTCCACGACGGCGGTATCGTCGTTGAACAGCGTGACCAACGGTCGGCCCGCGGTCCAGATGACGATCGCGCCAACCGCCATGAAGCCAAGGCTGGTCACGGCGATGATCCGAACGGTGCGGCGAACCCGTTCCGGTTGCTGCGCGCCCATGTTCTGTGCCGTCAGCGGCAGCAGCGCGGTTGTCAGACCGATAATGGGCAACAGCAAAAGTTGCTGCAAACGAAAGCCGACGCCATAGGCCGCCACCGCGTCCTGACCGTAGTCGCGCAGGAAGAACTGACAGATGATACCGCCCAGAACAGTGACATAGATCGTCGAGCAGACCGGTACGACCTGCTTTATCAACACCACCTGTTGCGCGGCCCGGGGGATCAGATCGCGCCAGTCCAGATCGGACAGAATCTTCGATTCGAATGCGCGCCATCCTATGAACACCATGACACCGGTTTGCGAACAGACCGTTGCCAGCGCGATACCGTTCAGGCCGAAACCGTCCCACAGGCCGGGAATGCCCCAGATGAACAGGGGATTGAGGCCCAGATTGGCGAGGGTCGCCGCAAATTGCGCCCGCTCCTGCGTGACGGTATCGCCCTGTGCGGTCAGGGTGCCGGTCAGTGCGTTTGTGATGATGAAGCCCGGCGCGGACAGCAGCATCAGCCGCG
This sequence comes from Pontivivens nitratireducens, assembly GCF_014235845.1. Classification (GTDB taxonomy): domain Bacteria; phylum Pseudomonadota; class Alphaproteobacteria; order Rhodobacterales; family Rhodobacteraceae; genus Pontivivens; species Pontivivens nitratireducens. The sequence continues at coordinate 61,665 of NZ_JACJUQ010000008.1, read as the reverse complement.
AATAGGTGGCGGCGTCCTGCGCGTAACCCTGATCCCCCGCGATGGCAATTATCAGCGCGGGCAATCCCCAATACCCCGCCAGCATCGCCACGATGGTTGCCACGACGGCGGCGCCGATCCCCTGACCTGCGGCGCGCGCGGCACCGTTCCCGTCGCCCGCGCCGATCGCGTTGCCCACGAAGGCCGAGATCGCGACGCGAAATCCGATGCCGGTCGCGACGATCAGAAAGAACATCTGCGAGCCAAGCCCCAACCCGGCCTGCGCCTGGGTGGAGATCATGCCCGCATAATACGTGTCGATCACATTGTAGAATGTGATGAACATCAACGAGAGTGCCGCTGGCACCGCGACAGCCCTGAGGTGGCCCAGGATGGACCCCTCGGTCAGATCGCGCTCGCGTCCACTCATCCAGCGGTCAGGCCTCGTCCTTGCATCAATGCTTCGGGTCCGGGCATTCGGCCCCGGAATGCGGTGTACAATTCCTCGGGCGGGCGGGTGCCGCCGGCGGAATAGATATGTGTGGCCAGTTTTGCCGCCATTTCCGGATCGAAGACATCGCCCGTCTCACGGAATGCGGCGAAGGCGTCGGCGTCCATCACCTCGGACCACATATAGCTGTAATATCCTGCGGAATAGCCATCGCCCGAGAAGATGTGCGCAAAATGCGGCGTGGCATGGCGCATCGGAATCGCGTCGGGCATGCCGATACGGGCCAGCGTTTCCGCCTGTGCCGCCATCGGATCGGCTGGCGGTTCGCCGGTGTGAAAGTCCAGATCGACCAGTGCGGAGGCAATATATTCCACCGTAGAAAAGCCCTGACCGAAGGTTTCCGCCGCCAATAGCTTGTCCAGCAGGTCCTGCGGGATCGGCTCCCCCGTGCGGTAGTGGCGCGCGTGCTGGCGCAGGATTTGAGGCTCGCTCAACCAATGTTCGTAAAGCTGGCTGGGCAGTTCGACGAAATCACGCGCGACCGAGGTGCCCGAGACCATTGGATAGGTCGCCTCGCTCAACAGATGATGCAGGGCGTGGCCCATCTCGTGAAACAGGGTGCGCGCGTCGTCGAAGGTCAGCAGGGCGGGGTTGCCCTTGGCGAAGTTGCACACATTGGTCACGATCGGGCGCACCGGGCCTGCCTGATGGCGCAGGCGCGAACACCACGCGCCGGACCGTTTGCCGGGGCGTGCGAAGTAGTCGCCGATGAACACGCCGACATGGGCGTCGCCGCGCAGAACCTCCCACGCCATGGCGTCGGGATGGGGCAGGGGGATGTCGAGCTTGCGAAAGCTCAGCCCGAACAGACGCGCTGACACGTCGAACATCGCGTCGATCATCCCGTTCAGGGTGAAGTATGGTTTCAGCGCCGCCGCATCGAAATCATGTTCGATATGACGCAGTTTTTCGGCGTAGAAGCGCCAGTCCCAACCGGCCAGATCGTGGTTCTGCCCGTCGGCGGCGATCAGGCTGCGCAGGCGGTCCGCATCGGCCATCGCCTTGGACCGCGCCGGGCCCCAGACACCCATCAACAGGTCGCGGACATTGTCCGGCGTCTTGGCCATCTCTCCGTCCAGCTTGTAGGACGCGAAATCGTCATAGCCCAGCAATTGTGCACGCTCATGCCGCAGGGCGAGGATCTCGGCCGCGACCTCACGGTTGTCCGTCGCGCCGCCATTCGCGCCACGTGCCGTCCAGGCCTTCCACGCGGTTTCGCGCAGGTCGCGGCGGGTCGAGCTTTCCAGGAACGGCACCACGACGGAGCGGGACAGGCTCAACGCCCAGCCGTCCTCAGTCTTCATCGTCTCACGCAGATCGTCGGGCAGGCCGGCCAGGTCGTCCTCGACCAGTGCCACGGACCAGTCGCGTTCGTCCGCCAGCAGGTTCTGCGAGAATGTCGTGCCCAGTTGCGCCAACCGCTGCATGATCTGGCTCAGCCTCTTGCGCCCCGGTTCATCGAGCGCGGCACCGGCGCGGACGAACATCCGGTGGTAAAGCTCCAGCACGCGGGCCTCCTCCGGTGCCAGATCGAAGCGATCGCGCTGTTCCCAAAGGGTATCGACACGGGCGAACAGGGCCTGATCCTGCAAGACATCGCTGTAGAACGCGGCGAGGCGCGGCGACAGATCGCGCGACATTTCCTCGATTGCGGCGTCGGACTGGGTTCCGGCGAGGTGGTAGAACACCGACGACACACGGTCGATCAGCGTTTCCCCGAACTCCATCCCCGCGATGGTGTTGGCGAAGGTCGGCTGGTCCGGGTTCGCCGCGATCCTGTCGGTATTCGCCTTCGCCTCGGCCAGGGCGGCATCGAAGGCCGGGGCGAAGTGCTGCATTTCGATTTCATCGAAAGGGGGCATCCCGAATGGCGTGTTCCATTGGGCGAGAAGCGGATTGTCAGTCATGAGGGGTAAGCCTTCGGTTGCGTTCTTGGCTATCTGTAGCGTTGCGGCAGGCAGACAAGGCCCCTGCGGCAAACCTGTCAGGTCGGAATCGATCCCTTATCGGTCGTAGCGCCGCTTCGCCGCCGTGCCTTATCAGCTAGAAAGGATGGCAACGATAGTCAGCCAGGGGTCGGTCGGGATGAGAACGCACGCACGCGCAGTCGTCGTCGGAGGGGGGGCGGTCGGTGCCTCCATCGCCTATCACATGGCAAAGGCAGGCTGGACCGACACCCTGTTGCTGGAACGCGATGAGCTCACCGCCGGGTCCACCTGGCACGCGGCTGGCCTGCTGCCCTATTTCAACATGAGCTACGCGACGACGTGGATCCACGACTATTCCATCAAGTTCTACAAGACGTTGGAGGAAGAGACCGGCCTGAACGCCGGATTCTCGGTCGTCGGCAACCTGCGCATGGCCCAGTCCACGGCGCGGATGGACGAATACATGACTTACGCCACCACGGCGGAATCGGTCGGTGTGCCGTTTGAATGGCTGACCCCCGCCCAGATGAAGGACCGCTGGCCCCTGTTGCGCACCGAGGATTTGGAGGGCGCGATCTATCACCCCACCGATGGCTACATCAATCCCGCCGACGTGACGCAGGCCATGGCCAAGGGGGCGCGCCAGCGTGGCGTTGAAATCATGCGTCGCGTGCAGGTCGATGGCTTCACCCGGCGCGGCGACGAATGGATCGTGCATTGCCGCCGGATGCTCGACCGGGGTGGCAACCTGATCGGGGGGGAGGAAACCTTCGACATCACTTGCGAGCATGTCATCACCGCCACCGGCAACCACGCGCAGCGCACCGCCGCGATGATCGGGACCTACATTCCCGCGATACCCGTCGAGCATCAGTTCATCGTGACAGAAAAGGACCCCGCCCTGGTCGATTATCGCCGGACCCACGGCGAGCACCCCGTGCTGCGCGATGCCGATGCAAAGTGGTACGTGCGTGAGGAGCGTGGTGGCTGGATCCTCGGCCCTTATGAGCGTAATGCGCCCGCCTGTTTCAAGTTCGGGGTTCCCGACAGCTTTCGCGCCGATCTGTTCCCGCTCGATCTGGGGCGGATCGAGCAGGAATACATGTCGATGATCCACCGGATCCCCTCGACGGAAAATTGCGGGCTGAAGGACGATTTTAACGGCCCGATCTGCTATACGCCCGACGGCAATCCACTGATCGGACCCGCGCCGGGGGTGGAGAACTTCTGGTTCGCCGAAGGGTTCTCGTTCGGGATCACGGCGGCGGGCGGGGCGGGGCACTACCTCAGCCAGCTCATCACCGAGGGGGAGGCCGAGATCGACATGTGGTCGCTCGACCCGCGCCGGTTCGGCGGCTGGGTCAACCGTGAATACGCGGCGAAGAAGAACGAGGAAGCCTACGAACACGTCTATATCCTGCACCACCCCGATGAGGAACGCCCCGCGGCGCGCGGCTTGCGCACCGCCCCGTGCCATGACCGCATGGCCGCCGCCGGGGCACAGTTCGGGCAGGTGAACGGGTGGGAGCGGCCGAATTACTTCGCGCCCGCCGGGTTCGACGATCACGCCGCGCGGTCCTTTCGCCGGGGGGGTTGGTGGCAATATGCCGAGGCCGAGGCGAAGGCCGTGCGCAAAACCGCCGGCCTGTTCGACGCCACCGCCTTTGCCAAGCACCGGATCACCGGACCGGGGGCGACGCGGTTTCTGGACTGGCTGACCTGCAACAAGCTGCCCCGCGTGGGCCGGATCAACCTGACCTACGGTCTGACCGACAAGGGCACCATCCGCACCGAATTCACCATCGTGCGTGAGGGGGAGGACCAATATTACCTTGTCACCGCCGGGGCGGCGCAGGCCTATGATCACGATTATCTGGTCAAGGAGGCCGCGAAGATGTGCTGCGAATTCGGCTGGATCGAGGTGCAGGATGTGACCACTCAATGGGGAGTCTTTGCCCTCGCAGGGCCGGCCAGCCGCGATATTCTCAAGGAAATCATCTCGGACGCGAGCCCTGAAAATGCGTTGACGAACAAGGCGTTTCCGTGGCTGTCGGCCAAGAATATCGATCTGGGCATGTGCCCGGTCAAGGCGATCCGCGTGGCCTATACCGGGGAACTGGGCTGGGAACTGCACCACACGATCGAGATGCAGAACTATCTGTACGACCTGCTGATTCAGGCGGGTGAAAAACATGGGCTGAAGCTGTGCGGTGCACGCGCGCAAAACTGGCTGCGGCAGGAAAAAAGCTACCGCGCTTTCGGCTCCGACCTGGGCCGCGACGCCACCCCGTTGGAGGCCGGACTGGACCGTTTCGTCGATATGGAGAAGGACTTTCGCGGCAAACAGGCCATGCTCGACACCGGCATTCGCGCGAAATGCGTTACGGTGCTGATCGACGGGCCAAACGACGCGGACCCGTGGGGGCGTGAGGCGTTGCTGCATGACGGCGCGGTGATCGGGCGTCTGACCTCGGGCGGCTATTCCGTGGCCTTCGGCAAATCCATCGGCATCGGCTATGTCGATCCCGCGCTGGCTGCTGTCGGGACCAGGCTGAAGGTGCGGATGTTCAACGAGACTTGGGATGCGGAAGTCGTCGAGGATTCACCCTACGATCCCGGCAACGCCGCCATTCGGATGAACGGCTAGACCCCGCAGACCTTGCATGCCGGGTCGCGGGCGATCGTGATCCGGCGGCTGTCCGCATAGAGCGCATCGTAAAGCAGCAGCGATCCGGCCAGGGTTTGCCCCGCGCCCGTGATGTGCTTGATCGCCTCCATCGCCATCATGGAGCCGATGATGCCGCCAAGCGCCCCGACGATCCCGGCCTCCGCACAGCTGGGGGCGAGGCCATCCGCGGGCGCTTGTGGAAAGACGCAGGCATAGCATGGGGTTCCCGCAGCGGGATGATACAGGCTGACCTGCCCCTCCCACTGCGTCATCGCGGCGGAAATCAGTGGCTTGCCTGCCGCAACGCACAGGGCGTTGACCAGATAGCGCGTTTGATAACTGTCGGAGCCGTCCAGGATCAGGTCATAGCCGTCAATAAGGTCGGGGCCATCAATCATGTCGGGGCCAGTCTGCTGTGTCAGGCGTTGGGCGTGCCCCTCCACCGCGACGTGGGGATTGATGCGATTGAGCGTGCGAGCCGCGCTCTCGACCTTGGGCGTGTCGATGGTGGTGGTGTCATGCACGATCTGGCGTTGCAGGTTGGACAGCGACACCGTGTCATCATCGACGATCCCTATGGTGCCAACACCGGCGGCGGCCAGATACATGGAGGCAGGCGCGCCCAACCCGCCCGCCCCGACGATCAGAACCCGCGCGGCGCGCAGTTTCATCTGGCCGGGGCCGCCGACCTCTCGCAGGACGATGTGGCGGGCATAGCGGGTCAACTCTTCCGGTGTCAGATTCATAATTGTTTCTCGAACTGGATACGGCGGGGACCGGCGGGATAGGAGACCTCGCCCGTTCGGGTCCAGCCCAGATGGCGATAGAAGTCAGGCACCTGCCAGTCGAAGGTATGCAGCAGGGCACGTGCGGCGCCCCGGGATTTCGCCTCATCCAGTGCGGCCTGCAACACCTGGCGGCCCAGCCCCTTGTCGCGCATCTCGGGTTGTACATACAGCGCCCGCATTTCGGCCAGTCCCATCAGGATTTCGCACCTGACGCTGGCCAGAACCGCGCCACCCTCATCCCGCCACGCAATGGAGAATGTTTGCCGCGAATAGTCCGGTTGCCGTGCATTTTCATCCCGCAAGTGTTCCAGCGTCTCACGAAACAGGGCGTCGTCCTGTTCGATCAGACGCAAACCGGCCGGCTGCGGGTTCGGTGCGGGGGCGTTGCGCCGCCTGATCCGGCGCAGGACGATGGCGTAGAACATGACCGGTAGCGCGAGCAGGCCGAGAACGAACAGCACCGCGATCGCCCCCGCCATGTTCGCGCGAAAGAACGGGCTGGCGGACAGGATCGCGGCCAGCAGCACCGCGCACAGCCCCCCGATCATGGCGGAGCGTTTGCGCCCCTGCCCGGCGACCAGCGCGAAACCGAACCCGAACGCCGCTGCCACCAGCAGGGTCAGAAATCCACCGCTGGCCAGCGTGCCGAAAAGGCCGCTCATGCCTTGTCATTGCGCCCGGTGGAGCCGAAGCCGCCGCTGCCGCGCTCCGTCTTTTCCAACTCGGACGTAACGATCCAGTTCACATGCGTCACGGGGCCCAGAACAATCTGCGCGATCCGGTCGCCGTGGCTGATATCGAAGACCTCATGCCCCAGATTGATGAGGATGACCGCGACCTCGCCGCGATAATCGCTGTCCACGGTGCCGGGCGCGTTCGCAACCGTGACCCCATGGCGCAGCGCCAGGCCGGAGCGTGGACGCACCTGAATTTCGTAGCCGCGCGGGATCTCCATCATCAGGCCGGTGGGGATCAAAGCGCGTCCATTGGGCATCAGGGTGACACCGCGCCCCCGTTTGTTGGTGCCAAAATTGGCATGGACATCCATACCCGCCGCACCCTTGGTCGCGTAGCGGGGCAGGGGGATTTCCGGGTCACTTTCCGCCGTGCGTGAAACCCGGACATCGAGACCGGGAACCGCAAGTTTCAGGCCGCTCATGTCAGTGCCTCCGCCATACGCGCGGCGAGGGTCGTGGCCGTCTCGGTCTTGCTCATGCGGGGCCAGGGATCCGCGCCCTCGGCCGTGATCAGGATCGCTGCGTTCTGCGTGCCGCCCATGATGCCTGTGGCGGGGCTGACGTCATTGGCGACGATCCAGTCGCAGCCCTTGCGTTCCCTTTTGGCAGTGGCATGAGCGACGACATCATCGGTTTCCGCGGCGAAGCCGACCACCAGTCGGGGCCGTTTGTCGCCGCGCGACACGGTTGCCAGAATGTCGGGATTTTCGGCAAGCTCGAATCCGGGAGGCGCGCCGGTGCCGTCCTTCTTGATCTTGGACGATCCCGCGCCGACCACATGCCAGTCCGCGACTGCTGCGCAGAAAACGGCGGCGTCGCAGGGCAGGGCGGCATCCACCGCCGCGGCCATCTGGCGGGCGGTCTCTACCTCCACCACTTCGGCGGATATGGGGCGGGGGGTGTCGGCGGGTCCGGTGACGAAGACGACCTCGGCCCCCAATGCGGACAGGGCCTCGGCTATTGCCGTACCCTGCGCGCCGGATGACCTGTTGGCGATATAGCGCACGGGGTCAATCGGCTCATGCGTGGGGCCGGAGGTGACGAGGATGCGCTTTCCCCGCAACGGTCCGTCGTGCAGCATCGTCTTGGCAGCGGCCAAGATCGCAGGCGGTTCGGCCATGCGACCGGGGCCGTATTCACCGCAGGCCATATCGCCCTCATCCGGGCCGACAAAGCGGATGCCATCATCGCGCAGCGTTGCCAGGTTGCGCTGTGTCGCCGAATGGGTCCACATCCGCACGTTCATCGCGGGGGCGATCAAAACCGGCGTGTCCGTCGCAAGCAACAGAGTGGTCGCCATATCCGTGGCGGCACCGTGGGCCATGTTCGCCATCAGGTTCGCGGTGGCGGGTGCTACAACGATCAGATCGGCGGAGCGGGACAGCTGGATATGGCCCATCTCTGCCTCCGCCGTCAGGTCCCACAGGTCACGGTGTACGTCGGATCCGGCCAACGCCGCAACGCTGAGCGGGGTGACGAACTGTTCCGCCGCCCGCGTCATCACCGGCGTGACGCCAATGCCTTCAGCGCGGAACAGACGGATCAGTTCGAGGCTTTTATACGCCGCGATCCCGCCCGAGATGATGAGAAGTATGCGTTTCACGCTCATATGCCGACCCCCGTCCTGATGTCAGAGCTATCCGCACGCGCGACCTGCATCAAGAGGGCGCGGCAAACCCGTCGCAAAGATCGGCATCCTGCGCGATCGAGCCGATCCGCACGTCGTTGAAGGGCGTCGTGTCCCCCGGCGCGACCTGACCGATGCTGAAAACGCTCAGCGATGGGTCCGCCATGGTCAGCAGGGCGGGCACACCGTAATCGACGCGGGCATGAGCATTGCCGGTAATCAGCAGGACCTTTCCACCGTTCACACGCTCACGCGCCAGCAGGACGGTTTGGGCGAGGACGGCATCGCGAAACCTCTGCGCCTCGACGAAACCAGCGGCGACGTTGGGCGGGATGGCACCGCAATGCGCGTCGGTCTGTGCCTGTGCGCGGGCGGCGCGTTGCGACGGCGGCAGGGGCTGGTCGATGCCGAAACGGGCTGACAGCGCGCCGAATGCCGTCGCCGCGCCCTGTTGTCTGGCCAGCCGCACATCGCTGCGCGCCGCGCCGCCACCGACGATCTGGGCGTCCGGGGCCGCGCGCATGATGTCATAATAGAACCCGAAACCGGGCCAGCCGCTGCTTTCCCAATCCAGCGCCCGCGCGATCACGACCGGATCGGTCTGCGTGCGCATCAGGCCATTCAGGCGGGCGGTCTGCGATCCCGAAATCTGCTCGAAGACGATGGCCGCCGGTTGCATCTGCTGTGCCACCTGCGCCTGATAGGCGTGATGGGCGGCGGTGCCATGCACCTCACCCACGATCACCACGTCAGCCTCGGCGCGAAAGTCGCGGGGCGGTTCCGCGCAGGCGGCCAGCACCCAGATCAGGACGAGGGCGAGAGCGCGAAAGACGTGGGGCATGGAATGGATATCTCTCATAACAGACAAAGCGCCCGGGCCTGTCGGACCGAGCGCCTTATCATCGCGTCAATATGGGGTATCAGGCAAGGGCGAGCATCTCGACCGAGGCGCCGTTGTTCGCCTCAAGCCGCTTGCGCAGTTTCTTGAGGGCCTGCGCCTCCAACTGCCGGATGCGTTCCTTTGACAGGCCCAGCTCATTGCCGAGGCTTTCCAGAGTGCGCGGATCGTCGCGCATCTTGCGCTCGATCACAATCATTCGCTCACGCGTGGTCAGGGCGTCCATTGCATCGGCGATCCAACCGCGAACGCGGATCAGATCCACATCGGCGCTGACTGTTTCCTCGGCGCGGGGGCCGTCATCCTCCAGCGCTTCGACCCATTCGCGGCCCTCGTCACCGGCTTGCTGAGCGTTGAGCGAGAAGTCGGAGCCGCTCAAGCGGGCCTCCATCATCTCCACATCGCGCAGGGGAACGCCGACCTCGATTGCGATCATCTCACGCATTTGCTGACCGGATACGGGGTCCAGACCCTGGCCCTCACGCTCCAGCTTGGCCTTGACGCGGCGCAGGTTGAAGAACAGCGCCTTCTGGCTGGAGGTGGAGCCGGTGCGCACCATCGACCAGTTGCGCATGACGTAGTCCTGAATGGACGCCTTGATCCACCAGACCGCATAGGTCGAGAAGCGCACGCCCCGCTCGGGATCGAATTTCTCCGCCGCCTTCATCAGGCCGACGCCTGCCTCCTGAATAAGGTCGGGCATCGAGGCCCCGTAGCGACGATATTTGGAGGCCATGGACACTGCGAGGCGCATATAGGCGTTGACCAGCCGGTGCAGCGACCGCTCACACCCCTCATCGCGCCAGGCACGCGCCAGGGCAAGTTCGGTTTCGGCATCCAGCATCTCAGCGCTCATTGCGTGGCGCGTTACCGAACGTGCGATGGAATCGTCCATAGCCATACTCATTCTCCAGCTGTTGCGATTGCAGGTTTGGTCCTGCACTGTTTAAGGGTGATACGTCCCGGTTGGCGGGTCGGATCAGCAGGGGATGCACGCCATGTCTGGCGCGGAAATATTAACAAATCTGCAGTTCGTGCTGGGCGGGGCGCGGTCGGGAAAGTCCCGTCTGGCCGAAGGGCTGGCGCGCAATGCTGCGCGAACCGGCGGCGCGTTGACATATGTGGCCACCGCTCAAGCATACGATACAGAGATGGAGGAAAGGATCGCACAGCACGTGGTGGACAGGGGGCCGGACTGGAATACCATCGAGGCGCCGTTGGACCTGAAGCAGGTCGTCTTGTCCCGAAAGGATGGCGAAGTGGTGCTCATTGACTGTCTGACCCTCTGGCTGTCCAACATTCTGCTGGCGAACCGTGACGTAGAGGCGACATGCAGCGATCTTGTCGAGGCCTTGTCCGCCTGTCGCGCACATGTCGTCTGTGTTTCCAACGACGTGGGAATGGGTTTGGTTCCAGATAATTCTCTGGGGCGCAGATTTCGCGACGCACAGGGGCGATTGAACCAGATGGTAGCGGCGCGCGCGGGCCTTGCTGTATTGGCCGTTGCGGGCTTGCCGTTGGTTCTGAAGGGTAATTTGCCGCCTAATGTCGGATGATGAAAAGGCAAGCGCCCGATCGGTCGAGTGGTGGTGGATCCGGCATGGCCCGACCCATGCGGCGCGCATGGTCGGGCATACGGACAGGCCTGCCGATCTGTCGGATCATGTGGCACTGGCGCGGTTGCGCGCGGTGCTACCAACAGGGGCGGCTGTCCTGTCCTCGGACCTGAGCCGCGCGCGATCAACCGCGCGCGCTCTGGGCCTGACGCCCGTGACGGACCCCCGCTTGCGTGAACTGCATTACGGCGCGTGGGAGGATCTGGCCTTCGACGATCCGGCCGTCGATTCGGCGCTGGCGCGGGCATTCTGGGACACGCCTGGCGAAACACGCCCGCCCCAGGGCGAAAGCTGGAATGAGCTTTGCGACCGCGTGGCCGCCGTCATGCGGGAGCAGACCACAGGACCGGTGATCGCAGTCGCGCATATGGGCGTCATCCTCGCCGCGTTGAGCATCGCCACCCGGATGCCTGCGAAATCGGCCTTGTCCTTTCGCATCGAGCCGCTTTCCTTGAGCCGCATGACCTGGTTCGGCGGTGCGGACTGGTCGGTCGATGTTATCAATCACCGTCCGTGAACGGTCCGCTGCCAAAACCTGATTGGACGCCCCGGACAGCGCACGGCACAGTCTCCCTCTGACCCGGTAGCGGAGGATTTGACATGACATGGACTCTCATCATCGGGGACCGGACCTATTCCAGCTGGTCGCTGCGCGGCTGGCTGCTGTTCGAGGCTTTCGACATTCCGGTGAAGGTCAGACAATACCCGATGTATTCCGACGCGCTGGCCGCCGCCCTGCGTGCGGTTCCCAGCGGCAGCAATCTGGTGCCGCAGATGGTCGCGGCAGACGGGTGCGCGGTCTGGGATACGCTGGCCATGGCCGAAACACTGGCCGAGGATCATCCGCAGATGTGGCCTGCCGATGCCGGGCAGCGGGCACGGGCACGCTCGATGGTGGCGGAGGTGCATTCCGGCTTCACCGCGCTGCGCGGCGCATGCGGCATGAATCTGCGCCACGTCTATGACGGATTCGCGCCGAGCGACGCGGTCCGCCGCGATCTGGCAAGGGTCGAGAGCCTGTGGGCAGGCGCGGATGGCTGGCTGTTCGACACGTATTCCATCGCGGACGTTTTCTTCGCCCCCATCGCCACCCGTATTGTCACATATGGCTTGCCCGTGTCGGAAAGGGCGCGGGACTATGTGCAGCGGCATCTCGATCACGGGCCGTTGCGGCGGTGGCGCGCGATGGGACTGGCGGAGAATTTCGTGCAGCCCGGCTATGACCTCGACCTGTCGCGCGGTCCCTGGCCGGGTGAGCGTATCCCGGCGGAGGCGGTGGCGTCCGGAACCCCGGTCAATCAGACGTGCCCCTATTCCGGTGCCCCAGTCCGTCCCGACGCAATGGCGCGGATCGACGGGCGGATCATCGCGTTCTGCAATCCGTTCTGCCGCGACAAATCGGTGGCCGATCCGGGCGCGTGGCCGGGGCTTCAGCCTCTCTTGCGATAGGTGGGGGTCGGGCCGGGCGTCAGCGTGGCGAACGGATCCTCGGGGTAGCCGACATGCATCAGGTACAGCCCGCAGGCGGGCGCGACCGTGCCGCAGGCCGTGCGGTCGCGTGCTTCGAGGGCGGTCGTCACATCCTCGGGCCGCCACGCGCCCGCGCCGACCCGCTCCAGCGTTCCGGCGAAGCTGCGGACCTGATTGTGCAGGAATGACCGCGCCTTGACATGCAGGTGCACCTCATCGCCCACGCGGCGCACATCCAGACGGTCCAGCGTCTTGACCGGGCTGGCGGCCTGACAGGCGGTGGACCGGAACGTTGTGAAATCGTGCTGCCCCAGCAGGCGGTCCGCACCGGCCTGCATCGCGGCCTCATCCATGCGCTGACGCACCTGCCAGACCAGCCCGTCATCAATCGCGGCGGGTGAGCGGCGCGACAGGATACGGTAGAGATATGTCCGGTCGAGCGCCGAAAACCGCGCGTGCCAGTCATCCGCGACCCGTGCGGCGGCGGTGATGGCGATGGGCTTGGGGCGCAGATGCTGATTGATCGCCTGACTCAACCGATATGTATCCCACTCCCGATCCAGATCGACATGGGCGACCTGCGCGCGGGCATGAACGCCTGAATCCGTGCGCCCCGCGCCCGTGACCAGGGGGGCCTCTCGCAGGAATTTCGCCAGCGCAGCCTCGATCGCGGCCTGAACGGAGGGCGCGTTGTCCTGACGTTGCCAGCCGGAAAATGGCAGGCCGTGATATTCGATGCGAAGCGCGTATCTGGGCATCCGCTGGCCCTACCTCGTGCGTCCGCTTTTGCCAAGACCCTCGCAACCGCGCCGCATCCGCTCCATATACCACACGAACGTTTGCGGAGGGATCCCTTGAGACTGACCGATATCACCGGAGGAATGCTACGCAGCGTCGAGGAGGCGCAGAGCGCCACCCGCGAGGCCCTGTTCGACCCGGTGATCCGGCTGGGCGTCACGGGGTTGAGCAGGGCAGGCAAGACCGTGTTCATCACCTCGCTGGTCGCGAACCTGCTGAACCGGGGACGGATGCCGCAATTGCAGGCCGCTGCCGATGGGCGGATCGAGGTGGCCTTCCTGCAACCGCAACCTGACGACACCATTCCCAGATTCGATTTCGAGCGGCATCTGGCGGCGCTGAGCGGTCCCGACCCGCACTGGCCCGACAGCACCCGCGCGATCAGCCAGCTTCGCCTGTCGCTGAAGGTGCGGCGCGGCAACTGGATCAGCGGGTTGAGCGGCCCGCGCACCGTGCATCTGGACATCGTGGACTATCCCGGCGAATGGCTGCTGGACCTGCCGCTGATGGGGATGAGCTATGCCGATTGGTCGCAAGGCGTGCTGAACGGTGCGCGGCAGCCCGCCCGCGCAACCCTTGCCGCGCCGTGGTTGAGCGTGCTGGCCGATGCCGCGCCGGATGCCCCGTTGGATGAGGGGGAGGCACAGGCGCAGGCGCGGGCCTTTACCGGCTATCTGGCGGCGGTGCGCGGGGCAGGCCTGTCCGGCTTCGCCCCCGGTCGGTTCCTGATGCCCGGTGATCTGGAAGGCTCCCCCGCGCTGACCTTCGCGCCGCTGCCGGCGGGCAGGTACCGCTCCGGCACATTGGGGCGGGAATTCGAGCGGCGGTTCGAGGCGTACAAACGTCTGGTGGTCAAACCGTTCTTTCGCGATCATTTCTCACGCATCGACCGGCAGGTGGTGCTGGTGGATGCGCTGGGCGCGATCCATGCCGGTCCGCAAGCGGTGGAGGATCTGCGCCAATCCATGGCCGACATCCTGCAGGCGTTCCGGCCCGGACCCAACACCTGGCTCAGCTCCATCCTGGGGCGCAGGGTGGAGCGGGTTCTGTTCGCCGCGACCAAGGCGGACCACCTGCACCACAGTCAGCACGACCGTCTGGCCGCCATCATGTCCGCCCTCGTCGCGGATGCCCGGACCCGTGCCGATTTTCGCGGCGCCCGGACGGAGGCTCTGGCAATCGCCGCGTTGCGTGCGACCGTCGAACAGCGGGTGCAGCATCAGGGCGAAGCCCTTGATCTGGTGCGCGGGCGCCTGCTGGACACGGGCAAGGAGGCGGCCCTGCATGCGGGCGATCTGCCACGCGATCCGGGACAATTGCTGGCCCCCGCGCGCAAGGGGGCGGAAAAGTGGCTGGATGACAGCTATTCGGTGATGCAGTTCGCGCCGCCGCGCCTCGACCTGTCGCCCGGTGACGGCCCGCCGCATATCCGGCTGGACCGCGCCGCGGAATTCCTGATCGGAGATCGGCTGAGATGAGCGATATGCCAGACCCGCCCCGCCGGGGCCCCGTCTTTATCGAGGATTTGCCCGAGCATGACGTGACGCCCTCCACCGCGCCGCCCGTGCCCGATGCCAGCGGCGTGGCGATGGTCCGCGCGACAAAGGTTGCGGCACGGCGCAGCTCGTGGTTCTCCCGCATATTCTGGGCGGCGTTGACCTCGCTGGTCCTGATCATGATCGGGGACGCGGCGTGGTCCTTCGCGATGGACCTGATCGCGCGCAACGTCATTCTGGGACGCATCGTCATCGGTTTGATCGCGGTTGTGGCCCTGGGCATGGTTCTGGCGGTGGCGCGCGAACTGATCGGTCTGGTCCGGTTGGGGCGTGTCGATGCGCTGCGCACGCAGGCGGAGCGGGCGAAGCTGTCCGCCGACCGGGCCGAGGCGCTGAAGGTCACGGCAAGCCTGTCCAGCCTGTATGCCGGGCGTGCCGAACTGGCCCAGGCACAGGCCAACATGAAACGCGGCGCGGAGGAGGTGCTGGACGCCGACGCCCTGTTGAGCATGGCGGAGCGGGCCTATCTGACCTCGCTCGACGCCGCCGCGCGGGTGGAGATCGAGGTGGCGGCCCGTACCGTGGCGGGGGTCACGGCGCTGCTGCCGCTGGCGCTGGCGGACGTGGCCACGGCGCTGACGGCGAATTTGCGGATGATCCGGCGCATTGCGGAGATCTATGGCGGCAGGGCCGGTTTTCTGGGGTCGTGGCGCCTGTTCAAGACGGTGGCCGCGCATCTGATCGCCACCGGCGCTGTGGCCGTGGGCGACGATATGATCGGCGCGGTCGCGGGCGGCGGCCTGCTGTCGAAATTGTCGCGCCGGTTCGGTGAGGGCGTGGTCAACGGTGCCCTGACCGCACGGGTCGGGGTCGCGGCGATGGATGTCTGCCGGCCGCTTCCCTTCGAAGCCTTGCGCAAACCGTCGGTCACGAACATCCTGCAACGCGCGATGACGGGGATGATTCCGTCTCGCAAGGAGTGAGCGACCCATGACCGAGATCATTCGATTCGTGACGGACGAAGACGACCTGTCCGCCTGTCTTGCCCTGCGGCATGAGGTTTTCGTGCGTGAACAGGGCGTCAGCCCCGCGGATGAGCTGGACGGCATGGATGCGGAATGTCTGCACATCCTCGCCCGGATCGGGGGGCAGCCTGTGGGGGCGGCCCGGATCCTGATCCGCGATGAGGTGGCCAAGATCGGGCGGGTCTGCGTTTTGCCCGCGATGCGCGGCAGCGGGCTTGGCGGACGGATGCTGGAGGTGATGCTGGCGGAACTGGCCGAAATGCCGCAGGTGCGTCGCGCCAAGCTCGGCTCGCAGATCGCCGCGATCACACTCTACGCCCGCGCCGGGTTTGAGCCGGTCGGTCCGCGCTACATGGAGGCCGGGCTGGAGCATCAGGACATGGAACTTTCGCTGTAGGGGGGGCGTCTGCTGTAGGGAAACGTTCGCAGCCGCCGCGCCTATATCACCGCGAGCGCACGCTCCATTCCCGCACCGATGCGCAGCAGGGCCTCCTCCTGCAAGGGGCCGCGCATGGCGGTGATGCCGCACATCGGCGTGGCCGTGGGCAATTGCAACGCCGCCAGTCCCATCAGGTTGGCGATCCGCGTGTTGCGCAGCGCCATAAGGTTCTGCGCCCTGTAATATGCGCCGTCGCTGGCCAGCCGCGCGATGTCGGGGGGCAGGATGGGCGCGCTGGGGATCAGGACAGCATCATAGGTGGCCGTCGCGGCGGCATACTCGGCCCGCAATGCGGTCAGGGTGGTCCGGGCGCGCAGATACTCCACCGCGCTGACATCCGCCCCGGCGCGAAAACGCTCGCGCACCTCGGCGAACATCACCTCCGGCGCGCTTTCGATCAATTCACCCTGAATGGCGTAGGCTTCGGGGGCGAACAGTTTGGCCGAGAGCGGCATCGCGCGGGCCACCGCGTCGATCCTGCCGCGCACGATGCTGGCCCCTGCCGTGGCGATGCGGTCCACGGCATCCTCGAACGCGGCCAGCGGCGCATCGTCGATCTCTTCCAGGGCGGATGTCTCCAACACCAGAAACCGTTTGCCGCGCACCTCGCACGCCTTCAGATCGACGGGCTTGCCCCCCTCGATCAGGGCGAGGGTGGCCGCTGCGTCCTCGACCGTTCGGCACAATGGGCCGATGGAATCGAAGAAGGTCGCCAATGGAACCACACCGCGCAGCGACACGCGCGGTGCCGTCGTCTTCAGCCCGACCAGATCGTTCCACGCCGCGGGCACCCGCACCGATCCGCCGGTATCCGATCCGATGCCCGCAGCCGCCAGCCCGAACGCGACAGAGGCCGCCGCCCCCGATGACGATCCCCCCGGCGCCAGCGCGGGATCGTGGATATTGGGCGGCGTTGCCGTGATCGGGTTGTAGCCCAGCCCGGCAAAGGCGAGTTCCGTCAGATGCGTCTTGCCCAGACAGATCGAGCCGCCCAGCGTCGCCGCGCGCAGCACGTCCGCGTCATGCGCCGGAATGCGGTCCTTCATCAGGGCGGTTCCGGCCTCGGTTGGGGCTCCGGCGCTGTCGATCAAGTCCTTCCATGAGATCGGAACCCCGTCGAGCGGCCCCCTGCGGGTGCCGCTGCGCGCCCGCCTGTGTGCGGCCTCCGCCTCCGCCCGCGCGCGCTGTGGCGTGGTACATGTATAGATCCGATCCGTGTCGGGATGGGTGGCGATAGCCTCCAGAAAAGCCTCCGCCACATCGCGCGGATCGAGCGTTCCCGCGTCGATGTCCCGGCCAAGGTCACAGGCGGGGCGAAAAGTCAGGTCGTTCGTCATGGGCATCTCCGGATCGCTTTGTCGCACGCTATCGAGAGCGCACACGATGGACAATTCCCATGCGCGCGCCCTAGATAAACGGACATGGAAAAAGATACAGATATCGCCATCGTCGGCGGCGGCCTGAATGGCCCTCTCCTCGCCTTAGCGCTGAGCCGTGCGGGATTCCACGTGACCGTGCTGGATGCCGTTCCGGTCGAGGTGCACACCGATCCCGATTTCGACGGGCGGTCCTATGCTCTCGCGCTCGGTTCGAAGAACCTGCTGCGGGCGCTGGACCTGTGGGACGGTCTGGCCGACATGGCGCAACCGATCGAGGATATCGTGGTCGCGGACGGACGCGCCGGGTTTGGCGCGACGGCGCACCACGTGCATTTCGACCATCATGAGCTGGAGGAGGGCCCCTTCGGCGTGATGGTCGAGGATCGACACTTGCGTGCCGCCCTGATCGCGGCGGTTCAGGCCGACGACCGGATCGAGATGCGCGCCCCGGCCCGCGTCGTCGCACAGCAGACCGATGCCCGGGGCGCCGCCCTGACGTTGGAGGATGGCACGGTTCTGACCTGCAAGCTGATTGTCGGGTGCGACGGTCGCGGGTCCGATACGGCCAGCCGCGCGGGGATCCGGCGAATGCAGACGGATTACCATCAGACCAGTCTGGTCTGCGCGCTGGAGCATGAGCGCCCTCATGACGGGGTGGCGCATCAGATGTTCTTCGCCCAGGGGCCGCTGGCGATCCTGCCCCTGCGCGGCAACCGCGTGTCCATCGTCTGGACGGAAAGCACAGAGCTGGCGCAAGCAATACAGGCGCTGGACGATGACAACTATCTGGCCGCCCTCGCGCCGCGTTTCGGTGATTTTCTGGGCGATGTCCAACTATCAGGCGCGCGTTACGCCTATCCGCTGGGGCTGAGCCTGGCCGAGCACTGGACGGCGGAGCGTGTGGTGCTGGTCGGGGATGCCGCGCATGGGATTCATCCGCTGGCCGGGCAGGGGCTGAATCTGGGCCTGCGCGACGTGGCGACCCTGGCCGAGGTGCTGACCGACGCCAAAAGACGCGGCGAGGACTGGGCGCGTGGCCCGGTGCTGGAGCGTTATGCCCGGTGGCGGCGGTTCGACACAGCGGGTCTGGCAATGGCCACCGACGGGCTGAACCGTCTGTTCTCCAATGACAACACGCTGCTGCGCGGTTTGCGCGATCTCGGGCTGGGTGCGGTAAACGCGACCGCGCCCCTGCGCCGGGGCTTCATGCGTGAGGCAGCCGGGCTTGGCGGCGATCTGCCCCGTCTGATGCGGGGGCGCCCTTTGTAGGAGGCGCTGCCTCCGGCGGGGATATTTCGGGAAAGTGAAAACGAGGCCCTGCGCGTCGGACTGGACCGGGGGGCGTGTTCGGGGCTATGGTGGAAGGTGAAACGGGGCGCAATGATCCCGGTCACGAGGCACATATGCAGTATCCCCAGCGGTTTTCCGATTTGCCGGAATATGCTTTCCCGCGCCTGCGCGCGCTGCTCGACCCGGTTTCGCCCGGGGGCGAGCCTTTGCCGATGTCGATCGGGGAGCCGATGCATCCTTTGCCGCCGATGTTGGACGAAGTGCTGGCGCAAAACACCGCCGGCTTTGCGAAATATCCGCCGAACGAGGGGGTGCCGGCCCTGCGCAGCGCCATCTGCGATTGGGTGTCGCGCCGCTATCAGGTGGAACTGGACGCGGATCGGCATGTCCTGCCCCTGAACGGTACGCGCGAGGGGCTGTTCGCGGCCTGTATCGCGCTGGTGCCGGAAACCAAGAACGGCGCGCGGCCTGTCGTGTTGCTGCCCAATCCCTTCTATCAATGCTACGCGGTGTCCGCGATGACCGCCGGGGCGCAGCCCGTCTATGTTCCCGCCACCGCCGACAATGGCTTCCTGCCGGATTTCGCAGCCGTGCCCCGGGATTTGCTGGAGCGGACGGCGGCAGTCTACATGTGCTCACCGGCCAATCCGCAAGGGGCGGTCGCGGATGAGTCCTATTGGAACGATTTGCTGAACCTGGCGGAGGAACATGATTTCCGCATCTTCGCGGATGAATGCTATTCAGAAATCTACCGCGATGCACCGCCCGTTGGTGCCCTGAGCGTGGCGCTGGATCACGACCCCGAGCGGGTCATGGCATTCCACAGCCTGTCGAAGAGGTCGAACCTGCCGGGCCTGCGATCCGGGTTCTGCGCTGGCGGGCCGCGCACCATCGCGGCGATGAAGCAGCTCCGCTCCTATGCCGGGGCGCCCCTGCCGATCCCGGCGCAGATGGCGGCGGCGGCGGTCTGGGCGGATGAGGCGCATGTTGACGCAAACCGCGCCTTGTATGCCGAGAAATTCGATCTGGCGGACCGCATTCTGGCGGACATGCCGGGCTATACATCACCGCAGGCGGGGTTCTTCCTGTGGATCGCGGTGCGTGATGATGAGGAAATGACCGTAAGGCTGTGGCGCGAGGACGGGGTGAAGGTTCTGCCCGGCTCGTATCTCAGCCGCGATACCGATCTGCGGCTGGGCGGTGGCAATCCGGGTGCGGGCTACATCCGGGTGGCGCTGGTCGCGCCCAAACAGGACGTCGCGCGTGGCTTGCAGGCGATCCGCGCACAGATCGAGAGCGAACGAGGAGCAGCGACATGACCTATTTTACGTCGAACCGCACACGCGATCCCTTCATCCCCTCGGGCTTGCAGGCCGCGTTGGGGCAGGGGGCGGGGCGCGCGCTCGGGCTGGTTCTGATCGTTCTGGCGCTGCTCATCTGCGCGATGCTGTGGACGTGGACGCCGGACGATCCCAGCTTTTTCAACTCGGTGGACCGTGCCCCGCAAAACGCGCTGGGCCATGTCGGTGCCAGCATTTCCGAAGTGCTGATGCGCGCGATCGGGTGGGCCGCCTGGGCGCTGCCGGTCAGCCTCGGGGTCTGGGGTTGTCGCCTCACCTTCAGGCGTGGCGAGGGCAGGTTCGTTCCGGGGATCATGCTGCTGTTGCCGGTGATCGCGCTGACGGCGGTGTTTGCCGCGATGCACTTGCCGCCGGTGCGCTGGTTGCCTGATTACGGTCTGGGCGGGCAATTCGGTGATGGCATCGGGGCACTGGCGCTGGCCGTCATGCCGCTGTCGATGACGCTGGCGGTTCCTGTCCTTGCCGTGGCGCTGGGCATTGCGTTGATCGTGCTGGGCTCGATTGCGCTGGGTGTCGATCGTGGGGAATGGCAAAGTGTCGTGAGGTTCCTGCGGACCGGGTTGCGATCCGTGCTGGACGGGGTCGTCGCGGTGGGTGGCTTGATCTGGGCGCAGCGCAGTCGTCTGGCCCGCCCGGAAAGGGAGGCGGTCGCAGAACCGGTTAAGACCCGCCGCGCCGAACCCGGTTTCGACGCCGGTGCGCGCGAGGACCAGCCAGCCGCGCGCCCCGATACGGCGAACCTGATGCAGCGTTTGCGCGCCACCCAGGATGAAGACGCGGACGGTGAAATGGACGAATATGATCAGGTGATCGAAGAGGCGGTCGCGCCCGCCCGCACCGACCCGACCTTCCGCCCTGTCGTGCAGCACAAGCCGGTCAAGCCGACCGTCAAAAGCCGTACCGCGCAGGAGGAGGAGCAACCCCGCCTAGGCTTCGAGCCCGAGGGTGAGGTCGAAGCCTATGACCGACCGGCGCTGTCCTTGCTGGAAAGCACCGCAGGCATCGTCAGGACACATCTCAGCGATGAGGCGCTGGAGCAGAACGCCCGCATGCTGGAAAGCGTGCTGGACGATTACGGCATTCGGGGTGAGATCGTGTCGGTCAAACCCGGGCCTGTCGTCACGATGTACGAGCTGGAACCGGCACCGGGCCTCAAGGCGTCGCGGGTCATCGGACTTGCCGATGACATCGCGCGATCGATGTCTGCCTTGGCGGCGCGAGTCTCCACCGTGCCGGGCCGCAGCATCATCGGCATCGAATTGCCCAATGAAAACAGGGAAAAGGTCCTGCTGCGTGAGATCCTGTCCGCCGCGTCCTATGGTGACAGCAAGCACAAGCTGCCGCTGGCGCTGGGCAAGGATATCGGCGGCGACCCGATTGTCGCGAACCTCGCCCGTATGCCGCATTTGCTGATCGCGGGAACCACGGGATCGGGCAAGTCCGTCGCGATCAACACCATGATCCTCAGCCTGCTCTATCGTCTGGGGCCGGAGGATTGCCGGATGATCATGATCGACCCCAAGATGCTGGAACTCAGCGTCTATGATGGCATTCCCCATCTGCTCAGCCCGGTCGTTACCGATCCGAAAAAGGCTGTCGTGGCCCTGAAATGGACCGTGGCGGAGATGGAGGAGCGCTATCGCAAGATGTCCAAGATGGGCGTTCGCAACATCGACGGCTACAACAGCAAGGTGGCGGATGCGCTGGCAAAGGGTGAGAACTTCTCACGCACCGTGCAGACCGGATTTGATGAGGATACCGGTGAGCCGATCTTCGAGACGGAGGAGTTCGCCCCCGAAAAGATGCCGTTCATCGTCGTCATCGTGGATGAGATGGCCGATCTGATGATGGTGGCTGGCAAGGAAATCGAGGCGTGTATTCAACGCCTTGCGCAGATGGCGCGGGCGTCGGGTATCCACCTGATCATGGCGACGCAGCGTCCATCGGTGGATGTTATCACCGGTACGATCAAGGCGAACTTTCCGACGCGGATTTCCTTTCAGGTCACATCGAAGATCGATTCCCGCACCATTTTGGGAGAGATGGGTGCCGAGCAGTTGCTGGGCATGGGCGACATGCTCTACATGGCCGGCGGCGGTCGGGTGACACGGGTTCACGGACCCTTCGTTTCTGATGAGGAGGTCGAGGACGTCGTCAATCACCTCAAGGCGCTGGGTGCCCCCGAATACGTCTCGGGCGTGGTGGACGGTCCCGATGATGAGGCGGAAAGCGATATTGACCTTGTCCTGGGCCTCGGCGGCAATACCGGATCCGAGGACGCCCTCTACGATCAAGCGGTTGGCATCGTCGCGCGTGACCGGAAATGTTCGACCAGCTATATCCAGCGCAAACTGGCCATCGGCTATAACAAGGCCGCGCGGCTGGTTGAGCAGATGGAGGATAACGGCGTTGTTTCGCAAGCCAACAAGGTTGGCAAACGTGACATTCTGGTGCCGGAAATCGCGAATGGGCATTCCTGATTTTCGCCATCACGGCGCTGCTGGTCCCGTATTGGATTGCTAAACGCTTGGCGTTAATTCTGTGGTAACGAACTTACGCCAGTCTATAGGGGCTGGGGGCTCTCACCCCTGCTTCTTCACGAACTGTGTCAGGATGACGATCCGCTCACCGTTCACGCGGCCCTCGATTTGCTCGTCGTTGTCGGGGACGAGGGTTATGCCGCGCACGGCGGTGCCTCGCTTGGCGGTTTTGCTGGAACCCTTGACGTTCAGATCCTTGATGAGCGTTACCGTGTCGCCGTCCGCCAGCGCCGCGCCATTGCTGTCACGATGGGTTGGCTCCACCATAGGCGCAGGCGCACGCAATTCGGCCCAGGCCTGCGTTTCCTCATCCAGCCAAAGCTGCGATTTCAGATCCGCTGCCCAGTCGAGCCGCTGCAATCCGCTGAGGATACGCCACGCGACGACCTGCACGGGTGGCACGGGGGTCCACATCGTCCGCTCCAGCGCGCGCCAGTGATCCGGCGTGCCCAGGTCGCGGGTCTCCAACCGACCCCGGCATTCACCGCAGGTCAGCACGGCAGCGCTGTCGGCATAGCCCTCGGGCGGGGTCAGGGCGAAGGGTGCGAGATCCTCGGTCCCGCGGCACAGTTCGCACGCGCCCTCCGCACGGGTCATAAGGTCGTCGATCTGGGCCATAGGTGCACTCCCCCACAAGGTTTCCACGGGCCTTAGCACTTGCGCGGGCCGACCTCTACCCACGGATGCCCCGCGCGGAAATATCCACGTTCGACAGGTGCCGGGCCCTTATCGAGCGGCTCGCGTCAAAGTTATCCGGCGCATATGGAACGGAAGCCCATGCTCACGCATATGTAGGGAATGGATAGACGCAATTTCATAGCGGGCCTGACGGCCCTTGGTGCAAGTGGCCTCGCGACGGCAGGTCATGCGCAGGGAGCGGATGAACTCGCACGGATCGACGCATATCTGAACGCGATGCGATCCGCACAGGGAACGTTCGTTCAGTTCAACGCGGACGGTTCCAGCTCGCAGGGCGAATACTGGATCAAGAAGCCGGGCCTGATGAAGTTCGAATATGCCGATCCGCACCCGCACGTCATCGTGGCGGATGGAACCTGGGTGGCAGTCGTGGATCGCGCTTCGAACGACGAACCGCACCAATATCCCATCAGTCAGACCCCGTTGAACCTGATCCTGCGCGATCGGATTGATCTGCTGAATTCAGGCGCGGTGCAGCGGGTCGTCAAGTCGGGCAGCCGCACGACGTTGATGGCGGTGGACCCGAATGAGCGTGATACAGGCTCGCTCGAACTGGTCTTTGATGAGAACCCGCTCGCCCTGCGCGAATGGGTCACGATCAATCCGCAAGGTCAGCGCACGACCGTGCGGTTGAACTCGATGCAGCAGAATGTCGAACTGCCGCGCCGCATGTTCTCGATCCAGGCCGAGGCGCGTCGTTAAAAACCTCCTTTTCGGAGGGGGCAATCGGTGACTGGCGGGTTGTGTGCCGCATGGCAACCCGCCAGAATGAGCGTAACGTCACGTTCGTGCCCGGAAAGGGCTTCCATGCAGCTCTACCTGCCAATAGCCGAGGTTTCGGTCAATCTGTTCCTGTTGCTGGGCCTTGGCCTGATCGTGGGCATATTGTCCGGCATGTTCGGTGTCGGCGGTGGGTTCCTGCTGACGCCGCTGCTGATCTTCATCGGTATCCCGCCGGCTGTTGCGGTGGCCACGCAGGCGCCGCAGATTACCGGGTTGAGCTTTTCAGGCGCGCTGGCGCATCTGAGGCGGCGAACCGTCGATATCAAGATGGGCCTCGTCCTGCTGGCAGGGGGCCTGCTCGGGTCGCTGGTCGGGGTGCGCATCTTCAAGTTGTTGAGCGAACTGGGGCAGGTCGAACTGCTCGTATCGCTGTGCTATGTCGTCTTTCTGGGCGTCATCGGCGGGCTGATGTTCATCGAGAGCGTCAACACGTTGCGCAAGTCGCGAAAACCCGGCCACGTGCCCGTGCGCAAACGGCACGTCTGGGTGCATCGCCTGCCGATCAAGATGCGATTTCGGACGTCGCACTTGTATATTTCAGCTATACCGCCATTCGCCATCGGATTTGTCGTCGGTATCCTGTCGGCCATCATGGGGGTGGGCGGCGGCTTCATCATGGTGCCGGCAATGATCTATCTGATCGGAATGCCGACAGCGGTTGTCGTGGGCACCTCGCTGTTTCAGATCATGTTCGTGACGGCCTTTACCACCATCCTGCACGCGACGCAGAACTATACCGTGGACACCCTGCTGGCGCTGCTGTTGCTGCTGGGCGGCGTGATCGGGGCCCAGATCGGGGCGATCATCGCGGTCAAGCTGAAGGCAGAGCAGTTGCGCATCGCCCTTGCGGGGATGGTGCTGGCCGTCTGTCTGAAGCTGGCCTTCGATCTGGTCGTGACGCCGGCGGATCTGTATTCCCTGACGGGGCAGATGTGATGCGGGGCTGGCTGATCGCACTGATGTTTCTGGCCGCTCTGGGCGTCGCCCGGGCCGAGGAAGTCGTCGCCGGGTTGAGCCAGAATCAGGTCTCGATCACAGCGTTTTTCGACGGCTCCGAGATTTTCGTGTTCGGCGCGGTGAAGCGGGAAGCGCCGCCGCCGCCGGGGGCTGGTCCCTTGCAGGTCCTCGTCTCCATCGTCGGGCCGGTGGGGCCGGTCACGGTGCGGCGCAAGGAACGTGTGGCGGGGATCTGGGTCAACACGGATGAGGTCGTGGTCGATCGTGCGCCCTATTTCTATGCCAATGCCTCCACCGTTCCGCTGCGCGAGATGCTATCGCACACCGATCAGATGCGGCACAGGATCGGGCTGCAATGGCTGGTCGGCCTGCGCGGCACGCCCGAGGATATCGCCAATCCTTTCGATTTTCGCGACTCCGTCGTGCGTCTGCGCAGCAATCAGGGGCTGTACAGGCAATTGCCCGGAACGGTTCGATTGCTGGAGGATACGCTGTTCGACGTGTCTGTCCCCCTGCCAGCCAATCTGGTCGAGGGGGATTACACCGCACGGGTTTTCCTGACCCGCGACCGCCGTGTCGTGGACAGTTTCGAGACGAACATCACGGTCCGTCGCGGCGGGTTGGAGGACTGGATCTATCGGCTCGCCCATGACCACCCCTTGATCTATGGCGTGTTGTCCGTGGCGCTGGCACTGGGGCTTGGCTGGGCTGCGGCGGCCGTGTTCAGATATGTGCGAAGCTAGGGCGACTGCCCGGATCAAACGGTTTCCGTCACCCGGTGGCATATCGCTATCGTTCCGGTTCGGGTGCAAGCGACGAAGGATGATGCGATGACTGCCCCCCGACACGTGCTGCGAGAGATGTTCGATGCTGCGGTGACCGCGGCGCTGCCCGCGCGCACGCTTGCGGCGCATCTGCCCGTGAAACCTGCGGGACGGGTCGTGGTGGTCGGCGCGGGGAAAGCCTCCGCCGCGATGGGGGCCGCGTTGGAGGCCGCGTGGGGCCCGTGCGAAGGCTTGATCGTCACGCGCTACGATCACGCGGTGCCCTGCGCCGGGATCGAGATCGTCGAGGCCGCGCACCCGGTGCCGGATCAGGCGGGTGCCGATGCAGCGAGGCGGATTCTGAACTTGGCGCAGGGTTTGGGTGAGGGCGACCTGATGATCGCGCTGATCTCGGGCGGAGGATCGTCGCTGCTGTCGCTGGGGGCGCCTGGGGTCTCGCTTACCGACAAGCAGATGCTCAACCGTGTGTTGCTAACGTCCGGCGCGTCGATTGATGAGATGAATTGCGTGCGAAAGCATGTGTCCGCGATCAAGGGCGGGCGTTTGGCGGCGGCTGCCTATCCGGCGCGGGTTCTGACGCTGGTCATCTCGGACGTGCCGGGTGACGATCCCTCGCACATCGCCTCGGGACCGACGGTGCCTGATGCCACGACATTGCAACAGGCGCGTGAGATCGTGGCCCGCTACCGTATGGTGCTGCCTGACAGCGTTACCGCCGCCCTGAACGACGACGCGAACGAAACGCCCAAGGAGTTGTCGCGGGCCGAATTGCGGATGATCGCGACGCCCATAACCTCGCTTCGGGCGGGGCAGGCGGTGTGCCCGCTGCCTTGCCTGATCCTGGGCGATGCGATCGAGGGGGAGGCCCGCGAGGTCGGTCGCGCCATGGCCGGGATCGCGCTGAGCGTGCGCCAGCACGGCGTGCCCATCGCGCCCCCCTGCGTGCTGTTGTCCGGCGGGGAAACGACCGTGACTCTGCCCGCCGACGCCACGGGACGCGGCGGGCGGAACGTGGAGTTCCTGATGGGCCTGATGGACGGGCTGGACGGCGCGCCGGGCATCCACGCCATCGCCTGCGATACAGACGGCGTGGATGGCGCGGCGGAGGTTGCAGGTGCCCTGATCGGACCGGACAGCGACCGCACCCGATTGCAGGCCGCGATGCAGGCCTATGACGGACACGGCTTCTTTGCCGGCATTGACGCACAGGTCATCACCGGCCCGACGCTGACCAACGTCAACGATTTTCGCGCCATTCTGATCGAGTGAGGAGAATGGTACCGACACCCCGGCTCGAACGGGGGACCTCTTGATCCACAATCAAGCGCTCTAACCTACTGAGCTATGTCGGCACTGCCCCGCGAGATACCGCTCGATTCTTCCGAATGCAAGGGGCGATCTGGACAGAGCACGTTCCGCGCGATAGGGCAGCGAAAAAGGAGAACGCTCATGGGCATCAACAGCGAAAGCGATATTGCAGCCAATATCCAGATCGGACCGACCGATCAGGGGATGGTCCGGCTTTACGTCGAGGCCGCAGGTGTGGACCTGCCGCTCGACTTCGACGCGGATGAGGCGGAGGAGATCGCCGAGGAATTGCGCGCCGCCGCCGCGCAGGCCCGCGTCGTGGCCGAAAGAATGGCCAAGAAGAAGCGGTAAGCCGTTTTGAAGCGGAATCCGCCCTCCACGCGTTCATTCGTCAGATGGAGGTATTTTCATGAGCAAGGTTGATGACGCACGCCGACAGGCGATGATCAATACGACGACGCCCGGAATCTATGACGCGGGCGGTCAGGCGATGACCCCGGCACAGGCCGAACGGCTGCGGGCCTTGAGCACCGTATGTGGTGAGGATTTCGACGCTTCCCTGTCCGAAGCCGACGCCGCCATTCGGATCGAGCAGTTGGAAAAGCGGGCCTCGCAGGAATGAGGGCGGCCTGCCCCGCATGACCTGCCCCGCATGACGCGGCAGGCCGTTTTCTGTCAGGTCGTGTTGGCGACTCGGGTCAGCTGCCCATCCACGCCTGAAACAGCAATCCGCACAGGAAC
Organism: Pontivivens nitratireducens; assembly: GCF_014235845.1. GTDB lineage: Bacteria > Pseudomonadota > Alphaproteobacteria > Rhodobacterales > Rhodobacteraceae > Pontivivens > Pontivivens nitratireducens. The sequence continues at coordinate 33,842 of NZ_JACJUQ010000008.1, read as the reverse complement.
GCCCCGCTGAGCGACAGCGCGATGTAGAGCGTAAAGACCTTGGGCCGGACCAGAGCCCAGACGGCAATCGCGGCAGGCAGGGAGGTGACCCCTCCGGCCACGAGGAAGGCCAACCCCGCGCCCGGTGCCATGCCCTGCTCCAGCATTCCGCCGATCAGGGGCAGCGCGGCGTAGCCGTTCAGGTAGGCCGGAACCCCCACCACCGTCGCCAAGGCGATGGGACCAATGCCCGTTCCGCCCAATGTGTTCGCGATGATTTCCGCCGGAACAAAGGTCAGCATCAGGCTTTCCAGTAGAAAGGCGAGCACCAGCCATTGTGCCAGGAACAGCGTGGTCTTGATGCCTTCGCGTCCAAATTTCGCGCGACGTTCGGGGGCGGCCCAGAATTTCCAGACGACCGGTTGCGGCGTGCGGAGGTTCGACGCACCACAGCCGCCGTTCCCGATGCCCGCCCGCAGCGGATCGGCCAGCGCGCCGCCGCGTGCCAGCAGATAAACCACCAGCCCCCCCATGACGCCCAGACCGATGGCGGACAGCGTTTTCGCAATGGCAAACTCGGTGCCGAGGACCCCGGTGGTCAGAACGAACATCGAAGGGTCCATGACGGGGGAGGCGAGCCAGAACGCCATCACGGCGGATAGCGGCACGCCCATGCTCAGCAAGGCCGCGATCAACGGAATGACTCCGCATGAACAGAACGGCGACAGCCCGCCCGCCAGCGCGGCAAGCCCGATCATCAGCAAGGGGGATCCGGTGAAGGCCCGCGCGATCAGGCTGTCCGCCCCCGTCGCCCCGGCCCATGCCGCGATGGCGATCGACAGGATCAGGAACGGGGCGGTATGCAGCAGCGCGTCGAGCGTGAAGGCAAGGCTGAACCGGGCCTGCGCGGGCGACAGGATCGCCAGCAGGATCAGGATCGCGATACTGGCCAGCCAGACCTTGTTTCGCTTCAGTTCTTCGAGCATCGGGTTGGGTTTGTGAGGAATTGCCGTATCAATCATGTCTAAATATCCAGTTTTATGGTTTTTATGCGTACCGCTCGGCGTGTGCCGAGTTAGGTTCAGACCATGGCTTCGGTTCGGCGCGGCGTCACGCCCGTGCAGCATTCGGACTTGAGGAAATCGAGAACCCGGTTCATCTCGACGAAATCGACGCGGCTGACCACATCGCGCCCCTGCTTTTCCTGCGCGACCAGTCCCGCATCCACCAATGTGCGCAGATGATGCGCCAGAGTTGAGGCGGCGAGGTCCAGCTCGCCCCGTATTTCACCTACGGTCAGGCCGTCAGGGCCAGCCTTGACCAACAGACGGAAGATCGCGAGTCGGGCGTCATGGCCGAGCGCGGCGAGGGAACGGGCGGTGGGGCTTGATATGCTCATGCAGATACAAGAAACCAGTTTTATAGTTATGTCAAGCGGACGCGGCGTGCCTTGCGACAATCGCGCTAAGCGGAACGAGGACCGTTGATCTTTTGGTCAGCTTTTACCACGATGCTGCCATCCAACAGCGAAATGAGGTCATAATGTCCATGAAGCCGATTCTTGTCGCCACCGTAGCGCTCAGCGCGCTGGCGACATCCGCGCATGCCGAATTCAGCATGACCGTCCTGCACACCAACGATGTTCACAGCCGGATCGAGCCGATCAGCAAATACGACTCCACCTGCTCGGCCGAGGACAACACCGCCGGCGATTGTTTCGGCGGCATGGCGCGCGTCCTGACCGCGATCAACGAGGCGAGGAGCGAAAACGAAAACGTCCTGCTCGTGGATGGGGGCGACCAGTTTCAGGGCACGCTGTTCTATACCTATTACAAGGGCAAGGCCGCGGCCGAGTTCATGAACCAGATGGGCTATGACGCGATGACCGTGGGCAACCATGAGTTCGATGACGGCCCCGAGGTGCTGCGTGGATTCATGGATGCGGTCGATTTCCCCGTCCTGATGTCGAATGCCGACGTGTCAGGCGAACCGATGCTGGACGGTGTGCTGAACAAGTCCACCGTCGTCAACGTGGGGGGGGAGACGATCGGCCTGATCGGTCTGACGCCTGAGGATACAGGCGAATTGTCCTCTCCTGGTTCCAACATCACCTTCTCCGACCCGATCGAGGCCGTTCGCGGTGAGGTGGAGCGGTTCGAGGCGCAGGGCATCAACAAGATCGTCGTGCTCAGCCATTCCGGCTACAACGTCGATCTGGCCGTGGCCGAGGCGGTCGATGGCGTGGACGTGATCGTCGGCGGTCACTCCAACACGTTCCTGTCCAACGTGGACGATGGGGCCGCAGGGCCGTACCCCACGATGGTCGGCGACACCGCCGTGGTTCAGGCCTATGCCTACACCAAGTATCTGGGGGAGTTGCAGGTCACGTTCGACGACGATGGCAACGTGATCTCCGCCACAGGTGAGCCGCGCCTGCTGGATGCCAGCGTAACCGAGGATGACGCTGTCGTCACTCGGGTTGGCGAACTGGCAGGTCCGCTCGATGAAATCCGTCGTGAAGTCATCGGTGCCACCACAGCGCCGATCGACGGTGATCGGGGAACCTGCCGCGCGACGGAATGTGAGATGGGCGCATTGGTGACCACCGCCATGCTGGAACGTGTCGCGGATCAGGGCGTTCAGATCGCCATTACCAATGGCGGCGGTCTGCGGGCCTCCATCGACGAGGGTGACATCACCATGGGTGAGGTTCTGACGGTCCTGCCGTTCCAGAACACGCTGGCGACGTTCGACCTGACCGGGGCCGGCATCGTCGAGGCGCTGGAAAACGGTGTCAGCCAGGTCGAGGATGGCGGCGGTCGCTTCCCGCAGATCGCGGGAATGCGCTTCACATGGGATCCGGCGGCAGAGGTCGGATCGCGGATCGTCTCCGTTGAGGTAGAGGGCGCGGATGGCACCTTCTCCGCGATTGACCCGGATGCGACTTACGGCGTGGTGTCCAACAACTTCATGCGCGGCGGCGGCGATGGATATGCGGTTTTCGCGGAGCAGGGCATGAACGCCTATGATTACGGACCCGGTCTGGAGGTGGTCGTGGCCGAGTACCTGACCGAGGCCGGCGAATACACACCCGCCACCGAAGATCGAATCATGACTGCCGAGTAAAACGAGCCGAATAAAACAACTATAGGGCGTGCCATCGAAAGCTGGCGCGCCCTTTCCGTTGCAAACTGGCAGCTTGTTAACGATTTTTCTGGACTGAACAGGCCTTGGGGGCCTATTCGACCATGGAATCAATGGGGCAGGGCGTGCCCAATTGCGGTCACAATCAACCGCTACAACCTCGCCATCTGAGGGCCCTGTGGGGGCAGGCTCTCCCGGTTTCACATCGTGGGGCCATTTTGTGGGACAGGCAGCCTGAGCTGCAAACAAGGATCGATGGCATGACGAACTGGGCCTACTCGTGGAAGAGCTTCACCGTAATCGATGAGAATTCGATCCGGACCGACAGTAATTTCAGTACCGGTGATTCCTTCACCTATGCGGGCGCAGATGCCACGATGTATGTCTGCGATAATGATCGCGGGCTGGCGGGCGACAATTATGCGAATGAGTATGGGAGCGATCGTCAGAGTGGTTGGGTCGAAGAGAACGGAACCTGGACCGAGGCGGGCAACGTCTACTGGGAAGGCTACTACGTCATGCATGGGTCCGATGGTCAGACCTATTTCTTGATCGAGATCGAAGGCACGAAGCTGTGCGATGGCGGCAACGACTATTTCGCGTTCTACGGCAAGGTTCCGGCGCAGGGCGTCGAACTGACCGCCGCGTGCTACTACAATGATTGCGGTTCGCTGAGCTATGCGTGCCTGTCCGGTGGTGAGATCGGCTCCCACGCCACGCCGCCCGCCGCTGATGATGATTTCCTCGCTGTCATGCAGGGTGAGGGCTTCGGTGACACCGATATCAACGTGCTGCTGAACGATGAGTCCAACACGTCCGAGGCACTGATCGTCAAGGAAGTTGACGGCTCCGCCGGGCTGGTGGGCGTATGGGTCGATCTGGCCGATGGCGGCCGCATCCTCGTGTCCGCCGACGGAACCGTCGATTTCGACGCGGCCGGTGATTTCGACGCGCTCGCCGAGGGACAGACGGCCACCGTCTCCATCGATTATCTGGTGCTGAATTCCGACGGTCTGACCGACACGGCGACCCTGACCGTTCAGGTCACGGGCGTGAACGACGCGCCCGTTGCAGTGGATCAGGCCGTTACCACCGACGAAGATACCGCCGTGACCGGGAACGTGATGAACGGGGCCTATGACATCGACGGCGATGTCGTGTCCCTCGATGGTATCTCGCTGGGTGCGATTGGTGAGGAAATCGCCTTTACGACCGCGAACGGCTACACCGGCACCGTCGTCGTCAACGCCGATGGAACGTTCGTCTACACCCCCGGCCCCGATGCGGACGACATGGCTCAGGGCGATACGGATACCTTCTCCTTCGACTTCACCGTGAAATCGCAGAACGGCTTCACGACCATCGACAACACGCGCATCATCGACTTCGAGACCGGAGAGGCGATCGTCACCTATGTCGACGGTGCCGGCAATCCCGGCAACGACAAGCCCGTCGGCTCCGTCGGTGAGGATCCCAACGGTACGGGGTCGGAGGATAACGGCACCACCGTCGGCAACTCTGACGGTTTCGGCGTCGATGGCACCACCACATCGGGCGGTGGCGATCTGCACGCGGGCGACGTCATCACCACGCAGATCGAGGGCATGACCATCTCGGTTCAGGCCAATGGTAAGGGTGGCAAGTACGACGAGGCGATGATCTTCGACTCGAACAACCCAACCGGTGGCGACTACGATCTGGCGACAAACACGCAGAACAACGTCCTGATCATTTCCGAGGACGGCAAGTCCAACGATCCCGACGACAACGCCAAGGGCGGTGAGATCCGCTTCTCGTTCGATGAGCCGGAGGACGTGAAGTCCCTGACCATAATCGACAACGAGGAAGGCGTCTGGATCGGCTTCTATGATGAGAACTGGTGCAAGACCGGTTCGCAGTGGGTTCCGTGCGCGCCGGATAACAGCATTCAGACGGTCGCCCTCAACGGTCAGAACGTCTCCCATATGATTGTGATACTGGAAGGTTCCGGCGCAATCGACGATCTGGTGCTGGGCAATACCGTCGAAGTGCCGGCCTACCTTTACGACACGGCCACGGTCACGGTGACGATCACCGGCGAATCCGACGGACCCACCGCCGTGGCGGATATCGCGACGACGGATGAGGACACGTCCGTATCCGGCAACGTCATCGAGAACGATCTGGACGCCGCCGGTTACTCTGTCATCGGCCTGTCCGAGGGCACGGTGGGTGAGGCGTTCGAGGTGACCTCCACCGGCGGTCGCACAGGTCTGCTGACCGTCAACGCCGACGGGTCGTATACCTTTGCACCAAATGACGGATTCGACGATCTGAGCGTCGGGGATACCGACACGCTGACCGTCTCCTACTCGCTGGGCACTGATGGCGTGACAGCCGAGACGGCCGCGGATCTGAACATCACCGTCACCGGTCTGAATTCCGGCCCTGTCGCGGTGGATATCGCGCTGAGCATGAACGAGGCGCACGGTCGCGATACGCAGCCGAGCACGGTTTCGGGCAATCTGCTGGACGGTGCGACCGATTCGGACGGCGATGTCATTTCGCTGGCCTCCACCACGCTGGGGGCGATCGGCTCCACCGTAGACGTGGTCACAACCGGCGGACGGACCGGCACGTTGCAGATCGGGGCGGATGGCGCGTTTACCTTCACCTCCACCGATGATGGCCTGGACCTGACGCAGACCGACACGCTGGTCTTCGACTACACCGTTGCATCCGATGATGGCAGCGTGCTGCGCACCGATACCAAGACGGTGACCATCACGATCAATGGCTTGAACGAGGCACCTGTCGCAATCGCGCAAAGCGCAACCGTCACCGAGCAGAATACGGTCGGTCTGGCCAGCACGGTGTCCGGCGATCTGCTGGACGGCGCGACGGATTTTGACGGCGACACCGTTTCGCTGGCCTCCACGTCGCTCGGCGCGATCGGCAGCACCCTCAACGTGACCACTGATGGCGGGCGCTCGGGCGAACTGACGATCAATGCGGATGGCACGTTCACCTTCGTCTCAACCGATGACAGCCTCGATCTGGGTCAGACTGATACGTTGAGCTTCGACTTCACCGTTCAATCGACGGGTGGCGCGACCGTGCAGACGGGTTCGTCCACGGCGACGATCAACATCAACGGCTACAATGCCGCGCCGGTCACGATCGACTCGACCTTCACGGTGTCCGAGGCGAACGCGCAGGGCCTGACCTCGACGCTGACAGGCAACCTGCTGGACGGGGCGACGGATGCGGAGGGCGATGTCATCAGCATCTTCTCGACCACAATCGGCGCAATCGGTGAGACGGTCACGATCGAGGTCGGCCCCGGCCGTTTCGCAGACCTGACCATTCAGGCCGACGGATCGTTCACGCTGACCTCGCTGGACGATACGCTGGACCTGAACGCCAGCGATCTGGTCGAGATCGGCTTCACCGCTGTCTCCTCCGGCGGCACGACGCCGCAATTCTCCTCCTCGGTGGCGCGCATTTCCATCGAGGGCGTCAACGTGGCACCTGATGCAGGTGATGTAAGCGTAGATGTGTTCGAGCAGAACACCCAGGGTCTGGACTCCACGGTCGAGGGAAATCTGCTGGCCAATTCCACGGATGCGGACGGCGACACGATGTATATCTCGTACACCTCGCTGGGCACGGTCGGTGAAACCGTTGAGGTCGTGACCACAGGCGGCCGCACGGGTCTGCTGACCATCGGGGCGGATGGCAGCTATAGCTTCACCTCCACCTCGCCCGATCTGGATGTGAACCAGACCGATACTGTCACATTCGAGTTCACGGTATCGTCCACCGGCGGAACCACCGTTCAGAATGCGCCTGCGATCGCCACGATCAACATCGCAGGGGTGAACGTGGCGCCGACAGCCGTCGATCAGTTCTACACCACGACCGAGGATGAGGTTCTGCGCGGCAGCAACGGCAACCCGGTGAACGTATTGCTCGGCGCATCCGATCCGGATGGCGACAGCGTGACATTGCAAAGTGTCAGTGACGGTATCGTTATCTCGACCCCGCGTTCCGCAGTGGACAACCCGATCGTGAAGAATGGGATGATCATCGGCTACCTGAATGTGTTCGTCGACGGTTCGTTGCGGTATACGCCTACTGCGGAAGCGGCAGAGATGATGAACGACGGCGACGTCGATGAATTCTCTTTCCAGTTCACGGTTGCATCCACCGATGGCGTTACCGTGCAGACCGACACCAAGACCGTCTCCATCACGATTCTGGGACAGGACGATGTCGCGCCGAACACGCCCCCGATCGCACGGGGCGAGGTGATCGAGATCGACGAGACCCAGATTGCGAGCGGCGACCTGAACGCGCTGACCACGGATGCCGATGACGGTGATGTGGTCACGATCGACACGGTTCAGGGTCAGGCCTTCGATGCGGTGAACGGCAACACCATCGAGTTGACCTCCAACGCCAATGGCTGGACCGGCACGTTGACGGTGGCTGCCGATGGCACGTTCGATTTCGACCCCAGCGATCAGTTCCTGGCGCTGAACAATGGTGATAGTGAGATCGTCAGCTTCACCTACTCCGCCTCCGACACATCGGATGCGAGTGCGGGCGCCACGATCGACATCATCGTCAACGGGATCAGTGAAGGGGAACCCGCCGCGGCGGACGTGAACTACTACTTCCTGATCGACGCGTCCTCCTCGATGTTCACCCCCACCGGGGCGGTCGATTGCGACAATAACGGCGACGGCATTACCAGCTGGGTCGATCTGTCCATCGGAATGGCGGACCTGCTGGGCAGTGAGCTTCCCAGTGTTTGGGAGAATGCTACGGACCTGACAACCTCGACGAGCTATTACACCTATGGCAGCGTTGCGACGCAGGTCGACAGTCCGACCCTTATCGACGGCAGCATGGCCTCATCGACCAACCTCAATTCCGCGCTGCAATCATTGACATTCGATCTGGAGGCCGGTGTGCGCAACGAGGTGTTCATCTTTACCGACGGCGCGTCCTCCAGCACCGATCTGAAGCAGACCTTCACTGATCTGGGACAGGCAGGGGTGGTCTTCTCGACCTTCAACGTTTCGAATGCGGTTTCCGGTGCTTCCGACGTCCTCGACGGTTTGCTGGAGGCGGCGGGGCAGAGCAACGATACGCTCGTTTTGGATGATTGCGACGATGTTGAGATGGAAGGCTGGTCGATCATCTATGACCTTGAAGATGAGCTCTACCAGGTGAGCTGATCGGATCGGCCTGACGAACAGAAAGGGGGGTGACCTGATGGTCGCGCCCCTTCCTCGTTTAGCCGGCTTTCGTTTAGGTGGTGCAATCAGCGTTGGGTGAAATATGCGATCACGGCGGCCGCGATGAGGCCCAGAATGACCGCGAAGGCGATCTTGACCGGCGACCAGGGGCGTTCCCCCGCGACGGCGCCGGTCCGGGCGTTCACCACGAAGCGATAGCTCTTGCCACGAAACCTGTAGGCGGCGATCCAGACAGGGACGAGGATGTGCTTGTACGTCATGTCGCTGAGGGCCATGCGCATGTCGTCGATCCGCTGTGCGTCGCCGCCGATATCCCTTTTGATCAGCTGCCTGGTCTCCTCCTCCATCATGGCGTGGGCGAGGTTTTTCGCCTCCATCACGTCGATGGAATAGGCCTCCGCCCGGAAACCGGCGAGGAATTGCGGGCGGTAGGGCTCCAGCACGGCCAGATCGAAATGCGAGACCTTCCGCACCTGATCCTCGGGCAGGGTACGTGATCCTGTCACGAGGACGTCGTTGAAAAAGTGGGAGATGCGACCGCTTTTGCGCCGCCAGCGAATCTCGGACACGGTGCGGCGGTTCTTACCCGATCCGACTGTGCGCGAATGCCGGGTGCCGCGCTGACCGCGATATTCCGTCTGGGATTGCGCGTCGAAGGTCCAGTAGGGCAGGTAGATGCCTTGAAGCTTCTGATCCGAACGGGCGTATTTCTTGAGCGCGTTGGGGGCAAACCACAACCCGCGCATCCATTTGCGCATCGCATCGCGTCCGCCGGCCTGATCGATGTCGAAGGGCAGGATGCCGCGTGGCTTGATGTGTCGGTTGATGCCGGTATCGGTCACGATGGGCGTCGCGCAGAAGGGGCATTCGGCGGCGTGCTCGTTCGGGTCGAATTCCACCTGCGCCCCGCAGGAGGAACACTGGACGACGCGCGTCTCCTCCATCTGCGCCTCGGGCAGCGTATCCTCGACGGCGGAGCGCAGGTCCAGCTCCGCCACCGCGCTGCGATCCCAGGGGGAGGCGGCGGGCATCGGTTCCGTGGCACCACAATGATCGCAGCGCAGCAAACGCTCACCGGGGGCGAAGCGCAGGTCGGAGCCGCACGTTCCGCACGGGAAGCGGTGCGTTTCGATCTTACCCATGGATCATGCGCCCGGCGGTGGCGGCGGTGGGGGCATGACGGTAAAGAGCTGGGCAAGCTCCTGAATGTCACCCGCCTTGGTCCAGCCTGCGGCCCCTGCGGTCCAGACCAGCGTATCGCGGGTCAGTCCGCCCTCATGCGCCATGCGGCCCAATCGCGCCTTCGAATAGGGCCCATGAGTCTGGCCGTTTTCGGCGATATGCCACACATGCTCGACCGGGGGTGGCGGGGGTGGTGCGGCCTGCGCGGCGGCGGGGGCGCTGCCCCATGGGCCGTTCTGCGCCATGGCCATGCCCATTCCCATGCCCAGACCGGCGCCCATGCCGCCACCGGGATTCTTGGCGGCCTCGGCCATCGCTTCGGCTGCCTGAAACTGCGTATAGCGGCCCAGATCACCGACGACACCCATCGAGGTGCGACGGTCCATCGCCTCCTCCACCGCGGCGGGGAGGGAGATGTTCTCGATCATCAGGAGCGGCACCTCGATGCCGTACTCCGCGATTTCGGGCGCGATCTTGGCCGCGACGAACTTGGCCAGATCCTCGGTATTCGCGGCCATGTCGAGCACCGGAATGCCCGAACCCGCAATGGCGGAGGAGAACCGCGACACGATGATATTGCGAAGCTGATAGGTGATCTCCGCCGTGGTGAACTCTCCATCGGTGCCCACGATCTCCTGAATGAACCTCGCGGGATCGGTGATGCGGATCGTGTAGGTGCCGAAGGCCCGCAGGCGCACCGGACCGAATTCCGGGTCGCGGCACATGATCGGGTTCTTCGTGCCCCATTTCAGGTCGGTGAACCGGGTGGTGGCGACGTAGTAGATCTCGGACTTGAACGGCGACTGGAACCCATGGTCCCAGTGCTGAAGCGTCGTCATGATCGGCATGTTGTTCGTTTCGAGCATATAGAGGCCCGGCGCGAACACATCGGCGATCTGACCTTCGTGCACGAAGACGGCGGCCTGTCCCTCACGCACGGTCAGCTTGGCACCGTATTTGATGGCGTGGCCCTCACGCTCGAACCGCTGGACCATCTTGTCGCGATTGTCCTCCGTCCAGTGGATGACGTCGATGAACTCACCGCGCAGGAAGTCGAAAATGGGCATGTGTATCTCCTTGCCGAAGCGGGCAAACCTCCCCCGTCAGGGGGGAGGGGCTTCGCGCGTTCTCAGATCTGGTCGCCCGTGGGGGTCGCCACGTTCTGCGCCTTGGCGCTGGCCAGAGTTTCCTTGAGCTGCTGTTCCATCGTCTGAAGCTCGGCCTCCGCTGCGGCGCGCTTGGCCTTGCCCTCATCCGCGATTTGCAGGCTTTCCTGAATGGTGTCGATCAGACGCTGGTTGGCCTCCTTCACCGCTTCGATGTCGAAGACGCCACGTTCCATTTCCGTGCGGATTTCGCGGTTGGCGGTTTGCAGGTTCTCGGCGTTCTGGCGTAGCAGATCGTTGGTCAGGTCGTTGGCGTCGCGCACGACATGCGCCGCCTCACGGCTGCGGTGGACGGCGATGCCCTGCGCCAGCTGGTTTTCCCACAGCGGCACAGTGTTCACGAGGGTCGAGTTGATCTTGGTCACGAGGGATTTGTCGTTTTCCTGCACCAGCCGGATGGAGGGCAAGGACTGCATCGTGACCTGACGGGTCAATTTCAGATCGTGTACCCGGCGTTCCAGATCGTCGCGGGCGGCGCGCAGGTCGCGCAGTTCCTGTGCCTTCATCACGCCCTGATCCTCGGGCGCGGCATCGACCTGCGCCACCTTGGCGGGGATGTCGTTTGCATCCAGATCAGCGATCTTTGCTTCACCGGCGGCGATGTAGAGCGCCAGCTCATCGTAGAAATCCAGCGTTTTCTCGTAGAGCAGGTCGAGCGATTTGATATCCTTGAGCAAGGCGTGCTCATGCTCCAGCAACTCATCGGTGATGCGGTCGATCTGGCCCTGAACCTCCTCGAACTTGGCGGTGAAATTCGCCAGCGGCGCGGCGCGGCCTGTCAGCTTTTGCCACCAGGACCGTTCAGCGCTGGGATCCAGTTCGGCGGCGGAAAATCCGCGCAGCGAGGAAACCATGTCGCGCAGCGAATTGCCCGCAGGGCCGATATCCTTGTTGCGCACGCCGGCCAGCATCTGCTGGCTGATCTGTTGCAGTTCGGCCTGCGCGCCGGAACCAAAGCGGATGATCGATTGGGTGTCGCTCATATCCAGTTCGGCAACGCGGCGGTCGATCTCCTGCTGTGGCACGTCAAGCGCACCGCCAGGGACGGGAAGGTCGGATTTGGGTTCGGGCAGCAGGGTTGCCGTGACGATCTCCGCCTCCTGTATGGTGGTCTGGGCTTTGGCTCTCGTGGTTTCGGACGGCATGGGTCACTCCATCTTTCGAGGGCGGACGCCCTCTTGTTTCAGTCGGTCGCGCAGAACGTCGATTTCGATGTCGAGGGCAGAGCGGTCATTTTCGATCAGGGTCGCGCTCTTGGCCTCGAATTGCAGTTCGAGGTCGTCGAGCAGGGCGAGGTAATCCTCACGTGCGGTGGTGTCGGGGGTGCGGGCCCACAGGTCCGCGAACTGGGCCGTCGCATCGCGCGCGCCGGACAGATAGACGCCGAGGTAGCGGCGCGCACCGGCCAGATCGCGCGGGTCCGCCTCGATCCGGCGGAACATGTCGCGGGCGGCGGCGGCGAAGCTTTCGACCCGTGCGGTGACGGTGCGGTCGCGAACACGCCCCGCCTGTGCGATCAGATCAGCCAGCAGGGTTTCGGCCTTGTCCACCGCACCTGCGACACGGTCCCGGTCGAAATCGGAATGTTCGGCCAGCCCCTTGGCGCGCAACGGGTCGAGGCCGAAGGCCGTCAGGTGCGCAGCAGTGGCGAGTGCACCGTAGAGGGCACCCTGGGTCAGCCCCAGATCCCAACCTACGGCGGCACCCAGCGTCACGCCGATGCCCATTGCGACCGCGCCCGCGATCTTGCGCGGGGCGCGGGGGGGGTGCGCCACGGTGCGGGCGGCGAAGGCGTCCTCGGCCTTCAACCCCTCCCGCGTCAGCCAGACACCGGAGGCCATACCGGCAAAGGCCCCCAGTTCACCCAATGCCCGCAGCGGATTGCCTGAGCCCAGTTCCAGAATGCCCGCGATCAGCATGGGAAACGCCGCGACCGACACCAGCGTCAGGCGCGCCGTCCACCGGCGCACGGGAACCCCCGACAGGGGCGGTCGTCTGGAACTGTCGCGTGGTCCCCCGGCGCCACCGGGACTGAAATCACCCCCATAGCGGCGGGCCATCAGGAGGGGCCTCCGGACGCCTGAAATGCGACGACGACCAGGATGACGATCAGCACCGCTGTCGCCACGCGCCGGATATTGCGTCGTTCCATCTGTCGCTCCTGCTTCGTTCGCGTCGTTCCTAGTATAAGTGCTCCACCGCCGGTTCGCTACTCCACTGCGCCAAGAGGTTTCGCCTCGGGGCCTACCTGAGCCGCACGATGCTTGCGCACGGTGTCGAGCTTGCGCCGGTATCCGGTTTGCAGGATCTGGACGATGAACAGCACCACGATCGAGAAATAGAAGGTGGATTTCGACATTGCGATGACCTCGTAGCCCAAGAGCTTCATATGCGCCTGATGCCCGCCTTCGCCAAGCAGGACGACGCCGACGATCAGCAGGACCATAAGGCCCAGAACCTCGTACATGCGGTTACGCTCGATGAACTCGGACACCTTGTCGGCGAGCAGCAGCATGCCCACACCTGACAACAGGATCGCGATGGCGAGAATGGGAAAGATCGTCGTGATGGCGATGGCCGACAGGATCGAGTCGAAGCTGAAGATCAGGTTCATGAACACGATCAACGCAATGACGGAGGCCGCCGACTTGCGTTTTTTCTGGTCCACACCGGCACCAAGATGATCGACGGCCAGCAGGTGGGCGATTTCCTTGACCGCCGTGTACATGATGAAGCCCCCGCCGAACAGGAACACCAGGGTCGCGAAGGTGAACTCACCCGTGATGATCCCCTCGAAATCCAGCGTGAACAATGTCTGCGACAGCACTTGCAGCAGCTGGATCATCACGAACAGCAATATGATTCGCAGCGCGATGGCGATCAGAATGCCCCAGCGGCGCACGCGGGCCTGATCCGCGATCGGCGCTCGCTGCGACTCGATGGAGATATAGAGCAGGTTGTCAAAGCCGAGCACGGCCTGAAGGAAGATCAGCATCACCAGGGTGCCGAGGTTTTCGAGTGTGAGCAGGTCCATGACGCTCCCTTTGCGCTGAGATTGATAGGTATAGTTTCAACCTGTGTGTTTTTTTCAGATTTCATCGGTTGGCAGAAATTTTCTATAGGGGATTTAAGCCTCCGCGTTGAACGAAGGGCCATTTTCCGCTACATTCGGACAACCCTGAAGACTATTCAGCACGTCGATGACGGGCCGGGGCGGTTGATAGGGTTTGCGAAGGCGGGGCGCGTTGCTCCTCCATACTACTCAAGGACCGTCAGCAATGGCCAAAGGTATCGTCAAGTGGTTCAACTCTGAAAAGGGTTATGGATTCATCCAACCGGATGACGGAGGGAAGGACATCTTCGTCCACATTTCCGCAGTGCAACAAGCGGGGCTACAGTCGCTTCAGGACAATCAGCCGATTGAATACGAATTGATCGACGGGCGTGATGGGCGCAAGAGCGCGGGCGATCTGGTCGTCTGAACGCGGCACGTCACGCGAACTGAGTCACGCGAACTGAAAGGGGGTGTCGGCGCGGCGCCCCTTTTTGCTGTGCGGGTCTCTTGCACGGGTCAGGGATGAGGTGATCCGCGCGGCAGCACGCATGTCGGTGAAGCGAAGGCGGGACTTCATCGTGAAACTGGCCTATCTAAGGCTAGCATACTGAGAATGGACGACGCCAATGGCCACCACCCTCCTTCTGGGCCAGACCCTGAGTTTTGACAATGATCCCTTCGCCGCCGGGCTGAAGGCTGCCCGCCATCTGAGCCGCGGCGCGGTGGCCATGCGTGACGGCTTCGTGCTGGAGGTCGGGCCGGCGGCGGATTTGCGAGGACGCTACGGTGATTGCACCTTGATCGATCATGGCAATTCCCTGCTGATCGCGGGATTCGTGGATGCACATGTTCACTACTCCCAGACCGGCATCATCGCGAGTTGGGGCAAGCGGCTGATCGACTGGTTGCAGACCTATACCTTCCCCGAGGAAATGCGCTTCGACGATCCGGGTCATGCGCAGCAGATGGCGGAACTGTATTTTGATTTCTCGCTGGCGAACGGCATCACCAGCGCCGCCAGTTTCTGCACCATCCATCCCCAGAGTGTGGAGGCGTATTTCGCCGCGGCGCAGGCGCGCGGGATGCGGATGATCGGCGGCAAGGTCATGATGGACCGCAACGCGCCCGAGGGGCTGCGTGACGACGCGCAAAGTGGCTACGATCAGTCCAGGGCACTGTTGGAGAAATGGCACGGCGTGGACCGGCTGGGCTATGCCGTGACGCCCCGGTTTGCCCCGACCTCCAGCGCCGCGCAGTTGGAGGCGGCAGGCACTTTGTGGGCGGAAAACCCGACCTGCGCGATGCAGACCCATCTGAGCGAACAGCGCGAGGAAATCGCCTGGATGAAGGAGCTTTTCCCCGATCATCCCGATTATCTGTCCGTCTACGAGGCGCATGGCCTGGCCGGCCCCGGCGCTGTGATGGGTCACGCGATCCACCTGACGCAGCGGGAGGTCGAGGCGATGGTCGCCACGGGGTCCGGCGTTGCGCATTGCCCCACCTCGAACACCTTCATCGGATCGGGCCTGTGCGACGTGCGCGGGCTGGCCGCGCGGGGCATTCCCATCGGTCTGGCGACGGATGTCGGCGGCGGCTCCAGCTTTTCCATGTTGCGCACGATGGCGGCGGCCTATGAGGTCGGCCAGTTGCGCGGCGACAGCCTGCACGCGGCGGAGCTGTTGTGGCTGGCGACCCAGGGGTCTGCGAACGTGCTGCGCATCGGTGACAAGGTCGGCAATCTGGCCGCAGGTCGCGAAGCGGACATCACCGTGCTCGATCTTGCCTCTACACCTGTCATCTCGCAACGCGCCGCGCGGGCCGTGGATATCTGGGACGCGCTGTTCGCCACGATCATGCTGGGCGACGACCGCGCGGTCGAGCAGGTCTATGTTGCCGGTCGCCAGATGCTGCCTGCTTGAACCTCGCCCCCTGCGCCGTTACACCCTGATCGACGCCTGAGAGGGAACCGCCAATGGCCATCGATACCGATACCGCGCGCCGTGTCGCGCATCTCGCCCGCATCCATGTGGAGGAGGAGCGCCTGCCCGCGCTCGCCGAGGAGTTGAGCGCCGTGCTCGCCTTCATGGAGCAATTGTCGCAAGTGGATACGGACGGGGTGGAGCCGATGACCTCGGTCACGCCGATGAACCTGAAACGCCGCGCCGATGTGATTACGGACGGCGACCGGCAGGAGGATATCCTGGCCAACGCGCCCGACGCGCGCGAAGGCTTCTTTGCAGTTCCGAAGGTGGTGGAATGACCATGGCTCTCAATACCCTCACCATTGCCGATGCCCGCGCGAAACTGGCCGCCAAGGAAGTGACGAGTCGGGAGCTGACGCAGGCCTGTCTGGACGCGATCGAGGGGGCCTCCGCGCTGAACGCCGTGGTCACCGTCACGGCGGAACGGGCGCTGGACATGGCGGATGCCGCCGATGCCCGCATCGCAGGTGGCGACGCGACCGCGATGACCGGCATTCCGCTGGGCGTGAAGGATCTGTTCTGCGTCGAGGGCGTGCGCAGTCAGGCGGCATCGAAGATTCTGGATGGATTCACGCCGCCCTACGAGTCGACGGTCACGGCGAACCTGTGGTCCTCCGGCGCGGTCATGCTGGGCAAATTGAACATGGATGAGTTCGGCATGGGCTCCGCCACGGAATATTCGGTCTACGGACCTACCGTATCCCCCTGGCGGGCGCAGGGATCGGACGCGAAGCTGACGGCGGGTGGATCGTCCGGCGGATCGGCGGCGGCGGTCGCGGCGGATCTGTGTCTGGCTGCGACGGGCACCGATACCGGCGGTTCGATCCGCCAGCCCGCCGCGTTCACCGGCACGGTGGGTCTGCGACCGACCTATGGACGGTGCTCGCGCTGGGGCGTGATCGCTTATGCATCCTCGCTCGATCAGGCGGGTCCGATGACCAAGACGGTGCGCGATGCCGCGATCATGCTGGGTGCGATGGCCGGGCATGATGAGAAGGACAGCACCTCCGCCGACATTCCCGTGCCCGATTTCGAGGCGGCCCTGACCGGCGACATTCGCGGCAAGAAGATCGGCATTCCGCGCGAATATCGCGTGGACGGCCTGTCTGACACGATTGCGAAGCAGTGGGACGAGGGCGCGGCCATGCTGCGCGATGCAGGGGCGCAGGTTGTCGATATCTCCCTGCCGCACACGCAATACGCGCTGCCGACCTATTATGTGATCGCCCCGGCGGAGGCATCCTCGAACCTGTCGCGCTATGACGGTGTGCGCTACGGCCACCGGGCGAAACTGTCGGCGGGCGACGGCATCACCGAGATGTACGAGAAGACCCGGGCCGAGGGGTTCGGCACCGAAGTGCAACGCCGCGTGATGCTGGGCGCCTATGTGCTGAGCGCCGGCTTCTACGACGCCTATTACCGCAAGGCGCAGCGGGTTCGCACGCTGATCAAGCGGGATTTCGAGACAGCCTTCGCCGATGGCATCGACGCGATCCTGACGCCGACCACGCCCTCACGCGCCTTCGCGCTGGGCGCGGCCGCAGAAATGAGCCCGGTGGAGATGTACCTGAACGACGTCTTCACGGTGACGCTGAACCTGGCGGGTCTGCCGGGAATCTCCGTCCCCTCCGGCCTTTCCGCGGATGGTTTGCCGCTCGGCCTGCAATTGATCGGAAAACCGTGGGAGGAGGGCGACCTGCTCAACACTGCGTTCGCGCTGGAGAAGGCGGCGAAGTTCGAGACCAAGGCCGCGCGCTGGTGGTAGCACTTCGAGCCGGGTACTAAAAAAGGGCGTCCCGCAGGGCGCCCTTTCGCGTTTCAGGGGTGGGAATTACTCCCAGCCGACCGTGTTGAAGATCTGCTGTGCCAGCGGGATGTTCGATGCGACCTCGGCCAGGCTGACATCGTCCGCCTTGAACTCACCCAGCGACGCGGCGGCCTCACCGACCTCGACGCCCGCGACGACGGGGAATTCGTCGTTGCCGTTGGCGAAGTATTCCTGCGCCGACGGGCTGGCCAGATATTCGAGGAACGCGATCGCATTCTCACGGTTCGGCGCATGTGCCGCGACACCGCCGGCGGAGATGTTCACATGCGTGCCGTTGCCGTCCTGATCGGGGAACACCCAGCCGATGTCCTCCACTCCACTGGACAGGCCGTCCACGTCCGAGCGCAGGGCGCGCGCGAAGTAGTAGGAGTTGGTGACGGCGATGTCGCACTCACCCGAGACCAGACCGCGCAGCTGGTCGGTGTCGCCGCCCTGCGGATCACGGGCCATGTTGGATACGATGCCCTGCGCCCATTCGGTCGCTGCTTCCTCACCCTCATGCGTGACGATGGAGGCCAGCAGGGTCTGGTTGTAGGTGTTGGTTGAAGAGCGGATGCAGACCATATCCGAATAGGCCGGATCGGCCAGATCGGTATAGGTCGCGGGCGGGTTTTCAACGCGATCCTTGGCGAAGAAGATCATGCGCGCGCGTTGCGAGAAACCGAACCACTTGCCGTCTTCGTCGCGAAGGTTGGCGGGAATCGCCTCGTTCAGGACATCGCTGTCGATGGATTGCAGAACACCGGCATTTTCGGCGCGGGTGATGCGCGACGCGTCGACGGTCAGCATGACGTCGGCGGGCGAATTCTCACCCTCCGCGACCATGCGCTCGATCAACTCGTCCGCGTTGCCGTCAATGCGGTTGATGGTGATGCCGGTCGCCTCTTCGAAATCGGAATAGAGACGCTCATCCGTGTCGTAATGGCGCGAGGAATAGAGGTTCAGTTCCTGCGCGAAGGCAGGGGCCGCCATCGAGATCGCGACAGTGGTGAGCAGAAGCGTACGGTACATGATGTGTCCTTCATGGCAGGTCGATTTGCGTTGCAGGGGCATGTTCACCACATTCCGACAAAAAACGTCAAGCATTATTCCGACTAAAATACTCAGAAAGGTGACGCTTCCCTCTTTCGCAGGGCTCGGCTATGTCCGGGGCATGACCTTTTCCATCTCCTCACTTGCCGATATCGCGGCTGCCGGCTTCGACGATATCATCGACGTCCGCTCCCCGTCCGAGTTCGCGGAGGATCATCTGCCCGGCGCGATCAACCTGCCGGTCCTCAGGGATGCGCAGCGCGCCGAGGTTGGAACGATCTATGTGCAAAACAGCCGGTTGGAGGCGCGAAAACTGGGCGCCGGTCTGGTCGCGCGAAATGTCGCGGATCATATCGACGCCTATTTCGCGGACAAACCGGGCAGCTATCGCCCGCTGATCTATTGCTGGCGTGGCGGGCAGCGGTCGAATTCGATGGCGCTGATCCTCAAGCAGATCGGCTGGCGGGCCGAAGTGCTGGAGGGGGGATATCGCACCTATCGGCGCCTGGTCAGCCAGATGTTGTACGACGCCGACTTCGCGTGGAAGCTGGTCCTGCTGGACGGCAATACCGGCTGCGCAAAGACTGATATCCTCAACGCGATCGAGGACCCGGAGGTTCAGGTCGTCGATCTGGAGGGGCTGGCCCGTCATCGCGGCTCGGTGTTCGGCGGCTTCGTTGACGTCTCGCAACCCAGTCAGAAGGCCTTCGAGTCGGCGTTGAGCCATATATTCACGGCCTTGGACCCGGCGAAACCGGTGCTGGTCGAGGCTGAATCGAGCAAGATCGGGCAAGTTCTGGTGCCGCCGAGCCTGTGGAAGGCGATGCAGGCCGCGCCGAGAATCCACCTCTCCGCGCCGCTGGATGAGAGGGCCAAATACCTCACCCGGGCCTATTCCGACATCGTTGCCGATCCCGCGCGACTGGACAACATCATCGACCGCTTGCAAGGGTTGCATAGTCACGAGGTTCTGAAAAACTGGCGCGAACTGGCTGCATCCGGCGAATTGGAGGCGTTGGCCGCCGCGTTGATGCAGGACCACTACGACGCGGCCTACAGCCGACAGCGCGCCCGGCATGATGTAAAGACAGTCGGCCTGGCCGTCAGGCGACTGGACCCTGCCGGCATTGTCGAGGTGGCCGGATCGGTCGCCAGCCTGGCACGGGAAATCACCCGATCCTGATCCGGGCCGGACCATCGGACAAAGTGCCGATATGGGCGGCGGTATAGCCTGAATCCATCAGCGCCGACAGGGTCGCCGAGACGTCCCCCGGTGCGATTGCCGCCAGCAGCCCACCTGAGGTTTGGGGATCGAACAGCAAATCCTTGAGCGGTCCCGCCGGTCCAATAACGTCCGCGATCCGCATTGTGTTTTGCGTGAACAGAGAGGACCGGTGCCCCGCCTCGGCCAGCGCCAGCGCGCCGTTGATGAGGGGTATCTCGTGCAGATCGGCGGAAAGACTGCACAGGTCGAGGATGCCGAACAGATGACCGGCCAGGCCGAAGCCCGTCACATCGGTCATCGCATGTGCCAGCGGCGACAGGATTGCGGCAGCGCGCGCCGAACTGAGCGACATCGACGTCAGCGCCGCCGCCACGCTATGACCGGGCGCCTGTGCCTGCATGTCCGCGGCCAGAATGGTGCCCGTGCCGATGGGTTTCGTCAGGATCAGAGCGTCGCCCGCCTGCGCGCCGGACAGACGTATGGGCCGCTCGACCAGCCCGGTGACGCTGAAGCCGACGGTCAGTTCCGCCCCCAGGGACGTGTGACCGCCCACCAGATCAGCACCCGCATCGCGCAGGGTGGTGCTGGCCGCGTCCATGATCTCACGCAGGGTGTCGGCCTGTGCCTTTTCAGCCATGCGGGGCAGGATAATCTGGCTCAGCGCGGCTTGTGGCTGCCCGCCCATTGCCCAGACGTCGCCCAGGGCGTGCAGCACCGCTATTCGCGTCAGAAGCCACGGGTCGTCGATGAAGGCGCGGAAGTGATCGGTGGTGAAGGTCTGGAAACCCGCGCCATGGATCAGAAGAGCCGCGTCGTCGCCTGCGCCCTCGGCTATGTCAGGGCGGTGCGGGGCGGGCAGATCGTCGATCTGGCGGCGCAGCGTCGCGGCCCCGACCTTGGCCCCGCAACCGCCGCACATCGGCTGGGCGGCGATCATCTCAGCCAGACCGTCAGCGGCCTCGGCTGGAATGTCGTTGGACTGGTTCATTGCGGGCAGATCGTCGAACTTGCGCATGAACTTGCTGTCTATGTGATCCTTCCACCGCCAGAGCAGTGATCCCGAGGGGGCAAGTCCGTGCCAGTCCGCCACAGCGTCCTTCGTGCCGAGGCTGACCAGCTTGAGGTAGTCGCGCTGTGGCTTGTAAGCCTTGAGCCGCTTGCCGCTGAGCGTCGCGCGCAGATTGTGGTGCAGGATCGGTGCCTGCCTAACGGCGAAAACGCCGGCCTTCTCACGCGGGGCATGCAGCATATGCGCACAATCCCCACCGGCAAAAATCGTCGGATCGGCTGGGCTGTTGAGATGCTCACCGACCTCGATAAAACCATCCGTCACGGGCAGACCTGTCCGCGCGACCCAAGGCAGCGGCGTCGCCCCCGCTGCGCCGACCGTGAAGTTGGAGGGGATATCGCCCGCCTGGGTTTCCACGTGATCCGCCGCGATCCGCGTAACCTGCACGCCCTCACGTATCGTGATGCCGGCATCGCGCAAATTGCGCTCCAACGCGGCGCGGGCGCGGGGGCTGGCGTGTTTGAGCGCGTCCTCCGCCTCCAGAATCACGATTTCGGGCGCATGGTCGCGCAAGCGGTGATGCATCGACAGGGCCAGTTCCGCACCGGCGACACCGCAGCCGATCACCGCGATCCTTGCCTCGACCTCTCCCTTTTCAACCGCTTCGACAAAGCGTGCCCAGCGATCCGCGAACAGGCCCAGTGGCTTGGCCGGTATGGCATGCTCCGCAAAGCCGGGCAGGTCGGGCAGGGTGGAGCGGATGCCGACATTGATCGACAGCGCGTCGAACGCCACAGGCGCGCGATCCGGCACGATGACCTGCCGGGCATTCAGGTCTAGCCCGGTCGCCGGTTTCAGCACCACACGCGCCCCCGCGAACCGGGCGAGGCGCATCAGGTCGATATCCAGCGCATCGCGGGAATAGTGGCCCGCAACGTGACCGGGCAGCATTCCGGTATAGGGCGCGGTCGGCTCGGGCGTTATCAGGGTGACGCGCACCCCGGGCAGGGGGGACATGCCCCATTTTCGCAGCACCAGCGCATGTGCGTGGCCCCCGCCGATCAGGATGAGGTCACGGGTCACGGGATGGCTGGGCTGCATATCGCGCTCAGACCCCGCTCTTCAGCTTCGCCCGGCGGCGTTTGGCCAGCAGGTTCAACCCTTCGATCAGACCGGCGAAACCCATCGCGGCGTAGATATAGCCCTTGGGAATCTCGACGTGGAACCCCTCCGCCACCAGGGTCGTGCCGATCATCAGCAGGAAGCCGAGCGCCAGCATGACCACCGTCGGATTGCTGTTCACGAAGGCGGACAAAGGTGCGGCGAGCAGCAACATGCAGGTCACGGCGATGATAACCGCCACCACCATGATCGGCACATGCGGCGTCATGCCGACCGCCGTGATGATCGAATCGATGGAAAAGACCAGATCGAGCAGGAGGATCTGCACGATTGCCGCGCTGAGCGACATCTTGACCGCCGTGCCGACCATCATGTCGCCGCCGGGATCGGGGTCGACGTGGTGATGGATCTCCCTCGTCGCCTTCCAGACGAGGAACGTGCCGCCCGCAAGCAGGATGATGTCCTTCCACGAAAAGCCGCGTCCGAACAATTCGATGACCGGCTCCGTCAGGCCCACGATCCACGCTATGGCGGCCAGAAGGCACAGTCGCAGGACGAGGGCCATGCCGATGCCCAGATTGCGTGCCCGCCGCCGCTGGCTTTCCGGTAACTTGTTGGTGACGATCGAGATGAACAGCAGGTTGTCGATGCCCAGCACGACCTCCATCACGATCAACGTCATCAGGGCCGCCCAGTTGGCGGGGTCGTTTATCAACTGTACGATGCTGTCCATCTGGCGATCCGGTTTACTGTTACTGACGCTCTGCGAGATAGGTCTGTGCCGGTTCGCGTCCAGTCGGCCAGTGGGTCATCAGATCAGGAAGCGCGGGCCCGCAATCGCGCCGCGCGCGCCAGAAGCGCCCGGCCGTCTGCTGTCAGGCCGGGGCCGGTCTTGTCCAGCGAGCCTGCGGTGCTGCGCAATGCGCCTGCACGCGCTTGGATCCGGTCGGCCTCTTCCTGCAAGACGCCGGCGGCGCGTCGGCTCAGCGCATCGGCGGATGCCAGTTCGACCGCTTGTTCTGCGCTGGTCAGCGGGGCGATTCCGCGATCGGCGATCTGTTGTTGGGTCAGCAATTCGGGATAGGCCGCATCCTGCAAAGCGATCGGCGTTTCCTCAGGCAGATCGTACAGGCCCGTGGCCTCACCAAAGGTGCATCCGCCAAGTGCCACGACCGTCAGAACAGTGAGAAAGCGCATGGGATTTCGCCAGATATGAGTTACGTTTGAACAAACGATTAAAGCATCCGGCCTGCCCCGTACAGGGCCGCGACAGGATGCGAAGACCGGAGGGAACGATGAGTGACAAGGACACCATGGAGACATGGATGGAGGAAAGTGCCGAGTTCACGCACAACATGGCGCAGGTGTCCGAGACGAGCGCCGAGATCTGGAAGCAGTTTCTGCACGCCCAGGCCGCCAATGCGGACCATCCGGCGCGTCTCGATCCGCTCAACACCTTGCCGTCCTTCACGAATTTCGCCAAGGCCCTTGCGGACAATCCGCAACAGCTGGCCGCCGCGACGTTCGGGTGGTGGCAGTCGCAGGCCGAATTGTGGCAAAGCGCGTGGTCCCGCTGGATCGGGGAACCTGCCGACGCCGTGGTCGAACCGTCGCGCGGGGACAAGCGGTTCAAGCATGAGCAATGGTCGGAAAACGTGCTGTTCGACTATCTCAAGCAATCCTATCTGCTGACCGCCAGCTATCTTCAGGGCACGGCACACGATGTCGGTGACCTGCCGCCGCAGGAGCGCAAGAAGATCGAGTTCTACACCCGCGCCTTCGTCGAGGCGATGAGCCCGTCCAACTTCTTCGCGCTGAACCCCGAAGTACTGGAGGCGACCGCCTCGCAAAAGGGGGAGAATCTGGTTCGCGGGTTGAAAATGATGTTGCAGGACATGGAGCGGGGAAAGGGCCAACTGATCATTCGCCAGACCGACATGGACGCCTTCGAGGTCGGGCGCGACATGGCAGTGTCGCCGGGATCGGTAATCTTTCAAAACAACGTCCTGCAACTTATTCAATATGCCCCCACGACCGAGCAGGTTCACGCCCGCCCGCTGATGTTCATCCCGCCCTGGATAAACAAGTATTACGTGCTCGACCTGAATGAGAAGAAGAGCATGATGAAATGGCTGGTCGCGCAGGGCTTTACCGTCTTCATGGTGTCCTGGGTCAATCCCGATGAGGCCCAGGCGGCGGAGACGTGGGACAGCTACATGGATGCGCTGAGCGACGCGATGAACGTCGCGTTGAAGGAAACCGGCCAGAAAAAGCTGAACATCGCGTCCTATTGCATCGGCGGTACGATGGTCGGGTCGATCCTGGCCCATGCGGGAAAGACGAAGGACACGCGCATCGCATCCGCCACGCTGTTCACCGCACAGCTTGATTTTGCCGATGCCGGGGAGTTGCAGGTCTTCGTGGATGACAAGACCATCGACGCGGTGGATGCCGAAATGGAGAAGGGATTCCTGCCCGCCGAAAAGATGGCGTCGGCCTTCAACATGCTGCGCTCGGCCGATCTGATCTGGGGATATATCGTCAATAATTACATGCTGGGCAAGGAGCCGTTTCCCTTCGACCTGCTGTACTGGAACGCGGACAGCACGGCGATGCCGGCGCGGGTGCATCACTTCTATCTGGAGACGTTTTATCGCAACAACGCCTTCGTGCGCGGCACCTTGCCGATCAAGGGTGAGGTCGTGGGGTTGGATGATATTACCGGACCGGTCTATCACGTGGCGGCGCGCGAAGATCACATCGCGCCTGCGCATTCGGTCTATCGCGGCGCACGGATGATGAAGAACGCGGATGTCCGCTTCGTCCTCGCCGGTTCGGGTCATATCGCGGGTGTGGTGAACCCGCCTGCGGCCGAAAAGTACCAGTACTGGTCGAAGGACAGTCTGGACGAGGAAACGCTGGAGGAGTGGATGACACAAGCGCAGGAGCATCCCGGATCGTGGTGGCAGGATTGGGCACCCTGGCTCGCCCGCCATTCGGGTCGCAAGGTGAAGGCGCGCACGCCCGGCCAGAAATCCGACGTGATCGAACCTGCTCCGGGATCATATGTGCGGCTGCGCTTCGATCAACGCTGAGGATTGTTTCATCCGCGCCGCGTTCTACCTGATGGGGGGAAGAGTGTCGCAAGACGGACATGACAGCGCGGTAGTGCCAGGGAATGAAAGAACAGCTCGACACTTTGATTGAGGAGCGTGCGCGGTGGATGTACCGCGCGGGCCCTCTGGTGCGCCCGGTTCGGGCCTTGCTGCATCTGATGCTGTCCTATGATCGCACGCTGGCGCTGGGCCGGAAGTTCGAAAAGACCCCAACGCCTGAGGTTATGGACCACATGGCGGACCTGATTGCCAAACGGGTCGAGGTCGAGGGGCTGGAAAACGTGCCCGAGGACGGGCCGGCGATCATCGTATGCAACCATCCCACCGGAATTGCCGACGGTATCGTCCTGTACAAGCTGCTGCGCCACCTCAGACCGGATCTGTTCTTTTTTGCCAACGGGGACATCCTGCGGATCATGCCGCAATTCACCTCGATGATCGCGCCGGTCGAATGGCGTGAGGGCAAGCGGTCGATGAAGAAAAACCGTGAGACTCTGACCTATGCGAAGGATGCCTTTGCCAAGGGTCGGCTCGCCGTGATCTTCCCTGCCGGGCGCCTGTCCAAGCGGCGGGGAATGTCGCTGCATGAGCGGGAGTGGATGCCCTCCGCCGCCATGCTGGCGCGAAAATACGAATTGCCCGTGGTGCCGGTGCGGATCACCGCACGAAACTCGCTGCTGTTCTATCTGTTCGACAAGATGCATCCCAGCTTGCGCGACATCACCCTGTTTCACGAGGTTCTGAACAAGGACCGGCAGCAATTTCACGTGCGCCTCGGCACGGTGATCCAGGGTGACAGTCTGCCCGCCGACAGCGATACGGCGACGCAGGTTCTGTTCGACGCGGTTGACCGCCTACGCTCCCCCCGGCGCGAGCGCAGGTTGTTCGTGAACCGCCCCCGGCAACTCAAACCGCAGCCTCGGTTGGGGTGATCGACACTCCGCCGCGCTGCGACACTGTTCGTCCGGGGCGTATCACTTGCCCGTCGAACGAAATTGCCAGGTCGGGGCTTGGCAGACAGGCGATTCCGCCCGACACTGCGCGCAATCAATGGCGCGCCCGGATTCGCGAGGAGCGCGCCGCGAGAATCGGGGAGATCGAGATGACCACCATTTCCATGCGTGTGAACGGCAAGGACGTAAGCGCGGCGGCGGAGGGCAACACCCTGTTGGTGAATTTCCTCCGCGAGGGGTTGAGGCTGACCGGCACCCATGTCGGCTGCGACACCTCGCAATGTGGCGCCTGTGTCGTGCACGTGGACGGGGTCGCGGTGAAATCCTGCACCATGTTCGCAGCGGATGCCGAAGGGGCCGAGATTACCACGATCGAAGGCATGGCGAACCCCGACGGTTCGCTGGGCACCATTCAGCAGGCCTTTCGCGATTATCACGGTCTGCAATGCGGGTTCTGCACACCGGGCATGGTGATGATCGCGGCCGATCTGCTCAAGAACAACCCCGATCCGTCCGAGCAGGAAATTCGCGATTACCTTGAGGGCAACATCTGCCGGTGCACCGGCTACCACAACATCGTGAAGGCCATTCAGGCCGCCGCCGGGCAAAACGTGCCCTCGGTCGCGGCGGGGTAGCTGCGAACGGACAAGACCCAAGCGAACGGAGCAGAGCAGGACCTGCAAGGGTTCACCGACAGGAGATCACCAGATGTACGCATTCGATTTCGTAAAACCCACCAGCATAGACGAAGCCATTCAGGCACTTTCGGAGGGTGAGGCGCAGGCCCTGGGCGGTGGTCAGACGTTGATCCCGACCCTCAAGGCGCGATTGGCCGATCCCGGCACCCTTGTCAGCCTCGCCCATATCGCGGATCTGAAATATGTTCGCGTGAACGGCGATGTGATCGAGATCGGCGGCGGTACGACCCATGCGACCGTCGCGGCGCAGGCGGCAGAGGCCTATCCGGGGCTGGCCGATCTGGCGGGGCGTATCGGCGACCCGTCGGTGCGCAATCGCGGCACCATCGGCGGCAGTCTGGCCAACAACGATCCGTCCGCCTGCTATCCGGCTGCGGCCCTCGGTTCGGGCGCGACCATCGTGACGAACACGCGCGAAATCGCGGCTGACGATTATTTTCAGGGCATGTTCACCACCGCGCTGGAGGAAGGGGAGATCGTCACCGCCGTCAGGTTTCCCATCCCGCAGGCCGCGCATTACGAGAAGATGGCCCAACCCGCCAGCCGGTTCCCGCTGGTCGCGGTGTTCGTGGCGAAATACGCTGATGGCGTGCGCGTCGCCGTCACCGGTGCCAGCAATAACGGCGTGTTCCGCTGGGCGGAGGCCGAGCAGGCGCTTTCGTCGAATTTCAGTGCCGGTGCGATTGAGGGGCTACGCCACTCAGCGGAGGACATGATCGCGGATATTCACGGCACTGCGGCCTATCGCGCCCATCTGATCGGGGTGATGACCCGCCGCGCGGTCGAAAAGCTGACCTGATCCAAGGTTTGCCCCTGCCGCCCGCGCTTGGGCGGCAGGAGGCTCAGTTCCCGCCAAAGATCGCGGCGACGCCGTCCCCGAACCCGTCGAGTTGAATGCGCAGGATCACCGGGTCGCTGCCGGGAGCGGGGCGATAGCCGAGCAGCATGGTGCCCTGGCTCAACCGTTCGATCTCCGCATCATCCAGCGCCAGTGCCCCCTCACACAGTTCGCCCAGACAACGCTGCCAGATCAGTTCGCGCTGCGGGGTGTCGTCGCCCTCCACCTGATAAACGATACCGGAGGGCAGATAGGCCCCGATCGGCACTTGCCCGATCAGCGCGGGACCGCCCTGAAGCTCGGTGACGAGAACGCGCGCGACCAGCGCGCCGGATTCCGCGATTCTGAGGTCCTGAACCAGATTGCATTGGGCGGGCTGCGTCGTTTCCGCGCCACATCCGATGACCCAGCTGCCGAAGGTGGTGCCATTCTCAACAGATGCGGCCTGCTGCGCCATGGCACCGGTCAGGGGGCTGAAAACGGCAAGGGCCAAGGCAAGTGCCGGGGCAAGGGTCGCGATGCGTTGCATGAGGATACTCCGTGATTTCACGTCGGCCCGACCTTCGGGCAAGTATCCGCCTGGATCAAGCCCTGTGCCTGCCGCCCCGATCTCAGATCATCGCGCGCAGGGCCTGCAAGGTGGCGGCCTCCTCGGGAGGTTTGTCCCAGCGAATGCGCTTGATACGCGGAAAGCGCATGGCAACACCGGATTTGTGCCGCTTGCTCTCCTGAATGGCATCGAAGGCGATTTCCAGAACCAGTTTCGGTTTGACCGCGCGCACCGGTCCGAACCGCTGGGTGAAGTTGTTGCGGACGAAGCGGTCCAGCTCCTCCAGCTCCGCATCGGTAAAGCCGGAATAGGCCTTGCCCACCGGCGTCAGATAGCGCCCCTCCGGCCCGTCCACCCAGGCGCCGAACGTGTAGTCGGAATAATAGGACGACCGCCTGCCGTGGCCGCGCTGCGCATACATCATCACGCAATCGGCCTCCAACGGATCGCGTTTCCACTTCCACCATTGCCCGACCGGACGACCGGCGAGGTAGAGGCTGTCACGTCGTTTGAGCATCAGCCCTTCGAGAGCATCCTCACGCGCGCTGTCGCGCAGCGTCTGCAATTGCGGCCATGTCTCGAACGGAATCACCGGTGACAGGTCGAGCCGGGGGCGGGTGCCGAACCCTTCGAGCCGGGCGCGGCGCTGCGTCCATGGCAGATCGCGCAAATCCTCGCCGTCATGGTCGAGCAGGTCATAGGCGCGGATATGCGCGGGAAAATCGGTGAGGGTCTTCTTTCCCACCCGCTTGCGCCCCAGCCGTTTTTGCAGATCGGCAAAGGGCGCGACGGCCTGATCGCGCATCACCAGCAATTCGCCGTCAATGCAGCCGTGCCAGTCCATCGCCTCGACGATATCGGGGAAGCTGTCGGAGATGTCGTCCCCGGTGCGGGTGTAGAGCCTGCGACCGCCCGGCGTGGCGACCGCCTGCACGCGGATGCCGTCCCATTTCCACTCCGCGACATAATCCGCCGGGTCGAGTGTGGTGAAGCGTTCCTCCACCGGGTGGGCCAGCATCATCGGGCGATAGGCCAGCGACAGGTCCACATCGGGGCGCGGACCGCCGTCGAGCCAGCGGAACAGCTCACCATAGGGCGGGTCGATCGCGAACCACAGACGTTCGATCACCTCAACCGGATGGTCCGCATCCGCCAGCGCGTTTTGTGCCATGCGGGTGGATACGCCGACCCGCATTCCCCCCGTGCACAGCTTGATAAGCGCCAGTCTGGCCGAGGCCTCGCACCGGTTCAGCAAACCGGCCAGGACCGCTGGCCGGTCGGACCGGCTGGAGGCCAGCAGGCGGGTGACGACCTCATCCAGACTGGGGGGCGAGGTTTCCTCAGGCTCCGGCCACAGCAGCGACACGGTTTCCGCCAGATCCCCGACATAGGCGCGCGACAGGGCGAACAGCACCGGGTCCATCCGCTCCTCCATCATGCCGCGAATGACCGAGGGGGTCACATGCGGCAGATCCAGAGTTCCGGCCAGCGCGGCCAGCGCCCAGCCGCGATCCGGGTCCGGGGTGCTGCTGAAATAACGGCGCAACAGCACAAGCTTGCCATTGCGGCCGGGCGTGAAGGCCAACTGTTCCAATAAATTCGCGAACGGTGTCATATGGGGCCATCTAGCGGGAAAGCGCCCGGGGGCGAGAGGCCAACCTGCGGCAAAAGCTTCGCTGGCGCAGGGGCGCGCACGGTCGGATCAGCGTCGCATTCGGAACGCGGGACGGGTTTGCGCAGGATAAAAGGAGGGTGACGGAGGGGATCATGTTTCTAAGTGTATTCGATATTTTCAAGATCGGAGTCGGGCCCTCATCCTCTCATACTATGGGGCCGATGGTGGCGGCGGCCCGTTTTCTGGAGGCCCTGCGCAGCGGCGCAGACCGGGTGCCCGGCGCGGGTGAGGCGGCCCGGATCGAGGCGCGGTTGCACGGCTCCCTCGCGTTCACGGGCAAGGGGCACGCGACCGATCGCGCGGTCCATCTGGGCCTGCTGGGCCATGCGCCAGCGACCTTCGACGTGGTGGCGGCGGAGCACGAACTGGCAACCTTGTATGAGACCGGGACACTGCGGCCCGATGGCTTGCCCGCGCTTGCCTACGCGCCCGAAACCGATCTGATCTTCGACTATGACGAAATGCTGCCCGGTCACACGAACGGCATGGTGCTGCGCGCCTATGACGTTGCAGGCAACCTGCACATGACGGAGACCTATTATTCCGTCGGCGGCGGCTTCGTCATGACCGCGCGCGAACTGGACCGGCAGGGCGAGGATACCATGCCCGAGGGCGTGCCGCATCCGTTCAGAACCGCGGCGGAGATGCTGCGCATGGCGCGCGAAAGCGGACATTCCATCGCGCAGATGAAGCGCCGCAACGAACTGGCGGCCCGCTCGGCGGAGGATCTGGACAAAGGTCTCGACCGGATCTGGCGGGTGATGGAGGATTGCATCGCGCGCGGCATCGCCACCGACGGGATCCTGCCGGGCGGGCTGAACCTGCGCCGGCGTGCGGGCCACATTCATCGCCAGTTGCTGGAGGAACGGGGCCGCAACCTGTCCGCCCCCCATACCGTCAACGACTGGCTGTCGGTCTATGCGATGGCCGTGAATGAGGAAAACGCCGCCGGTGGTCAGGTCGTAACCGCACCGACCAATGGTGCGGCAGGGGTCGTGCCTGGAACGATCCGTTACTGGCTGGATCATGTGCCGGGGGCGCATCGCGGTCTGATCCCGGACTTTCTGCTGACGGCCGCTGCCGTCGGGGGGCTGATCAAGAGCAATGCCTCGATCTCAGGCGCGGAGGTTGGGTGCCAAGGCGAGGTCGGCTCCGCCGCCGCGATGGCCGCTGCGGGATTGTGCGCCGTGATGGACGGCACGCCCGAGCAGGTGGAGAATGCAGCTGAAATCGCGTTGGAGCATCACCTCGGCATGACATGCGATCCGATCAAGGGGCTGGTGCAGGCACCCTGCATCGAGCGCAATGGATTGGGTGCCATCAAGGCGGTTTCGGCGGCCTCCCTGTCGTTGCGCGGCGACGGTCGGCATCTGGTCAGCCTCGATGCCTGCGTCGAGACGATGCGCCAGACAGGACGCGACATGGATCGACGCTACAAGGAAACCTCGCAAGGTGGGCTGGCCGTCAACGTGCCTGAGTGTTGAAACCTGCCTGAGTGCTGACATTCCCGCGCAGCCGATGGAACAGGTGCGTATAGGCCGCCACCCCGATCAGCGGCACGATCAGGTTCAGCACCGGAATCGACAGCGGCACGGCCATCGCGATACCCATCACCCAGATGCGTCCGCGATTGGATTTTCTGAGCGCGCTCGCCTCACGCGGGGGCAGGCGGCGCAGGGCGACCAGCTGGAAATATTCGCGGCCCAGAAGGTATCCGTTCACCAGATAGAAGATGAACGGCGCCAGAGGGGCCACCAGCAGATAGATCGCCAGCGCCGCGATGTTCGCCACCACCAGAATCACGAAGAACCGCACCGTATCGACGATGGTGGTCAACAGGCCGGGCGGCGTGGCCGCAGGCAGATGCGCGTAGTGTTTCTGCTCCACCGCCTCGGCAATATCGTCGAGCAGGAACCCGATGCACAGCGACGCCACCGGAATCATCAGGAACACCGATGCCAGCATCATCGCACCGACCGCCAATCCGGCGAGGAGGCCAGCAGGGTCTACCATGCCGATCCACGGCAGGCTGAACGGGTCGATGCCCGACACCAGATAGCCCACCAGCGTGTAGAGCACGATCAGCACCCCCAGCGTCATCGCGACAGCCTTGAGCAGGACCATTCGGAATTTGGGGTCGGGCAGTTGGTTCAGCGCGGCCAGAATGGGGGCGATCATTCCTGAACCCATGTGGTGATGGCCTCCAGATCGGGGCGGGGGCGATCGGGGGGCGTGCTGGTTTGCGTGCCGATATGGATGAAGCCCGCGACGAATTCGCCTGCTTGCAGCGACAGACCCTCGCGCAGCCATTCGGGGTCCATCGCCATCCAGCCGGTCAGCCAGTTTGCACCCCAGCCGCTCGCCTGTGCGGCGTTGAGCAGGGCGAGGCAGACCGCACCCGCCGACAGGTGCTGTTCGATTGCGGGGACCTTCTCACTGGGCTGCGGGCTGGCGATGACGGCGACGATTTGGTGCGCGGTGCGGAAATGGTTCGCGGCCTTTGCCAGCTTCTCCTCCGGCTCCGCCTTCGCGGTGCCACGCTTCAATGTCAGATCCGCCAACCGGGTCAGGGCCGCCCCCTCCAGCACGATAAAGCGCCAGGGTTCCAGCTTGCCATGATCGGGGGTGCGGGCGGCGGCCTCCAGTATCGGCATCAGCGTGGTGCGATCGGGGGCTGGGCCGGTCAATGTCGGCGCGGGGCGCGACCGGCGTGTCAGCAGAAAATCCATTACCTCGGGGTGAGGGGTAAGAGCCATGCGAGCGTCCTTTCGTTCCTGCCCCATGTCGCGCCGATGGATGGGGGTTTCAAGACAGCGTGCTTGCCTGACAGGGGTTTTTCCGCGCAGGGTTCTGTAAAAAGAGAGGAACCCGCTTCAAATGTATCGCGCCTTTAGAATGCTGTCCTATGCGGTGATCGCCATTTTCGCGATCTGGTATCTGGGCTTCAGCCCCACCGG
Organism: Pontivivens nitratireducens; assembly: GCF_014235845.1. Taxonomy (GTDB): domain Bacteria; phylum Pseudomonadota; class Alphaproteobacteria; order Rhodobacterales; family Rhodobacteraceae; genus Pontivivens; species Pontivivens nitratireducens. Next base: position 1,085 of record NZ_JACJUQ010000008.1, on the reverse strand, counting down.
CATCGCCCCTGTCGCCTACACACCCTCGCACGATCCCGGCCTGACGGGTTCGTTTGCGCCGAACCAGCGGCTGGCCTCGGTCGAGATTCTGGATATGGCAGGCGAAGAGGGCCCCGAGGATATCGCCGTCGATGCGGCGGGCGTGGCCTGGGTGACCAGCCTGCAAAGCGGGTTGTGGCGCGTTGATGACCGCGAGATGACCCATGTCGGACGGCTGGGCGGTCGGCCTCTGGGCCTCGAATTCGGCGGGGATGGCGCGCTCTACATCGCTGACAGCTATCTGGGATTGCTTCGCTGGACGCAGGCGAACGGCACCGAGGTGCTTGCCGATCGGTATGACGACGCGCCGATCCGCTATGCCAACCAGGTGGCCCCGGCGCGGGACGGGTCGGTGTATTTCTCCGTCTCCACCCGGCGGCACGATCCGCAGGCGCAGGGTGGAACGCTGGCATCCTCGGTCGTTGATCTGTGGGAACATCGTCGCACCGGGCATGTCCTGCACTGGTCGCCGGACGGTCTGACGCAGGTGGCCGACGGGTTCAACTTCACCAACGGTATCGCGCTGACACCGCAACAGGATGCGCTGCTGATCGCGGAAACCGGCGAATACCGGATCTGGAAGCACGATCTGGAAACCGGCACGCGTGAGGTTATTCTGGATGGTCTGCCCGGCTTTCCCGACAACATTCAGGCGCAGGGCGATGGCACGTATTGGGTCGGCCTCGTCTCACCCCGACAGGCGATCGCGGACGCGCTCGCGCCCTATCCGACGCTGCGCAACATCATCTGGCGTCTGCCCGAGGTCGTGCGCCCCGCGCCCGTTCATCACGGCATCTTGATGCGGATCGATGGGGAGGGGCAGATACTGGACGTTCTGCAAGCGCCGGAGGGGGAATATTCCCTCGTCACCGGGGCGATGGAGGTGGACGGCACGTTGTACGTCACATCGCTGGGTGCGCCCGGACTGGCCGCGATGGACGCGCCCTAGACAAGGACGTGCTTAGGCCAGCTAGGGTGTGGACTCATTGATCAGCAATCCAGATGCGGATCGCTGCGAGCTTGATGGCTGCCAGGAAGTTCTCCGG
>NZ_JACJUQ010000007.1:178775-181095 GCF_014235845.1 Pontivivens nitratireducens | reverse complement strand
CAACCTCCTCTGTCGGAGATACTGAATCACGCGACGAACGAATGGGGAAGCCTGATTATGGGGACAGGCCCTAGTCCGATGTCAGAACTGCATCTGATAGCCGAGGCTCAGCCCGTAGCTTTCGTAATCGCCAACACCGATGCCATCATAATAGGTCCCTGCGGTGAAGCTTTGATCCATCGAAATCTGGTGGTTGATGCCCAGCTCGACCCGGGCCCGTCCACCATCGTAATCGGGGGTGACGGTTGAGGCGTGTCCGCTGCCGCTGGTATGCGACCAGATGCCTGACACACCGCCCCAAAGCTCCAGCTCCTCGGTGTTGACCGGCACCATGACGCTGAAATCCATCCCGACCTCGATCTGGCCGAGCGTGATGCCCTGTTCGGGAATGGGGTTGCCCAGGCTGTCGATATAGCTGTCCTGATCGTCGGTGGTGTAGGACGCATCCACGAACGGCGAAAGGGTGGTGGCACCATAGGCAAGCTCACCCGCGACTTTCAGTTGCGCCAGCAAACGCGTCGTGTCGACGCTGTCCTCGTAGGTTCCGAAAGGCGAGACGTCGTTGTCGCTCTCACCATAGAGCAAGCGCCCCTCGAAATAGAGCGGCTGGACAGCACTGCGCGCCACGAAGTACGGCCCGACCATCCAGCCCGTGCCCCCGATCGAGGCACTGCCGGTATCCTCATTCAGATGATCGAACTGAAGCATTGCGCCAACCAGCAAGTTTTCGTTTACGGTTCGGTGCGCGCCCAGGGCGCCGAACACATATTCGCTTCTGCTGTCCCCGTCATTCGTCCACGATGCGCTCGCCTGCGCCCAGACAGGGCTGTTCGCATTGGACGCAAAGTCCAAATTTCCCGTCTCCGGCGTTGCGACGAAATAGAACTCCCCACGAGGACTACCCGAAAGGAACGACATCAGATCCGGCTGGTTGAGCAGCAACTGGTTCGCCCGGGTCTGCATGTAGGACGCGATCAGCTCCTGCGTTCGTTCAATGGTGAAATCGCTGATGACAACCAGATTGGATGCCAGATTGCCGTTTCCGGCGGCATCGGCGGCAACGTTGGCAGGAACGGAAACCTGAACATCCCCGGTCCCCGACGCGCGCAAATTCGCGATATACGATGCATCGCTGCCACTCACCCCGGTCACGATTGCATTGGTGCTGCTGATGTCAGCGGCGACAAAGCCCGTCACCGGCTCCGAGAACGTGATGTTGAGGGTGAACGCCCCGTCCCCTTCAAGCGCGTCAGGCGCGCCCGAAATGCTGACCGTCGGCGCGGTCCCGTCATAAACGGCGCTGACCGTGTTCGAGGCATCGTTGCTGTTGCCCGCCGGATCCGTAAACGTACCTGCGGCCACGGAAAGGGTGACGGCGCCATCACTGTCCGGCGTCACTGTGGCGGTATAACTGCTTCCCCCGCCGCTAAGCGTCGCCGTGGCATTGTCCAACGTCAGATCGCTGGCGTCAAAGTCGCTGCTGTCCTCGGACAGGGTAATCACGGCGGTATAGGTGCCGTTGGTCGGACCGCTCAATGCACCGATAGAAACCGTCGGCGATGTATCGTCGCCAATAAAGTCGACCTCGGTGGGATCGGAATTATTCATCGCCACGTCCGTTGCGACAATCGTGACCACACCCGATTGTTGCGGCGTATCCGAGGTCAAGGTGAACGCGCCGGTGCTGGCATCCGCCGTCACGCTTTGCGTGCTGCCATCCGGGAACGTTACCGTCACGGTGCTTCCCGGTTCCACAGTGCCGGACAGGTTCACCTGACTGTCCGATGTGGCAATCAACGTGACAACAACCGGCTCCTCCGGTGGCGTCGTGTCCGTCACGCTCACCACGAAGCTCTGTTGCACGGCGGCGTTTCCCGCGCTGTCCTGCGCGTCCACGACTACGGTTGTGGCACCGACGGGAAAGTCAAACGGGCTGGTGATAACCGTGCCGTCGATCGAGAATATCGGCAGGATCGTCTCACCGGAATTGTCGGTGATCGTCGCAGTCAGCACGACCGAGGCCGTGTTGACGCCCGGATCGGTGTCCACCGCAATATCCCCGATACCAGCAATGACCGGGGCTTGCGTATCAAGCGGCGCCGTGACGGTGATCGTCACACTGTCGGTCGCGGTGTCGAAGCCGTCATCCACGGTCAGAACGAAGGTCAGCGTCACATCGGCATCGCCGATGGCCAGCGTCGGCGCGGTGAAGCTGGGCGTCGCACTTTCATCATCGTCCAGCTCGACGGCGGGACCGGCGGTCTGGGCCCAGGCATAGGTCAGCGTCTGGCCCGCATCATTGGCAACGGACCCCGCGCTG
>NZ_JACJUQ010000007.1:0-178765 GCF_014235845.1 Pontivivens nitratireducens | reverse complement strand
CGACGGCGGGACCGGCGGTCTGGGCCCAGGCATAGGTCAGCGTCTGGCCCGCATCATTGGCAACGGACCCCGCGCTGTCGAGCATGACGTCATTCCCGCTGTCGACGACAGCATTGCTCCCGGCCTCCGCCGCGGGCAAGGAGTTGCCCGTGCCGCGAATTGAGAACGTATATGGGTCTTCATCGTCATCATCTGACCGAATGGTGACTGTCGATGTCTTCGTCCCGCCCGTGGCCGGATTGAAACGGATAGAGAACGTGTTCACGCCCGAGCTTGCCACGGTTCCGGAGTTGGTCAGGTCGGCGGTGATCTGAAAGTCCGTTGTATTGGATATCGCCAGCGCGTCCGTACCAAAGGTCAGCGCTGAAGTGCCGTTGTTTTCCGCCCGGAAGCTGTTGGTGGCGGTCGAGCCGACAGTAACAGTGCCGAAATCCGTACCAAGCGCCGTAGTGATCGTTGTACTTCCGTCACCGATATCGGCATTGTCCGCGCTGTTGCGGACGTCCAGCTCGGGCGCCGCGCCGCCACTCATGCTTCCTGTAGTGCCGCTGAACGTATAGGTGAAGGGGACAAACGACGCGCCCGAGACCGGGGATACCGTACATCCGGCATTACAATCCAACGTAACAACCCAAGTGCTGCCGCCAACTGTTCCAGACCCGGACGCCGATGACACATGGTAGAACAGATTGTTCGCGTTCGATACATATCGAAAGTTCGCGTTGCCGGTATCATAGACGGGCTGAATAAAGAGAAACTCGTCACTTGTCTGATCTTCGACGGGAACAGCAGTATTTATCATGCAAGTATCTTGAATCAGGTTCAGAGCATACTCATTAGGCGATACCATGTTCGTACAATCGGTGATTGCCGCATGCGCCGCCTGAGGCGATCCCAACATCAGCATGAAGCCCAGGATTGTGGAAAACAGCACGCTCAGGATGAATGACATCCGAACGCCTGAAACATGCCGACACCAGTTTGCAGCAGTTTTCAAAATGGCCAAGCGGTCAGCATAGATCATCAGTCGTTCCCCCAGAATGATCCCAAAATGATCAAGGCCCGCCCCCTGACCAGATTTGTATAGCGCGGCAAGTCGGCAGCACGGTCGGATGGATTTCACACCCGAATCAGTATGATATACTGAAAATATAATTACTGCGCGATCAACTTAAATTTCACTTACAGTAGTCACCACATGAATTACTGAAGTGGTCCCACCTTTTCGGACAGGTTTGCAGCGTTTCTAAGGTGTATAGGGTTTAGGTTTCATGCTGCTTTTTGCTCTTCCAAGCCTGCCCAATATGCTTCGTCGGGCGTCTGCCGATCAAGCGCGGAATGGGGTCGTCTGGTGTTGTAGAAGGCCATCCAGTCCTTGATGACGCGGCGGGCCTTGAAGCCATCGTCGATTTCTTCAAGGTAGATGGCCTCCTGCTTCAGGCTGCGCCACAATCGTTCGATGAAGATGTTATCAAGGTAGCGCCCGCGCCCGTCCATGGAGATGCGCACACCGGCCTCGGTCAGCGGTGTGATCCAGGCTGAGCCTGTGAACTGCGATCCTTGATCCGTATTCATGATCTCGGGCGGGCCGTATCTGGCGATGGCCTCGTTCAGCGCCTCGACGCAGAAGTCGGCGTGCATCGTGTTGCTGAGCCGCCAGCTCAGGACCTTGCGCGTGGCCCAATCCATGATGGCGACCAGATACAAGAAGCCGTTCCGAACCGGCACAAACGTGATGTCGGCGCACCAGACATGATTGGGGCGGTCGATCATCATCTTCCTCAGTAGATACGGGAAGACCGGGTGCTGTGGATGCGGTTGGCTGGTTCTGGGACGTTTATAGATTGCCTCAAGACCCATCTTCGCCATCAGACGACGCACTCGATAGCGCCCCACGGCAAGCCGCCAAGCACGAGATGCACGATCTCGATGCAGGACAGCTTTGCCTTCTCGGCGGCCTTTGCGATCGTCACCATCCCGTCGGCAGCCATGTCAACGGATTGCGCGGACGCATGCAGCGCCGAGAGGAACCTCTCGATATCCCGGTTGTCGATCGCCTTTCGCGTTCGCCCAACGGCGTATCTCCGACCGTCCGCGATGGGATCAAGCATGCCCTCATCGACGAGTTGTCCAGCCTGAGGCTGGGTGCAGTTCATCGCCGCAGGAAGTGACGCGATCTTGGTTGACCGTGCGATCGATGCCGCAACGCGTTCGCCCGCGGCCGCCTCGAAGACGTGATGGCCGGCGGCATTGTCCTCGGCGGGGATCAGCCCGCGGGCCGCGAGGACATTCCGGAGCGTCCGGGGGTTGAGCTTTGCTTCTGAAGCCAAGGACACGACGCTGTGGAGCCGACGCTGAACGAGGCTCTCACCCAAGATCTTTGTCCCTGGCGCGACTTCGATCATCGCGAAAATGTGCTCGCGCATGATACGTCGGATGTCGCCGGGATCTTTGGTGTTCTTACGTGACGCGAGCCACCTGTAAGTCGCCCCCAGGGCATTGCCGCGCTCTGGCTTGATGCCTTTGCGGAGGAGACGCGATTGGGTCGTTTCAAGTGCATCTCGGATATCCAAAGCTCCAAAGAGAATATCCGCGTCGCCGTCGCGGGTATTCGCCAGCGCTACATTGCCACGAAGCGGGATCGCGATCTCGCAACGGCGCTCGACCGTGTGATCGCAATCGACGAGGACACGGGCAACGTCGAACCCGTAAGGTTCACGTCTACGGGTGAAACCCGAGGCATCATCGTCGTGGACGGCGCGGGTGGGGGGAAAACCTCACTCGTGAAGCGCGGCCTTGCCGCTCAGCCGGGACTGGAGGCCACCGATACAACCAGGCCGGTGATCGGCATTACCGTCCCCAATCCTGCGACTCTCAAAAGCGTGGCGCAGGCAGCCCTCAAGGCAACTGGCTATCCGGTGGGTGAGAAGAGGCTCACCGTATGGGGCATGTGGGAGCTTCTCCGCGAGCGCTTCCAGACTCTGGGAACGGTCGTCTTCTGGATCGATGAGGCCCACGATCTGTTTCCGCATGGCTCAAAGTCCGAGGCACCACACATCCTCAAGACCTTCAAATCCCTGATGCAGGGCGACGGTGCCGTGATTGTAATCCTCTCCGGTGTCGGGACACTCTGGGATAGCATCTCGTTCGACCACCAGGTCCAGCGCCGTTACTCGAAGTTCGAATTGCCCCCGGTAACGGCCTCCACGGATTCGAAGCTCATCTGGAAACTTCTGGTCAACTTCTGCGACCAGGTTGGGCTTGAGCCTCCCGATCGCGGCGACCTCCTCGACCGCATCATTCATGCGGGGCGAAATCAAAAAAGGCTATACGCATTTCGCAGAAGGCGATGTTGGACTTGCGAAGATCACGCCCTGTTTCGAAAACGGGAAATCCACCGTTTTCCGCAATCTAACTGGAGACTTCGGAAGCGGCACAACAGAACTTCATATTCTGAGGCCGGTCCTCGTTGATCCTGACTATGTGGTGCTGTTCATGAAGAGCCCGCAATTCATCGAGAGCGGCATTCTCAGGATGACGGGCACCGCTGGGCAAAAACGTGTGTCCAGCGAGTATTTCACGAGCTCGCCTTTCCCTCTACCCCCTCTCGCCGAGCAGCACCGGATCGTCGCCAAGGTCGATGAGCTCATGGCGCTCTGTGATCGGCTGGAGGAGGCCCGCAAGACCCGCGAGGAGTCGCGCGACAAGCTCACCGCAGCCAGCCTCGCCCGCCTGACCGCCCCCGACACCACGCCCGAGGACTTTCCCGCCCACGCCGCCTTCGCCCTCGAGGCGCTGCCAGCCCTCACCACGCGCGCCGACCAGATCAAAACCCTCCGCCAAACCATCCTCAACCTCGCCGTTCGCGGCAAACTGGTGAAGCAGGACCCGACAGATGAACCGGCGTCTAATCTGCTTGAAAAGGCCAAGGAGGACATTGCGGAATACGGTCAAGCTAACGGCGTTCGACCCGCAAAAGTCGACAAAATTGGGGACTTTCCGTTTGACTTGCCTTCCGGATGGGCATGGACGGCGGGGGCACATGGTATAGCAACTCGCTCCGTATGCTGAGCGAGGGAGATCGGATCTGGACCAAGATCCCAGGAAAAGGCTTTGTCGGCGTTGGCCGGGTCACGGGGAGTCGCATCCCTGCGAATGAGTTTATCATCGACGGCCGACCTGCTCTTGAGGTTCTCCATGCAGACTATCATCGAGAGTTCGCTGAAGATCCTGAGAAGGCTGAATATTTTGTTCCAGTCGAGTGAACGAAAGCTTTCGAGTTTCTCGTCGACCTTAATGTCGAGACCGTCCATGGTTTCGCCGCTTGTGGTGTATGCGAACGACTCGCCCCACCCACGCAGGACTCGGTCGACCAAGGCGAGGGTCTGAGCGTAGCGTTGGCGAGTTGCAAAACTATTTTCCGCCTTCCGAACCTCCTCAATTGCCCTCCTGCCAGCAGCCAGATGGCCATCTACGGCTTCCAAAATACCCTTTCGAGCTCGACGCGATGGCTGCCAGAGCCCAGGACGGCAATTGTAGCCGAGAAAATCAAAACCATCCGCGACTCGGCCATATTGAGCTTTTTCCGCAGAGACTGAAGCCGCGAAAGGGTCGTGACATCGCATGCCATGCTCAGCGAGGAATTTCCGTGCGCTTGCAAACGCCTTCTTGACCTTCGTCTCAGACGGTCCAAGCAAAACGAAATCGTCGATGAAGCGCGCGCATAAAATGCCGCGTTCATTAAACTGTTCATCGAGGGCTGTAGGAGAATGTTCCCAAAGAGCGGCGATAAGGGCGACCCTTGAGCTACACCCTCGCTATCTGTCGGAAATACGGATCGGTCCTCTCCCAGAACTTCCTCGTTTCCAAGCGTTACCGTGGTGGCGTCATCCAACAACTTCAGGAAACGCTCATCGTCAACGCCATGAGCGATGCGCTCAAGAACTACCTTGCGAGGGATGCCATCGAAAAAACCGGAAATATCCGAGCGCACGAAGAATGTATGGTCACTCTTGAACGCATCATTTAGAAACTTTAGCGCGTGAGGGACTGAACGATTTGGAACTCCGCCGAAGCTGCTCTTCTGTATTCCCGCTTGGCGCGCCACCTCGACCTTATCTTGTAAGGTATCGAGTAGTGCCCGCTCAACTATCCGGTTGTGGACAGATGCCATGACGATGCCGCGCTTGCCGCCGCTGCTTTTGGACTTCAGAACACCTTTCTGCGGATCAAATTCAAACGTTCCCTCACGAAGGCGTCGCTGGATTCTCAATATGTCCCTGTTTGCAGTGCGATCAAAGTCCTCAATCGCACTACGGGTCTCTTCAGACTTTGACCGGGCTCCGTTTGCGCGAATTCGGCGCCAAGCCTTATGAAGCGCATCTTGTTTGCGGCAGAGTTCGAATAACTTTCCCACGATCGCTTGTTCTCTCTGGCGGACGCACCGGTATGCCTCGTCCTGCCTCTGAAGTTGCCTGTTGCTTCCACGGACCGCTTCCGGCATCGCTGGGATGCTCGGTCACGGCGACCGACACGGGCTGTCGGGGCGCGAGGCCCGTCGACCCGAGGCCGCCCCCCATCTGATCGGCGCTCAGCATGAACCCGGCGATGAGGATGATAGCGAAACACAAATATCATAACCTGTATAACTATTATGTCAACTACATATCGAACTAACCACCACATCTTGCGACCTGTGCGGGCGGCATATGGATATCCGGCAAGAAGACGTGCCGCAATGGACACGACTTGCTTGTCGCGATGGACATTTGGCCGGTCCAATGGCCAACTTTTGATGGTCGCTTCAACTTAGCTCGTCACCCAGAGCATTTCGAATAGCCGCAGTTTCCGCAGGTCAGGCATCCTTCCTGCATCCGCATCTCGAATGCGCCGCAATTGGGGCAGGCGGGGCCGGGGGTGGCGGAGTTTATGCGGGCTGTCACTGGATCGATGCTGAGCCCGGCCCCTTCGGCGGTGAGAAAACCGATGGAGATCATGTGCTTTTCGATCACGCCTCCGATCGCGGCGAGGATCGAAGGCACGTATTTGCCTTGCATCCACGCACCGCCGCGCGGGTCGAAGACGGCCTTCAGCTCCTCCACCACGAAGCTGACATCTCCGCCACGGCGGAATACGGCGGAAATCATGCGGGTCAGTGCGACGGTCCAGGCGAAATGCTCCATGTTCTTGGAGTTGATGAAGATTTCCAGAGGCCGCCGTACCCCGTCCACGATCACGTCGTTGAGCGTGATGTAGATCGCATGTTCCGAGTTCGGCCATTTGATCTTGTAGGTCATGCCATCCACGGCATCGGGTCGGTCGATCGGCGTTTCGAATTTCGGCGCTTCCACGGGCGGTGACGTGGCCTCGGCCAGGCTCAGCACGCTCCCCGTGACGTCATTCGGGCGATAGGTTGTGCAGCCCTTGCAGCCGGTGCCCCATGCTTCGAGGTAGACATCCTTGAACGCGTCGAAGTCGATGTCGGCGGGGCAGTTGATGGTCTTGCTGATCGAGCTGTCGATCCATTTCTGTGCGGCGGCCTGCATGCGGACATGTTCGATCGGGTCGAGGGTCTGGGCATTGACGAAATGCTCGGGCAGCGGGCCGTTGCCATGCAGGTCGCGGTAAAGCTGCACCGCGTAGTCCACGACCTCCTCCTCCGTTTTGGTGCCGTTCTTTTGCAGAACCTTGCGGGTGTAGGAATAGGCGAAGACCGGCTCGATCCCGCTCGATACATTGCCCGCGAAGAGGGAGATCGTGCCGGTGGGCGCGATCGAGGTCAGCAGGGCGTTGCGGATGCCGTGCTTGCTGACGGCGCGCCTGACATCGGCGTCCATCTCCATCATGGTTTCGGAGGCGAGGAAGGCCTCCGGATCGAACAGGGGAAAGGCGCCCTTCTCCTGCGCCAGATGCGCGGAGGCCAGATAGGCCGCGCGCGCGATCCGGTGCAGCCACTGCTCGGTCCGCCGCGCGGCTTCCTTCGATCCATACCGCTCCCCCACCATCAGCAGGGCATCGGCCAGACCGGTGACGCCGAGGCCGATCCGACGCTTGGCCTGCGCCTCCTCCCTCTGTTCGGGCAGGGGGAAGCGGGACGTATCCACCACGTTGTCCATCATCCGCACGGCCAGCGCCACCAGATCGCTCAGCGTGTCATCGTCCAATGTCGCCTGATCGGTGAAAGGGTCGCTGACCAGCCGGGCGAGGTTGATCGAGCCGAGCAGGCACGCGCCATAGGGGGGCAGAGGCTGTTCACCGCAGGGGTTGGTGGCCGAGATCTCCTCGGCGTAGTACAGGTTGTTGCGCCGGTTGATCCGGTCGATGAAGATCACGCCGGGTTCCGCGTAATCATAGGTGGACCGCATGATCAGATCCCACAGATCGCGGGCATTGACGGTGCGATAGACCGTGCCGCCGAAGGTCAGGTCCCAGGTCTGCCCGGTCTCCACCGCCTCCATGAACGCATCGGTGATGAGGACGGACAGGTTGAAGTTGCGCAGCCGCATCGGGTCTTGCTTGGCGGTGATGAAATCCTCGATATCGGGATGATCGCAGCGCAGGGTCGCCATCATCGCACCGCGCCGGGCGCCCGCGCTCATGATCGTGCGGCACATGGAATCCCAGACATCCATGAAGCTGAGCGGACCGGAGGCATCGGCACCGACACCCGCGACCGGCGCGCCCCTGGGGCGGATCGTCGAGAAGTCGTAACCGATCCCGCCGCCCTGCTGCATGGTCAGCGCCGCCTCGCGCAGCGCCTCGAAGATACCGCTGAGCGAATCCGGGATCGTTCCCATGACGAAGCAGTTGAACAGGGTCACGCTGCGCTGCGTTCCTGCGCCCGCCACGATGCGCCCGGCAGGCAGGAACCTGAAATCGCTGAGCGCGGTGTAGAACTGTTCCTCCCAATGGGCGGGGTCGTCCTCATCCTGCGCCAGGGCGCGGGCGATGCGACGCCACGTATCCGCGACCGTCTCGTCCCCGCCGCCTTCGGGCGGTTGAAAACGGTACTTCATCTCCCAAATCTGCTGCGCGATAGGGGCTGCGAAATCGGACATGGTACGGCCTGCAATCTGTTCGTGGGGGGCGGGTTGAGTATGAAGTGCGTTGAACACGTGTCAACCGGTGGCAATCCGTCCCATTATGCGGCATCGGATAATTGCCTATCACGATGCGAAACCTGAGAGGACCCCGACATGCCCACCGAACCGGTCAACCTGATCAAGCTGTGCGTGGGCGCCGAGGGGATCGACGACCTTCTCGACTGGCAGAAACGTCTGCGCGCGATCCGCACCGCACGGGGGGAGCCGCCGGAGCATCGCCACATCACCCGCATGTGGCCCAAGCGCGAGGCGGAGCTGCTGACGGGCGGTTCGCTCTACTGGGTGTTCAAGGGTGTGGTTCTGGCCCGGCAGAGGGTCCTGCGTCTGGAGGAAGTGATCGGCGAGGATGGCATCCGCCGCTGCGGCATCGTCTTGCACGATGACGTCATCAAGACGGAAGCCGTGCCGCGCCGCCCCTTTCAGGGCTGGCGATATCTTTCCATGACCGACGCGCCGGCGGACCTGAGCGCCGACAGACTGAATGAAACGGCACTGCCGCCCGAACTGGCCAGCGCCCTCGCCGCGCTGGGCGTGCGTTAGAGATCGGGCCCGAGGTCCGGCGACAGGCCCAGACGCTCACGCAACGTGGCGAAGGTTTCGCGGTTCGCCTGCGACCAGTGCGCGTTTCTGGCGGCGAACAGGGTCGCCTGCGATTTCAGAATCTCACCATCTGTCAGGATGCGCAGGTGGTTCGCGGTCAGGGTCGCACCGCTCGACGTGATGTCGGCGATGGCCTCGGCGGTCTGGTTCTTGATCGTGCCCTCGGTGGCACCTTGCGAATCCACGATCTCGAAATCCGCGACGCCGTGCTGGCTCAGAAAACCACGCACGAGGTTGTGATACTTCGTGGCGATCCGCAGGCGATGGCCGTGATTGGCGTGAAACTGTGCTGCGGCATCGTCCAGATCGCGCAGGGTCGTCACATCGGCCCAGCTTGTCGGAACGGCGATGATCAGATCGGCAAAGCCGAAGCCCATATGCGTGACCTTGGGCGTGATCGCGGCCCAGTCGGCCAGTTTCTCCTGAATCAGATCCTCACCCGTAACGCCGAGGTGAATGCGCCCGGCGGCGAGCTCTCTGGGGATCTCACTGGCGGAAAGCAGCACCAACTCGATTCCGTCGAGGCCGGTGACCCGCCCGGCATATTCCCGGTCCGACCCGGTGCGCGCGACGGTCACGTCAGCCTTGGCGAACCAGTCGATCGCGTCCTGTTGCAGGCGCCCCTTGGACGGCAGGCCGAGTTTAAGCGCGCTCATGGTGCCACCTCATCCAGGGCAGAGAGCAGGATTTGCGGGCGGATCATGCCGCCGATGGCAGGCCAGTCGGCATCACTGACCTTCTGCGCCAGCCGGTCATAGCGCCCCCCGGCGGCAACGATCTGATCCGCATGGGTCATCTCGAACACAAAACCGTCGTAATATTCGTGCCGCCGTCCGAAATCCGCACGAAACGGCAGGGTCGCCGTCTCCGGTCCCAGGCGGTGGCGCAGCTCGCGCAGGCGATCCTCAAACCGGGTAAGGACATCGTCCAGCCGCGTGCCCAGCACGGCGCGCACCCGCTCGGGAACCTCACCAATGGGACATGCGATGTCGAGATAGGCCAGCAAGGTGTTCGCTGCCTCCGCGGACAAGGTATCGGTGGCGCGGGCGCTCAGCATTTCCGCGACTTCGGCAGGGGTGCGTTTGCCCTGGATGACGTGACGGTCGCGCAACTGCGCCTCGATGTCGGGACCGGTCAGATCGGCGGGCAGCGGGACCGGCGATTGCATCCGCTCGATTTGCGCGCGCAACTGTTCGGGTCGCCAGAACAGGCCGCGCAGGCGGGTGCGGATACGTTCGGATATGTCGAGCGTATCGAGCGCCGCATGGAACAGACCTACGTCTCCGGTCATCACCGGCACGCCTGTCAGGCCGGATCGGTGCAGGGCGGACAGGATGTTGGCGAAGATGCGCACGTCCGCCGCCTCACGCCGCAGGGATCCGAAATACTCGATCCCCAACTGCAAGTACTCCGTCGGGCGGTCGTTACCGGGGCCGCTGCGGCGGAACACCGGGCCGCTATAGCAATAGCGCGGCGTGCCGGCATCGCGGCCCCGCTCCGCGTGCAGCAGGTAGACGGGCACCGTGAAATCGGAGCGCAGGGCCAGACCGTTGCCCATCAGATAGGTCAGGTCCAGCAAGGTCTGCCCGCCCAGGCCGACATGCGCGGCGTCATGCAGCATCGGCGGGTCGATCCGCTCGTATCCGGCCTGCTCGAAACCGGCGAGCAGGGTTTCGGACAGGTCCACAAGCCTGCGGTATTCGCTGCCGCGACGGGCCAGGGCGCTCATACCGACGGGCCCGTCATTTCGCCCGTGCGAGCAATTCGCGCACTTCGCTGACCAGATCGGCGCGGCTGACTTCGAACTGCGCGGCGTTCTGTTTCCATTCCTCGTTCGAGGTGATCTCCTTGGCGAGGCGGGCACCCAGTGCCAGATCCTTGATCTGCACGATGCCGTTTTCCTTCTCCTGCGCGCCTTCGATAATCGCGACCGGGGCGTTGCGGGTATCTGCGTATTTGAGCTGGTTGCCGAAATTCTTCGGATTGCCCAGATAGACCTCCGCCCGGATGCCGGCATTGCGCAGTTCCGCCACCATGGACTGGTAATCGGCCATGCGGTCGCGGTCCATCACGGTGACGATGACCGGGCCTGCAACCTCATCAGCGCGGGTCAGTCGGTTGTCGAGTGCGGCCAGCAGCCGGTCCACCCCGATGGAGACGCCGGTGGCCGGAACCTCTTGCCCGGTGAACCGCTTGACCAGATCGTCATAGCGCCCCCCCCCGGCGACGGAGCCGAACTGACGCGGGCGGCCCTTTTCGTCGAGCACCTCGAAGGTCAGCTCCGCCTCGTAAACCGGGCCGGTATAGTAGCCCAGACCGCGCACGACGGAGGGGTCGATGATGATGCGATTGGATCTGTAGCCTGCATTTTCCATTTGGTCGGCGATTTCCGTAAGCTCATTTACACCATCGCGCCCGACTGCCGTTGTGCCTACGAGATTATACAACGCCTTAACCGCATAGGAGCTTGGGCTGGGTCCACTTACAAGTGGTTTAGTTTTTGGCAGTCCTGTTAACGGAGAGAACTCCGCTCCGTCGATTTTTGTGAGTTGCTGTCCAATCTGCACATGTTCACCAATTTTAATGAACTCCATGATGACATCAATCTGGCTAGCCCCCAGACTGGCGCCCTTGGTATAATCGCCGGACGCGTCCTTGCGCCCCTCGCCCAGCAGGGCGCGCACGCCGTCCTGACCCAGGCGGTCCAGCTTATCTATGGCGCGCAGGACGATGCCGCGCTCAACCGCCTTGTCCTCCCCCGACAGGCCGGCAACCTCCATCACGCCGTTGAGAACCTTGCGGTTGTTCACCCGGACGATGTAGTCGCCGCGCTGGATTCCGACCCCTTCGAGGACATCGGCCAGCATGGCGCAAATCTCCGCGTCGGCGGCGACGGTCGGGGTGCCGACGGTATCGGCGTCACATTGATAGAACTGGCGGAACCGGCCCGGTCCCGGCTTCTCGTTGCGCCAGACCGGCCCGACGGCGTAGCGCCGGTACGGCGTTGGCAGATCGTTGCGATGCTGGGCATAGACGCGCGCAAGCGGCGCGGTCAGGTCATAGCGCAGGGCCATCCAGCTTTCGTCATCGTCCTGCCAGGCAAAGACCCCCTCGTTCGGACGGTCCACATCGGGTAGGAACTTTCCCAGAGCCTCCACCGTTTCCACCGCCGAGGATTCCAGCGGGTCGAAGCCGTATTGGTGATAGATGCCGGTGATGGTGCGCAGCATCTCCTGCCGGTGAATGACCTCGGGGCCGAAATAATCGCGAAATCCGCGCGGCGGGGCGGCCTTGGGGCGCTGGGGTTTCTTCTGCTTGGTCTTGGCCATCAATCAGTCCTCGAACCCGAAATGGGGATTGCGGCGGGTTTAGCGGATGGTCCCGAGGGGGGCAAGCAAGGTGCTCCCCCAAAGGGGCTCACATAACAATCAAGCCAGCCGGGGATACAGGCCCGCGTGAAACACCAGGGGATGCGGTGTCGGATCGTGTTCCAGGCTGTCGACATGGCCCACGACGATGGCATGATCGCCGCCCGGATGCACCGCGTGTCGGGTGCAGCGGAACAACGCGGCGCAGCCCGCAAACTCTGGCACCCCCTCGGGGCCATCCGACCATTCATGCGCCGCGAAAGGCCTGTCGCCCGATCCGGCAAATGCTGCGGCGAGGTCGATCTGCTCCGCGTTCAGGATGTGAATGGTGAACCGCTCGGCCTGAACGAACGCCTCGAACCGGGCGGAGCGTAGGGCAGGGGCCCACATCACCAGCGGAGGATCCAGCGACAGGGATGAGAAGCTGTTGGCGGTGATGCCCAACGGCCCCTCGGCGCTCGACGTTGTTACCACGGTCACGCCGGTCGCGAACGCGCCGCAGGCGTCGCGCAATTCTCGGGCTGTGAAATGGCTCATCTGGAACTCCTCGCTTGAACGGGACTTATCCTGTTTCCCGCGCGATGCAATGCACGCTATCCATGCAGCATGGCTGAAACCGATCTATACGCACCGATCAAGGCCTTGCTGCACGCGCAGGGCTATACCGTAAAGGGGGAGATCGGACCCTGTGATATCGTGGCCGTGCGCGGCGACGAACCGCCCGTCATCGTCGAGATGAAGGCGGGCCTGACCATGGCATTGTTGCTGCAAGGGGTCGATCGCATGGCGATGAGCGAAGTGGTTTATCTGGCGGTTCCGCGCCTGCCGGGGCGCGGGCGCAAGGAGGGCATGCGGATCCGGGGGCTGCTGCGCCGGTTGGGTCTGGGCCTGATCGTGGTGAAGGACGGCGTGGCGGAGGTGCGGCTGGACCCCGGCCCCTACAGCCCGCGTCCGAATGCCCGGCGACAGGGGCGATTGCTGCGCGAGTTCCAGTTGCGACAGGGCGATCCGGAGGTCGGCGGCCGCCCCGGTGGCGGCGTGATGACCGCCTATCGTCAGGGCTGCCTGCGCCTTGCCCTCTATCTGTCGGAGCATGGAACCAGCAAGGCCGCCGTCGCGGGCAGGGCGGTCGATGTGGGCAAGGCCGCGACGATGATGCGCGCAAACCACTATGGCTGGTTCGAAAGGGTCGGGCGGGGCCTGTATGACGTAACCGATGCCGGACGTGCGGCCGCGGCCTCCGGCGGGGATATTTCTGGAAAGTGAATTCGCACCGGCATGGACGCCCGCAGCCCGGCGCGGTAAACGGCTGTAAAGGAGCCTGCGCACATGTCCCTCAACTCTTTCGGTCATATGTTTCGTGTCACCACCTGGGGTGAAAGCCACGGCCCCGCGCTGGGTGCCACGGTGGACGGCTGCCCCCCAGGTGTTCCGGTCGATGCGGGGATGCTCCAGCACTGGCTGGACAAGCGCAAACCCGGCAAGACCAAGTTCGAAACCCAACGGCGTGAGGCTGACGAGGTTCGCATCCTGTCCGGCGTGTTCGAGGGGCAGACGACAGGCACGCCGATCCAGTTGATGATCGAGAATACGGACCAACGCTCCAAGGATTACGGAACCATCGCCGAGACGTTTCGCCCAGGTCATGCAGACATTACCTATTGGCAGAAATACGGTATCCGCGATTATCGCGGCGGCGGGCGCAGTTCCGCGCGCGAAACCGCCGCACGGGTCGCGGCGGGCGGCATCGCGCGGGAGGTTCTGAAAACCCTCGCCCCCGGTCTGCGCATCATCGGTGGGCTGGTGCAAATGGGACCGCACGTGGCCCATGCGCGCGATTGGGATGAGGTTGAGAACAACCCGTTCTGGACCCCCGACGCCGCCGCCGCCGCGCATTACGCCGAATATCTGGATGGGATACGCAAGGCGCATTCCTCCGTCGGGGCGGTGATCGAGGTCGTGGCGCAGGACGTGCCCGCAGGCATCGGTGCGCCTGTCTATGGCAAGCTGGACACCGATCTGGCCGCCGCGATGATGAGCATCAATGCCGTGAAGGGCGTCGAGATCGGTGAGGGCATGGCCGCCGCCGCCCTGACCGGAGAGGCAAATGCGGACGAGATCGACATGGGGCCGGACGGGCCTGTCTATTCCTCGAACCATGCGGGGGGCATCCTGGGCGGTATCTCGACCGGGCAGGATGTCGTGGTACGCTTCGCGGTCAAGCCGACGAGCTCGATCCTGACGCCGCGCCGTTCGATCACCAAGTCAGGTGAGAGCGTCGAGGTCGTGACCAAGGGGCGTCACGATCCCTGTGTCGGCATTCGTGCCGTCCCGGTGGGGGAGGCGATGATGGCCTGCGTCTTGCTGGATCATATCCTGTTGCATCGTGGGCAGGTCGGCGCCAATCGGGGCGCCATCGGAGGTGTCGTGTGAAGAAATATCTGTTGATTGCCCTGCTGGCCGGTTGCGTGGCGGAACCTGAGGTTGTCGCCGTGGCCCCTGTCGAGCCGGAGCCGGTGGTCGAGCCGCGCCGCCAGTTCACCGACGACAACATTCCCTACGACCTGACGGCCGGTGCCGACCTGACCGCGATTCCCGATGACTGGGTCGAGATATTCTGTACCCTGCCGTGGGAGAGCCGCGCCGAACCGTTC
This sequence comes from Pontivivens nitratireducens, assembly GCF_014235845.1. GTDB lineage: Bacteria > Pseudomonadota > Alphaproteobacteria > Rhodobacterales > Rhodobacteraceae > Pontivivens > Pontivivens nitratireducens. Next base: position 164,041 of record NZ_JACJUQ010000007.1, on the reverse strand, counting down.
ACCGGTGTCGAGCAGTGGAACCCGTGTCTGCGTCCCGACATGTTCGGGGACGGTGCTCGTACGCAGGTTGCTGCCGAAAATACCGAAACGCAAAAACCGCCCGAGGCGCTGGACCTCGCCGATCCGATGGCGAACGCGTTGACGCGCCCGGCACCGTCCGCTCAGCCCGCGCCGGATCAGGTTATGCCGGATCAGGTTATCGCGGAGCCGATGCCGAGCGCGTTTGACATTGCCCCGGATCCGACCTTGTTCCTCAATCCCGACGGATCATTCTCACGCCGGTCTCAATAACCCAGCTTGCGATCCACGACGTGCTGCAAGGGCTGACCGCGCTGGGCACGGGCAATGTTTTGTGCTGCGGTTCGCGCGGCGCTGTCGGGGCGGGTTTCGGATGCGATATGCGGGGTGACCGTCACCTTCGGGTGGGTCCAGAATGGATGATCGCGCGGCAGCGGCTCGGTCCTAAATACGTCCAGCGTCGCGTGGGCGATCTGACCTGAATCGAGCGCGGCGATCAGGGCCTCGTCGTCGATCAGGGGGCCGCGACCCGGATTGATCAGCATCGCACCGCGTGGCAGTCGGGAGAGGCGATCCGCATTCAGCAGGTTTTCCGTGGCCGGCGTCGATGGCAGCAGCGTCACGACGATCTGGGCCGTGGAAAGAATGTCGTCCAATCCGTCATCACCGTGATGGCAGGTCAGGCCGTCGATCTGCCTGGCGGATCGGCTCCAACCATGCATATCGAAGTTCAGAGCGGACAGAGCCTGCGCACATGCGGTTCCCAGCGCCCCGAGGCCCAGCATCGCGACCGGCCGCTGTTGGGCCAGCGGCGGCAGATGTTTGACCCATTCGCCGTCGGTTCGCTGGATATCCGCGTCCATGCCCAGATGATAACGCAGGACATGACCGACCACCCACTCGACCATTCCTTGCGTCAAACCGGGATCGACCATACGGGCGAGCGGCACCGTCAGGGTTGGATTTCCCACGATCTGTTCAACCCCGGCCCACAGGCTTTGCACCCCTTTCAGCCGCGTGAAGGGCGTGAAATCGTGCAGCCCGCCATTGGGCGCATAAATGATCCAGTCAACCGTTTCCGGCGCCAGATCCGTGCCGAGCGCGACCTCGATGCCCTCCTGCGCGAAGGTTGTCCTCAGCGGTTCCGCATAGGCGGTCCAGGCTTCCGGTGTGGCGGAAAACAGCACGTTGATCATGCATCGGCTCCTCGCGGTCGGTGGATATGCGCACTTTGTATCAAGCCAAACGCACCCAGCAACACCAGCATCGCCGAACCGCCATAGCTGACCAGCGGCAGCGGCACCCCGACCACCGGCAACAGCCCCATGACCATCGCCATGTTCACCGCGAAGAAGAAGAAGAACGTCGCCGTCAGCCCCCCTGTCATCAGCGCCCCGAACCTGTCGCGGTTCGAGAAGGCGGACAGCAGGCAGAACATGATGATCGCGGTGTACAGACCCAGCAGGGTCAACCCGCCGAGGAAGCCGAACTGTTCAGCCAGCGAGGTGAAGATGAAATCGGTGTGCTTTTCAGGCAGGAAATCCAGGCGGCTCTGCGTGCCTTGCATGAAACCCCGCCCCGACAGGCCGCCCGCGCCCAGCGCGATCTTGGCCTGCGTGATGTGATATCCGGCCCCCAGCGGGTCCATCGATGGGTCGAGGAAGATGTCGATGCGGCGGTACTGATAATCGTTGAGCAATTGCCACGACTGCCCGCGCGATTCGAACACGGCCCAGACCGTGCCGCTGACCACCGCGATGGCGGTTCCGAAATACCACCAGCTGACGCCCGCCAGGAACATCACCACGCCCGCCCCCGCGATCATCAGAATGGCGGTGCCCAGATCCGGTTGCCTGAGCACCAGAAACACCGGGATCGCTGTCATGAGAAGGGGAAGCGCCACCCAGAAGGGGTTCGAAACCTTGTCGCGCGGCAACCATGCGTAGTACTGCGCGATCACCATGACCAGCGCGACCTTCATCACTTCGGAGGGTTGCAGGCGCAGGGGGCCGATGTCGATCCACCTTTGCGCACCCATGCCGACCTCGCCCATGAATTCCACCGCGACCAGCAAGGCGAGCCCGCCGATATAGGTCAGCACCGATATACGCCGCCAGAAGTCGATGTGGATCATCGCCACGATCAGCATCACGACGACACCCAGCCCGAACCGCATCATCTGCGGGCGCGCCCAGGTATCCATGTTCCCGCCGGCGACGGAATAGAGCATCAGGAATCCGGCCCCGCAGACGCAGAAGATCAGGATCACCAGCGGCCAGTGAACGTGCAGCAGCTTCGCCGGGCCGGTCGGCGTCGGGCGTGCGTTCATCTGCTCCCAATAGATCATGCCCTGCTCCGCTGGACGCTGGCGCTGTCCTGACCCAGACGGCGACGTTCGCGTATGGTTTGGTGTAGGGCTGAGGGCCAGGCCTCGATCGGTGGTTCGGGACCGTAGAGCGCGCGGATCAGCACATCCTGCGCGATGGGCGCGGCCGCGGTTGAGCCGCCGCCGCCATGCTCGACAATCGTGGCGATGGCGTAGCGCGGTGCGTCGAACGGCGCGAAGGCCACGAACAGCGCATGGTCGCGCCGGTTCCACGGCAGATCCTCATTGCGGAAAACACCGGTGCGCCGTTCCGCCTCCGTTATGCGGCGAACCTGTGAGGTGCCTGTCTTGCCCGCCATGGCCATTCCGGGTGCTGCGATGCGGGCACGGTAGGCCGTGCCGCGACGGTCGTTCGACACCGCGAACATGCCGCCGCGCACCGCGTCCAGCGCGTTCGGGTTCAGCCCGATCGGTTCGCCCGGATCCATCGCACTGGGCAGACCATCGACCGAGCGTATCAGCTTGGGCGTCACGGCATTTCCCGATGCGATCCGGGCGGTCATCACGCACAGCTCCAACGGGGAGGCCAGCATGAAACCCTGTCCGATACCCGAATTGACCGTGTCGCCGATCAGCCAGCTTTCACCATGTACGCGCATTTTCCAGTCGCGATCGGGCATGTTTCCCGCGCGCACGGCGGGCAGCGGCAGATCATGGCGGACGCCGATGCCCAGACGGTTCGCCATTGCGCTGATCTTGTCGATGCCGACACGCTGCGCGACGTCGTAATAATACACGTCGCACGAATTCTTGAGGCTGTCGCGCATGTCCATCCAGCCATGGCCCCCCCGGCGCCAGCAATAGGCCCGGCGGTTGCCGATCTCGATGGAGCCGCCGCAAAACACGGTGTCCCCCGGCCCGATGACGCCATCCTCCAGCGCGGCGAGGGCGACGACCATCTTGAAGGTGGAGCCGGGCGGGTACAATCCGGACACCGCCTTATTGTAAAGCGGTCGGTATTCGTTCTGGTTCAGCGCGTTCCATTCGCCGGTCGAGATGCCGAACACGAAACTGTTGGGATCGAAGGACGGCGCGGAGGCCATCGACACGATTTCCCCTGTACTGATGTCCATCACGACGGTGGCGGCGCTCTCCCCCTCCATCCGTCGCAGGGTGTAGTCCTGTAGCCCGCTGTCGATGGTCAGTTGCAGATCCTGGCCGGAGCGTCCTTCGACCCGGTCCAGTTCGCGGATGACGCGTCCGCTGGCGTTCACCTCGATGCGGGAATTTCCCGCCGCGCCGCGCAGTTCTGCCTCGGCCCGTTTTTCCACCCCGTTCTTGCCGATCTGGAAGTCGGGGATCTGCAACAGCGGGTCGGGGTCTTCGATCCGGCTGAGGTCGTAGTCTGAAACCGGCCCGACATAGCCGACGATATGGGCGAAGATGTCATCTGCGGGATAGTGCCGCGACAGCCCCACCTCCGTCAGGACGCCGGGCAGGGCGGGGGCGTTCGCGGCGACACGGGCGAAACTTTCCCAGTCCAGATGTTCCGCGACGGTGACGGGCACGAAGGCGGGACGGGCGTGGATATCGCGCAGGACACGCTCGCGCCGGTCGGGGCTGATCTCGATCAGGCGGGACAGACGGCGCAGCACCTCCTCGGGGTCGCGCGCGCCCTCACGCACGATGACGATGCGATAGTTCTGCCGGTTCACCGCGATCGGATTGCCCGCACGGTCATAGATCAGCCCGCGTGCCGGGGGCAGAAGCCGGATGTTGATACGGTTTTCCTCGGCCAGCAGACGGTAACGTTCCGCCTCCTCCACCTGCAGATGGCGCATCCGCCAGCCCAGCGTTCCGACCAGCGCAAGCTGAACGCCCATCAACACGAGACCACGACGCGTGATCGTGGGGCCTCCCTTGTCGCCGCGTGCCATGTCAGCCCTCCCCCAGATAGGTCGAATACGTCAATTTGCCGTTGCCGCGATGGCGCAGCCCCAGCAGCCCCCCGCAGATCAGGGCGACGAGAGGATAGCTGAGCATCGTACCGGCCGCGTATCGGCCAAGTTGCCCGACGGTCGGCGGTGAGCCGAGGCTGATCCAGATCAGCACGGCCTGCATCGCCACGCCCATGCTAATCAAAGCCGCCACCATCGCCCATTCCACAACGAACGGTACTTCGCGCAGATGCCTGGATTGGCCCCGCAACACTTCCGTCGCCAGGACGAGGGTCAGTGCCCCGATCCCGACGGGGCGCATCAGCAGCATGTCCGCCGCCAGTCCCAACGCGAAAACCACGATCAAGGGCGCGCTGCCCGGTCTGCGCAGAACCCAATAGCAGCACAATGCGAACAGCAGGTCAGGCATCGGCCATTGCGGCGCGCCCGGTTGCAAGGGGATTGCGGACAGCAGGATGCACCCGAAACCGGCAAGGATCAGCATGGCGATGCGGACCGCCCAACGGATCATTCCGGCTCCTCCGCAAAGAAGAATGGCTCATCCGCGATCAGGCCACCGGGGCGGTGGATCGTGGGTTGTGGCCGGTGGTTGAGGATGCGCACGAAGCGCAGACGATCGTAATCCGCCGCCAGACGCAGTCGCAACTGGCCGTTTGCCGCAACGATGACCTGACCTGCCAGAACGTCCGCCGGCAGCACGCCCCCGTCGCCCGAAGTGACGACCCGGTCGCCTGGGCGAACGCGGGCGGTATCCTCGACGAAATCGATCAGGGGGGCGTCGGTGTTGTCGCCCGTCAGGATCGCCCGCTGGCCCGATCCCTGAATGACCACCGGCACGCGGCTGTTGATATCGGTCAGGAAGATCACTCTGCTGGTTTCCTCACCCACGCCGGAAATGCGCCCGACCAACCCCAATCCGTCCAGTGCGGCGGACCCGTCGGTCACGCCGTTGCCCGCCCCGACATTGAGCAGCCCGGACCGACTGAAAGGTCCGGCGCTGTCGGCCATGATCTCCCCCGTGATGAACGTGGCGCGGGGTGAGAGCTGGACGTTGTTCAAGGCGCGAAGCCGTGCGTTGCGTTGTTCGAGTTGCAGGGCCGCCTCCCTCCAGCCGCTCATCGTCTGCAACTCACGCCGCAGTTCCTCGTTCTGCTCATAGACGCGGACATAGGACTGGAAATCCTGAAGCATGTTGGTGAACCGCGCAGCGGGTCGCGTCGTCCATTCCATGCTGGGCAATGCCGCGTCAGCCAGGGTCATGCGCAACCGTTCGACCCGCGGGCTGTCGATCCGCCACAGCACGAACAGGGTAAGACAGACGAGGACGATCACGCCCAGCAAAATCTGCCGGGTCGTGCGCCAAAGGCTCGTTTGTTTCTGTCCGCTCACATAGGCCAATCGCGGCCTCCCCCTGACGGGCACTCGAAAACGCTGTGGCGTGGTGTTCGCCAATCGCGTGGACTCTTACTCTCGTCGACCAGTTCTGGCTCTGGTCGATCAGTTATGGTTTCCGTAGTCGATAACGTGTTGCAGGCGACGCTCGAATTCCAAGCTCTTGCCGGTGCCCAGCGCCACGCAGTTCAGTGCATCGTCGGCCACGGTGATTGCGAGGCCCGTCTGCTCACGCAAGGCCAGGTCGAGATCGCCCAGCAGCGCGCCGCCGCCGGTCAGCATGACGCCGCGATCCACGATATCGGCGGCCAGATCGGGTGGCGTGGCCTCCAGCGCGGTCATCACGGCCTCGCATATCTGCTGCACGGGTTCGGCCAGCGCCTCGGCCACCTGGGCCTGAGTAACTTCGGTTTCCTTGGGCACACCGGTCAGCAGGTCACGGCCACGAATTTCCATGGCCTGTCCCCGGCCATCCTCTGGCATACGGGCCGATCCGATCGAGGTCTTGATCCGCTCGGCGGTCGCCTCACCCACCAGCAGGTTATGCTGGCGGCGCAGGTAGGAGATGATCGCCTCATCCATCCGATCTCCGCCGACGCGCACCGAACGTGCATAGACGATATCGCCCAGCGACAGCACCGCAACCTCGGTCGTGCCACCGCCGATATCCACGACCATCGACCCGGTCGGTTCGGTGATCGGCAATCCGGCACCGATGGCGGCGGCGATAGGTTCCGCGATCAGTCCGGCCTTGCGTGCGCCGGCGGCCAGAACGCTTTCGCGGATGGCCTTCTTTTCCACGGGAGTGGCGCCGTGGGGCACGCAGACGATGATCTTCGGCTTGCCGCGCTTGTTCACCTTGCGGATGAAATGCTTGATCATCGCCTCGGCGACGTCGAAATCGGCGATGACCCCGTCGCGCATGGGGCGGATCGCCTCGATCGAACCCGGGGTTCGGCCCAGCATCAGCTTGGCGTCCTCACCCACTTCGAGAACCTGCTTTCGTCCGTCGCGTACATGATATGCCACAACCGAAGGCTCGTTCAGAACGATGCCCTTGCCCTTCACGTAGATCAACGTGTTGGCGGTTCCCAGATCGATCGCCATGTCCGAAGAAAACATGCCGGAAATAATATTGAACATCGACGCACTGCCCCTGACCCGATGCGCGCGCTATTTTCATGCAGCGTCTGTGCGCATCCATATGTGTGTCTTATACGTTCCACAGCCGCTCAGCGTAAAGGGCGTGTAGGGCGCGAATGAGTTCCAATGCAGGCGCAGATCCCCTGCTGTCCGCGCGCTCGGCAAAGAACCGCCGGTTTGCGTGGGCAATATTGTGCAGCGACCGCCTGCTGCCGGACGCCGCGAATCACCCCACGCGATAAATTGTGTCTACGACAATTGCGCTGTCGCGGGGCAGAAGGTTCCACGGCACTCTGATCCGCAGGGAGGCAAACATGAACCAATCGGAAAAACGCGCGCATTTCGCCAGACTTCACCAGCCGGGCGACCCGCTGGTGCTGTTCAATATCTGGGATCCCGGCAGTGCCCGCGCGGTTGCCAAGGGCGGAGCCGAAGCACTTGCCACTGGCTCCGCTTCCGTTGCGGGGGCCTTGGGATATGAGGACGGGCAGGATTTGCCCCTGGACCTGGCGCTGGAAAATGCGCGTCGGATAGCGGCATCGGTCGATGTGCCGCTTACGCTGGATTTCGAGGGCGGCTACGCGGTGGAGCCTTCGGACCTAGCGGCCAATGCGGCAAGGGTGGTGGATACCGGTGCTGTCGGCGTGAACTTCGAGGATAAGGTCATCGGTGGCGACGATCTGTACGATACGGCCCAGCAATGCCGCAGGATTGCAGCGGTTCGATCCGGTGCGGCGGGTGCGTTGTGGATCAACGCGCGCACGGACATTTTTCTGAAGTCGAAACCGGACACGCACAACCCCGCGATGGTGGAGGGTGCATTGGCGCGCGCAGACGCCTATGCACGGGCCGGAGGCGACAGCCTGTTCGTTCCGGGTGTACGAGACCTCGATCTGATCCGCAGCATTTGTGACCGCGCGCCGATGCCGGTGAATATCCTGCTCTATCCCAACAGCATGACGCGCGCCGATCTGGCGCAATGCGGCGTCGCCCGCATCAGCCATGGCCCGTTCCCATGGGTCGCGGCAATGGCCGCCCTGACCGTGAGTTCGAGAGAGGCGCTGGCCTAGCGGGCAACGCCCCCCCGCACAAAAAAGCCGCCCGTAAGACCGGGCAGCTTTCATTGAATTGCGATATTATCGCGCCGGTGCGTTAGCTTGCCAGTTCCTCGGGTGCTGATTTCTCACGCCGGACCATCAGTTTGTTGAGCGCATTGATATACGCCTTGGCCGAGGCGACGACCGTGTCGGTGTCGCTGGATTGGCCTGCGACGATCTTGCCGTCTTCCTCCAGCCGGACGCTGACGGTCGCCTGCGCGTCGGTCCCTTCCGTCACGGCATGCACCTGATAGAGGGCCAGGCGCGCGGTATGCGGCACCATTTCCTTGAGCGCATTGAACGTCGCATCGACAGGGCCGTCGCCGGTGGTCTCGGCGCGCTGGGCCTCCCCCTCGATCAGCAGGACCATGGTGCAGGTCTGAGGTCCGGTGGTGCCGCAGCGCACCTCCATCTCCGCCAGACGGATCGCGTCATGGCCCGCGCTGGTGGTCTGGTCGGACATCAGCGCGACCAGATCCTCGTCATAGACTTCCTTCTTGCGATCGGCCAGATCCTTGAACCGGACGAACACGTCCTTGAGCTGGTTGTCGCCCAGCTCATAGCCGAGGTTTTCCAGCTTCGAGCGCAGCGCGGCACGGCCCGAATGCTTGCCCATCACCAGCGACGTTTCAGCGAGGCCGACATCCTCGGGGCGCATGATCTCGAACGTCTCTGCGTTTTTCAGCATTCCGTCCTGATGGATGCCGGATTCGTGGGCGAAGGCGTTCTTGCCCACGATGGCCTTGTTGTACTGCACCGCAAAGCCCGAGACGGAGGCGACCATGCGGCTGGCATGCATGATGCGCGACGTGTCGATCCGCGTCTGGTATGGCATGATGTCGTTGCGCACCTTGAGGGCCATCACGACTTCCTCCAGTGCGGTGTTGCCCGCCCGCTCTCCCAGGCCGTTGATGGTGCATTCGATCTGGCGCGCGCCTGCCTCGACCGCGGCCAGCGAATTCGCCGTCGCCATGCCCAGATCGTTGTGGCAGTGCGTGGCGAAGATCACCTCATCCGCGCCGGGAACCTCGGCGATCAGCATGCGGATCAGTTCGGCGCTTTCGCGCGGGGCGGTATAGCCGACCGTATCGGGCACGTTGATCGTGGTCGCCCCGGCCTTGATCGCGATTTCCACCGTCCGCTTGAGGAAGTCGTGCTCCGTCCGTGTTGCATCCATCGAGGACCATTGAACGTTATCGGTCAGATTGCGCGCATGGGTGACCATGTTGTGAATGTGATCGGCCATGTCGTCCATGCTCATCCCGGTAATGCCGCGATGGCTGGGGGACGTGCCTATGAACGTATGGATGCGGGGGCGCTGCGAATGCTTGATTGCCTCCCATGCGCGGTCGATATCGCTGATCGCGGCACGGGCGAGGCCACAGATTTGCGCCTGTTTCGCTGCTTTCGCGATGTCCGAAACGGCGGCGAAATCTCCGGGGGAGGCGATGGGAAAGCCTGCCTCGATGATGTCCACGCCCATCTCATCGAGCAGGGTCGCGATCTCCACCTTCTCGTCATGGGTCATGGAGGCACCGGGCGATTGCTCGCCATCGCGCAATGTCGTGTCGAAAATCAGGACCTGGTCCTGTTTCTGGTCGGTCATGTCGGGTATCCTTATGAGCTTGATATGGTCGATCCGGCGCTCTCGTCACGATCCCCTGAGCGCGCGCGCCAGGGTCCCGGCACGCTCAGAGGCTGCTAAGGACTAGGAGGTCGCGAATGATCGTAGGTGTGCTCATGTGGGCGATTATACCGCAAACGCGGCAGGGGTGAAGCCCAATTTTCAGACAGCGTGCAGGAATATATTTGTCACAGATGTGGTTTTTGAGTTGCGCCGCATTGAAAGCGATCGTGTGCCGCGCAGTTCCCGGATGTCCGGAATGGTCCGGCCATGTGTGAGGTAACTTTCGTGAATTCAAGTATCAAAGCCACCCTGCTCGGCTGTGTTGTCGCAGTGCTTGCGGGATGTTCGTCATCGCCCGACGAAACCACGTTCGGCGGCCGGTTGGAGGCACAGGGCGGTGCCGTCGCGGAAATCGGGGAGAAGTGGTCCGAAGGCGCGGAGCTGATCGCCGATGGGGCGGCGTTGGTCGAGGAAGGCGAGGATGACCTGTCCCGCGGCCGCCGTCTGGTTCGCTCCGGCGAAGGTGATATCGACAAGGGGCGCGACATGATGCGTCGGGGGGAGCGGTTGCAGGCCGAAGCTGAGGCCGCCTACCGCGAAGCGCAGGCGGCGGGTACTGTTCCCGGCCCCGTGTCCAATTAACATGTCCAACTGACATACGCGTCCAACTTTACCTGCCGCCGCGTCCGCTGATCCAAGGGCGCGGCGGTTGGGGCAGGAGGGCCATGGTGGGCTAAGACGCGGTGATCCGGGGCGCGGGTTTCCAGACACGTTCGCACAGCGCGATCCAGTTCCCGGCACACAGCTTTTCCATCAGCGCGTCATCATAGCCATGGGTGACCATCGCCTCACGCAGTGCATCCAGACCAGCGACCGATCCGATTTCCTCCGGCACCACGGCACCGTCGAAATCGGAGCCGAAGCCCACATGATCCTCACCCGCCAGTTCGATCATGTGATCCAGATGCCGCACCATCCATTCCAGTGCGCCCTGCGGCAGCATCTGTCCGTCCGGGCGCAGAAAGGCACTGGCGAAGTTCAGCCCGACCATGCCGTTCGTCCGACCGATCATGCGCAACTGATCGTCGGTCAGATTTCGGGCGTGCGGGCAGATCGCATGGGCGTTTGAATGCGTCGCGACCAAGGGCACCCCCGTCGTCGCGACATCATGAAAGCCTGCAACGTTCAGGTGGCTGAGATCCACGATGATCCCCATTTGCGCGCACCGCTCGACCAGACGGAATCCGGCGTCGGTCAGACCCGGCCCGGTATCCCCGTCGGACGGATAGCGGAACGGAACGCCGTGACCGAAGATCGTCGGCCTGCTCCAGACCGGTCCCAGTGAACGCAGGCCCAGATCATACAGGGTATCGAGGTACTGCAATTCGGGGTCGATCGCCTCCGCCCCCTCCAGATGCATGATCGCGGCTTGCTGCCCTTGGTCGATGGTATCGCGCAGGGTCGTCGCGTCGGTGCAGATGGTCAGGTCGCCGCGGTCGTGCAGCTCCTTCAGGATCGCGGCCTGCTCCACCACGACGGCGCGCGCGGCCTCCTGCGCGACCCTCGGCGGCAAGGGCAGATCGTATTGCGCGTTACGCATGACGCTCCAATCCATCGGGCCCTCGTCCGGAACGAACATGGCGTAGAACCCACCGGCGAAACCGCCCGACTTCGCCTTTGGCAGGTCCACGTGCCCCGGCATCCCACCCCGATATCGGGCAGCCGCACCGGGCCCGCCGCGATGCAATTTGAGAAGGCAGTCATTGTGCCCGTCGAAAATCGGCTGCGTCATACCCGTCCCTCCACATGATGTCAGACTGCGGCAGTGTGACCCGGGAAAACCGGAACGAAAAGCCCGGATGACGTGTTCGCGGGGCTTGCGCGACCGGGATGAAAGATGAGAACATTACGTGAACAAACCGAGTCGAGTAGGGGGGTAACATGCGTCGAACTGCACATAGTCGAGCCGCGCATAAGCGCAGCGATCGGGCGGAGCTGGCACGAATCTATGCCGATGCCATTCTGCATGATCCGTTGGGGGATCCACGGGTTGTCGAGCTTTCGCCGCACCCGGCGCGGCACCTGCATGACGGTTGTCCCGACAGGCCGTCTATCAAGCCGCCCGTCAGTCTGCCCATCAGATTGCGGTGGATTGTACTGGTGACACTTATTCTTGTTGGCGCGGTGATCGTTTGGGCGTAACGCGGTGCCATGCGAAGCATGAGTTTGGAACAGGCAAGGGCTTTGCCCTTGTGGCGCAGGCCCACGGCGCTGTTGATCGTGATGGCGGCGGCGATGCCGCTCGCCTTTTCGACGTGGAGCGCGCTTCTCAACAACTTCGTGATCGAGGCGGCGCAGTTCGACGGCTCCGATATCGGCTGGTTGCAGACCGTGCGGGAAATTCCGGGCTTTCTGGCCGTCGGTGTGATCGCCATCATCATCTTCGTGCGCGAACAGGTGTTGGGGCTGGTCAGTCTGATGATGCTGGGTGTCGCGGTGGCGGTGACCGCCTATTTCCCGACATTCGAGGGGCTGTTGGCCACGACCCTGATCAGCTCGATGGGGTTCCATTATTTCGAGACGGTGAACCAGTCGTTGCAATTGCAATGGATCGACAAGAAGCGCGCCCCGCAAATGCTTGGCTGGATTGTGGCGGTCGGGTCGGGCGCATCGCTGCTGGCTTACGGCCTGCTGGTGCTGGGCTGGAAGAATTTCGGCTGGACCTACGAGGCGGTTTATCTGGCCGGGGGTGGCGCGACGGTCCTGTTGGCGGTGCTGTGTTTCGTGCTGTACCCCCAGTTTGACAGCCCCAACCCGCAGACCAAGCGCATGGTCCTGCGGCGGCGGTACTGGCTGTATTACGCGCTGCAATTCATGGCGGGTGCGCGGCGGCAGATCTTCGTGGTGTTCGCGGCCTTCATGATGGTTGAGCGTTTCGGCTTCGAGGTGCATCAGGTCACCGGGCTGTTTCTGGCCAACTATCTGGCGAACATGGTCTTTGCGCCGATGATGGGCGGTTTCGTCCAGCGGTATGGCGAACGTCGGGCGCTGACATTCGAATATATCGGGCTGATCGGCATCTTCCTCGCCTATGGCGCGTTGTATTTCGCAAACTGGGGCGATCTGGTATGGGGCGTGACGATTGCGGCCGGGCTCTACATTCTGGATCACCTGTTCTTCGCACTGGCCTTCGCGCTCAAGACCTACTTTCAGAAGATCGCCGACCCTCAGGACATCGCGCCCACGGCGGCGGTGGCGTTCACGATCAATCACATTGCCGCGGTGGGGTTGCCTGCCGCGCTGGGCTATCTGTGGCTGACATCTCCTGCGGGGGTTTTCGTTCTGGCGGCGGGATTCGCCTGCGTTTCCTTGGTCTTGGCACTATTGATCCCGCGCCATCCCGCCAAGGGGCATGAGACGATCTTTGCCCCCCGGCTGGCCGTCGCACCGGCGGAGTAGACAGGGCCGCGTAGCGGAGCGTTCCCCTTGCGAAGCACCCGAAACCTCCTATCTCTGCCCTTGAAGCCAAGGAGGGTTCCATGCTGTTCAGCCGCAAGAAATCAACGATGATCGACGCCGCCGATGCGTTGCCGGGGCGCGAGACCGCTTTGCCGACGGCGGAGCAGCACTTCGTCAACACGCGCCCGCTGAAGGGACCGTTCCCCGAGGGGCTGGAGACCGCGATGTTCGGCATGGGCTGTTTCTGGGGTGTGGAACGGATGTTCTGGAAGCTGGATGGCGTCTGGATGACGGCGGTGGGCTATGCCGCCGGCCATACGCCCAATCCCACCTATCAGGAGGTCTGCTCGGGCCGGACCGGTCATAACGAGGTGGTTCTGGTTCACTACGATCCGGCGGTGATCTCATATGAAGACCTGCTCAAGGTCTTTTGGGAGGGGCACGATCCAACCCAGGGGATGCAGCAGGGCAACGATGTGGGCACGCAGTACCGCTCCGGCATCTACACCTATAGCGAGGCGCAGCGCGATGCGGCTCAGCGGACCAAGGCGGATTTTGCCCGGCGACTCAAGAAGGCAGGCTATGGCGCTGTCACGTCCGAAATCATCGACGCGCCGGAGTTCTATTACGCCGAGGATTATCACCAGCAATATCTGGCGAAGAATCCGGCAGGCTATTGCGGTATCGGCGGAACGGGCGTGACCTGCCCCATCGGAACGGCCGCCTGACAGGGATTGCGGGCACCTTGGGCTTGATTCAGGTCTGCGCGCGCCTCATACCGCGCTGAACCTGAGCGAGGATGCTGACATGACGACCTGGACCGCTTTGACGACGCTGGCTGGCGAAAAGCCCGGATTGGCCCTGGCCGAGGCGCTCGAACATCTCGACCCCTCACCAACCGGCGTAGGCGTGTTCGAGGTCGAAGACGGATCCGGCCTGTGGGAGGTTGGCGGCTATTTCACCGAAAAACCGGATGAGATCGCGCTGGCTCTGCTGGCGGCGGTTCACGGATCGGCGGAATTCGCGGTGTCAAAACTGGACGACAGGGACTGGGTGGCGCAGGTCCGGCGCGAGTTGTCCCCCGTTCCGGCGGGTCGGTTCCTCGTGCATGGCTCGCATGATCGCGGTGCTGCGGGCATCCATCAGATCCCGCTTGAAATCGACGCGGCAATGGCATTCGGCACCGGGCATCACGATACGACGCTGGGATGCCTGCTGTCGTTCGATGCCTTGATCAGGCTGGGCCTGCGGGCCGAGAACGTCGCTGATATCGGGGCTGGCACGGGCGTGTTGGCGATGGCCGCGGCGAAGGCGTTCCCCTGCCGTGCCATCGCATCGGACATTGATCCGGTCGCGACCCAAACCGCCGTGGCCAACATGCGCTGGAACGGACTGGGCGATCGGGTGGCGTGCGTGACCGCCCCCGGCTTTCGTCAGGCTCGCCTGCATGAGCGTGCGCCCTACGATCTGGTCTTTGCCAACATTCTGGCGGGTCCGCTGCGCAAACTCGCGCCGCAGATGGCCGCGCATACGCAGGCCGGGTCGATTATCATCCTGTCAGGGATCCTGAACCGTCAGGCAACCGGGGTCGAGCGGACCTATCAGGGCTGGGGCTTCACCCGACTGGATCGCCGGTCCATCGGGGAGTGGACGACGCTGACCCTGCGCCGCAGCTGACAAAAAAAGGCCGCCCCGAAGCATCGGGACGGCCATTGCGGAAAAATTCGGCTCTCTTAAAGAGCGCGATGGCACAGATTGCGCGCGATGTACTGGATGTCCGCGCGGACCAGTCCAAGGTCGGCCAGTTCACGATTGCTCAGACTGTTCAGCACCCTTTGCGTGGCGCGCGCCCGCGGCAGAGCGCGCAGGTCAAGCAGGATATGCTCGATCTTGGTCACGAAACGATAGACGAGGTCCGAGCCGAGCGGCGCGGGGGTAGAATATGCTGTCAGTGCCATCGTGGTATTTCCTTGGATGGGGTGGTGTTGCTCCTGCTTCCGAGCCCGCATTTGGCAACACAAATCCGCTGCGACAATAGAAAAAATGCGCGGCAGATATGTTATTTTTACATGACTTCAGGCGGGGCGTTGCATAGCGGCCCGGCCATGTCGTTTTGCGAATTCCGAATGTCGCGAAACGACCCCGCGCGGTTTTTCCGCTGGCCGATGTTCCCGGTTCGTGCTATCGCGATGGAGAAGCCAGGCAAGGGGAATTTTGCGGATGCGTGTTCTAGGGATAGATCCCGGCCTTCGGCGCATGGGGTGGGGAATCATCGATGTGTCGGGTTCGCGCATTTCGCATGTCGCAAACGGCACATGTACCGGCGACGGCACCGATCTGGCGAATCGGCTCTGCGCCCTGTTCGCGCAATTGCAGATCGTTCTAAGGGAGCATGCACCGGCTTGTGCGGCGGTCGAACATACCTTCGTGAACAAGGATGCGGCAGGTACGCTGAAGCTGGGACAGGCGCGGGCGGTGGCGCTGCTGGTTCCGGCTCAGGCAGGGTTGCCCGTGGCGGAATACGCACCCAATCAGGTCAAGAAAGTCGTTGTCGGGGTCGGTCACGCGGCGAAGGCGCAGGTCGATCACATGGTCCGGTTGCAGATGCCTGGGATTCAAATCGCTGGGCCGGATGCCGCGGACGCGCTGGCCATTGCCCTGTGCCATGCGCATCATGCCCGCTTTGCAGGGCGACTGGACGCGGCCATCGCCCGCGCGGGAGGGTGAGATGATCGGAAAGATATCCGGGCGGCTTGATTACCGCATGGGCGACCACGTGCTGATCGAGGCGGCCGGCGTGGGCTATATCGTGCATTGCTCGGAACGCACGCTTGCCACTCTCCCGGCGGAGGGGGGGCATGTCGCGCTCTATACCGAGATGGTGGTGCGCGAGGATCTGATGCAGCTCTACGGCTTCCTGACATTGGCGGAGAAGGAATGGCACAGGTTGCTGACCTCGGTTCAGGGGGTCGGCGCGAAGGCGGCACTGGCCATTCTGGGCACTCTGGGGCCGGAGGGGACGAGCCGCGCGATCGCGCTGGGCGATGTAGCTGCGGTCAAGACCGCGCAGGGCATCGGCCCCAAGATTGCGGCACGTGTCGTCAACGAATTGCAGGACAAGGCACCCGCGATCATGGCCCTGGGGGCCAGCGGTGCGCGTCGTGCGATGGCTCATGCCCCCGCGGCAAGCGCCGTTCCGACCGAACCACAAATCATCGACGACCGGCCGCCGGAACCTGCTGGTGATGGCATGGCACAGGCGGATGCGCTGTCGGCACTGGTCAATCTGGGATATGGTCACGGAGAGGCGGCAAGCGCGGTGGCGCAGGCCGCAGGTGAGGGTGGCGATGCCGGCACCCTGATCAAGGCGGCGCTGAAACTGCTGGCACCCAAGGGATAGACCCGCCCTTGTCCCTGTCGCCGCCTGCTGCGACAACGGGGCGACCGCAGGAACAGGCAGACATGACCGATCCGATTTCAATGGAACCCGCCGCGCAGCCAGAGGACGCCGACCGCGCCCTGCGTCCGCAAACGCTCGACGATTTCACCGGGCAGGCGGAGGCACGGGCGAATCTGCGTGTCTTTATCGAAAGCGCGCGTCGCCGGGGTGAGGCGATGGACCACACGCTGTTCTATGGCCCCCCCGGTCTGGGCAAGACGACGCTGGCGCAGATCGTCAGCCGCGAACTTGGCGTGAACTTCCGCATGACGTCGGGGCCGGTTCTGGCCAAGGCCGGTGATCTGGCGGCGATCCTGACCAATCTCGACGCGAATGACGTTCTGTTCATCGACGAAATCCATCGGCTGAATCCGGTGGTGGAGGAAATCCTCTATCCCGCGATGGAGGATTTCGAACTGGACCTCGTGATCGGTGAGGGGCCGGCGGCGCGCACGGTCCGGATCGACCTGCAACCCTTCACGCTGGTCGGGGCGACGACGCGGCTGGGTCTGCTGACGACCCCTCTGCGCGATCGCTTCGGCATTCCCACGCGGCTGGAATTCTATACCGTGGACGAACTGGTCCGGATTGTTGAGCGGGGGGCGCGGCTGTCGGGTGCGCCCGCCACACCCGACGGCGCGCGGGAGATTGCCAGCCGGGCGCGCGGCACCCCCCGCATCGCGGGCCGCCTGCTGCGCCGGGTCGTCGATTTCGCCATCGTCGAGGGGGACGGCACCGTTACGCAGGAGCTGGCGGACCGGGCGCTGACCCGGCTGGGTGTCGATGATCTGGGTCTGGACAGCGCGGACCGACGTTATCTGCACCTGTTGGCCGACAATTACGGCGGCGGACCTGTCGGCGTGGAAACCATCGCCGCCGCGCTGAGCGAGGCCCGCGACGCCATCGAGGAAGTGATCGAGCCGTTCCTGTTGCAGCAGGGCCTGATCGCCCGGACCCCCCGTGGCCGGATGCTGGCGCACAAGGCGTGGACGCATCTGGGTCTGGCGCCCCCGCGTCGGGCCGACCAGTCGGACCTGTTCGATCCGAAATCCGAGCCGGAGTGAGTCCATGTCCGATCCGTTCGATCTGAGCAAACTGTTCACCCGTTCCGACGGCACCTATGTGTTCGCGCGCTGGAACCGCCCGGTCGCCCCGGTGGTTTTCGGCGTCGAGGATGAAACCATCGCGGTGGTAAAGAGCGCCTTGCAAGCCGTCACCTCGTTGACGGGAACGCCCCTGGCGGAAACCGACCCTGAGCTTGGCTCGAACATGATGTGGTTCTTTCTGCGCGACTGGGCGGAGCTGAGCGATACGCCCGACCTGCACCGGCTGATTCCAGAACTGCCGACGCTCGTGTCCCGTTTGCAGGGCGCGGATGCGAACCAGTACCGGATCTTTCGCTTCGATGCCGAGGGCGGCATTCGTGCCTGCTTCGTGTTCGTCAGGATGGATGAGCACATGCGCGACATTCCGGCGGAAACGCTGGCGCTGGGGCAGGCGGTGCAGTCCATATTGCTGTGGTCCGATCTTGCCTTCACCGATGTGTCGCCGCTGGCGATCGTGCGTGAGGGCGGTCCTGCCGTGATCCGGCCCGAGATCGCGGATGTCGTTCGCGTCGCCTATTCCGCCGCGCTGCCCGCCGCTGCGAGCGATGCCAGCCATGCCTTGCGGATGCAGGCCCGACTGACCGCACGCTGAGCGGTCGTTGTGGCCTCGTCACAGGAATGATAGGCCATCCGGGCAGCATGCCGGAGGCGGGATCATGGTCCACAATACGCAAATTCGCGTCTATTATGAGGACACCGACATGGGCGGTGTAGTGTATTATGCGAACTATCTGAAATTTCTCGAACGCGGACGCTCGGATGCCGTGCGGGAGGCTGGCATCAGCCAACTGGAGATGCGCGACGCTGGTCTGGTTTTCGTGGTGCGCCGGGTGGAGGCGGATTACTTGCGGCCCGCCCGCTTCGAGGATCTGCTGCGGGTTCAGACGACGCTGGAGGATATGCGCGGCGCACGTTTCACCATGCCGCAGAGTGTCTGGCGCGGGGATGAAAAACTGCTCGATGCGCGGATCGACTGCGCGGTGATGGACATGTCAGGACGCGCGGCGCGGCTTCCGGCGGAAATCCGCCGCAAACTCGCCGTGTTCATGGGCTAGCCTGTGCGCAGGGGTGAATTTTACGTGTTCAGCACTGGCGAGACTTGCATATCAGCCAGGTAAACTGGAATAGATTGACAAAACACGACCCGGAGGCCGGGCGTAACGAACGGGCGGCAGGCATATGGAAACGGACGTATTGGGCGCGGCAAGCGAAATCGATTTCTCGTTGCTGGCCTTGTTTTTGAGAGCGACCCTCACGGTCAAGCTGGTGATGTTGCTGCTTGTCTGCGCCTCGATCTGGTCATGGGCGATCATCTTCGACCGGCTGACATCCTTTCGCAAGGTGCGCAGCGCGGATGCCGAGTTCGAGCGGGTATTCTGGTCAGGCCGCATGCTCGACGAGATTCACGCCGATATAGGCCCGGAACCCGACGCACCCTGCGCGACGATCTTTGCCGCCGGGATGGAGGAATGGGGCAAGGCGCAACCCAATCACGGCTTCATTGCCGGGGCGCAGCAACGTATCGACCGGGCCATGAACGTGGTCATCGCGCGGGAGAGCGAGAGGCTGAACCGCGGTCTGGGCTATCTGGCGACCATCGGCGCCGTTTCGCCCTTTATCGGCCTGTTCGGCACCGTCTGGGGCATCAAACATGCGTTCGAGGAGATCGCCGTTCAGCAATCCACTGATCTGGCCGTCGTGGCCCCCGGCATTGCCGAGGCCTTGCTGGCGACCGCGCTGGGTCTGCTCGCGGCGATCCCTGCGGTTATCTTCTACAACAAGTTGAGCGGTGACAGTGACCGCATCGGCGGCACGCATGAGAATTTCGCCGATGAATTCGCGATGATCCTGTCGCGTCAGCTCGAACGTCGGGCGGACTGAGGGATGGGGGCAGGCACCATACAACGCTCTGGCGGCGGGGGACGGCGACGCAGGCGCGGCCGCTCGGCCGCGATGAGCGAGATCAACGTGACGCCGTTCGTGGACGTGATGCTGGTGCTGCTGATCATCTTCATGGTCGCGGCGCCGCTGCTGTCCTCGGGCGTGCCGGTCGAGCTTCCCGATACGGCCGCCGGTGCGCTGCCGCAGGAGGATGAGCGCCCTCTGACGCTGAGCCTGACCGCCGCCGGGGAAATCGTCCTGCAAGACACCCCCATCGCGCGGGAGGAACTGATCCCGCGCATGCGCGCCATCGCGGTTGAGCGGACCTCGAACGCGGTTTTCCTGCGCGCCGACGGGGCAATTCCCTATGCGCAGGTGGCGCAGGTCATGGGCGCGTTGAACAATGCGGGTTTCAACCAGATCAACCTCGTGACCAGCAATGGTGGCCCTGAATTCGACGGTGCGGCGCCGACCGCTCCGTCCGAGTGAGGATGCCATGCGCAACGCCCTGAAGATATCCGCCGGGCTTCACGCCCTGCTGATCGTGGCGTCGCTGGTAAGCATCCCGTGGTTTGACCGGGACGAGGAGGAAACCATCCGTGTGGCGCAGGTTTCGATCCTAACGGAATCGCAGTTTGACGCCGCTGTTTCACAGGCGCCGCAAACCGTGCCGATGACAACACTTGATGCACTGGCCGCCCCGGGGGAGGAGAACCTGGATGCGGCGCGACCGGATGCGGAGATGGACGTCACGATAAACGAGCTGGACGGACCCGACGCCCCGACTGAGGCGGACGCGCAGGCCGATCTGTCGGCGGTCCTGACCACAAACCGGGTCACGGTCGATGATGAGGTCACGACCCTGGCGCCAGAGCTGCCCGGCGCGTTCGATACGGCGCTGAACAGCCCCGTGGCCCGGCCTGAGCCGCGTCCGGAATCCCTCGACCGTCCTGCGGGCATGTCTCCACCGCGCCCGCAGGCCCCGAGTCTGCGCATTGACACGGCGCCCGCCGCCGCCCCGCCTGAGGATGTCAGGACCGCCGATGAGACGCAGGAGGAAATCCGGCTGAGCACCGAGGGAACGACAGACCTCCCCCCGCAGGAGGCCACAGCGCCTGAGGAGGCCGCGACGGAGATCATCCCCGAGATTGCCGAGGATTTGCCGGAGCCGGAGCCGACCCCCCTCGACACGGATCCGCTCGATGCCGACCCGCTCGACGCGTTGGCGGCGGAGCCTGCGCCGCAGGACGATGGCGCACCGCTCGCCTCGGTCCGGCCGCAGGCACGCCCTGAAATCCGCGAACCGGTCACGCAACCCGTGCGAACGGTCGAGACGACGGAGCAGCCCGCCGAACCCGTTGAACCCGCCGCGAGCACTCCGGATCAGCCGCCCGCGGTCGACGCACCCGAACGGCAGGCCACGTCCATCCCGCAGGGGCCGCCCCTGACATCGGGTGAAATCGGCAACCTGACCAGCGCGATCTCCAGCAAGTGGAATGTCGGTCGGGTCGCCGGACTGGAGGGTGGCGATCAGTTGGTCGTCACTGTTGGAATCACGCTGGATCGCAGTGGACGTGTGGTGGGCGATGTCCGCCCGATCAGACCATCTTCGCCCGATGGCGCTTATGCCCTTGCATTCAGCGTGGCGCGCAGTGCCATCATGCAGGCGAGCAATGCCGGGGCGATCATCCTTCCGGTGGACAAGTACGGGCAATGGCAGGAAATCGAGATCACCTTCGATCCCAGCAAGACAGTCGTTGGATTCGGATCGTGAGCACGGTTCTTTCTTAAAGCAGTATGAAAAGGTAGACTTGGCGTATGTTGACAAGATTTTTTCTCATTCTGGCGATGGTGTTCGGCGCGACGCAGGCCGTGGCGCAGCAATCCTCGGGCCCGCTGCGGGTTACGATCGATCAGGGCGTAATCGAACCGATGCCCATAGCGGTGCCGAATTTCGTGGCGCGTGACGCGGCCTCAGCCGAACTGGCATCTCAGATTACCAGCGTGATTCTGGCCGATCTCGGTAATACGGGGCTGTTCCGGCAGATCCCCGCCACGGCCTTCATCACGCCTGCGGTGGGGGTCGATGCCCAGCCGGTCTTTGCGGATTGGCAGATCATCAACGCGCAGGCCTTGATTGCCGGCAACGTGTCCACCGGCTCGGACGGGCGTGTGACGGTCGATATGCGGTTGTGGGACGTTTTCGGATCGTCCGAGATCGGGCAGGGCGTCAGCCTGTCGACAACATCGCAGAACTGGCGACAGGTCGCGCATCGCGTGGCCGACGTGATCTATTCCCGGCTGACGGGTGAGGCGCCATATTTCGACAGCGAAGTCGTTTTCGTGTCCGAATCGGGCCCCAAGAGCAGCCGCGTCAAGCGCATCGCGGTGATGGATCAGGACGGCGCGAACGTACGTTATATCACGGGGGGGCAGGATCTGGTCTTCGCGCCCCGGTTTGCGCCGGACGGGCGTTCGGTGCTGTATACGAGCTACGCTTCAGGCTCACCTCAGGTCTATCTGCATGATCTGGCCACGGATCAGCGGCGTACATTGGGTGTCTCGCAGGGCATGACCTTCGCGCCGAGATTCTCGCCCGATGGCAGACGTGTGATCTATAGCCAGACCGATGGCGCAAACACGGATATCTATACGCTGGACCTGTCCACGCAGACCCGCACCCGCCTGACGCGCAGCCCGGCGATCGACACCGCGCCCAGCTATTCCCCGGATGGTCAGCGTATCGTGTTTGAGAGCGATCAGGGCGGATCGCAGCAGCTCTACGTCATGTCCGCGTCCGGCGGTCCGGCGCAGCGCATTAGCTTCGGAACGGGCCTTTACGGCACCCCGGTGTGGAGCCCGCGCGGCGACAAGATCGCCTTTACCAAGCAGGTTAGCGGCCGGTTCCATGTCGGCGTGATGAACGTCGATGGCACGGGCGAGCAATTGTTGACGGCATCCTTCCTCGACGAGGGGCCTACATGGTCGCCCAACGGTCGTGTATTGATGTTCTTCAGAGAAACGCCGGGGCCGTTGGGGGCGGCATCCCTCGTATCGGTCGACGTGACCGGTCGCAATCTGCGTTACGTACAAACCCCGGGCGGAGCGTCGGACCCGAACTGGTCCAGGCTGCGCTCAAATTGAGCAGAGACCCATCACCCGGGTCGTCGTTACAGACAAGAGTAGAGGACAGTTAGAAATGAAAACCATGAAACTAGTTGCAGCAGCGGCCCTGGCCCTGTCGCTGGCGGCGTGCACCACGGCAGATGACGACGCCGCCGGATCGGGAATGCTCGGCGGTATGGGCGCGGGTGGCGGTGCCCCCAGCAATGCGGTCGATCAAAGCTCGCTGGCATATTTCACCACGGCGGTGGGGGACCGTGTGTTCTTCGACACCGCATCCAGCTCACTGAGCACTGCGGCGCAAAGCACGCTGAACCTGCAGGCGGATTGGCTCAAGCGGTTTCCGGATCGCAACCTGACACTGCAAGGCCACGCGGATGAGCGCGGCACGCGGGAGTACAACCTGGCCCTGGGCGCGCGCCGTGCACAGGCGGCATACGACTACCTCGTCGCTCAGGGAATTTCCCCCTCGCGGATGAGCACGGTCAGCTACGGCAAGGAACGCCCGGTCGAGCTGTGCTCGGATGAGCGGTGCTGGGCACAGAACCGGCGCACCGTAACGGTTATCGCCGGCGCGGTCGGCAGCTGATATCGACGTGAGGGCGCGGCCGATGCGGTCGCGCCTTTCAGGCAGTGTAAGGGGCGAATTATGTGGTTGCGTGGAATTCTGATCGTCGGACTTGCGATGTCACCGTTGGCGGTGGGCGCACAGACTGGAGCCGATCCGCTGCAGGAAGTGCTGGACGGAACGCAATCGCCGGAAATGAGTCTGGAGGATGTGCGGCTCAGCCTTCAGCAACTCGATCAGGATTTGCAGCAACTCAGAACGCAACTCGTCAGCACCGGGCAGGTTTCTTCCGGTGTGCCGCTAGATGCGGAAACCCTGGCGCGGCTCGACGCGATCGAAGCGCGAATCCGCACGCTGACGGGTAGGGTGGAGGAAATCCAGTTCGAGGTTCGCAGCGTGGCCGAGGATGGCGGACGGCGCATCGCGGACATGGATTTC
Source organism: Pontivivens nitratireducens (assembly GCF_014235845.1). Taxonomy (GTDB): domain Bacteria; phylum Pseudomonadota; class Alphaproteobacteria; order Rhodobacterales; family Rhodobacteraceae; genus Pontivivens; species Pontivivens nitratireducens. The sequence goes on along the minus strand of NZ_JACJUQ010000007.1, from coordinate 140,466 downwards.
CGGCTGACCGAACTGGAGGGCGGCGACACCGCATTCGTCGCACCCGCATCCGATCTGGGCGGTGCCACATCCCCTACCCCGGACGGGGCATCATCCGCTGCCCCGCAGGTCGCGCTGACCGAACAATCGGCGTTCGACGCCGCGAAGAGGATGTACGATGCCGGTGATTATTCCGCAGCGGTGGCGGAGTTTGAACGCTTCATCGAGACGTTCCCCGGCGGCCCGTTGACCACCAGGGCCCGGTATTTCGCCGCCCTCAGCTATGATGGGCTGAACCAGCCTCGCGCGGCGGCGATCAACTATCTCAACGCATTTTCCGCCGCACCTGAGGGGGACGATGCGCCCGAGGCCCTGCGCCGCCTGGCGGGGGCATTGGGCCAGATCGGGCAACAGACCGAAGCCTGTCTGACCTATGACGAGGCGCTCGACCGCTTCACCGATCAGGGCGACGAGTATGTGTCGAGCATAATCGAGGCGAAGCAAGGGCTCGGCTGCTTATAGACGATGCTGGACCACGATGTCCTCTCGCAACGGTTGCACGGTCCGCTGGGCGTCGCCGTATCGGGCGGCGGCGATTCAGTGGCGCTTCTGATCGCGCTGCGCGATTGGGCAAACTCCCGCGAGGTCGCGCTGAAGGTCGCGACCGTGGATCACGCCCTGCGAAGCGAAAGCGCCGAGGAGGCGCGCTGGGTCGGGCGGCTGTGTCGCGACCTCGATCTGCCGCATGTCGTTCTGAACTGGCACCGCGCGCCTGACGCCACGGGCAATCTGGCGGAACAAGCACGACACGCGCGGCGTACACTTCTGGCCGACTGGATCGTGGCCGAGGGCGGTCGCACCGTCGTTCTAGGGCACACACGCGATGATCTGGCAGAGACATTCCTGATGCGGCTGGCCCGCGGGTCCGGCCTTGCAGGGTTGAGCGCGATGCAGGCCGTTTCGGATGGCAACGGCGTGAGGTGGTTGCGGCCCATGCTGAACACCGGACGCAGCGATTTGCGTGGCTTTCTGACCGAGAGGAACCAGACCTGGCACGACGATCCTTCGAACGAGGATGACCTGTACCAGCGGGCCCGAACGCGAAAGGCCCTTGCCGTTCTGCGGGGCATCGACATCGACGCGGGCCGCATTGCGCAAACAGCGCACCGCTTGCGCGACAGCAGAATCGTGGTGGACCGGCACGTTGCGGATTTGGCCCGAAACTGCCTGAGCCAGACGCGTTTCGGAGAGATCATCCTGTCGAAAATCGTATTCGATCAGGCTCCCGCGATCCTGCAGCAGCAGTTGCTGCGCGACATTCTGCGCTATTTCTCAGGTTCGATTCATGCGCCGCGTTTCGAGGCGATCGTGCGATTGCACGGCCGAATTCTGGCGGGTGAGGCGTCCACGCTCAGCGGAGTGCAGATCAGCGGCGCGGACCGCATCTGCCGGTTTTCACGCGAACCCGCCTTCGTGCCGCCAATGGTCGCGATGAATGAACGCCGCGTCATCTGGGACCATCGCTGGACCGTTTCCGTTCTGAAACCGGGATACCAGCTCGGCCCGCTGGGCGTGGAGGGGGTGCGCCAGTGCGGAGCCCGCCCAAGGGGTGTGCGCGCGACGACGGCCCATGCCTTGCCCGCCATATGGGACGGGGATGAGGTGGTCGCGACGCCCGTGCTCAAACCGCGCAGCGACATCTCATTCCGGGTGAGACATTTTGCGGGGCCTGACCCGCATTGAATGCCTGCCGTCGGAGGTCTATGTTGTGAGCCATAACACAATAGCGCGGCATGAGGGTCGCGCAGGTGTGCGGGAGTATTCTGTTGGGCAACGGTAAAAATCTTGCGTTCTGGGCGGTTCTTTTCGTCCTCGTGATCGCACTGTTCAATCTGTTCGAAGGGTCGTCCACGTCGACGCGGGCTGGGCTTCAGCCCTATTCGACCTTCCTGGAGTCGGTGGAGGCCGGTCGCGTGAACAGCGTCACCATCGACGGTGAGCGTGTGACCTACACCATGGGTGAGAGCGGCGCGGAATTCCGCACCATTCGCCCCGTGGACGACAGCGAGTTGTTCACCGAGTTGCGCGAAAACGACGTCACCGTCGAGGCGGAGGCGCAGCAGCAAACCGGACTCCTGGCCATGATCGGACCGTTTCTGCCGATCCTGCTGCTGATCGGTGTCTGGATATTCTTCATGAACCGGATGCAGGGCGGCGGTCGCGGCGGTGCGATGGGCTTTGGCAAGTCCAAGGCGAAGCTGCTGACCGAAAAATCGGGCCGCGTGACCTTCGACGATGTCGCGGGCATTGATGAGGCGAAGGATGAGCTGGAGGAGATCGTGGAATTTCTGCGCGACCCGCAGAAGTTCTCTCGTTTGGGCGGTAAAATCCCCAAGGGCGCATTGCTCGTCGGCCCGCCGGGAACAGGTAAGACCCTGCTGGCCCGCGCCATCGCGGGTGAGGCCGGGGTGCCGTTTTTCACGATTTCCGGCTCCGATTTCGTGGAAATGTTCGTCGGCGTCGGCGCCAGCCGTGTCCGCGACATGTTCGAGCAGGCCAAGAAAAACGCCCCCTGCATCGTGTTCATCGATGAGATCGACGCCGTAGGCCGGTCGCGTGGCGCGGGCTATGGTGGCGGCAACGATGAGCGGGAGCAGACGCTCAACCAGCTGCTGGTCGAGATGGACGGGTTCGAGGCAAACGAAGGCGTGATCCTGATCGCGGCGACCAACCGCCCCGACGTGCTCGACCCCGCCCTGTTGCGCCCCGGTCGTTTCGACCGTCAGGTTCAGGTTCCCAACCCCGATATCAAGGGGCGTCAACGCATCCTCGAAGTGCATTCGCGCAAGGTTCCGCTGGGTCCCGATGTCGATCTGCGGGTCATCGCGCGGGGAACGCCCGGATTTTCCGGTGCGGACCTTGCGAACCTCGTCAACGAAAGCGCGCTGACAGCCGCGCGCACCGGCAAGCGGTTCGTGACGATGGACGATTTCGAGAATGCGAAAGACAAGGTCATGATGGGGGCGGAGCGTCGCTCGATGGTCATGTCCGACGATGAGAAGAAGTTGACGGCCTATCATGAGGCCGGCCACGCAATCGTCGGCCTGAACTCGCCGCAGCACGATCCCATTCACAAGGCGACGATCATTCCGCGGGGCCGCGCACTGGGTCTGGTGCTCAGCTTGCCCGAGCGGGACCAGCTTTCCGTCAGCTTCACCAAATACACGTCGATGATCGCCATGGCGATGGGCGGACGCGTGGCGGAGGAGTTGATCTTCGGCAAGGAAAACATCACCTCCGGTGCGTCCTCCGACATCAAACAGGCGACCCGCATCGCCCGTGCGATGGTGACGCAGTTCGGTTTCGCCGAGGAGCTGGGCTATGTCGATTATGCCAATGAACAGCAATCCTATCTGGGAAATTACGGTGGCGGCGCCAGCCATTCGGGCGATACGCAAAAGCTGATCGATGACAAGGTCAAGGAAATCGTCGATCAGGGCTATGAGACGGCACGCCGTATCCTGACCGAGCGTGCGACCGATCTGGAGCGGCTTGCCCAGGGTCTGCTGGAATACGAAACCCTGACCGGAAACGAGATCACCAAGGTCATCAACGGCGAACCGCTCAACCGTGGCGGTGACGACGATGAGGCAGATCAGGGCGGAACGCCCTCCGTGACCGCAATTCCGAAGGTTCACAAGCCGCGCTCCGACGGGGCCGGCGATGCGGAGCCGCAGCCCTCCTGAACGGGCTGGGCCAGGATGATATAAACGCCGGGAGCCTTGAGAGCTTCCGGCGTTTTCGTTTCCGGCCTGAACCCGAGTGCGTCGCCACGTCGTCCTCAGTTGCGAAGGGGTCGCAAACCTGCGCCCCACTGCGGCGTCGGTCGGTTTGAGTGATGCGATACCGTTTCGTGTATTCTGGCCGATAGGACCCCCGACATGGCGCACAAGACCGATATCGAGATCGCCCGTGAGGCCAGCAAATTGCCGATACAGCAGATCGGGCAGAAGCTGGGCATCGCGTGGGAGCACCTTTTGCCCTTCGCTCACGACAAGGCAAAGATATCCGAAGCGTTCATTGCATCGCTGGCCGACCGTCCCGATGGCAAGCTGATCCTCGTGACCGCCATCAATCCGACCCCGGCGGGCGAGGGCAAGACGACGACGACCGTCGGGCTGGGTGACGGACTGAACGCCATCGGCAAGAAGGCCGCGATCTGCATCCGCGAGGCTTCGCTCGGCCCGTGTTTCGGCATGAAGGGCGGGGCGGCTGGCGGCGGCTACGCGCAGGTGATCCCGATGGAGGAGATGAACCTGCATTTCACAGGTGATTTCCATGCCGTCACCTCGGCGCACAATCTGCTGAGCGCGATGATCGACAACCATATCTACTGGGGCAACGCGCTGGAAATTGACCAGCGCCGTGTCGTCTGGCGCAGGGTAATGGACATGAACGACCGCGCCCTGCGCGACGTGGTGACATCGCTGGGCGGCGTGACGAACGGTTTCCCCAGCCAGTCCGGGTTCGACATCACTGTCGCCTCCGAGGTGATGGCCATTTTGTGCCTGTCCACCGACCTGGCCGACCTCAAGGCGCGCCTGGGCGATATCATCGTGGCCTACAGGCGCGACAAGACTCCGGTTTATTGCCGCGACATCAAGGCGGACGGCGCAATGACCGTACTGCTGCAACAGGCGATGCAGCCCAATCTGGTGCAAACGTTGGAGAACAATCCCGCCTTCGTCCATGGCGGCCCCTTCGCCAATATCGCGCATGGTTGCAATTCCATTGTGGCCACGAAAACGGCACTGAAGCTGGCCGATTATGTGGTGACAGAGGCAGGCTTCGGCGCCGATCTGGGGGCCGAGAAGTTCATGAACATCAAGTGTCGCAAGGCGAACCTCGCCCCGGCGGTGGTCGTCGCGACCATTCGCGCGATGAAGATGAACGGCGGCGTGGCCAAGGCCGATCTGGGGCAGGAGGATGTTGCCGCCGTCCAAGCGGGCTGTGCGAATCTGGGGCGGCATATCGAAAACGTCAAAAGCTTCGGCGTACCTGTCATCGTCGCGATCAACCATTTCGCGACCGACACCCAAGCGGAGGCGAACGCGGTGAAGGACTACGTCACCACTCAGGGGACCGAGGCGATCATGTGCAGGCATTGGGCGCAAGGCTCCGCCGGGATAACCGACCTCGCCACCCGGGTCGCCGCGATTGCCGATGCGGACATGGCGAACTTCGCGCCGCTCTATCCCGACGACATGCCATTGTTCGAGAAGATACAGACCATCGCCCGGCGCATTTACCGCGCGGATGACGTGCAGGCCGACAAGAAAATCCGCGACCAGCTGCGCGCGTGGGAGGATGCCGGCTACGGCCATCTGCCGGTGTGCATGGCCAAGACTCCCTACAGTTTCTCGACCGATCCGAACCTGCGCGGTGCACCAACGGGCCATTCCGTGCCAGTGCGCGAGGTTCGCCTGAGCGCGGGCGCGGGCTTCATCGTCGCCATCTGTGGTGAGATCATGACCATGCCGGGTTTGCCTCGCATGCCGAGCGCCGAGACGATCACGCTCAACGAGGCAGGGCAGATCGACGGGCTGTTCTGATCTGGTGTTGACGCGCCGCGGACGGGGGGGCAGGACGTTCCCGTAAAGGAGAACGGTCGATGACCCTGCCCGCAGATTGTAATTCCATGGCCGAGCTTCGCGCCGAAATAGACAGGCTCGACGCCCAGCTGGTCCAGATGCTGGTCCGGCGCGCGGCGTTCATCGACCGCGCGGCGGAGCTGAAACCGGCGGAAAACCTGCCCGCCCGGATCGACACGCGCGTGGCTGAGGTGATCGACAATGTACGCGGTATGGCCGCCGATCACGGGCTGGACCCTGCCTTGGCCGAGGATGTGTGGCGCACGCTCATCGAATGGTCCATCGCCCGCGAAGAGCGCCTACTTTCCCGCTGAACTGGAGAAGCCCATGACTGCCGACATCATTGATGGAAAAGCGTTCGCCGCCACTGTCCGCGCCCGGGTGGCGGAGCATGTCAGCCGCCTGGCCAAGCAAAGCATCACCCCCGGTCTGGCGGTCGTTCTGGTGGGGGAGGACCCGGCAAGTCAGGTCTATGTTCGCAACAAGGGCAAGCAGACCGTCGAGGTCGGCATGGCCTCGTTCGAGCACAAGCTGGATGTGAATACCTCCGAGGCCGATTTGCTGGCGCTGATCGCGCGGTTGAACGCGGATCCCGCAGTGCACGGCATCCTGTGCCAACTGCCCGTGCCCGACCATATCGACGCGGACAAGGTTCTGGCCGCCATTGATCCGGCCAAGGACGTTGACGGCTTTCACATTTCCAATGTCGGCCTGCTGGCGACCGGGCAAAAGGCGATGGTGCCCTGCACGCCGCTGGGCTGCCTGATGATGCTGCGGGAACGGCACGGATCATTGTCCGGGATGAACGCGGTCGTGGTTGGCCGTTCGAACATCGTGGGCAAACCGATGGCGCAGTTGTTGCTGCGCGACAGCGCCACGGTCACGATCGCCCATAGCCGCACGAGGGATATCGAGGCGCTGTGCCGAACGGCGGATATCCTGATCGCCGCTGTCGGCCGACCGCAGATGATCACCGGCGACTGGATCAAACCGGGCGCGACCGTCATCGACGTGGGCATAAACCGCGTTCCCAATGGTGAGAAGACCCGCCTGGTCGGGGATGTGGACTTTGCCAGCGCGGTGGAGGTCGCAGGTGCGATTACCCCGGTTCCCGGCGGTGTCGGCCCCATGACCATCGCGTGCCTGCTGGCAAATACGGTCACGGCCTGTTGTCGGGCAAATGGCCTGCCGGAACCCGAGGGGCTGACGATCTAGGCGCAGAGCGAGGCCGGAATCGAATGCTGCGGCGCGCGTGTCAGACGAACCGTCGCACCGGCCGGGAACAGGCGCCGCAGTTCCGGGGAGCTGACGTGCAGCCCGCCGGTATAGGTGCCGAAGGCCGGCATGATCAGCCGCGTCCGATCCATCACGAAACAGGCCGAGCTTAGCCGCCGCCCCCGCAGGGTCAGGCTGGCCTTGGGATGATAGTGGCCGGAAACCTCGAACTCCTGCCGGGACGTGTCCGCGATATGTCGGAAGTGTACGGTGCCGATCCGAACATCCGTCAGATGCTCCCCGGCCAGATCGGTCATGCCCGGATCGTGATTGCCCTCGATCCAGATCCACCGCCTGCCGGCCATCATCGTGGCAAGGTCCGCGCGATGCGCCGCGTCCAGCGCCTGCGCGGCGGCAAGGTCATCGAAGCTGTCGCCCAGACAGATCACCGTCGCAGGGGACAAGCTGTCGATCTCCTGACGCAAACGGTCCAGCGTGGCCTGCGTTTCATAGGGTGGCAGCAACACACCGCCACGCCGCGCGATCCGCTCCGACTTGCCCAGATGCAGATCCGATACGCACAGCATTGATTCGGATGCGCACCACAGCGCACCGCTGGGGCGCGGGCTCAAAGTCAGGTCGCCCAGGGTGAATGCGCAATCGGTCATGGCGCATACAAACCATGAACACCGACGAAAGGTAAAGCGCCCAAACGCAGTCTACAGCCGCCGCAGACCGATCAGCGCACCGTCGCCTTGCGCCGCGATCCGGTCACAGGCCAGATCGAAGGGTTCGCGCACCGTGGCCATGGCGAAGGCATTGGCGTGCAGCAATGTATCGGGGTCGACCAGAACGCCGACATGCCCCTTCCAGAAGGCCAGATCGCCGCGCCGACGATCCCCGGCGACGTCTTGCCCCAGCGCGGATTGCATATCGCTGTCACGCGGACATTCCAGACCGGCCATATACATTGCGATTTGCATCAGCCCGGAACAGTCGATGCCGGATGCAGTCCTGCCGCCCCACAGATAGGGGACGCCGGCAAACCGTTCCGCGATGGCGACCCAATCGCCGCCGGGCAGGGCATCGGACAGGTGCCTGCCCGGCACCCAGCCGCCGGTGTCAAGCTCCAGCCATTTGCCCTCCTGACCCACGACCGTCACCGCCGACGCCATGGGAAGCATGTCGAAGGGCCGGGTCTTTACCTCCGGCTCGGGGTAGCAATGCGTCATCAAGGCTGTGACATGGTGGGTTGTTGCCTCCACCGGTTCCAGCATGAAGTTCGGCACCCATCCGACATAGCCGTCCCGGTGGGCCTGTCCCCACGCCAGCCCGGTATCGTCGTCGATATCGTAGACGGTGAAGACTTCACCCCGCAGCAATTGCGAGCTCAGCCCGGCCTCAGGTTCTGCCCGCGCGGTCATCGGGGCGGAGGACGTGGCGACCATGCGGTCCTGCCCCGCGACATATCTCGACGCCTCGATCGTTCCCTTCAGATGCTCGGCGGCCAGATCGCTGCGGGCGGGTGTGGTGCGGGGATCGAATGTCATGAATATCGCCTTTCGATTACGCTCAAGAGGGCGCGAATAGCTTGGTGTGCGCCCCCCTTGGGCCTCGCAGGTTTGGCGGAAGGCGTCCAGCCGTACAGGTCGAAATGCGCGAAGCTGCCGGTGTTTTCGACGAACCGGCGCAGGAACAGCGCTGCGGTGATGGCGCCCGCCATGCCGCCTGCCGGGGCGTTGTCCAGATCGGCGATGCCCGGCTCGATCATGCTCTCATACGGCTCCCAGAAGGGCATTCGCCACAATGGATCGTGAACCGCATCGGCGGCCGCGCCGATCATGCTCGCCAGTCCATTATCATCGGTGAAGTAGGGCGGCAGGTCCGGGCCGAGCGCGACGCGCGCCGCACCGGTCAGGGTGGCCATGCAGAGCATCAGGTCGGGGCTTTCCTCATCGCCCAACGCCAGCGCATCGGCCAGAACCAGGCGGCCCTCCGCGTCAGTATTGTTGATCTCGACCGACAGCCCCTTGCGGCTGCGCAGGATGTCCCCGGGGCGAAAGGCGTTGCCGGAAACGGAATTCTCGACCGCCGGAATCAGAAGCCGCAAGCGCACCGGCAGGTCGAGCGCCATGATCATGTGAGCCAGACCGATGGCATTGGCGCTGCCGCCCATATCCTTTTTCATGATGCCCATCGAGGCACCGGGCTTCAGGTTCAGACCGCCCGTATCGAAACAGACGCCCTTGCCGACCAGAGTGACCTTGGGTGCGTCGGGGTCGCCCCAGCTCAGGTCGAGCAGACGGGGGGGCGAGGTCGAGGCCCGCCCGACCGCATGGATCATCGGCAGGTTCGCCCCCAGCAAATCGTCGCCCAGTGTCACGTCCAGCGTGGCGTCATGCATCTGCGCCAGCGCGCGAACCTCCCCCTCCAGCTCGGCGGGGCCCATATCGCTGGTGGGTGTGTCGATCAGGCGCTGGGTCAGCGCCGCGCCCGTGGCGATGATCTGCAACCGATCCGCGTCGCAGCCTTCGGGACAGATCAGTTTCGCTGCTTCGGGTTTGGCGACAATGTAGCGATCGAAGGAATATTCCGACAGCAGCCAGCCCAGGGCCTGCTCATCCATGTCGAATCCCTCGGGCGCGCTGGCGATGCGATAGGTGCCGGCCGGCAGCAGCGGCGCATAGCGGGCCAGATGCATCCGCCCGCGCGCCCGCAGCCGCCCCGTGCCCCATCCGATCAGAACCGCCGAAAGCTGGCCGTCCTCTGCCGGAAGCAGGCAGAAATTGCCGAGCGCACCTGAAAACCCTGCCGATTCCGCCCATTTGCGGTGCGTGGCGGATACGGGCCAGTCATCGCCCGGTGACACCACATGCAGGTCGATCGCTGCGTCGGTTTCAGTCGAAAATGTCAGGTTCATGTCCATGTCCGCTCCGCAAATCAGGTTCGCGAAGACTAGGCATCACGCGCCGGAGTGTCACGCCCCGGCGCAGGATCAGGATGGACCCCGTAATTGCGATGGGTTCAGACCCCGTCGCCGCCCAGACGCACCAGCGTGAACAGCGAATCCTCACCCAGTCGGATAAGGCGGGCGCAGATCGCGCTGATCGCTATCGTGTCGCCCAACCTCAGCACATCGGCCAGATCGGTTGCCACGACGCTCATCCGGGGCAATCCGATCCTGTTTGTAAGCTCCACCAGAACGTGCGCGATCTGGGATGCGGTTTCGTAATCCTGGTCACGTTCGGCGCGCTCAAGTTTTGACAGGCGTTCGGTGATTTGATAGATCGCATCCTCGACCATCTCCTGACACCGCAGAGTTCCCAGACTTTGCTGCAATCCTACGACTGCGGACGTATCGACCAGCGCAGATTCCTGCGCGGTAATACGGATCACCCGATCCGACATCACAATAGCTCCCACTTCTCCCATTATGCCAAACACGCTTTGCACACCCAATGCGTTGCGTGTCTGACCCACCGGTGAGTAAACGTTGTCCTGCGTTGAATCGTTGCCTTCGCGCCTGTATTGCTGAACTTAAGGTTAAAATCGGGGAACCATATGCAACATATCAAAGTCCTGCCAAACTATCTGGCGAAGCGGCTCGAACGGTGGCGCAAGACCACGTTTGAGGATAACCGCGAGTGGTATTCACACTTGGCCGAACATGGCCAGCATCCGCGCGCGATGTTCATTTCGTGCTGTGACAGCCGCGTTGATCCCGTCGGTATGTTCGAGGGCGAGCCGGGGGATTTCTTCCTCGTGCGCAACGTTGCCAACCTCGTGCCGCCATACTCCCCCGACCGGGAGCTGCACGGCACGTCGGCCGCGATTGAATACGCGGTGACGGTGCTGGGGGTCAGCCATATCGTCATCCTGGGGCATTCCGGCTGCGGCGGGGTCGCGGCGTGCTACGAGAAATGCGAAGGCGCCGGGAGCAAGCTGGATGAGGATACCAGCTTTATCAGCCGTTGGATGGACATCCTTACGCCCGGATACGAGCGGATCAAGGACATCCCCGGGGATCGTGCGGAGCGCCTGCAATCGCTGGAACATGAAAGCATCAAGGTCAGCCTTGAAAATCTTCTGACCTTTCCGTTCGTGCGCGACGCGGTGGATAACGGGCGATTGGCGATGCATGGCGCGTGGACAGATATCGGATCGGGCGAGTTGCACGCCTATGACGGCAGTCTGGATCAGTTCCGCCCGATCTAGTGCTACACTCTAGCGGTAAACCTCTCCGTCGTGGCGCAGGACCTGCGCCCCGGCGTCCCCCCATACGATCACGTCGCGATAACCGTCCGAAGTCGTAGATGCGATTTCCAGCGATCCCTGGGCGATCACGTCCGCGAGGATATGTGCGTCTCCGTTCCGAATCCCGATGATCCAGGTGCGGCAGCCATCGGCACTGCAATAGTCGGCACCTTCGCCCTGGACCACGATCTCGGGCACGTCGTCGCCGTTAAGGTCGGTCAGTCCGGCAACCAGTTCACCCAAACCGGGATCAATCGTGTTCGCCAGCATGTCCAGCGCCAGCACAGCCTCACCATTCGGGCCGGAGGAGCCGGGAACGATGCCGACGAAGCCGGATTCGTCCGCCTCCCACGCGACAGCCTCCGGCAGGTCGAACGCCTCGCCATAGATCAGGCCCTCCAACTCCTCCCGGTAGCTGGCGCCGTCGTATTTGTGCACGATTGCGGGTTGATCCTGAACGCGCGCGATCAGGTCGGGCCAGCTCATGGAATAGGATCCGGCAACTTCGACGTGGCCGAGCGCGGCCAGGATGATCTGCCAGTGTTCGTCCTGCGTGCTGTTGATCGCCCAACTCAGACAGTCCACCTCGCAGAACAGGCCGGGCTTGGCGAACACCATGACCGAGGCGTTGCCGTCTGCGGCCAGATCGCACCTTTGGAATGCGAAGGCAGCGTCCACATCCGTGTTCTCCGTCTGCATCACGGCGCGCTCGGCGGTGAACAGCGTGTCGAAGGCCTCCCGCTCCACCGGGGTGAGGTCGTCGAATGTCAGGGTTGGAACGATGGCCTCACCTGCTGTGCAGGCCATGGCGGTGCCCGCTCCGGCAAACGCGGCCAGAACCAGAACCGTTGTGAAAAGATGTTGCATGTAAGGCCCCCAGCCTGCCGCGGAGGCACCCATCCCCCGCCCGACAGGATGGAGGATGGCAGAACCGGATCGTTCCGGCAAATGCCGAATGTTAGCCCTTTTTCAGGATGCGGCGTCCCAGCAGTTCCGCGATCTGAACCGCATTCAGGGCCGCGCCCTTGCGCAGGTTGTCGGACACACACCAGAAGTTCAGGCCGTTGTCGATCGTGCTGTCCTGACGGATGCGGCTGATATAGGTCGCGAACTCACCCACGCATTCGACCGGGGTGACATAGCCGCCATCCTCCCGCTTATCGACCACCATGATGCCGGGGGCCTCACGCAGGATGTCGCGGGCCTCGTCCTCGTCCAGGAAATCCTCGGTCTCGATGTTGATCGCTTCCGAATGGCCGACGAAGACCGGCACGCGCACGCAGGTCGCCGTGACCTTGATGGACGTGTCGATGATCTTCTTGGTTTCGGCGACCATCTTCCATTCTTCCTTGGTCGAGCCGTCCTCCATGAAGACGTCGATATGCGGAATCACGTTGAAGGCGATCTGCTTGGGATAGACGGACGGTGCGCGTTCCTGACCCGGCACGTACATGCCCTTGGTCTGCATCCACAATTCGTCCATCGCCTCCTTGCCCGAGCCGGAAACCGACTGGTAGGTGGACACGACGACGCGCTTGATCTTCGCCCGGTCGTGTAGCGGCTTCAGCGCGACGACCATCTGCGCGGTCGAGCAGTTGGGGTTCGCGATGATGTTCTTCTTCGCATAGCCCTCGATCGCGTCGGGGTTCACCTCGGGCACGATCAGCGGCACATCGGCATCATAGCGGTAGAGCGAGGAGTTATCGATCACCACACAGCCGGCCTTGGCCGCGACGGGCGCGTATTTCTTGGTCGCGTCCGATCCGATCGCGAACAGCGCCATGTCCCAACCGGTGAAGTCGAAAGTGTCGAGATCCTGGGTTTTCAAAGTTCGATCCCCGAACGCGCATTCCGTGCCCAGGCTCTTGCGGCTGGCCAGAACGGCAATTTCATCAACGGGGAATTCACGCTCGGACAAGATGTTGAGCATTTCGCGGCCCACGTTTCCCGTGGCTCCGACGACGACGATCCTGTAACCCATCTCCCTCTGTCTCCTGATAAGGGTTTTCAAACAGGCGCGTCTTAGACCATCGGCGCGCAAAAGGGAAACGGCGAAGGCTGTATGCCTACAACATGCGTGTCATCTGGGTCGCATGTCGGAACCCGAAGATCAGGCGAAGCAGGCCGATATCGTGCGCATCCGTAACGGTGTAGCCGTGGCGCGCATACAGCGCCTGCGCGCGCCGGTTTTCGTCGATCACGTCCAGCCGGATGCCCTGCTTTCCCAGCGCGGCAGCCTTGGCATCCAGCGCGTGCAGCAGCGCCGTGCCGATGCCGGAGCCACGATAGCGTTCCGCCACCGCGATGCCATCCACCAACAGCTTGTCCGAGCGTTCCTGCGTCTGCAACAAGTTCAGGATCAGGCCACGCCAGAACCCGCCGAAAGGGCCGTAATGCCCGTGCAGGCGGGAGCCAAACCGTTCGGTCAAGCCGCCCTGTTCGGTCCTGAAACCCGCGACGCCGACCACGCGACCGGTCTGCGTGTCGATTGCGACCACGGCGAAATTTGCGTTCAGGGTATCGTGCACGAAATCGCGGATGCGCGCGCCGCGTCCCAGAAAACGCGCCAGCTTCGGCCCGAACGCATCCAGATACAGGGCGGTCACGTCTGCGCGATGCTGCGGTGCGAAGCCGTCGAACACCTCTATTTCGCGGTCCCCCGCGTCGCGGCTTTGTGAAGGGACGGCGGGTCGAGGCGTGTGTAGCATGGCTTCATTCGGAAAGGAGACGCTCATGTTTCGTCGTCGCATCAGTCTGACCCGCATATTCGAGGTTTTCATCCTTCGCGCCCTTCGCGCCGCGCGGACATCCTGCAACATGGCGCGGTGTCCGGGCCAGTGCTGAAGTGGAGTGCGGAGATCATCGGAGTGCACCTCGTGGAGGCTGAGGCCGGCTGAACTTCTGATTGTCATGATGAACTGGTCGGGCAGAGAGGATTCGAACCTCCGACCCCCTGCTCCCGAAGCAGGTGCGCTACCAGGCTGCGCCACTGCCCGACCGTGGGCGAGGATTTGCCCTATTCCTTGTCCGAGCGCAAGGGGCCTTCGCGCAGGCCGAACAGACGCATGATGTCGCCGGTCCGCATTCCCAGCGCCGTATCGCCGCGCGGTGTGCGCCCGGCAGTGACGGGGCGCTCCGTCGTGGTGCCGCCGCCTTCCTCACGCATGACGATATACAGACCACTCGCGATGATGACGGCGGTTCCGATGGCCGTGGCCAGGGCCGGCATCTCATCGAAGAAGATCAGACCGAACAGCACGGCCCAGATGATCTGCGAATATTGCATCGGGGCGACCACCGACACGGCAGCCCGCTGATAGGCCAGCAACAACCCCAGCATCCCGCAGAACCCCAGGACAGCCAGAAATGCCGCCAGCCCCAGATCGCCGATCGGCATGGGGATATAGACGAAGGGCATCAGTGTTCCCATCACCACGAGGTTAGCCATCATCGGATACAGGATCATCACGGCGGAGCGTTCCTGCCCGCCGATCTTTCGCAGAATGATGGAGACGAATGACCCGCAGATCGCGGAGGTCAGCGCCGCAAGGTGGCCGATGCTCAACTCGGTCGTTGCCGGTTGCAGGACAATCAGCACGCCGACCAGTCCGGTAAAGACCGCGATCCAGCGGCGCAAGCCGACCTTTTCACCCAGAAAGGGCACGGACAGCGCGGTTATCAACAACGGCTGTGCGAACAGGATCGCATAGACTTCGGTCAAGGGCAGATGGGTGAAGGCATAGAAGGCGGAAAAGCCGGTGACGACCCCCAGCCCCGCCCGCGTCGCGACCCATCCGGGGTGGCGCGGGCGCAACGTGCCGGGTTTCGCATCGCGCACCAGCATCAGCATGACCAGCGGCATCCCGAACAGAACGGAGAAAAAGGCGATCTGGAAGGTGGAATACGTCGCCCCCAACGCCTTGATGACCGCATCGTGACTGGCGAAAAAGCCGAAGCCCACCAAGGCGGTCACGGCACCGCTTTTCCGGATCTGCATTTCTGGCGCCTCCCTCGTGTGGCTCAGCGTCTATCGAAAGGACAGTATCGGTGTCGATGCAAGGATCATCGCCTCATACCGGGCATGTTCTGCTGGCAGGACATGGGGGCACGAGGGCGCGGGGCAGGGGGTTGCGGACCTGTCCACCAGCGGTTCGAAAACCCCCGCCGTTTCCCCGTGCAACATGTCGCGCGTTCAGCGACAGAAACATCCGGTGCATCGCCCGCTCGGATCACACGAGCGGCGCGATTTGCCGATCCGGTGTGGGGGTGTTTCGGCCGGAAGCCCTGTCATCGACACGGCTTCCGGTCAGATTTAATGCATGCTCACCGCATGTCGGATCAGTTCAGCGAGGCATCCAGTTCGGAGAGAATCGCATCGCCCATTTCCGCGGTGCTCAGCGGGGTGCCGCCCTCTTCGCCCATCAGGTCGGGGGTTCGTGCACCGCCCTGCAATGTCCGCTCCACCGCTTGCTCCAGCCGATCGGCTTCCTCGCCCTGATCGAACGAGTAGCGTAGCGCCATGGCAAAGCTGAGGATGCACGCGATCGGGTTCGCCTTGCCCTGACCCGCAATGTCGGGGGCGGAGCCGTGCACAGGCTCGTACAGCGCCTTGGGCATGCCGTTTTCCATCGGTGCGCCCAGCGACGCGGATGGCAGCATCCCCAGCGAGCCGGTCAGCATCGCCGCCGTGTCGGACAGGATGTCACCGAACAGGTTGTCGGTGACGATCACGTCGAACTGCTTGGGCCAGCGGCACAACTGCATCGCGCCCGCATCGGCGTACATGTGCGTCAGCTCGATATCGGGATATTCGGCGTCGCGCAGTTTTTGCACTTCCTCGCGCCACAGGACGCCGCTTTCCATCACGTTGGCCTTTTCCATCGAGCAGACGCGGCTGTCACGGCGGCGGGCCAGCTCGAACGCGGAGCGGGCCACACGGATGATCTCGGAGGTGGTGTAGCGTTGCGTGTTGATGCCGACACGCTCGTTCCCCTCCTCGAAGATCCCGCGCGGCTCCCCGAAATAGACACCGGAGGTCAGTTCGCGCACGATCATGATGTCCAGACCGGCCACGATATCACGCTTGAGCGAGGAGAAATCCGCCAGCGCGTCGAAACATTGCGCCGGGCGCAGGTTCGAGAACAGGTCCATTTCCTTGCGCAGACGCAGCAGACCCCGTTCCGGCTTGATGGAGAAATCCAGATCGTCGTATTTCGGACCGCCGACCGCGCCCAACAGAACCGCATCCACCGATTGCGCCTTGGCCATCGTGTCGTCGGTCAGGGGGGTGCCGTGTGCATCATAGGCCGCGCCGCCCACCAGATCCTCGAACACGTCGAAGGCCATCGCGCGGTTCGCGGCGTACCAGTCGATGATCCGCCGGACCTGCTCCATGACTTCCGGGCCGATGCCGTCACCGGCCAGAATGAGAAGGGAGGGATTTTTCATGGCGGTCTCCTTGCTGAAAGCCTTCTGCGTGTTGGGCTGAGAGGGGCGGAAAGTCAAGCGAGAGCGGTGTGGAAGTAAGCCTGCCTCTGCCCTCAGGGCAGGTCCACATCGACCCAGACCAGCCGGTGGTCCGAGGCCATCGCCTCCTCATGCAATGGCGCGTCCGGTGGGGGCCAGAAGACGCCCGCGCCGCTGACGCGCAACCGCGCGTCGGGCAGGACGTAATCCACCCGCAGGTTTCCCGGCCCCGGATTGTCGCGCCAGTCCGCCGTGTCCTGATCCGCTGGCCCCAGATGCGCATCGTTCGCACCGCCGACCCCCGCAATCACCGCCCCGCGGCTGGTCGGTGCCGGGTCTTGCAGACGCGGATGTCCCAGCAGGGTGCGCAGGGGACCGCGCCGTGCCTCCCCGTCGAACGGATCGGCGTTCAGATCGGCCAGCACGGCAACCGGACCCGGTGCCAGCGGGGCGGTCACGCCCGCATCGTCGCGCATCGCCTCCCCGTCCAGATAGCGGTTGAACCAGGCGATCTCATCCGCGTTGCGCCGTCCGTTGCGATCCTGCGCCCCGTCGAAAACCGGGGGGGTCGGGTGCGCGGCCAGAACATGCAGCGTCCCCCCTTGCGGCAAGGCGATCCCGATATCCCAATGGCTTTTGGAGGAGAGGCGCTGGATCGCGCGCACCTGCGCAGGTTCGCCCGTCGGGATCATGCTGCCCGGAACGTCGTCCCACAGGCTCAGCCGAAAGGTCCGCACCGGCCCAATGGGATATCTGCTCAGCAAGGCCATGCCGCGATGACCGGGCCATTTGCCCCAGCCCTGCGCGTCCTCAGGGTCATTCACCCAGCCATCGCCGTCCAGATCCAGCCCCGTCATCACACCAGCGTTCACGGGCCCGGCATAGCTGTGCGGATAAATCAGTCCCTGTTCCGCGAGAATCTGCTGCAAACCGGCCAGCGCACGCAACTGCGGATCACGGTCCATCTCCGTCAGCAGGACGATATCGGGCGCGACCTGCCGCAGGACCGCCGCGATCTGAAGGATCGGTTGGTCGCGGCGTTCCACATCCCGGACCAGATGCCCGGCATAATCGCGGGACAGGGCCACATTGTAGGTCGCCAGGCGCAACGTCTCCGCCTGTGCTGCGGCCGTCAGCGACAGGAACAGCGCGAGGGCGACCCGCAAGATCAATCGGTGCGCGCCCGGTCGATCAGCCATGCGATTTTCAGCATCGCACTGCCGCGATTGAACAGGGCCACGGGAAAGAACGCCCAGAAGACGCAGCACCAGACCAGAGACTGATAATTGCCCAACGCGGCGGGATCGAACCATCCGCCGCTGCGCGACGCGATGGACAGGACAGCATAGGGCAGGGCCAGTGCGACGATGATGCTCAACAGGCCGGACCGCCGCAGACGCCACGCGATATCCTGACCGACCGACGGATCGAATGTCGGCAGGTTGATCCACAGGTTGAAGCTGTCACGTTCCGCCGGCCAGCGAAACACCCAGACATAGATCGCGAAAAAGAGGATGGAGATCAGCGCGATGGTGAAGCTCAGCGCCGCTGCACGTTCGACCAGCGGGTTCATTCCCGCGCCGATCAGCGTATCGGCCAGAACCACCGGGCTGAACGGTACGCTGAAGATCTCCACCAGCCGGTCGGACAGCGCCAGATAGTCGTCGGAAAACGAGTCCGCCCCGGAATCGGCCCGGCACAGGAACACCAATGCCACGATCAACACGGCGAAGGTCAGGAACCGGAACCTGTTATAGGGCGGCGCGAACCTGAAATCTATCAATCCCGGATGCGAGGACGCGTATTCGAACATCGTGAACAGGGCGAACAGCGCGCCGATGATCAGCGAAATCTCCTGCCCGGTCCGGGAGGTTTCGGGCAGGAGGAACGCCGGAAGCGCGATGAACACCAAAACAAGGAACGCCCGGGACAGGCTTGAGACCAATCTGGTCAGTACGGTCCCAACACCAGCCCTCGCATGTGCCATCCGGCGTCCCCTCTTGTCATACTAGATCCACGGAGCCGCGGTCTTGTACTGTGCCTCAAAGGCGTCGATCGACGCCGCCTTCTGCATGGTCAGCCCGATATCGTCGAGCCCGTTGAGCAGACAATGCTTGCGGAACGGCTCCACGTCAAAGGAGATCGTGCCTCCATCGGGACCGCTGATCGTCTGGTTTTCCAGATCGACCGTGATCACGGCGTTCGCACCGCGCGCTGCATCGTCCATCAACTTATCAACTTCAGATTGTGGCAGAACGATTGGCAGAATGCCATTCTTGAAGCAGTTGTTGAAAAAGATGTCCGCGAAGGATGTGGAGATTACGCAACGGATCCCGAAATCGGCCAGCGCCCAGGGCGCGTGCTCCCGGCTGGACCCGCAGCCGAAATTATCGCCGGCGATGAGGATTTTTGCGTCGCGATAGGCCGGCTGGTTCAGCACGAAGTCGGGAATTTCCTGACCCTGGGCGTCATAGCGCATCTCGTCGAACAGGTTCTTGCCCAGCCCGGTCCGCTTGATCGTCTTCAGGAACTGCTTGGGGATGATCATGTCGGTGTCGATATTGACCAGCGGCATGGGCGCGGCGACGCCTTCGAGTGTGGTGAACTTTTCCATTTTCTTCTCCTCAACCCAATTCGCGCACGTCGGTCAGACGACCGGTGATCGCAGCAGCCGCCGCCATCGCGGGCGAGGCGAGGTGGGTGCGTCCACCGCGGCCCTGACGCCCCTCGAAGTTGCGGTTCGACGTGGACACGCAACGCTCCTCCGGGCTCAACTGATCGGGGTTCATGGCAAGGCACATGGAACAGCCCGCCATGCGCCATTCGAAGCCTGCATCCTTGAGGATATCGGCAATGCCTTCTTCCTCCGCCTGGGCGCGGACCAGGCCCGAGCCGGGAACGATCATGGCGCGCAGACCGTCCTTGACCTTCTTGCCCTTCATGATCGCCGCGACCTCACGCAGATCCTCGATCCGGCCATTGGTGCATGATCCGATAAAGACGGTGTCGATGGCCACATCGCTGAGCTTCTGGCCCGGTGTCAGACCCATATAGGCGAGCGAGCGGCGCACGGCCTCGACCTTGCCGCCGGTATAGTCGTCGGGCGATGGCACGGTGGCGGTGATCGGCAGAACGTCCTCGGGCGAGGTGCCCCACGTGACCAGCGGTGCGATGTCCTCACCCTTGATGGTCAGAACCTTGTCGAAATGCGCACCCTCATCGGTCTTGAGGGTTTTCCAGTAGGTCAGCGCGGCCTCCCACGCGGCGCCTTTCGGGGCGTGGGGGCGGCCCATGCAATAGGCGAATGTCTTCTCATCCGGTGCGATCAGACCGGCGCGCGCGCCGCCCTCGATGGCCATGTTGCAGACGGTCATGCGACCCTCCATCGACAGATCCTCGATGGCGGAGCCGCAATATTCGATGACGTAGCCGGTGCCGCCTGCGGTGCCGGTCGCGCCGATGACAGCCATTGTGATGTCCTTGGCCGTGACGCCGGGGCGCAGGTGGCCCGTGATCTCGACCTTCATGTTCTTGGACTTCTTCTGGATCAGCGTCTGGGTCGCCAGCACATGCTCCACCTCCGAGGTGCCGATGCCGTGCGCCAGCGAACCGAACGCACCGTGCGTGGCGGTGTGGCTGTCACCGCACACGACGGTCATGCCGGGCAGGGTCCAGCCTTGCTCGGGCCCGACGATGTGCACGATGCCCTGACGCACATCCGAGACAGGATAGTAGTGGATGCCGAAATCCTTGGCGTTCTTGTCCAGCGCATCGACCTGAATCTTCGATTCCGGGTTTTCGATGCCGTTGGCGCGGTCCAGCGTCGTGGGAACGTTGTGATCTGGCACGGCGATGGTCTTGTCCGGCGCGCGCACGGTGCGATTGTTCAACCGCAGGCCTTCGAAGGCCTGGGGGCTGGTCACCTCATGCACGAGGTGGCGGTCGATATACAGCAGGCAGGTGCCATCGTCAGCTTCGTGGACGACATGCGCGTCCCAGATCTTGTCATACAGGGTCTTGGCCATGGGGGGTCCCTCAAGGATCGGTAAATGGGTGTAGGTAAAGCGCGGTCAGCAGGTTTCGCGCACGAAACCGCAAGCGCGTCACAGTTGGGATTCCAGCGTTTTCGCAAGACCGAAGAACCGCCACGGCAGGCGGGCATGATCGTCAAGGATCGGGATATGAGCGGTCAGCTGCGACATGCGCGGAACCTACGCCCGCAAGGGCCCCTGCGCAAGATGCCGCCTGCGCAGAGCGCTGTCCGCTACCGCCCGGCCGAGGCCTCGCGGATATCGTCGCGCACGCATTGGGAGATCAGGTCGTGATTGCCGAGCGAATTTTCACCTATCGTGCCCATCCAGCGCCGCAACTGGCCCACCGCGCGGGCGGAGGTCATGAACCTGTCCTGCGCGATCAGACGCTCCAGCGGGCTGTCGGCGGCCTTGATATTGTCGGCACCGCCAACCTGCGTGATCACCTGCATGGCGCAAAGACCGCCTTCGCCGGGGCAAATCTGCTCGCAATAGGCCTCGACCGTTGCCAGATTCGCATCACCGACAAGCTGCCCGCCCATCACGGCAGCCGCGCGCGGCAGGTTGCCGGATGCCACAAGCTCCGCCGGGAAGCCGCGTTGCGCGATGGAGTATTCGCGCATTTGCTCACTGGGCCGCAGATGCGGGGCCAGTACTGGTGCGACGAGGGATATCATCATCATCCCGCCCGACCGGCCGGTCGCAGGCGTCGTGTCCAGCCATTTCCAATGATCGCCCATGGGTGGGGACGCAAAGTAGGCGCGCATCCACAGAACGAAATCGAGCTGTTCCAGCAGGGGGTCGTCAGGGGCCAGGGCAAAGATGTCGTTCCAGCGGCCCCGGTCGAAGATCTCCCACGCCAGCTTTTCCGCTGCCTCACGCTCACCCGCGTCGAGCAGGGCGCGCACCACATCCATATCGGCATCCGGCAGACGTGACGCCAGCAGCGCCGCGGCCAAGGTATCGCCCTCATCCGCGCGCACGCGCAGCCATGATTTGCCCGACAATCCCCCGGGGGAGCGTAGCAGGTCGATCCGCTCACGCCGGGACAGGCCCGTCATGAACTCCGATCCGGCACCCGGCGGCAGGGTGGCCTCGATCTGACCCAGCAGAAGCTGCGCATCGGCATCGCCGGAGGACGCCAGTTCAGACAGCATCGGCAGCGCATCGGCGTCGTTATCGTCGAGCCAGAGCGAAATCGCGTCGTCCAGCGGCGCGGCCGTGACGGGGGGGGCGACTGCCACGAATATACTGGTGACTATGGCAAAAAGTCTTGCGAAGGACATGGAAATTCCCCGGTTATGATCGCGACAATTCAGTAATGAACGCGGTGAATCATGCCCCCACGGCACAACCTCAGGTTCTAGACCATGCGATATCGAGTGCAAGTGCACACTGAGGGTGCGCTGCAATGCAACAGAAATTTTCGCGGCACTCCGTCTGGATCAGGGGGGCGCGCAGGGTTGACTGGGCAGAATATCAAACAAATCGTGTCGCCGTCCCATCCCGCGCGGCGTTACTCTATTGGCCCGCCTACCGCTCGATCCGCCGGTTGAGCAGCAGCCCGCCGTCATCGCGCCGCCCGAATTCGCTGACGATGGAATGCTCGCAGACCTTCGCCTGCCCCACCGTGTCGAAGGGAAACAGGCTGACTCCCAGAAACCCCGGAGGTTGCGCCATTACGAACTCCAGCAATTCGGGGTGAAAGCGGATCAGCCCGATGGCGCCATCGCGCACTGTGTCCATCCGCAACTGCGCCAGCATCCGGTCGATGCTGTTGGTTACCCCGCACAGGAAGGGCAGCGCCGTGTGGCGATCCCACAGGACGAAGCACAGCGCGCTGGCGATACGCGGATTGCGCAGCAGATAGGCGTGGCATTCCGGGGCGCTGAGGATCGGGATCGGATCGCCCTCTGCACTGGCGGGGGACTGGGCGGCGGCATTTTGCACGGACATGGGACACCTCCATCGCGGGGGCAGGCCCCGCGACACCAGTCTGCCATGCGGCGAATCACTTGCCAAGCTGCTGATTCGCTAGGTGCGTTGCGGCTAGTGCGCCTGCGCCCAGTTCGCCCCCGTGCCACCATCGACGACCAGCGGCACGTCCAGTGCGACGGCGGGCAGGTGCGCGTGCTCCATCACGTCGCGCACCGTGCCGATCAGATCGTCGGCGGCGTCCCGTGGCACCTCGAACAGCAATTCGTCGTGCACTTGCAGCAGCATCCGGCCGGGCAGTTTCGCCGTCTGCATCGCGGCGGGCACGCGGATCATTGCGCGGCGGATGATGTCGGCGGCGGTGCCCTGAATGGGCGCGTTGATCGCGGCGCGATAGGCAAAGCCCGCACGCGGGCCGGAGGACGCGATCTCCGGCGTGTGGATGCGCCGGCCGAACAGGGTTTCGACGCGCTTGTGTTCCTTGGCGAAGGCCTTGGTGTCATCCATGTATTTCTGGATGCCGGGGAACCGCTCGAAATACCGGTCGATGAAGGCCTTCGCATCCTCACGCGGGATGCGCAGATTGTTGGCGAGGCCAAAGGCGGAGATGCCGTAGATCACACCGAAGTTGATCGCCTTGGCCTGACGCCGCACATCCGGCGTCATCTGGTCCAGCGGCACGCCGAACATCTCGGACGCGGTCATCGCGTGAATGTCCAACCCGTCGCGGAACGCCTGCTTCAGCGAGTCGATTTCGGCGATATGGGCCAAGATGCGCAGCTCGATCTGACTGTAGTCGAGCGAGACGAGGACATTGCCTTCCTCCGCGATGAACGCCTCGCGGATGCGGCGGCCCTCCTCCGTGCGCACGGGGATGTTTTGCAGGTTCGGATCGGTGGAGGCGAGACGCCCGGTATTGGCCCCCGCGATGGAATAGGAGGTGTGCACCCGGCCGGTTTCGGGGTGGATATGTTCCTGCAACGCATCGGTATAGGTCGATTTCAGCTTCGACACCTGCCGCCAGTCCAGCACCCGTGCGGGCAGATCATGACCCAGCGCGGCGAGGGTTTCCAGGATATCGGCCCCGGTGCCATAGGCCCCGGTCTTGCCCTTTTTGCCGCCTTCGATTGCCATTTCGTCAAACAGGATCTCGCCCAGCTGCTTGGGAGAGCCGACATTGAACTTGCGGCCTGCAAGCTCATGAATCTCATGCTCCAGCCCGGCCATTTTCTGTGCAAAGCTGTTGGACATGCGGCTGAGGTGATCGCGGTCCACCTTGATGCCGTGCCGCTCCATCTGCGCCAGCACGGGAACGAGGGGCCGCTCCATCGTCTCGTACACCGTCGTGGTGCGTGAGGGGATCAGGCCGGGTTTCAGCGCGGTCCACAGGCGCAGGGTGATGTCGGCATCCTCGGCCGCATAGGGGGCCGCGTCGTCGATCTTGACCTGATCGAAGGTGATCTGCTTTTTGCCCGCGCCGATCAGCTCCTTGATCGGGATCGGCTTGTGATCCAGATAGCGTTCGCTGAGCGCGTCCATCCCGTGACCGTGCAGACCGGCATGTTGGGCATAGGAAATCAGCATGGTGTCGTCGATCGGGGCGACGGTGACGTCCAGTCGGGCGAAGATCTTGATGTCGTATTTGGCGTTTTGCAGGATCTTGAGGATCGCGGGATCCTCCAAGACGGGTTTGAGCATCTGCAGCGCCCGGTCAAAATCCATCTGGCCCTCGGACCTCTCGGCCCCGCCCAGCAGATCGCCGGTGCCGTTCACATGGGCAAGCGGGATGTAGCACGCCTGACCCGGCTCCACGCTGAGGCAGATGCCGACCAGATCGGCGCGCATCTCATCCAGACCGGTAGTTTCTGTGTCCACCGCGACGTAGCCGCGCTCGTGAATCCGGTCGATCCAGATCTGCAAGGCCTCGGTATCGCGCACGATTTCGTATTTCGAGGGGTCGATGGGCGGCATGTCCGGCTCATCCATCGCGGGGGCGTTCGCGGGCGTGTCGTCGATGGTCGGTGCCTTGGCCCCCAGCTTTTCCGCGACGCGGTTGGTGATCGTGCGGAATTCCATTTCGGCCAGAAACGGCAGCACGGTTTCCGGGTCGAGCGGTTGCACCTCCATCGCGTCGATGCCGACCTCGACCGGAACGTGTTGCTCCAGCGCGACGAGGCGTTTGGAAATGCGAATCTGTTCGGCATTGTCGATCAGGGATTGGCGGCGCTTGGGCTGCTTGATCTCCTCCGCCCGCGCCAGCAGGCTTTCGACATCGCCGTATTCGTTGATGAGCAGGGCCGCGGTCTTGATGCCGATGCCGGGGGCGCCGGGGATGTTGTCGACGCTGTCGCCGGCCAGGGCCTGCACGTCCACCACCCGGTCGGGACCGACGCCGAACTTTGCCTCGACCTCCTCCGGCCCGATGGTGACGTTCTTCATGCCGTCCATCATCTCGACCCCGCCGCCGACCAGTTGCATCAGATCCTTGTCGGAGGAGATGATGGTGACCCGCGCGCCCGCGTCGCGGGCCTGAACGGCGAAGGTGGCGATCAGGTCGTCGGCCTCCCACCCCTCCTGCTCGATGCAGCAGATGCCGAAGGCGCGGGTCGCCTCACGCGTCAGGGGGATTTGCGGGCGCAGATCCTCGGGCATCGGGGGGCGATGGGCCTTGTATTGCGGGTAGATGTCATTGCGAAACGTCTTGGCCGAATGGTCGAAGATCACCGCCAGATGCGTCGGCGCATCGTGGCCCGTGTTGCCCTCCAGCATCTTGAACAGCATGTTGCAAAAGCCCGACACCGCGCCGACCGGCAGACCGTCGGATTTTCGCGTCAGGGGCGGCAGGGCGTGGAACGCACGGAAGATGAACCCCGATCCGTCGATCAGATGCAGGTGGTGTCCCTTGCCGATTGCCATGTCGTGCCCCTTCGATTTGTGGCGCGCAGATTAGGGGATCGCCGCGGGGAAGGCGAGGGGGTGCGAGGGCTTCGAGGAGCCTTCGGCGGGGATATTTGACCAAAGTGAAGCCGGGATGTCCGACGTTCATGACGATCGGGGGATGAAGGCCCGGCGGAAGGTTGCGCCGGGGACCAGAACCGCCTTGGTTGGTTCGGGGTCCGCGACAGGTGCTGCGCGGGCGGCGGGTTTCATGCCCTCGGACCGGCTGCGTTTCGAGCGGTAGGCCAGATCCCGTAAAGAGATGAACTGGCCCTTGTGATTGCCACCAGCCCGCGTGCGAGGGTGTCAGCGGTCGTCAGCGACGCTGCCCTCCAGCACGAATTTCTTGTCGCAATAGCCGCATTCGACGAACCCTTCCTCGGGTGCGATCGTGTACCAGACGCGCGGATGGCCGAGGCCGGCCCCCCCGCCGTCGCAATGGATGCGGGTCTTGGTCACGTACTCGACTTCGGGGGCCTGAATGGTCATATGGTTCTCCGCCGGAACTTGGATAGGACTTGGTGTTGCGGGCCGAACGGCCTACATCGCGTTGGCGCACATGATAGCGATAGCACCCCCGGCGACAAGGCCCGGAGGTCTTCTCTGACAACGAAGCCGCAGGACGCGATGCGAAGGAGCGACGCAATGGAAAATGCAATCGAACTCAGGGCGCTTCGCAAGGTGTATGCCGGTCAGGGTGGTGGTGAGGACAAGGTCGCGCTGGAAGGTCTGGATCTGGACATTCCGCAGGGCTCGATCTTCGGCCTGCTGGGGCCGAACGGCGCGGGCAAATCCACGACCATCAACATTATGGCGGGCCTGACGAACAAGACCTCCGGTTCCGTTCGCATCTGGGGATTCGATCAGGATACGAACCCGCGCATGTCGCGGGCCTCCATCGGGGTGGTGCCGCAGGAACTGAACGTCGATCCGTTCTTCTCCCCCCGTGGCGCGCTGGAGGTGCAGGCCGGGCTGTACGGCGTGCCCAAGTCGCAGCGGCGCACCGATCAGATTCTGGCGAAGGTCGGTCTGCTGGACAAGGCGGAGGCCTATGCCCGCACCCTGTCGGGCGGAATGCGGCGACGGCTTCTGGTTGCCAAGGCTCTGGTGCACGCGCCGCAGGTTTTGGTGCTGGATGAGCCGACGGCCGGCGTCGACATCGAATTGCGTCAGATGCTGTGGGATTACGTCCGAGAGTTGAACGACGCAGGCACCACGATCATCCTGACCACGCATTATCTGGAGGAAGCGCAGCAGATGTGCGACCGGATCGGCATCATCTCTCAGGGCAATCTGGTTGCATGCGACGATACGGTGAACCTGCTGGCCCGGATGGACCGCAAGGCACTGGTGGTCACGACCGACGGCACCGACGTGCCCGCGCTGCCCGAAGGCGTCCGCGGTCAGCGGCGCGAGGATGGCTCACTGGTGCTGAGCTACCGCAAATCCGCGCATTCGGCGATGGACCTGCTGGATCACCTGCGCAATCAGGGCGTGGTAATCCGCGACATGGCGACCGAGGAACCGGATCTGGAGGATGTCTTCCGCGAGATCACCAAGTCAGCGGCCTAGACCTGACGCCAGGTGCCGCTTGCGATCCCGTCAATGGTCCAATCACCGACCGAATGGCGGATCAGGCGCAAGGTGGGAAAGCCAAGCGCGGCGGTCATGCGGCGCACCTGCCGGTTGCGCCCCTCACGTATCGTGATTTGCAGCCAGCAATCGGGAACGCTCTTGCGAAAGCGGACGGGCGGGGTCCGGGGCCAAACCTTCGGCGGCTCGATCAGGGCAACCTCGGCCGGGGCGGTCTTGCCGTCCTTGAGGGTGATGCCGCTGCGCAATGGGGCCAGATCGCGGTCGGTGGGCGCGCCCTCGACCTGAACCCAATACGTCTTGGGCGTCTTGTGACGCGGGTTGGCGATGCGTGCCTGTAGCTGCCCGTCATCCGTCAGAACCAGCAACCCCTCACTGTCACGATCCAGCCGCCCGGCGGCGTAGACATGTTTGATGTCGATGAAATCGGAGAGTGTACGGCGGGCGGAATCCTTCGTGCCCTCATCCGTGAATTGGCTGAGGACGTCGAACGGTTTGTTGAACAGGATCGTGGTCACGTGCGGGACGCTTTCTCAGCGATGCCGGATGTGCCCTCGCGGCGCTCCAGCTCGGCCAGCACGTCCGCCCATGCGACCTCGCGGGCGGTCAGCATGACCATCAGGTGATAGACGACATCCGCCGCCTCGTAGGTCAATTTGGCGGTGTCACCCTTCGCGGCCTCGATGATCGCCTCGATGGCTTCCTCACCGAATTTCTCGGCGCATTTTTCCGGCCCCTTGGACAGCATCCGTGCTGTGTGGGAGCTGTCGGGATCGGCCCCGGCGCGCTGGGCTATCGTTTCCGCGAGTCTGTTCAGGACGTTCATGTCAGCCTCATCGGGATGCCGGCGGCGGCCATGTGGGCCTTGGCCTCGCCTATGGTGAAGGTGCCGAAGTGAAAGATCGAGGCGGCGAGCACGGCGTTCGCGCCGCCTTCGGTGACGCCCTCGACCAAGTGATCCAGCGTACCGACCCCGCCCGAGGCGATCACCGGAACGGGTACGGCGTCGGAAATCGCGCGGGTCAGGGGCAGGTTGTAGCCGGATTTCGTGCCGTCCTTGTCCATCGAGGTCAGCAGGATTTCCCCCGCGCCGCGCCGGGCCATGTCGGTGGCGAATTCCACGGCGTCGATGCCGGTCGGCTTCGTGCCGCCATGGGTGAAGATCTCCCAGCGGCCCGGCGCGACCGTCTTGGCATCCACAGCCACGACGATGCACTGCGCGCCAAATTTTTCGGCCGCCGCGTCGATCACATCGCGGTTGGCGACGGCGGCGGAGTTGAAGCTGACCTTGTCCGCGCCCGCCAGCAGCAGGGCGCGCACGTCGGAGATGGTGCGCACGCCACCGCCCACGGTCAGGGGCATGAAGCACTGTTCCGCCGTGCGGCTGACCACGTCGAACATGGTGCCGCGATTTTCCAGAGTCGCCGCGATGTCGAGGAAACACAGCTCATCCGCACCGGCGGCATCATAGGCGATCGCCGCCTCAACCGGGTCGCCCGCATCCACGAGGCCCTCGAAGTTGACGCCCTTCACGACGCGTCCTGCCTTCACGTCGAGACAGGGAATAATGCGGGTCTTCAGCATGGGAACTCCTGACTTCACGAAGCGTTCATATTTCGAGATCAGTCTCAGCGCAAATGGAGGAAATCATGGCACTGAACGCGTTCGCACTCTTTTCGGCCTTCGCACTTCTGGCGACCGTCATTTTCTACTGAGATTTCAGCAGGGCGACGGCCTCGGCCAGATCAATCTTGCCGTCGTAAAGCGCACGGCCCGAGATCGCGCCGTCCAGTGCCGCGCCGCTGCTCTTGAGCGCGCGCAAATCGTCGAGGGATGAGACACCGCCCGATGCGATCACCGGGATAGATACCGCATTGGCAAGCCCCGCCGTCGCCGCCACGTTCGGGCCCTGCATCGCGCCGTCCCGGTCGATGTCGGTGTAGATGATGGCGGCGACACCGGCATCCTCGAACTGGCGGGCCAGATCGGTGGCGGTGATATCGGTCGTTTCCGCCCAGCCCTCCACCGCGACCATGCCGTCGCGCGCGTCGATGCCGACAGCGACCTTGCCGGGGAAGGCTTTCGCGGCCTGTTTGACGAGTGCCGGATCGCGCACCGCGACGGTGCCCAGAATGACGCGGGCCAGGCCCCTGTCCAGCCAAGCCTCGATCGTTGCCATGTCGCGAATGCCGCCGCCCAATTGTGCGGGAACGTTTGTCGCGGCCAGAATCGCTTCGACCGCCGCTGCGTTCACCGGCTTGCCGGCGAAGGCCCCGTTCAGGTCCACAAGGTGCAGCCATTCGCAACCCGCATCCACGAAACTGCGCGCCTGCGCTGCCGGGTCTTCGCCGAACACCGTCGCCTTGTCCATGTCGCCTTTATAAAGGCGCACGCAGGCCCCGTCCTTCAGGTCGATAGCAGGGTAGAGGATCATCGCAGCGGCTCCATTCGCAAGGGTTGCTAGCACGTAACGGGCCGGGCGCGGTTTTGCAAAGCCTGCATGTCCCGTTACGTCGTAGTTGACCGCGCTGTGACAGCGCATCAGATTTCCTTGAAATAATAAACGGGAGGAAAAAATGAAGAAAATCATCTTGGCGACGGCTCTGGTTTTGGCCGCACCGCTGGCCGCGCAGGCGCAGGACATCAACGGAATGTGGCAATCCGAACCGGGTGAGACCGGCAGCTATGTCACGGTCGCCATCGACAATTGCGCCGCCAACACCGCACAGACCTGCGGAACGATCACCGGCGTGTTCGAGGCTGACGGTTCCGCCGGCGATCAGGCGATCGTCGGAAAGCCGATCATCTGGGACATGCAGCCGACCAATCCGGGCAACTGGGCGCAGGGCACGATCTGGGCGCCCGATCAGGACAAGACCTATGATTCCAAGATGTCCCTGTCAGGAAACACTCTGGAGGTATCGGGCTGCGTTCTGTTCATCTGCCGCTCGCAGAACTGGACGCGCATGAACTGATCCGGCGATTTTTGGGGCGGCGGGCGAGGGTCCGCCTCCCTTTTCATGAGCGGTCTAGCCGAAGATCGACCAGCCGGTGTCGCGGGCCAGTGTTTCCACCGCCAAAGTGCCCAGATGCGAGTTGCCGTAGTGGTTCAGCCCCGGCGACCAGACCGCGATTGAGGCCTGCCCCGGCGCGATCACCAGAATGCCGCCGCCCACACCGCTTTTCCCCGGCAGGCCGACGCGGTAGGCGAAATCGCCCGATCCGTCATATTGCCCGCAGGTGATCATCAACGCATTGATCCGGCGCACCCGACCCGGCGACAGCATCCGCACCAGCTCGGGGGAGTTCATGAGGAAACGCCCCGCCCGCGCCAGTTGCGCGGTGTTCATCGCGATGGCGCATTGGTGAAAATAGGTGCCCAGCGTCAGGTCCGGCGCGTGGCGCAGATTGCCGTGGGACAGCATGTAATGTGCCAGCGCGAAGTTGCGGTGGCCGGTCGCGATCTCGGACCGGGCGACCGAATCGTCGATGTGGATGTTCTCATCATCCGCGGCCTCGCGCACGAAGCGCATCAGGCCGCCGAGCGCCTCCGCCGGGCTGTGACCTTCGAGATAGGTGTCTGTGGTGACGATGGCGCCCGCGTTGATGAACGGATTGCGGGGGCGGCCTTTTTCCTGCTCCAGCAGCAGGATCGAATCGAAGGCCTGACCCGAGGGTTCGCGCCCGACGCGGGTCCATAGATGATCGCCCACTCGCCCAAGCGCCAGGGCGAGGGCGAAGACCTTGGACACCGACTGGATCGAGAACGACGTATCCGCATCGCCGCAGGAATATTGCGTCCCATCCGCGAGGCAGACGGAAATCGCGAACTGATCGGGATCAATGCAGGCGAGCTGCGGAATATAGTTGGCGACGCGCCCACGATCAGGCCGTGTGGCCATGTCCTGCGTGATCTCGTGCAGGATCTGCTGAAGGTCCATCTAGGGCGCCCAGTTCAGGAAATTCGCGATGACATGAAGCCCGGTTCGCTGGCTTTTCTCGGGGTGAAATTGCGTGCCGACGATGTTGTCCCGACCGATGGCGGCGGTGACCTTCGTGCCATAGTTCACGTGCGCCAGACGGTGGGAGATGTCGTCAGGGGTCACGTGATACGAGTGCACGAAATAGGCATGCTCCCCCGGTTCCACCCCGTCGAAGATCGGGTGGGGGCGGTCGATATGCAGTTCGTTCCATCCCATATGCGGCACCTTCAGCGCCGGGTCCGAGGGCTGTAATGCCGTAACCGCGCCGGGTATCCACCCCAGGCCGGGCGTGTCGCCGAACTCCCGCCCGACGGTGGCCAGCAGTTGCATGCCGACGCAGATCCCC
The DNA here is from genome assembly GCF_014235845.1 of Pontivivens nitratireducens. Classification (GTDB taxonomy): domain Bacteria; phylum Pseudomonadota; class Alphaproteobacteria; order Rhodobacterales; family Rhodobacteraceae; genus Pontivivens; species Pontivivens nitratireducens. Next base: position 109,076 of record NZ_JACJUQ010000007.1, on the reverse strand, counting down.
ATGAAGGGCGTGCCCGCCTCGACCCGCTGGCGCAGGACCTCGACCATGCCGGGTACGGCCATCAAGCCCGCCTGACAGTCGGCAAAGGCGCCGACGCCGGGCAGGACGATCCGTTCGGCACGCAGCACGGCCTCGGGGTCGGAGGTGACGGTGATCTCGGGTCCGCCAGCCTCACGCCGCATCCGCTGAAAGGATTTCTCGGCGGAGTGCAGGTTGCCCGAGCCGTAGTCGATGATCGCGCAAGTCACAGCATTCCCTTTGTCGAGGGGATCGCGTCGCCCTTGCGCGGATCGGTTTCCAGCGCGTCGCGCAGGGCACGGGCCACGGCCTTGAACGCGGCCTCTGCGATGTGGTGGGAGTTGATGCCGTCCAGTTTCTCGACATGCAAGGTGATACCGCCATGGGTCGCGAAGGCCTGAAAGAATTCGCGCACCAGCTCGGTGTCGAACCCCTTGATCGCGGGGGCGGTGAAATCGACCTTCCACACCAGATAGGGCCGCGCCGATAGGTCCAGCGCGGCACGTACCAGCGTATCGTCCATCGGCAGCAGGCACGCGCCGTAGCGTACGATGCCGCGCTTGTCGCCCATGGCCTGCGTCAGGGCCTGACCCAGCGCGATGCCCACATCCTCAACCGTGTGGTGGTCGTCGATGTGCAGGTCGCCCTGGCAATTGACCGTCATGTCGATCAGCGCGTGGCGCGACAATTGGTCAAGCATATGATCGAAGAATCCGACGCCGGTCCGGTTGTCGTACCGACCGGTTCCGTCCAGGTCGATTTCGACCGTGATGTCCGTTTCCGCGGTCTTGCGGGTGATGGTGGCGCTGCGCATGGGGGCCTCCGTTGCGATCTGCGCGCCTTATAGGGCAGGGCGCGGCCGGTCGCAAAGACTTCCCGCGTCTTGCAGTGGCGGCGGAACCTTCTGACCGCGAACGAGGTTGATAGTCACATCGCATGGAGGACGACATGGCAGACGACACAAAGCTGGGACGGGCTTACCCGGGCCGCCCGCCCAACAGGCTGATGCTGGGCATCTGTGCGGTATTGGGTTTCGCGGGGATCGTGACGCTGCTGCTGGGCAACATCATCGGCAGTATCGTCGTGCCCGGTCACGATTGGGTTGCCGATACGATCAGCGATCTGGCCGCAGGACGGTACGAGATCATTCAGGACGTGGCCCTGTACGGTTATGCGGCGGGGCTGCTCGGCATCGGTCTGGGCGCGGCGCATATTCACCCAGGCGGGCATCGCTGGACGCTGGGCGTGTTCGCGCTGGCATGCCTTGCCGCCATCGTCGTGGTGGTCGGTGCGCGCAACGAATACGGCGACAGCGATCAGGAGGGCGTCGTCATCCATATCTATCTGGTCTACGGGCTGGGGATTCTGTTTGCTGCTGCGATGATCGCCATGGCCCAGGATCTGGACAAGTATCGTCGGGGAATGGCTATTTTCAGCTATACCTGCGCCGGGCTTTGGGTGATTGGCGCAATCATATTCTTCATGCTGCCGACGGGTTACGACGGTGCGTGGGAACGGGGGCTGGGCCTGGTTACCATGGTTTGGCTGGGGGCCGTAGCAGCGACGATGTGGCGCGAGGTCTCTTGATACGCAATGGTCTGAAACGGGGTCGCACAAGCTGGTTGCCAGATAACTGAACATATGTTCATATCCCCCGAAAGCGGCCATGATCGCATCTGGAGGAAAGCAATGTTCAACGCATCCATGAATTTCGCATTGGGTGAGGAAATCGAAGCGCTGCGCGATATGGTGCACCGCTGGGCACAGGACCGTGTGGCCCCTATGGCCGCCGAGATTGATCGCAAAAATGAATTTCCCGCCGAGCTGTGGCGCGAAATGGGCGATCTAGGCCTGCTGGGCATCACAGTGTCTGAGGAGGACGGCGGCGCGGGAATGGGCTATCTGGCTCATGCCGTCGCGGTGGAGGAGATCGCGCGGGCGTCGGCCTCCGTCAGCCTCAGCTACGGGGCGCATTCCAACCTGTGCGTCAACCAGATCTCTCTGAACGGCAATGCCGCGCAGAAGGCAAAATACCTGCCGAAGCTTATCAGCGGTGAGCATGTCGGATCGCTGGCCATGTCCGAGGCAGGCGCCGGATCCGACGTCGTTTCGATGAGCCTTCGTGCTGAGAAGCGCAACGACCGCTTCGTTCTGAATGGCAACAAGTACTGGATCACCAATTCGCCGCAGGCCTCGACCCTCGTGGTCTATGCCAAGACCGACCCGGATGCGGGACCGCGCGGCCTGACGGCTTTCCTGATCGAAAGGGAAATGAGCGGCTTCAGCGTCGGTCCGCATTTCGACAAGCTGGGAATGCGCGGATCGGACACGGCGGAATTGATATTCGAGGACGTCGAAGTGCCGTTCGAGAATATTCTGGGTGAGGAAGGCAAGGGCGTGAACGTTCTGATGTCGGGACTGGATTATGAGCGTGTGGTGCTGTCGGGCATCGGTGTCGGATTGATGCATGGCATCCTCGACCACGTCATGCCCTATATGCATGAGCGTAAGCAGTTCGGGCAGAAGATTGGCGATTTCCAGCTGATGCAGGGCAAGATCGCGGACATGTACACCGCGATGAACACCGCGCGGGCCTATCTCTATGCCGTCGCGGCAGCGTGTGACCGTGGGCAGGTGACCCGGCAGGATGCAGCGGCCTGTGTGCTGTACTGTTCCGAACAGGGGATGATGCAGGCCATTCAGGGTGTGCAGGCCATGGGCGGGGCAGGGTTCCTGAACGATTCGCCGCTGGCCCGGATCATGCGTGATGCCAAGCTGATGGAAATCGGTGCCGGCACCAGCGAGATTCGCCGGATGCTGTGCGGTCGGGAATTGATGAAGGCCACTGCCTGATGGAAAGCCTTCCCGAACAATCGCCGGGCATTTTGCACGGTCCGTTGTCCGGGTTGGCACACGGGCTGGAATGGATCGCGGTCGGGATAGATCTGCTGGCCATCGCGCTGATGCTGATCGGGGCCGTGCGGTTTGTCCTCGGCGTTGTGAAGGCGGAGTTCAGCAAGCAGTCGGCACGGCGGGTGGACGGCATCAACCATGAACGGCAGGAGCTGGGTCGCTATATCCTGGCCGGGTTGGAGCTGCTGATCGTGTCGGACATCATCCATACGGCGTTGAGCCTGAAGCTGTACGATCTGCTGTTTCTGGGCCTGTTGGTGATCATCCGATCCGCGATCAGTTTCTTTCTCGACCGGGAAATACGGGAGATCAGAGAAGAGCAAGCACGCTCATGACCGTTGCCTTGCGGGGTATGCCTTGTGGGGCGCACTCCCCGATGACATCGTGAAAGAGCTCTCTCTCTTTCGGATCGGAGGTTCGTAGATGGTGAATGATATTTCCACCCCGCGTGAGGAGGAGGTCGCCGCACCGCGACGGACCCCCCTGTCGGTGGAGGCTTACCGTGCCGTCATGGCACAGCAATCGCTGTATCGTGCGCAAAGGCCTGCAATTCTGCCCCGGTTCGCGCGCGCGATCTCTCGCCCTGCGGGCTGGATCGCGTCACGTCTGCTTCCGATCGAGGCGATTGAACTGGCGCTGACCGGCGCGGATTTCGCAGCGAACGCCACATTGCGCCGTGCGCTGCTCGATCACGATTTCAATGATCTGAACGCATGTGACGACGCCGCGCACGAGGCTCGCCGCTGGGCAATCGGCTACGGCATGACATCAGGCGGCGCGGCAGGGGCCGTGGGGGCGGTGGGATTGATGGTGGACGTGCCGACATCCATCGCGCTGGCGATGCGCACCGCACGGTCCGTCGGGCTGTGCTACGGATTCGGCGAAAGCGGCGAGGCAGAGCGCAGTTTCGTCCTGAGCATCCTGTCGCTGGCCGGTGCGAACGACCGCGCGGACAAGGAAAAGGCCCTGCGCTTCGTCGATGCCGTCAACCGTCCCGAGGCGATTCAGGATCACGATTATCAGGCCATCGCCCGCATGGGCGGCCCGGGCACCGCCAGTGTCGCCGCGATCCGCAAGCTGTCCGAACAGCTTGGCGTGAACCTGGCGCAGCGCAAGGCCGGACAAATCGTTCCGATCTTTGGCGCGGTGATCGGGGCATCGGTGAATGCAGCCTTTCTAAGCGATGTGGCACTGGCCGCAAAATATGCTTACCGCGAACGCTGGCTGGCGACACGCGGTTATGCCGAAACGATTGAGGAAACGCAGGAATGAAAGAACGAGTGAGCACATGAGCAGGTTAAGCACGGACGCATTGCCCGGTTCCGACGCATATGAGGCAAACCGCGCCGCCCATGCGGCAGCAGCGGCTGATATCGCCGAAGCAGCCCGGATCGCCGCCGCGGGTGGCGGACAAAAGGCGCTGGAGCGGCACATCTCCCGCGGGAAGATGCCCCCGCGTGAGCGTGTGGCGAATCTGCTGGACCCCGGCACGCCGTTTCTGGAGGTCGGCGCCACCGCCGCGCACGGCATGTATGACGGCGTAGCCCCCTGCGCAGGCGTGATCGCGGGGATTGGACAGGTCGCCGGGCGGCAATGCATGGTTTTGTGCAACGATGCCACGGTCAAGGGCGGCACATACTACCCCATGACGGTCAAGAAGCACCTGCGCGCGCAGGAGATCGCGGAACAGAACCGCCTGCCCTGCGTCTACCTCGTCGATTCGGGCGGGGCGAACCTGCCCAATCAGGATGAGGTGTTCCCGGACCGCGACGATTTCGGACGCATCTTCTTCAATCAGGCGAACATGTCCGCGGCCGGGATTCCACAGATCGCTGTGGTGATGGGATCGTGCACCGCCGGCGGGGCCTACGTGCCCGCGATGTCGGATGTCACGATCATCGTCAAGGAACAGGGGACGATCTTCCTCGCCGGTCCGCCATTGGTAAAGGCCGCAACCGGTGAGGTCGTCACGGCCGAGGATCTGGGCGGCGGCGATGTGCACACCCGCCTGTCGGGCGTCGCGGATTATCTGGCGGAAGACGACGCGCACGCTCTGGCGCTGGCCCGGCAGGCGGTTGGCAACCTCAATCTGACGCCGCCCGCCACGGTGGAATGGCAGCAGCCCGAGCCGCCGGCATTCGCGCCTGAAACGATAACGGGCGTCGTGCCCGCCGCGCTGACCACGCCCTACGACATCCGCGAGGTGATTGCCCGGATCGTGGACGGGTCACGCTTCGATGAGTTCAAGGAGCGGTTCGGCAAGACGCTCGTCACGGGCTTTGCCCATATCGAGGGCTGCCCGGTGGGCATCATCGCCAACAATGGCGTGCTGTTTTCGGAGGCCGCCCAGAAGGGCGCGCATTTCGTGGAGCTGTGCAGCCAGCGCAAGATTCCGCTGATCTTCCTGCAAAACATCACCGGCTTCATGGTGGGCCGCAAATACGAGAATGAGGGGATCGCCCGGCATGGTGCCAAGCTGGTGACGGCTGTGGCGACCACTCGCGTGCCCAAGATCACGGTGCTCGTCGGCGGCAGCTTTGGCGCCGGCAATTACGGCATGGCGGGGCGGGCCTATTCGCCGCGCTTTCTGTGGACTTGGCCCAACAGCCGCATCTCCGTCATGGGGGGTGAACAGGCGTCCGGCGTGATGGCCACCGTTCGCCGCGAGGGGATCGAGCGCAAGGGCGGCACCTGGACGGAGGAGGAGGAGCAAGCCTTCCGCCAGCCGATCCGCGATCAGTTCGAGGAACAGTCCCATCCGCTCTACGCCTCCGCCCGATTGTGGGATGACGGCGTGATTCCACCTGAAAAAACCCGCGACGTGCTGGCGCTTTCCCTGCGTGCCTGCCTGAATGCCCCGATAGAGGAGACACGTTTCGGCGTGTTCCGGATGTGACCATGTTCAGCAAAATCCTGATTGCCAACCGGGGCGAAATCGCCTGCCGGGTCATCGAAACGGCCCGTAAAATGGGTGTCGCCACCGTCGCCGTCTATTCGGACGCGGACGCGCGGGCCAAACATGTGCAGATGGCGGATGAGGCGGTGCATATCGGCGCCTCACCCGTCGGGGAAAGCTACCTCAAGGGTGACCGGATCATTCAGGCCGCGCGCGACACCGGGGCGCAGGCGATCCATCCCGGTTATGGCTTCCTGTCCGAGAATCCCGATTTCGTGGATGCGGTGCAGGCGGCGGGCCTGACCTTTATCGGGCCGAGCGCTGATGCGATCCGCGCGATGGGCCTCAAGGACGCGGCCAAGAAGCTGATGGAGGAAGCGGGCGTTCCCGTTGTGCCGGGTTATCACGGGGCAGAGCAGGACGCCGATTTCCTGGCCGCAGAGGCGGACAAGATTGGCTATCCCGTCCTTATCAAGGCGCGCGCCGGCGGCGGCGGCAAGGGGATGCGAAAGATCGACACCCCCGCCGGTTTCAAGGCCGGTCTGGAAGGTGCGCAGCGGGAGGGGCAAGCTTCCTTTGGCGATGCGGCGGTCCTGATCGAAAAATGGATCACCACCCCCCGGCATATCGAGATGCAGGTCTTTGGCGACGGAACCCAGGCCGTACATCTGTTCGAGCGTGACTGCTCGCTGCAACGTCGCCATCAAAAGGTGATCGAGGAGGCCCCGGCCCCCGGCATGACGGATGAGATGCGCAGCGCAATGGGTGCCGCCGCAGTCAAGGCGGCGGAGGCGATCGGCTATTCCGGCGCGGGCACCATCGAGTTCATCGTCGATGGCTCTGACGGGCTGCGCCCCGACGGGTTCTGGTTCATGGAGATGAACACCCGCCTTCAGGTCGAACATCCCGTGACGGAGGAGATCACGGGCATCGATCTGGTGGAATGGCAGCTTCGGGTCGCCTCGGGGGAGCCGCTGCCCGCCGGGCAGGACGACATTTCGATCAGCGGTCATGCCTTCGAGGCGCGGCTATATGCGGAGGACGCCTCCAAGGGCTTCCTGCCGGCGACGGGACGCCTTGGTGCATTGCAGTTCCCGGACGGGGTGCGCGCGGATAGCGGTGTGCGGGCCGGGGATGAGATCACGCCGTTCTACGATCCGATGATCGCAAAGCTGATCACCCACGGTCCCACGCGGGAAGTCGCGCTGGGCCAGTTGCGCCGTGCCCTTGAACAGACGGTGGTTGCCGGTTCGGTCACGAACCTGCCGTTTCTGGCGGCGCTGACCCGGCACGAGGGCTTCGCCGCGGGTGAGGTCGATACCGGGCTGATCGAGCGGGATCAGGCGGCGCTGACCGCCATCCCGGACGCCCCGGCGGACGTGGTGGCGATTGCCGCGATCGCGGCGCTGGGTGTGGCGGACGGTCAGACCGGGTTCACGTTGTGGACCCCGCTGACACACAGCGTCACGCTGGACGACCGGCTCGTGCGGGTCACGGTGCTGGGAGGGGGCGATTTCGATGTCGAGATCGATGTTCTAAATGAAGGGCAGGGCGGGCAGAACGTGCCCATCCGTGGCCTCGTCACAACCGGCACCGATATACGTTACGAGGGCGGCAGCTACCGCGTGGTGTGCGAAAATGATATCGTAACCGTGTTCGACCGCGCGGTGCCGCATGTCTTCACCCGGATCGACCCGCTCAGCCGTGCGGCGGAGGCCGGGGCTGGCGGTGATGTTCTGATCGCCCCGATGCCGGGCCTCATCAAGGTGGTGAACACCGAGGCTGGTGCGACGGTCACTCAGGGCGACGCGCTGATCGTGATGGAGGCGATGAAGATGGAGCACACACTGACTGCCCCCCGCGACGGCATCGTCGCACAACTGGCCGCGAAGCCGGGTGGCCAGGTCGCGGATGGCGATGTTCTGCTCAGCCTTGAACCGATGGAGGAGTGAACATGCAGTCACCTTCTCTCACCCACCCACGCCGGAGGCATCATGGCTGATCACGTTACATTGTTCGAGGTCGGCCCCCGCGATGGCCTGCAAAACGAATCGCGGATGATCCCGACAGCGGACAAGATCGCGCTGACGGACATGCTGTCCGCCTCAGGTCTGACCCGGATCGAGGCGGCCAGTTTCGTCAGCCCCAAATGGGTGCCGCAAATGGCGGACGCGGCGGATGTGATGGCCGGGATCAAGCGCCGGGAGGGGGTGCGCTACGCTGCGCTGACCCCGAACCTGCGCGGTTTGGAGGGCGCCCTGGCTGCCGAGGCGGACGAGGTTGCGATCTTCGTCTCGGCGTCCGAGGGATTCTCCAAGGCGAACATCAACGCCACCATGGCGCAGAGCCTGGACCGCCTGAAACCTGTGGCGCAGGTCGCGTTGGAGGCAGGTGTCCTGCTCAGGGGCTATGTGTCGTGCGTGACGGATTGTCCGTTCGACGGCCCCGTGCCGCCGGAAAACGTGGCGCGGATGGCCGAGGCTCTGATGGAGATGGGCTGCTACGAGGTCTCGCTGGGGGACACGATCGGCCATGCGAACGCGGACAGCACGAACCGGATGCTGGACGCTGTCCTGCCAGTCGTTCCCGCCGCGCAGCTCGCTGGCCATTTCCACGATACGAAGGGCACAGCGCTGGAAAATATAGATGTATCGCTGGAGCGGGGCTTGCGCACGTTCGACGCCGCCGTGGGCGGGCTGGGCGGGTGCCCCTATGCGCCCGGTGCATCGGGCAACGTCGCGACGGAGGCCGTCGTTGACCATCTGGCGCAGCGTGGCTTTGTAACAGGCATCGACCCCGCCGCGCTGGCAAAGGCGGGGGCCTTCGCGCGCAGTCTGGTAAGTGGAGGCTGAGATGATCCGGGCCTTGACCACTGCCATTCTGGTTTTCTGCGGTCAGACGGCGGTGGCGCAGTCCTTCGATACGGCGTTGGCGGACTGGTTGGACGGGCAGGACCTGCCCGCCTTGCAAATCATCGCAGAGGCTGCGGCCGAAGGCGATCACGAGGCCCGCCTGTTTCTGGGCACGGTCGAGCATATGGCGGAACTGCATGGCCCCGCCGTCGCCGCGCTGGACCGGGCCGAGCGCATCGCGCTGTTCCGCGCGCCTGGTGGTCTGTCGGGAACCTCGTGGCTCGACGGCCTCACCGGTGATCTGGCCGAACTTCTGCGCGATCTGGACCGGGTTCCGACCGCGCCGCAGACCGTGGCCACACTTTACGATATGGGTGAGGGGCGCCTCTCGCGCGAGGCGATACGGGCGCAGGCGAAGCGGGAACATTACGATCTGGTGGCGGCCTCGCTGGCGCTGGTGCCTTCGCTGAGCGATGCGGTGGCCGGTCATATGCCGGGGGCGTCCAGTGATCCGGTTCTGGACGATCTGGCCACCGATCCCCGTGCGGTGTTGCCCCGCGCGGTTTGTGGCGCGGAGTGCAGCGCGGCCTGCCTGTCGCAGATTGTCGTCGCGATCGGCGGCCATCAGGGCTTGATGCAACTCGGCTCCCCCATCTCGGCGCTGATCCCCGAGCAGGTCTGGAACGAAAGTGCGCGCGCGCGGATGAGTGTCGCCGGGCTGGCCCGCGCACGCGCGACGCCGCTGCCGTCCTGCGCTGATTGAGCCGTTCAATGTTCGGGCATCGGCTATGATCCTCAACTGACCGCCCACGCGGCCTTCGGGGGATGAGCGTGCAGTCCTGCCTTATCCGGCTGCGTTCCCGGTCCGAGGCGTTTTCTGCGTGCAGGATCCAAATCGGATCAGCGGAAAAGAACGGATGGGCCGGCCCCACCCCTGTTCCCGCGCCATAAACATCCCATCTTTGGCATAGAGTTTAGGCGGGGAACGTAACCATGGATGTCGCTGTCATCGGGGCCGGGCTGGCCGGTCTGAGTTGTGCGCGTGCCCTCGTTGCGGCGGGGCTTCATGTAGAGGTGTTCGACAAGGGCCGTGGTCCGGGCGGGCGCGTGGCGACACGGCGCACTGATTTCGGTGCGTTCGATCACGGGGCAGCCGCTCTGCACGGATTGCCTGCGGATATGATCGCCACCTATCAGGAATGTCTGTCATCGGTTCCCGGTGGGGTGGTCGCGCATCCGCGCATGTCCTCGCTTCCCCGCGCCATGGAGGCGGGTGTGACCGTGCATCATGGCACGCGGTTGACGGCGTTGCAGCGACGCGCGGACAAATGGAGCCTGGCGATGGAGAACGCGCGCGGTACGGTTTCGGCCGACAAGGTCGCGCTGTGCATTCCCGCACCACAAGCGCTGGAACTTCTGCCCGGTGGTGTGTTCGCGGAAATCTCCAGGGTTCAGATGTCACCGATCTGGACATTGATGCTCGCCTATGACGGTCCGCTCGACATGCGTAGCGATCTGCTGGAAACGGAGATCTTCACGGCGATCCATCAATCGTCCCGCCCGGGGCGGGAACCGGTTCCCGAACGCTGGGTGGTCCATGGCGCACAGGGCTGGTCGCGCGCGAATGTCGATGCGGATCCCGCTTCGGTCGAGGCGGAGTTGCTGGCCGCGTTTGGGCAGGTTGCCACGGGCGCTGAAATCACGCATCGCGCCTTGCATAGGTGGTTGTACGGGCGTGTGCGAACGCCAGCGGGCAAAGCCTGTTTCTGGACTGACGAACGGGCCATCGGGGCCGCGGGGGATTGGTGCCTTGGCCCCAATGGCGGCCATGCCGTTGAAAGCGGACAGGCGCTCGCAAGGGAGATTTTGAAATGAGTATGCTGGACGACCCGCGCGAGGATCATTTGCGTCAAAGCTGGCGCGACCTTGTTGAACGGCGGATGCCACGCTTTGCCGTGAAACGGGCGTGGCCGGTTGCGGATGCAAATGACCTTGCCCGGATTCTGCTGGATGTGGCGGCGCAACGCCCCTGGGCGAACGAAACGCGGCGTCCGGCGGGCATCGACGCCCCCAACGCGGTGCTGGAAGATGCGATCGCCCTGGGCGAAGCCGTTCTGGAAGGGTCGGCGGATTTCGTGGCGCTCAACCGGGTGTCCCTGCAAATGCGCGGAAAGCTGAGGCAATCCGCTTGACGCCCTGCACGGGGGCGGATAAGTCAACCTCCGTTGTGGCTGGGTAGCTCAGCTGGTTAGAGCGCGCGACTCATAATCGCGAGGTCGGGAGTTCAAGTCTCCCCCCCGCCACCACAATTTCCTTCGATTTTACAAATTTGCGCCATCGGGGAGAAGCGGCGGGAACTTTTGCGCTGTCCCGCGCGTTTAGCTTGCGTCGGCATAACGACCTGAATGGAGAAGATTGCATGGCACAGACTCCCGCAAAAACGACCAACGATACGGCTTCCGCCCCCAGCACCAGCGACCTGTCGCGGCAGGTAGAGGCGCTGAAAGCCGACATCGCCGGTCTGACGGAAACGATCTCCGCTCTGGGCAAGCAAAAGGCCAACGAGACGAAGGAAGAGATCGAGCTGCGCGCCCAATTGCTCAAGGAGCGTGGAAAGATGGCGGTCGATCAGGCCGGCAACGAATTCGACCGGTTGAGCAGCGAGGCGGAGCGTTCAATCCGCGAAAAGCCGATGACCGCGCTGGCAATCGCGGCGGGCGTGGGACTGGTGGTCGGTTTCCTCACATCCCGGAAGTAATCCCATGCTGATGGCGATGATTACACGGTTCGCCGCGAAGGTCGAAATCAAACGGCGGCGTCTGGTGGCGACCGCCGTGGCTGGCGTCTTTCTGCTGGCCGCGCTCGTCTTTGCCGTATCTGCGGTCTGGCTGGCTTTGGCCGCCGAGTTGGGCGCGATCTTCGCGAATATGATCTGCGCTGCGGTGCTGGCGCTGGTGGGGATCATCATCCTGCTGGTGGGCAGGCCACGGCGTCTCAAAGCCGTGCCGCCGGTTGCGACGACAACGGCGGTGCCCCCTGCGGCCCCCGGTGCCCCGGTGGCCCCGGTTGCAAGCTCCACTCTGTTTGGGGAGATTATGGGAGCTTTCGCAGCGGGATCAGAGCTTGGCCGGTCTATGCGGCGCTAACCTGCGACCCCGGCCGACTGCACGGCCGGGGCGCAAGTGATACAGCACCACCTTTCCGCTAAGCAGGAATGGCACCGACAGAAATGCCCCCGGCGCCCCCCATAACCACAGACAGAATGTCAGCGTGCAAAATACCAGAAACGGGTTGAGCAGCAGGGTCCGCCCCACGACGGAGGGGGTGACGAACTGACCCTCCAGCAGGTTGAGCATTACGAAACCTGCGGTCAGGAAAACCGCCGTTTCGATATTGTCGAACACCACCAACCCTATCGAGAACAGGATCGCCGCCATCAGCGCGGGTCCGATATAGGGCACGAAGTTCAGCCCCGCCGCCAATCCGCCCCAGACATAGGGTGTCGGCATGCCGAAGCTCCACGCCAGCAATCCGACAGCGCAGCCGAACACGACGTTGATGGCCGCGATCGTCCCGAAATAATGCGAGAATCCTGCCTCGATATCGCGAAAGATCCGCGCGACCCGCCACCGCGCACGCCGGGACAGGCAGAACGACAGCACGAAATCGCGGATCTGATGACGTGTCGCGATAAAGAAGTAGACTGTTCCAAAGAAGATCACGAACTGCCCGACCAGCGCCGGGGCCAGTCTGAGGGCCGGCAGGATCGAACTGAGAGGGTCGATGGCTTGCCCCCCGGACGGCGCATCCGCACCCATCGCCTGCGAGATATCGACCGCCGCGCTTTCGATTTCCCGCCACCGGGCTTGCAGGGACCAACTTAGCCTTTCCAGCCGCTGCCAGATATCTGGTGAACGGTCGATCCAGTCATTGATCGGCAGCACGATGCCGCTGACAAAGGCGGCCAGTCCAATCAGCACCAGAACGGTCATTAGTCCTGCGGACAGCGGGGCGGGCATGCCACCGCGTTCCAGACGCGTGGCGACCGGGCCCAAGACCAGCGCCGCCGTAACGCCCAGACAGATCGGCGCCAGCACGAAATACGCGCTTTTCAGACCTGTGATCAGAACGATGATGAACAGCCCGATCACCGACAGCCGCGCGGCGAAGCTCAGCACCTGTGCGGCGCGGGAATCGCGGGCGGGCATCTCGGGAAAGGCGGACATGTGCCTCGTCTGTTCGTGCATCGGGGCCGCCATAGGTTGGATGAAGAAGGAGTGTACGCTTTAACGTATAGGCATGAGAGTCGTTCCGGGACAATATGTGCACTTGATGTCGCACACGGCTTGCGTCACTTGATGCGGCATGATGATGGGGCTGAAAAATCGATTGCTGAATTGCGCACTGGCGGCGACGGTGATCCTTGCCCTGTCGCTGCTATCGTTCGGGCATCGGGTGAATGTGGTCGAGGGACCGCTGGTTTTCGGCCCGGATGGCAGTGTCGCGGTGCTGTGTCTCGCCTCCTCCGAAGGGGGGACAGACCCGCATGTGACGCAGAAATGCGATGTCTGCCGGATCGCGCAGGCGATGCTGTGTCCCTCGGTCGGGTCTGTTTCCGTCGCCCTTGCGTGGGAACCGGTGGAGGTCGTTGCCACCGACGCTTCTGTCGCGGGGCATGTCCTGCGGGATTACGATGCAGCGCCCCGCGCGCCCCCGGTTTGAGAACGTCTTAATCTTTTCAGACAATCTCAAAACGGAGCTTTCAATGTTCAAGACACTTGCCCTTGCCGTAACCCTCGGCATGACCGCCCTTCCTGTATTCGCCGAGCATATCACGGCAGGCGAACTGACGATCAGCGACCCATGGGTCCGGGCCACGACGTCCGTCGCGCGATCTTCCGGCGGTTTTCTGACTGTTCACAACCACGGCACGGTCGATGACCGCTTGCTGTCGGCCAGTGCCGATTTCGCTATGGTTCAGGTCCATGAAACCGTTCAGGTGGACGGCGTGAACCGGATGCAGGAGCAGACCGACGGCATCGTCATTCCCGCAGGGGAAAGCGTAACCCTCGCCCCGGGTGGCTATCATTTGATGCTGATGGGACTGGAGCACGGCCTGGAAATGGGATCGGAGCAGGACGTCACGCTGCACTTTGAGCAGGCGGGCGATGTCACCGTGGTGTTCGAGGCCGAAATGCGCCGTCCGACCGATCAGGCGGACGGGGAGGATATAAGTGGACATGGCAGTGACGCCGACGGCCACGGGGATCACTGAGGGTCAGAACCTAGTGCCCTCGACGCTCGGATGGGCTTGTCCAGTCCGAGCGTCGGTAGGGTGCGGTACGACGGTGGCGCCGATTAATTAGCGGCGCCACCAAGTATCAGCCTTCCAGATGCGCGCGCAGCATCCAGGCGAACTTCTCATGAACCTGGGCGCGGGCAATGGCCAAATCCTCGGTCAGCGGGTCGCGCTGTTCAGCGGCTTCGTTGGCCAAGCTGCGCAGGGTCGCCGCGATGGTTTCCTCGGCTTCCTTCATATCCGCGACCATATCCTTGGCGGAGATGACTTGGGTTGCCTCCTTGATCCGGGTGCGCTCCAGGAACGACTTGTAGCTGCCCTCGACCGGTTCACCCAATGCGCGGACGCGTTCGGCCAGATCATCCTGACCGGCGAAGTGATCCTCGTAGATCTCCTGAAACATCGCATGAAGGGAGCCGAAAGACATGCCCTTCACGTTCCAATGGAAAAACTGCGACTTCATCGTTGCGACGGATGTATCGGCGAGCGCCTGATGCAAGCCCTCGATGATCGCTGTCTTTTCGTTCTTCTTAAGCTCGTGTGCGGTATCTTCCATGACATCCTCCGATTGCGCTGCGTATAACTTAGAACGATTCTAATGTATGGCGCGGTCCAGCAATTTCAACATTCGCCCGGGGTCATAACGCCGAATTCCGAAGGGAAGTTCCGGGCGGCGCGCGACCGCCCGGAATTCGCTGTTATTCCGCCGCTTCCATATAGTCTTCCAGCGGCGGGCAGGAGCAGACCAGATTTCGGTCGCCCCAGGCGTTGTCCACGCGGTTTACCGGCGCCCAGTACTTGTCCACGCGGAAGGCACCGGCGGGGAAACACGCGGCCTCACGCGTGTAGGGACGGTCCCAGTCGCCGACCAGATCCTCCATCGTGTGGGGGGCGTTGGTCAGCGGGTTGTTCGCGCGGTCCAGCGTGCCGCCCTCGATGGCCTGCGCCTCCGCCCGGATGCTCAGCATCGCGGCGATGAAGCGGTCCAGCTCGGCCTTCGGCTCACTCTCCGTCGGTTCGATCATCAGGGTGCCCGCGACAGGCCAGCTCATCGTGGGGGCGTGAAAGCCGCTGTCGATCAGGCGCTTGGCCACGTCGTCCACCGACACGTCGGCGGCGTCCTTCAACGGGCGGGTGTCGATGATGCATTCATGCGCGACGTAACCCGAAGCGCCGCGATACAGCACATCGAACGCGCCTTCCAACCGCTTCGCGATATAGTTCGCGCTGAGGATGGCGACCTTCGTCGCTTGGGTCAGGCCATCGCCGCCCATCATTGCACAGTAGGCCCATGAGATCGGCAGCAGCGAGGGGGAGCCGTAGGTCGCCGCACTGACCGCGCCCGCCGACCCCTCATCCGTGTGGCCGGGCAGGTATGGCGCAAGGTGCGACCGCACGCCGATGGGGCCCATGCCGGGGCCACCGCCGCCATGCGGGATGCAGAACGTCTTGTGCAGGTTCAGGTGGCTGACATCGGCTCCGATCTTTCCCGGACGGCTGAGGCCGACCATCGCGTTCATGTTGGCCCCGTCCAGATAGACCTGACCGCCATGCTCATGCGTGATCTCGCAAACCTCGCGCACCGTATCCTCGAACACACCGTGGGTGGAGGGATAGGTGATCATGCACGCGGCGAGCTTGTCTCCCGCCGCCTGCGCCTTGCTGCGGAAATCCTCGACGTCGATATTGCCCAGATCGGTGCACTTCACCACGACGACCTTCATCCCGACCATCTGCGCGGAAGCAGGGTTCGTGCCATGCGCGTTGACAGGGATCAGGCAGACATCGCGATCATCGCCATTCGCGGCGTGATAGGCGCGGATGGTCAGCAGGCCGGCATATTCGCCCTGCGCGCCTGAATTGGGCTGCATCGAAATCGCGTCATAGCCGGTGATCCGGCACAGCTTGTCGCTGAGATCGTCGATCAGTTCCTTGTAGCCCTGCCGCTGATCGGCGGGGGCGAAGGGGTGGATGTTGGAGAATTCCGGCCAGCTGACCGGCATCATCTCCGCCGTGGCGTTCAGCTTCATGGTGCATGAGCCCAGCGGGATCATTGCGCGGTCCAGCGCCAGATCGCGGTCGGCGAGGCGGCGCATGTAGCGGGTCATCTCCGCCTCGGCCCGGTTGAGGTGGAAGGTCGGGTGGGTCAGGTATTCGGATGTGCGGACCAGGGCGTCAGGCAGGCGGTACTGCGTCGCCTCACCCCCGTCGCTGCCGCCGAAGACGGCGATCAGGCGGGCGATATCCTCGGGCCAGACGGCCTCATCCAGGGTGATGCCGATCTTGGTCTCACCGACGCGGCGCAGGTTGATGCCTGCCTCAACGGCGGCGCGCAGGATCGCCTCACGCGGGGCGCCGACCTCGACCGTCAGGGTGTCGAAAAAAGCCTCCGGCTCGACCGAATAGCCCGCCGCTTGCAGGGCATCTGCCACGCGAACCGCCTTCAGATGTACGCGCTGCGCGATGGCCCGCAGGCCCGCAGGCCCGTGGAACACCGCATACATCGACGCCATGACGGCGAGCAGAGCCTGCGCCGTGCAGACGTTCGAGGTCGCCTTCTCACGCCGGATATGCTGCTCGCGCGTTTGCAGGCTGAGGCGGTAGGCCCGGTTGCCCCGCGCATCAATGGAAACACCAACGATCCGCCCGGGCATCGCGCGTTTATAGGCGTCACGACAGGCCATATAGGCCGCGTGAGGCCCGCCCGCGCCCAGCGGCACGCCGAAGCGTTGCGTGTTGCCGATGGCAATGTCCGCGCCCATCTCTCCCGGTGCCTTGAGCACGCACAGGGCCAGAGGATCGGCGGCTACCACGGCCAGCGCCTTGGCGGAATGCAGCGCCTCGATCACATCGGTGAAGTCGTGCACGTGGCCATGCGTTCCGGGATATTGGAAGATCGCGCCGAACACTTGATCCGGTTGCAAATCCGTGAAGGGATCGCCCACGATCACGTCCCAGCCCAGCGGGGCGGCGCGGGTGCGGATCACGTCGATGGTCTGCGGATGGCAATGGTGATCGACGAAGAACGCCGTGGCCTTGGATTTACCGGCCCGCTGCGCCAGCGCCATCGCCTCCGCCGCGGCGGTCGCCTCATCCAGCAGAGAGGCGTTGGCGATCTCCAGCCCGGTCAGGTCGGCGATCATGGTCTGGTAGTTCAGCAATGCCTCCAACCGGCCCTGCGAAATCTCGGGCTGATAGGGGGTATAGGCGGTGTACCAGGCCGGGTTCTCGAAGATATTGCGCGCGATAACCGGCGGCGTGACCGTGCCGTGATAGCCCTGACCAATCAGCGAGGTCATGACCTTGTTCTTCTTCGACATCTGCCGGAGGGCGCGCAGGGCCTCCTGCTCCGACAGGGCGGGGCCGAAATCGAGGGCCTCCTTCTGGCGAATACCGGCGGGGACGATCCGGTCGATCAGCGCGTCGAGGCTGTCGGCACCCAGCACGTCGAGCATCTCCTGCATTTCCGCCGGAGAGGGGCCGATATGGCGGCGATTGGCGAAATCATAGGGGGCGTAATCGGTGGGGGAATAGCTCACGGGGATCATCCTGTCTGTGGGCGGAATGGTCCCGGCACAGGGCCGGGACCGAATGGGATCAGCCGATGAAGGCCTTGTAGGCCTGTTCGTCCATCAGGTCGTCGAACTCGCTGGGATCGTCCAGCGTCATGCGGAAGAACCAGCCTTCTTCCAGCGGATCCTCGTTCACCAGGCTGGGCGTCTCGACGATCTTTTCGTTCACGGCTGTAACCTCCCCGTCGAGCGGGGCCATGATGTCGGACGCGGCCTTGACGCTTTCGATCACCACGATCTCATCATCCTTGGCCACCTTGATGCCCGGCTCGGGCAGTTCGACGAAGACCAGATCGCCCAGCTGGGCCTGCGCGTGTTCGGTGATGCCGACGATGACCTCATCGCCGTCCTGCTTCAGCCATTCATGCTCTTCGGTATATTTGACTGTCATTTAAGTTACCTCTTGTAGGTCTGTTGGACGAAGGGAAGCGTCGCGACGCGGATCGCCACGTATTTGCCGCGCAGATGAGCGTAGAGCATGGTGCCCGGCTGCGCCTGCGATGTTTCGACATAGCCCATCGCAACGGGGCCGCCAACGGAGGGGCCGAACGTGCCGGAGGTGACGGTGCCGATGACCGGCCCGTTCTCGACCGCGTGCAGCGTCGTGCCGGCGCGGACGGGCGCGCGTCCCTCGGGCTGCAATCCGACACGCTGGCGGGTTGTGCCCTCGGCCAACTGACGCTGGATCACGTCGGCACCGGGAAAGCCGCCCTGTTCGCGCCGCCGTTTCTGCATGGCCCAGATCAGGCCGCCCTCGACCGGGGTGGTCGTCTCGTCGATATCGTTGCCGTACAGGCATAGCCCGGCCTCCAACCGCAGGCTGTCGCGCGCGCCCAGCCCGATGGGGGCCACGCCCTCCTGCTCCAGCAAGGCCTCGACCACGGCGACGGCCTCAGCCTTGGGCACGGAAATCTCGAAGCCGTCCTCACCGGTATAGCCTGAGCGGGTGACGATGCAGTCCCCGTCGATCAGGGGCATGACGCGGGCATCCATGAACCGCATGTCGCGCACGGCGTCATTGAGCGCGGCCAGCGCGTCCTCCGCCTTCGGTCCTTGCAAGGCGATTAGCGCCCGGTCCAGCACCTCAACCGAGGTTGCGGACTGGATGTGCGGAATGTCGTGATCGGCGCGCGCGGCGTTGACGACCACATAAATCCAGTCGCCCATATTGGCGAACATCAGATCGTCCAGAATGCCGCCATCAGCTGCCGTCAGCAGGCCATATCGCTGACGACCGGGCTTCAGCTCCGCCACGTTGACGGGCATCAGGCGTTCCAGCGCCTCGACCCGGTTCGCGCCCTCCAGCCGCAACTGCGCCATGTGGCTGACATCGAACAGGCCGGCATGTGCGCGGGTGTGCAGATGTTCCTGCATCACGCCCATGGGGAACTGCACCGGCATCTCCCAGCCTGCGAACGGCACCATCTTTCCGCCCAGCGTCCGGTGAAGTTGTGCCAGCGGTGTCGTCTTCAAATCGGTCATGCGATAGCCCCGTTGCATCTGGCCGCGCGAGGATCGCACGGTCCGTGATGCCCCCTCTGTCCTGTTGCCTGAGATCGTTATCCCGTCGGCGGGCGTGAATGCCACTCTCCAGAGTATTAGCTATCCCACCGGTCCTGTGACCTGAAAGTTTCCGGGGCGGTTGCTTCTTCGGCAGCGGCGGGGCCGCGTTCTCCCGGTGAGACAACGTCATGATATTCTGCTGTCGGGACACGGGCAAGTTTTTTTGCAGCGCCTTTTTCTGATGCGGTTGCGGGCGCGGCAGTGTATCGCGCGTGCATGGAACAGATCACGATAGACAGGCTCGGCCATCAGGGCGACGGCGTGGCACAGGGCAGGGGCGAGGTTTTCGTCCCCTACACCCTGCCCGGTGAGGTGGTGGAACTGACGGCGGAGGGCGATTTGCACGCGGTGTTGCAGCCGTCGGAGCAGCGGATCACCCCGGTTTGCAAGCATTTCGGCACCTGCGGCGGTTGCGCGGTTCAACATGCCTCGGACGCCTTCGTGGCGGAGTGGAAGGTGAACGTGGTGCGCCGCGCCCTGTCCGCGCGGGGCATCGACATGAAGGTCGGCGGGATCGCCACCTCTCCCCCCCGGTCGCGCCGTCGTGCCGTCTTTGGCGGACGGCGCACGCGCAAGGGGATCACCGTCGGATTTCACCAGCGGGGCAGCAACACCCTGATCGCGATCGAGGAATGCGCGGTCATCGACCCGAAGATTTTCGCCGCCATCCCCGTATTGGAGGAGCTGACCGCCATCGGCGCATCCCGCACGGCGGCGATCCGTCTGTCCGTGACGCTGTCCGCCGCAGGGCTGGACGTGCTGGTCGAGGAGGCGCGCGAGCTGGAGCCGACGATGCTGCCGCAACTGGCGGAGATCGCAGGCCGCCACGACCTCGCCCGGCTGACATGGAACGACGAGGTGATCGTCAATGCCAGCCCCCCGATGCAGCGCATGGGCAAGGCGCGCATCGTGCCGTCCCCCGGCGCGTTCCTGCAAGCGACGCCGCACGGGCAGGCGGCTCTGGTTGCCACGGTAAAGCAGGCGGTCGGCAATGCGTCCCGCGTGATTGACCTCTTCGCCGGATGCGGCACATTCGCCCTGCCATTGGCGGAACAGGCGGAGGTTTTGGCGGTGGAGAACGACGGCCCGATGCTGGCCGCGCTGGATCTGGCATGGCGGCGCACCGATGGTGCCTTGCACCGGATCACCACCGACCGCCGCGACCTGTTCCGCCGCCCGCTCCTGGCCAGTGAGATGAAGGGCTACGACGCCGTGGTCATCGACCCGCCACGCGTTGGCGCAGCGGCACAGGTGCAGGAACTGACGTTGAGCGCGGTGCCCGTCATCGCCTTCGTGTCATGCAACCCCGTGACCTTCGCCCGCGATGCGGAGGTTCTGATCAAGGCGGGATACCGCATGGGTCCGGTGCGCGTGATCGACCAGTTCCGCTGGTCGCCGCATGTCGAGCTGGCCGTCACCTTCACACGCTGATCTGCCGCGCCCCGGCGAACCGGGGCGGGCCGCCTGCACCTCAAGCCTTGACGATGGTCCGTGTGGGGAAGGGGATGTCGATCCCGGCCGCGTCGAACGCTTCCTTGACCGCTTGCAACAGGGCGCATTTCACGTCGAGGTAATCCGCCCGCGCCACCCAGACCCGCACCGTCAGATCGACGGAACTGTCACCCAGGGCCGTGACCTTCACGAAGATCGGCTTGTCATCGTGAATGCGCAACTCTTCGGCCAAGGTGTCGCGGATCACCTGCTCCGCTTCCTTGAGGTTCACGCCGTAGCCGACCCCGAACACCAGATCGACGCGCCGTTCGTCATGGGCGCTGTAGTTCTGGATCGGCCCGGACCAGATATCGCTGTTGGGTACGAATACCTGCACGTTGTCGGGTGTGGTCAGCTCGCATGTGAACAGCCCGATCTCCTTGACCGTGCCGCCTTGCCCCCCGGCGGAGACGTAATCCCCGATCTTGAACGGTCGGAACGCCAGCAGCATCAGGCCCGAGGCCAGGTTGGACAGCGTGCCCTGCAAGGCCAGCCCGATGGCCAGACCAGCCGCACCGATGACGGCGATCAGCGATGCCGTCTGGATGCCGAACCGTGCCAGAATGAAGATCAGCGCGAATGTCAGAACCGTATAGTTAGCGACCGTGCCAAGGAAGTTGAACAATGTCTCATCGAAGCGGTCATGCCGCCTGCCGATATTGCGCACCTGCCGCTTGACGAAACCGGCGAGGAAGACCGCCACCACCGCGATGATGCACGCCACCAGCATATCGAAGATCAGATCGAGCCACCACCATTCCATTGCGCATACTCCTGTCGCTGCATGTCGCGGCCCGCCTTAGCCCCTATCGGCCCGAATGCAAAGTCCGACATGCCGGATCGCAATCCGAAGCGCCTTCGCATCTGGAAGCCTCGGGCAAAGGCGGGTAGACCCGGCGCCATGCAGGATATGACCCCCCTTCTTTCATCCGTCTTCGGTTTCGACGCCTACCGTCCGGGGCAGGAGGAGATCGTCACCGCCGTCGCGGCGGGTGAGGATGTTCTGGCCATCATGCCCACGGGGGGTGGCAAGTCGCTGTGCTATCAGCTGCCCTCGCTGGCGCGCGATGGCGTGACGGTCGTGATCTCACCCCTGATTGCGCTGATGCGCGATCAGGTCCGCGCGCTGCACGCGGCGGGCGTCGTGGCGGGTGCGCTGACCTCGGCCAATACCGAGGAGGAGAACGAGGAGATCTTCGCCGCCATCGACGCGGGCACGCTGCGTCTGCTCTACATCGCGCCGGAACGTCTGGCCGCAGGCGGCACCGAACGGCTGCTGCGCCGCGCCGGGGTCAACATGATCGCTGTGGATGAGGCGCATTGCGTCAGCCAGTGGGGCCATGATTTCAGGCCTGACTATCTGCGGATCGGTGAATTGCGCCGCGCGCTGGGCGTGCAGACCACGGCCTTCACCGCCACCGCCGATGCCGAAACCCGTGCCGAGATCGTCGAGCGGCTGTTCGACGGGACGCAACCGCGCACCTTCCTGCAAGGGTTCGACCGCCCCAACCTGACCCTCGCCTTTCAGGCCAAGAACCAGCCCCGGCGGCAGCTTCTGGACTTCGCCGTCGCGCGCAATGGCCGGTCGGGCATCATCTATGCGGCCTCTCGCAACAAGACCGAAGTGCTGGCCCAGGCCCTGCGAGAGGCGGGTGTGAGCGCGATCAGCTATCACGCCGGCATGGACCCCGACGACAGGCGGCAGGCGGAGGCCCGGTTCCAGACCGAGGACGGCCTCGTCGTCGTCGCCACCATCGCCTTCGGCATGGGCGTGGACAAACCGGACATTCGCTACGTCCTGCACGCCGACCTGCCAAAGAGCATCGAGAGTTATTATCAGGAGATCGGGCGCGCGGGCCGCGATGGTGATCCGGCGGAAACCCTGACCCTCTACGGCCCCGACGACATCCGCTTGCGCCGCGCGCAAATCGAGGAGGGGTTGGCGAATGTGGATCGGAAACAGGCCGATCACGCCCGCCTCAACACCCTGCTGGCCTTGGCCGAGGCGCCCGTTTGCCGTCGGCAGACCCTGCTGACCTATTTCGGCGAAACCCTGCCGCAGCCCTGCGGCAACTGCGACCTGTGCATCGACAAGCCCGAGACGTTCGACGCCACTGACGCAGCGCGCAAGGCGCTTTCGACTGTGTTTCGCGCCGATGAATGGTTCGGCGCAGGTCATCTGATTGACATCCTGCTGGGGGAGGAGACGGAGAAAGTCCTCGCCCGGGGGCATGACAAGATTTCCACCTTCGCCATCGGGCGCGAATACAGCCGCAAACAATGGCAGACCCTGTTTCGCCAGTTGATGGCGCTGGATCTGGTGCGCCCCGACCCGGCCCGCCACAACGCGCTGCGCCTGACCGAGGCCGCGCGCCCCGTTCTGAAGGGGGAGCAGAGCCTGACCCTGCGCAAGGACAGCCTCGACCGCCGCGACCGCAAACGTCCGAGGGTCGAGGCGATGGTGCAGCAGGCCGATGAACCCCTGTTGTGGGCGCTGAAATCCAAACGACGCGAATTGGCGGAGGCCGCGAAGGTCCCGGCCTATGTCATTTTCCCCGACCGGACGCTGGTCGCGATGATCGACGCGAAACCGCAAAGCCTGGATGCCTTCGCCGCCTTGCCCGGTGTCGGCGCGAAGAAGCTGGAAAAATTCGGTCGGATTTTTCTGGAGGTCCTGACCGGAGCGCCGGAGCCGGAGGTGCACCCGGCCAAAATGAAGGCCGCCGCCAGCGGCTCCGCCGACCTGCTGGACCGATTGCACATGCTGCAACGCGATCTGGCCTACGGGATCGACGGCACGGCGAAGCGGCTGGATTGCCCGACCACGACCCTCGCCCGGATTGCGGAGGCCAGGCCCGACAGTCGTGAGGCCCTCGCCCGGATCAAGGGAATGGATGAGGCCCGGCTGGAGCGTTTCGGGCCGGACTTCCTGAACGCGATTGCCGAACATGGCTGAGGCCTGAGCCTCCGGCGGGGATATTTAACGAAAGTGAAAGCTTTGGCGCGCCACGATGCCATCACGGTACAGGCGGGGACGCCGATGATCGTGAAAGTGAAAGCCGCTCCGGGCGACCTTGCCTTGCTTTGGCCCCCGTGCCTTGTCTTGGCATAGCGTCGCGGAGCGGTGGCTTCACTTTCTGAAAATATCCCCGCCGGAGGCGTTTTTTAAAGCCCGGCTTCCTCGGCGATCTGTTTGCGCGATTTGCGGGCCCGCTCCGTTGCGGATTTCAATTGACCGCAGGCGGCCATGATATCCTCGCCGCGTGGACGGCGGACCGGGCTGGCATAGCCTGCCGCGTTGACGATATCGCCGAACGCCTCGATCCGCTTGCGGGTGGAGCGTTCATAGGGCGCGCCCGGCCACGGGTTGAACGGGATCAGGTTGATCTTGGCGGGGATGCCCTCGATCAGCTTGACCAGCCGTCGCGCGTCCTCATCCGTATCATTGATGCCGCGCAGCATGACATATTCGAAGGTGATCCGTTCGGAATTGCTGAGGCGCGGGTAGTCACGGCATGCTTGCAGCAGCGCCTCGATATTCCAGCGCTTGTTGATCGGGACCAGCTTGTTGCGCACCTCATCCGTGGTCGCGTGGAACGAGATGGCCAGCATGCAGCCCAGTTCGTCGCCTGTGCGCGCGATCTCGGGCACCACGCCGGAGGTGGACAGCGTGATGCGGCGGCGGCTCAGGGCCACGCCCTCAGGGTCCATCGCGATTTTCATTGCGTCGCGCACGGCGTCGAAGTTGTAGAGCGGTTCGCCCATGCCCATCAGCACGATATTGGACAGCAGACGCTTGTCGTCCGGTCCCTTTTCCCACTCACCCAGATCGTCGCGGCACAGCAGGACCTGGCCGATAATCTCACCCGGTGTCAGGTTGCGGACCAGCTTTTGCGTGCCTGTATGGCAGAACGAACAGGTCAGAGTGCACCCGACCTGGCTGGAAATGCACAACGTGCCGCGGTCCTTTTCAGGAATATAGACCGCCTCGACCTCGTGCCCGCCCTCGATGCGCAGCAGGTATTTGCGGGTGCCGTCGGTGGAGACCTGCTTGGTCACGACCTCGGGCAGGGTTACGCGGAACTGTTCGGCCAGCATAGTGCGGAACGGCTTGGCCAGGTTGGTCATCGCGTCGAAATCGTAGACGCCCTTGTTGTAGATCCAGCTCCACACCTGACCGACGCGCATCTTCGCCTGTTTTTCCGGCGTACCGGCACCGATCAGCGCATCGCGCAATTGCAGGCGCGTCATGCCGACCAGATTCGGCAGGCCGGTAATCGGTGCACGCTTGATCGTCATCAGATCTTGCGTGATGGGGGCGGTAGCATCGGTCATGTCTCAACTCCAACAAAGACGCCTCCCGGATGAAGGGGAGGCGTTGGTGCTGAATAGCAAATTTATCGCGCCTTGACCAGACAGCCCTGCCAGACAGCCCTTGTGAGCGGACAGCACGTATCCGCTCAGCATTTCGACACCGCTGATCAGCGAGCGGAGACGAACCGTTCGATGGCCAGACGGGTCACGCCGGGGGTGCCATAATATCCGCCGGGCCGTCCAACGGCGAGCATGTAGGTGCCCGCATTCACGCGTGCGGCGATCTGGGCGTCATAGGTCCCGCCGTAATCGTCATTCTGGTCGAGACGGCGCCCCAGATCGTCGAACAGCGTCAACATCGGGTCGTTTCCGGCGGTGGCGATACCCTCGATCAGGACGAGGCCAGGTTCGGCCACGTCGAAGCTGACCCAGACCATATCGTCCCCTTCACGAATGTCGCGGCGCATCCTGGTTTCGAGTTGGCCCAGTGCCACGACCGGATAGCTGCCATCCAGCGGCGGGCTGGCCTCGGCGTTGTTGTAGAGGCCCTGCATGTATTGCTCTTCGCTGAAGGCACTGACCGTCACGGTTACAGGCACGTTCGCATCACCAAGGGAATCGAGCGCGATGCAATAGGAGCCCGCAGCCAGTCCGTCGATGAAATCAACGCGGGAATTCAGACCGTCGAAATCGTCATTCTCCGCCAGCAACTGCCCGGAGTCGTCATAGAGCGACAGCACCGGGTCGGCTTCGGGGTTTTCGGCGGTGATGCTGAGGCTCTGCATTCCGTCGAGCGTGAAGCGGTAGAACGGCTCCGCGTTGATCGAGGCCGTGCGCGCGACACCGTCCTCAAGGGCGGAATCAAGGGCACCCTCCGGGTAGAACGGCGATGCCTCCGTCTCGGCCGAGCAGGCTGCACCGTATCCGCCGGTATCCTCACCCACCGTCAGGGCCTCCTGCTCCAACCGGGAGACGCGCAGCTCGGCCATCATGTCCGCCCCGTCATAGCTGGACGTCACGAGGCAGTAGGTGCCCGGATCGACGGAGATCTCACCGCGTGAGGCGAGGAACCCGCCCCCGTCATCGTCCGACATGATGACCGTCCCCGTCGCGTCGAGCAGGTCGATCACCGTATCGCCGGCATCGGTCGGCTGCGCTTCGAGCCGGATCATCATCGGGGAACTGACTGTGAACAGGGTGGTCAACTGTCCCCCGGCCGGAATGTTCCCGGTCAGCCCGAGATAGTCGGCCGCCGACGCGATGTCGGATGCATCCTGCGTTCCGCCTGCCCATTGCGCACCCGCGCCAGCGCCGGCACATAGCGACGACGTATCCTCCTGCGCCAGCACGGGAAGCGCGGAGGCCCCCAGCACCAGGCAGCTCGTGGCGGTAAGTCTCTTCAGATCCATGGTCGTCTCCCTACATGTTCCAGTCCAGTAACGGGTCGTTCCGGCCTTATGTCCGTATCAGGACGCACATCGTGTCGATGCGTCGCTCAATGCGGCGGTAAACCCGATGAGGGAGACTGTATCAGTTGTTGTCGTGCCGCGCGCGGATGTTCCGACCAGGCGCGCGTCTGCCCCGGCCCGCATGGCCGCGACGATGCGCTGGTCATCCGCAGGCGAGGAGGGCCACGCCCATTCACCGCGCGTGTAGAATTCGTATTGCTGCCCGCCAACCGTGACCGTGACGGAGGAGCCGTCGCGGAAGGGGTAACCGCCGGTAAAGCTGACCTCGTTCGCGACGTTCTGGCCCGGCCTGTTGGTGACCATCAGCCTGATTTCGCCCCGATTGACCTGCACCGTCGAACCGTTGCGCGTCGCGCGGCTGCTGGTGGGGGCGGATGCGATCCAGCATTCCTTCGTGCTGCCGCTGCTTTCAAACACGCTCCACCGGTCATGCGAATCGACGCGGGTGGTTTGCTCCTGTGCCGCGACGCCTGTCGCCGCAGCGACGCCGAGCGTCGCCAGAACCGTGACCGTCGCGATGAAACTGGCTTTCATATCCTGCTCCTTCGTTGCTGCGCGCTGCCGTCTCGTACCTGGACGACTTGGTGCGCAATACGCCTCATACCATGGACCTTGCCAACGCCTGGTCCCACTCCGATAATAGTAGCGACAAGGGGTCGGGATGCGCCACCCCGCAAGCGGATTTTTCACCTTACGTGTGGGGGTTCGTGCGATGCAGTGAGGACTTCGCGCCAGTGTCAGATTCCGACCCGGCCCAGTTTACCCGCCCCGCCGATCCAGATGGCGCAGCGCGGGCTGACGATTCGGACCTGCTGTGCCGGATCGCGAACCGGGATCGCGGCGCGTTTGCCGAACTGTTCGAACGCTATGCCGGGCGGGTCAAATCCTTTCTTCTGCGCTATGCCCTGCCGGACGATCAGGCGGAGGAGATCGCGCAGGAGGTCATGGTGCAGGTCTGGCGCAAGGCGGCAAGCTATGATCCCGCACGGGCGGCGCCCTCGACCTGGATATTCGCGATCGCGCGCAACAAGCGGATCGACGCGGTGCGCCATGGCGCGCGCCGGCAGGCCGATCCGCTGGACCCCGGTTTGCAACCCGAACCGGAACCGGATGGGCGTGAGGTCCTGTCGCGCAGTGATCGCACCCGGATTGTGCGTGAGGCGATGCACGATCTGACGGAACCGCAGCGGGCGGTGCTCTACGCGACGTTCTTCGAAGGGTTGAGCCAGAGCGAGATCGCCGCCCGCGACGGGTTGCCGCTGGGCACCGTGAAATCCAGAATACGTCTGGCCTTCGCCAATATGCGCGAACGGTTGGGTGAAAGCACGATAGGAGAGCTGCGCGATGACTGACCGTTCCACGGATGCCGCCGAACTGGTCGAGGTCTGGCGGGGCGATATCCTCGAATCGACGCATCGCGGACATGCCGTGATCTGTCGTGCGGATGGGGAGGTCGTGGCCGCGTGGGGTGCTCCCGACGCGATCATCTATCCACGCTCGTCTTGCAAGATGCTTCAGGCGCTGCCCCTCGTCGAAAGCGGGGCGGCCGATGCCGCCGGTCTGGGGGTCGAGGAACTGGCCCTGTCCTGCGCCTCGCATCAGGGCGCGCTGCTGCACACGGAGCGGGTTGCGGACTGGCTGGCCGGTCTGGGACTGGGGGAGGGCGATCTGCGCTGCGGCACGCAATTCCCCCGCGACAAGGCCGAGGCGGAGCGGGTGCGTCGGACGGGCGAGGGCGCATGTCAGCTTCACAACAATTGTTCGGGCAAGCATGCGGGCTTCCTGACCCTCAACCGACATCTGGGCGGCGGCGCTGAATATCATGAGATCGACCATCCCGTGCAGCGCGCGGTCAAGGATGCCTATGAGGAGATGACCGGCGAAACCTCACCCGGATACGGTATCGACGGCTGCTCCGCCCCGAACCATGCCAGCACGCTGCACGGGTTCGCCCGTGCAATGGCGCGCATGGCTGATCCATCCGGCCTGGGCGCCGTCCGCCGCGATGCCGCGACCCGTTTGGTCGCCGCGATGCGCCGGTTTCCGTTGCTCGTCGCGGGGGAGGGGCGCGCCTGTTCCGAGATGATGGCGGCCATGCCCAATGCCACCGCGATCAAGACCGGGGCGGAAGCTGTCTTCGTGGCCATCCTGCCCGAACGCAAGCTGGGCGTCGCGCTCAAGATAGAGGACGGCACCACCCGCGCCGCTGAATGTACCATCGCCGCTCTGCTGGCACGTCTGGGCGTCGCGGACGCGGAACATCCGCTGATCGCCTCCCGGCTCAATCCGACGCAACGCAACTGGAACGGCATCGCCACCGGCTTCGTTCGGCCCGCACCGGGTCTGTGGGCGGGCGGCACAGCTCTGTAAGGGGTATGCGGAGCGGTTCTTTGCCCCTTGTCATCGGGGGCGAACATGCTTTTGATGCGGGCAGTTCAACAGAAATCAACGGGAGATCACATCATGAAGACGTTCCTGATCGGCACGGCCATCGCGGCGTTGGCATCGTCGGGCGCGCTGGCCGAGGGCCATGCTGACTCCGCGAATATCGGCATTGTCCTGGGTTTCACCGGTCCCATCGAATCGCTGACGCCGGACATGGCGTCCTCCGCCGAACTGGCGATCGCGGAGGCAAACGCCTCGGGGCTGTTCCTGGATGGCACGACCCTCGCCGCCATTCGGGCCGATTCCACCTGCATCGACGCCGGTGCCGCCACAGCGGCGGCGGAACGTCTGGTCACGAGCGACAATGTCATCGGGATCGTCGGCGCGGATTGTTCGGGCGTGACCACCGCAATTGCCAGCAACGTGGCCGTCCCGAACGGTGTCGTGCTGATCAGCCCGTCTGCGACCTCACCCGCGCTGTCCTCGATCGAGGATAACGACCTCTTCTTCCGCACCGCGCCCTCGGATGCCCGTCAGGGACAGATTCTGGCCGATATCGTGACCGAGCGTGGGATCGATTCCGTCGCAATCACCTATACCAACAACGATTACGGCTTGGGCCTGGCCGATGCGTTCCAGGCCGCATTCGAAGCGGCTGGCGGCACGGTTGAGATCGTCGCCGCGCATGAGGACGGCAAGGGCGACTATTCCGCCGAAGTCGGTGCTTTGGCCGCTGTCGGTGCCGATGCGCTGGCCGTATTGGGCTATGTCGATCAGGGCGGGCGCGGGATCATCCAATCCTCCGTCGATACGGGAGCGTTCGATACATTCATCCTTGGCGACGGCATGATCGGGGAAAGTCTGACCGACGCGTTCGGCCCGGATATCGAGGGCACGTTCGGCACCGCGCCGGGATCGGACAGTGAGGGCTTCGCGGTCTTCGAGACGATGGCGCGGGAGGACAACATCACCGGGGACGGCCCCTACCGGGGTGAAAGCTATGATGCCGCATCGCTGATCATCCTCGCCGCACAGGCGGCAGGGTCGCTCGATCGCGGTGATATTCAGGCGAATATCCTCAACGTCGCCAATGCGCCGGGTGAGCCGATCGGACCGGGTGAATTGGCCAAGGCGCTGGAGATCCTCGCAAAGGGGGGCGAGATCGATTTCGTCGGTGCGACCGGTGTTGAACTGATCGGACCGGGTGAGGCGGCAGGCTCCTACCGCGAACTCGAAGTCATCGACGGCGCGTTCCAGACTTTGGGCGTGCGCTGATACCGTCCTGAGTTCCCTGTGAAAATGGCCCGGAGGAAACTCCGGGCCTCTTTGTTGAAATCGGAGTGCGCACATGATCCGGGTCGAAGACCTCCACATGCATTTCGGTGGTATCCGTGCCGTGGACGGTGCCAGTATCGAGATCGAAGAAGGCTCCATCACCGGGCTGATCGGGCCGAATGGCGCGGGAAAAACCACTCTTTTCAATGTGGTGGCGGGCCACTACACGCCGACCTCGGGCCGGGTGTTCCTGGATGGTGAGGATATCACGGGGCTGCCCCCGCATGCGCTGTTTCACCGTGGGCTGTTGCGCACGTTCCAGATTGCCCATGAATTCTCAACGCTAACGGTGCGCGATAACCTGATGATGGTCCCCCCCGCGCAAAAGGGGGAGAGGCTGCTGGACGCGTGGTTCCGCCCCGGTGAGGTTCGTGCGCAGGAACGTGCAATCCGTGAAAAAGCGGAAGATGTCATTGATTTTCTTGAGATCAGCCACGTCGCGGATGAACTGGCGGGAAACGTGTCTGGCGGTCAGAAAAAGCTGCTGGAACTGGGGCGCACCATGATGGTGGACGCCAAGATCGTATTTCTGGATGAAGTCGGCGCAGGCGTCAATCGCACGCTCCTCCATACGATTGGTGATGCGATCCAACGGCTTAACCGGGAACGCGGCTATACGTTCTGCATGATCGAGCACGACATGGATTTTATCTCTCGCCTGTGCGATCCGGTGATCGTGATGGCGGAGGGGCGCGTGCTGGCCAAGGGCGACGTCGCCTCGGTCAAGGCCGATGAGAGAGTGATCGAAGCCTATCTGGGCACCGGTCTGAAAAACAAGGTAATCGCGTGAATATCGTTCCGACCCGCCGCCGAAAGGCACAGACTGCGCTGACTGCGCCGTGCCCGCCCTGGGGGCGCACTGCGTCAGGCGGAATATGGTTCTTTTGCGAAGGGGACAGGTCATGAGTTTCCTGTCGGCACGCGACATGACCGGCGGCTACGGCGCGACGGACATTCTGCATTCGTGTGAGATCAACGTCGATCGCGGGCAGATCGCGGTCATCGTCGGGCCGAACGGCGCGGGCAAGTCCACGGCGATGAAGGCCGTGTTCGGGATGCTGCCGCTGCGTGAGGGGACCGTGACGCTGGACGGGCAGGACATCACCAGACTCAGCCCGCAGGAACGGGTGGCGATGGGCATGGGCTTCGTGCCGCAAACCGCGAATGTCTTCACCTCGATGAGCGTGCAGGAGAACCTCGAAATGGGGGCCTATCTGCGGCATGACGATTTTACCGGCACGATGGAGCAGGTGTTCGACCTGTTCCCGATCCTGCGCGAGAAACGCCGCCAACCAGCGGGAGAGCTGTCGGGCGGGCAGCGCCAGCAGGTCGCAGTCGGGCGCGCGCTGATGACGGAGCCGAAACTGCTGATGCTCGATGAGCCGACGGCCGGCGTCAGTCCCATCGTGATGGACGAATTGTTCGACCGCATCATCGAGGTCGCGCGCACCGGCATCGCCATCCTGATGGTCGAACAGAATGCGCGGCAGGCACTGAACATCGCGGACAAGGGATATGTGCTGGTGCAGGGGCGCAATGCGTGGACCGATACCGGTGAGGCCCTGTTGGCCAATCCCGAGGTTCGCCGGACCTTTCTGGGGGGCTGAGGGTGAGCAGGGCAAATCTCAGCTTTGCGAACTTCCTCACCGTGTTTTGTGCAGGAATTGGTGGAATCGTGTGGTGGAATGTTCAGCGCATAAGCCAGAACACGCGCCTGATGGCCGAGGCGGCATATGCGACTGGATCGTCGAGGAAGCCGCATGACCCGCCGCGTTCACATCCCAACGATATGCTGCGCCCACCGGCAACGGAGCCTTTGACATGATAGACATCCTCAACGGTATCGTGCTGTTCGCGAATTTCGTGATCATCCCCGGTCTGGCCTATGGCGCGCAGCTGGCGCTGGGGGCGCTGGGGGTGACGCTGATCTATGCCGTGCTGCGGTTCTCGAACTTCGCACATGGCGATCTGATGGCGTTCGGCACGGCGGCCACGGTCCTGTTCACGTGGTGGTTACAGTCGATGGGCGTCAGCCTCGGCGTGTTGCCCACGGCCCTGCTGGCGCTGCCTGTTGGGATTGTCGCGGCGGTGGCGATTTCGCTGCTGATGGACAGGGCGGTCTATAGCTTCTACCGCGAAAAACGCTCCGCGCCGGTGATCTTCGTCATCGTGTCTGTGGGGGTGATGTTCGTGCTGAACGGATTGACGCGACTGCTGATCGGTCCGGACGATCAGAGGTTCGCGGACGGTGCACGGTTCGTGATCCGGGCGCGCGATTTCGAGGCGTGGAGCGGCCTGGATGAGGGGCTGGCTCTGCGGTCCACCCAGGTTCTGACCCTGGTGGTTGCGGTGATCGTGGTGATCGCGCTGTTCCTGTTTTTGAACCGGTCGCGCATGGGCAAGGCGATGCGGGCCTATTCCGACAATGAGGATCTGGCGCTGCTGTCCGGGATCGACCCCAAGAAGGTTGTGTTCTGGACATGGGTGATCGCCGCCAGTTTGGCGACGATAGCAGGCACGCTCTATGGTCTGGACAAGTCGTTCAAGCCGTTCACCTATTTCCAGCTGTTGCTGCCGATGTTCGCAGCGGCCATCGTGGGTGGTATCGGCAATCCCGTGGGGGCCATCGCCGGGGGCTTCATCATCGCCTTTTCCGAGGTGACGGTGACATATGCCTACAAGCGCGTGCTCGACTATCTGATCCCGTGGTGGGAGCCTGAGGGCCTGATCCAGTTGCTGAGCACGGATTACAAGTTCGCCGTCAGCTTCGTCATTCTGGTCGTGGTGCTGCTGATCAGACCGACCGGACTGTTCAGGGGGAAAGTGATATGAGCCAGCCCGTGCGTATCCTGTCACTCTATGCGTTGATGTTCGCGGCCCTGCTGGCGCTGGGTTTCGTGCAAAGCTGGCCACTGGCGCTGTCGGTGCTGAACATGTGCCTGATCTCCGGCATCATGGCGCTGGGCGTGAACATGCAGTGGGGCTATGGCGGGCTGTTCAATGTCGGCATCATGGGCTTCGCGGCGCTGGGCGGCGTGGCGGCGGTGCTGGTCAGTGAGCCTGTGCGGGGTGAGGCATGGGCCGTGGGCGGTGCCGGGCTGGTGTCCGCCTTGCTGTCGATCGTGGTGACGGTTGCGGCGGTCGGCTGGGTGCGCAAACACCTGCCCAGACGCGGGCGCGGCGTGTTGACGGTGCTGTTGCTGGTGCTGGGGTATTTCGTGACCCGGCAATTCTTCGACCCGGCGGTGGACGCGATCGAGGCCCAGGATCCCACGGTGTACGGAAATATTGGCGGTGCCGGACTGCCCATCATCCTCAGCTGGCTGGTCGGTGGATTGTTCGCGGGCGGTGCTGCGTGGCTGATTTCGCGGATCGCGCTGGGGCTGCGCTCCGACTATCTTGCCATCGCGACGCTGGGCATATCCGAGATCGTGCTGGCCGTGCTGAAGAATGAGGATTGGCTGGCGCGGGGCGTCAAGAATGTCGCGGGCCTGGACAGCCCGGTTCCCAGCGCAATCGATTTGCAGGCCTCGGACTGGTTCGTCGCGTTCGCGGCGGATCTGGGGATGACGCCCATAGATGCGTCCATCGTGTTCGTCCGCGGCTCCTACACCATCCTGTTCGTCATCGTGCTGGCGATCCTGATGTGGTTGAGCGAACGGGCGCTGAAGTCGCCCTGGGGCCGGATGATGCGGGCGATCCGCGACAACCGCGACGCGGCGGAGGCGATGGGCAAGGACGTGGTGGCGCGGCACCGGCAGATCTTCGTCCTGGGCTCCGCCGTGGTGGGGATCGCCGGGGCGATGCTGGTGACGATGGACGGGCTGTTCTCGCCAGGTACATATAATCCGCTGCGCTTTACCTTCCTCATCTGGGTGATGGTGATCGTCGGCGGGTCCGGCAACAATTGGGGGGCTGTGCTGGGCGGATTCCTGATCTGGTTCACCTGGACACAGGCGGAGGCATGGGGCCCACAGGCGATGGAGTTCATCACCTCGGGCATGGCGGGGGACAGCGCGCTGCGCGCGCATCTGATGGACAACGCGCCGCATATGCGATTGCTCATCATGGGGCTGGTTCTGCTGGTGACGCTGCGCTTCTTCCCCAAGGGACTAATCCCCGAACAGATCAGACGCTAGCGGCGCGACCTGTCAGGCGCGCCTGAACACAGGTTTGCGTTTTTCGCGGCGGGCGGTCAGCGCCTCCGCATGATCGGCACTGGCAAAGCAGGCCGTGACCCGCGCATCGGAGGCGTCGGACTGAACCAGCGCGCGTTTCATCCCCTCCACCGCGAGAGGGGCAAGACCGGCGATCCGGGTGGCGAGCCTCAAGGCCTCATCGCTCAACATGGCGGGATCGTACAGGGCGCTGACCAGTTCGGTATCGCGGCACTGCGTATCGGACAGACGCTCCGCCGTCAGGAACAGGCGGCTGGCGATGGTTGGTCCCAGTGCCGCGCGGGCGCGCGCCAACGCCGGGCCGGGATAATGCACGCCGATGGCGGCGGCCGGAACCTGCGCGACCATGCCGTTCACCCCCAGCCGCAGATCGCAGGCCAGCGCCAGATCCAGCCCGGCCCCGAAGACACCGCCGTTCAACGCCCCTATGACAGGAACGCGCAGAGCAGCGATCCGGTCGGACAGGTCGGCCAAGGGCAGGTCAGGCCGCAGGCCCTGTTCCAGCTCCGCCAGATCGGCCCCGGCGCAAAAGACCGTGCCAGTTCCGGTCAGGATCGCGACACGCAGGGTGGTATCGTCCTCAATCTCGTTCAACAGCGTGGTCAGCGTTGTCATATCCGCGGTCTGCAAGGCGTTGCGCCGTTCGGGCGCGTCCAGCACGATGCGGGCGACAGCACCGTCGCGGTGCAGGCGGATCATGGGGCGAACCCCGCGATGATCGGCGCGTGATCCGAAGGTTTCTCCCATCCGCGAACGTCGCGCAGGATGCGGGTGGAGCCCGCCACGTGGCCCGCATCGGCGGTGGCCCAGACGTGATCCAGACGGCGGCCCTTGTCCGCGTTCGACCAGTCCTTGGACCGGTAGGACCACCACGAATAAAGCGGCCCCTCCGGTATGTCGGCGCGCGTGGTGTCGATCCAGCCACCATCGGTGCGGGCCTTTTCCAGCGCCTCGACCTCGACCGGGGTGTGAGACACGACCTTGAGCAACTGTTTGTGCGACCAGACGTCATCGGCGCGCGGGGCAATGTTCAGATCACCGACCAGCACGGATTTCGCGGGCGAGGTGCCAGCGCCCCACTTGGCCATATTGGCCAGGAATTCCAGTTTGTGCGCGAATTTCGGATTGGTCGCGGGGTCAGGCTCATCCCCGCCGGCGGGAACGTAGAAGTTGTGGACCGTCAGGCCGTTGGGCAGGGTCGCCGCGCAATGGCGGGCGTGGCCGGTATCGCAGAACGCCATGGTTCCAGCATCCACCAGCGGCAAGCGGGAGAGGATGGCAACGCCGTTATAGCCCTTGTTCCCCTCGGCCACGATGTGTCCGTAGCCCGCATCCGCAAAGACCTGCAGCGGGATCTTGTCCACCGGGCTCTTGGTTTCCTGCAGACACAACACGTCGGGCGCCTGTTCGGCCAGCAGGCGCAGAACGATATCGGCGCGCAGGCGGACGGAGTTGATGTTCCAGGTGCAGATCGTGGTGGTCATTGGACGCTCCATTCGGAATTGGTGCGCAGTGTCCGCGATGGGCGGCATCGCCTCAAGGCGAAAGTCCACCGCCACGGCCCGAAATAGATCTGAAGAGAAAGAACAGTCCTCAAAGAGAAAGCGCCCGATCCGTTTTTCGCGGATCAGGCGGCAATCCCTTATTCAGCCACTTTGGAGGGGGGGATAAAGTGGCCGGGTACGACCGTCATAAGTGGGGGGGACGGTCGGTACTCTATAATACGTCTTTCCGAATGCGTATTTCAACTGACAGAGCCACCTGAAACAGATTTGAATCACATTTTGTACGAAAATTCGTACATCTCGCTACGACACCAGGCGGTAACCGCCGGATTCGGTTACCAGCAGGGTTGCATTGCTGGGATCGGATTCAATTTTCTGGCGAAGGCGGTAGATATGCGTCTCAAGCGTGTGAGTCGTCACCGCCGCATTGTAGCCCCAGACTTCGTGCAGCAGGACATCGCGTGCGACCACGCCGTCATTCGCGCGGTACAGGAACTTGAGGATATTGGTTTCCTTCTCCGTCAGGCGAATTTTCTTTTCATCCTCGGTGATCAGCACCTTCTCGGACGGTTTGAACGTGTACTGCCCGACGGAGAAGACGGCATCCTCGCTTTGCTCATGCTGGCGCAGTTGCGCCCGGATCCGGGCCAGAAGCACCGGAAACTTGAACGGCTTGGTGATGTAATCATTGGCCCCCGAATCAAGGCCAAGGATCGTGTCTGCATCGGTAATGTGGCCGGTCAGCATGAGGATGGGACATTTCACGCCCTGCTTGCGCATCAGGCGACACACTTCGCGCCCGTCCATGTCGGGCAGACCGACGTCCAGGATCACGAGGTCGTAAAGGCTCTGCTTCGACTTCTCCAACCCGTCGGCACCGGTCTCGGCCTCGAACACGTCGAACTCCTCGGTCAGGACCAACTGGTCGGCCAGAACCTCACGCAGATCCAGATCGTCGTCGACCATCAGGATTTTCTTCAGATTGCTCATCGTCCCGCTCCCTTGTCTGTCGCTACACAAATGCGTCAGCAATGGCCGTGCAACAAGGTTCGTGGCAAACACTCACACAGCCGTGTGCCGCTATGGCGATTTGTTTCACATCCTGTCGCTGAGAGCCTATATATTGTGTGAAACCACGCGAGCGAGGCTGACGACATGACATTGCGCCCCACGGATCAGGAACGCATCGCAAGGGCGAGGAACGACCTGCGTCTGGGCATTCCGGTCTGCGTGGGCGGCAGCGTCGTCGCGGCGGTGGAGAATCTGACGCGTGAGCGGTTCGAGGCGCTGCTGGCGCTGGGGCCGGAGCGTGCGCGTCTGGTCCTGACCGCGCGACGGGCATCAACCTTGAATGCACGGGCCTATGATGGCGACCTGGCGCGGATCGAGCTGCCGTCTGACGTGACGCTGGCCTGGCTGCGCGCCAGTGCCGACCCTGCCAGCGACCTGGATCACCCGATGAAGGGGCCGTATGTCAGCGATCGGACGGGATCGGCGGATGTGCACCGCACGGCTGTCACATTGTGCAAGCAGGCGTTCCTGTTGCCGGCCGCGCTGGTGATC
Organism: Pontivivens nitratireducens; assembly: GCF_014235845.1. Taxonomy (GTDB): domain Bacteria; phylum Pseudomonadota; class Alphaproteobacteria; order Rhodobacterales; family Rhodobacteraceae; genus Pontivivens; species Pontivivens nitratireducens. The sequence goes on along the minus strand of NZ_JACJUQ010000007.1, from coordinate 71,723 downwards.
GAGGGCGCCGGGGATGCGGCGTTCGCTACGAAGCACGGTTTTGTCACCGCACCCTTGGTGGACCCGGATCCGGATGTGGTCATCCTCGATGAGACCTCGGCCGCGCGGGTGCCGCTGGCGGTGTCCTCCGCCGGGCGGGTGCACGTGTTCCGTCCGCGCGACGGGGCGGAGGAGCACTATGCCATCGAGATCGGACAGCCGGACCGGGCGATGCCGGTGCTGTCACGGCTGCATTCCGCCTGCTTTACCGGTGATGTCATCGGCTCACTGAAATGCGATTGCGGGCCACAGCTTCGCGCAGCACTCGCCCAGATGGGGGCGGAGGGGCAGGGCGTGTTGCTCTACCTCAATCAGGAGGGGCGCGGCATCGGGCTGGCCAACAAGATGCGCGCCTATGCGTTGCAGGATCAGGGATTCGATACGGTCGAGGCGAACCACAGGCTAGGATTCGAGGATGACGAGCGGGATTTTCGAATCGGGGCGCAAATCCTCAAGTTGCTGGGCTTCTCCGCAGTGCGCCTGCTGACCAACAATCCCGGCAAGGTCGCGATGATGCAGGCAACCGGCGTTCATGTCGCGGAGCGTGTGCCCCTGCGCGTGGGTGAAACGCCGCAGAACGCGGCCTATCTGGCGACCAAGGCGGCGAAGAGCGGCCATCTGTTGTGAAGCCAAGCCGCCGCGATCTGGTGGTGCGGGGCCGATCGGCCCGGTTCGGCGGTCGCAAATTCGTCTGCGCGATCGGGCGCGGCGGCATCGTCGCGGACAAGGTTGAGGGCGACGGGGGCACGCCGGTCGGGCGCTTCGCCCTGACCGGGGGACTGTGGCGGGCGGACCGTGTGGCCCGTCCTGCCAGCGTTTTGCCGCTGGCGCCTGCTGCGCGGCACGATATCTGGTCCGACGACCCGCGTGACCCGGCCTACAACCGGTTTCGCAAGGATGCGCTGCCCCGGTTCGGGCATGAGCGTTTGCGGCGGCGGGACAGGCTTTACGATATCGTGCTGTTCACCGACCAGAACAGTGCGCCGGTGGTGCCGGGGGCGGGGTCCGCGATCTTCGTCCATGTCTGGCGAGGGCCGCGCCGCGATACCGAAGGCTGCGTCGCCTTCGCGGAGGTGGACCTGCGCTGGATTCTGGCACGCTGGCGACCCGAAAGCCGCCTGATCGTTCAGCCGTAATCACGCTCACCGAAAATGGCGGAGCCGACGCGCACATGTGTGGCGCCGAACGCGATGGCCTGCTCGAAATCAGCGCTCATCCCCATGCTGAGGCCTTCGACGCCGTTGCGCGCGGCGAGTTTGGCGAGCAGAGCGAAATGCAGGCTGGGCGTTTCCTCGACCGGGGGGATGCACATCAGACCGGCGACGGTCAGGTCCATTACCCGCACGGTTTCCACGAAAGCGTCGGTTTCGGCGGGCAGGATGCCGGCCTTCTGCGGCTCCTCGCCGGTATTGACCTGAATGAACAGGTCAGGGCAGCGGCCAAGCTGCTGTGCCATGTCGGCGATGCGTCGGGCGAGTTTTTCGCGGTCCACCGTATGAATGGCGTCGAACAGCTCCATTGCCGGGCGGACCTTGTTCGATTGCAGCGGCCCGATGAGGTGGACCTGTGCGTCGGGGAAGTCCGTGCGGAAGTCGGGCCATTTGCCCTGCGCCTCCTGCACCTTGTTCTCACCGTATAGGGTGTGCCCCTGTTCCAGAACGGCGCGAACGCGGTCGTTCGGCTGTACCTTCGACACTGCGATGAGGGAGACGGAGGCCGGATCGCGCTGCGCGTTCTGGCAAGCAGCCTCGATTCGGGTGCGGATCTCGCTGAGTGACATATGCGCCTCCATCCTTCGCTGGAGTGTGAACCTGTGCAGCGTTATGGGGAGGGTTCGCACAAAAGAAAAGAGCGGACCAATGGCCCGCTCTTCCCAAACAGTTTCTGATCGGAAGGATCAGAATGCCATGCTGATACCAGCGCCGAAGCGGGTGTCTTCTTCGGTTACACCAGCCGAAGTGTCCAGCTCTTCGTAACCAGCAGCTGCGGTGAAGGTCGCACCACCGCCGAGGGAGTAGTTGTAGAACAGGCCGTATGCGGTCTGATCGTTGGTGCCGACGGCATCGTCCTGCTCAGACACGACGTAGTTCGCGCCGAGGGTGCCACCACCGAAATCAACAGTCACGGAGCCCTGGATGTTCTGACCGTCGAAGCCGCCAAATTCACCGTCCTGATACGCGATCACGAGACCTGCCTGACCGAGGTCGAAGCCTGCGGAAATACCGGCGCTTTCGTCGTCGTCCTGCGTAATATAGCCGATGCCCAGGTCAACCGTACCGAAGGCGAAGCTGGCACCGATGGCATAGACGTCTTCAACATCCGTTAGTGTTGAGGTCGTGTCGTAATCGGTTCCGTTCTCGTAGGAGAGGGAGAGCGTGGTGCCACCGAATGCGATGTCATAGCGACCGATTTGAGCAGCTGCGCCGCTGACATCGCCCGTGCCGGCCAGCTCGTCATACTCGCTCTCGTAGAACGCTGCTTCGTCGACGATGCCGCCCGTTGCGATATCGATCATTGCCTGCTCGTAAGCGTTGTCGGTGTCGCCGACAGTGATCGTACCGAAGGAGCCGGAGATGAAGACCGAGGCTTTTTCCTCATCGGGTGCTTCGTCCCAGTCGATGTTGGCGCCGAAGGAGATGCCGCCGTCGGTCATGCCGACCAGGGCCCAACGCAGGTCAACGTCGTTGTGAAGCTGCAGCTCACCGTCGGTGTTCGGGGCGGTGGAGTCGCTGTCGGTCGAAGTGATACCGATCTCGCCCATACCGGACAGGGTGATGGAAGTGGAAGAGTGTGCTTCGGCGAACGCGGCGCCCGCGAAGCCAAATGCTACAAGTGCCGTGGAGGCGAAGAGCACGTTTTTCATGGGAAGTCCCTCATGGTTTGAATGTTCCCGACACTCACACCCCTGTGAGCCGGATGAGGAGAACCTCACCAAAACCCCCCGACTCGTCAAAACCTTTCGAGCGAACAATTCGCTAATGGATCTTTCTGATGCGCCGATGCCACAGTCCGCCAATCGGCACATTGCCCCGGATCGGCCGCCGGATCGGCCCGAGGATCGGTGCCTGAGGCCCCAAAAGCCTTGTCGCTAGGCGGTCGCGCCGATATGAGGAACAGGACCTGTATATACGGAGGCTGCGCGGACCGATGTCAGCGAAACTGTTTATAAGCGTTACCATGGCAATGGGCGTCCTCGCCTCGTGCGGGGATCGAGACTTTCAACCCGAGCGTGACCGGATCACGGAACCGGAGGGAATCAGCCTCAACCGGCTGTTGTCGGGCGAACTGTTCCAGAATCGCGGACCGGCGCTGAACGTCAATCAATACCTGTGGCGGGCCACGCTCGACACGCTGGATTTCCTGCCGCTGGTGTCCACCGACCCGTTCGGCGGTGTCATTACCACTGATTGGGGCAGCCCAGCCGGTGTCACGACAGAACGGTTCCGCGCCACGGCGGTGATCGATTCGGACGCGCTTGCGGTGAACTCGCTGCGGTTGGCGCTGTACCGTCAGGTGCAGTCGAACGGATCCTGGGTGGATGCCCCCGTCGCGGATGAGACGGTGCGCCAGATCGAGGACGCCATCCTGCTGCGCGCGCGCCAGTTGCGCCGTGAGGGCGCGATCACAGACTGACCCCATGCGTGCGTGCGGCATATAGGTGCCGCGCGCCGTCTACATGAGAGAATGCAATGTCCCGTTACAATGCCCGCGTGGCCGAGCCGAAATGGCAGAAGGCCTGGGATGATGCCCGCGCGTTCGAGGCGGTCGCCGATCCGGACCGGCCCAAATACTACGTCCTGGAAATGTTCCCGTACCCTTCAGGCAAGCTGCACATGGGTCATGTGCGCAATTACACCATGGGCGACGTGGTTGCGCGCTACAAGCGGGCGACGGGGCATTCTGTGCTGCATCCGATGGGATGGGACGCATTCGGTCTGCCGGCGGAAAATGCCGCGATGGAACGTGGGGTGCATCCGGGCGACTGGACCTATGAGAACATCGACGCGATGCGCGGCCAGTTCGCCAGGCTGGGCTTCAGCCTGGACTGGTCCCGCGAATTCGCCACTTGTGACCCGGACTATTACGGCCAGCAGCAGGCGCTGTTCATCGACATGCTGGATGCCGGACTGATCACGCGCAAGAACGCTGTGGTCAACTGGGATCCGGTGGACATGACCGTTCTGGCCAACGAACAGGTTGAGGATGGCCGGGGCTGGCGATCGGGCGCGGTGGTCGAGCGCAAGGAGCTGACGCAGTGGTTCTTCAAGATCTCGGACATGGCGGATGAACTGCTGGCCGGGCTGGACGGGCTGGAGAAGTGGCCCGAGAAAGTCCGCCTGATGCAGTCGAACTGGATCGGCAAATCGCGCGGCCTGCAACTCGAATTCGAGTTTACCTCGGGGCTGGACGGTTTCGAGGCGCTAGAGGTGTACACCACCCGGCCCGATACGTTGATGGGCGCCAGCTTTGCCGCGATTTCCCCCGATCATCCGCTGGCAAAGGCGCTGGAGCAGCAGCGCGACGACATCAAGGCGTTCAATGAGGACTGCCGGCGCACCGGCACCTCGGAGGAGGCGCTGGAGAAGGCGGAAAAGCGCGGCATGGATACCGGCCTGACCGTGGCGCACCCGCTGGACCCCGACTGGCACCTGCCGGTCTGGATCGCGAATTTCGTGCTGATGGATTACGGCACTGGCGCGATCTTCGGCTGCCCGGCGCATGACCAGCGCGATCTGGACTTCGCGCGGAAATACGAATTGCCGGTCCATGATGTGTTCCTGCCCGTCGAAGGGGGCGAACCGGTGGAAAACACCGCCTTCGTCCCGTTCAAGACGGATGCCGTCCGCTATGTCCGTCCCTTGGGCGCGGCCGGAACCATGACCGGCGAGGACGCGATCGTGCAGGCCATAGATTTTTGCGAGGCGCAGGGCGTGGGCCACGGCGTCACGAAATTCCGCCTGCGCGACTGGGGGTTGAGCCGCCAGCGCTACTGGGGCTGTCCGATCCCGGTGGTGCATTGCGACACCTGCGGCGTGGTGCCCGAGGCGAAGGAAAACCTGCCTGTCGAACTGCCCAAGGACGTGACCTTCGACCGTCCGGGCAATCCGCTGGACTGGCACCCGACCTGGCGCGATACGGCTTGCCCGAAATGCGGTGCCGCGGCGAAGCGTGAGACGGACACGATGGACACCTTCGTCGATTCGTCCTGGTACTATGCGCGCTTCACCTCTCCGAACGCTGACACGCCGACGGATGTGGATGCCGCGAAATACTGGATGAACGTGGATCAGTATATCGGCGGGGTGGAACACGCGATCCTGCATCTGCTGTATTCGCGCTTCTTCGCCCGCGCGATGGAAAAGACCGGGCACCTGCCTGCCTCGGCCAACGAACCGTTCGATGCGCTGTTCACGCAGGGCATGGTCACGCATGAGACCTATGCAACCAAGGGCAAGGACGGGCGCACCGTCTGGCATGAACCGGGTGACGTCATTCGCGAGGGCGACGCGGCCCGGCTGGAGGATGGCACAGAGGTCGAGATCGGCCCGGTCATCAAGATGTCGAAATCCAAGAAGAACACGGTCAACCCGCTCGACATCATCGACCAGTACGGCGCCGACACCGCCCGCTGGTTCGTCATGTCCGACAGCCCGCCTGAGAGGGACGTGGAATGGACCGCCGCCGGTGCGGACGCGGCCTGGAAGCACTTGCAACGTGTCTGGCGTCTGGTGGTGGAGCTGGAGGACACGCCCCCCGCGCTCGATACGCCGGACGGGCCGGATGCGATTGCGCTGCGCCGGGTGCTGCACCGGACGATCGCGGATCTGACCGCCTCGATCGAGGGGTTCGCCTTCAACAAGGGGGTGGCCAAGCTCTATGAACTGACCAACGCCATAGCGAAGGCGAAGGGCGGTGCCGACGTGGCGCGTGCCAAGCGTGACGCCCTGATGACGCTCGCCCGTCTGATGCAGCCGATGACGCCGCATCTGGCCGAGGAGATGTGGGCGACGCTGGGGGGCGAGGGGATGGTGCTGCACGCCCCCTGGCCCGTGGCGGACGAGACCTATCTGGTCGAGGATAGCGTGCTGATGCCGATCCAGATCAACGGCAAGAAACGCTCGGAGATCACCGTCGCGAAGGACGCGGACAAGGCCACGATCGAGGCACTGGCACTGGCCGATCCCGCCGTCGTCAAGGCGCTGAATGGCGGTGCCCCGCGTAAGCTGATCGTCGTACCGGGGAGGATCGTGAATGTCGTTGCATAGGCGACAGATACTGTCGGCGTTGTTGTTGAGCCCATTGCTGGTGCCACTGGCGGGATGCGGGTTCGAACCGCTCTACGGCTCCGACGGGGCGGCGGCACAATTGCGGGGTCAGGTCCGGGTGACGGCCATCGACGGGCGGATCGGCTATTTCCTGCGTGAGCGGCTGCTGCAACGCTTCGGCCACCCGGCTGCGGATGCGCCGCTGACACTCTCCGTCACGCTGGTGACGGAGGCGGAGGCACTGGCGATCCGGCAGGGCAACGACGTGTCGCGCTATAATCTGAGCGGCGTCGCCTTGATCGCCTTGCGCAGAAGCGGGGTCGCTGAACCGATCTTGCTGGATGAGGTTTCGGGCGATGCCAGCTATAACGCGCCGTCCTCGGTTCCGCCCGCCCCGCCCAACGCCTCCGACGTGGCGGCCCGCGCGGCGGAGCAGGATGCCGGACGGCGATTGGCCGAGTATCTGGCCGAACAGATCGCGGATCGTGTGCTGATCGCATCGGAACAGCTGTCCCAATGAAGCTGGCGCCGCGTGACGCCGCCGTCTTCCTCGCGCGGCCCGATCTGACGCGGAGCGGCATTCTGATCCATGGCCCGGATGCGGAACGTATCGCCCAGCGGCGGCGGGCACTGACCCTGGCGGTCGTCGGGCCGAACGGGGCCGAGGACATGCGGCTGGAACGACTGACCGGCGCCGATCTACGCTCCGACCCTGCGAAGTTGAGCGATGCCATGAAGGCGCAGAGCTTCTTTCCCGGGCCGCGCGCCGTGGTCGTGGAGGACGCGACTGATGGTCTGGCCAAGGGCATCGCCCCGGTGCTGGAGGATTGGCGCGAGGGCGACGGCTTCCTGATCTTTACCGCCGGACAATTGACCGCGCGATCCGCCTTGCGAAAGCTGTTCGAGGGCGCCCGAAATGCACTGTCCCTCGCCGTCTATTCCGATCCGCCGGGCCGCGCGGAAATCGAGGCAGCCATTGCGAGGGTCGATCTCAACCCCTCATCCGATGCGCTGGCCGATCTGACCGCGCGGGGGCGCGGAATGCCCGAGGGGGACTTCGCCCAGCTTCTGGAAAAACTGTCGCTCTACAAACGCGGTGATGCGCGCCCGTTGAGTGTGGAGGAGATCGCCCAGCTTGCACCGCAAAGCACGGACGCCGCCGTGGACGATCTGGTCGCCGCCGTCGCGAACGGTGCCGTGCCGCGGATCGGCCCCGCAATGATGCGATTGACCGCGCAGGGCACCAATCCCACTACTTTGTGCATCGGTATGACACGGCATTTCCGCCAATTGCACGCGGCGGCAAGCATGGGTGGTCGGCCCGAGGAAGCACTGGGCCGGTTGCGCCCGCCCGTTTTTGGCCCGCGACGCGATGCGATGGCCGCGCAGGTGCGGGCGTGGGGAACGCCCCGCCTTGAACGCGCCTTGACGACACTGACCGATGCCGACCTTATGCTTCGCTCCTCCAGCCGGACACCGCAGGAGGCGATGCTGGAGCGTGCCCTGATTCGCATCGCCATGATGCGCCCTCGCAATTAAAGGACCCCGCCATGACCCTGACCCTGATCGGATACCCGCAAAGCCGCGCCATGCGCGTGATGTGGATGTTGGAGGAGCTGGAGCTGGACTACGATCTGGTGCCCGCCCGCCCCCACGCGCCCGAGATTTGCGCCGTGAACCCCAGCGGCAAGGTGCCCGCGCTGCGCGTGGACGATGTCGTGCTGACCGATTCCGTTGCCATCTGCCAGTTTCTGGCGGACCGGGAGGGCAAGCTGACCGCCCCCGCCGGAACCATCGCCCGTGCGACGCAGGACGGACACACGCAATTTATCTGCGACGAGGTGGACGGCGCGCTGTGGATCGCGGCGAAGCACAGCTTCGCCCTGCCTGAGGAGTTGCGGATCAAGGGCGTGAAGGACACCGCGCGGTTCGAGTTTTCCCGCGCCATGGAACGGGTGGAGACCCGGCTGGGGCAGGGGCCGTATCTGGCGGGCGAGGCGTTCGCCGTGCCGGACGTGATCCTGGCCCATTGCCTGTCCTGGGCCAAATCCGCGAAGTTCGAAACCGGCAGCGAAATCGTCGATGCCTACGGCAAGCGGTGCCGTGCCCGCCCCGCATTCCGCAGGGCGCTGGAGCGGGCGGCGGCGTATTGACCTAGTCGATCAGGCCGACCCGGCGGCGTATGTCCGGGTCACGCAGGCTGACATCCTCACCCGCGTATTGCGCGCCTTCGGGTCCGCACAGCCATGCGATTGCGGCGGCAGGCCATTGCGGGGGAACGTGATCCTCCCAATCCAGCCGGGACACCGCATTGATGCCAGAGGCGCTGATTTCGCGCTGCATCTGCGTGGCGACGGTGCCGGGGCTGAGGCCGACACAGGTCAGGCGGTGGCCTTCCTCGATCTGGACGCAGGCGGTCAGCATCTTTGCCGCAGCCTTGGATGCGCAATAATGCGACCAGCCTTCTAGCGCGGAGGTCGCGGCCCCTGATGAGATGTTCACGATCGTCCCGCCCTTTGCCATTACCGGCAGGACGGCGCGAATGGCGTGGTAGGCCCCGACGGAGTTGATCCCGAACGCCTGCGCCCATGCGGCCGGATCGCTGTCCGCGATGGTGCTGATCGGCTCGATCACGCCGGCATTGTTGACGAGGATGTCGAGCCGCCCGAATTCGGTGGTGGCGGCGGTCACGACCTCAGCCAGTTGGGTATAGTCGGAAACGTCGCAGGTCACGGCGATGGCCTTGCCGCCGGCGGCGCGAATCTCCTCCACGATCGTTGTGATCGCATCGCTGGATCGTGCGGTCAGTACGACGTTGGCGCCCTGTTCGGCGAACAGACGGGCCGTCGCCTCTCCTATGCCGCGCGACGCGCCTGTGATGATGGCGGTCTTGCCTTGTAGATGCATGGGATCCCCCCGGGGTTATGGTTGCGATCGGATGTCCCGTTCAACATAGGTTGACCCTCGCAAAGCACTAGTCGTGCGGGCCGCATCCTGCGTTGTTCGCATTTGCGGTAGCGATCCGGAGAACAGGGGGAGACAGACCCATATCTTCGGCGTTATAAGCAGTTATTAGATTATTGTGCGATTGCTAACACTTCGAGATCGTGACCCTCAACCGGGAGCCGTCCATGCCTGACTTCAAGAAAATCCTCATCGCCAACCGCGGTGAAATCGCGATCCGCATCATGCGTGCGGCCAATGAGATGGGCAAGAAAACCGTCGCGGTCTTCGCGGAGGAGGACAAGCTGGGCCTGCACCGGTTCAAGGCGGATGAGGCCTATCGCATCGGTGAGGGGCTGGGCCCCGTCGCCGCCTATCTGAGCATCGACGAGATCATCCGCGTGGCGAAGCTGTCGGGCGCGGACGCGATCCATCCCGGTTACGGGCTGCTGTCGGAAAACCCCGAATTCGTGGACGCCTGCGTCGCAAACGGCCTCACCTTCATCGGCCCCAAGGCGCAGACGATGCGCCAGTTGGGTGACAAGGCCTCGGCCCGCCGGGTCGCGATGGAGGCGGGCGTGCCGGTCGTCCCAGCGACGGAGGTTCTGCCCGACGACATGGATGAGGTCCGCCGCATGGCCGATGAAGTCGGCTATCCCTTCATGCTCAAGGCCAGCTGGGGCGGCGGCGGTCGTGGAATGCGCCCGATCATGGGCCCGGACGAGCTGGAGGAGATGGTCTTGGCCGGGAGGCGCGAGGCCGAGGCGGCTTTCGGCAATGGTGAGGGCTATCTGGAAAAGCTGGTGCGCAATGCCCGCCACGTCGAAGTGCAGATTCTGGGCGACAGCCAGGGCAACATCTATCACCTGTACGAGCGTGATTGCTCCGTCCAGCGGCGCAATCAGAAGGTGGTGGAACGCGCGCCCGCGCCCTATCTCTCGGACACGCAGCGGGAGCGTATCTGTGAGTTGGGCCGTAAGATCTGCGCGCATGTGAACTACGAATGCGCGGGCACCGTCGAGTTCCTGATGGATATGGATTCGGGCGAATTCTATTTCATTGAGGTGAACCCCCGCGTGCAGGTCGAGCATACCGTGACCGAGGAGGTGACCGGCATCGACATCGTGCGCGCGCAAATTCTGATCGCCGAGGGCAAGACCCTGACCGAGGCGACCGGCTGCGCCAGCCAGTATGACGTCAAGCTGGACGGCCACGCGCTGCAATGCCGGATCACGACCGAGGACCCGCAGAACAACTTCATCCCCGATTACGGGCGCATCAGCGCCTACCGCACCGCGACCGGGATGGGCATCCGTCTGGATGGCGGCACGGCCTATGCGGGCGCGGTCATCACCCGCTTCTACGATTCGCTGCTGGTCAAGGTCACGGCATGGGCCCCCACGCCCGAGGCCGCGATCGCCCGGATGGACCGTTCCTTGCGTGAGTTTCGGATTCGCGGCGTGGCGACAAACATCGCCTTCGTCGAAAACCTGCTGAAGCATCCGACATTCCTCAACAACACCTACACCACGACCTTCATCGACAACACGCCTGAGCTGTTCGAGTTCAAGAAACGGCAGGACCGCGCGACGAAGATTCTGACCTATGTGGCGGACATCACCGTCAACGGCCACCCGGACGTGGAGGGTCGGCCAAGACCGCCCGCCCATGCCAAGCTGCCCAGTGCGCCGCGCCAGCCGGTCGATGCACCGCCCGCCGGAACCAAGCAGATTCTGGAGGCGAAGGGTGCCAGCGGCCTCGCCGACTGGATGCTGGACCAGCCACAACTGCTGATTACCGACACCACGATGCGCGACGGGCACCAGTCACTGCTGGCCACGCGGATGCGCAGCGACGACATGATCGCCATCGCGCCGACCTATGCGCATGAGCTGTCGGGCCTGTTCTCGGTCGAGTGCTGGGGCGGTGCGACCTTCGACGTGGCGTATCGTTTCCTTCAGGAATGCCCGTGGCAGCGCCTGCGCGACATCCGGGCGCGGATGCCCAACATCATGACTCAGATGCTGCTGCGCGCCTCGAACGGTGTCGGCTACACCAATTATCCCGATAACGTTGTGCAAAGCTTCGTCGCGCAGGCGGCGGAATCCGGTGTGGACGTGTTCCGCGTCTTCGACAGCCTCAATTGGGTCGAGAACATGCGCATCGCGATGGATGCGGTGATCGAGAGCGGCAAGGTTTGTGAGGGGACGATCTGCTATACCGGCGACATCCTCGATGCGGATCGCGCGAAATACGACCTGAACTACTATGTCGAGATGGGCAAGGCGTTGCGCGATGCGGGTGCGCATGTGCTGGGTCTGAAGGATATGGCCGGCCTGCTGAAACCCGCCGCCGCCCGCGTTCTGGTCAAGGCGTTGAAGGAGGAGGTCGGCCTGCCGATTCACTTCCACACGCATGACACGTCGGGCATTTCGGGTGCGACGGTTCTGGCCGCGGCAGAGGCGGGCGTGGATGCGGTCGATGTGGCGATGGATGCATTTTCCGGCCTGACCTCGCAGCCGCCGCTCGGCTCGATCGTCGAGGCTTTGGAGAATACCGACCGGGCCACCGGGCTGGACCGCGCCGCATTGCGCCGCGTCTCGGAATATTGGGAGGACGTGCGCGATCAGTACGCCGCGTTCGAGACGACGATGAAGTCCGGCTCCTCGGAGGTCTGGTTGCATGAGATGCCCGGCGGACAGTTCACCAACCTCAAGGCGCAGGCCCGCTCACTGGGGCTGGAGGAACGCTGGCACGAGGTCGCGCAGACCTATGCCGATGTGAACCAGATGTTCGGTGACATCGTGAAGGTCACGCCCTCATCCAAGGTGGTGGGCGACATGGCGTTGCTGATGGTCTCGCAGGGGCTGACCCGTGAGCAGGTCGAGGACCCGGAGGTCGATGTCGCCTTCCCTGATTCGGTGGTAGACATGATGCGCGGCAATCTGGGCCAGCCTCCGGGCGGCTGGCCGCAGAAGTTGCAGGCGAAGATCCTCAAGGGCGAAACCGCTTCGACCGAGCGCCCCGGCGCCCATCTGCCCCCCGTCGATCTGGAGGCGACCCGCGCCGAACTGTCCGCGCAACTCGACGGGATGGAAATCGACGATGAGGATCTGAACGGCTATCTGATGTATCCCAAGGTTTTCATGGACTATATGGGCCGTCATCAGGAATACGGCCCCGTGCGCATCCTGCCCACAAACGTGTATTTCTACGGGATGGAGCCGGGTCAGGAGATCCAGCCCGAACTGGACCCGGGCAAGACCCTGATCATCCGCTTGCAAGCCATAGGTGAGACGAACGAAGACGGTGACGTCCGCGTGTTCTTTGAGATCAATGGCCAACCGCGTGTGATCCGCGTGGCCAACCGCAAGGCCGTGGCGAGCGTCGCCAAGCGCCCGAAAGCAGAGCTGGGCAATGCCGATCACGTGGCCGCACCGATGCCCGGTGTCATCGCTTCCGTCGCGGTGACGGTCGGGCAGGAAGTGGCAGAGGGCGACATGCTGCTGACCATCGAGGCGATGAAAATGGAAACGGCGATCCACGCGGATCGCGCCGGAACCATCGCGGCGATCCATGCCCCTGCGGGCAGTCAGGTCGATGCCAAGGATCTGCTGATCGCGTTCGAGTAAACGGAGGCGGTCTGGATCGGGGGGAACCGGCCCGTGGGTGCCCCGCGGGCCGTGCGTCACCTTGGGATTAACGTGCGCAGGTCTGGCTGCGCACGCCCATCGCGTGGGTCACCTTGAACTGGTCGGATGCTGCGTGCGGTCTGGTCTGTGGTGCGGCTGCACGTCTTGAATTATGCGAACACAGTTCCGATATCGTGTTTCCGGCTGCGATACGGGGCAGTGGTTCGGGGCGCTTGGTCGCAGGGCGGATCGCTCAGTTTACGGTGATTGCGGGCATTTACCCCTTGATCCTCACCCGATGAAGTCGAAATGTATAAGGAGCGCCTGCGTCGCGCTCGTCCGTCGTGCCATCACGCGCGACGGCAGACGAAAGGATTTGCGGTATGCCGTCATTCTCCAACACTCTCGAAGCCGCAATTCATAATGCGCTGGCACTGGCCAATGCACGCAGACATGAACTTGCCACACTCGAACACCTGCTGCTCGCCCTGATTGACGAGCCGGATGCCGCACGTGTCATGACCGCATGTTCCGTCGATCTGGACCGGTTGCGCGCAACGGTGACCGATTTCCTGGATGAGGAGCTCGATGCCCTGGTCAGTGATATCGAGGGGTCCGAGGCCGCTCCCACCACCGGTTTCCAGCGTGTGATCCAGCGCGCGGCGATTCATGTGCAAAGCTCGGGCCGGACCGAGGTGACAGGCGCAAATGTGCTGGTCGCCATGTTTGCCGAGCGGGAAAGCCATGCGGCCTATTTCCTGCAGGAGCAGGACATGACCCGCTATGATGCGGTCAACTATATCAGCCACGGCGTCGCCAAGGACCCGACCCATTCCGATACCCGGCCCGTTCTGGGGGCCGAGGAGGTGGGCAATGAAAGTGGTGAGCAGACCGGCAACCCGCAGGGCGGCAAGGAAGAGACCGCACTGCAAAAATACTGCGTCGATCTGAACGCGAAGGCTCGCAAGGGCGATGTCGACCCGCTGATCGGTCGCGCGGATGAGGTTGAGCGTTGCATCCAGGTGCTGTGCCGCCGGCGCAAGAACAACCCCCTGCTGGTGGGCGATCCGGGCGTGGGCAAGACCGCCATAGCCGAGGGGCTGGCCCGCAAGATCGTCGATGGCGAAACGCCGAAAATCCTGTCGGAGGCGACGATCTATTCGCTCGATATGGGCGCGCTGCTGGCCGGAACCCGCTATCGCGGCGATTTCGAGGAGCGGCTCAAGGCCGTGATGAAGGAGTTGGAGGAGCATCCCGATGCGGTGCTGTTCATAGACGAGATCCACACGGTGATCGGCGCCGGTGCCACGTCTGGCGGCGCGATGGATGCGTCCAACCTGCTCAAGCCCGCCTTGCAGAACGGTGGCCTGCGCTGCATGGGATCGACGACCTACAAGGAATTCCGTCAGCACTTCGAGAAGGACCGCGCGCTGAGCCGCCGGTTCCAGAAAATCGACGTGAAGGAACCGACGGTGGACGATACCGTCAAGATCCTGCGTGGGCTCAAGCCGATCTTCGAGGAGCACCACGAGATCCGCTATACGCAGGAGGCGATCAAATCCGCCGTCGAACTGGCCGCGCGTTATATCCACGACCGCAAGCTGCCCGACAAGGCCATCGACGTGATCGACGAGGCGGGTGCCGCGCAGCATCTGCTGCCCGACAGCAAGCGGCGCAAGACCATCACCGCCAAGGAGATCGAGGCCGTCGTGGCCAAGATCGCCCGCATCCCGCCGAAATCCGTCAGCAAGGACGACAGTGCAGTGCTCAAGGATCTGGAGGCCTCGCTCAAACGTGTCGTCTTCGGTCAGGATGAGGCGATTGAGGCGCTGTCCGCGTCGATCAAGCTGGCGCGGGCCGGTCTGCGCGAACCGGAAAAGCCCATTGGCAACTACCTGTTCGCTGGTCCGACCGGCGTAGGCAAAACCGAGGTTGCAAACCAGTTGGCCAGCACGCTGGGCGTGAAACTGCTGCGTTTCGACATGTCGGAATACATGGAGAAGCACGCGGTATCGCGCCTGATCGGTGCCCCTCCGGGCTATGTCGGGTTCGATCAGGGCGGTCTGCTGACCGATGGCGTCGATCAGGATCCGCACTGTGTCCTGCTGCTCGATGAGATCGAGAAGGCGCACCCGGATGTGTTCAACATCCTGCTTCAGGTGATGGACCACGGCAAATTGACCGACCACAACGGGCGCCAGGTCGATTTCCGCAATGTGGTGCTGATCATGACCTCGAACGCCGGTGCGGCGGAACAGGCGAAATCTGCCATGGGCTTCGGTCGTGAGCGGCGTCAGGGTGAGGATACAGCTGCGATCGAGCGGACGTTCAGCCCCGAATTCCGCAATCGTCTGGACGCGGTGATTTCTTTCGGGGCCCTACCGAAAGAGGTAATCCTGAAGGTGGTCGAAAAGTTCGTGCTGCAACTCGAAGCACAGCTGATGGATCGCAACGTGACCTTCGAGCTGACCCGAGGCGCTGCCGAATGGCTGGCCGACAAAGGCTACGACGACCGGATGGGCGCGCGTCCGCTGGGGCGTGTCATTCAGGAGCACATCAAGAAGCCGCTGGCCGAGGAATTGCTGTTCGGCAAACTGGCCAAGGGCGGTGTGGTCAAGGTCTCGGTCAAGGATGACAAGCTGACGTTGGACATCGCGGATGACAACAAGAAGCTGTCGAACGACAGGCCGCCGTTGCTGACTGCGGAATAGGCTGATCGCCGGAAACGAGAAGGGCCAGCGTCACGCGCTGGCCCTTTTTTTGCGGGCTGTGTCCCGCGCCTAGCGCTCGGTGAATTTCAACTCGATCCGCCGATTGCGGGCGAGGGCCTCGAAACTGGTTCCGTCGTCCACGGGTTGATACTCGCCATATCCGGCGGCAGCCAGACGGTCGGAGGGGATGCCCTCGACCTCGGACAGATAGCGCACGACCGACAGGGCGCGGGCCTGGCTCAACTCCCAATTGTCGGCGTATTCGGACGTGGTGCCGACCGGAATGCGGTCGGTGTGACCGTTCACTTGCAGGATCCAGTCGATATCCTCGGGTATTTCATCCGCGATGCTCTGGATAACGCGGGCCACGTCGGTGATCTGTTTGCGCCCGTCGAAACCCAGGGAAGCGGAGCCGGGCTCGAACAACACTTCGGAGGAGAACACAAAGCGGTCCCCGACCACGCGCACCCCCTCCTGATTGCCCAAAAGCTCCCGCATCCGGCCGAAGAACTCCGAACGATACTGTCGCAACTGCTCGGCCTCATCCTCCAGCGCGTCCGCCCGGCGACGTTGTTCCGCCGCGACCTGAGCGAGGGCGGTGTTCAACTGGCTGCCCAGCGCCTCGATGCGAACCTCGTTTTCGGCGTCGCGCGCGTTGGATTCGTCCAGCAACGCTTGCAAGGTGGAAAGCTGTTGGCGCAGGGCCGCCGCTTGCTGGTTGAGCAGGGCGACCTCACGACGGGCCTCGGTCGTTTCTGACCTTTGTTCGGTCAACAAGGCGTTGGCCTGCGCCAACAGGGCGCGCTGACGTTCCAATTCGCTCAGTTCGTCCGCGCGGGCGGTCTCGACCAGGGCGCGTGCGGATTCAGCGGCGGCCAGCAGAGTAAGCGTCTCCTCCGCCTCCTGCCGTTGTTGTTCGAGGGCGAGGGTCATCGCGGACAGTTCGGTGTCGGCCTCGGCCAGACGGGCGCGCAGGGCCGCGGTGGCGGCGGCCTCCGCCAGGCTTGCTCGCTCTGCTTCGCTCAACGCTTCCTGATTGTCGGCCAGTTGGGTTCGGAGGCGTTCGACAGCGGCGGCTTCCTCCAACCGGGCGCGCTCCTCCTCGCTCAGGGCGGTTTGCGTGGCGTCGAGCCGATCCTGCAATGCGGCGATGGCGGCCTGCTCCTCCAACCGGGCCTGTTGCTCGGCGCTCAGGCGGGTTTCAAGGGTGTCGAGTTCGGCCCGCAGGGCGGTTCCGGCTTCGCTCAGCGCATCCCGCTCCTGCGTCGTGTCCTGCAGGGCGGCGGCCAGTTCGGTGATGCGGCTGGCGCGTCGGTCGCCCTCGGCACGGCTGGCATCCAGTTGCACGGACAGATCAGCGAGGCTGGCCTGCTGTGCGGCGGCCTCACTTTGCAAGTCGGCGATCAGGGTTTCCAGCGCCTCACGCTGTGCGGCGGCCAGACGGGCGGCTTCGGTCTTCTCGTCGATCTCCTCCCGGGCCTGGGCCAGGGCAAGTTGCAGGGCTTCCGCGCGGGAGATGACTTCCGCGTTTGCATCGCGCAGTCGGGCGACCTCCTCGGTCGTGGCGGTCAGCTCATCCGTCGTGGCGGCAAGCTGTTCCGCGCGCTCGGCGCTTTCGTCGCGGGCGGCAGCAAGGGCCGTGTCCAGATCGGAGTTGCGGGCCAGCAATGAGGCGACCTGCGATTCAAAGCTGGCAATGCGTGTGGTGGCGTCGGCGATGTCCGCCTCCAGCGCCGCGATGGTCAGGCGGCGCGTTTCGGAGATCGCTTCGCTCTCGTTCAACGATCCGGCCAGATCGGCGACATTGGTTTCGAGCTGATCGGACCGTTGCTGTTCCAGACCCAGTGCCTCGGCCAGGGTGGCCAGTTCGGAGCCGAGTTCCTCAAGCCTGCGATCCTGCCCGGTGATCGTTTCCTGCAGCACGAACTGCATGACCATGAAGATCGTCAGCACGAACATCAGCACCAGCAGAAGTGCCGTCATCGCATCGACGAAGCCGGGCCAGATATTGGCGGTGAACCCCGCGCCGGATCGCCGTCGCAACGCCATCAGTCGCCCCTGAGCGCGGCGGTAAGGCTCGCGATCTCGGCCCGGATCTCGGTGATGCTGTCCTGCCGCCCGGCGGACAGTTCCTCCAGCAGACGCAGCAATTGCACGTCGATATTCTTGAGCCGCATCCGGGTTTCGTCGTCCAGTGCGCCGGACTCCGCGTCACGGGCCTCCATCAGGGCGATCAGGCGATCCTGGCCGTCGGCGATGCGGGTCAGGGTGGGGTCGGATGTGTTGTGCCCCCCCTCCAGATTGCGCGCCAGGGCGGAAATGCTGCCGATCAGCTCAGCCATGCGGGCGCCATCCTCGACCCGGCGTTCCTCGGCCCGGTACATCAGTTCACCCAGACCGGCCAGATCATAGGCCACGCCGCCCTCGGCCTCGCCCTCACCATCGGCGCCTGCCACGCCGATGCGCGTGATCGAGGAAAGCCACTCCTCCAGCTCCATGTAGAACCGGTTCTGCCCGTGGCCCGCGAACAGCTCAAGCATCCCCACGACCAGCGATCCGGCAAGGCCCAGAAGCGATGATGCAAACGCCGTGCCCATGCCGCCAAGCTGGCTTTCCAAGCCACTCATCAACCGCTCGAAGACGGCGATGCCCTGCTCCCCCTCGGACGGGGCGAGGGAGCGGATCGTCTCCACCACCGCGGGCACGGTCGTGGCAAGGCCGTAGAACGTTCCCAGAAGACCGAGAAAAATCAAAAGGTTGATGATGTATCGCGTGATGTCGCGCGCCTCATCCAGACGGGTCGCCACGGAATCGAGGATCGACCGGCTGGAGTTGGATGTCAGGCCGCGCCGTGCGCGCTGATCCTTGAGCAAGGCCGCCAGAGAGGCCAGCAATCGCGGGGACTGCACGAATTCATGGCCCGGACGGTTCAGCGCGAACCCCTCGATCCAGTTCACGGAGCTGATGAGTTGCAGAACCTGCCAGAAACACGCCAGCACGCCGACCACGAACATGGCGAGGATAAAACCGTTGAGATAGATGTTCGCAAGGAAGATCGGCGCGACGCTGCTATAGATCAGGCCGCCCCCGATCGCTGTCAGCACCAGGATCAGCACCATAAGCACGACTTGTCTGATCGGCTGTGAGAACTGAGGTTCTTTTTCGGTTTCCAATAGCATTCCGCGCGCCCGCCTGTCTTTTTCGTGATCTTACGCAGCTTGGCCCGGCAATCCAATCGCATACTTGTGTCCGGTCGCGGCAAGGGGGGGACCAGGGTGGGGACCGCAGCCAGACTTGCAAAGACTTGGCGTTTCATGCGCAAATGTCCCGACACCACCGAAGACCATACGCAGGGGACAGGCGTGAAAATGAAGCTACTATTGTGTGCCGTGGGCGCAATCGGCGTGCTCGGCGCGACCACGGCCATGGCGCAGACCGCATGTCAGCCCTATACGATTCAGCCCGGCGATACCCTGCGCGCGATCAATCTGCGGGCCTATGGCGACGACCATTTTCGCCCTCTCTACCAAGCCAATCAATTGGTTATCGGGCCGAACCCCAATCTGATCGAGGTCGGCAGCGTTCTGGATATACCGTGTGCCGGTAACGGCACTGCGGCCGGCACACCGGTGCGCGTGGAGGAGCCAGAGCCTCGCGAACAGCCCGTCCCGGCGGCCGCGCCAGTGCAGGACCCCGTGCCCGAAAGCGAGATGACCGCGCCGGAATCGCCCGCCGCCCTCAATGTCAGCTTCGTGACATATGACGGAAACGCGCCTTATTCCGGGCGCGACCTGCCCAATGGTGGCCTGGCGACGGAGCTGCTCGAAACTGCGTATCTCGACACTCTGCCCGATGCGCAGATCGAAACCACGGTCGTGCGCGATCTGCCCGGTTTCCTGCGCGCGATGGGCAGTGAGGCCTATGATGTCGGCTTTCCGTCCATCCGCCCCGATTGCAATGTGATCGAGACGCTGGCCGTCGAGATGATCGAATTGTGCGCGAAATACGCCTTCTCGCAACCATTTCACGAGATCCCGATGGCGGCATGGACGTTGAGCGGCAGCCCGGTTTCAGGGGCTGTTGATCCTGCTGAATTGAGCGGGTCGCGCATCTGCCGTCCTGAGGGCCTGTTTACCTTCGATCTGGACGCGGACCGTCTGCCCGGTCGCGGGGGCGCGTTGAGCACTCCGGCCAATGCGACCGCCTGTTTTGAGGCTCTGGCCGCCGGTCAGACCGATGTGGTCAGCATTCCCCGAAACCAGGCGCCCCCGGCCCTTGCTGCGACAGGTCTGGAGGGGCGCGTCGTGGCGGTTCCGGCGCTGGAACGGGGCGTGACCCTTCATGCGGTCGCAAATCAGTCCAATCCAGCGGGGGTCGCGGCGATTTCCCGCCTCAATCGCGGGCTGGCGGCGATGCGTGCCGACGGGTCGTGGTTCCGTATCGTGGCGCGACAGCTCAGCGGCGGCTGAGGCCGCTCACCAGTTCCTCCAGCGTGTGCAGTTCGTCGTCCGCGATGTTCTGTTCACGCAGGGCCGCGACGGTGGCGGTCAGGTATTCCGTATTCGGGCCACGCCCGCCGACCGCGCGCGCGATGATGCGGGCCTGCTCCTCCAACGTCAGACCGCGCGCATATTGCACGTGGTTCAGATCCATCACGTAGGTCAGCGCCTGCACCTCGCGCCCGTCGGCCAACTCGATCGGGCAGACCCGTTCCAGATAGGCATCGGTCACCAGCTCACGCTCTCGCAGATAGGCCAGGGTCGCATCCGCATGGTCAGCAACCGGACGAAAGGCGACGCCGTAGCAATGGGCCGGGGCCATCTCCTCCAATGCCAGAACCAGTCCCGGCTCCTCCCGCGTGCCGCGATGTTCGATCGAGTGCATGCAGAATGAACGGCGGTATCCCTGCAACGTGGCGACCTGCCGCTCCTCATGCGCGAAGCCCGGATTCCACATCAGCGAACCGTAGCCGAAGACCCATAATCCGCGTATGTCCATTGCTCTTCCTCCCGACAGCGCCATGATATAGGCCCTTGAGACCGAAGGATCGAGAGGGATCGGCATGTCGTTCAAAGCAATATTCGTGGTGGTCATCGTCGCCGTGGTCGGATGGTCCGCCTATTGGTGGGTCAATGCCGGCATGCGTCGCGACGCGGTGGAGACATGGTTCGCCGAGCGGCAGGCCGATGGCTGGGTCGCGGAATATGGCGATCTGCGCGTGACCGGCTATCCCAACCGCGTCGACACGATCCTGACCGACGTGGCGCTGGCCGATCCAGACAGCGGCTGGTCATGGCAGGGCCCGCGGTTCGAGATGCTGACGCTCAGCTATCAACCGTTCGAGATCATCGCCGTCTGGCCAGGCCAGCACATGATCGCGTCCCCCTATCAGCGGGTGAGCGTCGAGGGTGAGGTTCTGCGCGCCTCGCTGGCTGTGTCCGCGAACGGGCAGTTCGAGCTGGACCGCGCGCGCATCGAAGGGCGCGACGTGATCATCGACAGCACAGCCGGCTGGACCGTCGAGGTGCCTGAACTGGCTGTCGCCACGCAGCAGCCGGAGGATACGCCGGACCCGACCCGGCACAGGTTCGGCCTGACACTGACCGATGCCACGCTTTCGGGCGATCTGCGGCGGCAACTCGACCCCAGAAACCTGTTGCCCGCCACCATCGAGACCGTGCATGTCGATGCCCTCGCCACATTCGAAGCGCCGGTCAGCCTGCGCACGTTGGAGCGTGATCCCCCGCCGCTGGCCGCGTTGGACATTGCGGATATCAGCGCCGTTTGGGGGCAGCTCGACCTGCGGGCCCAAGGGGATGTGGTGGCCGATGCCCGCGGATTTGCCGAGGGTCGCATGAATGTGCGGGCCCGCAACTGGGAGGATATGCTGGCCTTGGCAGTGGCCAACGGCGCGCTGGACCAGAGCACGGCGCAGGCCGCGCAGTTCGGGTTGCGCCTGCTTGCCGCCGCCGGTGGGGACAGCAACACGCTGGACGCGCCACTGACGTTTTCGGACGGCGTTACCCGGATCGGCCCCCTGCCGTTGGGAAAGGCGCCGCGCCTGCGTTAATCGTTCCGCTTGCGTCCAAAATCGGGCGCGTCCGTGTCCTGACCCGCATCCAGAATGCCGCGCCGGATGGCACGGGTGCGGGTGAAATGATCGAACAGCAGATCGCCGTCGCCCTTGCGGATGGCGCGCTGCAAGGTGAACAGCTCCTCGGTGAAGCGGCCCAGAATCTCCAGCGTCGCGGCCTCGTTGTTCAGGAACACATCCCGCCACATCGTGGGGTCGGACGCGGCGATGCGGGTGAAATCACGAAAACCGGCGGCGGAAAACTTGATGACCTCGGAATTGGTCACGCGGCGCAGATCGTCCGCGACACCCACCATGGTATAGGCGATCAGGTGCGGCACATGACTGGTTACCGCCAGCACCCGGTCGTGATGTTCGGCGTCCATCTCCTCGACCCGCGCGCCCATACCTTCCCAGAAGGTCCGATAGCGGGCGACATCATCGGGTGCCGTACCCTCGGGCGGGGTCAGGATGCAAAAGCGATTGTCGAACAGCGTGGCAAAGCCGGATTCCGGGCCGGAATGCTCAGTCCCCGCCAGGGGATGCGCAGGAACGAAGACTGTTTCCGCGGGCAGATGCGGTGCCACGGCGTCTATCACCGCCTGCTTGACGGATCCAACATCCGACACGACGCAGCCCGGTTTCAAATGCGGTCCGATCTCCGCCGCGACATCGGCCATTGCGCCGACCGGAACGCACAGGATCACCAGATCGGCCCCGGCGACAGCCTCCGCCGGGGTGGCGAACACCTGATCCACCAGTCCGATGCGCAGCGCGGTCTCTCGCGTTTGCGCTGTGCGGGCGGTGCCGACGATTTCCTTCGCCAGCCCGCGCCGCCTGGCGGCCAGTGCTATGGACCCCGCGATCAGGCCCAGCCCGATCAGTGCGACACGTTCATAAATCATCGCGCAGCCATGAACTTCGTGAGGATGTCCGCGACGGCCCGGGTTGCTGTCTCGTCCCCGATGGTGATCCGCAGGCAACCGGGCAGATCATAGCCCTGGACGTCGCGCACGATATAGCCGCGCTGGCGCAGCGCGGCATCGGCGGCCTTCGCGGTGTCCACATCGGGGAAACGGGCGCAGATGAAATTCCCGTGCGAGGGGTCGCTGTCGATCCCGGCGCGGGCCAGTTGCCGCGCCAGCCATTCGCGCCAGACCTCGTTCTGGATCACGCAATGTTCCGTCCATTCGGTGTCGCGCACCGCAGCCTCCGCCGCGGCGAGGCCGGCGGCCGTCACGTTGAACGGTCCGCGCACGCGGTTGAGCACGTCGATCACGTGATCCGGCCCGTAGGCCCAGCCCACGCGCAACGCGCCTAGCCCGTAGACCTTTGAAAACGTCCGGGTCATCACCACGTTGTCGCGTCGCCCCACCAAACCGGCGTACCCGTCATAGCCGGGTTCGCGCACGAACTCGGCATAGGCCCCGTCCATCACCAGCAGGACATGCGGCGGCAGGCTGTCGGCCAGACGCTCGATCTCGGCATCGGGGATCAGCGTGCCTGTGGGGTTGTTGGGATTGGCGACGAAGACCAGCCGGGTCCTGTCCGTGACAGCCGCCAGCAGGGCGTCCACGTCGGTGCGCCGCGTATCCTCTGCCACGACCACCGGGGTCGAGCCGGCCACCTTGGCGTAGATCGCATACATCGCGAAGCCATGCTGCGTGTGGACGATCTCCGTCCCCGGCCCGGCATAAGCCTGACAAAGCAGGCTGAGGATCTCATCCGAGCCGCAGCCGCAGATAATGCGGTCCGCGCGCAGGCCGTGCACCTCGGCGATTGCGGTGCGCAGGGCGAAATGGCTGCCGTCGGGATAGGTCGCGATGTTCGCGGCAAGGGCGGTATACGCCTCGACCGCGCGCGGGCTGGGGCCAAGCGGATTCTCGTTCGAGGACAGCTTCGTCACATGGTTCGCGCCGTGCGTCTTTCCCTCACCACCGACATAGGGGGTGATGTCCAGAATGCCGGGCTGCGCGTTGATCCGATGTGTCATGAGTGCCTCGCGTCGAAGGATACGTGCGTTCCCTAGCGCGCCTGCCGGTCAGTTTCCAGTGGGTCGATTCCCAAATGGCGCCGCACGAACGCCCCTGCCTTGTCGAGTGCATCGTCCGCCTCAGGCAGACGCCCTTGCAGGTGTTGCCAGCAATGCGGTGTCTTCTCCCAGAAATCGAGCTGAACATCGACACCCTGCCTGCTGAGCGTCGCGGCCATCGCGCGGGCGTCATCCTCCAGAATCTCGGCCCGGCTGGCCTGTATCAGTACCGGCGGTGCACCGTCGAAGGTGCCGAAGACGGGCGAGGCTCGCGGATCGTCGGTCGGGGCCGAGCCGAGGTATTGATCGCGGGCCTCCGGGATTCTCCGGGCTGGCAGCAAGACCTCCCGCTGCGCATTGCGTCCATGGCTGGCCCCGCTCAGCGTCATGTCGACCCAGGGGCTGAACGCCACGGCGCAGGCGGGATAGGGCAGATCGGTCGTGCCGCACAGATGCAGCAGGGCCATCACCATGCCGCCCCCGGCGCTGTCGCCCATCAAGGCGATATCCTCGGGCGCATGACCGATGTTCAGCAGATGACGGTAGCACGATACCGCGTCTTCAATCGCTGCCGGGAAGCGATGATTCGGTGCCAGACGGTAGTCCGGTATCAGCACCCGCGCCCGCGTCCTGTCCGCCATGGCAGCGGCAAGCGGTCTATGCGAAGTGGAGCTGCCGAACAGATATGCCCCGCCGTGAAAGAACAGGATGACCCTGCTGCGCGACGCCCGGCCGGTGCTGATCCAGCGGGCGTCGATCCAGCCATCCTCATACGGAATGCGCACGGGGTTCGCATGGGTTCCGGCGGGTTCGTGAAGCCTTGCCGCCTGCTTGTCCAGTCTGGCGCCGACCCTGCCGAAATCCGTAGCCCGCGCCAGCAGGGGTCGTTCGACATACCGGTAGAACAGATTCAGCAGCGTCAGCCGGAACGACATCAGCCGGTGCGCCGCCGCTCGATCGCTTCCCAGATCTTGGCGGTGACATTGGTGCCGTCGAACCGCTCCAACTCCTGCAATCCGGTGGGGGAGGTGACGTTGATCTCGGTCAGCCAGTCACCGATCACGTCTATGCCAACGAAGATCTGGCCCTTCTCACGCAGGGTCGGCCCGATTGCCGCGCAGATTTCACGATCCCGCGCGGTCAGTTCCACCTTCTCCGGCCGTCCGCCGACATGCATGTTGGACCGGGTTTCCCCCTCTGCCGGAACGCGGTTGATCGCGCCCACAGGCTCCCCGTCCACGAGGATGACACGTTTGTCGCCCTTGCTGACCGCCGGCAAGAACTTCTGCATGATCAGCGGTTCACGGTTGATGCTGGTGAACAGCTCATGCAGCGAGGACAGGTTGCGATCTTCCTTCGTCAAACGGAACACCCCGGCACCGCCATTGCCGTAGAGCGGCTTGAGGATTACGTCCCCGTGCTCCGCCTTGAAGGCCCGCAAAGCCTCCAGATCCCGCGCCACAAGTGTGGGAGGGGTCAGATCGGGGAATTGCAGGACCAGCAATTTCTCGGGGAAATTGCGCACCCAGGTGGGGTCGTTCACCACCAGCGTCGCGGGGTGAATGAAATCCAGCAAGTGCGTGGTCGTGATGTACCCCATGTCGAAGGGCGGGTCCTGTCGCAGCCAGACCACGTCCATGTCGGCAAGATCGACCTCGACCGGATCGCCGGCAACCATATGATTGCCATGCTCGCGCCGTATCTCGACCGGACGTCCCGTGGCGTGGACGTGACCGTTGCGCCAACTCAGCTTGTCGGGGGTGTAGTAGAACAGGCAATGCCCGCGGGCCTGCGCTTCCTCCATGATGCGAAAGCTGCTGTCCGCGTCGATATCGACATGTTCGAGCGGGTCCATCTGAACCGCGACCTTGAGAGGCATTCCGTATCCTTTCGTCTGAAATCCAATGGATTTTCAGGTGTTGTCGCGCCGCCGCCTCGGGTCTGTGATCAGCAGGGCGTGGCTGACCACCTGCCTTACGCCCGATACGCGAGACGCAATTTCAGTGACGCGCTGCAATTCCTCCATGCTGCGCGCCAGACCCATCACATGAACGGTGCCGTTGACCGTTTCAATGTCATAATTGACGGAAAGAACATCCTCCGCCCCCAGAATCCGGGCGCTTATCTCCGTATCGATCCGCGTGTCACTGGCGATCTCGCGCCAGCCGCGATCGGCCACGATCAGTTCGTTGATGACCTCGCGCACGTCATTGACGCCCCGGGCGAGTTGTTCCGCCCGCTGCCGGTCGGCCTGCGACGAAACCGCGCCCAACAGGACCACGCGCCCTTCGGTGACACTTGTCTCGACCTGAGAGAAAAGGGTGCTGTCCTCCTGAAGCAGGGCGTCGCTGATGCGCAGCTTGATCTCGGCATCGGTCAAAGCCTCGCCCGTGCTTCGGGTCTGGGCGGTGGAAACGGCGCCGGTGGCGACCCCCCCGAAGATGACCGGCGCGCACGCGCCCAACACCGCCATGGCGGCAAGCCCGGCCACTATCATTCCATTTCGCAAAATCATCGTCTTTCGCCCTTTTCGAACCTGCAAACAACTGCCTCAGAACAGGTGGGCGTTCTCAACGACCTCCATCGCGCCGGTGCGGTCCATCAAAACGGCATCGAAGCGAAGGTCGGTCGCGGCACCCACATCATGCTCCATCATATATCTGTTTGCAGCCTGCTCCAAGCGTTGCCATTGCCGGGCGCTGATGGAATGGGCGGCCTCCTCAATCGTGCGCCGGGATTTTACCTCGCAAAAAACGATGCCCCCATCCATTTCGAAGATCAGGTCGATCTCCCCCTCTCGGACGCGGTAGCGTTGTTTGAGCAGGCGAGCACCCTTGGCGCGATACGTCCGCAGGACCGTGTCCTCGGCTGCCAGACCGCTGTGATATGCGCGGGTGCCGCGTTGCTGACGTGCAGATTTGGCTCGCGCTGCCGCATCCGTAGGCGCGGCCTGCACCGAGGTCAGGCAGGACAGAAAATCAAGTTGGCGTGGCTCGATGCTCATCCGGGTACATTCGCCCCGGAAAGCTAACAAATCCCTAATACTCGTCCCGCAATTCCAGCGCCCTGCGATAGATGTCCCGTCGCGGTAGGCCTGTGGCCTGTGCGACTGCATCTGCTGCATCGCGCAGACGCAGGTTTTCGAGGGCCTTGCGCAACATCTCGTCGATATCTTCCTGATCGTGGCGTTCGCCCTCGGGCGGGCCGGCCACGATGACGATTTCTCCTTTCGGCGGGGTTTCGTGGGCATATTCCTCGGCCATCTGGCCCAGCGGTCCGCGCCGCACCTGCTCGAACCGTTTCGTCAGTTCGCGGCACACCGCCAGGGGTCGATCCGGGCCGAGCGAATGGGCCATGTCCGCCAGCATCGACGCCAGCCTTTTGGGGCTTTCGTAGAAGACCAACGTCGCAGGCACCCGACCGAACGTGCTTAGAAAAGTACGGCGGGCGGCCTGTTTTTGCGGCGCGAACCCCGCGAACAGAAAGCGATCTGTGGGCAAGCCTGCAACCGTCAGTGCGGCCAGAACGGCAGAGGCACCCGGCGCGGCGCGAACCTTGTGCCCCTCGGCGATTGCGGTGCGGGCCAGTTGAAAGCCGGGATCCGCGACCAGCGGCGTGCCCGCGTCCGAGGCATAGGCCACGCTCTTCCCCTCGGCCAGCGCGGCCATCAGACGGGGCCGCATCGCGGGTCCGTTATGGTCGTGATAGGCCAGCACGGTGCGTCCGGCGAGGGGGATGCCGTGGATCTCCATCAACCGGCGCAAGGTGCGGGTATCCTCGGCGGCCAGAACGTCCGCATCGCGCAGAATATCAAGGGCGTGCAATGTGATATCACGCGCCGCACCGATCGGCGTCGCGACGAGATGCAGCGCAGGCTCGGGTCCTGTCCCCATGAAGCGATTCCTCTGATGCTATCCGTCGGCAAGCAAACGAAATGTTGCCCGCTCAGGCCGCCGTACTACACTTTCTCATACCCTGTTATCCAGATGCGTTTTGCCCAAGCGAGGTTTTCATGTCCGCCCTTACCCTACCTGCCCCCCGTTTCAAGAGGATCGTCGGCGCCGCCCTGTTCGGCCTTGCGGCACTTGCCGGATGCACGCCGACAAGCTCGTCCGGTTCGCTGGGATCGATCCTGCAAACCACGCCGTCCACGCCCCAACCGGGTGAGATCCCCATGAGCGGGCCGGTGCGTGTGGCGCTTCTGGTTCCGACGGGCAGTGGCGATGCGGAGCGTGACGCGCTGGGCGCGGCGCTGGAGAACGCGGCGCGGCTGGCGCTTGCCGACCGTCCGAATTCCAGCATCGAGCTGAGCGTTCTGTCGACAGGTGGCGATCCGGGGCAGGCGGCGGATGCGGCGGCGTCGGCGGTCGCGCTTGATGCCGACATCATCGTGGGGCCGCTGTTCTCCGCCTCCGTTGCGGCGGTCGCGCCGATTGCGCAGCAGGCGGGTATTCCGGTGCTGTCGTTCTCGAACAACTCTGCCGTGGCGGGCGACAACGTCTATATCCTGGGCCGCAGCTTCGGTACCAGCGCGCGGCGCCTGATGTCCTTCGCGGCCTCGCGCGGTCTGCGCAACACGGGCCTGATTTATACGCAGGACACCGAAGGACAGGCCGCCCTGGATGCCGTTCGGCAGGCTGCGGGTGAAACAGGCGCGCAACTGGTGGCGACCGCATCCTACCCCCGGTCGCGCGAGGGGATTCCTGCGGCGGCGGAATTCTTCACCAATGAGATGATCCGCAACGGTGTCGACAATCTGCTGCTGTCCGATCGCGGGACGGGACTGGTCTATGCCGCTTCGTTCCTGCCGTTCCATGGGCTGAACGTCGATCGCACGCAGGTCATGGGGCTTCAGGAACTGACCGAAGGCGCGATGGCGTCCGAGCGTGCGCTGGCCGGCGCGTGGTACACTGTGGTTGACCCGTCCAGCAGCGCCACGTTCTCCAACCGCTACAGCGCGCGTTATGGTGCGCGCCCACATCCCCTTGCGAGCTTGGCCTATGATGGTATTGCTGCAACGGATACGCTGATCGCGGAAGCGCGGTCCAGCCGCGACGCGCGTGCCTTCGATGCGCGCAACCTGACCCGTTCCGCAGGTTTCACCGGGGCGGAGGGCGCATTCCGCTTCCGTCCCGATGGCGGTACGGATCGTGCGCTCGCGATCATGGAAGTGACCCGTGACGGACCCAAGCTTGTTGATCCCGCCCCCGGAACACTCGGATTCTCCGGTCTCTGACACGGCGATGACGGACCCGTCCGCCAGCTCGTTCGAGCTGGCGGACTATATCGTCGCGCCAAAGGCCCTCCTGTCACGGATGGAGGCCGCCGATCCCGAAAATCGGCGTGAGGCAATCATCGACGTTTTGAGCGATGCCCGCGATCAGGGCCGTGCCAAGATCGCAGCCGCATTGGCCGACGCACCGCTTTGCGGAACGGAGGCCGCCCGCGCATATTCCCGCCTGACCGACAGTCTGGTGCGTGTGGCGATGGACGCCGCCGCGCGGTGGCTGCATCCCAATCCAACCCCGACCCAGGGCGAGCGGGTCGCCGTTCTGGCAGTGGGCGGTTTCGGGCGAGCGGAGATGGCGCCGTTTTCCGATGTCGATCTGCTGTTTCTGGTGCCGCACAAGCAGACCGCCTGGGGTGAGAGCCTGATCGAGGCGGTGCTCTATGTCCTGTGGGATCTGAAGATGAAGGTCGGGCAATCGGTCCGCACCGTTGATCAGTGTCTTCGACTGGCGCGTGACGACATGACGATCCGAACCTCGCTGCTGGAACGCCGCCTGATCTGGGGCGACGAAAGCCTGTCGATGGAGCTGGACACCCGAATCTGGCCGGAGCTGTTTCGTGACACCGGACCGGAATTCGTCGAGGCAAAGCTGGCCGAGCGTGAGGCCCGGCATGAACGCAATGGCGGCTCACGCTATCTGGTCGAACCGAACGTGAAGGAGAGCAAGGGCGGATTGCGCGATTTGCAGGCGCTCTACTGGATCGAGAAATACCTCTACGACGTGGAGGATACGCAATCGCTGATCGCGAAGGGCGTCTTTACCGAGGATGAGTATGCGATCTTCACCGCCGCGGACGGGTTCCTGTGGTCGGTCCGCTGCCACCTGCATCTGGTCTCTGGCCGGGCGAACGAGCATCTGAGCTTTGACAATCAGGTCGAGGTCGCCGCCGCGATGGGGTTCGAGGATGTCGAGGGGCAACGCGCCGTCGAGCGGTTCATGCAGGTCTATTTCCTGCACGCCAGATCGGTCGGGGAACTGAGCCGGATCTTCCTCGTCGCGCTGGAGGCCAAGCACATCAAGGCCAAGCCGTCGCTTGGGCGCAAGCTGCGCGGCATTTTCGGGCGGGATGACGACACGACGCCCGAAGGGTTCACCCTGGTGGATGGACGGTTGACCGCCACAGACCCTGAGACGTTCCTGAGCGATCCGGTCAACATGTTGCTGCTTTTCAAGATCGGCCTGGAGGTGGACGCGCTGATCCACCCCGATGCGCTGCGTCTGGCGACGGCGAATCTGGATCGGTTGGAGGAAATTCGCAACGATCCGCGCGCGAACGCGATCTTCATGGACATCCTTCTGGGCCGCTCCAACCCCGAACGGGGATTGCGGCGGATGAACGAGACGGGCGTGCTGGGCGCATTCATGCCGGAATTCGGCCGGATCGTCGCTATGATGCAGTTCAACATGTATCACCACTACACGGTGGACGAGCATACCATCACCTGCCTGTCGGTCCTGTCGCGGATCGAGAGGGGCGTGCTGAAGGACGAACTGCCCTACGCCACGTCGATCATGGCCGGCACCATCAATCGCCGCGCCCTCTACGTGGCGGTGTTGCTGCACGATATCGGCAAGGGCCTGCCACAGGACCATTCCATCGTGGGCGCGGAGATAGCAGCCGAGATCTGCCCGCGTCTGGGACTGAACGAGGCCGACACGCAGACGGTCATCTGGCTGGTCCGCAATCACCTGTTGATGAGCGATACCGCCCAGAAACGCGATATATCCGATGCCCGCACGGTCAGCGGATTCGCAAGCACCGTGGCCAGTCAGGAACGGCTGAAGCTGTTGCTGGTCCTGACCGTCTGCGACATTCGCGGCGTCGGTCCGAACACCTGGAACAACTGGAAGGCGACCCTTCTGCGCCAGCTTTATTCCGCCACGCGCGACTATCTGACGGACGGGATCAACAGCCCCAGCCGCCATCAGCGGGAGGAAGAGGCAAAGGCCGCGCTGGTCGCGGCGATCTCGGACCTGCCGCAGGCGCAGATCCAGCGGGAGCTGGACCGGCACTACACGCCCTACTGGCTGGGCCTGCCCACGGCGACGCATATCACTGTCGCACGCATTATCGGAACGGTCGGCGACAATTCCATCGGCAGCGATTTCACCGAGGACCCGGACCGGGACGCGACCCGCGCCACCTTCGTGAACTCCGACCATCCGGGGGCCTTCGCGCGGATGGCCGGGGCGCTGGCGATGGTGGGGGCGAACGTGCTGGACGCACGCAGCTACACCACCTCGGACGGCTATGCGATTTCGGTGTTCTGGATACAGGACAGTGAGGAAAACCCCTATGAGGCGCGGCGGCTGGACCGGTTGGCAAAAACGGTTCGCAGCACGTTGATGGGTGAGGTTCTGGCCCGAAAGGAGCTGGAGACACGCGACAAGATCAAACGGCGTGAGCGGGATTTCGTGGTGCCGACGAATATCACCTTCGACAATTCAGGATCCGATCTGTTCACCATCATCGAGGTGGACACCCGCGACCGCCCCGGTCTGTTGCACGACCTGACGCGAGAGCTGGCGGCGGC
This sequence comes from Pontivivens nitratireducens, assembly GCF_014235845.1. Taxonomy (GTDB): domain Bacteria; phylum Pseudomonadota; class Alphaproteobacteria; order Rhodobacterales; family Rhodobacteraceae; genus Pontivivens; species Pontivivens nitratireducens. The sequence goes on along the minus strand of NZ_JACJUQ010000007.1, from coordinate 40,202 downwards.
GAACATCAACATATTCTCGGCCATCATAGCGACCTATGGCGAACAGGCGGTGGACACGTTCTATGTCAAGGATCTGTTCGGGATGAAGCTGGCCTCTGACTCCAAGCGGCGGCAGGTGGAAAATGCCCTGCGCACCGCGGTCATGCGCAGGCCCGAGGGAACGCGCTGACCGGGGGGACTGCTGAACGGGGGCGCTGCGGTCCGCCGCGCCGAAACGGGCGGATATCAGGCCTAATGCTCCGTCACGCAATGATCGTGATCGGCCAGTGCCGCCATGACGTGGCACTGGTCCAGCGTTCCATCGCCCGAGCATCCCGCGACGATCCGGGTCAGTTCGACCTCCAGCCGTTGCAGGCGCGCCAGACGCGCGCGCACGTCCGCCAACTGGTCGCGGGCAATGCGTGAGGCCCCCGCGCAGGGCTGATCGGGGTGCTCACCCAGCGCGATCAGTTCCGAAATCGCCTCGATCGAAAAGCCCAGATCGCGGGCGTGCCGGATGAATGTCAGACGATCGAGCGCGGCCTGGTCGTAACGGCGCTGGTTGCCTGCGGTGCGCTCGGCCAGGGCGAGCAGACCCATATCCTCGTAATAGCGGATCGTCGGAACCTTGACCCCGGTGCGGTCGGACATCGTGCCGATGGAAAACATGAATTACCCCTTGAACCTCTAGCAGCTAGAGACATTAGGTTGCTCGCTGACGCAAGTACAGGAGTTCCCCATGTCGGCAGGATGCTGCAATCAAGAGGCCACGTTCGAGGGCCTTTCGCCAGATTACAAGCACAGGTTGTGGATGGTGATCGCAATCAACGCCGTGATGTTCGTGGTGGAAATGGCGGCGGGGCAGGCGGCCCGTTCACAGGCATTGCAGGCCGACGCGCTGGACTTTCTGGGCGATGCGGCGACCTACGGTCTGTCGCTGGCGGTCATCGGTGCCTCGATCCGGGTGCGCAGTACGGCGGCGATCATCAAGGGGATCAGCCTGCTGGCCATGGGGGCGTGGGTCTTCGGCTCGACAATCCACAAGGTGTTCGTTCAAGGCGTCCCGCAGGCCGAGGTCATGGGTGTGATCGGGTTCCTGGCCCTGCTGGCCAATCTGATCAGCGTCGCATTGCTGCTGCGGTACAAGGATGGCGATGCCAATGTGCGCTCAGTCTGGCTGTGTTCACGCAACGATGCCATCGGCAACGTGGCGGTGATGATCGCGGCGCTGGGTGTCTGGGGTACGGCGACCGGCTGGCCCGACCTGATCGTCGCGGGCATCATGGCGGGGCTGTTCACGACATCGGCGGTGCAGATCCTGCGGCAGGCTACGGTGGAGCGGCGCGCCATCGTGTGACCCCCTTACGATTGCCGGGAAACATCTGTATCGGTGGGGGGCACGTCGCGGAGAGCACCCCCCATGAAACCGATCCGACTTCTGTCCGCATTCCTGACCGTTGGGGGATGGACACTGGCCAGCCGGGTGTTCGGCTTCGGGCGTGATATCCTGATTGCGGCCCTTCTGGGTGCCGGTCCGGTGGCGGAGGCGTTTCTGGTCGCCTTCGCGCTGCCCAACATGTTCCGCCGCTTCTTTGCCGAGGGGGCGTTCAACACGGCCTTCGTGCCGATGTTTTCCAAGAAGCTGGAGCAGGACCGCGACCCGCTGACTTTCGCCCGCGATGCGTTCGCGGGATTGGGGGGCATTCTGATCGTCTTTACCCTGATCGCGCAGCTGGCGATGCCGGGGCTGGTCCTGTTGATGGCGTCCGGCTTCGCTGACGATGCCCGGTTCGACATGGCGGTGCAGATGGGGCGGATCACGTTCCCCTACATCCTGTTCATCTCTCTCGCGGCGCTGCTGTCGGGAGTGTTGAACGCGCTGGGCCGGTTCACGGCGGCGGCAGCGGCCCCGGTGGTGCTCAACATCATATTGGTGATTGCCATGCTGACGGGTGCGGCATTGGGCGCGGATATCGGCATGGCGCTGGCCTGGGGCGTGCCGCTGGCAGGCGTGGCGCAGCTGGTGCTGGTCTGGATCGCGGCGTCCCGTGCCGGGTTCCGCATCGTGCCGCACCGCCCGCGTCTGACGCCGGAATTGAAGCGGCTGGCGATCATCGCCTTTCCCGCCGCGATGGCCGGGGGCGTCATGCAGATCAACCTGCTGGTCGGGCGGCAAGTGGCGAGCTTCTTCGACGGGGCGGTGGCCTATCTGAACTACGCCGACCGATTGTACCAATTGCCGCTGGGCGTGGTGGGAATTGCCATCGGCGTGGTGCTGCTGCCCGATCTGTCGCGCCGTTTGGGCGCGGGCGATGCGGCGGGGGGGCGCGATGCGGTGAACCGCGCGGCGGAGTTTTCGCTGGCCTTGGCGGTGCCTGCGGCGGTGGCCCTGATAATGGTGCCGCTGCCGCTGGTGGCGGTGCTGTTCCAGCGCGGCGCGTTCGAGTTTCGCGATGCCGCGCTGACGGCGCAGGCGGTTGCGGCCTATGGGTGGGGCTTGCCGGCCTTCGTGCTGATCAAGGTGATCTCACCGGTTTTCTTCGCGCGGGAGGATACGAAGACACCGTTCCGCTTCGCCGCGATTTCGATGGTGGTCAACGTGGTGGTGGCTGTCGGGGCCGCGCCGTGGCTGGGCTTTCTGGCGGCGGCATGGGGGACGACCCTGGCGGCCTGGGTGAACTTCGCGCTGCTGTGGCGCGCTTCGCGCCGGTTCGGTGACGCGGCGAAGATGGACCCGAGGCTGGTGCACGCCGCGCCGCGCATTCTGCTGTCGGCGGCGCTGATGGGGCTGCTGCTGGCGCTTGTGGTGCGGTTCTTCGGTGAAGTGATCGACTTGCCCGGTTGGCGCTATCCCGCGCTGTTCGCGCTGGTGCTGATGGGCGCCGTGACCTATGGCGCTCTCGCGCTTGTAACCAAGGCCGTGACATTGGCAGGCCTGCGCAAGGTCGTGCGGCGGTGAGGGTTCTGGCGATCCTGTGCGTCAAGGACGAGGCCGCAGTGCTGACGGAGTGGCTGGCGCATCACCGCAAGATTGGCGTGACGGATGTGCTGGCCTTCTCGAACGACTGCACGGACGGCACGGATGCGATGCTGGACCGGTTCGAGGCGATGGGCTTGCTCACGCACATGCACGGCCGCTCAGGCCAGCGGGGGCCGCAATGGCGCGCCCTGCGTGAAGCGGCGGAGCATCCCTTGATGCACGTTGCGGACTGGGTGATTTGCATGGACGTGGATGAGTTCATCAACGTGCGCGCAGGCGGCCTGCCCGATCTGGTGGCGCAGGTGCCGCAGGCCGATTGCATCGCGCTGACCTGGCGGATGTTCGGCAGCAATGGCCTGACCCGGTATGAGGACGCACCCGTCACACAGCGCTTTACCCGCTGTGCGCCGGACCCGCTCAACTGGCCGTGGCGCTGTGCGATGATCAAAACCCTATGGCGGCGGGGAACTCATGCCCGCCCCGGTGTGCACCGCCCGCTGGACCCTGTAGGAACGCCGGTCTGGGTGGATGGCAACGGCGCGCGCCTGCCCGAACGGTTTGCACAGCGGGGGGTGTTCACCAACTATCTGGCGCCATCCTACGGGCTGGTACAACTCAACCACTACGCCCTTGGCGATGCGGAGAGTTTTGTGGTCAAGTCCGCGCGGGGACGGGCCAATCGCGAAGGCTCCCCCGTCGATGCCGGATACTGGGTGGAGCGGAACTTCAATCAGATCACGGACACTTCGTTGCAGGTGGACTGCGCCGACCTGATGGCGGATGCACAGATCGCCCGCCTGCACGAAGCTGGCGTCGCGTGGCGCCACAGCCGCTTTGTCGAACTGATGCGCGAGGATGCATGGCGCGACCTGTACACCCGTGTGGTGATGGCAGGGGAAAGCCGCGCCTGGTCCGCCGAGGACGCGCACCGGATCATCGCGCTGGCGCGGGGAAATACTTCGGGCGAAGGCCTCTGACGCAAACGCGTTCCGCTTTCACTTTACCCAAATATCCCCGCCGGAGGCGCAGGTTTCCCCCGAGTATCCGGCTTATTGTACCCCAAACAGCATCAAAACGCGCGTTTGCGTTGACTTGGGCGCATACGCTTCGGATAACCGCATCTTCCGCACAGGTTTGGCTGGGACCTGGGCGGCGATCCTTCCAGCCGGTGATCTAGAGGAGTAACGATGTGATCACGCCCGTATTGCCGACCTATGCGCGGGCTCCGCTTTCCTTTGTGGAAGGCGAAGGCCCCTGGCTGATGACCGAAGACGCGACGCGCTATCTGGACATGGGGGCCGGCATCGCCGTGGCCGCCCTTGGCCATTCGCATCCCCGTCTGATCGAGGCATTGGAAACGCAGGGTCGACGTCTGTGGCACACGTCCAACCTCTATGAGATCCCCAACCAGACGAAACTGGCGGAAATGCTGGTGGAGCGGACCTTCGCGGACACCGTGTTCTTTACCAATTCGGGCACCGAGGCGACGGAGGCCGCAGTGAAGATGGCGCGCAAGTACCATCATGCGAAGGAAACCGGACGCGATAAAATCATCACCTTCAACGGCTCGTTCCACGGCCGGACGCTGGGCATGATTTCGGCCGCGGGGGCGGAGAAGCTGACCAAGGGTTTCGGCCCGCTGCTGCCCGGTTTCGTGCATGTGCCGTTCGGCGATCACGATGCGTTGCACGCCGCCATCAACGACAGGACCGCCGCGATCATGATCGAGCCGGTACAGGGCGAGGGCGGCATCCTGCCGGTTCCCGACCAGTGCCTGCAAGGGTTGCGAAAGCTGTGTGACGAACAGGGCATCCTGCTGATCTATGATGAGATTCAGTGCGGCATGGGGCGGACCGGCAAGTTGTTCGCCCACGAATGGTCCGGTGCGACACCCGATATCATGGCCGTGGCCAAGGGGATCGGCGGTGGCTTCCCGCTGGGCGCTTGTCTGGCAACCGAGGAGGCCGCCATCGGCATGACCGCTGGCACCCATGGCACGACCTATGGCGGCAATCCTCTGGCCTGTGCGGTAGGTTGCGCGGTGATGGAAGTGATGGCCGAGGACGGCTTCATGGAACATGTCAGCCGCGTCTCCGGCCATTTGCGTCAGGGGCTGGACAGTCTGGTCGCCCGCTTTCCGGATGTGTTCGAACTGGTGCGCGGCTCCGGCCTTATGATCGGGGTCAAATGCGTCGTGCCCAATGGCGAAGTTGTGGCGGCGGGATATGATCACAAGCTGCTGACCGTGCCGGGCGGTGACAACGTGATCCGCATTCTGCCACCTCTGATCGTCACGACGCAGGACGTGGACGAAGCCTTGCGCCGGTTGGAAGCTGCTGCCACGGACATCTCCGGCCGTGCTGCGTGACTGTCATGCTGCGTGACTATCGGTTCGTTCCGGTGACACGTTCGGATTTCCCGCTGATCGCCACATGGTTGTCCCACCCGCATATCGGCGGGTGGTGGGGACCGGCGGACAGGGAACTGGCCCTGATCGACAACGATCTGAAGCTGGATCTGGATCAGGGCCGGACCGATATGCGAATGGTCTGGCTGGACGGCGCACCCTTCGCCTATGTTCAGGATCGGAATGTGCATCACGAGGGCATTCCACAATATGCTCACCTGCCTGCGGGCAGTCGGGCGATGGACACCTTTCTGGGCGATCCCGCCTATCTGGGGCAGGGGCACGCGCCGGGCTATCTGCGGGCCAGGGCCGGGGAGCTGATCGCGGCGGGCGCGCCGTGCGTCGCGGTCGATCCCGATCCCGCCAACTTGAAGGCGGTATCGGCATATGAGAAAGCCGGATTCGCTGGCGAAACGATCACGCAGGGCGAGCAGGCAACCCCGGTGCGGGTAATGACATTCCATGGGGGACAGGCCCCCGGAAGGACGACGACATGAGACATTTCCTCGATCTGCACATGACCGATGCGAACGCGTTGCGCGACATGATCGACGACGCCCGCGCCGTGAAGGACGCGCGCGCCGGTCAGCCCAAGGGCGCCCCCGACGCGGATCAGCCGCTCAAGGACCGTATGGTCGCGTTGATCTTTGAGAAGCCGTCCACACGCACCCGCACCTCTTTCGATCTGGGCGTGCGCCAGATGGGCGGGCAGACCATGGTGCTGAGCGGTGCCGAAATGCAGCTGGGCCATGGGGAGAGTATCGCGGACACCGCGCGGGTGTTGAGCCGCTACGTCGATCTGATCATGATCCGCACCTTTGCCGAGCAGACTTTGCTGGAGATGGCAGAGGCCGCCAGCGTGCCCGTCATCAACGGGCTGACCGACAGAACGCATCCCTGCCAGATCATGGCCGACATCCTGACCTTCGAGGAACATCGCGGCCCGATTCGCGGAAAGCGTGTGGTCTGGACCGGCGATGGCAACAATGTCTGCGCCTCGTTCCTGCATGCCGCAGGCCAGTTCGGGTTCGACTTCACCTTCGCAGGCCCCGAGGCCCTGGACCCCGACGAGGAGGCCATCGCCTTCGCCAGATCCAAGGGCGTCGATGTACGGATCGAGCGTGACGCGGCAAGTGCTGTGGCCGGGGCCGATCTGGTGGTCGCGGATACATGGGTTTCGATGCATGACGCAGACGAGGCGCGTGAGCGGCGTCACAACCTGTTGCAACCCTATCAGGTGAACGAACGATTGATGGCCGCGGCCGGTCCGCAGGCGCTGTTCATGCATTGCCTGCCGGCCCACCGGGGTGAGGAAGTCACCGATGCCGTGATGGACGGCCCGCAATCCGTGGTGTTCGACGAGGCTGAGAACCGGGTCCATGCGCAAAAGGCGGTCCTGAAATGGTGCCTCGCGCCGCAAGGCTGAAGCAGGCGATCACCGTCGCGACCGCGCGGGCGCCTGGGGCATTTATGCAGGCAATTCCCGAACGCGGAGCGCAGTGAAATTCTGCTTTTTCGTTCGGGGATGACTCGACGTCCCGTGATGACGCCATCTTGCAACCTTCCTGTCATTGGGTCAGCATTTCAGACAGACCATTCAACCACAGGGAGATTACTGATGCCTCGCTCTATCCTGAATACAGCGGTGCTTACGTCCGTTCTGGCGTTGACCATCGGATCGCAGGCCGTTGCACAGACCTATTTTCGCGGTTCGGACGGCGACCCTGAAACGCTCGACCAGCACAAGACTTCGACCGTGGTCGAGGCGAATCTGCTGCGTGACATGTTCGAAGGTCTGGTGGTCTACGACGCCTCCGCCAATGTCGTGCCCGGCGTGGCGGCGGATTGGGAGGTCTCTCTCGACGGTCTGTCCTATACGTTCAACCTGCGCGACGATGCGAAGTGGTCGAATGGCGATCCCGTCGTCGCGGGCGATTTCGTGTATTCCCTACAGCGGATCATGAATCCTGAGACTGGCGCGAAATACGCTAATATCCTGTACCCGATCAAGAATGCCCTCGCGATCAACTCAGGTGAGGCCGAGCCCGAGACGCTGGGTGTCGTGGCGCTAGACGATCATACGCTTCAGGTCAATCTGGAGCAGCCGACGCCGTTTTTCCTGGAATTGCTGACCCACCAGACCGGCCTGCCGGTGCATCCGGGCACGGTCGAGGAATTTGGCGCGGATTTCGTGCAGCCGCAGAACCACGTCTCGAACGGGGCCTATACGCTCGAAGAATTCTCGCTCGGCGACAAGATCGTTCTGAACAAGAACCCCGAGTTCCATAGCGCCGACAGTGTCAGCATCGAAACGGTGGAATTCCTGCCCTTCGAGGATCGCGCAACCTGCGTGCGCCGTTGGGAGGCGGGCGAAGTGCATTCATGCTCCGACCTGCCGGCGGAGGACATCAACCGGCTGAAGGAAGATTACGGCGACAACGTGCGCATCGCGCCGTATCTGGGCACCTATTATTATTCCGTGAACACCACGCGTGAGCCGTTCGACGACCCGCGCGTGCGTCAGGCGATGTCGATGGTCATCGACCGGGAATTCCTGGCCGAAGAAATCTTTACCGGCACCATGGTTCCGGCCGAAAGCTTCGTGCCGCCGGGCATCGGCAACTATGTCGAGGATTCGCCCCGCTTCGACTGGGCCGACATGTCCATGCTGGACCGTGAGGATGCGGCGATCGCGCTGATGGAGGAAGCCGGCTACGGCCCTGACACGCCCCTGACCGTCGAAATTTCCTACAACACGTCGGAAAATCACCGCAACGCGGCCACCGCCATCGCGGATATGTGGTCCATTCTGGGGATCGAGACGACGTATAACGTGCGCGACGCCTCCGCCCACTACGCCATGCTGCGCGACGAGAAGGATTTCGACGTCGCACGGGCGGGCTGGATCGGGGATTATTCGGATCCGCAGAACTTCCTGTTCCTGGTCGAATCCGACAATGACGGCTTCAACTACCCGGCCTATCAGAATCCCGAGTACGACGCCCTGATGGACAAGGCCGCAGCCGAGACGGATCTGGACGCCCGGGCCGAGATTCTGGCCGAGGCCGAGCGGATGTTCCTGGCCGATACACCGCAGATCCCGCTGCTGTATTACTCGTCCCGCTCGATGGTGTCCGACGACCTGCACGGGTGGGAGGACAACATCCAGAACGTGCACGCGACACGGTTCCTGAGCATCGCCGAGTAAGGCTGTGACAACCGCGCCGTCCCCATGGCGGGGGCGGCGCATCACCTATCGGGCGTATTGACATGCTTTCATATGCGATCAGGCGTCTACTGGGCGCCATTCCAACCCTATTCTTCATCATCACTGCGGCGTTCTTCATGATGCGCCTGGCACCCGGCGGCCCCTTCGATCAGGAGCGCGCGCTGGAGGCGACGGTGATGGCCAACCTCAACGCGACCTTCGGTCTGGATGAGCCGTTGTGGAAGCAATACGTGATCTATCTGGGCAATCTGGTGCGGGGCGATATGGGGCCCAGCTTCGTGTACCGCGATCTAAAGGTACATCAGATCCTGGCCATCGGATTGCCGGTCTCGATCAAGCTGGGGGGCATGGCGCTGGCCCTGGCGATGCTGGTCGGCTCCGCGCTCGGCTCCATCGCGGCGCTGCGGCAGAACTCGGCGGTGGATTACGGGGTAATCGCGGTGGCGACCTTCGGCATCACCATCCCGAACTTCGTGGTGGCACCGGTGTTGCTGCTGGTTTTCGCGCTGTATTTCGACATTTTCCCCGCAGGCGGGCTGAACGGTTGGCAAAGCTACGTCTTGCCTGTGATCGCGCTGTCCCTGCCGCAGATCGCGGTTGTGGCGCGTCTGATCCGTGGCGCGATGATCGAGGCGCTGCGATCGGACCATGTGCGCACGGCGCGGGCCTATGGCCTGCCCACGCGGATGATCGTCATCAAGCACGCGCTGCGCGCCGCTTGCCTGCCCGCGATCAGTTATATGGGACCGGCAGCGGCGGCCCTGCTGACCGGGTCCATCGTTGTCGAGCAGATCTTCGGCATTCCGGGCATCGGACGCTACTTCGTGCAAGGCGCGCTGAACCGCGATTACACGTTGGTAATGGGCACTGTGATCGTGGTCGCGCTGTTCGTCGTGATCTTCAACCTGATCGTGGATTTGCTCTACGCCTTACTCGACCCGAGGGTTCGCTATGACTGATATGACGGAAGTGTCCGCCGGGATGGTGCCGGAGGTGAAGAGCCGCTCGCTGTGGCAGACAGCATTGATTCGCCTGCGCAAGAACGTGGCGGCGATGCTGTCGATCTTCGTGCTGGGCTTTCTGGGGCTGTGCGGGATCTTCGGCCCGATGATTGCGCCGCATGACTATGCCGAGGTTTATCCCGCCTATGTCAAGGTTCCCGCCTCGATCAGCGCCTATCCGCGCGCGGATGACGTGATCCCCGAGGCGCAGAGCGCCCTGCGCCGGGCGCGGCTGGATCTGGAACTGGTTGAGATGAACGGCGAGGTGCTGACCGTGATCGGCACGTCCGAGCGCGGCGTGGATGAGCGTGTGACGCGCTATCTGGACCGCTCCGACCTGTTCACCAACGCCCGCGTGGTGGAGGTTTCCGACGATGGCAACCGGATTGAGATGCAGGCCGATGTGGACCGGCTGTATTTCCTGTTCGGCACAGATGCCAACGGGCGCGATCTGTTCAGCCGTGTCCTGATCTCTCTGCGCGTGTCACTGGGGATCGGTCTGCTGGCGGCGGGGGTCGCGCTGGTGATCGGGGTGCTCTACGGTGCTACGGCGGGCTTTCTGGGCGGGCGGACCGACAACATGATGATGCGCGTGGTGGACGTGCTGTATTCGCTGCCCTTCATCTTCTTCGTGATCCTGCTGGTGGTGTTCTTCGGCCGGAACGTGGTGCTGATGTTCATCGCGGTGGGCTGTGTCGAATGGCTGGACATGGCGCGGATCGTGCGCGGGCAGACGCTGTCCCTGCGCCGTCGGGAATTCGTGCAGGCGGCGGAGGCACTGGGCGTCGGATCAGGCGCGATCCTGAAACGGCACATCATCCCCAACACGCTGGGCACCGTCATCATCTACATGACGCTGCTGATCCCCAAGGTAATCCTGCTGGAAAGCTTCCTGTCCTTCCTGGGGCTGGGTGTGCAGGAACCGCTGACCTCGCTGGGGGTGCTGATTTCCGAGGGGGCGAAGAACATGCAGAACGCGCCCGACATGCTGATCTTCCCGGCGCTGACGCTGACGATCCTGTTGTTCGCGCTGAATTTCCTGGGCGATGGCCTGCGCGATGCGCTCGATCCAAAGGATCGGTGATATGAATCCTGGCCGAAGGATCGGTGAGATGAACTCTGGCCGAAGGATCGGTGATATGGAGAGCAAAGTGACCCAACCTGTTTTGGAAATCGACGACATCCGGGTGACCTTCGACACGGCGGACGGGCCGGTGAACGCGGTGCGGGGCGTGTCCATGCATGTCATGGCGGGGGAAACCGTCGCCGTGGTGGGGGAGTCCGGTTCGGGCAAGTCGCAGATCATGATGGCGGCCATGGGGTTGCTGGCGGGCAATGGTCGGGCCGAGGGGGCGGTGCGCTATCGCGGAACCGACCTGCTGACGCTGGCGCCGCGCGCGCTCAACGACCTGCGCGGAGCCAAGATCACGATGATCTTTCAGGAGCCGATGACATCGCTCGATCCGCTGTACCGGATTGGTGATCAGTTGATTGAACCGTTGCGGGTGCACGGGGGGCTCAGCGTGAAGGCCGCGATGGCGCGGGCGCTGGAGCTGCTGAAACTGGTCCAGATCCCCAACCCCGAGGCGAAGCTGCGGGCCTATCCGCATGAGATGTCGGGCGGTCAGCGCCAGCGGGTGATGATCGCGATGGCTCTGGCCAATGACCCCGACCTGCTGATCGCGGATGAGCCGACAACGGCGCTGGATGTGACCATTCAGGCGGAGATCCTGGAACTGCTCGCGGAATTGCAGGCGCGGCTGGGCATGTCGATCCTGTTCATCACCCACGATCTGACCATCGTCGAGGCCTTCGCCGACCGGGTCTACGTGATGCGCAAGGGCCTGCTGGAGGAGGAAGGCCCGACGGAGGCGATCTTCGGCAATCCGCAGACGGATTATACCCGGATGCTGCTGGCGGCGGAGCCGGACGGAACCAAGGCCCCGGTGGCCGAGGGGGCCCCGGTGCTGCTGCAAGGCGACGATGTGCGCGTCACCTTCGGCACGCCTGCGGGCCTGTTCTCGAAGGATACGACCCTGACAGCCGTCGACGGTATCTCGCTGGCGCTACACAAGGGGCAGACGATCGGCGTGGTGGGCGAATCCGGGTCCGGCAAGTCCACGCTGGGCCGCGCCCTGCTGCAATTGCTGCCATCCGAGGGGCGGATCGTCTATCAGGGCGACCGCATTGACGGGTTGGACCGCGCCGGAATGCGCAAGTACCGCGACGAGCTGCAAATGGTGTTTCAGGACCCCTACGGCTCCCTCTCACCCCGCATGACGGTGGGGGAGATCGTTGCCGAGGGGTTGAGCGTGCATGAGCCAAACCTGACGCGCGATCTGCGCAACGCGAAGGTCTCGCAGGCGCTGAAGGATGTGGGGCTGGAGGAATCGTTCCGAAACCGCTTCCCACATGAATTTTCAGGCGGTCAGCGCCAGCGGATCGCCATCGCCCGCGCGGTGATCTTGCGCCCCGATGTGATCGTGCTGGACGAGCCGACATCCGCGCTGGATCGGTCCGTGCAAAAGCAGGTGATCGAACTGCTGCGTCGGATACAGGTGGAATACGGGTTGAGCTACATCTTCATCAGTCACGATCTGGCGGTGGTGCGCGCGCTTAGCGATTACGTGATGGTGATGAAGGAGGGCGTGGTGGTCGAGGAAGGCCCCACGGCGCAGATATTCGACACCCCGGCGACCGCCTATACACGCGATCTGATGCGCGCGGCCTTCGATCTGAAATCACTGTTGCTGGAGAAGGCAGGCTGAGGCTGGACAATCGGCGGAGGCGCATATCGCAAGATGCGCCTCCGGCGGGGATATTTGGCGAAAGTGAAACGCTCAGCGGACGAAGCCCACGATGTCGTAGGTCTGCGCGATGATCGGCTCGGCCATGGCGGCGGCACGCTCCGCCCCTTGGGACAACACGCGGTCGATCTCGGTTACATCGCCCATCAGGCGGGCCATTTCGGTGCTTATCGGCGCCAGCTTGTCAACGGCGAGGTCGGCGAGCGCGGGCTTGAAGCTGCCGAATTGTGAGCCGCCATGCTGCGCGATGACGTCTGCTGCGGTGATTTCGGCAAGGGCGGCGTAGATGTTCACCAGATTGCGGGCCTCGGGGCGGTCGGCCAGCCCCCCGACGGTTTCGGGCAGCGGCTCGGGGTCGGTCTTGGCCTTGCGAATCTTCTTGGCGATGGTGTCGGCATCGTCGGTCAGGTTGATGCGGCTGGCGTCGGAGGGGTCGGATTTCGACATCTTCTTGGTGCCGTCGCGCAGGGACATGACGCGGGTGGCCGCCCCCTCGATGATGGGCTGGGTCTCGGGGAAGAAGTCGACACCGTAATCGTGGTTGAACTTCGCCGCGATGTCGCGGGTCAGCTCAACGTGCTGCTTCTGATCCTCACCCACCGGCACATGCGTCGCATGGTAGAGCAGGATGTCGGCAGCCATCAGGGCTGGATAGGCGTAGAGGCCGAGGGAGGCTTTTTCGGCGTTCTTGCCGGCCTTGTCCTTGAACTGGGTCATCCGGTTCATCCAGCCCATGCGCGCGACGCAGTTGAACACCCAGGCAAGCTGGCTGTGCGCGGGCACCTGGCTTTGATTGAACAGGACGGATTTCGCCGGGTCCAGACCGCAGGCCAGATAGGCGGAGGCAAGCTCCCTCGTGGCGTGGCGCAGATCGGCGGGGTTTTGAAAGCTCGCGGTGATCGCGTGCTGATCGACGATGCAATAGATCGTCTCCATCCCGTCGTTCTGCATGGCGACGAAACGTTTCACCGCGCCCAGATAGTTGCCGAGCTGCAGGTGGTTGGTCGGCTGGATGCCGGAAAAAACGCGTGGGGTGAAGCTGGTCATCGATAAGCCCTCGGGATAGATCGGATGCGTTATCGCGTTTTGAGCAGGATTTGCCAATGCCCCTCTACATCGATGCGGATGCCTGCCCGGTCAAGGATGAGGCCAAGAAGGTCGCGCACCGCTACAAGCTGCGGGTTTTCGTGGTGTCCAATGGTGGCATCCGGCCCGATCCGCACCCGGATGTGCAGACCGTCGTGGTCGAGGCGGGACCGGATGTTGCCGATCAGTGGATCGCGGATCGCACGGGGCCGGGGGATATCTGCGTCACATCGGACATCCCCCTGGCCGACCGGATCATCAAGTCGGGGGCCGCTGCGATTCGCCCCGATGGCGAGGTCTTCACAGCAAGCTCCATCGGGCATCAGCTGGCCATGCGCGATCTGATGACCGATCTGCGGGCCGCGGATCCGTTTCGTCAAGGCGGGGGCAAGCCGTTCTCCAAATCGGACCGATCGCGGTTTCTGGACAGGCTGGATGCCCTGGCCCGCAAGGCCGTGCGGTAACGCAGCAATACCACGCCAAGGGCCGTCGCACTCAACAATGCGGCGATGACCAGCGCGGGCTTCAGGCCGAACGCATCCGCACCGGCCCCCAGTGCCAGCGCACCCAGAGCGGTCGCGCCTATGGCCGTTGTGGTCCACAGGCTCATCACCCGGCCGCGCATGTCGTCGTCGAGCCTGATCTGGATTGCGGATTGAATGCCAACCCCGACCTGCGTTCCCGCCGCGCCCAATCCTGCGGTGCACAGCAGGGCCAGCCACCAGTACGGCGCATGGGCCAGCGCGATCACCAACACGAGGGACGCCGCCGCCCCGATCAGGGACGCACGCGGCAGCCCGTCCGCCGGGGCGATGGGATGTCTGGCCAGACTGATGGAGGACACCATTGCCCCCAGCCCCGCAGCCGCCGTTAATTGCCCCAGCCCCGATGCCCCCCGTGCGAAGGCGCCATCAGCGATCACCGGCAGAATCTCCTGCACGCCGCGCGCGGACAGGGATGTGATCGCGGTGACCAGAATGCCCGTCAGGATCAATGGATCGGCACGGGTGTGCGCGATGCCGTCGCGGAAGCTCTCCAGAAATCCGAGCCTGTCCGTTGGCGAGCCGGATTTCGGGCGCGGCCGGATGATGTTCAGCGCAAACAGCAAGGGCACGAATGCGGCGGCGTTGACGATCAGAGCCGATCCGACGCCCATCGTGGCGATCAAGGTGCCCGCGATGAAGGGTCCCAGAAAGCGTGAGAGGTTGAAGTTGATCGAGATGATCGGCACGGCGGCCCCGATCGCCTCGATCGGGACCAGCCGGGGGGCCATGGCCATACGGATCGGGTGGTGCAAGGCCGTGACCAGCCCAATGGATACGGCGCAGACGGCCAGAACGGCCGCGCTGAGCAGGTCTGTGAAATAGGCGGTCATCAATGCCAAGCTTACGCCGAACAGCGCGGCCTGTGTGCCGATGGCGGCGCGGCGCACGTCGGTTCGGTCGGCGATCACACCCAGAAACGGGCCGAAGATCAATGTCGGCAGCATCATCAGAAAGGCCAGGATTCCGACGAAACTGGCGCTGTCGGTTAGCGACCAGCCGAGCCATGAGATGGTAATGCGTTGAATCCACACGCCATTCAGGCCGAAGAAATTGCCTATGACATATATGCGGAAATCGCGGTGTGTCAGTGCGGATGGGATCATCCCCCACACATATACCCCTTTGCCGTCAGAGCCATGCGAGACTTGCAAGGCGGCACGGCGTCAAAGCGCTTTGAATTGTTCGGGCACATGCACACTTATCGCGGTGCAGCACGAACGGAGCCGATCAATGGTGATAGGTGACCGGCATCAGAAAGGAGACCTGATATGGCTATGCTAGCACACGATACGAACCAAGGACGTGGACTGACGGCATGGATGCACGATCAGGCACAGAACTTCGCCCGGTGGCGGACATACCGTGATTCTGTTCGGCAATTGAGCCTGCGGAACGAGCATGAGCTCGAAGATCTCGGTATCGCGCGGGGTGAAATCCGCGATCTGGCGCGGCGTTCCACCTACGGAATGCGCGGGTGACGCTAGGTCATTAACGCCGTTCCTCAATTCACAGCCATGCATTTTGTGCATGGTGATGCGGATAGAACGACGATTGTGGAGAAAGCTGCGACCCATATATTGCACTGCAGCAACAGCATGGAGGCCACGGACGGCCTCAAACTTGAAGGACCGAAAAAATGGCATTTGTAACTGCAACCGACTTCAACACCGAAAACACTCTGATGGCGCGCATCACCGCATTTGCGGCGAAAAAGCGTGAGGCGTTTGCGGCCCACCGTATGTACCGCAAGACGGTAAATGAACTGTCCGCGTTGAGCGGCAGCGAACTGGCCGATCTGGGCCTGACGCGCGGGTCGATCCACGCCACCGCCCATCGGGCAGTCTACGGAAACTGATCGCTTTCCCTCGAAAGAGGGAGCCAACCCACGCTGCGCACGCGCAGCGTGAGGTTAACCTGAACGGCAGTGTGCACGCGGGTCCTCCCCCCGCTGGCCGCTGCCGTTCTTGTTTTTGGGGGCCGAACAGGCAGCATCTGCCGCCTAGAATGGAACGTCGTCCGCTGCCGTCAGATAGCTCGCCACGACTTTCTTCTGACCGGCCTTCTCGAACGCGATGGTCAGTTTGTCGCCCTCCAGCATTTCCACCGTGCCGTAGCCGAATTTCTGATGGAACACACGCTCACCCAATTCAAAGGCGGGGGTGGCGGTGACATCAATGGTCATGTTCCGCGCCTCGGCCGGGGTGCGAACCGCGCGACGGCTGGTGTTGCGCTGCATGCGCGCCCATCCGGGGGAGCTGTAGACATCGGCCTTCGCCGCCTTGTCCATCAGATCGCTGCCTTGCATGGCCTGTTCACGCGGGCTGGCTGTCGCCGCCGCGCCAAAACCGCCACCGTAAAGGCCCGGAGGCGTCAGGATGTCCACATGCTCCGCAGGCAATTCGTCGATGAAGCGTGAGGGCATGGCGCTGTTCCACTGGCCATAGGTCATGCGGTTCGCGACGAAGGAGATGGTGCAATGCCGCTCCGCCCGCGTGATCCCGACATAGGCCAGCCGGCGTTCCTCCTCCAACCCCTTCAGGCCGCTTTCGTCCATGGAGCGTTGCGAGGGGAACAGGCCGTCCTCCCATCCGGGCAGGAAGATCACCGGGAATTCCAGACCCTTGGCCGCGTGCAGGGTCATGATCGTGACCTTCTCCGCCGCGTCCTCCGTATCGTTGGACATGACGAGGGCGACATGTTCGAGGAACCCTTGCAGATTCTCGAACTCCTCCAGCGCGCGGACAAGTTCCTTGAGGTTTTCGAGACGGCCCGGTGCCTCGGGCGTCTTGTCGTTCTGCCAATGGGCGGTGTAGCCGGACTCGTCCAGAATCATCTGGGCAAGCTCGATATGGCTCAACGGCGTCTCCAACCCGGCGGGTCTGGCCACGATGGGTTCGTCCAGGTCGATCACGTCATCCGATTGCGGGCCGGGTTTGTCCGACCAGGCCATGATCGCGCGCCAGCGATCGAGGTTGCGGATCAGTTCGCCCAGTTTCTTGCCGCCCTTGCCCTTGATCGCGCCGTCAGCGACCACGGTTCGCGCCGCGTCCATCATCGAGACGCCGTTGTCGCGCGCGAAACCGTTAATGGTGGCCAGCGCCTTGTCCCCCAGACCGCGCTTGGGGGTGTTGATGATCCGCTCGAAGGCCAGATCGTCCTCCTCCGAGATCACGACGCGGAAATAGGCCATGGCGTCGCGGATTTCGAGCCGTTCGTAGAAGCGCGGCCCGCCGATGACGCGGTAGGGCATGCCGAGCGTCAGGAACCGATCCTCGAACGCGCGCATCTGGAACGAGGCCCGCACCAGAATCGCCTGACCGTTCAGCCCGATCGGGTCGAGACCGCGGGTGCCGCGCTGATAGCTTTCGATTTCCTCACCGATCCAGCGGGCTTCCTCATCCCCGTCCCAGTGACCGATCAGGCGGACCTTCTCACCGCCCTCGGCGGCGGTCCACAAGGTCTTGCCCAGCCGGTCGGCATTTGAGGCGATAACGCCGGAGGCCGCGGCGAGGATATGCTCGGTGGAGCGGTAATTCTGTTCCAGCCGGATCACGGTCGCGCCGGGGAAATCCTTCTCGAATTTCAGGATGTTGCCGACCTCTGCGCCGCGCCAGCCATAGATCGACTGATCGTCATCGCCCACACAGCAGATATTCTTGTGACCCTGCGCCAGCAACCGCAGCCAGAGGTACTGCGCGACGTTGGTGTCCTGATACTCATCCACCAGGATGTATTTGAACCAGCGCTGATACTTCGCCAGCACGTCGGGATATGTCTGGAAGATCGTCACGACATGCAGCAGCAAATCACCGAAATCGACTGCGTTCAGCGTGATGAGGCGTTTTTGATATTCCTCGTAAAGCTCCGCCCCGCGATGGTTGAACGCGCCCTGTTCCGAGGCCGGCAGCTTGTCCCACGTCCAGCCGCGGTTTTTCCACGTGTCGATGATGCCGGCCAGCATCCGGGGCGGCCAGCGTTTCTCATCTATATTATGTGCGCGCACGATCTGCTTGAGCAGGCGCAACTGGTCGTCCATGTCCAGAATCGTGAAGTTCGATTTCAGATCGACCAGTTCGGCATGGCGGCGCAACAAGCGATTGCACAGCGAATGGAAGGTGCCGAGCCACGGCATCCCCTCGATCACGCCGCCGACATGGCGCCCTACGCGAGTCTTCATCTCCCGCGCGGCCTTGTTGGTGAAGGTAACGGCGAGAATTTCGTTCGGCTGGGCGCGTCCGGTGTTCATCAGATGCGCGATGCGGGTGGTCAGCGCCTTCGTCTTGCCCGTGCCGGCACCGGCTAGCATCAGGACAGGCCCGTCCAGAGTCTCCACCGCCTGCCGCTGCGCAGGGTTCAGATCGTCGAGATAGGGTGCCGGGCGTGCGGCCATCGCCCGTGCGGACAGGCTCTCACGCTCAAAGCTTTCAAAGGGGTCGTCATCGAAATCGTTCATCTGCGAAATGTAGCGCGCCCCGTAGGAAAATTAAAGCGCCGTTCCTGTATCGTTCCGCTGGGTCGAGGCATGGGACATGCCAGGGCGGTACGGGGCAGCAATGCATCTCGAACCATTTGTAATGGCGTGGCATTCACAGGCGTCGGCGCCATTTCAGGTGCTGTCAGGCTTGAAGTGACGGGGGGCAGACATGGAAGCCTTCCGACTTCGTAACAATGTTTCAATACTGCGAAATATTGTGCATGGCTGCAGAAATATGATACTGTTCATGGCGGGATACACTACAGGGGGGAGAAGGGAATGGACAGAGATGCTACTCTGGGCCTTGGCTATCGTGTGGGTCGTCTTTTCGGCGGGCATTGGGTTTGCAGCGCGTCTGACCGGGCGTAGCTGGGTGCGCTTCAGCTTGCTTAGCTTGTTTTTAACTCCCTTTTTCGCAGGTTATTCACTGTGGCGGCGCAATAGATTGCATGGGCCGCGACGGTGGGTCGATTACAGTTGATCCTGTCGTTCCGGGCCTGCCGCGCTTGACGGAATTGTGGCTCCGGTGCTTTGTAACCGGATGAAAAATCTGGACGACAAGTTTCCCTCAATCAGCGATCTGGCAGCGGCCGCAAAGCGCAGGATACCCCATTTCGCATGGGAATATCTGGACAGCGGCACCACAGCGGATGCGGCGATGACGGCAAACCGGGCCGCGTTGGATCGGATCAGGCTGGTGCCGCGAGTCCTGAAGGGTGAGCTGGAGCCGGATCTGGGCACGACCCTGTTCGGCCAACGCTATGACGCGCCCATCGGCATGGCGCCGGTCGGCATGACCGGGGTGATGTGGCCGGGAGCGGAGCTGATGCTGGCCGATACCGCCCGGCGGGGCGGCGTGCCCTATTGCCTGTCCACCGTCGCCGCGAAAACGCCTGAGCAGGTCGGGCCCGTGGCAGGCGATATGGGGTGGTTCCAGCTCTACCCGCCCCGATCCCACGACCTGATGCGAGACGTGCTGTCGCGCGCATGGAACAGCGGGATGAAGGTTCTGGTGCTGACCGTCGATATTCCCAGGCCCAGCCGCAGGGAGCGTCAGCGCCGCGCCGGCTTGTCGATTCAGGCCGGGGTCAGTCGTCAGATGTTGAGCCATGTGGCGCGGCGTCCGGCCTGGGCCCTCGCGACGCTGCGTCATGGAAATGCCACGCTGGCGACCATCGCCAAATATGCCGGAACGCAGGATCTGGCGGGGGTGCGGAAGTATTTCGTCAACGAATTTTCGCACAATCCGTCCTTGGCCTATCTCGAAGCATTGCGCGCCGAATGGAAGGGCGCGCTGGTGGTGAAGGGCGTGCTCCACCCCGAGGACGCCCTGATTGCCGAAAGGGCAGGGGCCGACGCGGTGTGGCTGTCCAATCACGGGGGGCGGCAGTTTGACGCGGCTCCGGCGGCGATCACGGCCCTGCCGCCCGTTGTGCAGGCGCTGGGCGGGCGTCTTCCGGTGCTGTTTGACAGCGGCATCAGATATGGCGGCGACATCGCGCGCGCCATCGCGCTGGGCGCGGATTTTTGCTTTGCAGGAAGGCCTTTCCTGTATGGCGTCGCGGCGGCCGGGCAGGCGGGCGCCGATCAGGCACTGCATATTCTGACCGATGATTTGCGCAGTTCGATGGCGCAATTCGGGGCGCAGACATTGGCCGATCTGCGCCGGCCCGGTGCGATCCTCATGGAAGCTTGAGTGGCATCTGCCTCGCCCGACCTCTACACATCGTGCAAAACCGGATGGAGACAGAAATGACCCGCTTTGCCGCCTATGCCGCCGCTGCCGTCGTATTCCTCGGATTGGGGGTAACGGCCTTTGTCGCGCTGTGGCCGCGTGAGGGGCAGGATCGCTTCGCACAGTGCCGGGCCGGTGTGGTTACCGGCGGTGGCGGCTCCATCGGCGGACCGTTCTCCCTTATCTCGGAAACGGGCGAACGGGTCAGCGACGTGGACGTGATCGATCGGTTGAGCCTGGTTTATTTCGGATATTCCTACTGTCCGGATGTCTGCCCGGTGGATCTGTTTCGCAACGGTGAGGCCGTCTATGCGCTGGAGGAGCAGGGGATTGACGTCAAGCCGGTCTTCATCACCGTCGATCCAGAACGTGATACCGTACAGCAGATGTCGGAATATACCGACTTCATGCATCCCGATATGGTGGGCCTGACCGGACCGCGCGATGATATAGATGCCGCGATCGCCGCATATCGTGTCTATTCCAACCGGGTTGGCGACGATCCCGATGATTACCTGATGGACCATTCCTCCTACACCTATCTGATGGCGCCGGAGGAGGGTTTTCTGGATTTCTTCCCCAGTTCGACCTCGCCTGAGGAAATGGCGTCCAGAGTTGCCTGCTTCGCTTCGCAACTCTGATCGAATGATCCAATTGGCAGGTTCGTGCGTATACTTACCATACGCCAGATAACCGGAAGGAATTTCACTATGTCTGTCGCTACTGCCGAGCTTGACTTGGGTCCGGACCCGTCCCTGCTGTTGCTCGACGATGATGAGCCGTTCTTGCGGCGGCTGTCCCGGGCGATGGAAAAGCGCGGCTTCGACGTGCGTGAGGCAGGAAGCATTGCCGACGGACTGAATGCCGTGAAGGCTTCACCACCTGCCTACGCCGTGCTCGACCTGCGGCTCGACGATGGCAACGGGCTGGAGGTGGTCGAAGCCTTGAGAGAGGCGCGCCCGGACGCGCGGATCGTGGTCCTGACCGGCTATGGCGCGATCGCCACGGCCGTGGCCGCGGTCAAGATCGGGGCGACCGACTACCTGTCCAAACCGGCTGACGCCAACGATATCGTGTCTGCCTTGCTCGCCCGGCCCGAGGATAAACCCGCCCCGCCCGAAAATCCGATGAGCGCGGATCGCGTGCGCTGGGAACATATCCAGCGCGTGTACGAACTGTGCGATCGCAATGTCTCCGAGACCGCGCGGCGGTTGAACATGCACCGCCGGACCTTGCAGAGGATACTTGCGAAGCGGTCGCCCCGGTAATCTCCAACGATTATTTTGTGCGATGCTGCGGCATGCCCCAAGGTTAGGTAAAACGGTTGCGGGCCCGCTGCTTGTGACCGATGTGGCGCGTATCCACGGTCAACCGATCTGAGCATTCACGTTCGTCGATTATCCCCGCCCGTCCCGTCAATAGGACCTTTCGCATCTTGACCCCGCCGTGTGGAGCGGCACCTTGCCTCTCAAGCACGAGGAGGCGACCATGACGCAATTACCCGCAAGCATCGACGCGACACAAACCATGCTGGGGGATGTCGGCTATGTCGCGGGGCGTGATCTGAGCACGGTGGTGTTTCTCGCGCTCAAACTGGGCCGCCCGCTGTTTCTGGAGGGGGAGGCTGGTGTCGGCAAGACCGAGATCGCCAAGGCGCTGGCCGCCTCTCTCGCCCGTCGGTTGATCCGCCTGCAATGTTACGAGGGCCTCGATGCGTCCTCCGCCGTTTATGAGTGGAACTTTGCAGCGCAGATGGTCGCGATCCGCACGGCGGAGGCGCAGGGTGGGGCGGAACGCGCGGCCCTGACGCGTGAGCTGTTCTCCGAGGATTATCTGATCTCGCGCCCCTTGCTGGAGGCAATGCGCCCGCAGGAGGGCGGCGCGCCTATCTTGCTGATCGACGAGCTGGACCGCACGGATGAGCCGTTCGAGGCCTTCCTGCTGGAGGCGCTGAGCGATTTCGCGGTCACCATTCCCGAACTGGGCACCATCACCGCGCCCGAACCGCCGATCGTGATCCTGACCTCGAACCGCACGCGCGAGGTGCACGACGCCCTGAAGCGTCGCTGCCTGTATCATTGGGTCGATTACCCCAGTTTCGAGCGGGAGATGCAGATCGTCACCGCCCGCGCGCCCGAAGCCGCCGAAACCCTCAGCCGGGAGGTGGTGGCCTTCGTGCAGAAACTGCGCGGCGAGGATCTGTTCAAGAAACCCGGCGTGGCCGAAACCATCGACTGGGCGAAATGTCTGGTCGCGCTCGACGCGGTGGAGCTTAGCCCCGCCGTGATCGCGGATACATTGGGGGCAATCCTGAAATATCAGGACGACATTCAGAAATTGCAGGGGTCCGAGGCCAAGAGGCTGCTCGATGCCGCGAAGGCCGAGCTTTGAGCGCGCGGCGCTGCGCGGGGATATTTGCACGATCAGAAAGGCCGAAGCGTGGTTGAGTTCACTGACCTGCCCCTGCCGGAAAACCCCAGGCTGGCCCAGAACCTGACGCATTTCGCGCGGGCACTGCGCCGCGCGGGTCTGCCGATCGGGCCTGCGCAAGTGCTCGACGCGATCCGCGCGGTGGAGGCCGCAGGCTTTTCACGCCGCGAGGATTTCTTCTGGACGCTGCACGCCTGTTTCGTGCGCAAGCCGGAGCAGCGCGATGTTTTCGGGCAGGTGTTCCGGTTGTACTGGCGCGACCCGCAATTCCTCGAAAAGATGATGGAAATGCTGATGCCCATGGTGCGCGGCGTGAACGAGGCACCTGATCCGAAACCGGCGGAACGGCGGGCGGCGCAAGCCTTGCTGGACGAGCCCGACATGCCCCCGCCCCCGGTCGAGCAGGAGGAATCGGAGGAACTGATCGAGATCGACGCCACGCTGACCTTCTCCGCCGATGAGAAGCTGCGCCACACGGATTTCGAGCAGATGACCACCGCCGAACTGGCCGAGGCGCGCCGGGCCATCGCGCGTCTGGAATTGCCGGTACAACCCATCGCCTCACGCAGGACTCGCCCTGCGGTCAGCGGTCACCTGCCGGATTGGCGTGCAACGATGCGTGACGCGATGCGGTCCGGCGACCTGCGAAAACTGCACTTGCGCGAGCGGCGGCAGCGGTGGCCCAATCTGGTGGCGCTGTGCGATATCTCCGGCTCCATGTCCGGCTACAGTCGGATGTTGCTGCATTTCCTGCATGCGGCGGCCAATCAGAAGGGGGCCGGTTGGGCGCAGGTCCATGCCTTCACCTTCGGCACGCGTCTGACCAATATCACACGGCATCTGCGCCACCGCGATGTCGATGCGGCCCTGGCGGCAACAGCGGCCGAGGCGCGGGACTGGGAGGGCGGCACACGCATCGGGGCATCCCTGCATACCTTCAACCGCGACTGGTCGCGGCGCGTGCTGGGGCAGGGGGCGGTCGTGTTGCTGATCACCGATGGCCTGGACAGGGAGGAGCCTGCGCAACTGCTGCGCGAGGCGGAAAGGTTGCGCCTGTCCAGTCGCAAGCTGATCTGGCTGAACCCGCTGCTGCGCTTCGATGGTTTCGCGCCAAGGGCCCGGGGCGTGCGGGCATTGCTGCCGCATGTGGACAGCTTTCGTTCCGCACATTCAATTGCATCTTTGGAGGAGCTGTCCAAGGCGTTGACCCGGCCCGAGGATGCCGGGATACAACGTCGGATGATGGGAATGATGTCCGACAGATGATCCCGTGGCAGAGCTTACTTTTCGCCGCGCGACTGGATGACCAGCGCGATTTCCTCAAGGGTCATATCGGCCAGCTGCTCACTGCTCAGCCCGGTCAAACCGCCAAGGTGGCTGTTTTCGGCCTGGGCGGCGATCGGCATGGCGATCAGCGTAATTGCGATCAGGGCAGTATTCAAAATACGGTACATAATGGAACCTTTAATCAACTATATCGGGATGACGTATATGACTGTGACCGGCGGTCTCTAAAAGGGTGGAAATGGGCATATCGCTGTTTCCAAACCGGGCACAATCTCTGCATTCGCGGGCGTGACCTCAACGGGGACCTGCCCCGTCAAAAGTGCGGTCCCCAGCCAGCATGGCGTTCGTATTCGGCTCATTTCGAAGTCCCTCGCTGTTTGCGCCCTATGTGAAAGCTACGAACGATTGATATTGAAAGTTTCAAATGATCTATCTGGCAGGCAATAGTATTGCGTCGGCTTGCGCGCTGGCTGGCAGGCATGCGGTTGGTGCAAACGATGGAGGTCCGTGCGATGACGCAGCATCTGGATGAGATTCCCCGGATTGCGCTCGATTGGGTGCAATCGGGGCGGCGTATCGCCTTGGCGACCGTGATCCAGACATGGGGATCGGCGCCGCGCCCCGTCGGCTCGCAACTGGTCATTTCGGATGAAGCGCAAATGATGGGCTCCGTCTCTGGTGGATGCGTCGAGGGGGCGGTGGTGGAGGAAGCGCTCGCCGCGCTGGAGGACGGTCAGCCGCGCGTTCTGACATATGGCGTCAGCGATGACGACGCGTTCGCCGTCGGTCTGGCCTGCGGGGGCACGATCCGCATCCTCGTCGAACCTGTCGGAGGTGAGAACGGGCTGGACGAGGCCTTGCTGCGCGTTCTGGTTGAGGCGCGCGCGTCAGGCCGGGCGCTGACCTGCGTGACCAGCCTGCACGACTGGTCGCGGGTCTTGCTGGACGGGTCTGCCGGTACGCCACTGGGCCTGCATGTCCGTGACGCGATCGCATCGGACCGTTCGGCCATCGTCACGGTGGAGGGGGAGGAGTGGTTCATCGCGGTGCACAACCCGCCCCTGCGCCTGTTTATCGTGGGGGCCGTTCACATCGCCCAACCGTTGAGCCAGATGGCGCAGATGCTGGGCTATGCCGTTACCGTGATCGACCCGCGTGAGGCATTCGCCTCCACCGAACGGTTTCCGACGGTCGAGTTGAAACATGAATGGCCGGATGATGCATTGAGAGAGGCAAGGCCGGACGGCCGCAGTGCGATCGTGACCCTGACCCACGACCCCAAGCTGGACGACCCCGCTATCGTGGCCGCCCTGGGAATGGATGTGTTCTATCTGGGGTGTCTGGGATCGACACGGACCCATGCCAAGCGGGTGACCCGCCTGCAGGCGGCAGGGTTCAGCCCCGACGCGATATCCCGGATCCATGCCCCCGTCGGGGCGGATATCGGCGCGAAAAGCCCGGCGGAGATCGCCGTTTCCATCCTCGCCCAGATCACCGAGCGGTTGCGCCGGGTCGAGACACGGCCCGGCAGGTGATCCATGCAATTCGGTGAGGTGGAAACCGCAGAGGCAGCAGGCGCGATACTGGCCCATTCGGTCAGCGCGGGAACCCTGCGGTTGCGCAAGGGGCGCAGACTGTCGCCCTCGGATATCGAGGCTCTGACGACGGCCGGCGTTCGGCGCGTGGTGGTGGCCCGCCTGGGCGATGCCGATATGGGCGAGGACCGTGCGGCGGAAAATGTGGCGGCCCGTATGGCGGGGCCGGATATGCGCGTGGCGTCGCCCTTTACCGGGCGGGTCAATCTTTACGCCGAAACGGCAGGCCTGTTGCGCGTGGATCGCGCTGTCGTCGATACCCTGAACGGGGTGGATGAGGCGATCACCCTCGCCACCTTGCCCGACTACGCGCGGGTCGAGGCACGCACCATGCTGGCCACGGTGAAGGTCATTCCCTATGCGGTGCCGGATGATGTCGTTGCTGCGGCAGAGGCCTGTCTGGGCCAACCCGCCCTGGCACTGCATCCGTTTCGCGCGCGACGGATCGACCTCTTTCTGACAGCCACCCCTGGCATGAAACCTTCGCTGCTGGACAAGGGCGAGGCGGCGGTGCGCCGGCGGCTGGATCGGCTGGGGCTGACGACGGGTGAGGTTCACCACCTGCCACACGAGGTTCAGGCGCTGGCACATGCGCTGGGGCAAAGCGAAACGGAACTGGCGCTGATCCTCGGTGGGTCGGCCACGTCGGACCGTGCGGATGTGGCCCCCGCCGCCGTCATCGCCGCAGGGGGCCGGATCGAGCGGTTCGGAATGCCGGTCGATCCGGGCAACCTGCTGTTCCTGGCGCAGATTGGCGCGCGGCGCGTCGTCGGCCTGCCCGGTTGCGCACGTTCGCCTGCGCTGAACGGTGCCGACTGGATTCTGGAGCGTCTCGCCGCCGATCTGCCTGTGACCGGGGGTGACATCGCGGGGATGGGCGTCGGCGGATTGCTCAAGGAGATTCCGACACGTCCACAACCGCGCGATCGCAAAGCATCATCGCGCAAACCGAGGGTGGAGGTTCTGATCCTCGCCGCCGGAACCTCCAGTCGGATGCGCGGGCGCGACAAGTTGCTGGAACAGGTTGAGGGGGAGGCATTGCTGGCTCGTGTTGTGGGTCAGGCGGTGGCCAGTTCGGCCGACCGGGTGCACGTCATGTTGCCGCCCGCCTCCCCCCGACAGGACAGCGTCGCGAACAGGGGCGCGCAGATCGTGAAGGTCGCCGATCCGGGTGAGGGGATGGCCGCGTCGATCCGTGCCGGGCTCGCCGCACGCAGAACCGATGCGGACGCGGTGATCGTCATGCTGGCCGACATGCCCGATATCACATCCGCTCATATCGACCGGCTGATCGCAGCCTTCAGCCCTGCCGACGGACGGGAGATCGTGCGCGCGACCGATGAGGACGGCACACCGGGGCATCCCATCCTGTTCGGCGCCCGCTTTTTCGAGAGCCTCTCCCGGTTGGAGGGCGACCGCGGCGCGCGCGATCTGCTGCGAGAGGCGAAGGAATATCTGGTCGAGGTCGCGCTGGACGCTCAGGCCGCGACCACCGATCTGGACACGCCAGAAGCATGGCAAAGCTGGCGCGAGGGGCGTTGATCAGGGCATTTCGAGGATCAGCACCTCGGAGTTTCGACCAATGCGCACCGTGTCGCGATCAATCGTCAGGACACGCCAGCCATCCACGAGCGTGCCACGGGCAATGGGCTGGAAATCGCCATTGGGCATCCGCAGAAGGGCGCGGCGTGTTTCCTCTGTACCGAACACGCCGATCAGGGTGATGCGGTCCAGCGAAATCCGGTCGTCATCGTTTGCCGCGTTGCGCACGGTCGCCGTGGCGGGCGTGCTTTCGTTCTCCTCCTGCACGCGCTGGATCTGTTGCTGGGTGACGATAGAGCGGATTTCCCGCCCGAACCCCTCGGGCCGGGGGCGGGGGCGCAGGATGTCGCTGGCCGGTTCGCTGACCACGTCGATCGGAGCATCGATGTCAGGCAGTTGTTCGACGACGGCGCGATCGGTGATGTCGGTCGCGACGATCGCACGGGGGCGCGGGCGAACGATGGTGCCGGTCTGATCGACCGCAACCGGTTCACCGATGATCGAATTCTCACCCACCAGCCCGGACATGTTGATGCCGCTCGGCCGGGGCCGGGGCGGCATGGAGGTCTCCACCGCTCCACTTGTCTGTTCGCCGGCCTGTGCAACTCGAAGACCCGCGACCGGGGATACATTGCGCGACAGATGGCCGTGCAGCGGAAGATCCATGCTGACTGTGGGCGCGGGCCTGACGGTTGAGGAGGCGGGCGCAGGAAAATCCGCAGTCGCGTGCGCATGTGCGCCCGTCGCGATCACGATTGCCGCGAAAGCGATCCTTAGCGTCGATGTCAAACCGCCTGATTGCACGTCTCTCTCCTGCTGCTTGCTCAGTATCTAGGCGCGACCGGTCAAGATCGCCAGTCGCAGTTGGTTCGGTATCGCGCGCACCCTACATGCCAGAACAGTTTCAGATGTTTCAAGGAGTGAGCCATGCGCCGTTTGATGATTGTTCCCGTGATGTTGCTGGGGCTGGCCGCCGGGTCCGCCTCTGTCGCACAGGACATGCCGGAACGGCGTGTGACCGTTTCGGGAGTGGGTGAGGTCACGGCAGCACCCGATCTTGCCACCATAACGGTCGGCGTCAGCGAGCAGGGTCAGACCGCCACCGATGCTCTGCGGGCGAACACCCGCGCGATGCAGGCCTTGTTCGACGTGCTGGACACTGCCGGGATCGAAGGGGCGGACAGGCAGACCTCGGGGCTGAACCTGCAACCGGTCTATGATCATACGGAGGTGCGCAATGGTCAGGGGCCGCGCATCGTCGGGTACGAGGCGACCAACACCCTGCTGATCCGCGTGACCAAGCTGCCCACGCTGGGCGACGTTCTGGACGGTGTGACCGTGGCTGGCGCGAACCGGATCAACGGCATCAGCTTCGGCCTGTCCGATACCGACGCATTGATGGAGGAGGCACGTCGCGAAGCGGTGGAGGACGCGATGACGCGCGCGCGGCTATATGTCGAAGCCGCCGGTGCGACGCTGGGACCTGTTATCAGCATAGACGAAGCCGGGGGCGTCTCGCGCCCGCAGCCGGAAATGGCAATGGCGCGAATGGCATCGGACATGTCCGTTCCGATTGCGGAGGGCGAGGTCGGTCTGAACGCCCGCGTCAACGTCGTGTTCGCCATCGAGTGATGCGACAGGCGCGCGCCCCGAAGCGTCCGGGGCGCGCGGTTTCCTATCCGTGCCGTGCTCAGGCCAACGCGGCCTTCAGCCCCTGATCCAGATCCGCGATCAGGTCATCGACATTTTCCAGACCGATGGAGACACGCACCATGTCCGGCCCGGCGCCCGCTGCCTCCTGCTGCTCGGGTGACAGCTGCCGGTGCGTGGTGGATGCGGAATGGATGATCAGGCTGCGGGTGTCGCCCAGATTCGCGACGTGGCTGAAGATGTTCAGCGCCTCGACCAGCTTGCGGCACGCCTCGTACCCGCCCTTTACCTTGAACGTAAACAGGCCGGATGCGCCCTTGGGGCATAGCTTGCGCGCGCGGCGGTATACGGGTGAAGATTTCAGCCCGGCATAGCTGACACTCTCGATACGGTCGTCGTTTTCCAACCACTCGGCGATTTTCTTGGCGTTTTCGCAGTGACGCTCCATCCGCAGGCTCAACGTCTCAATTCCCAGCAGGGTCTGGAAGGCGTTTTGCGGCGACTGGCACGGCCCCAGATCGCGCAGACCGACCGCATGACCGTGCAGCGTGTAGGCGAGGGGGCCGAACGTCTCATGAAATTTCAGGCCGTGATAGGCGGGTTCCGGCTGGCTGAGGCTGGGGAATTTTTCCGAGGCAGACCAGTCGAAGTTGCCCGAATCCACGACGATCCCGCCCATGGATGTGCCGTTGCCGCTGAGGTATTTCGTCGTCGAATGTACGACGATATGCGCGCCATGCTCGAACGGGCGGCACAGATAAGGGGTGGCGGTGGTGTTGTCCACGATCAGGGGCACGCCCTTGCGCTCCGCGATCTTGGCAATGGCGGGCAGGTCGGTGACGTGACCGCCGGGATTGGCGATGGATTCGCAGAAAATCGCCTTGGTCTTCTTGGTGCAGGCCCTGCTGACGGCACCGCGATCGTCAAAATCGACGAACTTCGCCTCCCATCCGAACCGCTTGATGGTCTGCGAGAATTGCGTGACCGTGCCGCCATAAAGGCGGGTGGAGACGACGATGTTGTCGCCCGGACCCATCAGCGGCAGCAGCGCCAGGATCTGCGCCGCATGACCGGATGAGCAGGCGGTCGCGCCGACGCCGCCCTCCAGCGTGGCCACCCGCTCCTGCAAGACGGAGACGGTGGGGTTGGTCAGGCGCGAATAGATGAAGCCGACTTCCTGAAGGTTGAACAGGGCCGCCGCGTGATCGGTATCGCGAAACACGTAGCCGGTGTTCTGATAGATCGGCGTCTGCCGGGCACCCGTTTCGGGATCGGGTTTAGAACCCGCATGGATTTGCAGCGTCTCGAAGGAATAGGTGGGTGCGGTATCGGTCATCTCGGAATCTCCCCGTTGTTTTCGCGAACCCTAATTGCGCGTGTCGCAAAACGCATCCGGTTTTGCACATTTCTGGCAAAATACGATTTTGGAATTTTGGAATGAAGGGCGCCGTGGCCGCCGTCTGACGCGATCAACGCTTCGACGAGATGACCCCGGTGGCGAAGCCGCCCCACCGCAATTCGCCAAACAGACGTTGGTATTCGATCTTGGGACAGCGGTTCATGATGACGGTGATGCCCTGTGCCTGCGCGCGTGCGGCTGCGGCGGCATCCTCGACACCGATCTGCATCCAGATCGTCGACAGACCCCGCTCGGCCAGGACCTCCAGCGCCTCGTCCACCACGGCGCCCGCCTGATCGGATCGACGAAAGACATCGACCATGTCGATACGGGTTTCGGCTGGCAGATCGGCCAGGCTAGGCACGATTGTATGACCAAAGGCGGTCTGACCCGCGTAAGCCGGGTTCACCCCATGCACGTCGAAGCCCTTCAGCTTGAGGTATCGCGCCACGAAGTAGGAGGGCCGCACCTCATTCAGCGAAACGCCCACACACGCGATCGTCCGTGTGCGTTGCAGGACGGTTTTCATCATCTCATCGGAATAGGTCATATCCCCACGATAGTCCCGCAGCCGCGATCCGTCACAAAAAAACGCCCGAAGCAGCGCTCCGGGCGTGAGGTGGGAACGAGGGACAGTAGTGGAGAAAACCGGGGGCCGTTCACACCCCCCTCCAGATTAGAGTGTAGCACGGGATTCCCTCAACGCTAAGCCATACCTCGCCTTGGGAGTGTCGTATAAAACAATTATAGTTCAATGGCTTGGGTCAGATTTGTGCGATTCGATACGGTGCTTTGCCACGGAAATACCACGATCCCGCCTTCTTCATGCCACACAACCCTAGGGTGATTCTCTGCCTGCCGAGGTTCGCCGGTCAGATGTCATCGGGGCGGTTGGTGAGGGTGCAACGTAGCATCCACAATGCTGCATATCGTGGGGTTGGTGGAGACCGAAGCGACCCCTAGCGGTTCATATGTGTCTGTGTCGCATACAGCGATACCGCCGCCGCGTTGGAGACGTTGAGAGAGCCGAATTCGCCTGCGAACGGGATCTTCACCAGCCGGTGACAGGTTTCCTTCGTCTTGTCGCGCAGACCCGGCCCCTCCGCCCCCAGGGCGAGGGCGATCGGCACGTTGGGCAGTTCGGCAAGGGTTCCGGGCAGCGTGTGCTCCGCCTCTCCGTCCAGCCCCATGATGAAATACCCCATTTCGCGCAGGGCTGTCATGGCATTGGCCAGATTGGGAACCCGCAGATAGGGCTGACGCTCCAACGCGCCGGAGGCCGTCTTGGCCAGGGCTCCCGTTTCAGGTGCGGAATGACGGTGCGGCGCGATGACGGCCCGTGCGCCGAACACCTCGGCCGAGCGCAGCACGGCGCCGACATTGTGCGGGTCGGTCACCCGGTCCAGCAGCACCACCAAGGGCGCGCCATCGCCTGAGGCGCAACGCTCACTGACCGACCCCCAGTCGAGGGGTTTGACCTCCATCGCGGCCCCTTGATGCACCGATTGCGGATCGAGGGGAGCGTCGAATTTGCGCGGATCGACGATTTCGGGCTCTGGCCCCATGCTCAACGCATCGCCCAACCGGTCGGCGGCGTTCTTGGTCACCATCAACCGCAATTTCTGGCGGTTCGGGTTGCGCAGGGCATCGCGCACGGCATGAAGGCCGAACAGCCAGACGGTGTCCGGCTGGCCGTTGCGGCTGCGTTCCTTTGCGACGACCCATTTGGGTTTCTTGTCTGCCTGGCCTGCCATGGTCTCTCCGTTCCGGTCTCGTCTTTGCAGAGGGCCGCTTTGCACAGGCCTGTTTGCATGGCCCGTCTTGCACAGGCCTGTTTGCATAGTCCTGTTTTGCATAGTCCTGTGCGCCCACCGCGTAAAGGTTTGCGCATTTCGTGTTGACGCGCCCCACCCCCCCCGGTATCCACCCGCCACGTCACCTAGAGACGATCGCGTCGGGGGGGTGGCAGAGCGGTCAAATGCAACGGACTGTAACTCCGTCGGGGAAACCCTACACAGGTTCGAATCCTGTCCCCCCCACCACTTTCCTCCCAGGACAATGCGCAACGGTTACAGCGCGCATTTCCGGGCGAGGAGCATCATGAGAATTTCGGTCTTCCAGGACGCGAATGTCTCGACAGAGGCGCGCCCATTGGGGCCGCTAGACGAAACGAGGGGCAAGACATGGCGTATCACCTTTACTGGCTCAGCGGTGTACCCTCTGTCTGGCGGGTCATGCTGGCGCTCAACCTCAAGAAAATCCGCTACACCGAAACCAGGTTCGATCCGGGCAGCGCCGAAATGTCCGATCCGTCCTTTCTGCAAATCAACCCGCGCGGCCAGGTGCCGGTTCTGATGACGCCGGACGGGCCTGTGCGCGAATCTCTGGCGATCCTGGCCTATCTGGACCGGGTTAAGCCGGAGCCGCCGTTGTTCGGACGCAGCGCGACCGAGGCCGGGGTGATCTGGCAATGGATCATGGATTACGAAAATCACCTGCGTGGCGCGATGGTCACCTTGGCGACAATCGCCTTCACCGGCGAACAGAAAACACGGGCCGCCGATCTGGCCGGGGCGATGCAGATCGGTGTTCGGGAATTTGCAACGATCCTGCATCGTCTGCGCCTGATGCCCTGGCTGGGTGGCAACAAGATCTCCGCCGCCGATATCGTGCTGTATCCCGGTATCCAGTGGATGCGCCGGTCGCTGGATCATCTGGAGCCGTCCGAATTGCACGACATGATGCAGAATCCGGCATTGAAGAATTGGGAGCAGAAGATCGAGCGTCTGCCGAAATTCGAGCGGACCGTGCCGCCGGGGTGGAGCACCGACGCGCCGATGAACATCGTCGGACTGGCCTAACCAGGCGTCAGAAACTGCACCGAGGTATCGCCGAAGCTGCGCCGCTCAACCTCACGCAGAGGGGCAGGCACGGGTTGCGGGGTGGCTTCCTCCCACACGATCAGGGCGTCGGGCGCGATCCAGCCGCCATCCAGGGCGCTGGTCAGGGCTGCGCTGCCCATAGACCTGCCATAGGGCGGGTCGAGGAAGATCAGGTCGTTCGGCGTGTCGGTCACGAACAGCTTTCGTGCGTCCCGCCTGATAATGCGCGTACGATCCGCGACGCCCAGCACCTCAACGTTGCGCCGCAGCAGCGAGGATGCCTTCGCGCCGTTATCGACCGCCGTCAGATGCACGGCCCCGCGTGACAGCGCCTCCAGCCCCAGCGCGCCGGTTCCGGCAAACAGATCCAGCACCCGCGCCCCCTGGGGCAGGTCATAGGCGCGCAGGATGTTGAACAGCGTCTCACGCACGCGGTCGGTGGTGGGGCGCAAATGCGCGGCCACGTCGCCCTTTCCCAGCGCCGCCAGCGCGCGTCCGCGAAATTCACCGCCGACGATCCTCATGTCATCTTGCGCCCGTACAGCTCCAACCGGTGATCGACGATCTCATAGCCCAGCTCCTCGGCTATGGCGCGCTGCAATTCCTCGATCCGGGGTGAGGTGAATTCGACCACCGCACCGGTTTCGATGTCGATCAGGTGATCGTGATGTTCGCGGTCGGCCTGCTCGAACCGGGCAGGGCCGCCCTGAAAGGCATGACGCTCAACCGCGCCGGTCTCCTCCAGAACCTTCATGGTGCGATAGATTGTGGCGAGTGAGATTCTGGCATCCATCTTGGCCGCGCGCTGGAAAATCTCCGCCGCGTCGGGGTGGTCACCGCTCTGTTCCAGAATGCGCAGGATGATTCGGCGCGGCGCCGTCAAGCGCAGGCCGGCCTGCTTGATCTGTCGTTCATATCGCGAAAGCTCGTTCATGTTTCGCAATAAGCAGCATTTGCGTCGCAACAGCAAGTCTTAATGAGAATAAGTCGCATTTGCATTGACAAGACCGGGCAACGCCATAGCTTTCCATCGAACCCACTGGAGGATTACATGCTTACCCGTCTGACATTGATCGTCGCCCTGATGTTTCCTGCCTTGGCCCAGGCGCAGGATTTCAAGGTCGTGACGACGTTCACCATCATCGCAGACATGGCGCGCAACGTGGCGGGGGATGCAGCGGAGGTGCGCAGCATAACGCGACCGGGGGCGGAGGTGCATTATTACCAGCCGACACCGCGCGACATTATGGCCGCGCAGGACGCCGATCTGATCCTGTGGAACGGGCTGAACCTGGAACAATGGTTCGAGCGGTTCTTTCGCAATATTGGTGAGATTCCCCAGGCGACTGTCAGCGAAGGGGTGGAACCTGTCGGCATCGGGTCCGGTCCTTATGCAGGGTTGCCCAACCCCCACGCGTGGATGTCGCCGGACAATGCGAAGATCTATGTCGCGAATATACGCGATGCGCTGGTCACGCATGACCCCGACAATGCCGAGAGCTATATCGCCAACGCCGAGGCCTACATGGCCCAGATCGACGCCATGGTGCAGCCGATCCGTGACAGCCTGGCCGACGTGCCGCAGGACCGTCGCTGGTTGGTCACATCCGAGGGCGCGTTCAGCTATCTGGCCCGCGATTTCGATCTGAAGGAGCTGTATATCTGGCCGATCAACGCGGATCAGCAGGGCACCCCGCAGCAGGTCCGGCAGGTTATCGACGCGGTGCGGGAGCACAATATCGGGGCCGTCTTCTCCGAAAGCACGGTCCCTGACGATCAGGCGCGTCAGATCGCGCGGGAAACCGGCGCGGACTATGCCGGGGTGCTGTATGTCGATAGCCTGAGCGAGGCGGACGGCCCTGTGCCCACCTATCTGGACCTGCTGCGCGTCACCACTCAGACGATTGCCGTGGGGTTAACGCAATGAAGGACGTCGTCAGCCCCGGCCTCAGCGTGGCGGACCTGACGGTCACGTACCGCAATGGCCACACCGCATTGCACGATGCCAGTTTCGAGATTCCCAAGGGCTCGATCACCGCACTTGTCGGGGTGAACGGCTCGGGAAAATCAACTCTGTTCAAGGCCTTGATGGGGTTTGTCCCCGTCTCGGACGGGTCTGTCACCATGTTCGGCGGCTCCCGCGATGCGGCGCTGAAACGCAATCTGGTGGCCTATGTGCCGCAGGCGGAGGAGGTGGACTGGGACTTCCCCGTATTGGTCGAGGATGTGGTGATGATGGGCCGATACGGCCGCATGAACTGGCTGCGCATCCCCAAGGCCGTGGATCGTGAGGCCGTGCGCGACGCGCTGGCCCGCGTCGGCATGACGGATTTCGCCAAGCGTCAGATCGGGGAACTGTCCGGTGGACAGAAAAAGCGGGTCTTCCTTGCCCGCGCGTTGGCGCAGGAGGGGCAGATCATCCTGCTGGACGAACCGTTCACCGGCGTGGACGTCACGACCGAGGAGCAGATCGTCGCCCTGATGCGCGAATTGCGTGACGAGGGGCGGGTGATGCTGGTCTCGACCCACAATCTCGGCTCCGTACCGGAATTCTGCGACCGGACCGTTCTGATCAACAAGACAGTTCTGGCCGAGGGCCCGACGGAGGAGGTCTTTACCGCCGAGAACCTGCAAATGGCCTTTGGCGGGGTGCTGCGGCACTTCGTTCTGGGCGGCGCGGACCTGCACCATGACGATGACGATGCGCGTCACGTCACGGTGATTTCCGACGATGAGCGGCCTTTCGTGATCTATGGGGAACGGGACGACGATGCTTCTTGAGCCGTTTACCTATGGCTATATGGTCAACGCAATGTGGGTCAGTGCCCTTGTCGGGGCGATCTGTGCCTTTCTCAGCGCGTTCCTGATGCTCAAGGGCTGGTCCCTTATCGGTGACGCGTTGAGCCATGCCATCGTGCCCGGAGTGGCGGGGGCCTACATGCTGGGATTGCCTTTCGCGGTGGGCGCGTTCCTGTCCGGTGGACTGGCGGCGGTGGCGATCCTGTTCCTGCAGGCCCGCACCCGGCTCAAGGCGGATGCGGTGATCGGGCTGATCTTTACCAGCTTCTTCGGGTTGGGACTGTTCATGGTCTCACTCAACCCGACCAGCGTGAACGTGCAGACCATCGTGATGGGCAACGTTCTGGCGATCACGCCCGCCGATACGCTGCAACTGGCGATCATCGGGGCCGTGACGATGCTGGTGCTGATCGTGAAGTGGCGCGACCTGCTGTTGACCTTCTTTGATGAGGCGCATGCACGCTCCATCGGGTTGCCGACGCAGGGCTTGCGCGTGCTGTTCTTCACGCTGCTGGCGGCCTCCACGGTGGCGGCGATGCAGACTGTGGGCGCGTTTCTGGTGATCGCGATGGTGGTGACGCCGGGGGCGACGGCCTATCTGCTGTCCGACCGGATGTCGCGCGTCATCGTGATCGCCATCTCAATCGGCGCGGGGTCCAGCTTTCTCGGCGCGTATCTCAGCTTCTTTCTGGACGGTGCGACGGGCGGCATCATCGTGTGCCTGCAAACGCTGATCTTTCTGGCGGCGTTCGTGTTCGCACCCAAGCATGGCATTCTGGCGGCGAAGCGCCGGGCACGACGGACAGGGGCCGCATGATGGACTGGACGACACCCTTCGTATTCGACTTCATGCAGCGTGCCTTTGCGATTTCGATACTGATCGCGATCCCCATGGCGTTGCTGAGCTGTTTTCTGGTGCTGCGCGGCTGGTCTTTGATGGGCGACGCGATTTCGCACGCCGTCCTGCCGGGGATCGTGCTGGCCTATGTGGCGGGCATTCCGCTGGCCATCGGAGCGTTTCTGGCGGGAATGTTCTGTGCCGTCTCGACAGGCTGGCTGAACCTCAACAGCCGGTTGAAGGAGGACACGGTGATGGGCATCGTGTTTTCCGGCATGTTCGGTCTGGGCATCGTGCTGTTCGCGGCGGTGCCGTCCAACCTGCATCTGGATCACATCCTGTTCGGTGACATGCTGGGCATCGGGTGGCGCGACATCGTCTGGACCGGTTCGGTCGCTGTGGGGATCACGCTGGCACTGCTGCTGCTGCGCAGCGACCTGATGGCGCTGATCTTCGACCCTGCCCATGCGCAGGCGATTGGGCTGAAGGTGCGGTGGCTGCACTACGGATTGCTGGCGATGATATCGCTGAGCGTGGTCAGCGCCCTGACGGCCATCGGCATAATCCTCGCCATCGGATTGCTGATCGCACCGGGCGCCATCGCCTTTTTGTGGACGCGCCGCTTCGGCGCGATGCTGATCATCGCGACGGTGGTGTCCGTGGTTGCTGCCGTGGCGGGGGTCTATCTCAGCTTCTGGTTGGATTCGGCCCCCGCGCCGACGATCATTCTGCTGCTGACGGCGGTCTTCGTGTTCAGCTTCGTGGTGACGGTACGGCGTGACCGCCGGGCGCGGCAGGCGGCCTGAGGCGGCCAGCCGCGCCGGCAGAGCACCTATCGGGGTGCGTCCCCGCCATCGGGGGTTTCGTAGGATTCGGGCATGTGCTTGTGCGGATCGTTCTCGACCGTGGTTTCGGGCCGTTCGGTTTCGCGGCGCTCGAACTCCTCCGGCTTTGGGGTTTCGCGCGCGGCCTGAACCTGTTCGCTGAGCACGCGCATCGGGGGCGCCTTGCCCTGCTTGTCCTCACCGAAATAGATCGTCTGATGCGGGAACGGAATCTCGATGGAGCGTTCGTCGAACATCCGTTTGAGGATCAGGTTGTAAGCGCGTCCGATGCCCCATTGCTGGCCGGGCAGGGTCTTGATCCGCGCGCGTACGACAATCGCGCTGTCACCGAAGCTGTTGAGACCAAACCATTCCAGATCGCCCAGAATGTCGCGACCGGCTTCCTCACGCTTCAACTCCTCGAAGGCATCGTGCATCGCGAGCTTGGCGTCGTCGATATCCTCACGGTAGGCGATGCCCATGTCACAGACGTAGAACGAGAATTCGCGCATGTAGTTCGATACCAGATCGACGGAGGAGAACGGTATGATGTGGAACACACCGTGCAGATCGCGCAGCGAGACGGAGCGGACGGTCAACCGCTCCACCGCGCCGGTGATGCCACCTACACTGATGACGTCGCCCACATTGATCGCATTCTCGAACTGGATGAACACGCCGGTGATGATGTCCTGCACCATCTTTTGCGCACCGAAACCGATGGCCAGACCCAGAACCCCGGCGGAGGCAAGCAGCGGCCCGATATTGAGGCCCAGCTCGCTCAACACGATCATCGCGGTGATGATCAGCAACGCGATGGTCGCGGCGTTGCGCAGCAATGTCAGCAGGGTCTGCTCACGCGCGGTCGCCGCCTTGCCGAAATCGGGGTTCAGGCGAAACTCCACCCACGAGCTGAGGAGAAGCCAGATCGCGAACGCCACGATGGTGATCAACAGGACGCTGAAGCCGCTGGACAGCACCATCGCGCCCAGATCACTGCTGGCCCACGCCCTGAAATCAAAGACGCCAAGGACGCTCAGAATGACACCGATGACTACGATGAAGAGGACAAATCGCAGCACCCACAGGATCTTGGGCACAAAGGAATTCAGGCGACGTTCCAGCAAGGGAAACCGCATCTTCCAGCTTTCCGGCAGCCTTACGCCGCGCGCGATGGCTCCGGTCAGGAACTGAAGCGTGATCATCGCCAGGATGATTGCACCCAGAATGATGGCCGTGCTTTGCAACAGCGGCACCAGAATGCCCCCCGGACGTGTCGCCACGATGGCCAGCAGCCCCAGCAGGTAGATGACCGTCGGTACGATCCAGAGAGAGATCAGCACCCGGACGATCCCGCGGCGCGAGGCGTTTCGAGGTATCAGCCACGCCGTAATGGCCTTTCGGTGATACAACACCATCACCAGCGCGCTGAGCACCACCGCGATGGAGATCACGGTTCCCGTCGCGCTGCCGGCCAGAACGGATGCGTTCACGTTCACCAGCGGGACCACCAGCATCAGGCCGTATCCCAATATCGTCGTGCAGACGGTCAGCCATCGCGCCAGAATTACCGCGCCCCGGTCCGGCAAGCGGACCAGTCGCAGGGCGGAAACGCGGGGCGACAGAACCGTGCGAATGAGGATCTTGGTGGCTTCGACCAGCAGGAAGGCGTTCAGGTACAGCGCCTGGGTTTCTCCGATACCGCCGCTGTTGCGGGTAAAGACGAGCAGCAGCCCATATCCCGCCGCCCCCGCGACGATGGCGATCACCAGATCCTTGAACGATGCCAGCAGGGCGAATGCGAACAGGACGGCCCCGTTCGCTTCGTTTACCCGGCGTGCGATCCGCAGATCGTAGCGCCGCCCCAGATAGCGCAGCGTCAGGAACACGGCGTAGGTTATGACCACGACCAGCGCCAGTTCGGTCAGCGCCGTCATCAGCACCAGCTGGTCGAATGCCCCCAGGGACCGTTCGATGATGGTCGGCAGGCGGCTGATGCCCAGCCACAGACGATTTGCGGATCGCGCGACATCCTCGGCCGCGTCGGTTGTGACATTGGCGATGCGACGGCCAAAGGAAGCGGGGGGATCGTTTTCGACGGGTGCCGGGGTCACCTCAACCGGCGCTTCGGAGGCTGCCAGCCGTTCGGTCAGCGCGTCCAGAACACCGGGATTGCGCAGCAAATCCACCAACGCATCGACTTGTCCGCTTACGACGTCCGGCTCTTGCGCGGGATCCTCCGCCGAGCTTTCCTCGGATGCTGTGCCGGAGCCCAATCCCGGAATGACCTGTGCGTTGGCCGGTTGCATGACGAAGAAGCTGAGCAGCAGGAAAAGTGCCGCGCGCGCGATGAAACTCATGTGGTGCTGTCTTTCCGGTGTCTGCGTGCAACTTTGCGTTTAAGGGACCGAACGTCCGGTGATGCAATATCGTTCCATATTTTTAGGCCGTGCGACGGAAAAGTTGTCCGCTCTCGGTCACCAGCAGGACGACGAGGGTTAGCACGCCACATGACAGATACCCCACAGCGAGGGGGACGATCGTGTCGTCAAAGGACTGCCCGATCATAAAACCGATAAGCGTGCCGATCACGGTCGTGATCGTTCCGATCAGGGATGCCGCAGTGCCGGCCACATGGGAGTGTCCTGACCTCTGTGTATCTGGCCCGGTCCATGCGGTTTCAGATACTCAAGCGTCGAAGCGCTCGCCGAAC
>NZ_JACJUQ010000006.1 GCF_014235845.1 Pontivivens nitratireducens | reverse complement strand
GGCAACGGCACTTCAGATCATGCTGACAAACAAGCGAAACGTGCTCGATTCGCCGACAGCCCCATTACGGCATCTTTCACTTTCCCCAAATATCCCCGCCGGAGGCATCCTTACCTCAACCGCAAGGCCAGCGGCACCAGCGCCGTCAGCACGAACAGGCGCAAGACATGATGCGCCGCAACAAAGGCCGGATCCGCGTCCAGCAACACCGCCATCGCGGCCATCGTCTCCACCCCACCGGGGGCGAAGGCGATCAGCACCTGCATCGTGGGCAGATCGGTCAGCCACGCCACCATGAACGCCCCGATGATTGCGATGCCCACCGACAGGCTGGTCAGAACGACCGATGCGCCCAGCGCGGCGCGCAACACCGCCCAGCGCGCCCCATCAAAGCGGGTGCCGATCAGCGTCCCCATCACGCCGAACGCAGGCAAGGCCAGCCATCCCGGCACGCCGCCGTGGATCAATCCGATGCCGTGGGCGAAGGACGACAC
The DNA here is from genome assembly GCF_014235845.1 of Pontivivens nitratireducens. Classification (GTDB taxonomy): domain Bacteria; phylum Pseudomonadota; class Alphaproteobacteria; order Rhodobacterales; family Rhodobacteraceae; genus Pontivivens; species Pontivivens nitratireducens. Next base: position 227,377 of record NZ_JACJUQ010000006.1, on the reverse strand, counting down.
GAACATGCCGCCCAGCAACAGTGCCGCCGGTACGCCCAGACGGGCCAGGATCATACCGCTCACGCCCGATGCCAGAATGCACAGCGCCAGCGGGATCAGGGCCAATGGAGCCACGGGCAGAGAGGGCGTTCCGACCTGACCGCCCATGACCACCACCACCGGCACGAGGAGGGTCAGCGCCAGCAATCGCAGGCTCTGCACCACGGTGACGAAGCCGATATCGGCCCGCATCTCCACCCCCAAGCCCAGGACGTAGCTCAGATGGCCGGGGGATGCGGCCAGAACGGATGTGCGCCAATCCTTGCCGAACAGCCACGCCACCGCCGCGGCCCCGACCACCAGGATCGCGGCCACGACGACAATCAGAAACGCGATGCTGGCGGGCCAGGTGCGCACCGCCTGCAACGTTTCGGGCGTGACGCCTGCGCCCATACCGATCCCAATGATGACGAATGCACTGTCGCGCAACCAGACGGGCATGTGCATCCGCTGACCCGACACTGCAGCTATGGTCACGCTGATCGCTGGTCCCATCAACATGGGTGCGGGCAAACCCACCAGCCATGCCGCCACCCCGCCAATCGCCCCGATCACCAGCGCCCTGATGGTGCGCACCGCCTCATCCTGCATGCTGCCTCCTGCCTTTGGCGCGATCTTATCCATCTCTCGCGACCGCGCCAATCAGTGCTTTGTACCGATTGCGACCCTTGCCGAGCGGTCTGATTTCGCTCAGTTTGTCGCAAACGGATACAGGGAGTTGTTCCATGAAAACCCGCGCAGCCATTGCCATTCAGGCAGGCAAGCCCCTCGAAGTCACCGAGGTCAACCTAGACGGCCCCCGCCACGGTGAGGTGCTGGTCGAGATCATGGCGACCGGCATCTGCCATACCGATGAATTCACCCGCTCCGGCGCGGATCCAGAAGGGATCTTTCCCGCCATTCTGGGGCATGAGGGGGCAGGCATCGTGCGTGAGATCGGCCCCGGTGTCACCTCGCTGAAGGTCGGCGACCATGTGATCCCGCTCTACACTCCCGAATGTCGCGAATGCGAATACTGCCTGAACCCCAAGACGAACCTGTGCCAATCCGTGCGCACGACGCAGGGTCAGGGTCTGATGCCTGACGGGACCTCCCGCTTCAGCACGCTGGATGGCGACCCGATCTTTCACTACATGGGCACGTCCACCTTCTCGAACTTCACGGTGATGCCGGAAATCGCGGCTGCGAAAATACGCAAGGACGCGCCCTTCGACATGGTGTGCTATATCGGCTGCGGCGTGACCACCGGCATCGGCGCGGTCATCAACACCGCAAAGGTCGAGATCGGCTCGACCGCCATTGTCTTCGGGCTGGGCGGAATCGGGTTGAACGTGATTCAGGGCCTGCGACTGGCCGGTGCGGGTCAAATCGTCGGTGTGGACATCAACCCGTCCAAGGTCGAGATGGCCACCCGCTTCGGCATGACAGATTTCGTGAACCCGACCGAGGTCGAGGGCGATCTGGTGCCCTATCTGGTGAACCTGACCAAGGGCGGCGCGGACTATACCTTTGACGCGACCGGCAACACGGACGTGATGCGCACCGCGCTGGAATCCGCGCACAAGGGCTGGGGCGAGTCGATCATCATCGGGGTCGCGGCCGCAGGCGCGGAGATTTCGACTCGTCCGTTCCAGCTTGTCACCGGGCGCTCATGGCGCGGCACGGCTTTCGGCGGCGCACGGGGCCGGACCGATGTGCCCAGGATCGTGGACTGGTACATGGACGGAAAGATTGAAATCGACCCGATGATCACACACAAGCTGAAGCTGGATGAGATCAACCACGGTTTCGACCTGATGCATCAGGGCAAATCCATTCGCGCGGTCGTGGAATACTGATCCGATGCGCGGCCCCTCCACTTTCGGGGGGCCGCGCGATCCCTCCAGTGGCAGAGCGGAACTTGCCTCTGCCCCATGCCTTTGCCCCTCTATACCCGTTGCCGTAACGTGCGTGGACGGGCCGCGACGGCCAGTGCGCTGCCCAGGATCAGCGCCGCGCCCAGATAGAATCGCGGTTCGGGAACCTCTCCGAAGATCAGGAATCCGATGCTCGTCGTCAGTGGCAACGACAGGTATCCCAGAACGGAGAGGAATCCCGCCTCCGCCCGTGAATGCGCCGCCAGAAAGCAGAATTGCGCCGTCTGCGCAAAGATGCCGATGGCCAGCAGGGCCGGCCAGATCGCGGCGGGCACGCTGACCCAACCGGCAATGGCGAACGGGGCCGTACAGACCGCCAGACCAGCGGTGTAGAACGTCATCATCACGACACGGGGCGCTGCGCTCAACCGTCTGGTCACGATGATCGCGCCGGTTCCCGACAACACGACCAAACCCGCGGCGGGCAGGCCCCAGCTCCACTCCGCGCCGGTGGGACCGATGGCGATTGCCGCCCCGGCAAGCGCCGCTGCCGCCGCCAGCCAGCGCCTGCGCGGGATCAGTTCGCGCAGGATGAACGTCGCCAGTATCATCGTTACCACGGGCCGCGTGAACTGGATCGCGCTGAACAGCGCCAGTGGCAGCCGCGCCACCGCAAAGAAGCTGGCGGTCAGCGTCACCGCCGACAGCCCCACCCGCAACACGTGAAGCGGCAGGTCGTCCAAACCGCGAAATCGATCGCGCGCGACCCAGATCCACGGCAGGATCAGGACCAGCCCGGTCAGCGCGCGCAGAAAGACCAACTGAGCCGCCGGTACGTCCAGCCCAACCGATTTCACGATCACCAGCGCCCAGATGTTGAGCGACATATCTGCGAGCTGCCACGCGCCGCCGGACAGGTTGCGCGGCGGGGTCATCTAGCGTTTCGCCACCATGTTGGCCATCAGCCGGAACGCGCCGGTGGTCAGGGCCTCCATCTGATGATGCAGGTTCAAGGCGCAGTGAACGTGCCGCCCGTCACCGATATCACCGCTCAGCAATGCGCCCTGCAATGGTGGCTCATCAGGGTCGTGCAGGGCGACCAGAGGGGTATAGGCCTCATCCCACGCCTTGGCGAAATACAGGCCGCGTTCCTTGTCCCAGCCGTTCCAGTCGGCGGCTTCGATCGTGTTCGGAGTGTTGAACAGCGGGTGTCGCGGTTGCAAAACATCAACCTCCGCCTCCGCATTCGTGACGCGGAATCGCAGTGAGGGTGCGCCAATTTCGAGCATACGCGGCGGTATGGCTTGCGGATCCCAGTCGTCCCAGGGCCGGTGGTACAGCGTGACCAGCGTGCCGCCCTGCTCGACCCAGGTTCGCAGGCGACTCATGACGGGGGCAAGCTTGCGGAATCGCACGGCGAAGATACCGATCACCACCGTATCGAATCGGTCCAGACTCGTCAGAAGGGTCTCGTTGTCGGGTTCCTCGACATGCAGTCCCATCGCACGCATCCAATGCCCGACACGGTCGTTACCGCCTCCGACATAGGCGATCTTTACCTCTGGCAAAACCGCGTCCAGCACACATACGCGCAGGGTCGCGGGCGCGACAAAGGTGCGCGTCGCCACGTGCGGATACTCGATCCGGGTCAGGGTGTCGGCGGGTTCCTTGTCCAGCATCAGGCGGGCCTCGTACACACCTGGCGCGGCATCTTCGGGCACGTTCAGACGCATGTCGTTCAGATCCCACCCCGCAGGCAGGTCGAATGACGGGACCGAACCGTGCGGCGTGATTTCACGAACGCTCAAGTCGATCTGGCGCGGCGCGGCGCGGTTGACCAGCACGGCCGATGGGGTGACCCGACCGCTTACCGCGGGTATGACGCGCGGCGGCGTCTCGAACGCCACATGCTGCACGGCCTCGACCCCGGCGACTTCGAACCGCACCTCGATACAGGGGGCGTCGGGGCAGGCGGGCCGCCAGGTATCGGGGTAGGGATCGCTCAGCCTGTCCGGTGCGATCAGCGCATTGCCGCCCGAGTTGCCCCAGTTCCCTGAAATCAGTGAGGTGGAAACGGCGGCATCCCCCGCGCGCTTTTCCACTGTGACGCTGGCGGTGTCGCCGGGGCGCAGCAGGACGGGGTGCACCCGGGCGTGAACCTCCAGCCCTGCGGCTTCCATCAGTACACGGGTCAACTGCCGTTCGGCCCGCTGCAAGCGATGACCGTGGCGCGCCAGTTCGGCCTGTGACATGACCTCCTGCGCTGCGCGAACGGCCTGCAAACCCTCGGCTGTGGCCGGACTGATCGCGGCACCGTCTGGAAAAGCGTCGCACGCCCGGGCAATGGCCTGATCGGCCTTGGTCAACTGCACGTGATCCCCCAGATCGGACAGGCTGCGTGGCAACTTGTCGGTGATGGCGGTGTCGGCACCGCTCAACCGGGTGGCGGCCAGATGCAGGGCGAAATCCCGTTCCTCACCTGCGGGCACCCAACGGCCCATGGCCTGCGTCATGTGAAAGGCTCGCGATTGCTGACCAATCCGCTCGAAGCTCCACCCGGTCAGAGGATCGACGCCCCCTTGCACCATCAGGCTGGCGGGGGGCGGCGGCAGATCGTCGTCATAGGCCTGACCCGCGCCGGACCAGGCCGGCAGGTACATCTTGGAGACCTCCCAGACAGGCAAATCGCAATCGAAACCCGGATCCGCCGCCGCCGCGAAGACGTCGTGCGCCAGTTCCGTCATTGCCCGGTGATGCCCGTGTTGGCCCGGCACATCCAGAAAGGTCGGGCAGATGACGTCTGGCCGTTCCATCCGCACGATATGGACGAACCGGGACAACGTCCTGTCGCGTCCCCATTTCGCAAGTGTTTCCGTACCGCTCTTGGAAAAGCGGAAATCGTGGATGTCGCCGGGCCGCTGGCTCAACCAGTACAGGTTCATGTCCAGAACCTCGGCCGCGCGCTCCATCTCCGCTGTGCGCAGGGTGCCCAGAACCGGGCCGGATTCGCGCCCGATATCGTTCTGTCCGCCCTCCCCCCTGGTCGAGCACGCATAGCTCAGCGCGATGCCGTCACGATAGCGCAGCGCGGCCAGCATGGCGGAATGTTCGTCATCGGGATGCGCCCCGGTGTTCATGAACCCCACGACGGAGCGCAGCGCGCTCAACGCCTGTCCCAGTCTGACGATGCGCGGTGCGGTGCGTTCGGCGGCGATGCGGGACTGATCTGGCGTCATGAAAAACCTCTATTGCAATGCAGATGCCACGGGGGCGAAACGCGGCGTGAACAATCGGTTGAGCACGAGTGCGGCGGCCCCCTCCGCCGCGACCAGCCGCCCGGTCCGACCGCAGATCAGGCGGGCAACCGCGCGTCCCTCCCGGTTGGAAATCGACGCCGCACTCAGATCGACCGCCGCGACCAGATCGACGAGGATCTTTTGCGGCATCGCTCCGCCCAGAATGATCGTCTCGGGATCGAACAGCGTCTCGACAACATGCACCGCCCGGGCAAGCGGCGCTGCGGCATCCGCGATCCAGCCCTGCACGACAGGGTGATTGTGCGCGGCCAGTGCGCTCAACGTATCTATATCGGGCGCGGCCACGCCCGCAGCCTGCAACCGCGCGACCAGGCTCAGACGGGACACCGCGCGTTCCAGCAGCAGGCCGTCATGCGCCAAGGGCAAATGCCCGATCTCACCCGCATTGCCATAGGCACCGGTGACCAGATGCCCGTCATTGACCAGACCCAGGCCAAGGCCCGCCCCGAAATACAGGTAGCCATAGGTTCCGAACCCCTCGGCCATGCCGTTGATCCGTTCGGCAACCGCAGCGGCATTCGCATCGTTTTCCACCGTGATCGGCAGGTTCAGCGCGCCACCGATGAGCGAAATCGGGTCGGTGCCCTCCCATCCGGGCAGGGCACTTGCCTCCGCGCTCAACCCGGTGCGCCCGAACGGGCCGGGCAAAGCGACCCCTGCCCCCATGATGCGCGCGGGGTCGATGGCGGCTTCGGCGATCATCCGGTCGCGCATCGTCACGATGATTGCGGCGGCCTCCTGTGGGGTCGCCGCGTCCACAGGTTCCCGCAAGGTGGCGATCCGGGTGCCCTTGAGGTTCAGCAATGCGCCCAGAATGACGTTCGGGCGCACCTCGAAGCCCAGCGCATAGCCACCCTCGGGATTCACGGCATAGAGCACGGCCGGCAGACCGCGACCGGCAGACCGGGTGCCCTGCTGCTGCAACAGACCGTCCTGTTCCAACGTCGCGATGATCTTGCTGACCGCTTGCGTGCTTAGCCCCGATGCCCGCGCGATCTGGGCACGGCCCATCGTTCCGGCGGCCAGAATACGCCCCAGAACCAGCTGCCGGTTATGGACCCGGGCCCGTTCGCCATTCGCACCTGTCTGATCGGTTTCCAGCTTCATGCATCCGGATTAAATCAACCGGGTTGATTATTCAACTGAATTGATCCAAGCTTTCCTCAGCGCGGGTATCGACGCTATCTGCCACGCCCCAGGGCGGCGGCCGCACAACAGGGAGACGCAGAAAATGCGAAATAAACTCAAGTCCTTTATACTTGCAGGAGCAGCCACTGCCGCACTTCTGCCGGGTGCCGCCTCGGCGGATGTCGAAATCGAATACTGGCAGTACTTCTTCGACGCGCGGGTCGAGGCGATGGAGCAGCTCATCGCGTCGTTCGAGGAGGAAAACCCCGACATCACCGTCACCATGACGCATTTCCCCTATGCCGATTATCGCACGAAGGTCGCCGCCGCGATTCCGGCGGGCGAAGGGCCGGATGTGGTGCAGTTGTTCTATGGCTGGCTGAACGACTACATCGAGGCGAGCCTGATCCAGCCCCTGCCCACCGACGCCTTCGATCCCGCCGTGATCGACGCGGAATTCTTCCCCATGGTCGGCGCGATGAAGAAGGACGGCCAGTATTACGCCCTGCCCACCGCCGTACGCTCCCTCGCCCTGTTCTACAACGAGCGGATTCTTGAGGATGCCGGGGTCGAGCCGCCGACCACGCTGGAGGAGCTGGTCGAGGTCGCAAAGGCCACGACGGAGCGGGACGGCGCAGGCAACATCACGCAGGTCGGCTTTACCACCGGCATGACGGCGCAGGATCACCACTGGTTCCGCGAGGTTCTGATCCGCCAGTTCGGCGGGGAACCCTATCTCGACGATTACCGGACGGTGAATTACGATACGGAAGCGGGCCGGGCCGCGCTCGATTACTACACGGGGCTTCAGTCCGAACATGGCGTGACGGTCGAGGGCTTCATGGATGAGCCGCAGGCCGCCTTCAGGGCAGGCCGCGCTGCGATGCATATCGACGGCTCGTTCCGCGTCGGATCGCTGGCAGATCAGCGCGGGTTGCGCTGGGGCGTGACGGAGCTTCCGGCCGGTCCGGACGGCACGCAATCGAACTATTCCTCGTACTGGGTGAACGCCATCACCACCAAGGCCGAGGGTGAGAAATTCGACGCCGCCGTCAAGTTCATGCAGTTCATCACCTCGGACGACGCGATGCAGCTTTGGCTGGACGTGGTAGGCGAACTGCCCGCGAAACCATCGGTCGGCATGACCGATGAGAACGTCAACGATGAGGTCTTCGGCCCCTTCATCCGTGGTCTGGAATATGCGCACACCACAACGTTCGCGAATGAAAGTAGCCAACGTCAGGTACTTGTGGATATGGTCAGCCGCATTAACATCGGTGGACAGGACGCGGGCGAAAGCCTGTCCGAGGCGGCCGCAGCCGAGCAGGCCATCCTCGACGAATACTACGCCGACTAATGTGTCAGCGTAGTCTGCAAGGCGGCCTTTTCGAGGGCCGCCTTGCTCAATATAACCGAAAGCGTCCCCAATGTTCCGTTACCGCGACCTGACCATCCGTCAGAAGCAGATCGTCTGGGCCTGGATTTTCCTGGCCGTGCCGGTACTGTTCTATACCGTGATCCGCTTCTATCCGACCGGCAACGCCGTCCTGATTTCGTTCCAGGACTGGAACCTGCTGGGATCGCGGACCTGGACCGGGTTGGACAATTACGTGAAGCTGGTGAACGACCCCGTGTTCTGGAAGGTCTTCGCCAACACGTTCCTGTATCTGATCATCGGCACGCCGGTCAGCCTGCTGATCAGCTTCGTGGTCGCCTATCATCTGGACAAGCTGCGGTTCGGGCATTCATTCATCAGGATGCTGTATTTCCTGCCTTTCATGACCTCCGCCGTGGCGATGGCCTGGGTGTGGCGCTGGTTCTATCAGGGCGTGCCCATCGGTCTGTTCAACAATATGCTCGCCAGCGTGGGGATCGAGCAGATCGCGTTCCTGAACTCCACCACCAATGCCTTGCCGGCCGTTCTGGCGCCGGCGGTCTGGGCCGGGCTGGGATTTCAGATCATCATCTTCATGGCCGGGCTGCGATCCATCCCGCAAAGCTATTACGAGGCCGCGCGCATCGACGGCGTGTCGTGGTGGACCGTGCTGTGGGAAATCACGTTGCCGCTGCTGCGCCCGACGATTGTGTTCATTGTGGTGTTTTCCTCCATCGGGTTCCTGCGGATCTTCGACCATGTGTTCAACATGACGACGAACAATCCCGGCGGGCCGCTGAACTCCACCAAACCGTTGGTGCTGATGATCTATGACACCGCGTTCAACTCCTTCGACATGGGCTATGCCGCGGCGCAGACGGTGGTGCTGTTCACCATCCTGCTGATCGTCAGCCTGATCCAACTCTGGCTGCTGAGGGCCGACCGATGACCGCGACAGATATCCGGCCGACGACGGCGGCAACCCTCGACACCAAGGCCCCGCGCAAACCGCGCAACATGGGGCAGATCATCCGCTGGCTGCTGCTGTTCGGCGGCGGCATTCTGATGGTGATGCCCATCGCCTACATGATCTCGACCTCGCTGAAATGGCCGTGGGAGGTCTATAACGTCAACCTCATCCCCGAGGAACCGACGCTCGAGAACTACATCTACGTGCTGGAGGATGGCCGGTTTTACTGGTGGTTCGTCAATTCGATGATCGTGGCGACGCTGACCACGATCTCCGCTTTGTTCTTTGACAGTCTGGTCGGCTACACCTTGTGCAAGTTCAAGTTTCCGGGCCGCACGCTGGTATTCATCGCGATCCTGTCCACCCTGATGATCCCGACGGAGATGCTGGTGATCCCGTGGTATCTGATGTCGCAAAGCTTCGGCTGGCTCGACACTTACTGGGGCATCATGTTCCCCGGTCTGATGACCGCGTTCGGTGTTTTCCTGATGAAGCAGTTCTTCGAAAGCGTGCCGGATGACTTCATCGAGGCGGCGCGCATCGACGGCCTGAACGAGTTCCAGATCTGGTGGAGCGTGGCGATGCCGTTGGTGCGCCCGGCACTGGCGGCACTGGCGATCTTCGTCTTCCTCGGCAACTGGACGGCATTCCTGTGGCCGCTGATCGTAACCAACTCCACCGACATGTACACGCTGCCCGTCGGCCTCGCCGGGTTCGGGGATGAGGCGGATGTGGCGTGGGAGCTGATCATGACCGGGGCCGCGATCTCGACCATTCCCACATTGGTGGTGTTCCTGATCTTCCAACGGTTCATCATTCGCGGCGTTGTCATGGCGGGGCTGAAGGGATGAGTGTCGATCTGCAAAAATTCCCGCACCCCGTTTACAAGGATACGGTCCTCGCCCCCCTGTTCGAGGGGGTGAAGACCAATCACGCCGCCGATATGGACGCGATCAACCGCGCCCATCTGGTGATGCTGCATGAAACCGGCATTTTGAACGCACAGGACGCAGCCAAGATCGCCACAGCCCTGACCGCCATCGAGGTGGAAACGGACCGTGACGCGCTGACCTATACCGGGGAGCATGAGGATTGGTTCTTCCTGGTCGAGGCAGAGCTACGCGCCCGTCTGGGCGATCTGGGCGGCGCGCTGCACACTGCCCGGTCGCGCAACGATATGGACCACACCCTGTTCAAGATGGCGCTGCGCTGGCGAGCGGAGGGGATGGTGGCCCAGCTTCTGACCCTTGCCTCCGCCCTGATCGACACGGCCCGGCGTGAGGCGCAGACCCCCATCGTCGCCTATACCCACGGTCAACCGGCGCAACCGTCCACCTTCGGTCATTATCTGGCCGCGATGGTGGAGGTGGTGCTGCGCGATGCGGAACGGCTGAGCGCCGCGATAGCCCCCCTAGACCTGTGCCCGATGGGTGCGGCAGCGATCACGACAACGGGCTTTCCCATCGACCGGGCGCGTGTGGCGACGCTGTTGGGGTTCGAGGAACCGCTGCTTAACTCCTATGGCTGCATCGCCTCCGTCGATTATATCACGGGGCTTTATTCCGCGATGAAGCTGCCCTTCGTGCATCTGGGCCGCGTGGTGCAGGACATGGCGTTCTGGTCCGCGTTCGAGGTGGGGCAACTGTCGGTTCCCGGCTCCCTTGTGCAGATCAGCTCCATCATGCCGCAGAAACGCAATCCGGTGCCCATCGAGCATATGCGCCACCTCGCCGCCGTGACCGCCGGGCGGTGTGACGTGATGGTCGACACCATGCGCAACACCCCCTTCACCGACATGAACGACTCTGAGGGGGAGGTGCAGCAGGCCGGGTATGCCGCATTCGAAAGCGGGGGCCGGATGCTGGACCTGCTCACCGCGTTCCTGCCCGCCTGCACGATCAATGCGGACCGGGTGCGGCGGAACATGGACGCCGCCTGCGTCACCATCACCGAACTGGCCGACACGCTGGTGCGCGACGAGAACCTGACCTTCCGTCAGGCGCATGAGGTCGCGGCCATCACGGCCCGCGCCGTCATCGCGGCGGGCAGGCCACTGGGTGAGGGGTACGATGCCTTTCGTGCCGGTTTCACGCAGATCACCGGGCGCGATACCATGCTCGACCCGCGGGAGTTCGAGATCACGGTGTCGCCCGAAACCTTCGTCGCGCGGCGCGACCGGCCCGGCGGTCCGGCACCTGCGGCGCTGGCCGCCGCCCTGACGACCTACACCGGCACTCTGGATCACCTGCAAACCGCGCAGACCCGACGCATCACGCGGCGCGAGGAGGCTTCGGCCGCCCTCGACACCGCTTTCTCCGCCCTTCAGGAGTCCTGACCCATGGCTGAACTTTCCCTGCACAACCTCGTCAAGCGCTATGGCAATACGGAGGTCCTGCACGGCATCGACCTGACCGTGACCGACGGCGAATTCATCGTCTTCGTCGGGCCGTCGGGCTGCGGCAAGTCCACCACCCTGCGCATGATCGCGGGGTTGGAGGAAATCTCGGGCGGTGAAATCCGCATCGACGGGCGTGTCGTCAACAACCTGGAGCCCAAGGAACGTGACATCGCGATGGTGTTTCAGAACTACGCGATCTACCCGCATATGAGCGTACGCAAGAACATCGCATTCGGGCTGCGGTCCTCGAAGATGCCCAAGGCCGACAAGGCCAAACGGGTGGAGGAGGTCGCGGACTTTCTGGAAATGACCGAATATCTGGAGCGTAAGCCCGCCGCCCTGTCCGGTGGTCAGCGTCAGCGCGTCGCCATCGGGCGCGCGATGGTCCGCGATCCGGCCCTGTTCCTGTTCGACGAGCCTCTGTCCAATCTGGACGCCCAGTTGCGCACGCAGATGCGGCTGGAGATCAAGAAGCTGCACCAGCGTGTCGGCTCCACCATCGTGTTCGTGACCCACGATCAGGTGGAGGCGATGACCATGGCCGACCGGATCGTCATCATGAAGGATGGCCACATCCAGCAGGTCGGCACGCCCGAGGATGTCTATCGCAACCCCGCCAACACCTTCGTCGCGCGCTTTATCGGCGCGCCCTCGATGAACATGATTTCGGCCGATGCCACCGCGTCCGGCATCGTCCTGCCCGGCGGCGCCTCCATCGCGAAGGCTGCGACCCAGGGGCCGGTGACGCTGGGCATCCGCCCCGACGACCTGCGTCCGGTCGGGGGTGACGGGCTGCTGACCGGCACCGTGGCGGTGACCGAACCGCTCGGCCCCGAGACCTTGATTTACGTCGATACCCCAGCCGGGGAGATGATCGCCAAGGCCTCAGGCCGCACGCCCCCCTTGGTCGGGGAGCAGGTTCATTTGGACGCGGACATTGCGGATCTGCATATCTTCGATCGCGCCAGCGGGTTGGCAATCCGGTGAAGGATGCCCGCGACACCCACCGTAACGTGGTCTGCGCCGGCAGGCTCTACTGCGATCTGGTCTTCTCCGGCACCGGTCGTCTGCCCGCAATGGGGCAGGAGATCTTTGCCGAGGGGTTGAGCCTGCACGCCGGGGGCGGCGCGTTCATCACCGCCGCCTGGCTGGCCGCGCTGGGGCGGAATGCTGACCTCGTCGCCACTCTGCCCGCCGCCCCGTTCGAAGACACCGTGCGCGACCAGATCGCCAGGGCCGGGGTCGGCGCGTCCGGGTGTGCGCCTGCCCCCGATGGCACCGATCCGCAGATCACCGTCGCCCTGCCGATGGATGGGGATCGTGCCTTCGTCACCCGCCGTACCGGGCGCGCCCTGCCCGATACCCTGTCCTTCGATGGCGCAAGCCACCTGCATATAGGCGAATTGCGCACCCTTCTGGAACATCCCGACCTGATCGCCGCCGCGCGGGCCGAGGGGATCACCATCTCGCTCGATTGCGGCTGGGAGGATACCCTGCCTCCCGACGCAGGCCCTTTGATCGGGTCGGTCGATATCTTCCTGCCCAACGAAGAAGAGGCCGCGATGCTGGATGCAGCCGGAATGCTTGACGCGGCCCCCCTGACGATCATCAAATGTGGGGCGAACGGGGCAAGGGCGCGGTTCGGTGACACAGATCTGCACGTTCCCACCACCCCCGTCCGTGTCGAGGATGCCACCGGCGCCGGCGATGCGTTCAATGCGGGATTTCTGGATTCCTGGTTGGCAGGGCGTCCCACGTCCGACTGCCTTGCCGCAGGCAATCGGATCGGGGCCTCCGCTGTCAGCGCGCTTGGTGGAACGGGCGGTATTTCGGGTATGGTGCGATCATGACTGACCTGATGCGAACCGAAACGCTGGAGATTCCGCAAGCCGCCGCGCGGCTGGAAGATTCACGCCCAGCCATCGCGCAGGTGGCTGCACGCCTGCGCCTGCTCGCACCCCCCGCCCTGATAACGGTCGCACGCGGATCGTCGGACCATGCGGCGAATGTATGGAAATACGCAGTTGAAATCGGCGCGGGCCTGCCGGTTGCTTCGATGGGGCCATCGGTCGCCTCGATCCACGGGGCGAAACTGAACGTCGCGGGACTGGCGGCGCTGGCGTTCAGTCAATCGGGGGCGAGCGAGGATATCATCGCCCTGTCGGGTGCCCTGCGCGCCGGTGGCGCGATGACAGTCGCCATGACCAACACGCCCGACAGTCCGCTGGCGAATGCCTGCGATCACACCATCGACCTGCAAGCCGGCCCCGAACGCGCGGTGGCCGCGACCAAGAGCTATGTGAACACCGTCCTCGCCGGGTTGCGCCTGTTGGCCGAATGGCGTGAGGACGCGGTCCTGCACGCCGCACTGGATGCGGCCCCCGACCGCCTGACGCATGGCTTGATGGCCTGTGACCGGATTTCCGAAGCACTGGCCGAAGCCCCCTGGGCGGTGGTTCTGGGGCGCGGGCCCGGTCTGGGCATCGCCCGCGAACTGGCGCTGAAGGCCGCAGAATGCTGTGCCATGCCGGCGCTTGCGCTCAGCGCGGCGGAATCCCTGCACGGCCCTGTCGCCGCCATCGGCCCCGAAGCGGCGGTGATCGCGATAGGCGAGGGTCCGGGCATGGATGGCCCGCTGGACGCTCTCGCCACGCATGGCATCAAGCCGCTGCGCATCACGACGGCGCCCCTGCATCCGATACTGGATCCCTTGCTGGCGCTGCCCTCGCTTTACCTGAGCATCGAGCAGGCGGCCCGCGCGCGCGGCCACGATCCCGACGCCCCCCGCAGGCTGAAAAAGGAAACGGTCACGCGCTGACCCCAGCACGTGACCGTTTCGAGCAATATGCAGGGGCGCCGCGTGACGCCCCCGCGCGATCAGTTCTTGTACACCTTGATCTCACCTGCGGACAGCCGCGAGGAATAGGACCGCAATTCCTTGCGCACCAGCTTCATCAGGAAGTACAGGCAGAAGATGTTCACCACCGCCATCGAGAAGATCGCCGCATCCGAGAAGTCGATGACCGGGCCAAGGCTGGCCGCCGCACCGATCACGATGAAGATGCAGAAGATCACCTTGAACACGATCTCGGTCGTCTTGCCCTCTCCGAACAGATAGGTCCACGCCTTCAGACCGTAATACGACCAGGAGATCATGGTGGAGAATGCGAACAGCACCACCGCGATGGCCAGGACATACGGGAACCAGCTGATACCGGTGCCGAATGCCGCCGAGGTCAGCGCCACGCCGCTGGTATCGCCAATTGTCGCGATCGCGGTGCCTGCTTCGTTCAGCACGAAACGACCCGTCGCTTCGTCCACAATCAACTGGCCGGAAATGGTGATGACCAGTGCCGTCATGGTGCAGATCACGACCGTATCAATCAGCGGTTCCAGCAGGGACACGAACCCTTCGGTGATCGGCTCCTTCGTCTTTACGGCGGAGTGCGCGATCGCGGCCGAGCCGACGCCCGCCTCGTTCGAGAATGCTGCCCGCTTGAACCCCTGGATCAACGCGCCAACCAGACCACCCGCAACACCCAGCCCGGTAAAGGCCCCGGCGAAGATTTGACCGAATGCCCACCCGATCTGATCGAAGTTGGCCAGCAGGATGATCAGCGCCGCACCGACATACAGGATGCCCATGAACGGCACGATCTTCTCCGTCACATGGGCGATGGATTTGATACCGCCGATGATGACGGCAAACACCACAACCGCGAAGATCACGCCGGTAATCCATCCCGGATAGGCCCCGACGATCCCCGAAATCTGCGCATGTGCCTGATTGGCCTGGAACATGTTGCCACCGCCCAGTGCGCCCAGAATACAGAAGATCGAGAACAGGACGGCCAGGATCTTGCCCCCCGGCAGGCCAAGCTCGTTGAACCCCTTCTGGATATAGTACATCGGCCCGCCCGAGACTGTCCCGTCAGGGTATTCGTTGCGGTACTTCACGCCCAGCGTACATTCGGTGAACTTGGACGCCATGCCCAGCAGACCCGCAAGGATCATCCAGAATGTCGCCCCCGGCCCGCCGATGCCCACGGCCACCGCGACACCCGCGATGTTGCCCAGCCCGACGGTGCCCGACAGCGCCGTCGCCAGCGCCTGGAAGTGGCTGACCTCACCCGCATCGTCAGGATCGGAATAATCGCCCTTCACCAGTCGGATCGCATGGCCGAAGAACCTGAACTGCACGAAACCGAAATAAACGGTGAAGATCGACGCCGCGACAACCAGCCACAGCACGATCCACGGAAATGCCGTTCCGGGCAGCGGGGCGAAGATCAGGTTGACGAAAGGACCGGTGACGTTCGCGAACACCTCGTTCACCCGTTCGTCCAGGGACATCGCCTCCTGCGCGGAGGCCGCGGTCGCCGTCGCGGACAGCGCCAGCAGCGTTGGAAAGAGTTTCATGGTCCGATTCCTTAATTGACGACCGTAACGGGCACGGTGGCATTCATCACGAGGTTGGAGGTAGACGAGCCGAAGAACCGCTTCGCAAAGCCGCCCTCGGACGATCGCGCGACGATGATCTGCTCCGCCCCCTCAGCTTCGCAAACGGTATTGAGGATCTGCGCCACGTCACCGTGTTTGACGATGCCCCGGCTTTCGATATTGGCGGATTTGACCCTCTGCACGGCGGGATCGACGACACGGCTCTTTGCCATTGCGATCTCCTCCTCACGACGTTTGTGCCGCTGGGCGTTCTCCTCGGCTGTCTGGAACGAAAACGGTGACCATTCGATCACATATACGACCAGAAGCTCACATGTTCCGATCAACTCGGCCAGTCGCATGCCATGGGCGAGTGCACGCTCCCCCGACGCATGGCCATCCAGCCCGACTACTAGTTTCGACGGCATCAGGAATCTCTCCTACGCTATCCCGGCTGATCCTTTACCGATCAGGGCAAAGCTATGCAAAGGTCAGCAGCGGTTTTTGTTTTTCTGGCCCTTGAAAAATATTGCAGAATTATTACGGCCAAATCTACTTATTTGTAGAAATCTGTCAGGCAAATGTACTTCTTATGACTGAAAATTCAGGCGATAGTACTTCCTGATGTGCGATTTTCAGAGAATAGGTCATCGGGCGCTGAATGTACGTGCGCCGCCGCAATGTCACGTTACCACACTACAGAGGAATCAAGGTGCAGTTTCGTAGGGATGGTGCATCCGCTCTGCGCGCGCAGTCGGATCGTCGCTTGCCTCAACGCGACGCCGGGGGCGAAGGTGGCGGCCATACAAACACGGGCGGATTTCGATGACGCAAGAGACCGGACTCCTCATCATCGGTGCAGTCGCGCTGCTATACGCAGCCTTCGCACGGCGTTTGACGACAAGCGTACTGACCGGACCGATGCTGTTTTTGATATTGGGCTGGCTGCTGGCGGAGATGGACGTCTTTCAGTTGGGCGGGGCGCAGAAGGCCCTGCACATCCTCGCCGAAATCACCCTGGTGATCGTTCTGTTTTCCGATGCTTCCATCATCGACATTGGCGCCCTGCGAAGGCGGCATGTCTGGCCGCAGCGCACATTGCTGCTCGGCCTGCCGCTGGCGATGTTACTGGGCACACTGGTCGGCATCGTCCTGTTGCCGGATTGGCCGTACTGGGAGGTTGCCCTGGTCGCGGCGATCCTGGCCCCTACGGATGCCGCATTGGGGCAGGCTGTCGTAACCAATCCCGCCGTGCCGCGACGTGTCCGCCGGGCGCTGGACGTCGAGAGCGGCGTGAATGACGGCCTCACCCTGCCGGCGGTATTGCTGTTCGGAGGTCTGTCCGTGGGAGGGCTTCATCAGGTGCAGGACCAGAACTGGCTGCTGTTCACGGTCTGGCAGATCGGGTTTGGCATCTGCATCGGCGCGGCACTGGGATGGGGCGGCGGCCGCTGTCTGGCATGGGCGCGCAACCGTGGGTTCAGCGCCGCCGGGTATGAGGGGATCGCCCTGATCGCAATGGCGGGTTTGTGCTATCTGATCTCTGACATCGCAGGTGGCAACGGATTTCTCGCCGCCTTTGCCGGAGGGGCGGGGTTCGGGGCGACGCAGGACAGCCGCGATCATCAACTGCGTGAGTTCATGGAGTCCGAGGGCACGATACTCACCCTCGGGACATTCCTGCTTATCGGATTGGCGCTGGTGCCACGGGCGGTCGATGCGATCTCGGCCCCGGTGCTGTGTCTGATTGGTGCCAGCCTGTTCGTGGTGCGGCCGGTCGCGATCTGGCTGTCGCTGATCGGCACGGATGCCAGCGGGCCGGTGCGTCTGTTCATCGGATGGTTCGGGCCGCGTGGGCTGGCGACCGTGCTGTTCGCGCTGCTGATCGTCGATCAGATCGAGTCCCTGCCCCACCGCGAGGTCATCGTCGCCATCGCGACCCTGACTGCGCTGGCCAGTGCGCTGCTGCACGGCGCGACCGCCGCAATCGCCGCGCGTCGTTTCGGCCCGCGACTGGATGGCGCGGAGTGAGAGAATGCCCTGTTTCCAGATGGATACAGCACCACAGGATGCCGCGATATTTGACAGAGCGCCGCCATTCGCACAGACTTCCGTGACTTGGTGGGGGCTCACCATGGACCGGATGGCCGAGGGACGGCAGGCTTTTCCGGCACGATGAGGACGATCATGTCGGAATTCGAAGTCCAGATCTGGGGCGCCCGAGGCTCCATCCCCGTCTACCACCCCGATCATCAGCGCGCCGGATGCAACACCACCTGCGTCAGCGTCAGGATCAACGGGCAGATCTCGATTCTGGACGCCGGAACCGGGATCGTGCGGCTGGGGGATACAATAGGCGGTGAGGCTTCGCAGGATATGGACCTGTTTCTAAGCCACTATCACTACGACCATGTGCTGGGGCTGAACTTTTTTCCTCCCCTCAGGTCGGCGCGGACGCACCTGAATGTCCATGGGGGCACCGCCCATACGGGTGAGGGGCCGCAAACCATTCTAAACAAACTGTTTTCCCAACCGTTCTGCCCCAACGAGCTGGACAGCCATCCCGGCAGATTGACGTTCGAGAGCTTTGCGACAGGCGACCGGATCGCTCTGAAAGGCGGCGCTCATCTCATTCCGTATCGCCTCAACCACCCGTCAGTCGCATATGGATTTCGTATCGAATATCGCGACCGGGTTTTCGTCTTCGCCCCCGACTTCGAGCTTGGCGATGCGCAGGGCGATGCCTCTATGGCGGACATGTTGCGGGACGCCGATCTGGCCGTTCTCGACACGATGTTCACCCCGGCAGAGATCACGGAATATCGCGGCTACGGGCATTCCTCGTGGCAGGACGTGGCCCGGATTTGCGCAGCCTCGCATGTGACATCCTGGCGATTGTTTCATCACGCCCCGTCCCTGACGGATAGTGCACTGGACGCGATCGAAGCGGAACTGCGCCGCGAATTCCCCGATTCCGGCGCAGCCAGAGAAGGTGACCTATATGTGCTGTGATGCGCGGGTGTCACAGGAACCTCTAGCTCTCCACCGGAGTTTGCGGTCGCCAATAGCGTGGTGCCCGTTCGATCTCGCGGTTCAGCAATGCGCCGAACAAGACGATGAAACTGGTAACGAAAAACCACATCATCAGGGCGGCAACCGCGCCGATCGAACCATATATCTCATTGTAATTGCCGAAATTTCCCAGGTAATAGGAAAACATCGCCGAGACTGACATCCACAGGATCGCCGCCACGATTGCCCCGAACGAAAAAAGCGGCAACCGCTCACCCCGTCGGTTCGGGCCGAAATGGTACAACATCCCGATCGCCAGCGTCATCGCCCCCAGACCTATTCCGTAGGTCACTGCCTGCACCAGTATTTCCGTGCTGCCCGGCAGTGGGACGAACGCGAACAGCACCGGCATCGCGACCAGCGCCAGAAGGGCGAAAATAACGATGCCGATCAGGGTCAGGGTCAGGATGATCGCCGTTGCCGTATGGCGCAGAAATGTCCTGCGTTCCCGATCTGAGAAGACCAGGTTCAACCCCTCCAAAAGCGCGTTCGAACCGGCGCGTGCGAACCACAAGGTAAAGAGGATGGACAACAAACCGCGCAAGCCGTGATCGGACCTTTCGGTGGAAAGGATGCTCATCAACTGACCTTGGATAAGGTCGAATGCAGAGGGGGGCAGAAAATCCCTCATCTCGTTGATATGAATGAGGATGATCGTCGGATCGGAGACGTAGCCATATGTCGCGATCAAAAACGCCAGAAACGGAAAGATCGACAGCGTCGCGAAGAAAGCCATTCCGCCGGCCGCCAGAAACAGCGATCGGCCACCCACACCATCAATGATACGGCCCATGGCAAGATACCAGTCGCGTCGCGTCAAGCGGGTCAACGGGCGCAGGCCATATGTCAGACGGGGGTTCAAATACTCCTCATGCTCCGATGCCGTAATATGTCAGCAAGGTGCCTGATCCCGTAGTGGTAATCTGGTCGTTCTCGAACACGTCGGGGGCGGCACTGATCTCCTCCTGCGTTGCATCGACCTTGCCCTTGCCATCGTCCCAGTTGATCGAATTGATCTTCGCAGTGGGCAGGAGCACTTGCCGGTCGGGAAGCCACGATCCGGTTTCCACCACTACGAACGGAACCATCATGGTATCGGTATCGACAACGATGTCCAGCACGCGACCCACTGGACCTTCGTTCAGGTCGAGGGACAGGCCCTTGTAGGCTTCGCCCGAACGCAAGGTGCCGCGCGTTTCTGGCAGGGGTGAGAAGACCATGTCCTTAACCTTTTCCAGCGCGGATTCGGGTTCCTGGCGAACCGGCTCACATCCCTTGATTGCCTCGGTCGTGATGTCTACGGGCCATGTTCCGGCCTCCACATCGGGGGTTCCGAACGCTGCCGCTGGCATGGCGATGGTGCGCAGGTCCAGCAAGCCGTTCATGTCCACGACAACCTCGCGGACATTCATCTCCGCCGTCAGGTAGAGCCCGCGAACCTTGGCGGCCTCGCCACCCGGCGTTTCCGTCGACAGGGTGGTCAGATCGTGCAATTTCATCAGCATGAAAATTCCCTCACATTAAGTGCTTCACCCTATCAACGCCCCCCGACGGGCTAGAGTTCGGTTTCCGCAAACGTGTCGCAGTCCGAAACGGAACCTGTGCGGTATCCCCGGTCAAACCAACGCATGCGTTGTTCCGACGTTCCGTGGGTGAAGCTGTCGGGCACGACGTAGCCCTGAGCGCGGCGCTGCAGGGCGTCGTCGCCGATCGCCTCGGCGGCATTCATCGCCTCGGCTATGTCGCCCGGCTCCAGCGTGTCGAACATCTGTTCCGCACGATTGGCCCAGATCCCCGAATAGCAATCCGCCTGCAATTCCAGCCGCACGGTCAGGCGGTTGGCGTCGGTTTCGCTGACGCGCTGTCGCTGGGCGTTCACCTCGGGCAGGATGCCTTGCACGTTCTGGACGTGATGCGCGACCTCATGTGCGATCACGTAAGCCTTTGCGAAATCACCGCGCGCGCCGAGCTCCCGGTCCATCACGTCGAAGAAATCGAGGTCGATGTAGATTTGTTCGTCACCCGGGCAATAGAACGGACCGACCGCGCTGGACGCCTGACCGCAGGCGGACCCCACGACGCCGCTGAACAGGACCAGTGTCGGCCGGGGATAACTGGCACCGGCGCGTTGGAAGAGGTCGGTCCAGACTTCCTCGGTATCGGCCAGGACAACGGCGACGAACTCCTCCGTCTCATCATCTATCCGATTGGGGCCGGATGGCGCGCTGGTCTGCTGGACCGGCCCCCCGTCCAGAAGACCGCTGTTGAGGATGAAGGACGGATCGAACCCGAACACCAGCCCGGCCAGAACCACGACAACCGCCCCGATGCCACCGCCAGCGACGACGGTGCGTCCCGCACCCCTGCCGCCAGAGCGGCGCCGATCCGAAATATTCCTGCTCGCACGGCGACCACGCCACTTCATATTCAACCTCCACCGCTGGTTAGAGACAGGAAACTATAGCGAAGCGTGTCAAAGGCCACGGTCACGCCATGATTCCCCTCCTATTAGGCTATGAATGGTGCACATCATTTGCGATAACGAATTCAAACCGAAGACTGTCCGGGAGCGACGACCAATGACCAAACAACTAATGATCTACGAGCGCGCAGTACCTGTTTCGTCGGAAGCGCATCGAGACTGGTCCGTTCTGGCGGGCCGCGATTTCTCCTTTGCCAGCGGAATCAACTCCGTGCCATTGCTGGCAGCCGAATTCGCGGCCGCGGCGGGCGAGCATACCATCGTTTTCGCGGGTGAGGACGACGCGATCTTCCCCTCGGTCATTCTGGGCCAGCGCGATGGTGAGAACGCGCATATCGGCGAAAACGGAAAATGGCTGAGCGGATATATCCCCGCCTTCCTGCGCCG
Organism: Pontivivens nitratireducens; assembly: GCF_014235845.1. Taxonomy (GTDB): domain Bacteria; phylum Pseudomonadota; class Alphaproteobacteria; order Rhodobacterales; family Rhodobacteraceae; genus Pontivivens; species Pontivivens nitratireducens. Next base: position 205,913 of record NZ_JACJUQ010000006.1, on the reverse strand, counting down.
CTATCCCTTTGTCTTCGCCGCGACGGAGGACAATTCCTCCTTCACGCTGTGCATTGATGAGGAGTTCGAGGGCTTCAACAAGGACGGCAAGGGCGAGCGTCTGTTCGACAGTCAGGGCGAGCGGACCGAATATCTGGAGCGGATGCTGAAGTTCACGTCCGACTATCAGGCGCAGTTCAACCGCACCCAGATGTTCGCGAAGCGTCTGGCGCAGCTGGATTTGCTGGAGCCCGCACAGGCGCAGTTCCGCGATGCGGAGGGCAAGCAATCCAGCCTGACCGGGTTCAAGACCATCAAGCGCGACGCCCTGCGGCAGGTCCCGGCCGAGACTTTGGCCGAGATGGCCAAGACGGATGAGTTGGAGCTGTGCTACCTGCATCTGCACTCGCTCAACAATCTGCCGACAATGAATCAGCGCCTCGCCGCCAAGGCTGCCTGACCCAGACCTTGCGGGGCCCGCGCATCAGGCGCGGACCTCGCCTCCACTGTCTCGCTTGGACGGTGAGACGCCCCGCTGCGGTCATCGCCTCCGCAGCAACACACTTCGACACAATCGGTTACGCGCCTGTGACGGCGGCCCGCTTGGCCGGGCATTCATTCCGAACCGAGCACCGATACAGACGAGTCACGCTGCCGCATCTGTGCTGCATCGCGACTGGAAGCGTGACCCGGCGATTTCAGTGCCCGACTGGCGCGCCCGGCGGGTTGTCGCGATCCACGAACAGTTCGTATTTCGGATCGTGCTCCTCATCGCGCACCACCAGCCGCGTATAATCGCCCAGACGCTTGGCGCAATCGGGGCTGAGGCCGTGGAACTCCAGCGTCTTGCCCTCACGAATATACCGCTCTGCCAGTGATTTCAGCGCATCGACCCCGGACATGTCCCAGACGCGGCTGTCGGTAAAATCGGCGATCACGCGGGCGGGATCGGTCTTGGGCGTGAACAACTCGCGAAACTTGTCGGTGGAGGCGAACATCACCGGACCGTTCAGGTGATAGGTCTTCACCCGTTCATCATCGGAGCGCCACGTGCGCGCGCTGACCAGGCGGCTGACCCGCCAGGAATGCACCAAAGAGGCCAGAATAATGCCCACGACCACCGCGACGGCCAGATCTTCAACCACCGTCACACCGGTCACCACCACGATCAGCAGCGCATCCGACAGCGGCACCTTGCGCATGACCTGGAACGTCCGCCAGGCGAAGGTTCCGATCACCACCATGAACATCACGCCGGTCAGCGCGGCCAGCGGGATCTGCTCGATCAGGGCCGATCCGAACAGGATGAAGCTGAGCAACGCCAGCGCCGCCACGACGCCCGACAGCCGGTGCCGCGCCCCGGACGAGATGTTGATCATGCTCTGCCCGATCATCGCGCAGCCGCCCATGCCGCCAAAGAAACCGGTAACGATGTTCGCCGCGCCCTGCGCCACGCACTCGACGGAGTTGCGGCCCCGCGTCTCGGTGATTTCGTCGATCAGGTTGAGGGTTAGCAAGCTTTCGATCAAGCCGATCCCGGCGAGGATCAGCGCGTAGGGAAGAATGATCCCCAGCGTTTCCATGTTGAACGGCACCATCGGGATGGCAAAGGTAGGCAGGCCACCCTCGATGCTGGCCAGATCGCCCACGTTGCGCGTGTCGAGGCCCAGCAGTTCCACCACAGCCCAGACGCCGATGATCGCGACCAGCGGGGCCGGAACCGTGCGGGTGATGCGCGGCAACAGCCAGATGATCGCCATGGCCAGCCCGACCAGCGCCAGCATCAGCGCCAGATCGGCCCCTTGCAGCCAGGTGTGCCCGCCACCGGGGGTCGCGATCTGAAACTGCTCCAACTGGGCCAGAAAGATCACGATCGCCAGACCGTTGACGAAGCCCATCATGACGGGCTGCGGCACCAGCCGGATGAACTTGCCCCATCGCAGCGCGCCGAAGATCACCTGAATGATCCCCATCAGAACCACGGTCGCGAACAGATACTGCACGCCATGCTCCGCCACCAGTGCCACCATCACGACGGCCAACGCCCCCGTCGCGCCGGAGATCATGCCCGGTCGTCCCCCGAACAGCGAGGTGATCAAACCGACCATGAATGCGGCGTACAGTCCGACCAGCGGCTCCACCCCGGCGACGAAGGCAAAGGCCACCGCCTCGGGCACCAGGGCCAGCGCCACGGTGATGCCCGACAGCACCTCGGTGCGAACCTGCGGTCCATCCATGCGGAACCAGTTGTTGAAGTGACGTTGAAGGTAAGGGGCCAGAAGCATGGAAATCCTTTCAGGAGGAATCTGTGCGCCGTGGCACAGCCGTTCGATCCGCGCTCATAGCATTGCGGAAGTGTAAAGGGAAACCCGGCGGTTATCGTCGAAACCGATCGGCCAGACGCTCCAGCGCGCTGCGCTCGTCGGTGGGGGATTCGGTGGGGGCTGCGGGCGCAGAACCGGCCTTCGGCACCGGATCCGAGGCCGCCTGCCCGGGTTTGGATTTCGACGACCGGGGCGGAGCGACGCGCAGGGCGACCGCGTTCAGAAACCGGCCGCTATCGCCCTTTGCCAGCTCTGCCGCGCCATCGCTGACGCCACGCAGCACGTCGTCCAGCCAGCCTTCCTCCGCCTTGGCGAAATCGGAGAGGACATAGCCGGACACCCGATCCTTGTGACCCGGATGGCCGATGCCCAACCGCACCCGCTGATAATCCGGGCCGACATGCGCGTGGATCGAGCGCAGGCCGTTATGCCCCGCGTGACCGCCGCCCTGCTTGACCCGCACCTTACCCGGTGCCAGATCCAGCTCGTCGTGAAACACGCTCAGGTCCGGCAGGTCGATCTTCCAGAAGCGCATCGCCTCACCCACCGACTGACCGGAATTGTTCATGAAGGTCGCGGGCTTGAGCAGCCAGACCTTTTCGGTGCCCAGACGCCCCTCGGCCACATCGCCCTGAAACTTCGTGCGCCACGGCCCGAACCCATGGTCCCAGGCCAGACGGTCCAACGCCATGAAGCCGATATTGTGCCGATTGCGCGCGTATTTCGCGCCCGGATTGCCCAGTCCGACGAACAGTTTCATGGCGATATCCCCTTCACAAACGAAAACGCGCACCGCTTGGAATAAGCGGTGCGCGTCCTCAGGTCCACAGATGGGACCGGATCAGTCGTTCATGACCGTATCATCGGTCTGTTCGATGACCTCGGTCTCGCCGTCTTCGTCCTCATCCTCGGTGGAGAGGCCACCCGGCGCCTGGATGTTCGCGATCACGAAATCGCGGCCGGTAATCATCGGGCGCGTGCCCTCGGGCAGGGTAATGTCGGAGATCGTAATGGTGTCGCCGATCTCGAACTCGGCCAAATCCACGACCAGCTGGTCGGGAATGTTGTTCGCGGTCACCTTCAGCTCGACTTCCGAACGAACGACGATCAGCGTGCCGCCCTTCTTGATGCCGGGGCAGGTTTCTTCATTCTCGAACACGACGGGGATGTAGAGGTTGATGCGGCTACGATCGGACAGGCGCAGGAAATCGACATGCGTCGGCAGATCCTTGACGATGTCGCGCTGAACGGCGCGGCAGATGACCTTGTTGTCCTTGCCGTCGACCTTGACGTTCATCAGCGTGGACAGGAACTTGCCCGCCTTGAGCAGCTTGAGCAGCTCATTGAACTTGACGCTGATCGACTGCGGCTCCGCGTTGCCACCGTAGATCACACCGGGGACCAGCCCCTCACGACGCGCAGCCCGAGCAGCCCCTTTGCCCGATGCATCACGCGCCACTGCTTCGAGAATCGTGTTCTCAGCCATTGGCTTTCTCCTAAAATCCGTTTCATGGCGGCGATCCTCCAGGGGTGTAAGCGCCGCGCGAAGCTGTCCCTTAGTCGATAAACCGGTGGAGATAAAGAGGCGCGTGCACGATCCGTGAAATACTTGCGCGCCCCGTGCGGCGCGGATGTCCGAAGGGGATATTTGGAGACAGAAGAATCAGCGCGGCGGCAGCGCGGCCTGGACAGCCTTCGCCAGACCGGCGCGCACCGTGTCGTAGGACGTGTCGATCCGGACCAGCAGATCGTCCAGCGCCGTATCGTTCAGATCGAAGGACACCCACCCGCCGCGCGGCAGGTATTTCGCCCGCTCTGCGGCCCCGATCTCGATCAGGAAATCGGCGGTGTCCACGTCCTGACACTTGACCGTCACGCGGTTCGCCTGGAGCCCCAGGATCGCGAAGACCTTCGCCTTTTCCGGGGGGCCGACCTTGTAGACATGGGCGTCGCCCCATTGCACCACCATGAACGCGCCGGGCAGACTGGCCGCGTGATCATCCAGCGCGGACCTCATGCGCCCAGCACGAAGATATGCAACGCGATCGGTCCATGGGCGCCCAGTTGCAGGACTTGCCCGATATCGGCGGATCGCGACGGGCCCGTCACCATGTTCACCGTGCGCGGGCTGGATCCTGCCGCGCGCAGGTCGGCGAAGACCCCCTCGAACCCGGCTTCGATATCCGCCGCATCCACCACCACGAAATGCGTCTCGCCCAGAAAGGTCAGCGTCACGGGATTGTCAGGGCCGGAGGTCAGGACCAGCGTTCCGGTTTCCGCCATGGCGCAGCGGGCCTTGGACAGGGTGGCGGGCTCATCGATTCGGCCCATGCCCTGCGATGCTGCCACCGTGCCCCAGTCCAGCGCGGCGAAGTCCGGCTCCGCCCCGTGCCGGATTGCGGCGGGCAGGTTGCGGTTGCGCAATTCCTCGGCCAGCGCGGCAGGCAGGTCCGCCAATCCATCGAGACGGGTGACCGTGGCGTCGGCAGCGGTGGCCTGCGCGATGAAACGCTCCACCCGGTCCGCGCCACTGGTCCGCGCGATTGCGGGCGTCGCCCCGCCGCCCTGCCAGACAATGTCGTCGCCTGTGGCCACGCGCCGGATGCGCCCGAGGATACGATCACGCGCGCTCATCGCTTCGCCCTCCACTGTGCCATGAAGGTATCGCCCTGCGGCGCGGGCATGTCGCGTGCGTCGGTCCAGCTGCCGGCCAGCGGCACCTTGCCCAAGCGGCCCCGCCCCCGTCCCAGCAAGCGCAACCCGGCCATGCCACCGCGCGTCGCCAGCCGGTAGAGCGCCGGGCGTTTCGCGAACCAGCCCCAGATGCCCAGGCCCCAGCGGGTGGCGGCGGGGGTCAGGTTCCTCTCGAACTCACGCTCACGCCAGTGACGCATCATCTTGGGCAGCGGGATTCGCATCGGGCAGACATCCTCGCAGCGTCCGCAAAAGGTCGAGGCGTTGGGCAGGTGGCCGCCCTCCTCCACCCCGATCAGGCTGGGCGTCAGAACCGCGCCCATCGGGCCGGGATAGACCCAGCCATAGGCGTGACCACCAACCGTCTGATAGACCGGGCAGTGGTTCATGCAGGCCCCGCAGCGAATGCAGCGCAACATGTCCTGAAACTCCGTGCCCAGCATGTTGGACCGGCCATTGTCGAGCAGGACGACGTGGTATTCCTCGGGGCCATCGGGATCGCCCGCGCGGCGCGGCCCCTGACTGAAGGTGGTGTAGACGCTCATGTCCTGCCCCGTGGCGGAGCGGGCGAGGATGCGCAGCACTGTGGCCGCATCCTCCATCGTCGGCACGATTTTCTCGATCGAGGCCATGACGATGTGCACCTTGGGCAGGCTCTGGCTCAGATCGCCATTGCCCTCATTCGTGACAATGACGCTCTGCCCGGTTTCCGCGATCAGCATGTTCGCGCCGGTGATGCCGACCTGCGCCTCGAAATACTTCGCGCGCAGGACGGCGCGGGCCTCCTTGAGCAGAGTGTCGAGGCCGGACAGATCGCGGTCCGGGTCCAGATGGGTGTGCGCCTTCAGGAACTCCTCACGCACTTGCGGAACGGTGACGTGCACCGCCGGGGCGATGATGTGGCTGGGCGTCTCATCACGCAACTGGATGATGTATTCGCCCAGATCGGTTTCGACCGGCGTGATCCCGTTGGCGGAAAGGTGGTCGTTGATCCCGCATTCCTCCGAGATCATGGTCTTGCCCTTGTTGACCGTCTTGGCCCCTGCCTTGCGGCAGATGTCGAGCACGATGGCCTGCGCATCCGCGGCCGTTTCGGCCCAGTGCACATGCCCGCCCGAGGCTATGACCTCACGCTCATACGCCTCCAGATAATCGCCCAGATTGGCCAGAACGTGATTCTTCAAATCGCGGCCCCGGTTGCGCAGGGCATCGAATTCATCCTCCCCCATCTTTGCGCGGGCGATGGCGCGCTTGCCGACGAAGCCGTTGCGGGCGGAACGCAGGGCGCTTTGCAGGTTTTCATCCGCCAGCGCGTCGCGTGAATTCTGCTTGAACTGCGGAGTGGTGGACGCGTGCAGGCTCATTTCGGCTCTCCGATGGCGGGGGTGTCGGTCATTCCGGCCAGAACCTCGACCACGTGCCGCACCTCGATGCCGCGCCCCTCACGACTGGCCTTGCCGGCCATGTTCATCAGGCACCCCAGATCGCCGGCCAGCAACAGTTCCGCCCCCGTATCGGTGGCATGGCGCACCTTGTCCGCGACCATGCTGGCCGAGATGTCGGGATATTTCACGCAGAAGGTGCCGCCAAAGCCGCAGCAGACCTCCGCCTCATCCATCTCGCGCACGGTGACCCCGGTCGAGGCGAGTAACTTGCGCGGCTGGTCCCGCACGCCAAGGGTGCGCAGGCCGGAACAACTGTCGTGATAAGTCGCCAGACGCGGCATGTCGGCGGTTACGCTTTCCACGCCCAGCACGTCCACGAGGAAGGATGTGATCTCATGCGTTTTCGCCGCCAGCGCCTGCGCACGTGGCACCCATGCCCCCTGCACCAGATCGGGATAATCCTTGACGATGGTGCCCGCGCACGAGCCCGACGGTGCCACGACGTAATCATAGCTCTCAAACGCTACGATCACCTGCTGCGCGATCTGTGCCGCCGTCGCCCGGTCGCCGGAATTGTAGGCAGGCTGTCCGCAACAGGTCTGCGCCTCAGGCACCTCAACCGTGCACCCGGCATCCTCCAGCAACTTTACGGTGGCGAACCCGACAGAAGGCCGGAACATATCGACGAGGCAGGTGACGAACAGGGCGACGCGGGGCATGAAACTCTCCGAATTGATCAGACTCTTGTAGCACGGGCTAACGGCAAAACGTAGCGCCGCCATATTCGTCGGTGACATCCAGATGCAGGTGATCGCGATGCGCCGCGTTGTAATTGGGGCCCAGTACGGTGTCGAACGGCCCGCAGGCGTGCCCCGCCGCCTCCTGCAAGATGGTGGTATCGGTCCAATCGTGCAGAACGCTCAAACGACTGCCATCGGTGAAGCCCACCGCAGACACGTCCACCGCGCGGCCCAGCGCATGGTTGCTGATCCGCCCGCCTGCCCGCCCGTAGCGGTTGCGACAGGCATAGCTGGCCACCGTGTCAACGCGCGAAACCTTACGCCCGCCCTTGCGGGCAGCACGCGACAGCCCGCCTGCCGTCCAGTCGGCAAAGGCCAGCGCCGTCCGACAGTCCATCACCGGAGCGCCCCCGATGGCGACGGTGCCTATGGCCGAGACCCGGACGGCGGCCGCGATCGCACAGGCCCCGCCGTCGATCACCGGGGGCAGCGCTTCGCCCTGCAGCCGCGGATCGCCGCACAGCGCGCCATCCACCGCGCCAGCACGGCGCTTGTCGCCGCTGCCACACGCGGTCAGGGCCAGCATCACGACACAGATGAGGCGCCTCAACTGACCAGCATCCGCAATCCGCCGGTCACATCGGCGCGGATCGCCAACCGCAGGCCCGGTTCGTCGCCCGCCTTCAACGCCGCGATGATCTTCATGTGATGATCCACGGCGCGGGTTTGTTGTTGGCGCGCATACATCGCGCGCAGGGTGGGGCCAGACTGCAGCCAGATCGTCTCCGTCAAGGCCAGCATCGCGGGGGCCTGCGCGCGCAGATACAACGTCCGATGAAACTCCATGTTCGCGCGCACATAGCCGTTGCGCGCGCCCTCACTGACCAGACGCTGAATCTCACCGTTGATGGACTGCAACCGGTCGATCAGCGCCATATGCGCGCGGGGCAAGGCACGCGCCGCCAGTTCCGGCTCCAACAAGGCACGGATGGCGGCCAACTCCTCGATCCGCTCGTTCGTCAGAGCGGGGGTGGAGATTCGGCCCGATTTCGACAGCGTCACCGCCCCCTCCGCCGCCAGACGGCGCAGGGCCTCACGCACGGGGGTGATGCTGACATCCATCTCCTCCGCCATACCGCGCAGGGTCAGGCTTTGCCCCGGCTCGATCTCACCGTGCAGGATACGGTTTCGCAACCGTCGATAGACCCGCTCATGCGCGGGACCGGGGCCGTCGATGCTTTGCGTGATGTTCATGCCGGAATGATCCGCCCACCGCGCCGGGGCGTCAAGTTGCTGCCTTTCACTTTCCCCAAATATCCGCGCCGCAGGCCCGCTGACGGCAGGATGCCTCCGGCGGGGATATTTTCAGAAAGTGAAAGCACGTCTGGACAGCATATGCAGTGCAGGTGCAACTGTGCACGCAAACCTCACCGGGAGAGATTTCATGGACCACCGCAAGGACTACGCCTTTACCGCCACCGATCTGAAGGCGGAAACCCATGACGAGATGTTCTTTTCCGGGGCCACCAGCTTTTGCCGGCGCAAATATGTACGCGAGCTGACCGGGGTGGATGTCGCGGTGGTCGGGGTGCCCTTCGACACATCGGTCACGAACCGGCCCGGCAGCCGCTTCGGCCCGCGCGCGGTGCGCACCGCCTCCACGAACCTGGCCTGGGCGCGGGCGTGGCCGTCCAGTTTCGACCCGTTCCAGCGCCTGGCGGTCGGCGACTGGGGCGACATTCACATCGAGCATGGCCATCCCGAACAGACGCCCGCCATGATCGAGGCGGCGATTGCGCATATCCACGCACAGGGCGCGAAAACCCTGCTGATCGGCGGCGATCACTTCACCACCTATCCGTCGCTGAAGGCGCATGTCGCGAAGCACGGGCCGCTGGCTCTGATCCAGTTCGACGCGCATACCGACACGTGGAAGGACGACGGCACCCGCATTGATCACGGCACGATGTTCTATCACGCCGTGGAACAGGGGTTGATCGACCCGGCGAAGTCCATTCAGGTCGGCATCCGCACCACCAATGACGACCCGATGGGGATCGAGGTGCGCGACGCCCTCACCGTCAACGACACCCCGACGGCGGACACCATCGCCGCGATACGGGCGCGTGTGGGCGATGCGCCCTGCTATGTCACCTTCGACATCGACGCGCTGGACCCGTCCTGCGCGCCGGGCACCGGCACCCCGGTCATCGGCGGGCTGTCCACGCACAAGGCGATGAGCATCCTGCGCGGTCTGCACGGTTTGAACATGGTCGGCTGCGACGTGGTCGAGGTTTCCCCCGCCTATGATGTGGGGGAGATCACCGCCCTGGCCGGTGCGACCATCGCGTTGGAGATGCTATGCCTTTATGCCAGCAACGCCTGATCGCCTGACACATCTCTCATGCGGTTTGGCTTCATGCGCTTGGCACGTCGCTCCCGATATCTACGGAGCGTCGCGATAAAGGGTAAGCTGGAAGGGGCCTTCGCCAATTGTTCGGACCGCCAGTATATTCGGTGAACATATCCACTGGCATGGCAGACCCTGGCGTCGGCACCGCCCTTTACAAATGAAAGGGGGCGGCGCCATCCGGCACTGCCCCCCTCTATTCCGCTCGCCCGGCGTGGGATCAGCCCAGCGCCGCGTCCAGCTTGGCCGACAGATCCGAATAGCTCATGTTCGAGTTCAGTTCCCCGTCGATGACGAAGGACGGCGTGCCGGTGATCGGATATTCCTCGGTATGCTCCTGATATTTCGCGACCAGCGCCTCGGCCAGCGCGGAATCCTGCAGGCATTCGTCCATCTGCGCGTCGGTCAGACCCGCCTCCAGCCCGATGCGCCGCATCGCCGCGATCGCTTCCTCGCCCGAGGAAACGCGGGTCCAGTCCGCCTGCCGCTCCAGCAGCAATCCGACAATGCCGAAATAGCGCATTCCGCCGCCGCAGCGCGCCAGCATACCGCCCCACAGGCCCAGACGGTCGAAATAGACTTCGCGGAACTCCAACTTGACCTTGCCGGTCTCGATGTAATCCTCACGCAGTTGCGGCAGCACGTCTGAATGGAACCGGGCACAGTGCGAGCAGGTCAGCGAAGCGTATTCGATCACGTGCACCGGCGCGTCGGCGTCGCCCATGACATAGGCGCGGGTATCCGGGCCGGTCGCCTCGGCCTGACCCGTGGCAGCGTCCTGCGCCCAGACGGGCAGTCCGCTCAGCATCAGCCCGGAGGCCGCCCCGGTCGCGATCGCCGTGCGGCGTGTGAAGATCGTCGTCATGTCGGGTATTCCCCCATTATACGTTCGCGTTAGAGCGACTTGCTCTCGATGTTTTTACCTAAGGACATCAGAGCCTCACGCAAGCTGTCATCGCCAACCTCACGAAGGTCTGATCGCAGGGCCTCGATCCGCTCCTCCGGCAGGCGGGGCGCAGTCGGATTGTAGCTAGCCTGCCCCTCCGCGAAGCCCTGCGCCATGTTTGGAATCTGGGCACCGGGTGCCGATTGCGTCAGGCTGATCCTGCTGATCGCCGCGTAGCCATAGCAGGCGTTGACCCGTTCCAGGATCTGAGGTGCCATCATCTGCACCTGCGGGGCGGCGGCGCCACTGACCAGAACCGTCAGCGTCGCACCGAATCCCTGACGGGCGTAGCCGACCTTGACCGGCCGGGCGAGTGCCGAGATCTGCGGGCCGACGATCTCATCCCAATCGGTCAACAGCCGCGTATGCGCAAATCCCCGCTTTTCCGAGGCCTTGCGCAATTGCGGCGCGATCAGGCTGCCCGCCTGCGTGAATTTCCAGCTGCGTCGCGGCTGCGACGGCTTGCCCGGTTTGCGCACGTTCCTGTCCCCCGTTACGACGGGCACGATAACATCCCCCGTGGTCGAGGAAAACATGGACGCGCAGACTCTGCTTGACTGGTACGACGCCAATGCCCGCGCGATGCCGTGGCGCGTGCCTCCGGTGACTGATCCCATGGCCGGCGGGAGCACGAACCGCCGGGCCGATCCCTATTTCGTCTGGCTGTCCGAGGTGATGCTGCAACAAACCACGGTTGCCGCCGTGCGCGATTACTTCATCAAGTTCACCACCCGTTGGCCCACCGTCGCCGATCTGGCCGCCGCCCCGGATGAGGACGTAATGGCCGCGTGGGCGGGTCTTGGGTACTATGCGCGGGCACGCAACCTGCTCAAATGCGCCCGCGAAGTCACGGCGCGCGACGGTCGTTTCCCCGATACGGAGGCGGAATTGCTGACCCTGCCCGGTATCGGCCCCTACACCGCCGCCGCCATCGCGGCCATTGCCTTCGACCGCCCTGCGGTGGTGCTGGACGGAAATGTGGAGCGTGTGATGGCCCGACGCCACGCCGTGGTGGAGCCCTTGCCCGACAGCAAGCAGACCCTGCGCGCGCTGGCGGCGTCCCATACGCCGCAAGTCCGCCCCGGCGATTACGCGCAGGCGGTGATGGATCTGGGCGCGACCATCTGCACCCCACGCAACCCGGCCTGCGGCATCTGCCCATGGATGTCCGAATGCGAGGGGCGTCTGGCCGGCATCGCCACCGAATTGCCGCGCAAAAGACCGAAAAAGGCCAAGCCCGTCCGCCACGGCACCGCCTATTTCGCCCGCCGCCCCGACGGCGCGGAGTTGTTGGAGACGCGCCCACCCAAGGGTCTGCTGGGCGGAATGCTTGCGCTGCCCTCCACCGATTTTTCCGACGATCCACAACCTGCGCCGCCGCTCGCAGCGAACTGGCAGATCGTGGGTGAGGTGCGCCACACCTTCACCCATTTTCACCTGATCCTGACCGTCGCGGTCGCAACCTCCACCGCCACGCCCGATCGCGGCCTGTGGGTCGAAGCTGCAAACCCCGACGATCTGCCGACTGTATTTGCCAAGGCGCTGCGGCTGGCGCGGAGCCACCGGTGAACCGGACCTGCGCAGCACCCATGATAATCGTCGCCTGCACGGCATTCTGCCCCTAGGCTGACCGGCAGGAGGATTCCCATGTCCGTCGCACGCAACATCACCCTCTACCCATGGATCAAGTTCTGCCAGAACCTGATCTTCTGGCAAGCGGTCTGGTTCCTGTTTTTCCAGACGGAGCTGTCGGCAGCCGATGCCATCGTCCTCTATGCGATCTACGATATCGGAACCACGGTGCTGGAGGTGCCGTCAGGCTACCTGTCCGACCGGCTGGGGCGGCGGATCACGCTGCTCGTCTCAGCCCTTTCAGGACTGATCGCCTGCCTGTTGCTGGTGACGGGCGACAGCTTTGCCGCCTTCGCGGTGGCGCAAATGTTCTTCGGCGCATCGGCGGCGTTTGCATCGGGCACCGATACAGCACTGCTTTACGAAAGCCTTGTCGCGCAGGGGCGCGCGGCGGAGGTCGAGGCGCAGGAGCTTCGCGCATGGCGGTTCACCTTCACCGCGCTCGCCCTGTCCGCCGTGACCGGCGGCATGATGAGCCTTTGGTGGCCCGCCCTGCCATTTCTGGCAGCGGGTCTGGCCTTTCTGGCGATGTTTGCGCTCTGCCTGCGATTGGTGGAGCCGTCGCGCAGGCTCCCCTCCGGTCCGGAGGTTCTGCGCAGTGCCTCGTTGCGCGCCGCGCTGGTGCATCCGGTCCTGATCTGGCTGTTCGTGCTGAGCGTGCTGATGTACGGCTACAGCCACCTGCCCTTCGTTTTCGGCCAGCCGTTCATATTGGAGGCTTTGGACCGCGCCGGCCTTGCAGCCGAGGCGCCGGTGGTCAGCGGCGCAGTATCTTCCGTCATGATGCTGGTGTCCGTTGCAGCCTCATTGATCGCATTGCGCCTGCGCCGCCGCATCGGGCTGGCGACGATCCTGCTGCTGGCCTTCGCGATGCAGATCGGGCTGGCGGGGGTGCTGGCGGCGACCGGTTCGGCCATCGCGATCGCGTTCCTGCTGCTGCGTATGGTGCCTGACAGCCTGTCGCGGCCGTTCATTCTGGCGCGTATCCAACCGCTGCTCGGCGATGCGACCCGGGCGACCTATCTGTCATTGCAAAGCCTGGTCGGGCGGTTGCTGTTCGCGGGCTCACTGTTTCTGGCATCCGGCCTGGCCGACGATGCCGACACGATGAGCCATACGGATATCCGGCAAATTCTGGTGGCCTATGTGGTGGTCGGACTCGTCGCCCTGCTGGCGCTGGGCATCGCGGCACGACGCTTACCGCTGGAAGCGCGGTGAAATTCCCCGCGTCATTTCGCCCCGTCCGGCAGCGTCGCGACTTGCCGGACCTGGCCATGCACCGCACACTCGACCAAAGACCGGAGGACCCCACGATGCCCGCGCCCGCATTGCAATTCTGGCTGTCGCTATCGCTCTTCCCGCTGATCGCGCTGGCCGGTTGGCTGGGCGGATGGTGGCTGGCGGCTGTCACTCTCTACACTTTGGGGCTGATCACCGTTCTGGACAGCGTGCTGGAGATGGACACCACGAATGCCGACCCGACGGTGCATGAGCGACACCTGTTCTGGCACAAGATGGTCACGTGGGTCTGGCCCCCGATGCAATTCGTCCTGGTCTTCGGTGCGCTGTGGTGGGGGGTGCACGGCACGCTGTCCACTGCCGAATCCATCGGACTGATGGTCGTGACCGGCATTGCGACCGGGGCCATCGGCATCAATTTCGCGCATGAACTGATCCACCAGCGCACCCGCTGGGAACCGCGCATGGGTGAGTTTCTGCTGACCATGGTGCTCTACGGTCATTTCAGATCCGAGCACATTCTGATCCACCACCGCTACGTCGCCACACCGCGCGATCCGGTGACGGCCCGCTATAACGAGGGGTTCCACCGCTTTTTTTCCCGCGTACTGTATCAGCAGGTCATCAGCGCCTGGCGGGCGGAGGGGGCAATGTTGGCGCGCAGGGGCCTGCCCGCGCATCACCTCCGCAACCCAATGTATCGCTACGCCGCCGCCAGTCTGGCATTTCTGCTGCTGGCGTTCGCAATCGGGGGGTGGGTCGGCATCGGGCTGTTCTGCGTACAGGTCATCGTCGCGATCATACATCTGGAGGCGACGAACTATATCGAGCATTATGGTCTGACCCGTCGTCATCTGGGGCAGGGAAAATACGAGCATGTCAAACCGCATCATTCGTGGAACTCCAACCACCGTGTGTCGAACTGGTTCCTGATCAACCTGCAGCGCCATTCCGATCATCACTACAAACCCAACCGCCGCTTTCCCCTCCTGCAGGCGCGAGATGAGAGTGAAGCCCCGCAACTGCCCTTCGGCTATCCGGTGATGACCGTGCTGGCCACCTGCCCACCGCTGTTTCGCAGGGTAATGAACCCGCGTGTGCGCGCATGGCGGCGTCAGTTCTATCCCGACATTCAGGATTGGAGCGCCTACAAGGCTGCCTCCAACCCGGTGGCGACATGATGGGCGCGAAGCCGCTATGCGTCGGCCACGCGCTCGTGGAAAAACCTGAAGCCCCCGCCATCTGGGGCCACATTTTACGTCCGAGCACAGCTGCTGCCCCTTCCCGAATCAGATGTTTGTTCCTACTTTGTTCCAAAGTGAGGGCGAAGTATGAACGATCTCTTTACGGACGATATCGAAGAGCAGGCCCGCCGTGGGCGCGGTGCGCTGCGCAACCTGACCGGCCGGTTCGAGGCGTTGAGCCATCACCGCGCCGATGATGGATGGGAGCCGCAGGAGCAAACCGCTGTAAAAACGCAGGTTCTCGACGATCACCCCCGCAGGATCCTGACCCGGAACCAGTCCCCCGATGTGCCGTTCGACCGCTCGATCAACCCCTACAAGGGGTGCGAACACGGCTGCATCTATTGCTTTGCCCGACCGACACACACCTATCTGGGCCTCAGCGCCGGGCTGGATTTCGAGAGCCGTATTTTCGCCAAGCCGGATGCTGCGCAACTTCTTGAAAAGGAACTCAGAAAACCGGGCTATATCCCCGCGACCATTGCCATCGGCACCAATACGGACCCTTATCAACCGATCGAGAAGGACCGCCAGATCATGCGGCGGATCCTCGAAGTTCTGGATGCCTACAACCATCCGGTCGCCATCGTGACAAAGGGCGCTTTGGTCACGCGGGACACGGACATTCTGGGGCGCATGGCTCGGCGCGGATTGGCCAAGGTCGCGCTGTCGCTGACCACGCTGGACCCGCATCTGTCACGACGGATGGAGCCGCGGGCCAGTGCGCCGCAGGTACGGCTGCGCGCCATCGGCGCATTGGCCCGCGCCGGTGTGCCCACGGGTTTCATGGTGGCGCCGATCATTCCCGCGCTCAACGATCATGAGATCGAGAAGATTATCGAAGCCGGCGCACGGGCCGGCGCGACATGGTGCTCTTACGTGGCGCTGCGTCTGCCGCGTGAGGTCTCCCCCCTGTTTCGGGACTGGCTGGACGAACACTACCCCGCCCGCGCCCATCGCATCATGGCGCAGGTGCGCGAAATGCATGGTGGCAAGGATTACGACAGCAACTGGGGCAAACGGATGAAGGGTGAGGGCGTCTACGCCAACCTGATCGCGCGGCGGGTTGAGGCCGCGATGAAACGGCATGACCTCCGCCGTCGCCTCGCCCCGCTCGACTGTTCGCGGTTCGCACTGCCCGCGCGCAAGGGCGACCAGTTTACACTTTTCTAACGGTTTTCTGCGCTGGATAGCTGCGGTATGTCGGGGCATGACAGTGTTTCCCGATCCTGAATTCGAAGCGCGTTTCGCGCATTTCGGCCCCGTCTGCGGGGTGGATGAGGTTGGTCGCGGCCCATGGGCCGGACCTGTCGTCACCGCCGCCGTGATCCTCGGCCCCGATGCGCCTGAGGGGCTGCGAGATTCGAAGACGCTCAGCTTGCGGCAGCGCAACGCATTCTTCGATGCGATCATGTCATCCTGCCAGGTTGCCATCGGGCGCGCGGACCTGCGTGAAATCGAGGAGTTGAACATCCTTCAGGCGTCACTTGTGGCGATGTCACGCGCGGTCAGCGCCCTGAAAACCTGCCCCGCGATTGCCCTGATCGACGGCAACAAGCTGCCGCGTGATCTGCCCTGCCGGGGACTGCCCGTGGTGAAGGGTGACGCGCAATCGCGGGCCATCGCGGCCGCGTCGATCGTCGCCAAGGTGACTCGGGACAGGGAGATGGTTGCCCTTGCGCAACAGTTTCCGGGTTACGCATGGGAAACCAACATGGGCTACGGCACAAAGGCCCACCGCGATGGCCTGTCACGCTATGGCGTAACACCACATCATCGTAGGGGGTTCGCACCCATACACAAGATATTGGTTCAACAAAATTATTCAACACGTTGATTCGATTGAAAATTGACAGCGATTCGCTCACCCGGCATTTTGGAGAAAACAAGATGTAAGGGCAGCAGCACATGGCGATCCGGCAAAAACAGACGAGCGATGAGCTCCCCCTCGACACCATTCTCGCGGGGGATTGTGTTGCACGAATGAACGCTCTGCCTGCGGAATCAGTGGATCTGATCTTCGCGGATCCACCCTACAACCTGCAGCTCAAGGGTGATCTGCACCGGCCCGACAATTCCAAAGTCGATGCGGTGGACGATCACTGGGATCAGTTCAACAGCTTTGCGATCTATGATCGGTTCACACGTGAATGGCTGGCGGCGGCGAAACGTATCCTCAAACCGAACGGCGCGATCTGGGTGATCGGATCGTATCACAATATCTTCCGCGTCGGCGCGGCCCTGCAGGATCAGGGCTACTGGATCCTCAACGACGTCGTCTGGCGCAAATCGAACCCGATGCCGAACTTTCGCGGCAAGCGTCTGACAAACGCGCATGAGACGATGATCTGGGCGGCGAAGTCGGATGGTGGCAAATATACCTTCAACTACGAGGCTCTGAAATCGCTCAACGAGGGGGTGCAGATGCGCTCCGACTGGCTGCTGCCGATCTGCAATGGCGGCGAGCGGTTGAAGGACGATAACGGCGACAAGGCACATCCGACGCAAAAGCCGGAAAGCTTGCTGCACCGGGTTCTGATCGCCTCAACCAAGCCGGGGGATGTGGTGCTCGACCCGTTTTTCGGCACCGGAACCACGGGTGCTGTGGCGAAACGTCTGGGCCGCCATTACATCGGCATCGAGCGTGAGGCCGCATATCGCAAGGTCGCGACAAAGCGTCTGGCCGAGATCAAGCGCTATGACCGCGACGCCCTGCAGGTCACGCAATCGAAACGGGCCGAACCGCGCGTTGCCTTCGGCACGCTGGTGGAGCGTGGATTGTTGAAGGTCGGGGCGGAGTTGCGGTCCCTGAACGGGCGTCACAAGGCGAAGGTGCGGGCGGACGGCACGCTGGTCGCCTTCGACACCAAGGGCTCGATCCATCAGGTCGGCGCGGTTCTGGAGGGCGCACCGTCCTGCAACGGGTGGACCTACTGGACGTATAAACGGCAGGGTGAGTGGGCGCCCATCGACGTGCTGCGCCAGCAAATCCGGGCGGAGATGGCCCCGGCATAAAACCCGGCATAAATCCGGTCTTCCGGTCGCGCCCCTGAATCGGCGCGACCGGGTAGCCTATACCTCGTCTTCGTCCCGGTGCATCCATGCCGATGCGGCCAGCCGCCGGGCCAGCGGGGCCACGGTCAGGCCCTGTACGATGATCGAGAAGATCACAACACAATAGGTGGCGCCCAGGATCAGCGGCTTCCACTCCCCATCTGGCAGCGCCAGCGCCAGTGCGATGGATATGCCGCCCTTCAACCCGCCCCAGGTCATCACCGGGATCACGTCCCTTTCCTGACGCCGGAATGGCCTGAGCATCAGCACTGGCACCGCGACAGCCGCCAGCCGCGCGACCAGTGCTATGGCAATGGCCGCCGTTCCAGCCAGCAGGATATCGGCGGAGAAGGCGACGGCGAACACCTCCACACCGATCAGCAGGAACAGGACGGCGTTCAAAATCTCGTCCACCAGCTTCCAGAACCCGTCCACATAGCTCCGCGTAACCTTGGACATGCCGTAGCGCGTGCCGACATGGCCGATGAACAATCCCGCCACCACCGCCATGATGGGTGCCGAGACGTGCAGCGCCAGGCTGAGCGAATACCCACCGAAGGCGAGGCCCAGCGTCAGCAGCACCTCCAGCGAATAATCGTCCACCCGCTTCATCAACTGAAACGTCAGCCATCCCAGAATACCGCCCAGAAGCGCACCGCCGATCGCCTCCTGCACGAACAGCAGACCGGCGTCGGAAAGCGTCGTGGCATGCCCCCCTGCCACCGGAAATGCCAACGCCACAAGGATCAGGTAGACGACGTAGCCCACCCCGTCATTGAACAGACTTTCGCCCGCGATCTTGGTTTCGAGAGATTCGCGCAGGTTCGCCTGCCGCAGCACGCCGAGCACCGCGACCGGGTCCGTCGGTGAAATCAGCGCCCCGAAGACCAGCGCGATCAGCAGCGGCATTCCGGTCACAAGTGAAAAGGCCGTGCCCGCGATTACCGTCGACAACGCCACGCCAATCGTGGCCATCAACAGCACCGGCAGAGCTTGCGCCCGCAACTGGTCAAGCGACACGTGCAGCGCCCCCGCGAACAGCAGTAATCCCAACATGCCTTCGAGCAATGCATCCGAGAAGTGGATATCGGTCACGGTCGTGCGCACGGTCACACCGATCCCCAGATCTGGCAGCATTAGATCGACACCGAGGATCAGAAACGACGCCACCAGCGACACCACGAGGATGCCAATCGCGGCGGGCAATTTGAGGTAGAGGTAGTTGAAGGTTCCGAACAGGCCCGCCAGAACGATCAGGATCGATGTGATTTGAATAATGTCCATGCGCCGCTCCATCCGCTGTCGTTGCATTCGGCATAGCGTGCCGGGTGTGCGGCGGTCCAGCGTCCTGTGCGCCAGCGCGTCAAGGATGCCTCCGGCGGGGATATTTCGTGAAAGTGAAAGGGATCAGGCCCCGGCGGTGACCGGGCCTGCCACCCCTTCCATCGCGCCGGGCACCAGCTCCAGTGCAAGCAGTCGATCGGGGTTCGTGGGCGGTGGATATTCCAGCCCGGTGGCGAGGTCCCGGCGAAACCCGAACCGGGTGTAATATGGTGGATCGCCGACCAGGATCACGCGCGTCCAGCCCAGATCCGGCGCGAGCGCCAGCGTGTGGCGCATCAGCAGACCGCCCAGCCCCTCACCCTGCCGGGTCGGGTGCACGGCGATGGGGCCAAGCAGCAGACACGGGCTGTCGCCTGCGCGCACCGGCCAGTACCGGATAGCCGCCGACAAGCTGTCGTAATCGTCGCGAACCATCCAGCTCAACCCCTCGACCGGGGGACCGGCCCGCAGGCGGTAGCTGGACAAGGCGGTGCGCCCCGGCGCGAAGGCAAGATCGTAGAGGTATTCCACCTCAGGTGTGTCGTGGGGGCGTTCGGGCAGCAGGCGGGTCATGGGGACTCCGGATCGAGGGTCGCGGTCAGGGTGATGGGGCCTGTCCTCGTCGCATCCTTGGCCTGTGCTCCTTTTCGGTTACATTCCGATGGGCTAGCACGGTGGACGCATACCGCCAAGCCCCTCAAACACCCGGAGAGTTCATGTTCTACCGCCCCGAAGACGGCCACGGCCTGCCCCACAATCCGTATAACGCCATCGTCACACCCCGTCCCATCGGCTGGATTTCCACGCGCGGGGCCGATGGCGGAGAGAATCTGGCACCGTATTCCTTTTTCAACGCCACGGCCTACGTGCCGCCGCAACTGATGTTTTCGTCCACCGGCATCAAACCCGACCGCGATGGCACGAAGGACAGTGTCGCAAATATCCGCGAAACCGGAGTGTTCTGCGTCAATATCGTCAGCTACGCACTGCGCGACGCGATGAACACCACCTCCGGCGCGTGGGACAAGGACACGGATGAATTCGATTTGGCCGGGCTGGGCAAATCCCCGTGCGAAACCATCGCCTGTTCGCGGGTGGCCGAGGCACCCGCCTCGCTGGAATGCAAACTGTCACAGATCGTGACGTTGGAGGGGAAGGGCAACCTGATGATCCTGGGTGAGGTGACGGGTATTCATATGCGCGACGATTGCCTGAAGGACGGCATTTTCGATGTCCTGTCCTTCAATCCGCTGGCCCGCATGGGCTATCGCGATTACTCGGTCGTGCGAGAGAAATTCAGCCTGAACCGACCGGAGGAGAAATGAAATGCAGACTGTGATCGGAATCATGGGCGGCTCCGGCCTCTACGAGATTGCGGGCCTCGAAGGGGCCGAATGGGTCAGCGTGGACACGCCGTGGGGCGCGCCGTCGGATCAGTTCTTTATCGGAACGCTGAACGGGGTGCGGATGGTGTTTCTGCCGCGGCACGGGCGCGGGCATGTGCACTCGCCTTCCTCCGTGCCCTATCGCGCGAATATCGACGCGATGAAGCGGTTGGGGGTGACCGATCTGTTCAGCCTGTCCGCGACCGGCAGCTTCCGCGAGGAAATGGCACCGGGTGATTTCGTGGTGGTGGATCAATTCATCGACCGGACCTATGCGCGCGAGAAATCGTTTTTCGGCCCCGGTTGCGTTGCCCATGTGTCCGTCGCGCATCCCACCTGCCCACGCCTGTCCGACGCTGCGCAAGCCGCGGCGGAGGCCGAGGGCATTCGCGTGCATCGAGGCGGCACCTATCTGGCGATGGAGGGGCCACAATTCTCGACTCTGGCGGAATCGAAAATGTACCGCGAGAGCTGGAATGCGGACGTCATCGGCATGACCAACATGCCGGAGGCCAAGCTCGCCCGTGAGGCGGAGCTTTGCTATGCCTCCATCGCGATGGTTACGGATTACGACAGCTGGCATCCCGATCACGGTGAGGTCGATGTGACCAAAATCATCGCCACGATGACGGGCAACGCGGACAAGGCGCGCGGACTGGTCGCGCGACTGCCCGGTCTGCTGGGAGCCGATCGCGCCGATTGCCCGCATGGCTGTGACAAGGCGCTGGAATTCGCGATCCTGACCCGCGCGGAGCATCGCGACGCAGACCTGGTGGCGAAGCTGGATGCGGTGGCCGGCCGGATGCTGTAAACATCCCGGCTGACGCGCGCGACCGCCGCGTCAGCCGTTCTGCTGGACGAATTCGCGCATGAAGCGCCTGATCTCACGCGCGGCGGATGTGTCCAGCTCCTCACACAGTTTCACGAATTGATCCCGATCTTCTTTTTCGACCCGGATAACGAGCTGACTGCTCTTTTTTCCGGACTTTTTGTCGTTTTTCTTGTTCACGAGGCGGTCCCGGCGCTTGAAAGGCTATCGAATGTATATACTTTGTATAGCAGAGAACATCATGCCCCGATTCGGGGTGTCCCACAAAGGATGAGTTATATGAATATTGCAGCAGCACAAGCGATCGTCATGCGCGATCGCAGCGATTGGAACAAACCGCACCTGCCCTGGTTGCCCAGCAGCCTGTACCGGTCGTTTCGTGATCGGTTCCGCTAAGCTCTTGCGTCACATGGGGGGCTGCGCGAAAACGATCTGAACCACAGATCGAAAGCGGCCCCGATGAAATCCATTTCCGACTACATCAGAACGATCCCCGATTTCCCGCACGAGGGGATCATGTTTCGGGACGTGACCACCCTCTTCAACGATGCGCGCGGCTTTCGCATGGCGGTCGATATGTTGCTCCACCCCTTTGCAGGCCGGCCGATTGACCGGGTGGCGGGGCTGGAGGCGCGAGGCTTCATTCTGGGCGGTGCGGTGGCGCACCAGCTGGGCGTCGGGTTCATCCCGGTGCGCAAGGCAGGCAAACTGCCGCATGAGCGGATATCGCAGGACTACACCCTCGAATACGGCACCGCGACGGTGGAAATGCACACGGATTCGTTCCAACCCGGTGAGAGCGTCCTGATCGTCGATGATCTGCTGGCCACCGGCGGCACGGCGGAGGCCGGGATCAAGTTGATCGAACGGATGGGCGGCAAGATCGCGGGATGCGCCTTTGTCGTAGATCTGCCCGATCTGGGTGGCCGCGCCCGGTTGGAGGCGATGGGCGTCGAGGTTCACAGCCTGTGCAGCTATACCGGTGAATAGACGCTGTTAACGATCATTTAACGTCGTAGGGCTATGCATTCTGGCATCCGGGATACCGGATTGCTGCTTGCCTGGCCTTGGCCTGTGAGCGGTGTCCTTCTTACCCCAGAGGGGCACCGCTCAAAACCGCACCCGGGTTCAGTATGCCTCTCGGGTCCAGCGCGGCCTTCACGGCGCGTTGCGTGCGCAAACGGCCGGCGTCGGAATACCGCTCCAGATCGCCGACCTTCAGCCTGCCCACACCATGCTCCGCACTGACCGATCCCCCCAGATCGTGCGTCACATCATGTACCGCGCGCTGAATATCCTCGGTCTGGGCGGCGTAGTCCTGACGCGCCCGACCCTGCGCGGGAAAGACGTTGTAATGCAGATTGCCGTCCCCGACATGACCGAAACAGTTGATCCGCACATCCGGGGCGACCGCACGAACGGCCTTGCCGGCCCTTTCAACGAAGGTCGCCAGCCGCGACAGTGGCACGGAAATATCATGTGACATGATCGACCCGGTCAGGCGGTTCCCCTCGGGTATGGTTTCGCGGATCGCCCACAACGCGTCGCGCTGCGCATCGGACTGGGCCAGAACCGCGTCGGAAATCCGCTCCTCCTCGAACGCGGCGCCCAGCGCCTGCTCCAACGCGGCGACCGTTCCGGAGGCGCCGCTCGTCTCGACCAGCACCATCCAGTCGGGACGGGTTTCCAGCGGGTGGGGCATCTGGAAGCCGTGTTCGTCCAGAAAATCCATGCCCTGCCGATGCATCAGCTCGAACGCCGTGACCACATCGCCCAGTTGTGATTGCAGCGCGTGCAGCAGCGCCAGCGCATCGGCGGGACCCTCGACCGCCAGAAAAGCGGTTGCCCGCTCCGCCGGACGGGGAAACAAACGCAGGCTGGCGGCGGTGATGACACCCAGCGTCCCCTCGGATCCGATCAGCAGGTGCCGCAGATCGTAGCCGGTGTTGTCCTTGCGCAACCGCTTGAGGTCACGGATGATTGTGCCGTCGGCCAGAACCGCCTCGACCCCCAGAACCAGATCGCGGGTATTGCCGTAGCGCAGCACACCCGTCCCCCCCGCATTGGTCGCAAGGACACCCCCGATCCGCGCCGTGCCTTCGGAGGCGATGGACAGCGGGAACAGACGCCCGGCGGCGGCGGCGGCCTCCTGCACGGATTGCAGGGTCACGCCGGCCTCGACCTCGATCATGTTGTCCTCGGGCGCGGTGTCGCGAATCGCGTGCATCCGATCCAGCGACAACAGCAGGATGCCCGGCGCCTCGATCACCTGCGCGCCGACCAGACCCGTGCCGCCGCCATAGGGGATGATGCCGACGCGCGCCTCGTTGCACAGGCGCAGGATGCTCGCCACCTCCTCAACGCAGGAGGGGCGCAAAACGGCGAGCGCCTGCCCCTGCCATTTTCCGCGCGGCTCCTCCAGCCAGCCCGCGCTGGCGGGATCGCAGCGCAGGGCCGGAATCGCATCCTTCAGATGGTCGAGAAAGTCGGGGGTGGCGGGTATAAGGCTCATACGTCAGGGATAGAAACTGCGCGCGCCCCTGTCACCCATTATCGGATTTCGTCCCGCCTGCACGCAGATACCGGGCGAATCCGTGGCGCGAACCTGCACAGACGGCGTTCAGCGGTGTTTTTGCTGTTTTCCATAGGGGACAGGAACGATAAGCCTGTGGGCAATGTCAGGATGAGGAACGATCCAATGCGCTATATTTCCACACGGGGACAGGCACCGGAGCTGAATTTCGAAGAAGCGATGCTGACCGGACTTGCCCGTGATGGCGGACTGTACGTGCCGGCCGAATGGCCGCAGATGAGCGCGGATGACATCGCCGCGCTGGCCGGATTGCCGTATGAGGAAGTCGCGTTCCGCGTCATGAAACCCTTCGTGGATGAGACGTTCTCCGACGCGGAGTTTCGTGAAATCATCCAGCGCGCCTATGCCGGGTTCGATCACGCCGCCCGCTGCCCCATGGTGCAGACCGGGCCGAACGACTGGTTGCTGGAGCTGCATCACGGCCCGACCCTGGCGTTCAAGGACGTGGCGATGCAGTTGATCGGGCAGATGTTCGAGACGTCGCTGAAACGATCCGGGCAGCGCGTGACCATCGTCGGCGCGACCTCGGGCGATACCGGCTCCGCCGCGATCGAGGCATTTCGCGGGCTGAGTTCGGTGGACGTGTTCATCCTGTATCCGCACGGGCGGGTCAGTGAGGTGCAGCGCCGCCAGATGACCACCCCGGTCGAGGACAACGTGCACGCGCTGGCCGTGGATGGGGATTTCGACACCTGTCAGGCGCTGGTCAAGGACATGTTCAACGATCTGGAATTCCGCGACCGCGTGCGTCTGGCGGGCGTGAACTCGATCAACTGGGCGCGGGTGCTGGCGCAGGCGGTATACTTCTTCACCGCCGCCGTGTCGCTGGGCGCACCGGCACGCAAGGTCAGCTTTACCGTGCCGACCGGCAATTTCGGAGATATCTTCGCCGGCTACGTCGCCAAGCGGATGGGCCTGCCCATCGACCGGCTGGTGATTGCCACGAACCAGAACGACATCCTGCACCGCACTCTGCAATCGGGCGCGCATGAGAAGGAGGGCGTCGCCCCCTCGATCAGCCCGTCGATGGACATTCAGGTGTCGTCGAATTTCGAGCGGCTGCTGTTCGATCTGTATGACCGTGAGGGCAGTGCCATCGCCCAGTTGATGGGTGAGTTGAAGGAGAACGGCCAGTTCACGCTGAGCCAGGGCGCGCTGGACCGTCTGCGCGCCGAGTTCGACAGTGGCCGTGCGAGCGAGGAGGAAACCCTCGCCGAAATCCGGCTGATGGCCGAAACCACCGGCCACGTCATCTGTCCCCATTGTGCCGTCGGTACAAAGGTCGCGCGGGAAGCGCACGGGAGCGCCCCTATGGTCACGCTGGCCACCGCTCACGCCGCCAAGTTTCCCGATGCGGTGGAACAGGCCTGCGGCATTCGCCCGGACTTGCCACCCCGGATGGCGGACCTGTATGAACGGCCAGAGCGCCTGACCCGGCTGCCGGGTGAGCTTTCCGCGCTCGAAAAGCATATCGAAGGCACTCTATGACAGTTCAACTGCATCGGCTCCCCAACGGGGTTCGCGTCGTGACGGAACACATGCCCAGCATGAAAAGCGCGACCCTGGGCATCTGGGTCACGGCGGGCGGTCGGCATGAGGCGGCCGATCAGAACGGCATCGCGCATTTTCTGGAGCACATGGCGTTCAAGGGCACGGCCAAGCGCAACGCCCTGCAAATCGCCGAGGCGATCGAGGATGTCGGCGGTTACATCAACGCCTATACCAGCCGTGAGATGACCGCCTATTACGCCCGCGTTCTGGCCGAGGATTGCGACCTCGCCTTCGACGTGATCTCGGACATCGTGCTGAACCCTGCCTTCGACGCGAGGGAGATCGAGGTGGAACGCGGCGTGATCCTGCAGGAGATCGGGCAATCGCACGACACGCCGGATGACGTGATTTTCGACTGGTTGCAGGAAACAGCGTATCCCGAACAGGCCTTCGGGCGGACCATCCTTGGCCCCAGCGAGCGGGTGAAGGCCTTTGGCCGCGCGGATTTTGAACGGTTCGTGGCACAGCAATACGGGCCGGAAAACCTCATCGTCTCCGCTGCCGGGGGCGTGGATCACGACCGCATCGTGCGCGCGGCGGAGGACGCCTTCGGCCATCTGACCCGCCGTCCGAAACCCGCCGAGGCACCCGCCGCGTTCAAGGGGGGCGAGATGCGCAAGGTCAAGGATCTGGAGCAGGCGCACTTCACCTTCGCGCTGGAAAGCTCCGGCTACCGGGCCGAGGATATCTATGACAGCCAGGTCTATGCGATGACGCTGGGCGGCGGCATGTCCTCTCGTCTGTTTCAGGAGGCGCGGGAGAAACGCGGCCTGTGCTACTCGATCTTCGCGCAGCCCGGCTCCTATGCCGATACGGGAATGCTGACGATCTATGCCGGCACCAGCAGTCAGGAGATCGAGGGGCTGGCCGAACTGACCATCGATGAATTCCGCCGCAGCACCGAAGACATGAGCGAGGTCGAGATCGCCCGCGCCAAGGCGCAGATGAAGGCGGGGTTGTTGATGGGCCTGGAAAGTCCCTCGTCCCGGGCCGAACGCATGGCGCGTATGCTGGCGATCTGGGACCGGGTGCCGTCGCTGGACGAAAGCATCGCCCGGATCGAGGCGGTAACCGCGCAAAGCGTGATGGCGCATGCTGCGCGTCTGGTCGTGTCGGGCCAGACGGCGATGGCACTGTACGGGCCCGTGGACAGGACGCCCGCGCTTGGCGATCTGACGGCACGTCTGGTCGCCTGACACGATGTTCCGGCGTCGCACGGAATTGTTGCTGAAAACCGAGCGGCTGTATCTGCGGCCTCCACGCTTGAGCGATCACATCGACTGGGCAACGTTGCGCCGCGATGGCTACGATTACCTGTATCCGTGGGAGCCGTTGCGCGCCCACGATCACCTCAGCCTGAGCGCGTTCCGAACCCGCACGCACTGGGCCGCGCGGGCGATCAAGGCGGAGCGGGCCGTTCCGCTGTTCGTCTTCCGGGCTGCGGACAACGTCCTGCTCGGCGCGATCACGCTGGACAATATCCAGCGCGGACCGGCGCAATACGCCACTGTAGGATACTGGATGGGTCAGCAATTCACCGGCCACGGCTATATGTCCGAGGCGCTGCAAGCGGTCGTGGCACATGCCTTCGGCCCACTGGACCTCAGCCGTGTTCAGGCGGCCACCCTGCCGGAGAACGCGGCCTCGCGCCGGGTTCTGGAAAAGGCGGGTTTTCGGTATGAGGGTGTGGCGCAGAGCTTTCTTCAGATCGCGGGAAAATGGCGCACGCATGTCGTCTACGCCTGCCTGCGACAGGATCGTCGCGGCAGGGGTTAGGCTGCGTCAGGCGGGTGCGTCAGGCGCGGCCTGCAACCGAATGCAGCATGGCGGGATCAATGCCGATGGTGTTGAGGCACTTCTCCCAGACATCATCGGGCGCAGTCTCGAACACCAGCTTGGGTGAGGCGTCCACCATCAACCATGAGCTGTCGCGCAGCTCGCTTTCCAACTGTCCGGGCCCCCAGTTGGAATATCCCAGCGCGAGGACGGCCTGTTCAGGCCCCGCGCCCCCCATCAATTCGCGCAGCACCGCGAAATGACCCGTCATCGAACACCAGTCGTTCACGTTCAACGTGTTGCAATCCAATGCGTAATCAGGCGAATGCAGCACGAATCCGCGGCTCCGCTCAACCGGGCCGCCGATCATTACCGGAATCTCGGGCACGCTCGGCGCGGGTTCCACGTCCATCTGCTCGGCCAGATCCTCGAACGCGACACCGGCGGCGGGCTTGTTGATGACCAGCCCCATCGCGCCGCGATCCGAATGGGTACACAGGAAAATCACTGCGCCCGCGAAACGCGGATCCACCATGCCCGGAGAGGCAACCAGCAGGGTTCCATCGAAAAATGGAGATGCTTTATCTGTGTCATTCATGCCATTCAATCTGTCCCCGGATGACATAACGTCAAGACAGCCGAGTGCCGCCGAAGTGATTTTCCATTCCGTCCCGGATGAGTATTGTTTTTGGACATACCGCCCTTTGCCTATCGGACCCTATACATGCACAAAGTCGCGATTGCCCTCCTCCTCCTCTCAGCCCCGGCCGTGCAGGCGCAGAATGTGAACGCCTATAGCGACGTCACCATTCTGCCGGGTCACATGACGGCGTCGGGGCAGTATCTGGCAGGGGTGCAGATCACCATGGCGCAGGGGTGGAAAACCTATTGGCGTCAACCGGGTGAGGGCGGCCTGCCCCCCGTCTTCGACTGGTCGGGATCCAGCAACGTGACCTCCGCGACGGTCGAATGGCCCGTGCCCGAGGTGTTCGACACTTACGGCCTGCGCTCGCTCGGCTATCACGACAGTGTCGTCTTTCCGATCCTGTTCGACATGTCCGATCCACAGGCCGATGCCCGCTTGCGACTGTCGCTGGACTACGGGCTGTGTTCGGACATCTGCATTCCGGCCCATGCCGAGGCGAGCGCGCTTTTGCCCGCCGGTCAGGTCCACAATGCGGAGGAACTGGCCCGCGCGCGCCGCGACACGACCCGCCAGGCATCCGGGCTGGTGGCCGATTGCGCGGTGGTCCCCGCTGCCGATGCCTGGCGGCTGGACGCGACCATACGGGCGGATCACCCGTTGGAACGCGATCTTGTGGCCGTGTTCGAAACCGCCGACCCCAACCTGTGGATCGGCACACCCGATGCGGTGGAACAGGGCGACGGGTTGCTGTTCAGTGCACCGATGGAATGGTTCGGGGACGGGGCCTTCGCCATGTCGCGTGAGGACATGCGCATCACTCTGGTTTCCTCCGGGCGCAGCGCGGTGGAATTGACCGGCTGCTGATCACTTCGCCGCGACTGCGCCGGGCCGTGGGATCAACAGCGGCACCAGAACCGCCGCAACCACCGCCACCGCGATCAGCGCACCGGTCAGCAATACGAACAGCGGCACATCGGCGGCACCCACCGCTGGCCACAGACCGGGCCGCGCCGCCAGCGCAATCGCCCCGGCTGTCAATGCAAGGCTGATCCCGGTAGCGCCCATGATTGTCATGCGCGCCCCACGCGGCAGGTTACGCCCGAACAGCGCACGCCGCAGGCTGCGCGATATTCGCCCCACATCCATCTGGATCGCGATGATCGCAGGCACCACCAGCAGCACCAGGAACATTCCCGCACCCAAGCCGTAGCACAGGGTAATCACGGTGGGTTTGAGGAATTGCGCCTGCAAGCTGCTCTCATAGAGCAGGGGCGCCAGGCCCAGAACCGTGGTCAGCGTGGTCAGCATCACCGGCCGCAATCTGTCGGACACCGCATCGACCAGGGCGGGTATCGTGCCACGGGTCCTCGAATATTCGTCGATCGTGGTGATCAGAACGATCGAGTCGTTGATGATGATGCCGGTCATGCCCAGCAGACCGACCACGGTGAACAGGCTCATCGGGACGTCCCACAGGTAATGCCCCCAGATTGTCCCGATCAGCCCGAACGGTATGATCGCCATCACCACGAAAGGCCGCACCCAGCTGGAGAAGACCCAGCACAGCGTCAGATAGATGCCCAGCAGGCACAGCACAAAGCCGACCAGCGCCTCGTTGAGGAAATCACGCTCCTGCTCGGCCAGACCGGTCATCAGGAACTCGACCCCGTATTCGCCCGCGATGCGGGGCAGAACCTCGTTTCGCAGCATATCTATGACCTCGGCCGCGCGGGCGGGATCGTCCTCGGACATCTGGCCGGTCACGGTGATGACGCGCTGGCCGTTTTCGCGCAACACGGTGGAAAATCCCAGCCGGGTCTGGACCGAGACGACCTCGGACAGGGGCACCCAGTTGCCACCCGGCGTTCTGACGCGGGCATCCTGAATGAAATCCGCCGTCAATTCCGCCTCGGGCATCCGCACGGTCACGCTGCCCGAACGCACCCCAGCGGGGAAGGTCAGCGCCTCGATCCCGCCGAGCCGCTGGCGCAGTTCACTGCCGATGCTGTCCGTCGTCAGCCCCAGCGCGGCGCCGCGCGGGGTCAGGTCCAGGATCAGTTCGGTCTTGTCATAGGGCAGATCGTCCTCGACCGCTGAAATCACCTCGTACGGGATCAATGCCGCCTGAAACGCCTCGGACGCGGACTTGAGCGTCTGCGCATCCGCGCCGAACAGCTCCACCGACAGGCCATCCCCTCCGGGGCCGGAGCCCCAGCGGCGAAAGCTGAGGGTTTCCAGCCTGGGATGCCGCACGATCTCATCCTCGATCGCTTGCTGCAAAGTGGCGGCGGAATAGGGGCGATTGTCGGAATCCAGAATCTCGATGGAAATGGAGCCGAGTTGATCGGGATCCTTCTGATCGCTGCCGCTGATGGCCCGCCCGGTATTGCCGCCGATCTGCGTCATGGCGAAGAGGATCGGATCGCGCCCGTATTCCGCCTCGAACCGCTGCCCCACCTCCGTGACGGCACGGTCCAGCTCAACCACCATCGCCTGCGTTTGCGCGCGGGTGGCGCCGTTGACCATCGCGATGTTTCCCGTCAGCTCGGCCTGTTCGGGCGAATTGAAAAAGCGCCAGACCACCTCACCCGAGAAAAACAGCGACAGCATATATGCCAGCACCGCGAAGGTGCCCGCCAGAACCGGATAGCGCAGGATGACGACCAGTCGCATCAACGGACGAAACAGGGTGCGGTTCACCTTGTTGAATCCGATATTGAACCAGTACGAGGGCGCGTCATACCAGCGGACCTTGCTCTGCGCGGACAGGGCGTGTCGCATATGCGCGGGCAGAATCAGAAAGCACTCGATCAGGCTGGCCAGCAGCACGACCGACACCGTGAAAGGTATGTCCGCGATCAACGAACCGAACCGTCCGCCGATCACGACCAGGGCGGAAAACGCGATGATCGTGGTGATGGTCGAGGACAGCACGGGCAAGCTCATCCGCCGGGCCGCGTTGATCGCGGCGTTCTGGGGCGACTCTCCCAGATGGCGATGCCTGAAATCCGCGTGTTCCCCCACGACGATGGCGTCATCCACCACGATGCCCAGACAGATGATCAGCGCGAACAGCGAAATCATGTTGATGGTGATGCCAAAGACGAACATCATCGCCACGGTGGCCAGCATCGCGACGGGAATGCCTGCCGCCACCCAGAATGCCGTGCGCGCCGACAGGAACAGGAACAACAGGACCACGACCAGCGCCAGACCCATCAGGCCATTGTCCAGCAGGATGTCGATCCGGTCCGAAACCTGTTCGGCCCGCGTGTTGGTCAGGGTGATCGCAACGCCCTCGGGCAGTGTCTGCTCCATCTCGCGCGCGACGCGGTCCACCGTGGCCTGCATCTCGATCGCGTCGCCCTGATTGGACCGATCCACGCGCACGGCGATGGCCGGATCGGTGCCGACGAAGTAAGCCTGATCGCGGCTGACGCCTTCGTCCGCGACCCGGGCGACATCGCGCACCAGCAGCGCGGTTCCATCGGCCTGCGTGCGCACGGCGATCTGTGAGATTTCCTCAACCGAGCGGCGTTCGACCCCGGTGCGAACACGGGCGGTGCCGCCTGCCACCTCCCCCGCTGGATCGGTTTCCGCGCTGTCGGCGATGGCCTGCGCGATGGCTGACAGGGTCAGGTCGTTGCGGATCAGCGCAGCCTCCGGCACCTCCACCACGACGGAGGGCGCAGCAAGACCTGAGATCGTGGTGCGCGTCACCCCCTCACGAAACAGGCGGGCCACGAATTCGTCGGCGTAGCGGCCCAGTTGCTGGGCCCCCACCGGGCCGGAGATCACCACATTCGTCACCCTGTCGCGCCAGATACCGCGCCGGATCACCGGGTCGTCCGCATCCGTCGGCAGGGTCGAGACGGAGTTCACGGCCGTTTCCACATCCGCCGCCGCGCGCGCCATGTCCCAGTTCGGCTCGAACTCCATCCGCAAGGTGGCGGAACCTTCGCGCGCCGTCGCACGGGTGCTGATGACCCCCTCCACCGCCAGCAAAACCGGTTCCAGGGGGGCCACGACCGCATTGTCAACGTCCTCCGGCCCTGCCCCGTCCCAGCGGACGGAGACGGACACGCTGTCCACGATCACGTCGGGAAAAAACTGCGCCCTGATCTGGGTCAGCGCGGCCAGCCCCAATGCCACCATCATCACGAGGATCAGGTTCGCGGCGGTCCGATGCCTGACGAAATATGACAGCATGATCTAGCCCCCCATACGCTGTTCCAGCCGTTCGACCGTGGCGCGGGGCACTTCTTCAGCCTCCAGCGCGGACAGGGTTCGGGCCCGAACATCCGCGGGCATCGCGGTGTTGCCCTCGACAAATGCCCGCAGCCGCGCCCGGCGTTCGGGGTCGAGAGATATGGTTCGCGGCAATTCGACGGCGGATTGCTCCTCCTCGGCCTGCGAAACGATGGGCGTGATCGCGACACCGGGGCCCAGTTGGGGGCGGACCTCCACCACGTATCGCGCGCCCACAGGCGCATCCGCAATAATGACCTCATCGCCCTGCCGGCGCAGCACCTCCACCGCGAACGCCTGCAACCGGTCGTCGGTCCCCGCGATCAACAGCTCGTTCGTGCTGGTCAACGCCGCTGCGGGCACTGTCGATACGTCGGTCAGCGCAGGCTCGGAAATGGCGATGGCGACGAAATCTCCGGGTCGCAGGACCGCGCCCCCCTCAAGGTCCAGCGCGGCGTAGAGCTGTCGTCCGGTCTGACCGGCCGCGACCTCCGCGCCCGAGCGCACGATGCGCCCCGGCACCGCGAACGGCACCCCGTCCAGATCGAGGGAAACCGTGACTGCGGCCTGTGTCAGCGCCCCCTCCGCGTCGAGCAAGCGGGCAAACTGCGCGGTCGTGACCTGAAACGCCACCTCCAGCACGGTCGGGTCGATCAGGACGGCCAACTGCTCGTTTTGTGAGACGCGGCGGCCCGGAACCGCCGTCACATTCGTCAGCAGCCCATCGAAGGGGGCCAGATAACGTGTGTCGGCCAGAGTGCGCTCGGCCTCCTCCAGATCAATGCGGGCGCGTGTCAATTCGATTTCGGCCCGATCAATCGCGGCGTCCTGCGACAGCATCGCCTGCCTGCGGGTCAGGACGGTCTGCTCGGCCTGGCTCAGCGCCAGCTCCGCCGTTTCCGTCGTGATCGAGGTTCCGACCCCGCGCTGCTCCAAACCACGCTGACGTTCCAGTGCCGCCGCTCGCAAAGTGCGCTGCGA
The DNA here is from genome assembly GCF_014235845.1 of Pontivivens nitratireducens. Lineage (GTDB taxonomy): Bacteria > Pseudomonadota > Alphaproteobacteria > Rhodobacterales > Rhodobacteraceae > Pontivivens > Pontivivens nitratireducens. The sequence continues at coordinate 172,934 of NZ_JACJUQ010000006.1, read as the reverse complement.
AACGGCGGCGGCCAGTTCATCATCGGCCAGTTCGCGGGCCGCGATGGCCTGCGACAGCGCGGCCGAGGCCTCCTGCACGGCGGCGGCGGCCCGGTTTCGCGCGGCGGTAGCATCGGCGGGGTCTATCTCGAACAACAGATCGCCCTGGGCCACGGCGGCCCCGTTGCGAAAATCCGCCGCCAGATCGGTCAGCACACCGCCTGTAGCGGCGCGAAGTTCCAGAACGCGGGCGCCCTCGACCTCACCATAGCTGGAAATCACGGGATGGGCGGTTTGCCGCGTTATCTCCGCCAGGGACACCGCGAACGTCCTCTCGCGCCCCGACGCACCACGCGGGCGACCACCTGCTTCATCGGCACTGCGCGACTGAACGATCTGCACGATTCCAATGCCGACCAGACCCAGGGTCAGGCACAGCAACACCAGCGCGACCAGACTGCGCAGAACAAATCGCATGACATCTCCGATGCGAAGGGCAAACCACCGATCCGTGCCCTTGTGCTTTCAGCTTTCCTGCCGGTCCCGCGACCGGAACATCATTTCCGGCGAAGATGTTCCTGCAGCCGGGGCATGATCTCGACGAAGTTACAGGGCATGTGGCGGTAATCCAGTTGATGGAACAGAATTTCATCCCACCCATCCTTGCACGCGCCGGGTGAGCCGGGAAGCGCGAACAGATACGTGCCCTGCGCCACGCCGCCGCAGGCCCGCGACTGCACGGCGGAGGTGCCGATCTTGCGGACCGAAATCATGGTGAACAGGGTCGCGAAGGCGTCGATCTGTTTTTCATAGACCTCGCGGTGCGCCTCAACCGTCACATCACGGCCCGTCAGGCCCGTGCCGCCGGTGGAGATGATGACGTCGATGCCATCCTCGGCGATCCATTCGCGCAAGCGGGCCACGATGGCATCGCGGTCGTCCTGGACGATATCACGTGCCGCCAGCGTATGACCCGCCGCAGCAATCCGCGCGACCAAAGTATCCCCCGACCGGTCATCGGCGGGGGTGCGCGTATCCGATACCGTCAACACCGCGATGCGGACAGGGACGAAGTCACGTTCAGCCATATGTATCCAACCTCGATTTCAGCATCTGCAAATCCTGCCAGGCCGACCGTTTGTGCAGCCCGTTTCGCAGCAAGGCGGCCGGATGGAAGGAGGCGATGGCCGCTATGCCCCCGACCTCGCGCCATTGTCCCCGCATTGCGGTGATCCCGCGATCCGTCTCATACAGGGTCTTCATCGCGGCATTTCCCAGCAGCAGCAGGCAATCGGGCGCGGCCAGGGCGATATGGCGCAACAGGAATGGTTTCATCATCGCCATTTCATCCTTGCCGGGGTCGCGGTTCGCAGGGGGGCGCCACGGCAGGACGTTGGTGATATAGACGCCGCCATCTGGCCTGTCGTCCGATCTGTCGCGACCGATCGCGGCCAGCATCTTGTCCAGCAATTGACCCGAGCGCCCGACAAAGGGTTTGCCCTCTCGGTCCTCATCCTTGCCGGGGGCCTCCCCTACGATCATCAGACGGGCGGCGGGGTGGCCGTCGCTGAACACGAGGTTTCGCGCGCCCTGTTTCAGGATGCAGCCGTCGAAGCCCGCCATCGCGCTGCGCAGTTCGGCCAGTGTCGCCGCTCTGCCGGCAAGCTGTCGGGCCTGCTCCACCAGCTGGGCGTGATCGTCATCCTGTTGCGGCGCGCGCGCCCGTTGTGGCGCATCAAGGCGGGGCGCGTCAGCTTGGCGAGTGATCGGTTCCGGCGGTGGGGGCGCGGCATAGCGATCGACAGGTACGTCGCCAACAGCCGCGTCCACGCCCAGCTCGACCTGCCAGGCAAGCGCGGCGAGCAAGGCTTCCGGATCGGTATTGTCCACGGCGCGAATCCCCTCTGTCGTCAGGTGACCTTACCGCGCCCCGTGATCAGTCCACAATCGTGCCGCGTTCATTGCAGCGATCAAGCCAGGCAAGGGTCGCCACGTGCGTCTCCGGCACTTTCTTGCGAATCAGGTGCATGAAGCCCAGCGTCGCGATGGCCGTGATGTCTGCAACGGTGAAGCGATCGGTGGCCAGCCACTCCTTGTCTTTCAGGCTGTTTTCAAGCCATGTCAGGCCCGCATCCACGCGGCTGTCGTTCGCAGCGGCCCATTCGGGGCATTGATCACCGTGTTCCAGACTGGCCATCGCCGGGATGCCATGCCGCGCAACGGCGGCGACGGGCGTCATCAAATGGAATTCGACGCGCCGGCTCCACATCTCGACCTTCGCGGCCTCCAGCGGGTCGCGGCCCATCAGGTTCGGCTCGGGGTGCAGCGCTTCGAGATAGCGGCAGATCGCGACGGTTTCCGTCAACACTGTCCCATCGTCGAGTTCGAGGGCAGGCACGTGGTGGGATCCGACCTTCGCCTGATAATCCGCGCTGAATTGCGTTCCGGCCATGATGTCGATGTTCGACCGGGGCAGGTCGATGCCCTTCTCGGCCATGAATATCCGCACCCGGCGCGGGTTGGGGGCGCGGGGCGTATCGTAAAGCAATTTCGGCTCTGGCAGTGTCATGACTATCCTCCATCAGTTTGCGCCGATCAAAGACACGAAAAAGCCCCGGCGCAAGTCCGGGGCTTCGTTTCGTAACGTTCCAAAGGATCCAGCCGGGATCAGTTCGCTTCAAATTCCGGCATTGCCTCCAGCGATTCCTCAGTTGCGTTCACGTAGATGCGAACTTCACCGTCGGTGTCGGTCATGACGCTCAAATCATCGAGCGGTACGAGGACCTGCTTCTCACCAAGCCCAAGGAAGCCGCCGACTTCGATCAGCACGCCGTTCTCCATCACGTCGCCCACTTCGCCGACGTTTTCATCATTGGCACCATAGACCTCGGCACCGATCAGATCGTCCTGCGTCAAGCTGGCGATATCGACCTCGGAGAAGCCTTCCATGGGGTTGTCCATCGCCTCAAGGTTTTCCTCGGTCGCGGCGATGGTCTCGTCCATCGATTCCTCGACATTCGTTGCCAGCTGTCCGGTTTCCTCCGCGATGGCGTCACCGGTGTTTTCCAGCGTGTCGCCTGCATTTTCCAGCGCGTCGCCGGTGGACTCGGCCATTTCGTCCACCTCGTCCATGGCCTCATCGGTCATGGCTTCGGTGTCGGAGACGATTTCGGTCTCAACCTCGCGTGTCTCAACATCTGCATCGGCGGAAAGTTCGCTGTCGACTTCGGCGTCAATCGCGCCGGGTGCAGTCATCTGCGTGTCGGTATCACCGTTTTCCATCGTGTTCGGAATATCGTCGGAAACATCGGTAGCCGTGGTGTTCACTTCCATTGCAGGGGTGAACGTCGGCGCGGATTCGAGCGCCTCCGCCGTGGTGGTCACGACGATGAACCAGTCATTGGCATCGGCCCCGTCGGATACGAAACGCAGATCGTCCATGGATACGGCGACGTCCTTTTCACCCATTCCAAGGAAGCCTCCGACGCCCAGAACGACACCCTCGATGGAACCATCGCGCGATACGATCACGTCGTTGATCTCACCGATATCGTCCCACTCGGTTTCCATTCCTGCCGAATAGGTGATTTCCTCATCGGTCTCGGTTGCGTAGACACGCGCGCCCAGCAGATTGGACGCCATCAGCGCGTCTGCCTCGGCGCTCTGGATATACTCTACAGATGCGGATTGGGCATATGCGGTTGTCGTCATCGCAAGTGCCACGGCGGTCGTCATAAGAAACTTTTTCATGGTACATACCTCAAATTGGCTGCGTGAAATCTGAAAGCGTCACGATCCACACAGTGATCCAACTCGCAACCCGCATTGAGGTTTCATCTCGAGGTTTCATATCAACAAAAATACCTATCCCGCAGGGCGGGATAGGCGGTTTTACGCTCAACTGGGCCTTGAACAGCCCAAATGTTCTGTTCAGCCGGTTTCAGCCGTCCACGGCATCCTCGAAGGTCCGCAGCCCTGTTCTGGGCGCACAGACCAGCACAGCCATGTTTCCGGGCTTATGCTCGTTGCGCAGCATCTTGGTATGTGCGGCGGGCAGTTCGTTCCACTCGAACACCTCGGACATGCAGGGGTCCAGACGCTGCTCTACCATCAACTGATTGGCGGAGCTGGCCTGCTTGAGGTTGGCGAAGTGGCTGCCCTGAACACGTTTCTGGTGCATCCACAGATAGCGCACGTCAAAGGTCAGGTTATAGCCGGTGGTCCCGGCGCAGATCACGACCATGCCGCCACGCTTCACCACGAAGACCGATACCGGGAACGTGCTTTCGCCCGGATGCTCGAACACCATGTCGACGTTGTTGCCCTTGCCGGTGATCTCCCAGATCGCCTTGCCGAACTTGCGCGTCTCGTTGAACCAGTCCTTGTATTCAGGCGTGTTCACTGTCGGCATCTGGCCCCAGCAGTTGAAGTCCTTGCGGTTGATGACGCCCTTGGCGCCCAGACCCATCACGAACTCACGCTTGCTTTCGTCCGAAATCACGCCGATCGCGTTGGCGCCTGCCGTGTTGATCAACTGGATCGCATAGGAGCCGAGACCCCCCGAAGCCCCCCACACCAGAACGTTCTGACCGGGGCGCAGCTCATGCGGGGCATGACCGAACAACATGCGGTAAGCAGTGGCGAGGGTCAGAGTATAGCAGGCCGCTTCCTCCCATGTCAGGTGCTTGGGGCGCGGCATCAATTGTTGCGACTGCACATTGGTGAACTGCGCGAAGGACCCGTCCGGGGTCTCGTAGCCCCAGATGCGCTGGCTCGGAGACATCATGGGGTCGCCGCCATTGCACTCCTCATCATCGCCGTCGTCCTGGTTGCAGTGAATGACGACCTCGTCACCGACCTTCCACCGCTTTACCTTGTCACCCACGGCCCAAACGATGCCGGACGCGTCGGAGCCCGCGATGTGGTAGGGTGCGCCATGACCGTCGAACGGGCTGATTGGCGTGCCAAGGCCCGCCCACACGCCATTGTAGTTGACACCGGCCGCCATCACGAGGACCAGCACCTCGTTGCTGTCGAGCACGGGCGTATCGACGGTTTCGAGGGCAAAGGCCTGATCCGGCTCGCCATGACGCTCACGCCGGATGGTCCAGGCGTACATCTGCTTGGGCACATGTCCGAGGGGCGGAAACTCGCCCATTTCGTACAAATCCTTCACCGGGCGGTTCTCCGGATCGGCGGCAGGGTTGGTTTCCGTCTGAACCATGCAACGTTCCCTTCGGGCTGTGCGCAATTTAGTTGCGCAATAAAAATACGTTTGTGAGTTACGATATGGAATGAGATTGCGCGGTAAGCAAGCGAATTTTTAGGTGCGGTGCACAAAAAATCAGGCGCATGGCCGGTGCGTCACGATCCGGGTTCACCCGCGCGCCAGCGCGTGGCCCGACGTTCGAACAGATTGATGACCGTCCATTCCAGAACCAGGACAAAGGCAACGAAACTCACCGCATAGGCCATGACATAGCCGATTTCGAACAACTGAAAATAAAGGTGAATCTGAAATCCGACACCGTTGCTGCGCCCCAGAAACTCCACCACCAGCACGATCTTCCAGATGATGGCCAGGCCGTTGCGCGTGCTCGCCGCGATATAGGGCCACAGCTGCGGAACGGTGACGTGGCGGAACGTGTCGAGCGGTGACATCTGGAACGACCGCGCCATGTCGCGCAATCTGGGATCGAGGGCGCGGGTCCCCTCGCGAATCGTGACGGCCACCATTGCCGTCTTGTTCAGGGCCACGGCGGTGATCGCCGCAACCTCGTTCAGCCCGATCCACAGATAGCACAGCACGATCACCACCAGCGCGGGAATGTTCAGGAACACCACCAGCCAGATGCCGAACCACCGATCCAGCGCGGGGGAGCGTCCCAGAACGACCCCGATGCCAAGGCCCAGCGCCATTGCCAGCGCGAACGCCGCCGCCACCCGCCCGATGGTGGCGATCATGTGATAGGCCAGATCACCTGATGCGGCCTCACGCCGAACGATGCTCCACACCTCCAGCGGCATGGGCAGCACATCGGGATCCCCCTTGAGCCAGGCAAGGACGGTCCACAGGATCATCAGCCCCATCAGGGACAGGGCGGTGATGATACCATTTGTTCGGAACAGGTCGCGGATCATGCAGAAATCCTTCCATGAATGCCGCGCCATCCCAATGGCTAACTGCACCTTTGATACCTAAGTCGCATAGGACAACGCGCAGGGGACACCTAGACATGATCCATGCGCATTCTTCGCCTCGCCCTCAGCCTCGTGCTGCTTGCCATGACCCCCGCCTACGCAGAGTCGCAGCCGCTGGAGCGTGAGGTCATCGCCTCATATGTCGCGCCGCCGATGTCGCTGGGGGAAAGTCTGGGCGACAACGGGGTCTGGCAATTGCTCAATTCCGGTGGGGCGGAGGCCGGATTTGTTTTCGAGACGGAGCCGATGGCCCCCCTGCCCGGATTTTCCGGCGCTGCGATCAACCTGTTGGTCGTTCTGGATCTGGAGGGGCGCTTTCTGGACGTGAAGCTGATCTCGCATAACGAGCCGATCTTCGTATCCGGGTTGGGCGAGGCACCGTTCCACAAGTTCTTCGAACAATATCGCGGTCTCTCGATTTCCGACAGCCTCGTCGTGGGCAGTCCCTATGGCAGCGGTGCGGACGGATCCGCGCTGATCTATCTGGACGGCGTGACCAAGGCGACGGCCTCGGTCCGCATCGCGCATGAGAGCATCATGGCCGCCGCCCTGAACGTCGCGCGCGAAAAGATGAGCGGCATCGCAACGGGTCCCCCCGCCTATCCGAACCCCGACCATGTCGAGGATTTGAGCTGGAACGATCTGGTCGCGCAGGGTCTCGTCTCGCACCTTGCCGTGACCAATGCGCAGGTGGATGCGGAATTCACCGGCACGATCTGGGAATATGACGATCCGCAAGGGCGGGCCGATCCGCAGGGGCTGTACCTCGACCTGTGGGCCATCGATATCGGGCCGCCCTCGGTCGCGCGTGCGGTTCTGGACCCGGGCACGTTCGAGGACCTGCAACAATTCATGCAACTCTCCCCCACGGATGAACCCGTGCTGCTGATCGAAACGGCGCGGCACGGTCTGGTAACGGAGGAGTTCGTGCGCAACACCTCCCCCGATCTGATCAGCGCCGAACAGGGCGGGTTTCCCATTGCCTTTCGCGATGCCGATCTGTTCATCCAGTTGCACCCCGATCTGCCGACCGAACTGCAAGACGGAACCGCGTTGATCCTGCGAACCGACCGGCGGCTGGGCTTCGACCCCACGACCGAATGGCAGTTGAACATCGCCAGTCTGCGCGAGCATGGCATGTTCCAGCCCGAAATAGGCACCGTCACATTGAGCACGGCGGTTTCGACGGATGAGCGGTTTTTCCTGCGACCGCAGACCCCCACGGCCCGGCCGCCCTGGGTCGACGCGATCCGCAACCGCTCGACTGACCTGATCATCCTGACGGTGTTTCTGGTGGGACTGATCGGCGTTCTGGGATTTCGCCTGAACAGGCTTGCCGGACACCGGTATTTCACGCCGATCCGGCTTGGCATTCTGGCCTTCGTTACGGTTTTCATCGGCTGGTGGGGTCAGGGGCAATTGTCCATCGCCACACCGCTGGCTGTGATCCGCACCGCCCAGTCCGGGGGGGCGTTCGGGTTCCTGCTCTACGATCCGTTCTCGCTCGTGATCTGGATCGTGACAATTCTGGGCTTCGTGTTGTGGGGGCGGGGCCTGTTCTGCGGCTGGCTGTGCCCGTTCGGCGCATTGCAGGAGTTCGCGCACCATATCGGACGGTTCCTGAAACTGCCGCAGATCGAGCCGACGCCCGCATGGGACAATCGCCTGAAATGGATCAAGTATGTCGTGCTGACCGCATTGATCACGCTGATCTTTACCGCTCCGGCGCGGCTGGACAAGGCGATAGAGGTCGAACCGTTCAAGACCGCAATCACCACATTCTTCGTCCGCGAATGGTATTACGTGGCCTATGCCGTGGGGCTGCTGTTGTTGTCCATGGTGCTGTTCAAGGGGTTCTGCCGCTATGTCTGCCCGCTGGGCGCCGTGATGGCGATCGGCGGGTTGTTGCGGGGGCGCAAGTGGATCGAGCGGCGGCCAGATTGCGGATCGCCCTGTCAGCTTTGCAAGGTGAAGTGCAAATACGGAGCGATCAAAAAAACCGGGGAGATTCAGTATTCGGAATGTTTCCAATGTCTCGATTGCGTGACCATTCACGATGACCCGAAAAAATGCGTTCCGCTGATCGTGCAGGCCAAGAAAGCCCGCGCCCGATCACAGGAGGTCCCGGCATGAGGCTTACCCGTCGCAGGTTCCTGACCATCGCCGCCGCCGCTGCGGCCGCGCCGGGCCATGCTGTCGCAGCGCAGTCGTGGCGAGGTCGGGCGCTGGGCGCGGATGTCAGTCTGACCATCGACGGCCCGCGTGAGGTTGCCGAACGCGCCATCGCGGAAATACCGCCGCTGCTGGGTGAGGTCGAGCGGCTGTTCAGCCTCTACGATCCATCCTCGGCCCTTTCGACGCTGAACCGCACCGGAACACTCGCCCCCCACGACCCGCGGTTCATGGAACTGGTTGCCGTTGCGGACCGTGGTCACCGGATGACCCAGGGCCTGTTCGATCCGTCGGTGCAGCCGCTGTGGCTGGCAATGGCGCAGGGGGGCGATGTGAACGCTGCCGCCCAGGCGGTCGGATGGGACAGAGTGCGCTGGAACGACTCCCGTATTACCCTGGCGGCAGATCAGGCGCTGACCTTCAACGGTATCGCGCAGGGCTTCGCGACCGATCTGGTCACCGCCCGGCTGAAAGCGTTGGGTCTGCGCGAGGCGCTGGTCAATATCGGTGAGTACAGCGCCCTGGGCGGACCTTGGCGATTGGGCCTGGATGATCCGAGCTTCGGCGTGCTGGGGATGCGCACGATACGAAACACCGCGATCGCGACTTCCAGCCCGTCAGCCATGCAGGTTGGACACCGGCAGCATATCCTGCATCCGGCGCGGGGCGCGTTGTGGTCTACGGTCTCGGTCGAGGCGGCGAATGCCACGCTGGCAGACTGCCTGTCCACCGCGCTGTGCCTCGCGCCGATGTCGTTGATACGGCAGGTTCGGCAGATGGACGGCGTTCAGCGCATCACGCTGGTCGATCCGGATGGAAACCTGACCAGCCTTTGATCTGCCAGCCGCTGATCTGCAAGTCTGGGCTCCGTCAAACTCAGATCGTCAGGCCTCGGCCTCGTGGGTCATGGCTGATACAACCCTTTGCGCACGAAAAAGGGCGCCGGATCGCTCCGACGCCCTTTCGCTGCAAGAACAATCAGGCTGCCGCCGTCACCGCGCGGCCGGTCATGACCTTGATCAGATGTGCGCGATAATCGGCACTGCCGTGCAGATCCGCGATCAGGTTGCTGTCATCGACCTGCAAGCCGGAAACCGCATCGGCGGAGAAGTTCGCGGACAGCGCCTGTTCCGCCTCCGCCCACCGGAACACGCCCTCATTCGAGGCGCCGGTGACAGCCACCCGCACGCCGTCGCCGTATTTGGCAACGAACACCGCCACCAGGGGGAAGCGTGAGGCGGGCTGGATGAACTTTTGGTAATTTGCCTTCTCGGGCACGGGGAAGGACACGCCGGTGACGATCTCCCCCTCCTCCAGCGCGGTGACGAACATGCCCTGAAAGTAATCGTCGGCAGCGATTTCACGCGTGTTGGTGATGATCGTGGCCCCCGAGCCCAGCGCCGCCGCAGGATAGCACGCAGAGGGGTCGTTGTTGGCCAGCGATCCGCCGATCGTGCCCCGGTTGCGAACCGCCGGATCCCCGATACGCGAGGCAAGGTCGGCCAGCGCGGGGTAAGCCTGCCCCACCGACGCGGCCACGGTCGCATGGGTGACCGCCCCACCGATGCGCACGGTTCCGCCGCTCGCCTCGATGCCCTGCATCTCCGGTATTTTGGTCAGGGAAACCAGCGTGGAGGGTGCCGCCAGCCGCTGTTTCAACGTGGGGATCAGAGTCTGCCCCCCGCTCAAGGGTTGTGCCTCCTCAGCCTGCAAAGCGGTGACGGCATCCGCCACCGATGTCGGACATTCTATATCAAATGCATACATATCCGCTCTCCTTAACCAGCGTTCTTCATGGCGGACCACACACGGTGCGGGGTCACGGGCATGTCGATATGGGTGACGTTCTTGCCACCCGATTGCAGCGCGTCGATGACGGCGTTCACCACCGTGGGGGGCGATCCGATCGCGCCTGCCTCGCCACATCCCTTCACGCCCAGCGGGTTGTGCGTACAAGCCGTGCCCTGAGAGTGATCGACGGTATAGAAAGGCAGGTCGTCGGCGCGCGGCATGGCATAATCCATATAGCTGGCCGACAGCAGCTGACCGTCAGAATCGTAGGTGGTGTTTTCCATCAACGCCTGTCCGATGCCCTGCCCCAGACCGCCATGGACCTGACCGGTCACGACCATTGGGTTGATGACGTTTCCGAAATCATCCACTGCCGTCATCCGGTTCACCCGGACCTTGCCGGTCTCGGGATCAACCTCGACCTCGCAGCAATAGGCACCGGAGGGATAGGTGAAGTTGGCCGGATCGTAGAAGGCCGTTTCCTCCAACCCCGGTTCGATATCCTCGATCGGGAACTGGTGGGGAATATAGGCCTTGAGCGCGACCTCACCGAAGCTGACGGACTGGTTGGTGCCGACCACGCTGAACGTACCGTCCTTGAATTCGACATCGGCGGCATCCGCTTCGAGCATGTGCGCCGCGATCTTCGTCGCCTTGACGATGATCTTCTCGGTCGCCCGCACAACGGCGGAGCCGCAAACAGCCAGCGAGCGAGAGCCGTAGGTTCCCATGCCGAACGGGATCTTGGACGTGTCGCCGTGCACGATGTCGATGCTGCCCGGATCTATCCCGAGCATCTCGGCCACGACCTGCGGGAACACCGTCTCGTGTCCCTGGCCATGGCTGTGCGCCCCGACCATCACCGACAGGTTGCCGGTCGCGTTCACCCGCACCGTTGCCGCATCGTAGAGCCCGACACGCGAGCCGAGGACACCCACCAGATTCGAGGGCGCGATACCGCAAGCCTCGACATAGGCGTTCACCCCGAAACCACGCAGAAGCCCCTTGGATTCCGATTCCGCGCGACGCGCAGCGAAACCGGCCTTGTCGGCGACCTTCTCCATCTGGTCCATCAGGGCGTCATAGTTGCCGCTGTCATATTCCAGACCCGCAGCCGAGGCGAAAGGATACTGGTCCGGCTTGATGAAGTTCTTGCGGCGCAGTTCGATCGGGTCCATGCCGATTTCGCGGGCGGCCATGTCTATGACACGTTCCAGCGAATAGGTCGCCTCGGGACGGCCGGCGCCGCGATAGGCGTCCACAGGGGCCGTGTTGGTGAACACCGCCTTCACGTTCACATAGACATTGGGCACTGTATAGTTGCCCGCCATCAGCGTGCCGTGCAGAAAGGTCGGCGTCGCGGTCGAGAAGTTCGACAGATACGCCCCCACATTCGCGTGGGTTTCGGTGCGAAAGGCCAGGAAGTTTCCTTCCTCGTCCAGCGCCAGTTCGATCTTGGTCACGTGGTCACGACCATGCGCATCGGTCTGGAACGCTTCACTGCGGTCCGAGGTCCACTTGACGGTGCGGCCCAGCTTCTTGGCCGCGGCCAGAACCAGGGCTTCCTCACCGTAGTGATAGATCTTGGAGCCGAAGCCGCCGCCGACATCGGGTGCGATCACGGTCAGCTTGTTTTCCGGGATCCCCATGACGAAGGCGCTGAGCAGAAGCCGCGTCAGGTGCGGGTTCTGGCTGGTGGTGTGCAGGGTATAATCACCCGTGCCCGTATCGTAATGCCCGATGGAACACCGCGTCTCCATCGCATTGGGGACCAGACGGTTGTTGACCAGTTCCAGCGTGGTGACGTGATGCGCGCCCTGAATGGCGGCGTCGGTGGCGGCGCGGTTGTCCTCGATCCAGCCCCAGTCGAAGCACTGGTTGGTGCCGATTTCATCGTGCACATAGGTGGTGCCGGCCAGCGCGTCCTTCATGTTGACGACGGCGTCGTGCTCCTCGATGTCGATCTCGATCATCTCGGCTGCGTCGCGGGCCTGTTGCACCGTCTCCGCGATCACGGCGGCGTATGCGTCACCGACATGGCGCACCTTGCCATGGGCCAGAACCGGGCGCTTGGGCTCCTTCATCGGCTCCCCGTCGCGGCTGTTGATCAGCCAGCCTGCGGGGTTGCCGCCGACCTCGACGAAATCCTCGCCGGTGAAGATCGCCAGCACGCCGGGCATGGCGGCGGCGGCGGACGTGTCGATCGACTTGATCGTGCCGTGAGCAACGGTCGAGCGGGCGAAGATCGCCGCGCACTCGCCCTGGGTCTTGATATCGTCACTGTACCGGCCGCGACCGGTCAGGAAGCGGTAATCCTCGCGGCGCCGTGTCGGCGCTCCTATTCCACCATCTTTGGGCATTTTATTCCTCCCTCGGGGCTGTTCGTCTTGAAAGGCTCTCGCCCCAGATTCATCGACAGTCTGATTATTCGGCGGCGATCGCGGACACGTCCTGCCCGGACGCGGCCATAATGGCCTTCACGATGTTGTGGTAGCCGGTGCAACGGCAGATATTGCCGTCCAGATAGGCGCGCACCTCCCCCTCGGTCGGGGTTGGGTTGTCCTTGAGCAGTGCTGCTGCCGACATCACCATACCGGGCGTGCAGAACCCGCATTGCAGACCGTGATGTTCCTGAAATGCCTGCTGGATCGTGCTGAGCGTTCCGTCGGCATTGGCCTGCCCCTCGATCGTGGAGACCTCGGCGCCGTCTGCCTCGACGGCGAACATGGTGCAGGATTTCACCGCCTTGCCGTTCACGTGCACGACGCAGGCGCCGCATTGGGACGTGTCGCAGCCGACATGCGTGCCGGTCAGGCGCAAATCCTCGCGCAGCATCGAGACGAGCAGCGTCTGACCCTCCACTTCCCTCGAAACCGAAGTTCCGTTCACCGTCATGGAAACCTTAGCCATCATATCCTCCCATTATATTGCAGTGGTCAGCGGCCGCGTATCCGGCCCAGCCACCCTTTTTTTGGTTCATCCGTTTCAGCCGCAGGGGCATCACCGGACGAAGCAGCCGACTCATCCGTGGTGTCCCCGGTCGGCCCCTTCTCGACCGCGTTTTGAAAGTTCTCGAAGAACTGATCCGCCATCTTAGAGGCAAAACCGTCTATGACGCGAGAGCCAAGCTGGGCGAGCTTGCCCCCCACCTTCGCCTCGACATCGTAGTTCAGGACCGTACTGTCGCCCTGCTCCTCCAGGCGGACATCCGCGCCGCCCTTGGCGAATCCTGCGGGGCCGCCCTTACCCTCACCGCTGATCTTGAGGCTCTGATATTCGATGCGGTCGCTGATCTGGACGATGCCCTTGAAGGTCGCCTTGATCGGGCCGACCTTTTGCACGACCTTCGCCTCGAACCCCTCCTCGGCGGAGCCTGCCATCTCGGTACAGCCGGGAACGCAATCCTTCAGGACATCCGGATCCAGAAGTGCGGCCCAGACCGTCTTTACGTCTGCGTTGATCGTGCGCGATCCAGTGAGGTTCATGACAATATCCGTTGTTGCTTCGACTCAGATTAGGGGCGGCGGCTGCTCGGGACTATGCGACCAAGGGCTTAGTCCGCCCTCACCGCTCCGGCTGCTGAAAGGTCAGTCCGTAACTTTCGTAGATCCCTGCGATCCGGCCATCCTGCAGCCCGGCATTGATCGCATCGTCCACCGCATAGGACAGCGGGCGATACCGAAAGTTGACCGCAACGCCCAGCGTCCACTTGCTGACCGCGAAACCGGGCAGGGGCGGGTTGTGCACGGCGGAGCTTTCCGACAGGCCGTATTCCAGCTGCCCCAGCGGCCCCATCGCGGCCATGACCTCACCGGTGTTCAACGCCTCCATCGCGGTGGCCATCGTGGGGTAGCGCCTTACATTTCCGGCCAGTTGCCCCCCGGCGAACGAGGCGAGGTAGAAATCCGAGATCGAATCGCTTTCGACCGCGACACTGTCGAACCGGAAGTATGCGGGAACGGGCGGCGCATCGGGATAGCTGGCCTTGTCATAGGCGATGGCGATGGATTCCGCGCCGTATTGCCCGGTAAAGACGACCTGCTCCACCCTGCAACTGAACGCGGAATCGTAGGGGACGCGCATCATCACATTTGCGATCCGCCCGCCGATCACCGCACCTTTCCAGATGTTGTTGAGCAGGTCGGCCTCCAGATTCTCCCCCGCCGCGACGAAGTTGAACCGCGCGTCAACGCCCAGATCCTCGGCGATCAGCTCCGCTATCTCGATATCCACGCCGGTCGGCCGCCCGCCCTGCTGCCACGAATAGGGCGGGAAATCCGCGTAGACCGCGAACAGCATGTGGCCCTGTTCCTGAATCACATCCAGTTCCTGGCCCACGATATCGCGTCCGGCATTCTGCGGCCGGGGCTGCGGCGTGTAGTAGGCGCAGGGATCCTGGGCGGCAGCCGGTCCGGCCGCAAGCAGGCCCAGCGCGAACAGCAAAGAGCGTATCACCACCCGCACCCCCTAATGCGCCGCCGACAGACCGATCGTCAGGGTTTCGGCGGCATGAACATACCCCTCGGCGGTGCCGTCGATGATTTGCGCCGCGCGCGAGGCGATGCTGTCAGCCACCGGGGCACCGGACATGGTCGGAATTTCGGCGGCAATCTCGTTCAGGCGGGATTTGAGCGCCTCCGGATCGACGCTGTCCGTGTCATCGCCCACGGCGCGCAGGGTATCGCGCAGCTCGGCCAGTTCGTCCACATACTCCGCCATTACCTCATCGTCTGGGCGGGTCTCGATATAGGTTCGGATCGCCCAGGCGGCGTCCTGACCGAGGGTTTCCTCGAAGGCGGGCATCTTGGTGGTGCCGTTTTGCGAATAGCCCGAACGGAAGCGTTCGACATACCACGAATCGCCGTATTCCTCCGCTTCGAGGAAACGCAGATCGGGGGCCAGACCGCCCGACACGACCCCCAGCCCGTGACAGCGCGCGCAGTTCTGGATGTAGCCGGATTCCCCCACGGCGAGGGCCTCTCTCCAGACATCCTCACCCGCGACCTCGGCCCGGTAGGGGTTTTCCATCAGCCATTCATCACCGGTATGCGGCAGATCGCCGGTATCCACCGGCGACACCCCCAATGGCAGCCCAGCCGCGAAGGCCGTGCCGATCATCGACCCGCAGATAAAGGTGCCAATGGCGAATTTCCTGGTAATGCGGTTCATGTATCGCTCCCTGTCCGTTCATTTTTTCGATCGGTTGCCCAAACGGCTATCAGGTGTCGCGGGGGTGGCATATACGACCTTGGTTGAACGCATGCCCCGCCCTTGCTTGAACCCACGCCCCGCCCTTTCTTGAACGCACGCCCCGCCCCAAGGCTCCCGCCACAAGACTAAGGTCTCATCCCAAGGCACCCTGCCGTTTGTTAAGACTTTGGACATGGCAAAAGGCACGTATCTGGCACTGTTCACATGTCTGTTCTTCGGGGTGGCAGCCCACGCCGAGGTCAACCTGAATATCGGGTATCTTTCAGGGCGCCCGCCCCAACCGCCGACCCTGTCCAATCTCGACCCCATTCCGGAGGACCTGGGACTGGCCGGGGCGCAGACCGGGCTGGAGGACAACATCACCACCGGGCGGTTTTTGGGCCATGGCTACGAGTTGACGGCAACCACGGTCCAGGACGGGACCGACCCGGTCGCGGCGGCGGCGGAAATGCTGGCGGTGACGCCGTTCATCCTGATCGACGCGCCGGCGGACGTGATGCTGGCGATTGCGGACCTGCCGCAAGCGCGCGATGCGACACTGTTCAACGTATCCTCCGGCGATATCGCGTTGCGCGACGATCAGTGTCGCGCGAACCTGCTGCACACCCTGCCGTCGGACGCGATGCGCACGGATGCGCTGGCGCAATTCTTCCTGTTTCGCCGCTGGACCGATCTGGTGATGATTGCCGGTGTTCATCCGCAGGACGTGGCCTACGCGGCCGCCATGCGCCGCAGCCTTGCGAAATTCGGCCTGGGCCTCGAAGGTGAGAAAACCTGGGATTTCGAGGCGGATATGCGCCGCTCCGCCTCGCAGGAGGTGCCACTGTTCACGCAGAGCCTCGGTGACTATGACGTGATGATCCTGGCGGACGAACTGCACGATTTCGGGCGCTACGTCCTCTACAACACATGGCAGGCCCGCCCTGTCGCCGGGTCCGAGGGGCTGACCGCCGTTACCTGGTCCCCGGTGATCGAGCAGTGGGGCGCGGCCCAGTTGCAGGGCCGGTTTTCCGAACGTCACGCGCGCGAAATGTTGAGTGTGGATTACGCCGCCTGGGCCGCCATCCGCACAATAGGTGAGGCGGTAACCCGCACCGATTCCGCTGATCCGCAGGTGCTGCGCGACTATATCCTGTCCGAGGATTTCGAACTGCCCGGATTCAAGGGCCGCCCGCTGACCTATCGCGACTGGAACGGCCAGTTGCGCCAACCCATCGCCATCGCCCACCCACGCGCCCTGGTCGCGCAGGCCCCGCTTGAGGGGTTCCTGCATCAGGTCAACGAGCTGGATACCCTTGGGCTGGATCGCCCCGAAAGCAATTGCGAGGTCTTCGAATGATACGCAGCGCAGGTCTGATCTGTTGCCTGCTGGCAGCACCCGCCGCAGCCGATGAAATCTGGGTGACGAACGAGAAGGACGACACCGTTTCCGTCATCTCGATCGACACGCTGGAGGTTATCGCCACCTATCCCACCGGCGAACGCCCGCGCGGCATCACGTTTTCCAAGGATTACAGCGTCGTCTATATCTGCGCGTCCGACAGTGACGCGGTGCAGGTGATGGACCCCGCGACCGGAGAGATCCTGCACGACCTGCCCTCGGGCGAGGATCCCGAACAATTCGTGCTGCACCCCAACGACCGGCATCTTTACATCGCGAACGAGGACGATGCGATCACCACGGTCGTGGACACGCAGACCCGGCAGGTCATCGCGCAGATCGACGTGGGGGTGGAGCCTGAGGGCATGGCCATCTCACCGGACGGCACCATCGCGATCACCACGTCCGAAACCACCAACATGGCCCACTGGATCGACACCGAAACGCAGGAGCTGTTCGCCAACACCCTGGTGGACAGCCGCCCGCGCCACGCGGAATTCGTGCATGACGGCGCGCAGATGTGGGTCAGCTCCGAGATCGGCGGCACGATCACGGTCTTCGACACCTCCGACCAGTCCGAGATAGGCAAGATCGACTTCGAGGTTCCGGGCGTGCACCGCGACCGGGTGCAGCCGGTCGGGTTCGAGTTTTCCGCCGATGAACGAACAGCTTTCGTCGCCCTCGGCCCGTCCAACCATATCGCCGTGGTGAATACCGAAACGCTGGAGGTCAAGGATTACATCCTCGTCGGGCGCCGCGTCTGGCACATGGCCTTCAACGCGGACAAGTCGCTGCTGTTCACCACAAACGGCGTCTCGGGCGATGTCACGGTCATCGACGTGGCCAACAGAACTGCTCTCAAATCCATCGACGTCGGTCGCTTCCCCTGGGGTGCGGCCTTCCGTCCAACTCAATAGGATCGTCCATGAAAGCTTTCATCGCATCGCTCGCCCTTCTGGCAACACCCGCACTGGCCGATGGCTTTGGTGCCGCAGGTGTGCTATCGGGCAGCAACAAGGAAGACCTGCCGCCGATCATCCTGTCAGCGGGGGAGCCGATTTCCGCCGAGCCATGGGTTTTGAAATCCGGCACCTATTACGAGTTCGAAATTCAGGGCGATGGCAGTCAGGAACTGGCGCTGGTCGGCCCGGAATTCTTTCGCGCGATCTGGATCGACGAAATCGTGGTCGAAGGGTTGGAGATCCGCCCCCTCGGGCTGGACAGCGTCGAATTCGACGAGGCAGGTGAGATGGAGATCGGATTCCTCGCCATCAAACCGGGCGCCTATTCCATGCAGATCCCCGGCACCACCGGCGAAACCCAGCGGATCGAGATCACCATCGAATGAGCGCGATCCGCGTCGAGGGGCTGAACTATAGATACGGTGCCAAGCAGGCGCTGACCGATGTCGGGTTCGAGGTCGGTCAGGGCAGGTTCTGTGCCTTGCTCGGGCCGAACGGCGCGGGCAAATCGACGCTGTTCAACCTGCTGACGCGGCTGTTCGTGCCGCCCTCCGGTCAGATCCACATCGCGGGTCATGATCTGCAGCGCGCACCCCGCGCAGCCCTGGCGCAACTGGGGATCGTGTTTCAGCAATCGACGCTGGATCTCGACCTGACCGTTCGTCAGAACCTGACCTATTTCGCCGCCCTGCACGGTCTGTCCGGCAAGAGGCGGGCGCTCAGGATTGCCCATGTCCTCGAACGGCTCGACATCGCGGATCGGGCGGAGGAAAAGGCCCGCGCCCTGAACGGCGGTCATCGGCGGCGCACCGAGATCGCCCGCGCCCTGCTGCATGACCCCAAGGTCCTGTTGCTGGATGAGCCGACGGTGGGTTTCGACGCAGCGGCCCGCGCCGCCATCACCGATCACGTCCACGACCTGACAACCGACGGCACGACCGTGCTGTGGGCGACCCATCTGGCGGATGAAGTCCGCCCCGACGACCGCCTGATCGTGCTGCACCGGACCCGCGTCCTGCGCGACGGTCTGGCCGGGGAAATCGCTGGCGGGCGCCCCTTGCAGCAAGCGTTCCTCACCATGACGCAGGCCCCGGCATGAGCCGTTATCTGACCGCCCTGATCGCGATCGTTCTGCGTGAGGCGCTGCGCTTCGTCCACCAGCGCGAACGCTTCGTCGCGGCTCTGGTGCGCCCGCTGGTCTGGCTGCTGGTCTTCGCCGCAGGCTTTCGTGCGGCGCTGGGACTGTCGATCATCCCGCCCTATCAGACCTATATCACCTACGAGACCTATATCGTGCCCGGTCTGTGCGGCATGATCATGCTGTTCAACGGCATGCAATCCTCGCTCAGCCTGATCTACGATCGCGAGATGGGGTCGATGAAGCTGCTGCTGACCAGCCCGCTGCCGCGATGGTGGCTGCTGACATGCAAGCTGCTGGGTGCGACAGCCATATCCATCCTTCAGGTCTATGCCTTTCTGGCCATCGCGGCGGCCCTGGGCATCAAGATGCCTGTCGCGGGTTATCTGACCGTGCTGCCGGCGCTGGTCGTGGCGGGGCTGATGCTGGGGTCTCTGGGACTGCTTCTGTCCAGCTTCATCAAGCAGTTGGAGAATTTCGCGGGGGTGATGAATTTTGTAATCTTCCCGATGTTCTTCCTTTCCTCCGCGCTCTACCCCTTGTGGAAAATGGCTGAATCGTCCGAGTTGCTCTACAATATCTGCGCGGTGAACCCGTTCACCCACGCGGTCGAGCTGATCCGCTTCGCGCTCTATGTTGAGTTCAACGGCCCGGCGCTGTTCTGGACCGTGCTGGCAGCGGCGGTGTTCACGGTTGCGGCCCTGTGGGGCTACAGCCCCCGGATCACGGGGCCGCGCGGCAGGGGATGACGGATCTACGACCATAGCAGTACTGATTTCTTCGCCCGATGGTGATAGAATGACCCTCATGAAACAGATCATTATCGCTTTCGCCCTGTGCGGCGCCCCGGCTATGGCCGAGGATCTGTCGCAATTCGGAACCACCAATCCCGATGAGATGACGTGGCAACGCTTCATCGAACGGGCCGAGGAGGGTGAGACCGGCATGGTCCTGTGCTCCATGGGCTATCCGCTGACGAAATCCGGCAATCATGCCGCGGCCCGGTTCCTGTTGGAGAACTGCGCGCGCGCAGGCTACACCGCCGCGATGACGTGGATGGGGCAGCTGGACAATAACGGCCTCGGCGGGGATTACGACCCCGAAGCAGCCGCCGAATGGGATCGCCGCGCCGCCGAGTTGGGCGATTCGGTAGGAAAGTTCAATTACGGGATCAGCCTGATGCGCGGGCACGGCGTTCAGCAGGATGAGGAACGTGGCCGGCAACTGGTGGGTGAGGCCGCGCAGGACGGCCTGCACATCGCGCGGCGGCTGGCCGATGCGGATTACGATCTGGACGTGATCACACCCGACGCTGACAATTGGCGCTACGCCCCGCTTTTCTGAGCAGCGATGTTGAATGTATCGCTGGCGACCCGTGCGGGTTGACCTGACAGGGTCAGGATACGGTCCGCCAGTTGCCGGGCCTCCTCCACCACATGCGTCACCAGCACGGTCGTGACGCCGTAGGCGTCCCGCAATCTGGCGAACAGGGCAATCATCTCCCCCACCAGTTGCGGGTCGAGCGAGACGAAAGGTTCGTCCATCAACAGCAGGTCCGGCCGCACCGCGAAGGCCCGCGCCAGTGACAGGCGACGTTGCTGGCCCAGTGACAGGCGGTTGGGAAATGCGTCGCGCCGATCCGCCAGCCCCACATCGGCCAGCACCGCATCCGCGATATCGGTGGAGACGCCCGCCGCGATGGTGATGTTGTCCCGCAAACTGCGCCAGGGCAGCAGCGTCGGCTCCTGAAACACCATCGCGGTGCGCCCCGTGACGGTACATGTTCCGTCATAGCCGCGTTCCAGCCCGGCAAAGATCCGCAGCAGCGATGATTTTCCGATTCCCGACGGGCCGACCAGTGCGACGGTCTGCCCGCGCGGGATTGCGAAGGAGATATCGCCGAGGATGTCAGCCCCCTCATAGGCCAGCCCCCGCAGATGCAGATCGAGAACGGGCGCACCGCCCGTTTCCGTCATGGGTCCGCCCCGGCCATGGGCCCGGTTTTGGATCTGCGTCGCACCCTAGCTGCCGGTGTGCACGAACACGCCCTCGGGCAGTTCGGATGCCTCGCCCAGCAGGTCCTCCCCGCCCAGTTCGTACATCAGCGCCAGCATCCGGGCCGCCGCCGCCTCATCTATCGGGCCGGAGGCGGGAATTCCGGCGCGGAATCCGGCAACCAATGCGGCGAATTGCGCATCGGTATCCGCATTCATGCGTGGGCGCAGACGATCCCATTCCGCATCGTCGGTGGCCAGAATATCCTTCGCCGCGCGTGAGGCCGCCGACAGACCCTCCACCAGTTCGGGATGTTCACGCACCAGCGCGCCGTTCACGACATAGCCCAGAAGAGGCGTCTCCGGATCCAGTCCCAGATCGACGGAGGCCTCCGCGACATCCACCAATGTGCGCATCCCGCCCGCCGTCATCTTCGCGCCGAAATGCCAGAAGTTGATCGCGCCATCCAGATCACCCGCCATCGCCGTACCGAAGATGAGAGGCGGCGCCCCGAAGACCTGTTCGGTTTCCGCGGCGAGGTCCATGTCGAAGTTCTTCTGCGCGTAGGCCTGCAGGATCAGCCAGCTTTTGTCGAGCGGCCCGCCGGCGATGCCGATGCGTTGCCCGGCCAGATCGCTGAGGTCCTGCGCGGTGCTGTCGTGCGGAACCATGATGCCGCCGACGGCCTTCGAATACGGGATGAAGACATAGTCCCGCCCGGCGGCGCGTTGCCGGGCAACCCACAGCCAGTCCGCGACGATCACGTCGGTCTCCCCCCCCTGAAACGCGACCCGCGCCGCCGAACCGCCCGCGACGCCCTGAACCTCCAGATCGAAGCCGTTCGCAGCGTCGAGCCCGTGGTGCTGGATCGTGTCGAGCTCCCAGTTCACGGTGCCGAACTGCAAGACGGACGCCCGCAGAACCGGCGTATCCGCCAAACCCGCCGTGGCGATACATGCGGCGACGATCGCGCCGCCGATTTTTTTCATCATCGTCATTTTATGCCTCCCAATGTCACGTGAAAGACTAGCAGGTCGGTGTCGCGCCGGAATACGACCAAAGGGGGGTGCGCCCGCGCCGGAACGGCCGGCTGAATCCCGGTGCGCGGGCCCCTGCACGGGGCGGATCAGACCAGCATGGGGCGTATGACCAAGGTTCTATATCGCAAAACGGCCGTTTTACCGGATACTGCCACGTGATCACGCTTCACGATAGGCGCACGCAGACGCTTACGGTCAGGAAATGGGCGACGTGGATGATCTCGAACAAACATGGGAGGAGTCAAAATGAAACGGTTTGCTTTTACTCTGGCAGCCACGCTCGCCACGACCGGAATGGCGCACGCGCAAGTGACGGAGGAGATGCTGCTCAACGATGCGACATCCACCGCGGATGTGCTGACCAATGGCATGGGCCGCGATTTGCAGCGCCACTCACCGCTGGACATTCTCAACCGCGACAACGTGGATAACCTGGTTCCGGCCTGGGCGTTCTCGCTCGGGGGTGAGAAGCAGCGCGGCCAGGAAACCCAGCCGATCATCTATGACGGCATCATGTATATCACCGGATCGTACAGCCGCCTTTACGCCATCGACGTAAAGACCGGTCAGGAACTGTGGCAGTACGACGCCCGCCTGCCCGAGGGCATCCTGCCTTGCTGCGACGTGGTGAACCGGGGCGCCGCGATTTATGGCGACAACGTCTATTTCGGCACGCTGGACGCGCGCATCGTGGCGTTGAATCGCATGACCGGCGACGTGGTGTGGAACAAGAAGATCGCGGATTACCGCGCGGGCTACAGCTATACCGCCGCCCCGCTGATCGTGGACGGCCTGATCATCACCGGAAATTCCGGCGGTGAGTTCGGCATCGTCGGAGAGGTGCAGGCCCGCGACGCGGAGACCGGCGATCTGGTCTGGACCCGCCCGGTGATCGAGGGTCACATGGGCACGCTGAACGGCGAAGAAAGCACCATGACTGGTGAGCTGAACGCGACCTGGCCCGGTGACATGTGGCAGACAGGTGGCGGTGCAACCTGGCTGGGCGGCTCCTACGATGCGAGCACGGACACGCTGGTCTTCGGCACGGGCAACCCGGCCCCCTGGAACAGCCATCTGCGCAACGCGGGAACCCCGGTCGAGGGCAATGCGGGCGACAACCTGTACGCGGCCTCCCGCCTCGGCATTGATCCGGCAACCGGTGAGATCAAGTGGCATTACCAGACCACCCCGCGTGAGGGGTGGGACTATGACGGCGTGAACGAAGTCGTCGCCTATACCGACCGTGAGGGCAACGACCGCTTCGCCACGGCGGACCGGAACGGCTTTTTCTACGTTCTGAACCGTGAGGACGGGGCCTTCGTATCCGCCACACCGTTCGTCAAGGACATCACCTGGGCCGAAGGTATCGACGAAACCGGTCGTCCGATCTTCAACGAGGATGCCCGCCCCGGCGATCCGAGCGAGACCGCAGACGGCGCACGGGGCGAGGTCGTCTTCGCCTCCCCGTCCTTCCTGGGCGGCAAGAACTGGATGCCGATGGCGCATTCCCCGTCCACCGGACTGTTCTACGTTCCATCCAACGAATGGGGCATGGATATCTGGAACGAACCGATCACCTACCGTCAGGGCGCGGCCTATCTTGGCTCCGGCTTCACGATCAAGCCGAACTACGAGGACCATATCGGCAGCCTGAAGGCGATCGACCCGGATACCGGCGAAATCGTCTGGGAATTCCAGAACCCCGCTCCGCTATGGGGTGGCGTCATGACCACGGGCGGCGGTCTGGTCTTTACCGGAACGCCCGAGGGTGAGTTCATCGCCTTCGACGATCAAACCGGTGAGGTCCTGTGGTCCTTCCAGACCGGCTCCGGCATCGTCGGCCAGCCGATCACCTGGGAACAGGATGGTGAGCAATATGTCTCCGTCATCTCCGGCTGGGGCGGCGCGGTTCCTCTGTGGGGTGGTGAGGTCGCGCAGACCGTGAACTACCTCAACCAGGGCGGCCTGTTGTGGACGTTCCGCCTGCCCGAGCAACTCGCCGGTAACTGATCTCCCTGGATCAACTGGCTTTTCTGGCGCGCTCCCTGATCGGGGGCGCGTCTTTTTTCGTGATTATGACCTTTGGCGGATTGGCAGCGATCCCGCCATGTCGCTAGAGTTGACGCATGGCAGCAAACGCGCAGATTTCGTCAGATCACGACGCCCCGGATCCCCACCACCGGTGGGCGCTGATCATCGACGATCATCCGTTGTTCTGCGACGCGCTGGAGCTGACGCTGCGCGCGACAGGGGAATTTACCGACGTTCGAACCGCAACCAATATCGAGGCCGGCCTGCGCGTTCTCGACCGTGCCCCGCCGCCCGCGCTGATCCTGCTGGACCTGAATCTGCCCGATGTGAAGGGGTTCGAGGGCCTGGTGCGTATCAAGCGTCAGTCGGACCGCTCGCCCGTGCTCGTCGTATCCTCGATGACCGAAAACAACGTCATCACCGGGGCGATTGCCGCCGGTGCATCGGGGTTCGTGCCAAAACATTCCGGTCGCGCAATCTTCAAGCAGGCGCTGGACGAGATTACCAACGACCGCGTCTACAAACCCGCAGGCTTCGTCGAATCCGAAAGCTCGGAACGCCAGACCCAGATCATCGAACGGCTGTCCTCACTGACCAATCAGCAAAGCCGCATCCTGGAATTGATCTGCGAAGGCAAGCTGAACAAGCAGATCGCCTTCGATCTGACCATAGCGGAGGGGACCGTCAAGGCGCATGTCACCGCAATCATGCGCAAGCTCGGCGTTCAGCGCCGCACGCAGGCCGTCCTCGTGGTGCAGGAGGCACGGTATTTCGAGGCCCTGCCAAATGCGGAGCAGGCACCCTGACGTTCGCAACACGGGGAGGAAGACCTGAATGACCACGCATGGCCCGTCCCAAACAGGATTGCTGCACAAGGCCCAGGTCCGCGCAAGCACGACCGCGCCGGTCGCGGAACTGAAAGCGCAACTCGGAGACACCCCCCTCAGCCTGCTGATCCTGTTCGTCACACCCCAGACCGACTTTCACACCGTGGTGCAGGAAGCGGAGCGGCTGTATCCCGATACAGATACGGTCGCATGCACGACCGCGGGTGAAATCGGCATGGCAGGTTACGAGGAAGGTCTGATCATCGCCGTGGGCTTTCCCAAATCGGATTTCGCGACCAGGTCCCTGCCAATCAACGATCTGGACCGGTTCCACGCCAAGCCCGAAATCTATCGCATCGCGCGTGAGCGAGTGGCGCTGGAAAGGGCCAACCCCGACATGAAAAGCGGTTTCGTGTTCCTGATCATCGATGGATTGTCCCTGCAGGAGGACATGCTGACGGCCCTGATCTCACCCGCGCTGCGCAACATGCCGCTCTTTGGCGCGTCCGCAGGTGACGGCGCGGATTTTCAGGCCACCTTCGTGGCGATCAACGGCAAGATCCTGCTCAAGGGTGCGGTGCTCAACCTCGTGCAGAGCGTGCATGAAACCAAGGTCTTCAGCCTGGATCACTTTCTGCCCACCGAAACCCGGATGGTCGTGACGGATGCCGATCCCGAACGCCGGATCGTGAAGTCCATAAATGCCGAACCCGCAGGCCGCGAATATGCCCGGATCATCGGCAAGGACCCCGACCAGATGGACCCCTTCACATTCGCGTCGCACCCGGTCGTCGTGCGGATCGGCGGCGACCACCATGTCCGCGCCATCCATCAGGTGAACGAGGCCGGTGAGCTGGTGTTCTTTTCCGCCATAGATGAGGGGATGGTGCTGACCGTGGCCGAGCCGCAAAACATGGCCGAGCATCTGCGCCAGAAATTCGGCGCCCTGACCGCCGGGGCGGCCTTTACCGATATTCTGGGATGCGACTGCATCCTGCGCCGGATCGAGGCGGAGCAGAGCCAGGTCTCCCGCGAAGTCTCCGACGTGCTGTCACAGTTCAACGTCACCGGCTTCTCGACCTATGGCGAACAGATCGGACCGTTGCATGTGAACCAGACGATGACCGGCGTCGCGATCTATCGCAAGAATACGGGGCCCACATGTCCTTGATCAACCCCAACGACTCGATCGAGCGGCAGAACGAAAAGCTGTTGCAGATCGCTCAGTCCCTGATGCGCCGGGTCGAACAGAAAAACGATCAATCCGGGCTGGCCTATCAGCAATTCGAACGGGCTGCCCTGCTGGAAACGCAGGTCCGCCAGCGCACGCGGGAACTGGAAAAGACCCTCGACCTGCTGCGAGAGACAAATGCTCAGTTGGAACAGGCCAATGTCGAGACGGAGCAGACCCGATCCAACATTGCGGAGGCTATCGAAACCATCGACGAGGGTTTCGCTCTGTTCGATCCGAACGAGCGGTTGGTGCATTTCAACAGCCGGTTCTGCAGCGATATCGGTGACGTGGCGGACCAGTTGAAGGAGGGGCTGCTGTTTTCGGATTACGTCACGATGATCTCCCACAGCCGTTTCCTGGCCGTCCCGGCGGGGCAAACACCCGAGGATTGGGCCAGAATGCGCCTGTCGCATCACAGCCAGGATCACGTCGTGTTCAATGTCAGTCTGGTCTGGAACCGCTGGCTTCAGATCAGTGAGCACCGCACCGCACATGGCGGCACCGTGATCCTGCAGACCGACGTCACCGACATGATGCTGTCCGAGCGCGAAGAGCGTGACAAGATGCTGGGCCACCAGTCGGAGATTCTGCAAGCCACGCTTGACCATCTCAACCAGGGGGTCTGCATCTTCAACAACCAGGGGCAACTGGTCGGCTGGAACAAGATCATGAACCGTATGCTGGCGCTGCCGCCGGAGCGCGGCGTGCTGGGCCTGCCCTTTTCGACCCTGCTGCTGACGCTTGAGAAAGAGACGGTCTTTCATGGCGGGTTCAGTGCGGAGAAGCTGCTCAGGTGGACCCAACGACGTGCCCACCGTCGCCCCATCGCGTTCGAGGTAACGCGCGGCGCGACGCGGACGCTCAGCATCTTTGCCCAAGAAATGCCCGATCGCGGGTTCGTCATCAGCATTACGGACGTGTCTGCCGAACGAAACGCGACGCGTGCCCTTTCCCAAATCAACGAAACACTGGAACAGGGCGTGATCGCGCGGACCGAGGAGTTGGGCGAGGCGCTGGCCGACGCGGTGCGCGCGAACGCGTCCAAATCCCGCTTCGTCGCCGCGGCCAGTCACGACCTGTTGCAGCCCCTGTCCGCAGCGAAGCTGTTCATGTCATCGCTGTCCGATCGACTGGACGAACCCGATGCCCGGCTGGTGTTGAGCAAGGCGGAAAACGCCCTTTTGGGGATGGAGAACATCATCGGCGCGCTGCTCGACATCTCGAAGCTTGACGCAGGAGAGGCGGCCTTCGACAAAAGCGCCGTGTCGCTGTCCCCGATCCTGGCGCTGCTGCGCGATGAGCTGACCCCGATGGCGCAGGACAAAGGCCTGCACCTTACCATTATCGACAGCGGTCTGAGCATTCTGAGCGATGTGGGATATTTGCGGCGGATCCTGCAAAACCTCATCACCAACGCCATCAAATATACGCAAACCGGACGTATCGTTGTGGGTGTGCGCCGCACGGGCAGCACCGCGCGGATTGAGGTTTGGGACACCGGCCCCGGCATTGCCATGGAACACCGCGAAACGATCTTTCAGGAATTCGCCCGCCTCGACCAATCGAACAGCAGTGACGGCCTGGGCCTGGGGCTGGCTATCGTGGAGCGTGCCGCGAAGGGTCTGGGCCATGACTTGACGCTGCAATCCGAAGTCGGAAAGGGCAGTTGTTTCGGCCTGACCGTCAAGATCGCCACCGGCTCGCACGGCAATCGCCTGGGCCTGCCGAAATCCAGCGCCAAATGGGGCAACGCCATCGAGGGCATGGTGGTGCTGCTCGTGGAAAACGACCTCAGGCTCGCCAACGCAATTTCCCTGATGATCGAGACTCATGGCGCAGAGGTTCTGCTGGCGCATAACGCGACAGAGGCCAAAAACCTGCTGGCCGAGATCCAGCTGGTGCCCGATTTCATGTTGCTGGATTATCAACTGGGGTCCGACGCCTCGGGAATTCAGCTCTACCGCGATCTGATCGACACCTATGGCAGGATCCCGACCGCGATGATTTCAGCCGACCGCAGCGAGGAGCTGCACAGAGCCTGTCACACGAACAGGCTGCAACTCCTCTCAAAACCCATAGACAAGGAAAAACTGCTGGAATTCTTTACCAACGCGCTGCAAGGGCAGAGCATCTGATCGGGCGAGATGGACCCGGAATCAGCGCGGCAAATGCGCGATCGAGTTTGCATAATAGGCCAGCAAGGGTTCCTGAGCGGGGTTCAGCCGGTAGCCCTCATCAGTTTCACGCAGAACCTTGCGTCGTACGAGCGCGCGCAGACCCACATCGACAGCATAATCGAAATCGCCGCGCGGCAGGTGGAAATGCGCGCCGTGATCCACCAGGCGATCCTTCAGCACCATCGCGCGATCCACGATCTGCGCCCGGCGCAGCGGCGTGCCACTGTCCAGCAGAACCTGCGCAACCAGCGGTACGGGCAGAACGGGCACGACCTTTCCCACCGCGTCGATCAGCTTATGGCCCAATGCCTCCGCGCCGATACGGCCATCGGATGACAGGGAGCGCAGCGTGATCGGTGCCCCGAAACTGACGCTGGCATAGCCGAAGCGGTTCCACTTGCCGATCATGCGCATCCACAGATGCCGCAGGAAAAACCACAATGCAGTGGAGACCTTCGCACGAAAGCGGGGGCGGCCCTTTTCATCCAGTTCCGAACCGACCAGGATCCGATCCTCCAACACCCGGTCGTAGTTCAGCCCGACGGGAATGAAGACCACATCGCGCGTGCCCGCGGGATCGAACCCTTGCAGGATATAGCTTAGCAAGCCCAGTTTTGCCGGGCGCAGCTTCCCGTCGCGGCTCAAGCCGCCCTCGGGGAAGACGGCCTGTGTCACACCTGCCTCCGTCGCCATCTGGACGTATCGCGACAGGACCTTGCGATAGAGCGGATTTTCCGACCTGCGCCGGATGAAGAACGCGCCCATCGCCTTGGCCAGCTGTTCCAGGGGCCAGATTTGCGCCCACTCCCCGGCGGCATAGCTCAGCGATGTGCGCTCGCTCGCCAGATAGGTCACCAACAGGTAATCAAAATTGGATCGGTGGTTCATGACGAAAATCACCGTTGCGTCGGCGTGGATCCCCTCCAGCGAGGCGCTCTCATTCGTGCCCAGCCGCACCCGGTACAGTTTCTGCGCGATCCAGCGGCTCAACTTCACGCCGAACAGGAAATAGGTCGCGGCGGAGAAACTCGGCACGATTTCGCGCGCATATCTGGCGGCTTCCTCGGCTGCGACCTCGTTGGGGATGCCACGATGGCGTGCCTCCGCCTCGACCGCAGACATCACAACGGGGTCGTAGGTCAGCCTGTCCACCAGAACCTGCCGTTTGGTCAGGCTGAAAGGCTTGATCGAAAGCTGCAACCGCTCGTTGACACGGCGCAGCGCCCGGTTGATGCGCGCCCGGAAAAACCAGCGGACCGACGGGACCAGCACGCGGTTCAATACCGCGATGGTCAGTGTCAAACCGCCGAGAAACACAAGCCAGATTGGAATTTCGACGGTTTGAAACATTGCGCGACTTTGCGTCAGCGCGACGATGACGTCCAGCCCGAACAGCTTTCACCAAGACAGAAGCGCGTCGCAGTTCGCACCAGATGCTCGCAGCATACGCCCCACACAGGATAGAGGTCAGACTGCGCGCAACCAGCGGGTCTCCCTGCTCGCCATCAAGGTTCGGGCAGGCACGAATCCTGTCAGATCGGGGAACAGTTCGCATACCTCTGCGCGCGCCTCCGCCGTCAGTCCGGACAGGGCCTGATCGCCGGGGAACAATGTTTCGGTCCAGACCCCGTCGGCGCGGATCACCTCGTGATTGCTGCACATCAGGTGCAGATAGGTGACAGCCTGCGGCGCACAGCTGACGATCGTATCGCTGTTCACCAGCCCGATCGCGGGGGCCAGAGCCTCGGCCTCACCTGTCATGAGAGCCAGTTTCATTCCCTTGAGCAGGATACGGTGCTGGGGCGAAACGATCATGTCACGGTTCGGACTGTCGGGGCCCAGAGCACCGCGCCGGATCAGAACCGGTGCCAGTTGCGGTTTCTGCTCGACCTCCGCCTTCGTCAGTTCACGCCGCCCGACCCAGACCAGGGGGCGCAGGCCATGATCCCGGGTCGCCACCAGATCGCCGATTTGCAGCGTCTCGACCGCACGCCCGCCTGTCGCCGTGACGATGGACGTGCCGGGCGTGAAGCAGATGACGTTGGTGTTGTCGAATGTCAGATCATCGGGTGAGACACCCGGCAGGCGCAATCCGCCCGCGGAATCGAGTACGCCGTCCGCCGCATCGTCTCGCAACGCAATGATGGCCTGAGTGAAGTCGGTGCCATTGGCGGAATTGTAGGCTGCCAGCGTGCCGGAATTATAATAGGCAGACAGGTCCACGAAATCGTTGTTGGCCTGATTGCCATCGTCGATATTCTGACCCGTAGCCGTGTTGAAATCCGAGATCAGATCGCCCGTGCCATCCGCGACGAATGTATCGAACCCGTCCCCGCCGGTCAGGGTATCAGTGCCTGCCCCACCGTCCAGCGTATCGTTTCCGGCGCCGCCCAGAATGGTGTCGTTGCCGGCATCGCCCCTCAGCGTATCGTTGCCCGCGCCACCCTCGATGGAATCTGTGCCGTCACCGCCTCTGATCGTGTCGTTTCCGCCCAGTCCATAGATGGTGTCGTTGCCGGCGCCGCCGTCGATGCTGTCGCCTGCGCCCGTTCCCGGCGCCGCGATGGGAGTGAAATAGATATCCGTGATGTAAATCGCCTGATTCGACGTTCCGACATTTTCATAGTCGATCTCGATCCGGGCGACGGGACCGTTGACCGTGACCTTGATAGACCCCCCGGCATCGTTGGCGTTGGTCCCTGCATTGCCCAGCGCGGTGTCCACACCAGTATAGCCATCGCCCGCCCGGTCGCTCAGCGTAGGGCCAGCTGTCCCCCCGCCGCCGGATTGCAGCGTGACGGCAATGCGGTTTCCATCTGCGTCATAGGCGCGCACAGTGACCCGGTCACGAAAACCGTTCGTTCCATTCTGATCGATATCGTTGATGCGAAACTGAACGTTGGAAACGGTATCCTGATATTCGGATGTGTCAGATGAGAAATTGACGGTCACTACGGACGTGTTCGGATCCGAGCCAGATCGTGATCCCAGCACCTGAGCCGAAGAGTTGCCGTCGACCGCACCCGTACCGCCGGTGTCGATACCGGTCGTATATTGGGCAAGGTCCTGGAAGGTGACGTCCTGGCCGTTCGCCTGCTCATCGTAATCCAGCGAAACGATGATACCGCCGACATTCTGTGTCGCGAAACCGGTCTCATCCACTGTGGCGAGCTCTTCGTTATCATCGACAGTAGAGCCGTCGCCCGATGAATCGGGCAGTTCGGACCACTGGAACGCAAGCCGTGGAGCAGCGTCCGAGTCGCCATAGATGACATCGTTGCCACCCCGACCCGAAATCGTGTCGGACCCGGATCCACCATACAGCGTATCGGCCTGTTGCGATCCGGTAATGTTGTCATTGCCGGCACCGCCTTGAACGATCCGCGGGCCCGCATCGTCCAGTGTTACCGTGTCGTTACCCTGTGCGGTGACGTCGGAATATCCGAATCCGTCCGAGGTGACATTGCTCGCGGACCATGTCGAACCGGCAGTGAAGGTGCCCGTGCCGGATTCCGGTATGAAAAAAGCATAGGTCGTACCATTGTCAGTGAAGACCCCGAACGTTCCCGTCAATGTCGTGCCGCCGGAGGTGAAGGTGGCGGTGCCGGCCTGTTCCTCAGCCGTATAGTTGCCGTCCACGGAGGATCCGGTCAGGGAAAAACTCTGCGTCGAATCGTTGGTGTAAGCTGTGTACGTGTTGTCTGTCGCGTTGTCGGTGATCGACACCGTCACGCCCACATTTAGAATCTGATTGTTGCTGACATTCAGGATATAGGCGCCGCCGTAACGATAATTACTGGCCATGCTCTAACCCCCACACAACACATGTGTTTTCCCGCTTGCCTAGAGTGCGATAATCATTGCCAGCCCATGACTGGCAAATCAACCTTAAGGCGAGTGGCTTCACTGTGTCCCCCAATGCGTTCGCCGCTGATACTTATATCGCAGCAAAGCGCAATCCCCATCGATACCCGAACGGCGTGATCCCCCGACCTAGCCGAACTAGCATGTATTCATTAACATATTCATACTGTGCGCATTTCAAGAAGAAAGCCACGCGGTGACGCTACGGAACCGCGCAGCTAACGTTTTTTTATACCTTCAATATGCATGTAAGAGCCATAACGTGTAAATTTACACGCTACACACCTCAACC
Source organism: Pontivivens nitratireducens (assembly GCF_014235845.1). Taxonomy (GTDB): domain Bacteria; phylum Pseudomonadota; class Alphaproteobacteria; order Rhodobacterales; family Rhodobacteraceae; genus Pontivivens; species Pontivivens nitratireducens. The sequence continues at coordinate 140,639 of NZ_JACJUQ010000006.1, read as the reverse complement.
TGAGCGGGCAAAATCAATCGACGCGCCGGCCGTCAGGGCGCTGATTGATTGAACCAGCGATCTGCGGTCGATTCGAAAATGCCGGTAAAGATCGCCGATCGTTCCCGTCTGTCCGAAATGCTCGACCCCGTGCGCAATGGTGCGATGACCTGCAACCGCGCCCAGCCAGCTCAACGTTGCGGGATGACCGTCTATCGCAGTGACCATCGCGCAATCGCGTGGCAATTGTTGCAGCAGCCTTTCCACATGGCTCATCGCGGCGGGGTTTCCGCGCGCGCGGTCCCTCTGCGCGGCGCTCCACCCCGCATGCAGTCGATCGGCGGAGGTCACGGCCAGTACGGCCACGTCGCGACGATGTTCGGCGATCATCCCCGCCGCCGCGATCGCCTCATCCGCCACGGCGCCTTGATAGGCAATGACGACCGAACAGTTCGGGCCGGGCTCGCGCAGCCAGTACGCCCCGTCCACGGCACCCTGACGGAAATCCTCGTTCACGCGGCGTACGGGTTGCTCCAGCGGTTTCGTGGTCAGGCGCAGATAGACGGAGCCGCCCGTCTCATCCCGCAGCCATGTCCGCTCATCCCGGTCGCCCTCCCCGTCGCGCTGGATATAGTCGAAGGCCCAACCCATGATGACGGCCAGTTCATCGACAAAGGCAGGCTCGAACGCGGCCAGCCCGTCCTGGCTCATCCCGATCAGGGGCGCGTTGATGGATTGATGCGCGCCCCCCTCGGGCGCCAGCGTCACACCAGAGGGCGTGCCGACCAACAGGAACCGGGCGTCCTGATAGCAGGCGTAGTTCAGCGCATCCAGACCGCGTGCCACGAACGGGTCGTAGACTGTGCCGATGGGGATCAGCCGTTTGCCGAACAGGCTGTGGCTCAACCCTGCCGCGCCCAACAGCAGCATCAGGTTCATCTCCGCAATGCCCAGTTCGATATGCTGACCCTCGGGGGTGAACTCCCACTTGGCGGTGGAGGGGATGTTCTCGCTGATGAAGGTGTCCGATTGCTGCGTCCGCGCAAACAGCTTGCGCCGGTTCACCCACGGGCCAAGGCTGGTCGTGCCCGTCACATCGGGTGAGGTGGTGACGATCCGCGCCGCCAGATCGCTGGACCCCTTTGCCAGATCATCCAGGATCTTGCCAAAGGCCGTTTGGGTGGAGATGTCCCTGTCGCTGGCCATCTCGATATCTGGGACGCTCAGCCGCGCATCGCTGAACCGACGTTGCCCCTTGGCGAAGAACGGCACGGAATCGAGGAAGCCTTGCAGCGCGTCCGGGTCCGCGACGGTGGCGAATTTCTCCCACTCCTGCCCCTTGGCCACGCCCATATGATCCTGCCATTGCGCGAACTGCGTCTTGTTCATCAGGCCGCCATGGTTGTCCTTGTGCCCGGCAATGGGCGTGCCCCAGCCCTTGATGGTATAGGCGAGGAAGCAGACCGGCCTGTCGTGGTCGATGCCGGCGAAGACCTCGGCCATCGTCTCCACGCAGTTCCCGCCGAGGTTTTCCATCAGGTCGGCCAGCTCCTTGTCCGAGCGGCGGGCGATCAGCGCGCTGACATCCCCCTGATCGCCCAACGCATCCATGAGGCGTTCCCGCCAGACAGCGCCCCCCATGAATGTCAGCGCGGAGTAGAGCTGGTTCGGACAGTCGTCGATCCAGGCGCGCAGCTTTTCACCGCCCGGCTCCGCAAAGGCGGCGCGTTGCAGCACGCCGTATTTCACCCGAACCACATCCCAGCCGAACGCGTCGAAGATCTTCTCGACCCGGCGGAACAGCCCCTCGCGCACGATACCGTCCAGCGACTGGCGGTTGTAGTCGATGATCCACCACGTGTTGCGCAGGTCATTCTTCCACCCCTCCTGCAAGCATTCGTAGATGTTGCCCTCGTCCAGTTCCGCATCCCCGACCAGCGCCACCATACGCCCCGGCTGCACGTCCTCGCCCCAGGATTTTGCCGTGATGAAATCCTGCACCAGTGATGCAAAGGATGTGATCGCCACGCCCAACCCCACCGATCCGGTCGAGAAATCGACATCGCAGGTGTCCTTGGTCCGGGAGGGATAGGATTGCGCACCGCCCAGGCCCCGAAACGCCTCCATCTTCTCACGCGTCTGGTTGCCCATAAGGTACTGGATCGCATGAAAGATCGGTGAGGCATGAGGCTTGACCGCAACCCTGTCCTCGGGCCGCAGAGCGGAGAAATACAGCGCCGTCATGATCGAGACCATAGACGCGGAGGAGGCCTGATGCCCGCCGATCTTGATGCCGTCTTCCTTGTCGCGCAGGTGGTTGGCGTTGTGGATCATCCAGTGCGACAGCCACAACAGGCGCTGCTCGACGATTTTCAGGTTCCGGCTCATGTCACGTATCCTCAGGCAAGATGTTTCGGCCGAACCTATCAGCGCACTTGCGTTGGTTTCTTGCAATTGCTGGCTGGCGCGCGTCCTATGATAGGTGAATACGCCACGATACGAGGTAGCATGGTGGAAAATCCTACTCTGGATGAAATCGACATCAGAATTCTTCGTGAGCTTACCCTTGATGGGCGGATCAGCGCGGCGGAGTTGAGCCAGCGTGTCGGCCTCAGCGCGACACCCGTCATCCGCCGGTTGAGACGGCTGGAGCAGTCTGGCACCATCGTGGGATATACCGCTTTGATAAACGAGGCCGCGCTCGGCTTCGCGATGTCGGTGTTTGTCTCCGTCAAGCTCGACCGGCAGGTGGATCAGGCCCTCGCCCGCTTCGAATCCGCGATCCTGACCTTTCCCGAGGTCGTGGACTGCTGGCTGATGACCGGCAATCGCGACTACCTGCTGCGCCTTACCGTGACGGGGCTAAAAGAATTCGAGGAGTTGATGATCGAACGGTTGGTCAAGATCGACGGCGTCGCCTCCATCGAATCCTCGATCCCGATCCGCCGGGTGAAATCCGGCATATCGCGCAATCCGTGAATTGGTGCGGGGGCTACCGGTGAGTTAGCCGCGCTACCTGCAATCTTTTGCGGGAGGGCATGGAGAGGGCTCCATAACCCACGCACCGGCCCCTTTTCAGCGAGCCAGCGTTCTTCACGCCAGCTCGCCGGGTTCTTGGCAGTGATGGCTCACATCCGCTTGGCGACCTCTTCCAGCATCACCTCGGAGGCACCTCCGCCGATGGCCTGAACGCGGGCGTCGCGCGACATGCGCTCCACTGGGGTTTCGCGCATGTAGCCCATGCCGCCATGGAACTGCACACAATCATAGAGCACGGAATTCACCAGCTCGCCGCAATAGGCCTTGACCATCGAGACTTCCTTCACGCAGTCGAGACCCGCGGCGTCCATCCCTGCGGCATGATAGACCAGCTGACGGCCTGCCGCGATGCGGGTCTGGCAATCGGCCAGACGCTGGCGGATCGCCTGCTTGTCCCACAGCACGCCGCCAAAGGCCTTGCGCTGCTTTACATAGTCCACGGTCATGTCCAGCGCGCTCTGCGCCTCGGCGCAGGCCATTGCGCCCAGCACGATCCGCTCGTTCTGGAAGTTCTTCATGACCGAATAGAAGCCCTTGTTGACCTCACCCAACACGTCTTCGGCAGGGACGCGGACATCCTCGAAGATCAGTTCGGCAGTGTCCGAGCACAGCCAGCCGGTCTTGTTCAACGCACGACCGACCGAGAATCCAGGCGTGCCCTTTTCGATCGCGAACATGGTGATCCCGCGTGAGCCCTTGGCATCGGGATCGGTCTTGGCGCCGACGAAATAGATATCGCCGTGCACGCCGTTTGTGATGAACATCTTGGTGCCGTTCAGAACCCAGTCGGACCCGTCCTTCACCGCGCGGGTGCGCATACCCGCCACGTCCGACCCGGCACCGGGTTCGGTCACCGCGACGGCGGCGATCTTCTCACCCGAGGTGATCGACGGCATCCAGCGGGCCTTTTGTTCCGGTGTTCCGGCATTTTCAAGATGCGGCGAGGCCATGTCGGTATGCACCAGAACCGTGGCCGAAAATCCGCCAAAGGTGGAGCGGCCGACCTCTTCTGCCAGAACCACGCTGGACATCACATCCAGCCCGGCGCCGCCATATTGCTCATCATAGCGCATTCCCAGCACGCCCAGATCGCCCATCCGGCGCAGCACGTCGCGGGGCACCATGCCCTCTTCTTCCCATGCGTCGGCCTTGGCTGTCACCTCCGTCTCGATGAAGCGGCGCAGCTGGGCGCGGATCATCTCGAGATCTTCGTTGAACGGGCCGTTGGCCGCAGTGATGGTATCCTGGCTGGTCATGTCTTTTCCTCCGGGTCGAGTTTGACGAGTGGTGCGTGCCCGGCGACTGTATCGCCCGGTGCACAATAGATTTCCGTTACGATGCCCGCGACCGGCGCGGGCAGGCTTTGCAGCAGTTTCATGGCTTCGAGCACCACCAGCGTGTCACCGACGGCGACGCGGTCACCGGGTGCGACGCGCACCTCGGCCACGGCACCGGGCATCGGGGCTGTCAGCAGGTCAGCGCCGCTTCCCCCGGCCCCGGCGCGGACCAGATGCCGATCTTCGAGGGTGCGCAGTTCCACCGCGCAGATCCCCGCCGAGGTCTGAAGGTGCACCCGCCAATGATCGCGGGCGCGTTCGACATGTGCGATGCGCGAAAAGGGCACGCCGTCGATGCGTCCAGACAGGCGGTCGCTGGTCAGGGTGGCGGACTCGACGGTCGTGCTCTGACCATCCGGCAGTAGGGCGGAAAGCGCGGGGGGGGTGCCGGATATGCGGATCGGATCATCCTCGGATGTGGTCCAATAGGACGCCGCACCGGGCCGCCCCGCCGCCGCCGTAAGCCGCCATGACCCCAGGCTTTCCCAAGGCGATCCGCCCGTCGGGGCAAGATGCAGATGCAGCGCCATGGCGGCCAGGCCGATGTCGCGGGCATCGGGTATGGGCTGGGTCCAGCCGCCCGGAAACATCTCGGGCAATCCCGAGGTGTGGTGCCGGAACGCCTCGAAATCCGCATGGGTCAACAGGGCGCGTTGATAGGACAGGTTCAGACCGACGCCACCGACAGCGAAGGCATCAATCGCCGCGACCGCCTGCCGGATCGCCCCGGCCCGGTCGGGCGCATGGACGATCAGCTTCGCCAACATGGAATCGTAATGGTGACCCACGACCGAGCCTGCCGCGACTCCGCTGTCCAGCCTCACGCCCGCAGGCGGCGCCCAGAGGGTGATCTGGCCCGTTTCGGGTCGGAAATTCTCGGCCGGATTCTCCGCCGCGATGCGGATCTCGATGGCGTGTCCGTTGAACCGCACATCGGATTGAGCCAGCGACAGCGCCTCGCCCCGGGCGATGCGCAACTGCCATTCAACCAGATCGATGCCGGTAATCGCCTCCGTCACCGGATGCTCCACCTGCAAACGGGTGTTCATTTCGAGGAAGTAATATTCCCCGCGTGCCGGATCGTAGAGGTATTCCACCGTCCCTGCCGAGCGATAGCCGATGGATTGTGCCAGACGGACCGCCGCCGCGCGCATGTCATCGCGCAGGGCATCGGGCAGATCGGCGGCGGGGGCTTCCTCTATCAGCTTCTGGTGGTTGCGTTGCAGCGAACAATCCCGGTCGCCCAGATGCAGCACAGTGCCGTGGCTGTCGCCCAGCACCTGCACCTCGACGTGGCGCGCGCGGGGCGCATAGCGTTCCAGAAACACCGCCGCGTCGCCAAAGGCGCCCTTCGCCTCGGACCTCGCGGAGGTGATGGCCTCGGGCGCATCGGCCAGATCTGTGACGAGGCGCATGCCGCGCCCGCCGCCGCCCGCGCTGGCCTTGACCAGAAACGGCGTGCCAAGCGTCTGCGCCTCTTCGAGCAATCGCGCGTCGGACTGGTCCTCGCCGCGATAGCCGGGCAAAACGGGCACGCCTGCCGCCTCGGCTGCGGCCTTGGCCTCGATCTTCGAGCCCATCATTGCGATCGCGTCGGCATCGGGCCCGATGAAAACCAGACCGGCCCCCTCGACCGCGGCGGCGAACCCTGCGTTTTCGGACAGGAAACCATAGCCGGGATGCACGGCACCGGCCCCGGTCACCCGGGCGGCATCCAGTATGGCATCGACGTTCAGATAGCTGTCCGCGGGCGCGGCCCCGCCGATGCACACGGCGTGATCAGCCTCGACCACAAAGGGCGCATCGCGGTCAGCCTCGGAAAAGACCGCGACCGTTTCCACACCCAGCGCGCGGCAGCCGCGCTGGATTCGCCGTGCAATCTCACCCCTGTTGGCGATCAGGACGCGGGTAAAGCTCATTTTATCCGCCATGAAGGAGTGCCCTTCTTGAGGAAGCTGTTGATGCCCTCGATCCCCTCGTCGGTTTCCCATGCATCGGCCAGCCGGTCGGCGGTATAGATCATGTTGGTTTCCAGATCGTGCGCCGCGACATAGGCAATCAGCGCCTTGGTATCCGCCACGGCCCCCGGTGCGGCCTGAAGGTGATCGTGCACGACGCCTTCAACGGCAGCGTCCAGTCCATCAGCGGCGACAACCTCGGTCAGCAGGCCGATCCGCGCGGCCCGCGCGCTGTCGAACAGGGCGCCCGACAGCATGGTTTCGCGCGAATGCACCTTGCCGATCCGCGCCACGACATAGGGCGAGATATTGGCCGGCAACAGGCCCAGCTTCACCTCGGTCAGGCCAAAGCGCGACCCTTCGGCGCCGATGGTGTAATCGCAGACCGATATCATTCCGACGCCGCCACCATAGGCCGGCCCGTTGATCCGCCCGATCAGGGGCTTGGGCAAGGTATCGAGGCGGCGCAGCAGATGCGCCAGCGTGGCGCTTTGCTCCACCCGCTCGGCGCGGGATTTTTCGATGTTGGAGGCGAACCAGTTAAAGTCACCCCCGGCGCAGAAGCTCTTGCCCGCGCCGGTCAGAACCACGATGCGCACCTTGTCATCATTGGCCAGCTTTTCGGCGACGTCATAGAGTTCGGCGATCAGCGTGCCGTTCAGGGCATTGTGCTTGTCCGGGCGGTTCAAGGTTACGGTGGCGACGCCGCGCGCGTCGGTCTCAAGCAGGATGGTTTCGTAGGTGGTCGTCATATCAAGGGCCTCACATTCTGAAGACGGGCGTGTGGCGCCCTGCCTCGGGCACCGAAGAGACTATGGACAGGCACAGGCCGAGGATATCGCGGGTCTGACCCGGTTCGATCAGCCCGTCATCCCAAAGCCGCGAGGTCGCATAATAGGGATCGGACTGTTCGCCGTATTGAGCGCGCACCTGCGCCTCGATCTGCGCCAGATCGGCCTGCATCTTTTCAGGATCACCGCCCTTTTGTCTGCGCAGTTCCAGCATCACATTGCTGGCGATGTCGGCGGACATGGTGGCGAGTTCCGCCGTGGGCCACGCAAAGAGGAAGTTCGGCGCAAACCCCCGCCCGCACATGCCGTAATTGCCAGCCCCATAGGATCCGCCAAGCAGGACCGACAGACGCGGCACCTTGGCCACTGACATGGCATAGACCAGCTTGGCGCTGTCCTTGGCGATGCCGCCGCGCTCCGCCTCCGTGCCGACCATGAAGCCGGAGATGTTGTGCAGGAACAAAAGCGGGATGTTGCGCTGGTCGCACATGGATACGAATTGCGCGCCCTTCAGCGAGCTCTCGGACAAAAGCGCGCCGTTATTGGCCAGGATACCAACGCGAAAACCGTGGATGCGGGCCGTTCCGCAGACCAGTGTTTCGCCCCAGCCCGGCTTGAACTCACGAAATTCGCCGGCATCTATCATGCGCAGCAGAACCTCGCGCATATCATAGGGTTCCTTGCGATCGGCGCTGATGACGCCCAGCAATTCGGAGGGGTCATGCGCGGGCGGCGCGGGTGGCGTGTCAGGCTGCATCGGGCGCGATTGACCCAGCTCGGCCACGATGTCGCGCATCAGGGCGAGGGCATGGTATTCATCCTCGGCCAGATGGTCGCAAACACCGGAGACGCTGGTGTGCATTTCGGCGCCGCCCAAGGTTTCGCCATCGACCTCCTCGTTGATCGCCACCTTGACGATCGATGGCCCGCCCAGATGGATGCGGGCGTTGCCGCGCACCATGATAAGCTCGTCCGACAGGGCCGGAATATAGGCCCCGCCTGCCGTGCAGCCGCCGAACACGGCGGAGATTTGCGGCAGCCCGCTGGCCGACATATTGGTCTGGCGATAGAAGGAATTGCCGAAATGACGTGCATCGGGAAAGACCCGATCCTGTTCCGGCAGATAGGCCCCGCCGCAATCGACCAGATACAGACAGGGCAACCTGTTCTCAGCCGCGATTTCCTGGGCGCGAATGTGCTTTTGCACCGTCTCATGATAGAAGGAGCCGCCCTTGACCGTGGCATCATTCGCGATAACCACGCACGGCAGCCCATGAACGATACCGATGCCGGTCACGATGCCGGAGCCGGGAACCTCCCCACCATATTGACCATAGGCCGCCAGCGATGACAGCTCCAGAAACGCCGTACCCGGATCCACCAGCAGGTCAATCCGTTCGCGCACCAGAAGTTTGCCACGTTTGCGGTGGCGTTCCACCATATCGGGGCGACCGCCCGACGTGGCCTCGGCGATCCGCGTGCGCAGGGTTTCGACGCGTTCGCTTTGCGCCGCGTGATTGCGCGCGAAGGTCTCGGATGCGGTCAGAACCGCTGAGTCAAGACGAGCCATGTATCAGGTATCCTGTCTTTCAAGTATCCCGTTGAGGAACACATCGGCATAGGTGCGGGACAGCGCCTCTGCGCTGCCGCGAGCCGGGTCGAACCAATCGAGCGTGGCGTTCAGCGCGCCGATCAACATCAGGCGCAGGTGGCGAATATCGACGTCGCTCTTCAGCGCGCCCTCCTGCTGAAGCCGGGACAGCAGTGCATCCCATTCGGCCTCATAGGCGCGGCGCGTGGGCAGGTTGGCATCGCGGACGGATTGCGGCACCTGCCCGAAAATACGCACATTGGCCGAAGTGTAGTCGCTAACATCCAGAAGCGCGCGCAGATGGGCGCCGATCGCGGCATGCAGGCTCGCCTCGGCACCGGTGCCTTCGGGCAGTGCCGAAACGGCTTGGCGCATGCTGTCGTGGACGACCTGAATGCCGACGTCCAAGACGGCCGCGACAATCTCGTCCTTGGAGCCGAAATGGTAGTATAAACTGCCTGCCTTGATCCCGGCGGCTTCGGCGATCTTTCTCAGCGATACGGACCCGTAGCCCTGCTCGCGGAAAAGCTTTGCCGCAACGTCCAGCACGCCCTCTCGCCCGACCGGACTGCGGACGCCCTGTGATGCCTGTTTCGCTGCAAGTTCGGACATGATCGCCCTTCGCGCCACCATAACTAACAACTGTTAGGTAACTGGAACCGCATCATCCGGCAAGCTCTATTTCGTATTTCGCTGGATATGGAAGGTCGGGACAACCCTGTTCGTGCTGTCCCGACCGGCCGGTGTTAAATCACGAAGCCGCCGCCGCAGATGACGTGCTGGCCAGAGATGAAGTTCGATTCCGGCGCACAGAACAGATAGACCGCGCCTGCGGCTTCCTCGGGTGTGCCGACACGGCCCAAGGGGATCATGCGCTCCATCTGGGACAGAAGATCGGGGTTCACGCCCACTTTGATCTCCTTCTCCTCGACCGTGATCGTGCTGTCGCCATCCGCGCTGCCCTCAGTCAGGCGGGTGCGGATCGGGCCGAAGGCCACTGCGTTGACGTTCACCTTGTAGCGGCCCCACTCCTTGGCCATGGTCCGGGTGACCCCCAGGATCCCGGCCTTGGCGGCGGAATAGTTGATCTGACCCGGGTTGCCACCGGTCCCCGCGATGGAGGAGATGTTCACCACCTTGCGGAAGACCTCGCGCCCGGCGGCGGCTTCTTCCTTGGCCTTGGCGCTGATCACCGGCTGTGCGGCACGCAGGATCCTGAACGGCGCGGTCATATGAACGTCGATGATCGCCTGCCACTGCTCGTCCGTCATCTTCTGAACGACGCTGTCCCAGGTATAGCCTGCGTTGTTCACGATGATGTCCAGCCCACCGAAGCTTTCGACGCCGGTGCTGATGAACCGCTCGGCAAAGCCGTCTTCGGTCACGCTGCCCGCACAAACCACCGCTTCGCCACCGGCGGCGCGGATTGCTTCGGCTGTTTCGTTGGCTGGATCGGCATCCAGATCGTTGATCACCAGCCGCGCCCCTTCCGAGGCCAGCTTGAGCGCGATTTCCCGTCCGATGCCCCGGCCGGAGCCGGAGACCAGCGCCACGCGCCCGTCAAGTTTATCAGTCATGGCTTATCCTTCCGAATGGCGCTGTCAGACTTTTTCGTAAAGCGTGGTCACACAGGCCCCGCCGAGGCCAAGGTTATGCTGGAGCGCAAGACGCGCCCCGTCGACCTGACGCGCATCGGCCTGACCGCGAAGCTGCTGGACCAGTTCCGTGCACTGCGCAAGGCCGGTCGCACCCAGCGGATGCCCCTTGGACAAAAGACCGCCCGACGGGTTGGTCACGAATTTGCCGCCATAGGTATTGTCACCATCGTCAACGAATTTGGCCGCATCGCCACGTGCGCAAAGGCCCAGCGCCTCATAGGTGATAAGCTCGTTGTGGGCGAAACAGTCGTGCAATTCGACCACGTCCACATCGTCGGGCCCGATGCCCGCTGCCTCATAGACCTGCTCGGCAGCACGCTTGGCCATCGAGAAGCCCACGACCTCACGCATGTCGTGCGCGCCGAACGTCTCCGGCCCGTCCGTTGTCATGGCCTGCGCCGAGATCCGAACGGAACTGTCGAGGCCGTGCTTGTCCGCGAACTCCTTGGAACAGATGATTGCCGCAGCCGCACCGCAGGTCGGCGGGCACGCCATCAGCCGTGTCATCACGCCGGGCCACATGACCGGAGCGGCCATGACCTCTTCGGCGGTCATTTCCTGCCGGAACAGGGCGACGGGGTTCTTGGCCGCGTGACGGCTGGCCTTGGCGCGGATTTTCGCGAAGGTTTCCATCGAGGTGCCGAACTCATCCATATGCGCCTTGCCCGCGCCACCGAAATAGCGAAGCGCCAGCGGGATCTCGGAGTTACCCACCAGATCGTCGGTTTCCTCGTCAAACGCCGTGAACGGGCTGATCCGATCCGGGAACATCGCGCCAAGTGCGCCGGGCTGCATCTGCTCGAACCCCAGAGCCAGCGCACATTCCACCGCGCCGCTTTCAACGGCCTGACGGGCCAGGAACAGGGCGGATGAACCGGTCGAGCAGTTGTTGTTCACGTTCACAACCGGAATCCCGGTCATGCCGACATGGTACAGCGCCCGCTGGCCGCTTGTGCTGTCGCCATAGACATAGCCCACATAGGCCTGCTGGACGCTGTCGTAATCCAGCCCCGCATCTGCCAGAGCGGAGCGGGTGGCCGTGGCGGCCATCACGTCATAGCTATCGGATTTTCCAGGCTTCTGGAACGGGACCATCCCCACGCCAACCACATAAGCCTTATCTGTCATGTCTCTCTCCCAGGTTCGAGCCGGCCACGACGGATCGGGCGGACTCGCATTTTCTACCGTTTGTTAGAAATTACATAGCCACGCTTGGCTCTGTCAACAAAATCGCTTCGTGACGTAGGGTATCGGGTTCCGGACCCATGCATATGTTCGGGCATTCGCACCGCGCGGGCCGAAGGACAGCGTGAATGGCGTATCGTCCGGAATTCGCAGATTTTCTGGCGCTATTCCCGGCAACGCTCGCTCAGCGTCGAGGCCCGAACGCGCCACAAAACGACGCGCCCGCCACCCCGAAAGGGTAGCGGGGCGATCCGGGGCGCCGAAGCGCGCCGGACCTGGTTGTCACAGCCGGAATATGCCGTAATGCGGATCGTCGATCGGCGCGTTCAGCGAGGCGGAGATGGACATGCCCAGCGCATTGCGCGTGTCCGCCGGGTCGAGGATGCCATCATCCCACAGCTCTGAGGTAGAGGTATAGGCCTCAACATCGTGGCGGAATTTTTCCAGCACGGGGTCGCGAATGGCGGCGATTTCCTCATCGCTCAGCTTCTTGCCTTCGCGCTCAAGCTGCCGGATCTTGACGTCGGCCATGGTGTTCGCTGCCTGATCCGCCCCCATCACGCCGATCTCTGCCTGCGGCCACATGAACAGCGTACGCGCATCCCAGGCCCGTCCGCACATCCCGTAATTGCCCGCCCCGTACGAGGCATTGGCGATCACGGTGAATTTCGGCACGACCGACCCACCCTGCGCCATCAGCATCTTTGCGCCGTCCTTCGCGATGCCGCGTTCCTCATATTCGCGACCCACCATGTAGCCCGTAATGTTCTGGAAGAAGACCAGAGGCGTCCGGTTCTGGTTGCAAAGCTGTATGAAATGCGCGGCCTTGAGCGAACTGTCGTTGAACAGCACCCCGTTATTGGCGAGAATCCCCACCTTGTAGCCCCAGATATGGGCATAACCGCAGATCATCGTGGTGCCGTAATCGGGCTGATATTCGTGAAAGCGCGAACCGTCCACGATCCGGGCCAGAACCTCACGCATGTCGAACTGGGTCTTCCGGTCCTTGGGGATGATCCCGTATAGCTCTTTCGGCTCGTAGTATGGCTCCTCGAAGGAGGCGGTCTCGATGATTGTCTTCGGCGTGCGCTTCCACTGGCTGACAATTTCGCGTGCCAGTGAAAAGGCGTGTTCCTCGGTGGCGGCGCGGTAGTCGCCGGTGCCCGAGACAGAGGTGTGCATGACCGCCCCGCCCAGTTCCTGAACGCCGACCTCCTCGCCGGTCGCGGCCTTGACCAGCGGTGGACCGCCGAGGAAGATCGCTCCGGTGCCCTCGATGATGACGTTGTAATCGCTGAGCGTCGGCACATAAGCGCCGCCCGCCGTGCAGTGCCCGCCGACGATGGCGACCTGCGGGATGTTGGCCTGACTCAACTTGACCTGATTGCGAAACACCCGCCCGCCCAGATAACGGTCGGGAAAGACGCCGTGTTGCAGCGGCAGGAAGCCGCCGGCGCTGTCGCAGATGTGAATGACCGGCAAGCGGTTTTCCAGCGCGACATCCAGCAGCCGCACGATTTTCTTGACGGTATGCGGATACCACGCACCGCCCTTGACGCTGGCGTCGTTGGCGTGAATGGCGACCTCGCGCCCCTGCACGATGCCGATGCCCGTCACCACGGCGGCACCGGGCACCGCACCGTCATATTCGCGGCAGGCGGCGAGGGTCGAGAACTCCAGGAACGGCGTGCCGGGGTCCAGCAGCAGCTTCAGCCGCTCCCGCACGCCCAGCTTGTTCTGACGGGCGAGGCGGTCGATATCGCGCTGAGGGCGCTCGAAACGCGCCGCGTGCTGGCGGGCGTGGAACTCCTTCAACCGCTCGGTCATGGCCGCATGGTTGGCCTTGAAGTCGGGAGCATTCGTGTCAATCTGGCTTTCGATCCGGCGCATGGTCAGTCCTCCTCGGGGGCCAGTTGGGCGAGCGTGGCCTTCAGCCCGAAACTGTCACCTGCGGCAAATGGTATTTCAGCAACCACCCCGTCGCGCGGTGCGGCCAGGCTGGTTTCGAGTTTCATGCTTTCGATGACGAGCAGGATCTGGCCTTCCTTGACCTGATCGCCGGGTTTGGCGTTCACCGCCACGACCACACCAGGCATCGGCGCGATGATGCGATCGTCGGCCGCGCCACTATCACTTCCGGCCAGACGTTCTGCGGGATCAACCCGCCCGATCGCATATGCACGGCCGTTCAGATGCACAAAAGTTGCGTCAGGTCCGACGGCCAGACGCAATTCCTGCACACGCCCGCGTGCGCGCAGGACATAACCGCCCGGTTCGCTTGTCGGGTCCAACCGGCAGGGAACCGAGCCATCGGGCATGTTTACAATCAGGTTGGTGCCGTCATGCGACAGCCAGCATTCGGTCTCTTCGCCGTCGATCTGGAATATCCGCCGCATCAGTTTCTCCACCCGCCCATTTTACGGTGCATCTCAGGTATCTGCATGACTTCGCCCACCAGCCGGTCGTCCGACAGAGCGGTCGCGGCGATCAGCAAGTCTGATATGTCCTCGCCCGGTGCTGTCAGCGTATCCGCCTGTTCGGCCAGAAATCCGGTCGAGATGTCACCCGAAGCAAAATCCGGGTGCGCCAGGATCGCATCCAGATAGCCTGTATTGGTCGTAACGCCCAGGATAACGTAATTCTGCACCGCCTGTCGCGCCCGCGCGATGGCCTGTGTACGGTCCGGGGCGTGAACGATCAGCTTGGACAGCATCGGGTCGAAATCGGTGGTGACCTTACCACCCCCCAGGATGCCGCTGTCAACTCGCACGCCTGTGCCCTGCGGTTCGTCCAGCAGCAGGATGTCCCCGATGGCGGGGCGGAAATCCTCCGTTGCGTCCTCGGCGCAGATGCGCAGCTCGATCGAGTGACCGGACTGCGCAATGTCGTCCTGCGCGGCGCTCAGCCCCTCACCCGCCGCGATGCGCAGCTGTTCCGCGACGAGGTCGAAGCCGGTGACCATCTCCGTCACGGGATGCTCGACCTGTAGGCGCGTGTTCATTTCCAAGAAATAGAAGGACCCGTCCTGCGCATAGATGAACTCGACGGTTCCGGCCCCGCGATAGTTGACCGCGCGCGCGATCCCGGCGGCGGTTTCGCAGATGTCCAGACGCTGCTGCGCCGAGAGCGCCGGAGACGGCGTTTCCTCGATGATCTTCTGAAACCGGCGCTGGATCGAGCATTCGCGTTCCCAGAAATGAACGACATTGCCCTGCCCGTCACCCATGACTTGCACCTCGATATGGCGCGGGCGTTCGATGTAGCGTTCGACGAACAGACGACCGTCACCGAAATAGCGCTCGCCCTCACGGCGTGCGGTCTCGATCTCGGATTCCAGTGCGCTGTCCTCACGCACGACGCGCATTCCCTTGCCGCCGCCGCCCGCCGAGGGCTTGATCAGCAGCGGATAGCCCACCGCGCGGGAGCGTTCGACGAAGGTGGCGGGGTCGTCATCCTCGATGGCCGATGGCGCAACCGGGAAGCCGCGCTCCTCGACGAAGCCGCGGGCCCGCACCTTGTCGCCCATCAGGTCGATGACCTCGGATGTGGGGCCGACGAAGGTGACGCTGGCTTGCTCAAGTGCCGCGACGAAGCCTGCATTTTCCGACAGGAAGCCATAGCCCGGATGCACCGCGTCCGCGCCAATCCTTTCCGCGACCTCGACGATCTGCGGGATGTCGAGATAGGCGGCAACGGGGGTGGGGCCGTCGATGCTCACGACCTCGTCCGCTATCAGATGGGCCGGTCCCTCCTGCTCGGACGGGTGGCGCAACACGGCGGTGGCAAGGCCGCGTGCCTTGGCGGTGCGCAAGACACGTGCAGCGATCTCCCCCCTGTTGGCGACCAGCAGTTTGGAAATACTCATCTTACTTCCTTTCATGCGCTCTCGGCGGAATGAAGCCCGTCCCTTGCGGCCAGATCGGCCGGTACGGGAATCTCGATGTCCAGCAGCATCTGCGCAAAGCCCTTGCCCTGCGGGTCGATGCGGACAGAGGCGATACCGCCGCCGCCCAGTGATTCATGCAGCAGGAAGTTCAGCGCATGGCTTCCCGGCAGGTCGAAACGTTCGACCGCACCGTGGCACAGATGCGCGAAATAGTCCTTCACCCTTTCCTCGGTAAGCGAGGAGCGGATGTAGGGCAGATATTCCGGCTTGCGCGCCAGGATGCCGATATTGGCGATGTCGCCCTTGTCACCCGACCGACCCCACGCCAGATCGACAAGCCGCACGTTGACGGCGTCAGGCCCGGCCTTGCTGCTTTCCACCTGCGGCCCCGACGGCGGATCGAGCGTGACCGAATTTGTCGATACGGTGACGGGCACCTGCGTTCCGTCCACCTCGACCTCAACGGGGGTGTCAGCCTTGTCCTGCAGGAAGGAGAACAGGCGAACCACCGGCTGCACCTTCGGGCGCCCGGCGAAAAATCCGGTCAGGCCCTGCGCCGTGGAAATGGCCATGGGCGCGATTTCCCCGGCAAAAATGTTGAGCGCGCTGCGATCCTCATGCACCGCGCCGATCTTGAGCACCACTTCGCGGGTCTTGGCGCGGGCGTTGGCGCCATAGGCGGCTTCGGCCCCCAGAACCTCAACGCTGACCTGTCGGAAATCGCCCAAGTTCCTGTCGCGGAAAATCCGGCGGCAGCGGGTCAGGATCGCCTCGGCCACACGCTCGGCCTTCGCCGGGGCGTCAATGGCGGCGAGCGTCAGAGTGGTGACCGCGCGCCAGCCGTCGGCATGGGTGGCCGAAACCTTGTAGCTGTCGGTGCGCCCCAGTCCCCTGCCCCCCTTGACCAGCACCTGATCGGGACCGACCTGTTCGAGCGTGACACCGGACCAGTCGCAGATCACGTCCGGCAGCAGATAGGCCCGCGGATCGCCGATCTCGTAGAGCATCTGTTCGCCGACCGATCCCGGCACAACCAACCCGCCGGTATCGGGGGTTTTTGTCATGACGAAGCTGCCATCCTCGGACACTTCAACGATGGGCATGCCCATATTGTCCCATCCCGGCACGTCGCGCCAGTCGGTGAAGTTGCCCCCGGTTCCCTGAGGACCGCATTCGATCAAATGGCCTGCCAGCGATCCCTGGCTGAGCTTGTCCCAATCCTCATCGCTCCAGCCGAATTCGTGCATGAGTGGGCCCAGCGCCACGGCACTGTCAGCGCAGCGTCCGGTGATCACGATATCGGCCCCCGCATCCAGCGCGGTCGCGATGGGGCGGGCACCCAGATAGGCATTCATGCTCCAGATATCGTCGGGAAAATCCACGCCGGAGAACATTTCCCGCTGACCGCGTGCGCGAATATCACCGGCCTGCCCTGACAGATCGTCGCCCAGAACCACACCGATGGACAGGTCGATTCCAGCCTCGGCGGCGGCCTTGGCCAGCGCATCGCGGCAGCCGCGCGGGTTTACACCACCGGCATTGGCCACGACCTTGATGCCCTTGGCCTTGATTTGCGGAAGCAACGGCACGAGCGTCTTGACGAAATCCGGCGCAAAGCCCGCCTCAGGCGACTTGGCACGGGCGCGCGCCATCAGGGACATCGTGACTTCCGCCAGATAATCGAACACCAGATAGTCGATCTGTCCGCCGGAAACCAACTGGCCAGCCGCTTCGGGCGTATCGCCCCAGAACCCGGAGGCGCATCCGATGCGCAGTTTTCGATCTGACATATTCCCTCCTCAGCGCCGTATCAGCGGCCCGTCCATTCAGGTTTGCGTTTCGCGATGAAAGCATCGAAGCCCTCGCGCGCATCTTCTGTCTGTGCCACGCGCGGCAACAGCGTTTCGGCAAAGCGCATCTGCTGCGGATAGGTCATGTCCTGCATCGCGTGGCAGGCATATTTGCCCAGCCGAATGGCAGTGGGCGACTGGGCGGCGATCTGGTCAACCAGTTCCGAAATCTTGTCATCCAGCCCGGCTCCATCCGTCACATAATTGACCAGATCATAGCGCAGCGATTCCTCGGCGGTCAGGGGGACGCCGGTGATGAACATCTCCATCAATCTGCGCCGTGGCAACACGCGCATCATCGGCGGAACGATGGTCATGGGAAACAGGCCCACCTTTACCTCCGGCGTTCCGATCCGGGCGTGATCCGCCATCACCGCCAGATCGCAGGCACAGACGATCCCCGCGCCCGCGCCGACGGCGACACCGTTGATGCGGGCTATGGTCGGCTTCCGGCAGGCTTGAATCGCGTCGAACAGCTTACCGGCAAAATGCTCGGGATCGGCCGGGTCCTGAACGAACGGGCCCCCTTCGGCCCCCGCCTTGAGATCGCCGCCCGCGCAAAAGGCTAGCTCCCCCGCGCCGGTCAATACGATCACCCGGCAATTGGCGTCAGCCTCGGCCGCCTGAAGCGCGGCAATCATGCCCTCAGCCACATCGCGGTTCATGGCGTTGCGCCGTTCGGGGCGGCAAATCGTGATGCGCGTTTCATGCCCTCGCGCCTGCGATTGTACGACGTTCTCAGCCATCTCCAGAACCTCCCCGCATTGGCAATTGCCTTGCTTGCAACGTCAGGTCGCGAAAAGCTTGCCTTGATCTATTTTCTAACATGTGTTTGATTTTGGTCAACACTACAGATGTCATTCTGTTCGGGGAGGAACGATAATGACCAGCCAGAACGAACCTGACATGGCAGCCTTGGAAGCCATCAGGGCCAACTATTCATTGACCGATGAGCAGCGCCAGATCGTCGATCATGTGGACCGCGTTTCGCGCGAGGTGCTGCACCCGCTGCAGGCCCGCATGGACGCGGAGGAATGGTGGCCCGACGATCTGTTCAAACAGATGGGGGAGCTTGGCCTTCTGGGAATCACCGCGCCCGAGGAATTCGGCGGATCGGGCCAGAACGAATTCACGCAGGCGCTGGTGTCCGAAGTGATCTCGAAATGGAATCCGGCCGTGGGGCTGTCGCACGGGGCGCATGACAATCTTTGCCTGAACAACCTGCTGCGCAACGGGTCCGAGGAACAGATAAAGAAGTATGTGCCGGGCCTGTGTTCCGGTGATCTGGTCGGAGCGCTGGGGCTGACCGAGCCCGGTGCCGGGTCCGATGCGCTTGGCTCCATGGCGACCACGGCGCGTCGCGATGGCGACGACTACATCATCAATGGCTCCAAGATCTACATCACGAACGGGCCGATCGCGGACGTGATCCTGCTCTACGCCAAAACCGACAAGTCCAAAGGCGCCAAGGGCATTTCGGCCTTTATCATCGACACCGACAATCCCGGATTCAAGGTGGCGCAAAAGCTCGACAAGATGGGCTTTCGCGGTTCTCCGACCGGGGAACTGGTATTCGAGGATTGCCGGGTGCCGGCCTCCGCAATGCTGGGCGCTGAAAACAGCGGCGTCGCGGTGGTGATGAGCGGGCTGGATCTGGAACGAGCGATGGTCGCCTCGCTCTGCGTTGGCATGGCCGACCGCGCGCTGGAGCTGGGTCTGGAATACGCCAAGATCCGCGAACAATTCGGCAAGCCGATCGCAAGTTTCCAGATGGTGCAGTCGAAACTGGCCGAGATCTATACCGAGGTCGAAACCGCGCGCGCCTTCAGCTATCGCGCGCTGGCTGCCTGTGTCGGCCTTCCCAAGGGGGCCGGTGGGCGTGGTGAGATTCACAAGCTGACCGCCGCCGCCTGCCTGTACGCGGGTGAGGCGTTCAACAAGGCCGTCACCGAGGCCTGCCACATCCATGGCGGCTCCGGCTACATGCAGGACACCGAAATCAACCGGCTGTTCCGCGCAAACAAGCTGTTGGAGATCGGCGCGGGCACCAGTGAAGTGCGCAAGATCATCATCGCCGAAGAACTGCTGCGCGCCTGAGGGGGACAAGATCATGAACAAGCAACTGCGCAACGACATCGACCTTCCGACTCATTTCAAGACGGATGAACAGCAGGCGCTGGCCGATCAGGCCGGCAAGTTCTTCATGTCCGAGTTCCACCACCTGAACGCGGAAATGGACGACACCGACGACCTGCCGCCCTCCGTCTTTCCCAAGCTGGGGGAGATGGGGTATCTCGGCCTGAACGTGCCGCCGGAATTCGGCGGTGCCGGGCTCGATTTTACCTCCGCCTGCATCATCACCGAAGAACTGTCGCGCGCCTCTGCCGCGATCGGGCTGACGCATGTGGCGCATGACAACCTGTGCGTCAACAATATCTACCGCAACGCCAATGACGATCTGCGCCGCAAATATCTGCCGGGGCTATGCAACGGCACGCTGGTCGGCGCACTGGGCCTGACCGAACCGGGTGCCGGGTCCGACGCGCTCGGCTCAATGCGCACCACGGCCAGGAAGGATGGCGACGACTACATCCTGAACGGGTCAAAGATCTATATCACCAACGGGCCGATTGCCGATCTGGTGCTGGTCTATGCCAAGACCTCACCCGAAAAGGGCGCCAAGGGGATTTCAGCCTTCATCGTCGAGACGGACACACCCGGTTTCAAGGTGGCGCAGAAGCTCAACAAGATGGGTTTTCGCGGGTCGCCGACCGGGGAGCTGGTTTTCCAGGATTGCCGCGTGCCCGCCAAGAACATGGTGGGCAAGCTGGACGGCGGTGTGGCGGTCACGATGTCGGGGCTGGACCTGGAGCGCGCTATCGTCTGCTTCAACGCCCTGGGCATTGCACAGCGGGCGCTGGATATCTCCATCGACTACGCCAAGACGCGCCAGCAGTTCGGCAAGCCGATCGCCAGCTTCCAGATGGTGCAGGCGATGCTGGCCGACATGTACACACAGCTTGAGGCGGCGCGCAGCCTGTCGCTGAAAACCGTCGCGATGTGCGAGGGCCTGAAGGAGGGCGAAGGCGGACGCGGCGAAATTCACAAGCTGACCGCCGCCGCGATCTTCAAGGCCGCCGAGGTCACGTCATTCGTGCTGGACAAGGCCGTCCAGATCCACGGCGGGTCGGGCTACATGCGCGACACGGAAGTGAACCGGCTTTACCGCACGGGCCGTGTTCTGGAGGTTGGCGCGGGCACTCAGGAAGTGCGCAAGCTGATCATTTCCGGCGAACTTCTGAAAAACTGAGAGTGAAAACATGAGCGAGAAAAAGACATCGCGTTATGCACCGGATCTGATGGCGGGCCAGGTGGCCCTTGTCACCGGATCGGGTTCGGGAATGGGCCGGGCAACGGCACTGGAAATGGCCTCCTGCGGGGCCAGACTGGCGCTGTTCGCGCGCCGCGAGGAACCGCTGGAGGAGACTGCCGAAATGATCCGTGCAGCGGGTGGAGAGGCGTTCGTCGTTCCTGGCGACACCCGCGACGAGGACAGCATCGAAAACGCGATGGGCCGCATCAAGGAACATTACGGGCAGCTTGACGTGCTGGTGAACAATGCAGGCGGGCAGTACATCGCCGCTGCGCGCGATATCACCAACAAGGGCTTCGAGGCGGTGATCCGCAACAACCTGATCGGGTCATGGCAGATGACCCGCGCAGCCGCCGATCATTTCATGTATGATAACGGCGGATCGGTCGTGTTCGTTACTGCGATTTCAGGGCGGACCGCACTTACCGGGTTTACCCACACCGTTGCCGCCCGCGCGGGTGTTACCGGCATGATGAAGACGCTTGCCGCCGAATGGGGCGAGTATGGCATTCGCCTCAATTGCGTCGCGCCGGGCACGATCAAGACCGAAGCGCTTGGCCGCTATCCCATCCCGCCCGAGCGGTGGAAACAGCTGAACCGCTCGGTCCTCAACCGGATGGGCATGGCCGAGGACATCGCCGGCACCATCATTTTCCTCGCGTCTGATCTGGGGAACTTCATCACCGGTGAGGACATCTATGTCGATGGCGGCGAAACCCTTCACATGGGTCATGACGCGCGCGATATGATCAACCCCGATATGTTCGACAAACGCGAGCGCGGAGACGGAAAAGATGAGTGAACCCATTGTCCTTCTGAATATCGCTGACAGGATTGCCACCGTTACGCTGAACGATCCGGAGCGTCGCAATCCGATTACCGGAAACGAAATGATTTCGGCCCTTCTGGATACCTTCGCGAAGGTGCAGGCCGATCCGCAGGTCAGCGTCATGATCCTGACCGGTGCCGGCACGGCATTCTGCGCCGGCGGCGATATCAAGGAAATGAACGATCCCGACGGCATTTTCCGCAAGGAACCGCTGGCCGCCGCCGAAAGCTATGTCAACGGCGTGCAGCGCCTGCCGCAGGCGCTCTACAACATGGACATCCCCACCATCGCGGCGGTCAACGGCCCTGCGGTCGGCGCGGGATGCGATCTGACGATGATGTGCGACATGCGCATTGCATCCGAGAAAGCGAAGTTCGGCGAGGTGTTCCTGAACCTCGGGATCATTCCGGGCGATGCGGGCAGTTGGTTCATGCTGCGCCGTCTGGGCCATCAACGGGCCGCCGACCTGACATTCTCGGGCCGTATGGTCGAGGCGAAGGAGGCGCTTGAAATCGGTATGGTTCTGGATGTCGTGCCCCATGAAAACCTCATGGAACGGGCACGCGAACGGGCGTCGGTCATTGCAGCCAAGCCGCCGCGTGCTGTACGGGTTGCCAAGCGCCTGATGCGCAACGCCGAACGGATGGATCTGCCTGATTTCCTGAATTCCGCAGCGGCCTATCAGGCGCTGATGCATCAGACCGAGGACCACCATGAGGCGGTCTCCGCGTTTATGGAAAAACGAAAACCCAGCTTTACCGGGCGCTAAAGGAAAGACCGCATGTCTGACATCAGCAAGACGAAAATGGAACAGATCGCGCAGATGTGGAATGCGCGTGGCAAGGGCCTGATCACCCACATGGCGCTCGATATCGAAGACGTCTCCTCCGAGGGGGTTCGGGTCCGCATGCCGTTCAATCCAGACTTCTGTGTCGACAGCGATCAAACCCTGCTGCATGGCGGCATCCTGACGGCCCTGCTGGACAGTGTCTTCGGGCTGGCGAACTTCGTGTCCATCGAAGGGGTCAGCACCATGGCGACCCTGGACCTCAGAGTTGACTATCTGCGCCCGGCGCGCTCCCGCTCGGATGTCATCGTTCGCGCGCATTGCTTTCGGAAAACCCGGCATATCGCCTTCAATTCCGGCAGTATCTGTTTCGATGGCCATGAGGACGCGGAAATCGCCCGTGGAACCGCCTCGTTTGCATTGACCCGCGGCGACGTCAGCCTGTTTGACGCGATGACAAAAGGAAAAACCCGTGATTGATTTGCAAACCGTCAATGCCAATGTCTCCCGGGTTCCGTTCTTCCGGTTTCTCAACTTCGAGGTGCAAAGCCTGGACAACCTGCATGCCGAAGCGGAGATGACCTTTGAATCACGCCATATCGGAAACCCGGTCATGGAGCATTACCACGGCGGCATCATCGCCAGCTTCATGGAGGCGACGGCCGCCATCGCCGTCCATCCCGATTTCGCGGACGTTCCGGCCAAGCCGATCAATCTAACGGTGGATTACCTCAGACCGGGCATGAAGGGGCCGCTATATGCCCGCGCCGATGTCACCCGCAAGGGCAAGCGCATCGCCAGCCTCAGCGTGATTACCTGGCAGATAGAGCGGGAAAAACCGATCGCAGAAGGGCTATATCACTTCCTTCTGGTGTGATCTGGCTTCTGACCTGATCCCCCTGACCGGGCGGGCCGGCCTCTCGTCTGATCGGGACGGGGGCCGCGCCAGCGCAGAACTCAGTGGATCTGCACCTGTTCGGTGGGGTCCGCTCTGTTGCAAATCCCTTCGAGCAGCAGCTTGATGAGCATTTCGGAGAATTCGGGAAGGGAAAGGTAGCCGTCCGCGCCCGTCCTGTTTGGATCGAACCACTCCACCGTCCAGTTCAGGGCGCCCAGCATCACCTGCCGCAGGGGAACGATCTTGATATCCGATCTGATCGCGTCGTCCTTTTGCGCGTCTCTGAGTATTCTGTCCCAGAGCCTTCCGTAATCATGCCGGATTTTGCCGTGTCTTTCCCTGAAGTGGTTGGGCAGCATCCCATAACTTCTGATATTGGCGGACGTGAATTCGCTCGCCTTGAACAGGAAATCCAGATGCGTCCAGATGGCCGTCGCGATCCTGGCGTAATGGTCGTAAGGTTCGTGAAACTCTTCTACCGCGGCGCTGACACCGGATAGCAAATCGCTCAATCCCGCGTTCAGAACCTCGTCCACTATCTCTTCCTTGGATTTGAAATGATAGTAGACACTGCCCGCCTGCATGTCCGCTTCTGCAGCGATCTGCCGCAATGTGGTCGCCTTGAAACCATTGTCCCGCAGCACGCGCGCGGCGGCCAGCAGGATATCGGAACGGGTTTTCGCCGCCTTGCCTGTCGCCTCAGGGGCCTTGTAGGCAATGTGACTGATCATCTTGGACCCGCCGGTATCCGCGCGGTGACGCGATGACATTCCGTCAAGTATGAGATTGCTCATGCGTTCCGCCAGGACATGCACGGGATGCCGGTCCACGTCATACCATTCGACGGTCCAGTTCATCGCGCTGAGCACAAACTGCCGAATGGCCGAAACGGAGATGTCCCTCCTCAAAAGGTCCGCTTCCTTGGCTTCTTCGAGAAATTCGCTCCAGACCCGTGCGTAGGAGGCACGCAGATCCCGGTGGGGCGCGCGAGCCTCGTCCGACAACATCGGATAATTCCGGATATTGGCCGAGGTATAGTCACTTGTCGTCAACAGATAGGTCAGATGCGTTTCGATGAGCTGCGCGAATGTCTCGCGAAACCGCTCCGGATGGCCCTTGTTAGCGCGAATTATGCTGCTGACCTGTTCATAGAGCGCGCGAACACCGATATCGAGCACCTCGCTCAATATCTGGTCCTTCGAGTCGAAATGGTAGTAGATGCTGCCCGCTTCGATACCGGTTTCCTGCGCGATGCTGCGCATCGTTGTCGCATAGTAACCTTCGTGACGGAAAAGGCAGGCAGCCGCTGCGAGAATGTCTCCGCGTGTCCTCTCCGACTTGCTCAAATCATCGTCGGTTTGCGTGTCGTCATCAAACTGCCTCACCATTCATAGTCGATACTTGTCAGTGACAAGGCTGTCCATTGCAATAAATCTAACAAGTGTTAGAATACGCGAAAGGACGCTCGAATCAAGTTCTTTGTAATGACGCCAGCGAAAGAGGAGGACCTCCATATGCGAGGATTGAGTGGAAAACGTGTAATCGTGACCGGCGGTGGCAGCGGCATCGGGCGCGCTGTCTGCGAACGGTTCGGCGAAGAAGGTGCCGAGGTTGCTGTTTTCGATATGAACGAGGATGGAGCACGCGAAACCGCACAACTGATCGTTGATGCCGGTGGAAAGGCGTCCGCCTTCAAGGCTGACATCACCGACCGCGCACAGGTCGACAAGGCAGTTGCGGAGTTCGAGGCTGGCGGCCCGATCGACGTGCTGGTGAACAATGCCGGCTGGGATCTGATCAAGCCGTTCCTGGATACCGATGAGGATCTCTGGAAAAAGATCATCGACATCAATCTTTACGGCCCCCTGAACATGCACCACGCGGTGCTGCCGGGCATGGTCAAGAACGGTGGCGGCCGCGTGGTCAACATCGCATCGGATGCGGGCCGTGTCGGCTCGTCGGGTGAGGCTGTGTATTCCGCTTGCAAGGGCGGCATCATCTCGTTCACGAAAACCGTTGCACGTGAGCTCGCACGCAAGGGTGTCCAGCTGAACGCCGTCGCACCGGGACCGACCGATACGCCGCTGTTCGCCCAGGTTGCACAGGGCGAAGCCGGCCAGAAAATCGCGGAGGGGCTGAAGCGGGCCATTCCGATGAAGCGTCTGGCACAGCCCACGGATTATCCCGGGGTCATCTGCTTCCTGTCGTCCGATGACGCCGGATTCATCACCGGCCAGGTGATTTCGGTTTCGGGCGGTCTGTCCATGCACGGATGATCGCTGGCGGCCATGCTTCTCACTGGGCATGGCCGCCGATCCGTGTACAAAGTTACCTCCCTAACTGGCTGCGCCACCGGTGCGGCCCTTTTTCGTTGAAGAAAGGTGACACATGTTCCAGCCAGATTCTGACATTCAGCGTTCAAGCACGCTCGCAGCTTTCCTGAGGGATTGCGGCGCGGACAGTTATGAAGACCTTGCCCAACGGGCGAATGCTGAACCGGATTGGTTCTGGGACCGCGTAATCAATTTTGCCGGCATAAAGTTCAGCCGCCCCTACACCCAGCTGAGGGATATATCCGATGGGCCGGAATCGATCCGGTGGGCCGTGGGTGGCACCTTGAACCTGACGGAAACCTGTCTGGACGCTCACATCGAAAACGGTCTGGCCGACAAGATCGCGATCGACTGGGTGGGTGAGGACGGAAGCCAGCGCAGCTGGACCTATTCCGATCTCGCCGCCGAAACCGCGCGCGTGGCCTCCGCGCTGGCGCAGCGTGGCGTGAAGCCCGGACAGGCTGTGGGTATCTACATGCCCATGATACCCGAAATCGAGGCCGCGCTGCTGGGGATCGCCCGGCTGGGCGCCGTGGCAGTGCCGCTGTTTTCCGGATTCGCGCCACCGGCCATCGTCTCCCGACTGAACGATTCAGATGCCGTGGCGGTGCTGACGGCGGATGCCACGCCCCGGCGCGGCACGCCCGTCTGGATGGAGGCCAAACTGGCCGAGGCCCTTCAGGACGTGCCTTCGGTCCATACCGTCATCAGCCTGCGACGCTTCGGCGGCGAAGTGGCCGATCCGGCCCGCGATCTGGATTGGCAGCAAAGCATCGGAAAGGCGGATCCGACCTATCCCGCCCATCCCGTGGACGCGGACGCCGCGCTGATGATCGCCTATACCTCGGGCACGACCGGACGGCCCAAGGGTGTTGTGCACACCCATCTGGGCGTGCAGGCCAAGGCCGCGTCGGATTTCCTGCTGGGCCTCGACATGAAGCATGACGACCGGCATCTGTGGATGACCGATATGGGCTGGGTCATGGGCCCGCTCACGCTTTTGTCGGTATTGCTGTCGGGGGCTACGCTGGTTCTGGCGGAGGGTGCGCCGTCGATGCCCGGCGATCCCTTCAGGCTGCTGCGCATCGCCGCGGAGATGAAGGTGACCCACATGGGCGTCGCGCCAACCCTGGTGCGGCAGTTCATGACGCAGGATCCGGCCCCTCTTTCAAGCTACGATCTTTCGCCCCTTCGCATCGTCGCCTCGACCGGAGAGCCCTGGACCGACGACGCCTGGATCTGGCAGCTCGACCATATCTGCCGCCGCCGCGCGGTGCCGCTCAACATCTCCGGCGGAACCGAGCTTTTCGGCGCGATCCTGACCTCGACCGTGCTCCACGAGGTTCGTCCCGGCGGATTTTCCGCACAGGCGCTGGGTGTCGGGGCCAAGGTCCTGCGTCAGGACGGCAGCGAGGCCGCGCCCGGCGAGGTGGGTGAACTGGTCGTCACCCAACCGCCCCTGGGCCTGACCCCGGCCATCCGCGGCGACCGTGAACGCTATCTTGAAACCTACTGGTCCACCTATCCCGGCATCTGGCGGCATGGCGACTGGGTGCGCTGCGATCCTGACGGCACGTGGTATATCCTCGGTCGTTCGGACGACACGCTCAACATCGCCGGCAAACGCATCGGCCCGCCCGAGATCGAGGGCGCTCTGACCGAAACCGGGGAAGTCGTGGACGCCGCCGCCATTGCAGCACCCGATGATATCAAGGGCGTGGCCGTGGTCTGCGTATGCGTCGCGGCACCGGGTGTGGTGCCCGACGCGGATCTGGTCGAGCGGCTCAAGAACCGTGTGGGTGAAGTCGTCTCGAAACCCTTCCGCCCGCGTGAGATTCACTTTGTCGAGGCCCTGCCCAAGACCCGCAGCATGAAGACAATGCGCCGGATCGTGCGCGCGGCCTTCCTCGATGAAGACCCCGGCGACCTGGCATCGGTCAGCAATCCCGAAACCATCCAGCCCATCGCACTGCTGAGAAAGGAAACGTCATGATCACCGTCTTCGGAGCCACCGGAACCACCGGTGCACCTCTTGTCGATACTCTTCTGGCCAAGGGCGCCAAGGTGCGCGCCGTTACCAGCGATCCAGCCAAGCTCGACGGCCTAAAGGCCAAGGGATGCGAGGCTGTCACCGCGCGTTTCGACGATCAGTCCGCACTGGAACAGGCCTGTTCCGGGGCGGACAGGATCTATCTGGTGACACCCGCGCATCTGGACATGCGTCAGTGGAAGGCCAACGCGATCGCGGCGGCCAAGAAGACGGGCGTGCAGCATGTCGTTCTGGCCACCGGGCTTGGCGCGTCGCCAAAGGCGGGGCTGACCTTCGGAAAATGGCATTCCGAAAGTCAGGAATTGCTGAAGGAAAGCGGCCTCGACTGGACCTTCGTTCAGCCGACCTATTTCATGCAAAACCTGCTGTGGCAGGCTGACAGCATCGCCAAGGACGGGGTCTATTATGACGACATGGGCGGTCCCGTCTCATGGATCGACGCCCGCGACATTGCCGATGTCGCAGCGGAGGCCCTGACCGGTTCGGGCCATGCGGGCAAGGGATATGGCGTGACCGGCCCCGAGGCCCTGACCGGAGAAGAGATCGCCGCTGTCCTGTCCGAGGAAACCGGCCGTGCCGTCACCTGCGTGCACCTCTCGGCGGATGAGGCAAAGGCGGCCATGATCTCCGGCGGAATGCAGAGCGAGGTCGCCGCAGCGATGGTGGAACTGGCCTCCATCGCGCCCAAGGGCTACCTGGGGGGTATCGAGACCACGGTCAGTGACGTTCTGGGCCGCCCGGCGCGGCGGTTCCGTGATTTCGTAGTCGAGAATCGGGATGCTTTCGTCCAGTGAGCGGACGGTCGCGCCGCTTTATCTTGAGCTGGCACCGGCTGCGGATGCTGTGGCGCAGATCGACCATCTTTTCGTGTTCCGCGACACGGGTACGTTGAGCGGTGGCGGCAGCGGTCGTTTCGCCACCGATCTGTTCACCCTTTCGGTGGCACCGGGCGGGCGCACGGACGGTGGCGGCGATCCGCATATCTCGCTCACGCTGCCCCGCGCGGGCTTCGCTCACCGTCGCGCGCCGTTTTGCGGCATCGTCGCCGGTCTGCGGCTGGCGGCGCGACCGGAGAGTTTGCCCGCCCGCGCGGCGGTGGAGCAGTTGGCCGTGGCACTTCGGCGGGCACAACGGTTCGACGACGATTTGCCCGCTCTGGTGGCCGCGCTGGACAATCTGGGCCGGGGGTTGAGCTTCGCCGCTTCGCCACATGCCGTCAGCGACCGAACTGGGCGTCGCAGGGCGCGGGCCGACACCGGTGTGTCGAGACGACGGCTCGCCGCCATTCGGCGCTTTCGCCAGATGCTCAAGCGACTGGCGAGCCGGAACACCCTGTCATTGAGCGATCTTGCGCTGGACGCCGGATATTACGATCAAGCGCATATGTCGGCGTTCTGCCGATCCTTCGCTGGCAGTTCGCCCGGGGCCCTCCGCTCACAGGCGGAAAGACGCCCTTTTGACCTTTCGTTACAAGATACGCATTTCAGGGACCGGGTAAGCTTGGTCATCATGAATGAAAAACAGGAGTAAAATCACACCATGGTGCAATTCGAGCCGAAGAACCCTGACTTTGACGCGCGTGTGCGCAGCAGTTTCGATCGCCAGAACGTCATGCGCACGATGGGGATCAGCATTGCCGACCTGTCGCCCGGCCATATCGTTCTGGAGATGGCGCACAATGACGCGCTGACCCAGCAGCATGGTTTCCTGCATGCCGGGATCGTATCCACCGCGCTGGACAGTGCCTGCGGATATGCAGGCTTTTCCCTGATGCCCCCCGAAGCGGCGGTTCTGACGGCGGAATTCAAGATCAACCTGCTGAACCCCGCCGATGGTGAGCGGTTTCGTTTCGTCGCCGACGTGGTGAAACCCGGTAGAACACTGACCATTTGCGAGGCGCGTGCCTATGCGGTGAAGGGTCAGAAAGAAAAGCTGATCGCCACGATGACCGCAACGCTGATGGCGCTGGTGGGCCGGGCAGGCGTTACCGACTGACAGGGTACGCGCGCCTGCCGATTTTGCGCGACGGGTCGGCGGTGCAGGCAGGCCATATGGCGAACTGCCTGCACCTTGCTCAGATCGACTGTCCCCTATCAGAGACTCTGCGCCAGCCGGACCCCCTCATCAATCGCACGCAGCGCGTCGAGCTCGGCGGCTTCCTTCGCGCCGCCGATCATGGTGACGGTGACGTTGCGCGCGGTCAGCTCCCGCGCCAGGTCGCGTTCCGGTTCCTGACCGGTACAAAGCACGATCGTATCGGCGGCGATCACACTGGGCTTTCCATCCATGAAAATATGCAGTCCCGCGTCGTCGATACGATCATAAGCCACGCCGCCCATGACCTCGACACCGTGCTTTCGCAGGGCATTGCGCAGGATCCAACCTGTCGAGACGCCAAGCCCCGCACCCGGTTTCGAGGTTTTCCGCTGAAGCATGATCACCTTGCGCGGCGATGATTTCGGTGCCAGCGGATCGCCCGCCAGCGCGCCGGACATTGCGAATTCCGGGTCCACGCCCCAAGTCTGACAGAACGCATCGGCGTTCTGGGCCTCCGCCGGTTCGGTCACCAGGAACTCGGCCACGTCATGACCGATTCCTCCGGCCCCCATCACCACAACGGTGTCACCCGCCACTCGCTCACCCGAGAGGACCTCGGCGTAGGTCGCGA
Organism: Pontivivens nitratireducens; assembly: GCF_014235845.1. Taxonomy (GTDB): domain Bacteria; phylum Pseudomonadota; class Alphaproteobacteria; order Rhodobacterales; family Rhodobacteraceae; genus Pontivivens; species Pontivivens nitratireducens. Next base: position 110,427 of record NZ_JACJUQ010000006.1, on the reverse strand, counting down.
CACTGGGATGGTCGATGCCCGGCAGATCGGGAATGCGCGGCGTCACTCCGGTGGAGATCACCACATGGTCAAAACCGTTCAGATCGTCCAGCCCGGCCCGCTTCCCCAGATGCAGCTTGACGCCATGCTTTTCCAACTGCCCGGAATAATACCGGATGGTCTCGTCGAACTCGTCCTTGCCCGGTGCCGCGCGCGCCAGATTCAACTGACCGCCCAGCTTTTCCTGTGCCTCGAACAAGGTGACGTCATGGCCCAGACGCGCCGCCTCGGCAGCCGTGGCCATTCCTGCTGCGCCGCCGCCGATTACGGCCACCTTCCGAGGTGAGTCCGTGGGCGTGTCGCGGAACTCGGTTTCGCGCCCGGCCCGTGGGTTGACCAAGCACCCGACGGGACGGTCGGAAAAGATGAAATCGAGGCAGGCCTGGTTGCAGGCAATGCAGGTATTGATTTCGTCGGCATGGCCCTCACGCGCCTTCTTCACGAAATGCGGATCCGCCAGAAAGGGCCGCGCCATTGAGATCATGTCCGCCTCGCCGGAAGACAGGATATCCTCCGCCAGCTGGGGCGTGTTGATTCGGTTGGAAGCCACCACCGGGATCGAGACGGCGGCCTTCACATTCGCCGCAGCCTGTCGCCAGGCGCCACGGGGCACCGTATAGGCGATGGTCGGCACGCGGGCCTCATGCCAGCCGATGCCGGTGTTGAGGATATCGGCACCTGCGGCCTCGATCTTGCGCGCCAGATCGGTGATTTCAGCGGTGGGTGCGCCCCCCTCAACCAGATCGGCGGCGGAAATCCGATAGATGGCGAGGAAATCAGGCCCGCACCGCTCACGCACGGCGCGCACGATCTCAACCGGGAAACGGTGGCGATTCTCGGCGCTGCCCCCCCATTCGTCTTCACGCTTGTTAGTGTGAACGACGGTGAATTCGTTGAGAAGATATCCCTCGGAGCCCATGATCTCCACGCCATCGAAGCCTGCGGCCTGCGCATTTTCGGCAGCCTTGGCAAAATCCTCGATGGTGCGGCGAATATCAGCGTCGGTCATTTCGCGCGGAATGAAGCGGTTGATCGGCGCGCGGATCGGGCTTGGCGCGACGCATCCCTCGATCTTTGCGTAGCGCCCGGCATGCAGAAGCTGCGCGCAAAGCAGGCTACCCTCGGCCTGAACCGCCTCGCAGATCGGGCGCAGGCTTTCCGCCTCCGCCGCGTCGTCGATACGCGGGCCTTCGGGGTCGAATACGCCCTCCGCATTGGGTGAGAACCCGCCGGTGACCAGAATCGCCGCCTCCCCCCGCGCCCTTTCCGCGTAGAAGGCGATCTGTTTGGCGATGCCGTCGGGCTCGGTTTCCAACCGGGTGTGCATCGACCCCATGATGACACGGTTTCGTAGCGTGTGCTGCCCCGCGCGGATCGGCGAAAGCATGGTCGCGAAGTTGTCCTTCTGCGTGTTTTTCATTCTGGTCATCCTCCTCAAAACTTCCCTTGATCTGTATTCTAACATTTGTTAGATTTTAGGGAAGAAGATAATTTCGGTCATGGGGAGTAGCACCGATGCAATTCCAGGCAACAGAAGATCAAAAGGCGTTCCGCGAAACCGCGAAGCGATTCGCCACGGAAAAATTGGCGTCCAGCTATCTCAAACGCGCCAGCGGGCACGTCTTTGACCGCGCGCTGATCAAGGAAATGGGCGCACTTGGCCTGATCGGCGCCGATCTGCCCGAGGAATTCGGCGGGCTTGGCGAAAGCTCGGTCACGTCCGGGCTGATCGTCGAGGAGATCGCCTATGCCGATTTCAACGCAAGCTATGTGCAGCTTCTCGGCTCCCTCATGGGGGGTATGGTGGCCAAGCACGCGTCGAAGGACATCGCTTCGGAATGGGTGCCCAAGGTTGTTTCCGGCGACGCCGTTATCGGGCTGGGCCTGACCGAACCGCGCGGCGGATCGGATGCCGCGAACCTGATCCTGAAGGCCGAGAAATCCGGCAACGGATGGCGGCTGAACGGTGAGAAGACCTCCATGAGCTTTGCCAGCCAGGCCGATGCGACCGTGGTCTTCGCCCGCACCGGCGATCAGGACGGCGGCGCGCGCGGGGTCAGCGCCTTTTTCGTCGATCTGAATCAGGAGGGCGTCAAGCGCACCCATTTCGACGACATCGGCACCAAGCCGGTCGGGCGCGGATCGGTGTTTTTCGACGACGTTTTCGTGCCGGCCGAAAACATGATGGCCGAACAGGATCGCGCCTTTGGCACGATCATGGCGGGCTTTGACTATTCACGCGCGCTGATCGGGCTGGAATGCCTGGGCGCCGCGCAGGCATCGGTGGATGAGACCTGGGCCTATGTTCAGGAGCGTGAGGCATTCGGCGCGCCCATCGTCCAGTATCAGGGCGTCAGCTTCCCGCTGGCCGAGGCGGAAACCCAACTGACCATGATGCGTCAGCTTTGCTACTATACGCTGGATCTGCGCGACCAGGGCCTGCCCCACACCTCGCAAGCGGCGATGTGCAAATGGTATCTGCCCAAGACCGCGTGCGAGATTTTGCACCAGTGTCTGATCCTGCACGGGCACTACGGCTATACCACCGACCTGCCGCATCACCAGCGCTACAACGATGTACTCGGCCTGCAAATCGGGGACGGCACCGCGCAAATCCAGAAACTGGTGATCGCGCGTGAAAAAGTAGGCCGGATGGCGCTGCAATACGACAAGCGGGCGAAGGGAGGTTCGAAATGAGCGACCCTGTCATCGCCAGCATCGAGGGTACCACCGGTATCATCGATCTGGCCCGCCCCGAGAAATTCAATTGCCTGTCACTGGACGTGCACCAGCGCATAACTGCCGCGCGGGCGGAATTCGAGGCGAACCCGGATATCCGGGCGATCCTTATCCGCGCGCAGGGCAAGCACTTTTGCACCGGTGCCGATCTGACTGAAGTGAAAGGTAAATTGAACGATCCCGTCGAGCTGGACCATTTCATCGCCTTTGGCATGAAAAACCTCCGTGCGCTCGAAGTCTCCCCTCTTCCTGTCGTAGTGGCCGTACAGGGGTTGTGTCTGGCCGGCGGGATCGAACTGATGCTGGCATGTGATGTATGTTTCGCGGCCGAAACCGCCCAATTTGGCGATCAGCACGCGCAGTTCGGGCTGATCCCAGGCTGGGGCGGCTCGCAACGGCTGACGCGCCTGATGGGACAGCGCCGGGCGCTCGACCTGATGTTCTCGGCCCGCTGGCTCAAGGCGGATGAGGCCAAGGAGGGCGGTCTGGTCAACTACATCGTACCGGACGCGGATCTGCACGAGGCCGCCCTGGAATATTGCCAGAAGATCGCCACACGGTCCCGCCCGGGTATCGCTGAAATGAAGCGGTTGGCGCGGGAGGGTGCCGACCTCGGCATCGACCAGCAAATGCGGCTTGAGCGCGACGCAGCCGTCCGCGCACTGCCCAGTGACGACGTTGCCGAAGGGCTCGATGCCTTCGAGAACCGTCGCAAACCTGAATTCAAGGGCTGAGGAAGAACCATGGATTTTACCCTGAACGACGAACAGCGCCAAATCTACGAATATGGCGATCAGCTGGCACAGAAATACGACAATTCCTATTGGCTGGAGCACGCGCGCAAGCACGAATTCCCCAAGGAGATGTTTCAGAAAATTGCCGATGACGGCTTCCTGGGCATCATGGTGCCCGAGGAATACGGCGGCGCCGGACTGGGCATGACAGAAATGTCGCTGTTCATGGAAGGCACCGCCAATAACGGCATTCCGCTTCTCATGATGGTGGTCGGGCCGACCATGTCGCTGGCTCACCTCGCCAGTCACGGGTCCGAGTTCCACAAGAAGGAACTGCTGCCGGCGGCCTGCCGCGGCGATATCCAGTTCTGCTTCGCGATCACGGAACCGGGTGCCGGCTCCAACACGATGAAGGCCACCACGCTGGCCAAGCGCCGGGGCAACCGGTTCAGCCTGTCGGGCGAAAAGACCTTCATCACGGGTGCCGAGGTATCGGACTATTGCCTGGTGGTGGCGCGGACCAAACCGCACACGGAGGTCAGCCGCAAGACGGACGGCTTCACCCTGTTTGCCGTGGACCTGAAGAAAAAGGGCGTCGACAAGCAGCGGGTGAAGATCTCGATCCCCCTGCCCGAGGAACAGTGGACCCTGTTCTTCGACGAGGTCGATCTGGGCCCCGAGGACGTGGTGGGCGAAGTGGACGAGGGCTTCTCGATCCTGTTCGACAGCCTCAACCCCGAGCGCATCATCCTGTCCGCGCTGTGCTGCGGCATCGGCCGTTTCGCGCTGAACAAGGGCGTGGCCTACGCGTCCGAGCGCAATGTCTTCGGCCAGCCTATCGGGGCGCATCAGGGTGTGCAGCACCCGATGGCCAAGGCGCATACCGCCGTGGAAATGGCCAGTCTGATGACCCGTCGCGCGGCGTGGGAGTTTGACAACAAACTGCCCGCCGGTGCCTCATCGAACATGGCCAAATACGCAGCGGCCGAGGCCGGGATCGAAGCCGTGGACGCCGCGCTTCAGGCCCATGGCGGATCCGGTTTTACCGAGGATACCGGACTGTACGAAATGTATCCGCTGGTACGCCTGCTGCGCACGGCACCCGTGAACCGCGAACTATGCCTCAGCTTTATCGGTGAAAAGGTCATGGGCCTGCCGCGATCCTATTGATCGCGCGGCCCGGAAGGGAGGACGACATGCAATTTGGAATGCGCTTCCGGCGGCAAGACGCCGCCGATAAGGTGAACGACCGCTTCTGGCACGAGATCGAGGGCAAGCCCCTCAACGAGGTGCGCAGCATTCAGGAGGAGCGTCTGCGCGCGCAGATGGCCTATCTCAAGGCGAACTCCACCTTCTATCAGGAGAAGCTGGCCGAGGCGGGTGTGGATTTCGACGACATCCGCACCATCGAGGATCTGCAAAAGCTGCCCTTCACCTACAAGACCGAGATCCGCGAAAGCCTGGCCGCGGAGCCGCCCTTCGGCAAGCACCGCGCGGCCCCGATGGCGGACATCATCCAGATGCAGGCCTCGTCAGGTACAACCGGCAGCCCGTCCTACGTCGCGCTGACCGAGGCCGATACCGAGATGTGGCACGAAATGACCGCGCGCTGTTTCTTCGCCAACGGTGTGCGGCCCGGCGACATGGTGTTGCATGCATTTTCGTTGGCGAAAGGCTTTGTCGGCGGTATCCCCGTGATGCAGGGCTTGCAATACATGGGCACGATCGACGTGCCGGTCGGGGCGGATGGTGGCGTGGAACGGCTGCTGCGCGCCTGCGCCGACACGCGCCCGCGCTGCATCGTCGGTGCCCCGAATTTCGTTCTGCACCTGGCGGAAAAAGCGCCCGAGGTCCTTGGCTGCAAGGCCAGCGAACTGGGTGTCGAGCAGGTGGTCGTCGGCGGTGAACCCGGCGGCGGCATTCCGGCAATTCGCGCAAAGATCGAAGAAGCCTGGGGCGCAAAATGCTGCGAAATGCTGGGCGGCACCGATCTGGGTGTGACCTACTGGGCCGAATGCGAGACCCAGTCAGGGATGCATATGGTCAACATGGACTATATCATTACCGAACTGCTCGACCCTGAAAGCGGCAAGATCATCCCCTGGGAAAAGGGCGCCGAGGGCGAAATGATCTATACCGCGATCGGCCGCGAGGCGAGCCCCGTGGTGCGGTTCCGGTCCGGCGACTACATCGAAGTCATCGATACGGAATGCACCTGCGGGCGCACCGGACCGAAGATTCGCTGCACCGGTCGGACCGACGACATGCTGATCGTACGCGGGGCCAATGTCTTTCCCTCGGCGATCAACAGCGTGATCACCGAAATGGTGCCGGAAACCAACGGCGTCATGCGGATCGTGGCTGATTTCAAGGGTCACACCACACAGGGCGCCCTGACGGTGATCGTCGAACGCGGGCCTGGCCGTGACGCCCAGGACGATGCCGCGCTCAAGAAAAAGATCGAACAGCGACTGCGCGACGCCCTTGTCTTCAAGGCCGACGTTCATCTCGTCGCGCCCGACACCTTTGAAAAGCCCGGCGCTGCGAAGGTAGCCTTTGTCCTAAGAGAATATCCCGACCTGCCATGACAAAAATGAAATCCCTCCTCGACACCGGATCCGAAGGCTTCCGGGAAAATGATGCGCAGTATCGCCAGAAGATCGACGAGCTGCATGCTCTTCGGCTGACGCAGCGTGTCGGCGGTCCTGAAAAGGCACGTGAACGGCACGAATCGAAAGGCAAGATTCTGCCGCGTGAGCGTATCGAACGCCTGATCGACCCTGGCACGCCCTTTCTGGAACTCGGCGAACTGGCCGGGCTGAACATGCACAAGGGCGTGCCGCCCGGTGCCGGCATCATCACCGGTATCGGTGTGATCGAAGGCCGCCAATGCATGATCATCGCCAATGATGCCACCGTGAAGGGCGGCACCTATTTCGGCATCACGTGTCGCAAGCACGTGCGCGCGCAGAAAATCGCCTGGAAAAACCGTCTGCCAGTCATCACGCTTGTGGATTCGGGCGGCGCGTTCCTTCCCGATCAGGCGAATCTCTTCCCTGATGAGGGCCAGTTCGGCTCAATCTTTCATCAGCAGATCGGCATGTCGGGTGACGGCGTGCCGCAAATCGCCGTGGTCATGGGCCCCTGCACCGCAGGCGGCGCCTATATTCCCGCGCTTTGCGACGAGGTCGTGATCGTGCGCGGTCAGGGCTTCATGTATCTGGGTGGCCCGGAACTGACCTTTGCTGCCACAGGCGAGAAGGTCGATGCCGAATCGCTGGGCGGTGGCAAGATGCACTCCTCCGTGTCGGGCGTAACCGACCATCTGGCCGAGGATGACGCGCACGCGCTGGCCATCACGCGCGATATCGTCAGCCATCTGGGCGAAAAGCCCGTGCCCCGCAAGACACCCCATGAACCGCGGGAGCCCGCCTATCCGACCGAGGAAATCTACGGCATCGTCAGCCGGGATCCCAAGGTGCCGACGGACAACCGGGAGATCATCGCCCGGCTGGTGGACGACAGTGACTTTCACGAGTTCAAGCCGCTCTACGGCGATACCATCATGACCGGCTGGGGCCGGATCCACGGCCACGAAGTCGGGATTATCGCCAATACCGGCGTGCTGTTCGTCGAGGCCGCGTTGAAGGCCACCCATTTCATCAACCTGTGTGTCCAGCGCGATATTCCGTTGCTGTTCCTGGCCGATGTGAATGGCTTCATGGTAGGTCGCGAGGTCGAGCAGATGGGCATTGCCAAGGCCGGCGCGAAAATGATTACGGCCATGTCCTCCGCGCGGGTGCCGAAATTTACCATCATCACCGGCGGCTCCTACGGGGCCGGCTATCTGGCCATGCTGGGCCGTCCTTTCCAGCCGGACGCGATGTTCGCCTGGCCGACGGGCCGTTCCGCCATCATGGGGCCGGAGCAGGCCGCAAGCGTGCTGGCGCAGGTCCGCGCCCAGATCAACGAGCGTGAGGGCAAAAGCTGGACCCCTGAGGAGGAGGAAGCCTTCAAGGCCCCGATCCGCAAGGAATACGAGGAGTTTCAAGGTGCCTACAATTTTGCCTCAAACCTATGGATCGACAGCGTGATCGAACCTTGTGAAACCCGAAATGTCATGGCGCTGATGCTGGATGTGACATCGCGCAGACCCAAGGTCGAAACCAATTTCGGCGTGTTCAGGATGTGAGGGGCGAACCATGAAAATCAAAACGCTTCTTATCGCCAATCGCGGCGAAATTGCCTGCCGGATCGCGCGCACCGCGCGGGCCAGCGGTATCACCCCTGTCGGCGTGCATTCTCAGGCCGACGCAAATGCCCTTCACGTTCGGGAGATCGGACACTCCGTCTGCATCGGCGCCGGACCTGCATCCGAAAGCTATCTGAAGATTGACGCGGTGATTGCCGCCGCGAAGTCGGTCGGCGCGGATGCGATCCATCCCGGCTATGGCTTTCTGGCGGAGAATCCCGATTTTGCCCGTGCGGTCGAAGCCGCCGGCATGATCTTCATGGGGCCGACGCCGGAAACGCTTGAACGTTTCGGCGACAAGGCCAGCGCCAAGGATGCCGCGGTAGCCGCCAGCGTTCCCGTGATTTCCGGGGCGCAAGGCGCGCGGTCCAACCCGCAGGAGATTGCCAAGGAAGTGCGCGAGATGGGCCTGCCCGTCCTGCTCAAGGCCGTCGGCGGTGGCGGCGGTCGCGGCCAACGGCTTGTGACGGATGAGGCCACTCTGGAGGAGGACATCGAAGGCGCGCTGCGTGAGGCAAAATCCACGTTTGGCTCCGAAGGGCTGTTGCTGGAACGCTTCCTGCCTGAGGCTCGCCACGTCGAAGTGCAGATCGCAGGCGACGGAAAGGGCCACGTTGTGCACCTGTTCGAGCGCGACTGCACTTTGCAACGGCGCCATCAGAAGGTCATCGAGGAGGCCCCGGCCTGGGGTCTGCCGCGCGCTCTGCTGGACCGGATCGCGCAGGACGCGGTGCGTCTGGGCGAAACGCTTGCCTATCGCGGTCTGGGCACCGTGGAATTTCTGGTCGCGGGTGAGGAATACTTCTTTCTTGAGGTGAATCCCCGCATCCAGGTCGAACACCCTGTTACCGAGGCGATTACCGGGCTGGATCTGGTCGCGCTGCATCTGCGCATTGCCGAAGGTGCGGGCCTTGGCCTGGTTCAGGATGACCTCGCGATCAACGGCCATGCGGTCGAGGCGCGGCTTTATGCCGAAGATCCGGCGATGCAGTTCGCCCCGTCGACAGGTACATTGACCACGCTGAGCCTGCCCGAGGGCCTGCGCATCGACAGCGGCGTCGAAGCGGGCGACACGGTCACACCTTACTATGACCCGATGATCGCCAAGTTGATCGTGCACGCACCCGACCGGGAAACGGCATTGGCGCGGCTGGCGACGGCGCTGGATCATGTCGCGGTGGAGGGTGTGGAGACAAACCGTGCATTCCTCACGGCACTGGCACGCAATCCGGAATTCGAACGGATGCAGGTTCACACCCGCTGGATCGACGGCAGGCTGGACGAACTGACCAAGGACAGCGTCCTGTCCCGCCCCGAGCTGTGGAAGGCCGCAGCGGCCGTTCTTTTCATGGCCACCTCGCGGCAGGATGGGGGATCCGATCCCTGGATCAACCGCGATACCTTCACCGGCTGGCGGCTGGGCCTGGGCGGCGACACGATGGAGGCAGGGCAGCGCGTGACGCTGACGGACGCCTCGGGAGCTTCGCAGGAATTCCGCGTCGGACCCGTCAAATCCGGTGACAGCTACACCGTGCTGTCGGAAAACGACGATGTCGCCACCCTGACCATGCGTGAGGTCGTGCCGGGTCGCTGGCGTCTGGGCCATGGCGATGCCGTCTTCCTGATCGACGCGCGCATTCAGGCCGGGGTGATCGAGATGGATACGCCCGAGGGACGTCTGGTCTTCCGCCCTGCCGCACCTCTGGACTTCGCAGGTGGCGATGCGGCGGCGGATCGTGCCGTGGCTTCTCCGCTGACCGGCATGATCGTCGAGATCAAGGTGGCAGAAGGTCAGCAAGTGGCAGAGGGCGATGTGATCGCAGTCATGGAATCCATGAAGCTCGAAATCTCGATCCGCGCTGCCGCAGCCGGGATCGCCAGCAACATATCCGTCTCGACCGGGGACATGGTCGATCGCGGCCAAATCATTGCCGAGATACTGCCATCCGAGGAGCAACAAGATGAGTGACTTTCCAAAATTCGTCGAATTTCGCGAAGAAGGCCCGCGTGAGGGCTTTCAGATCGAGAAGAAAATCTATCCGCTCGAAGACCGCATCGAACTGATCGACATGCTCAGCGAGACGGGGTTGAAGCGTATTCAGGTCGGCAGCTTTGTCAGCCCGAAATACGTGCCGCAAATGGCGGATACCGGCGAGCTGTTCCAGCGCATCAAGCGCAAGCCCGGCGTGAACTACACATCGCTGTGGCTGAACGACAAGGGTTTTCGCAAGGCCCTGACCGCCCATGAGGTCGATATCGACCCGCGCCTTCTGTTCTATCCGTCCGAGGCCTTTGCGCAGGCGAACAATAATTGCTCGTCGTTGGAAATGCGTGAAAAACAGCGCGAGTGGGTCCGGCTCTACAAGGAAGAAGGCTACACGGTCGACGCGGCCTATGTGATGACGGCCTTTGGCTGCAACTTCGAAGGCCCCATGCCGCAGGAGCGCATCCTGGACGATTTCCGCTTTATCCTGCAGCTTTGCGAGGAGGAGCAGATTCCCGTTCCGATCCTGGTGGTCGCGGATACAATGGGCTGGGGCAACCCGGAGGCGGTCAAGCGCATGATCGGTGCGCTGCGTGATCTGGCGCCGGATGCGCGCATCGGCATGCACATTCACGACACGCGCGGGCTTGGCATCGCCAATGTTTATGCTGCCCTGTCGATGGGTGTGGACATGTTCGAAAGCTCGGTCGCGGGCCTTGGCGGGTGTCCTTTCGCGGGTCACGGCCACGCACGTGCCGCCGGCAATGTCTGCACGGAGGATGCGGTTTTCCTGTGCCACGAGCTTGGCATCGAAACCGGCATCGACCTGGACAAGCTGATCGCAGCCGCGGTCAAGGCGGAAGAGATTATCGACGCGCCGCTCATGGGCCGCGTCATGCATACTGGCGGTCTGGACAAGTACCGCAAGGCAAGCTGAGGGAGGATGAAAATGGCTAAGGCACTTGACGGAAAGGTGGTTCTCGTCACCGGAGCGGGTGGCGGAATCGGCCGCGATATCGCCCTGATGGCAGCGTCCGAAGGCGCGGCCGTGGTGGTCAACGACCTGGGCGCGTCGCTGAAAGGAACCGGTCAAACGGAAACCGCAGCGCAAAACGTGGTAGATGAGATCAAGGCCGCTGGCGGCGATGCGATCGTCGATGGTGGCAACGTCACCGATCCCGACGCCGCCCGCGCGATGATCGAGGCAGGCGTCAAGGAATTCGGCCGCATCGACGCTGTCGTGAACAATGCCGGCATCCTGCGCGACGGTTTCTTTCACAAGATGACCTATGAGGATTTCGACGCGGTGGTGAAGGTGCATCTTTACGGTGCGTTCAACACCAGCCGCGCCGCCGCCGACTATTTCCGTGAGCAGGAGGGCGGCGCGCTGGTGCACATGACCTCCACCTCGGGTTTGATCGGCAATCTGGCTCAGGCGAACTATTCCGCCGCCAAGCTTGGTATCGCCGCCTTCTCGAAATCCGTGGCGCTCGACCTCAAGCGGTGGAACGTCCGTTCGAACTGCATCGCGCCCTTCGCGTGGAGCCGGATGATCTCCTCGATCAAGACCGACACGCCGGAACAGCAGGCCCGCGTTGCGAAGATCAAGGAAATGACACCGGCCAAAGTCGCGCCGATGGCCTGTTTCCTGATGAGCGACCGTGCAGCGGACGTCTCCGGACAGATCTTCGCGGTGCGCAAGAACGAGATATTCCTGTTCAACCAGCCCCGTCCGGTGCGCTCCGTCCATTCAGGTGAGGGCTGGACCGCCGATGAAATCGCCGAGCGCGCCATTCCCGCGCTCAAATCGCAATTCACGCCGCTCGAAGTTTCGGCGGACGTCTTCTCATGGGATCCCGTCTGATGGCCAAGCGCAAGGATAAGATTAGCTCCGACATCGGCTGGAGCACACCCGACAAGATCACCGTTCGCGGGCTGGACCTGCCGAACGAGATTCTGGGCCACATGAACCTGGGCGATCTCGCCTTTCTGCAACTGACGGGCCGCAAGGCCACGCCAGAGGAAAGCAAAGTCTTCAACGCCATCGTGATCACCCTGGTGGAACACGGCATCACCCCGTCCGCCTTGGCCGCGCGCATGACCTATATGGGCGCGCCGGAATCGCTTCAGGCAGCGGTCGCGGCCGGTCTTTGTGGACTGGGCACGGTCTTCGTCGGCTCGATGGAGGGCGCGTCGAAGATGCTGTACGAGGCGCTGCCCGAGGATAAGCTGGGAACCGGCGCCGATCTGGACGCCATCGCGCTGGAAACGGTCGAGAAATTCCGCGCCAGAAAGGCCATCGTACCCGGTCTGGGCCATCCGGTTCACAAGCCGATCGACCCGCGCACGCCGCGCCTGTTCCAGATTGCCGCCGAGAACGGAAAATCGGGCGAGTACATCGCACTGATCCAGAAAATTCAGGCCGTCGCGGAGGAGAAGGCCGGCAAGATGCTGCCGATCAACGCCACAGGCGCCATCGGCGCGATCTGCTGCGAATTCGGCTTCCCTTGGAAGATTGTTCGCGGCTTTGGCGTCATGGCGCGGTCCATCGGGCTGGTCGGGCACATCCTTGAGGAAAGCGAAAACCCGATTTCCTATGAAATCTGGCAGCGTGCGGAGGAGGAAATCCTCGAAACCTCCGGCCCCGGCAAAGCCTGAGCGATGCGCGCTCTATGCGCGCAGTTCCCACCGGAATACCATCGCAAGCACGGTGAGGCCGCCACCTATCCCGAGAGTTCGTCGATGCACTGACCCGCGAGGGTTGGCGCGCCGCGATGATCCCCATCGGGCAAAATCAGGGGGTGCAGTTTCCCATCGCCAAGGCCTTCGTGAATGTGGAGGCAGCAACCCTGATGCGCGTCGAAGCCTGCAGACGCTTCGACGCGGGGCAGAATTCCGACGCGCAGGCGAATATGGCCAAGCTGCTGGACGCCGATGCTAACTGGGAAACGGGCAATGCCTGCCTCCAGACCCATGGCGGCTTCGGCTTCGCGCGCGAATACTGTATAGAACGCAAATTCCGCGCAAGCGGCTGCCTCAGGTGCCCCGATTTCGACCAACCTCACCCCCTCTTGTCGGAGAGCACATCCTTGGGATGCCCCGGTCGTTCTGACGCGGAACAAGAAGCAGACTTATCCTGATGCCTCGATCCCTTTGCAGGGGATCGGGATCAGATAAGATGTTCTGCCAACTGGGCAGGTCGCACAGCATCTGGCCGCAGGTCACACTGCACTCTTCACGTGAAATGCCATATCACCCAAGCAGCCCTCGGGACGTTTATACGGAATCATCTGTGCCCGCAGGTCGATAGGGCTGTCGATCCGAACCGTTCATCAACCGCGATTTTAGCGACCTGAACGCATATTGAATCGCAACGGGCGAGATTCTCAGGCGGCTTGTCTGAAGATAGAAGCTCGCGGCCTGCGGCTGGAAGTCGTCCCAGCCGCCCGTCCGCGAAAGCCTCACGTTCGGAGCCTACTGACGTCACCCGTCCTTGTTGTTGACGAGCAGTTCCGCATTCTCGGGCAATTCGGCAACCACGCTCACGCCGTCCGCGCGAATCCTCGCATGCAGTTTGAATGCTTCGGCAGCGGCGGTTTCCGCGGTGGAAGCGTCGGCGCCATCCTCCAGCACCAGGACGAGGCGGATCATGTCCCGATCGTTTTCACGGGTCACCACGGCCTGCGCAGCCTTGGCCCCCGGCGTGGCGATGACGACCTCCTCGACCACCCGTGGATAGACGAATATCTCACGCACCTTGACGGCCGCACCGACCCGACCCTGCAAGGCAGAGATGCGGCTGACGCTGCCATCCTCGTTGCTTTCCAGTGCAAAGGCGCTGTCGCCCGTGCCAAACCGGATCATCGGCCATGCGGCGTCGCGCGCGGTAACCACAACCTCACCCGGTTCACCGTGAGCGACCATCGCACCGCTGACCGGATCGCAGATCTGAACCACGCGGTCGGGATGGACCACATAGCCCTCGCCGCCATCCTCACAAGCGACAAGGCCCAGATCGGCAGTGGCATAGGCGGCCCAGGTGGACACGCCATAGTCGGCTTCGATCCGACGCCGCTTGGACATCCAGTCGCCCATTTCGCCGCCGAGGAAGGCTGTCTTCACCTTCCATGCGTCGCGACCATAGGTTTCGATCACCTTGTCAGCCAGTGTCAGGAAGAAGGCCGTAGAGGCGCAGATCGCAGTGACGCCAGTCTCAACGATGATCTGGGCCTGCAGTTCGGTATTGCCCACACCTCCCGGAATGACCGTGGCACCAGCGGCCTGTGCCGCCTCGTCAAACAGCAGCCCGGCTGGCACAAGATGGTACATCCAGGTGTTCAGGATGATGTCCCCCGCGCCCACACCGGCCGATTTGAACAGCATTTCCAGACCATGCCCGGCGCTGCCCGAAAGGGCCGGCTCGAAGATCGGGCCGGGCGACACATAGATGCGCCCGATATCCTTCAGATCAGAGGCGAGGAACCCGCCGAAGGGCGGATTGTCCCGCTGGATCTTCAGCAGTTCTTCCTTCTTCATCACCGGCAGGCGAGTCAGATCTTCCAGCGACCTTACGGCGGCCGGATCGAATCCGGCCGCCGTAAAGCGTGATTTCAGACCCGGAGCTTTTTCAGCCCCGGCGGCATAGGCTTGAGCTATGTCTTTGTAGATGTCATCAGCCATGTCTATGCCTCCCAGTCCATTCGGGTTTTAAAGCGGGCAGTCCTTGCGGAAGTTCGGCGCGCGCTTCTCGCGGTGCGACAGCACGCCTTCCTTGACGTCTTCACTCATGAAGCCGAGCATTTCCAGCGCGGTCGAGGCATCGAAGATCGGGCCTGCCTGGCGCAGCCAGTTGTTCAGCGAGTACTTGGTCCAGCGGATCGCGCTTTGCGAGCCGTTCGCCAATTCGACTGCGGTATCCAGGGCGATCTGCTGCAGCTCGTCATCCTCGACGCACATGGAGACCAGACCGATACGCTCTGCTTCCTCACCGGATACCGGCTTGCAGGTCATCAGATAGTATTTCGCCTTCGCCATCGAGGTCAGCAGCGGCCAGATGATCGCCGCGACGTCACCGGCGGCCACGCCCAGGCGCGGGTGGCCATCGACGATTTTCGCGCGCTTTCCGGCGATCGAGATGTCCGCCAGGATGGCCACCACGAGGCCCGCACCCGCAGCCGGTCCATTGATGGCCGAAATGATCGGTTTGTTGCAGTTGATGATGTTGTAGACGAGATCCTTGGCCTCTTTCCACGTCTTCATGATCTCATGCGAATTGCCGATCATGTTTTCGATCAGGCTGAAATCGCCGCCGGCCGAAAATGCTTTGCCCGCTCCGGTCACGATCACGGAATTGATGTCGGGGTCGCGGTCGATGTCGATCCACATATCGGTCATCTGCGTGTGGGTTTCGGCATCGACGGAGTTGAAGGACTCGGGCCGGTCGAAGGTGATGCGCAGGACGCGATCCGCCGGGTAGTCAAACTTCAACTTGTCGTATTTTGCATAACGGTCAGACATATTTTTTTCCTCTGCTAGATCTTGTTATGGGTTCAGCCCGGCAGTCCGAGGACGGCCTTGGACAGGATGTTGCGTTGAATCTCGTTCGAGCCGCCGTAGATCGTTGTTGGCCGTGCTTTGTAAAAGCTCGACAGAACGTCCACGCCGACATTGCCGACCTGAAGCGGTCCGATCGTACCGCCATCGGGGCCGGCGGCCTCGATCATCAGTTCGGTGATCCGCTGAAAGCACTCGGTCACCCAGATTTTCAGCATCGAGACATCCGCGCCCAGGGTTTCGCCACGCTTTAGCTGATCCGCGAAACGGGAATAAAGGGCAGCGTGATCCTCAACGTCGAGCGCGGCCTGCGCGAAGCGGTCCCGGAAAACCGGATCGTCGAAGGCACCGCGCCCACGGGCGAAGCTTTCAAGCTGGCCAAGCGCGTTCTGGGCCAGGCTCGGGGAACCGATGAAAATGCGCTCGAAACTCAAGAGCGCCTTGGCCATCGTCCAGCCCTTGTTCAGCTCACCGACAAGGTTTTTCTGCGGTGTGCGGGCATTGTCGAAGAAGACCTCGCAAAACTCGGTTTCGCCCGACAGCGTCGTGATCGTACGCACGTCAACGCCGGGCTGATCCATCGGCGCAAGCAGGAAACTGATGCCCTGCTGCTTTCTGGGCGTGTCGGGATCGGTACGCACCAGCATGAAGATATGCGTGGCGTCATGCGCCATCGTCGTCCAGATCTTCTGGCCGTTGATGACGAAATCATCGCCGTCAGCCTCAGCGCGGGTGCGCAGGTTGGCCAGATCGGAACCGGCACCCGGTTCCGAATAGCCCTGACACCAGATGTCCTCACAGCTCAGGATACGCGGAAGCCAATAATCTTTCTGTTCCTGGGTGCCGAACTTGATGATCAGCGGGCCGACCATCTGGACACCCATGTCGCGCCCGCGGTTCACGCCCCAGCGTTGCTGTTCTTCATAGAAGATCAGCAGCTTGGCCGCGCTCAACCCCATACCGCCATATTCGGCGGGCCATGCCGGTGCGACCCAGCCCTTGGCGTGAAGCTTGCGATGCCAATGTTCGATTTCGGCAAATTTCGGACGGTGCGGCAGATGGCGCAGCTCTTCGGGGTATTCCGCCTCGAAGAACTGGCGCACTTCCTTGCGGAACTCTGCATCGCTCATGGCGTTCCAGTCGGTCATTATGCTGCCCCCTCTTCTTCTCTCGCGTCGAACCAGACCCGACGGTGATAGGCGTCGTCGCCCAGCCAGGCCGAGAGCACCAGCGCCCGGTTCAGGTAAAGTCCGATATCGAACTCGTCGGTATAGCCGACCGCCCCGTGCAGCTGGATGGCGTCGCGGGTGATCTTCTTGGCGGCGGAGACCGCACGCGCCTTGGCGCGGCTGGCCAATCGGGCCCGTGTCTTCGGATCGGTTTCGTGGTCCATCTGGGCCAAGACTTCGCGCACGCCCGCCTGTGCAACCTCACGCATGACATGAAGGTCAACGGCGCGGTGCTGAATGACCTGGAACGAGCCGATGGGCTTGTCGAATTGCTCCCGCGTCTTGATGTAGTCCAGCGTGATTTCAAAGGCGCGATCGCTCAGGCCGACCAGCTCCGCCGCTGCGAGAGCAGTGGCATCGTTGACCGCTTCGGTAAGCGCGTCCTGAACCGCTGGACCCTCGGCCAGTTGTTCCGCCGGGGTTTCGGAGAATGAAAGCTCACCCATGACACTGCCATCGGCCTGCGTTTTCTTCTTAATGGAAAGCATGTTCGCCTTGGCATCCGCCAGCACGAGAACCGGCCCGGAATCCCCTTCGGCCAGAACCAGAAATCCATCGGCACCGTCCGCGCCGACCACCCAGGCCTTGCCGCCGGTCAGCTTGCCATCCGTATAACGGCAGCTTGCCTCGGCCGGGCCGCCGTTCGGCCCACGCTCCTGCCAGGCCACCGCCAGGACGGTTTCGCCGCCGACAATCTGCCCGACCTTCTCATGATCGGGGCACAGGCGGCGCAGAAGTCCGAGGCTCAGCCCGACTGTCACCACCACCGGTTCGGGGGCAATCACACGACCGACCTCCTCCGCGATGACGCCCCCTGCGGCCAGGCCCATGCCCAGGCCGCCGTTTTCCTCGGGAACGGTCACGCCGAAAACGCCTGCCTCCGCCAGTTCACGGATCATGGCCGCGTCCCAGCCGCCACCGGCATCGCGCAATTTTCTGGATCGTCCACTGCCGCCGGCGCGCTCAAACAGGATGCGCGCGCTTTCACGCAGCAGGCGAAGGTCTTCTTGGTCACTGGAAAGCATATCAGTCTGTGTCATTTTGTTTTCGCCGGATCATGACGGGAGTATCGGTCGTGAAGACGACTTCACCGTCGGGGTTTTTCGCGCTGAGCGTATAGTGCAGAACACCACGGTCGGGCTTGCTCTTGGACGGGGTGACGGAATTCACGGTCAATTCGATGTCGAGGGGTTCATTCGGCCGAACGGGCCGCAACCAGCGCAGGGTGTCGAAACCGATGCCCCCGATATTGGCAACATCGACCATCATTTCCGTCATGACCGGCTTGAAAACCACAAGCATGGTCTGAAAGCCCGATGCGATCAGACCGCCATGAACGGTGGCGGCATAATCCTCATCGGTATGTAGCCGTTGCGGGTCCCACTCCTGCGCGAATGACTTTATCGCCTCCGCGCTCATCGGATCGCTGCGGAAGTGAAAGACCTGGCCGGGATGGAAATCATCGAGATATTTCAAGATGCTCCCTCCTTGGAGAAGCCAGCATCGTATCCGCTCGAATCCTTGGCAATGCGCACGCGGTTGAACTCCTCCAGTTTTGGATAGGTTTCCCTGAAGGCCACCAGGAACTCCTCCATCGGGGCGTCAACATACAGCCCCCGGTCGTTCACATATTCCATGTGGCGATGGTCCTGTTCGTCGAATTCGTGGAACAGGGCATCGTTATATCCGTCAAAGACCAGCGGCTTGACCCCGAACCGGTCGCACAGCTCCATGTTGAAGGCAGGCGTGACCTTGTAGGGCTTACCGTCCAGCCACAGCTGAACGTAGCCGTGATAGATAAACAGGTCGGTGCCCATAAGCTCCTGCAACTTGGGCGTATTCAGGTGGTTTCGCACATCCGCGAAGCCCAGCGCGGCGGGAATGCCGACAGCGCGCAAACAGGCCGCGAGGAGGATCGCCTTGGGCACGCAGAACGCGGCTTCCGCCTTGGCAATTCGACTGGCGCGGTAGGAATCCTCATCCAGTGCGAAGCAATAGGGATCGTAACGAATGTTATCGCGGACCGCCTCGAACAGGCGAATCGCCTTGTCCCGGCTGGATGCGTCCTCGGGAAGGTCACGCAATGCGGAAGACACGAAAGCCTGCACTTCGGGGCTGTCGCTCTCCACGAAGCGGGCCGGCATGTCATAGCGTTCGCCATCTGCCGTTAGGTCATCTTTCGAATCCGCCATTGGGTCCTCCCTTTTCTAACAAGTGTTAGATTACTGATTGAATACCTGTACGTCAACGAATTTCATTCCGCGCCATCCGAATCCAGCCCGTAGCGAGCATTGTCTTCCCCCAGGGCGGCGGCCCGTTCGGAAGCACCCGCTGGCGCCCGGAATGAAGGCGCGATCGGCAGCGGAAGGGCGGGAACCTCCCGACCGGAAATGTTCAGCTTCCGCCCGAATATGCCACGGGCGTTGAAATGCGGATCGGCGGCGGCTTCGGCAGGTGTTTTCACCACCGAACAACAACAATCCGCCGCCGCCAGCAACGGTGCCCAATACGTCGATGGCTGACTGGCCAGACGGCGGGCAACCTCCGCGGAACAGGCGGCGGGATCGCTCCAGTCGTCACGAAGCTCCTCAGGTTGTTCGATCACATCGCAGAAGGCCTGCCAGAATTTCTCCTCCAGAGCGCCCACCGCGATCTGCCGACCGTCCGCAGCGGAATAGAGCCGGTAGCGGGCAAGACCGCCGGTCAGACGGCTGGCGCCACTGCCGATATCCTGCCCGGCGATAACGCCTTGCGCATGAGCCCAATAGGCGAAGGCGAAGGCACCCTCGGACATCGCAATGTCGAGGTGAGTCCCCTCGTTGGTCTGTTGCCGCGCCATAAGGGCCAGCAGGATGTTGACCACCGCAGGATAGGTGCCCCCGCCAATGTCCGCGACCAGGCCGAACGGTGTCGTTGGCTGGTCCTGAGGCCCCCGGCTCAGCGACAGAATCCCCGCATCGCCGACATAGTTCATATCATGGCCCGCAACGCTGGCCTTTGGTCCGGTCTGGCCGTAGCCGGTGATCGAACAATAGACGATTTGCGGATTGATCGCGCGCACCGCCTCATATCCCAGTCCCAGCCGTTTCATCACGCCGGGGCGGAACTGCTCCACCAGAACATCGGCCTTTTCAAGCAAGGGGCGCAGCGCATCAACAGCGCCCTTTGATTTGAGGTCGATGGCAACGGAGCGTTTGCCCTTGTTCAAAACGGCAAAGCCGATGCTCTCCCCCTCGATCCTGGGGGCTGTGGCACGAGCGTCCTCGCCTGTTCCGGGGCGCTCGAACTTGATTACCTCCGCCCCGGCCTCGGCGAGCATGAGAGTCGCCATCGGCCCGGGCAGAAGCGTGCTGAAATCCAGCACCATGATATCCTTGAGGGGTTGGGTCATACCTTCGCCCTAAGCAAAGCGCGCCGCCCCGTTGTTCAGGACCACCACGTCGCGGTCGGGAACCGAAGCACGGAACCGGGCCTCGCCGCCCTCCTCCCAGATTTCGAACCGCACGGTTTCCCCCGGATAGACCGGAGCGGAGAACCGCACGTCCAAGCCGACAAGCCGGGCGGCGTCATAATCGAGAGACGTCTTGAGGATCGCCCGCGCCGCCAGACCATAGGTCGCCAGACCGTGCAGGATCGGCCGGTCGAACCCGACGGAACGGGCGACATCCGGGTCCGCATGAAGCGGGTTATAATCACCGCTGAGGCGATAGATCAGCGCCTGACGCGGCAGCGTCTCGATATCGCAAACATGGTCGGGGGCCCGATCAGGCAGCACAGCGGGGGCCGGGCCCGCCTTGTTTTCACCGCCGAACCCGCCATCGCCCCGGCAAAAGGCCGACATCGCGACGCGCGCCAGCTTTTCACCGCTGTCCGCGTCGATGATCTCGCGGCTTTGATAGATGACGGCGCCCTTGCCCTCACCCTTGTCCGAGATGAAGTCGATCTTGCTGCGGCCGATGATGTTGGCGTTCACGGGCAGCGGCTTGTAGATATCCAGCCACTGTTCGCCGTGCAGGACTTTCTGCCAGTTCACGCCGGTCTTTGGATTGCGCAGCCAGAACCCCGGATATCCCAGCGTGACCGCCATCGAGGGAACCGCCTTCAGGCCGTCCTCGTAGACAAAGGCGAGTTCCTTCTTGTCGGTCGGATCCTCACCGAATCCCAGGCCCAGCGCGTACAGGATGGTATCCCGCTGAGTCAGCGTCTGCTGAATTTCCTCGAAATCCCAATCCGAAAGCGCTTCGAAATCCAATGGCATGATCTTTCCTCCCTTGATCCTCGTCAGAGCGTGGCTTGTGATCCCAGAATTGCCGTGACCTGGCTGGACAGCACACCGCCGTTTCCATGCGCCAGTGCCAGATCGACATTGTTCAACTGAATACCGGGCGCGTCGCCACGGATCTGACGGGTCGCCTCGATTATGGTGAAGATACCGTACATGCCGGGGTGCACGCAGGACAAACCCCCGCCGTTCGTATTCACCGGCAAAACGCCGCCGGGCGCGATACGTCCACCTTCGACAAAGGCACCGCCCTCACCCTTGGCACAAAAACCAAGGTCTTCGAGGAACAGAATGGTGTTGATGGTGAAGGCGTCATACAGCTCCACCGCCTGGATATCCTCCGGCGACAAGCCCGCCGCCGCAAAGGCGCGCTTGCCCGATTCGCGGGCCGCGGTCACGGTGAAATCCTTCATCTGCGAAATCTGTCTGTGAGAGCTTTCGGCAGCGCTGCCCAGCACATAGACCGGCGGCTTGGGGAAATCCCGCGCGCGATCGGCCCGCACCATCACCACCGCGCCGCCGCCATCGGTCACCAAGCAGCAATCCCGCACCGTCAGCGGATCCCCGACCATGCGCGCGCCCAACACGTCCTCGCGGGTCAACGGGCCGCGTTGGAACGCTTCGGGGTTGTGCTGCGCCCAGGCCCGGGCAGAAACCGCCACGTCCGCCAGCTGTTCGCGCGTTGTGCCGTATTCATGCATGTGCCGTGCCGCCGCCATCGCATATGCGGAAATCGGATAGCGCGGATTATACGGCGCCTCATAGGCCGGCGGGCGCGAGGCCGTCACCAGCTTGCCCGAGGCCGTGCGTTGGTTGGAGCCATAGACGATCAGCGCGACATCGCACAGACCGGCCTCCAGCGCCATGGTCGCAGATGTCAGATAGTTCACGAAGGACGAGCCGCCGGTCATGGTCCCGTCCATGAAGCGTGGCTGGATGCCCAGATACTCGGCCGCCATCAGCGCCGGCATGCTGTCTTCCATCATGGTGCAGAACAGCCCGTCCACGTCAGACATCTTCAACCCGGCATCGCCAAGTGCCGCAAGCGCCGATTGCGCCATGACGTCATAGGCCGTCAGACCATGCGCCTCACCAAAACCGGCATGGCCGGTGCCAACGATCGCGGATTTTCCCCGAAGTTCACTGGTCATGCTTATCCCTCCACCGGTTTGAACAGCACGGCCGGGGCCCCCTCGGCCTCGCCCACGAAAGCGGTTACCGGCATGTCGATGACGACATCTGCGGGCGCGATGCCTTCCACCCGGCTCATCATGCGCACACCCTCATCAAGCTCGATCACGCAGACGTTGTAGTCGCCGCCCCGTTCGGGTTTTTGCCGCACGACAGTGGTGGTATGGACCCGGCCGTTACCGCTCGCACGTTCCCACGAGATTGCGGCCCCATGACAGTGCGGGCACAGAACCCTGGGAAAGAAATGAAACGCCCCGCAATCATCGCATTTGGGTAGCAGGATTTCACTGTTGGCCAGTGCGCGCTGAAAAATCTGGTCTGGTGCGGTGGCGTTCGGCACTTGCGGTCTCCTTCGCGTCTTCGGATTTCCGGGTAAGCGTGTTGATATAATTTCTAACATTTGTTAGATTTCGTCAAGTCCTTAGCATCACCTGCGAGAAACACATGTCAGACACAAATTCATCGCCTCTTTCCGGCAAACTGGTTATCGCGCTCGAACAGGCGGTGGCCGCTCCATTCTGCTCGTCACGGCTGGCCGATGCCGGGGCGCGGGTGATCAAGGTGGAACGCAAGGGCGCAGGCGATTTTGCGCGCGCTTACGACTCTGCCGCCAACGGCGAAAGTGCCTATTTCACGTGGTTGAACCGGGGCAAGGAATCCATCGCGCTGGATATCAAGTCCGAGGAAGACCAGGCAATTCTGTTGAAAATGCTGGAAACCGCCGATGTGTTTATCCAGAACCTGCTGCCCGGCGCGTTGAAGAAGCTGGGCCTCGATTCGGCCACTCTGCGAGAGAAGTTTCCCCGCCTCGTGACCTGCGACATCACCGGCTACGGTGAGGATGGCCCCATGCAAAACGCCAAGGCCTATGACCTGTTGGTGCAATGCGAGAGCGGGCTGGCCTCGGTCACCGGCACGCCGGACGGACCGGGACGGGTTGGCGTTTCAGTCTGCGATATCGCCACCGGCATGACGGCCCACGCCGGCATCTGCGAGGCCCTGGTCGCGCGCGATCAAACCGGCAAGGGGCGCGGTGTTTCGGTGGCGATGTTCGACGTGATGGCGGATTGGATGGCCGTGCCGCTGCTGTATCACGACTACCTTGGAAAACCGACGCCGCGCGTCGGGCTGAACCACACGGTCATCTGTCCTTATGGCGCCTACAAATGCCGCGATGGGCAGCTTGTCGTCATCGCGGTGCAGCATTCGGGGGAATGGGTAAGGTTCTGCAAACTCATTCTGGGCGACTCGAATCTGGCCACGGATCCGCGGTTTCACGACAATACCTCACGTCTGCACCACAAGCAGGAGTTGGAGGCCCTCATCAACGCGGTGTTTTCCTCCCATGATCGTGCCGAGATGCTGAAGCGGCTCGATGCTGCTGGCATTGCGTTCGGGGCGGTGAACGATGTCGCATCTCTGTCCAGCCATCCGCAACTTGACCGATCCAGCGTCGCCACGCCTTCTGGTGAGATCAACGTCCCCACGCCCCCGATTCGGCGCAGCGGGGTCGAAACCTCACTCGGGCCCTGCCCGGCACTCGATGCCGACGGTGAAGCCATCCGCGCAGAGTTCGCGCCGCGCACAGAAGAAGGGCCACGTACGTAAATGACTGTCGAGAAAAAGCCCGCGATCCTTGATGGGGTCAGGATCATTGACCTGACCTCGGTGGTTTTTGGTCCCTTGGCCACCCAGATGCTGGGCGATCTCGGTGCCGATGTGATCAAGGTCGAAGGCCCCGAGGGCGATCTGCTGCGCAACGTCCAGCCATCGCAGAACAAGCAGATGGGCGCGGCCTTCCTGGGCAGCAACCGTAACAAACGCAGTGTCGTCATCGACCTGAAGGCGCAGGACGGTCGCGATCAGTTGCGCAAGCTGCTGGCCGATGCGGATGTGATGATTTCGAGCATCCGGCCCGCCGCGCTCGCCAGATTGTCCCTCGATCCGGAAACCTTGCGACGGGAAAATCCGGGCCTGATTACGGTGGCCGCGACCGGCTATGGCCAGGACGGACCCTATGCCGCCAAGCCCGCATTCGACGACATCGTTCAGTCAGTTTCGGGCCTGGCCAGTCTGGCGACATTGCGCGATCCCGACGATGCACCCGCCTATGCGCCGACCATCCTCGCGGACAAGCTTGGAGGCGTAACCGCCGCCTATGCGATCATGGCAGCCCTGTTTCATCGGCAGCGTACGGGTGAGGCCCAGCATGTCGAGGTTCCGATGTTTGAAACGCTGACGTCGTTTCTGCTGGCAGAACATCTGGATGGCGCCACCTTCGAAGAAATCCCGCAGGATTTCGGCTATGATCGCATGCTGGTTCCACACCGGCGCCCGGTTCAGACCGCGGATGGCTATATCACGATTTTGCCCTACACCAACCTGCAATGGGCGCGCTTCTTCAAGGCGGTCGGGCGGGATGACATGGTCGATCACATATGGGTCACCGACATGGCCGCGCGCAGCCGCAACATCGGGGCGGTCTACGATATGGTCGCGCAGGTGGCGCTGACACGAACAACCGAAGAATGGCTCACCCTGACGGAGGAAGCCGACATTCCTGCCATGCCGGTTCGCAATCTGGCGGATCTGCCCGGCGACCCGCATCTGGCCGCGACCGGCTTTTTCCAACGGATCGAACATCCCTCCGAAGGGCCGATCTGGACGACACGGCCGCCTGTGCGATTTTCCGCGACCCCGGCCCGCCACGATCATCGCCCTGCCCCCCGCCTGGGGGAGCATACCGAAGAAATCCTCGGCAAGGACGATGACTAGGGTCGATGATTAGGGACGTTCCCCTCAGACATCCATCGAACGGGCGATAAGTTCCTTCATGATCTCGTTGGTGCCGCCATAGATCATCTGCACCCGGCTGTCCGCGTACAAGCGGGCAATCGGGAATTCCATCATGAAGCCGTAGCCGCCATGCAATTGCAGACACTCGTGCATGACCTCGTTCTGGGTCTGGCTGCCCCACCATTTCGCCATCGACGCCGTGGCTGCATCCAGCTCACCCACCTCCAGCCGCGCGATGCCATCATTGACGAAGCTGCGCAGCAACTCGGCCTTGGTCTTGCATTCCGCCAGCTTGAAGCGAGTGTTCTGGAAATCCATGATCCGGTTGCCGAAGGCCTTGCGGTCCTGGACGTATTTCACCGTCTCGTTGATGGCGAAGTCGATGAAGCCGAGCGCGGTGATGCCGATCATCAGCCGCTCCCACGGCAACTGCTTCATCAGCTGATAGAACCCTTGGCCTTCCTCCGGGCCAAGCAGGTTCGCGGTCGGGACGCGCACGTCCTCGAAAAACAGCTCGGCCGTGTCCGAACCCTTCATGCCCAGCTTTTTCAGGTTCCGTCCGCGACGGAAACCCTCGGCATCCTCGGTTTCCAGAACGATGAGCGAAACGCCCTTGGCACCCGCGCTCCGATCAGTCTTAGCCACGACCACGATGAGATCGGCGGTATGACCGTTGGTGATGAAGATCTTCGAGCCGTTGATCTTGTAATGGTTGCCGTCCTTTTCCGCGTGGGTCTGGACGTTCTGAAGGTCCGAACCCGTTCCCGGCTCGGTCATGGCGATTGCCGCCACGCTGTCGCCGCTGATCAGTCGCGGCAACCATTTTTTCTTTTGTTCTTCACTGCCATAGGCGTTGATGTAGTGAATGACGATGGTCTGGATGCCATAGCCCCAGCCGGTGTCACCCGTAAGGCCCTGCTCGTAAACAGTAATCGAATCGAACCCGATGCCGCCGCCGAATCCGCCATATGCCTCGTCGATGGAGCCGCCCATGACGCCCTGTTTGCCGACCGTCCGCCAGAATTCGCGATCGACGATGCCTTGCTCGGCCCATTTGTCGACATTCGGGGCCATTTCGGCATCGAAGAGCTTACGGGTACTTTCCGCAAACATCTTGTGTTCATCGTTGGCCCAGGCGGGGGAATTCTTGATCAGGGACATGTTGCCATCCTACGGAGCATTGCACGCATTTCAGGAAATCTAACAAGTGTTCTGTTTCCTGACAACGGCCCACAACCCCGTGTGACGGTGCGTCATGTTCAGCCCTGACTGCGCCCCCAAACGCAAAAGGCCCGCCGATATGGCGGGCCTTTGATCTGATGCTTGGTGATTGTTCGGCGCCGTATCCTAGAGTTTCTCAGTCAATTCCGGCAGAGCCTGGAACAGATCCGCGACCAGACCGTAATCCGCGACCTGGAAGATCGGGGCCTCTTCGTCCTTGTTGATCGCGACGATGATCTTCGAATCCTTCATGCCCGCCAGATGCTGGATCGCGCCCGAGATACCAGCCGCGATGTAGAGGTTCGGCGCGACGACCTTACCGGTCTGTCCGACCTGCCAGTCATTCGGAGCATAGCCACTGTCAACCGCCGCGCGCGATGCGCCGACGGCGGCACCCAGCTTGTCGGCCAGCTTCTCGATCAGGGCGAAGTCTTCTTCGGAGCCGACACCACGACCGCCGGACACGACAATTCCAGCCGATGTCAGATCGGGGCGATCACTCTCGGCGACCTTGTCCTCCACCCAGGAGGACAGACCCGGATCAGCGGTGACGCCGACGGTCTCAACCGGGGCGGACCCCCCTTCGCCTGCGGCGTCAAAGGTCGATGTCCGGAAGGTGATGACCTTCTTGGCATCCTTGGACTTCACGGTCTGAACCGCGTTACCGGCATAGATCGGGCGCTCGAACGTATCGGCATCGACCACGCCGGATGCGTCGGAAATCACCATCACATCCAGCAGGGCCGCCACGCGTGGCATGACGTTTTTCGCATCTGTCGTGGCTGGGGCAACGATGTGCTCGTAATCATCCGCCAGGCTGACGATCAGCGCGGCCGTGGCTTCCGCCAGGCGGTGACCGAGGGAGGCATCTTCGGCCACCAGAACCTTGGCCACACCGTCAATCTTCGCCGCGGCATCGCCCGCAGCAGCAGCAGATGCGCCGGCGACCAGAACCGTCACCTCACCCAGCTTCTCGCACGCCGCTACAGCCTTGGCCGTGGCGTCCATCGCCAGATTGCCGTCAGTTACTTCCGCAAGGAGTAGAACAGCCATTACACAGCCCCCGCTTCTTTGAGTTTCGCGATCAGCTCATCAACGGAACCGACCGTGATGCCTGCCACACGCTCCGCCGGTTCCGCCGTCTTCACGATTTCCAGCCGGTTGGCGACATCGACGCCGTAATCGGAAGCTGACTTTTCTTCCAAGGGCTTCTTCTTCGCCTTCATGATGTTGGGCAGGGACGCATAGCGCGGCTCGTTCAGACGCAAATCGACCGTGATGACGGTGGGCATGGACACCTCGATGGTCTGCAATCCGCCGTCCACTTCGCGCGTGACCTTCGCCTTGTCGCCCGCGATCTCGACCTCCGATGCGAATGTCGCCTGCGACCACCCCATCAGCGCGGCCAGCATCTGGCCCGTCGCATTCATGTCGTTGTCGATGGCCTGCTTGCCGCAGAGCACGAGCCCGGGCTGTTCCTCATCGACAATCGCCTTGAGGATCTTGGCTACGGCCAGCGGCTCGATATCGTTGTGTACGTCGTCGGAAGCGACAACCAGAATGGCGCGATCCGCACCCATGGCCAGGGCCGTGCGCAGGGTTTCCTGCGATTGCTTGACACCGATGGACACGACGACGACCTCATCCGCCTGACCGGCTTCCTTCAAGCGGATCGCCTGCTCGACCGATATTTCGTCGAACGGGTTCATCGACATCTTTACGTTCGCAAGATCAACACCCGTGCCGTCCGCTTTGACGCGTACTTTCACGTTGTAATCGATAACGCGTTTGACAGGTACAAGCACCTTCATGGGCGTTACTCTCCTTAAGTTATTGATGTTTTTCGACCATAGTGGCGGTCATTGCTTAGCGGTCTTTGAATTCGGGCTTTCTCTTGCCTGAAAACGCTTTCATCGCTTCGGGGAAATCATGGGCGCACAACAGGACGCTTTGCGCATCGCGCTCGATGTCCAGTGCCTCCAGATAGCTGCTCTCGGCGGTGCTGCGCATTACCCGCTTTGCGGTCTGTACGCCGAACATCGGATGCTGGGCGATCTCGTTTGCGATCTCAAGCGCGCGTTCCTCGACACGGTCGGCCGGTACGCATTCTTCTACGACGCGCAGATCCTTGGCCGTGCTCCCGTCGATCTCACGCCCAGTAAGGACAAGCATCCGGGCCACCCCGGCGCCGGCACGTTGCTGAAGCAGCCAGCTCGAACCGGTATCAGGGCATCCCCCAACGCGGGCAAAGACTTCGCACAGTCGCGCATCCTCGGCGGCGACGACAATATCCGCCGACAGGGCAAGGCTCAGACCCGCGCCAAAGGCGACGCCGCAGACGGCGGAAATCAATGGCTTGCGAAAGAAGTACGCCGCCCGCCCGCCATCGTGAACCCTATCGACCATCTCGGAGGTCGCTCTGGCACCCTTGGCGATTTCATCCTGAAACCCGACCAGATCGCCGCCGCTGCTGAAATGATCGCCGCCGGTCATGACCACGACACGGATCGTATCGTCGCGGTCAGCTTCCTTCAGAAGCGTCACCAGCTCATCGACGAACTCGACACTGTAAGGATTGCGTTTCCCCGGCTGTACAAACCGCAGGATGCCGATCGGGCCGTTCCGTTCCAGACGAATGTGTTCGGTCATAGCACGTTCCCTCAGGTTCCGGTCCAGACGGGCGCTCGCTTCTCGGCAAAAGCCTTCGGACCTTCGATCGCGTCATTGCTGGCATACACAACCTCATGCAGGCGCTTGCCTTCCTCGAGGCCAGCGGCGCAGCCCAGATCCATGGTTGCGCGCACGCCGCCTTTTGCCGCGATCACCGACAGCGGGGCCGCGCTGGCGATCCGCTTGGCGATTTCCATCGCGCGGGCGCGGACGGCCGCAGGTGTGTCTTCGAGGTAGTTCGTGAACCCGTAATTGTGCAGTCGTTCGATCGGCATAAGGTCGCCGGTCAGAACGATCTCCATAAGGATGGGCTGCGGCAGCATCGACAGCGCCGGAGATGCCCAGGGCGATCCACGACCGATCTTGACTTCGGTAATGCCGACCTTCGTGCCCTTCAGCCCGACACGCAGATCGCAGTTCAGCGTCAGCATCATGCCGCCGGCCATCAACGATCCGGTCATCGCGGCAATGATGGGCTTTTTGCAGGCGCGCATCGTCTCATGGAACGGGTCGCGCATCTTGGTCAGGATATCGACGCCCTCGTCCCGCGCGATTTGTGTGGCTTCCTTCAAATCCATTCCGGCGGAAAAGACACCGCAATCGGATGAGGTCAGAATCGCGACGCGGATACTATCGTCCGCCTCGATCCTCTCCCAGGCATCGGTCAGCCCGTTCGTCGCGGCCACGGACAGAGCATTCTTGCGCTCGGGCCGATTGATACAGACGGTTGCGATGCCGTCTTCAACTGTCACTTCGATAGGGCTCATGATATCTGCTTCGTTTCTTGGAATATACTAGGTGCAATTCTTGTATGGGGTTTCCCCGCGGCATGAGCGCCGCGGGGAAGTTCATGCTTATTCGACGCTGAACGATTCGGAGCTTTCCTTGATGACTTCCCAAACGATGTCGAGATAGTCCGCGCTCCAGTCAGTCAGCGGGACCCAGGCCTCGCCATCCCACTGCTCGATGCGGGTCTTGCCACCGCCACCGTGATCCTCGGGGGTCACAGTGACCGGGGCCATCACCCCATCGCCATCGAAACCGGACAGCGATTCATAGGCATTCTTCATGCTCTCGGGCGTCAGCGGCCAGCCATCTTCGGCAACCGCAATACGTGCAGCTTCGAAAGCAGTCGAATACATCGCCAAGCCGGTGTTGTAGTACACGTCGCGAACCAGGCTTTCCGGACCGCTGCCATTGCCGTCGGCATAGTAGGTATCCAGCATCAGACGCACGAGCGGCACTTCCTGGCCACCGGCCACGTTGGTGCCGCGCAGAATGCCCGTTGCCTCTTCGGCACCGATATTTGCGATATCGACTTCGTTGAACCAGTTAACCGCGATGTAGCGGTCGATCGGGAACCGGTTCCGGCGCATTTCCTTGGAGGCAACCACGTGCCCACTGGCCAGAAGCCAGCTGATCACGTAGTCGGGCTGGTCGCGGCGGATGCTGCTCCATGCGCCGGACTGGTCCGACCCCGGCAGCGGTACGGGATAAAGCTCCAGCTCGAATCCTTCCCGCTCGGAGAGGGTTCTGAGAATCTCGATCGGCTCCTGACCGAACGGATAATCCAGATAGATGAACCCGATCTTCGCGTCGCTCAGATCGCCGTCCAGCTGCTCCTTGATGAAGGCCACGTCGTTTGCGGCCTGCTGCCAGTAGGTCGGACCGACGGGGAATACCCATTCGAAGACTTCACCGTCGACAGCATCACCACGGCCCACAAAGGACTGCATCAGGATGTTTTCGTCGTTCATCGCCCGGGGCAGAACCGCGTTCGTGACCGGCGTGGACATGAAGTTGAAGATGAACACACCGTCGCGCTTGAGCTGCTCATAGCACTCCACGCCGCGCTGCGGTTCGTTGCCGTGGTCGCGCACGATGATTTCAATCGGGTGTCCCTCGATGCCACCATTATCGTTGACATACATCGCGAGATCCTGGGCAGCCTGGGCCACCTGGGGCGTGACGAACGTGTACGACTTGCTGAGGTCGAAGCAGAGGCCGAACTGGATCGGCTCCTCGGACTGTGCGGAGGCCACCGTGGCGGTTGCCGCCAGTGCGGTGGTTAGGGCCACCGCCGTGATATGTTTTTTGAGTGTCATCTGGTCTTTCTCCCGTTGGTTAAGTTCAGGGTAGCTTTTTGATTTGCGGGCGCGCCGCCACCCCCGGTGACGCTGACCCATTCGTTAACGGACTGTCATGGCACATGTTCGGTGGCGCCGAGTCTGTCCGCGTTCCACAGTGCGATGCGCGTCTCGCCTGCGCCACCGTGATTTTGCGACGTCAGAACAATCGGCATCTCTTCAGGTTCTGACCGGCGCCACGGCAATGGTTTCTTCCTTTCCTCGCTGAACGATATCTGATTGGAACCTCAGCTCAGCCAACGCTTGCGCCGGCTGTAATGCTTGACGTTGTGGAAATCCGTGCCCTCACCGGCGCCAAGATAGAATTCCTGGATGTCGGAGTTCGCCTTGAGTGCCGCAGCCGTGCCGTTCATCACGACGCGACCGTTTTCGATCAGATATCCCTCGGACACGATTTCCAGGGCGGCCAGCGCGTTCTGCTCGACCAGAAGAACGGACATGCCGTCCTCCTTGTTGATCTTTTGCAGGATGCCGAAGATCTCGGCCACCAGGAACGGTGCAAGCCCGAGGCTCGGTTCATCCAGCATGAGCAGTTTCGGCTGGGTCACCAATGCGCGACCGATGGCCAGCATCTGCTGCTCACCGCCCGAAAGGTAACCGGACAGCGAATTGCGGCGCTCGGCCAGCCGGGGGAAGTAGTTGTAGATCTTCTCCTTTTCCACATTCAGTGTGGAGCGGGACATCCCGCTCGGCGCTGCTGCAGTCAGGTTTTCCTCAGGTGTCAAATGTTCAAACACACGTCGTCCTTCGATGACGTGACAGATGCCCTGAGCGACGCGATTTTGAGCGAGCATATCGGTAATATCAGTTCCTTCGAACTTGATCTCACCGCGGCTGACACGCCCGCGCTCAGCTTTCAGCAAACCGCTGATCGCCTTGAGCGTCGTGCTTTTTCCCGCTCCGTTCGATCCCAGAAGCGCGATCATCTCGCCCTTTGGCACCTGCACCGAAACACCTTTGATCGCCAGCATCACGTTGTCGTACAGCACCTCGACGCTGTTCATCGACAGGATGGGCTGGGCTTCGACCTTGTCTTGCATCGGCATTCCCCTTTACTTTCTGAGCTGATCGAAGGGCCAGACCATCAGGTAATCCCTGATATTGCCGTAGAGCTTACCCAGCCCCAGCGGTTCAATCAGAAGGATTATGACGATCAGCGCTCCATAGACCGCGTTCGGGATATGGGCGAGCGTTTCAACGTTGATCTGCATTCCCAGCGACTGGCTACTACCCGAGACGAGCCCGTTGACGATGCCCGGTACGAGCAGGATCAAGGCAACGCCCATGTAGGACCCGATAATGCTGCCAAGTCCGCCAACGATCACCATCGCCAGCACCTGGATCGACACGGCCACCGAGAATTGCTCCGGTGCGGCCAGGAAGAAGAACGTCGCAACCAGCAGCGCGCCACTTACACCCGCGATGAAGGACGACGTCGCGAAGGCCAGGATCTTGTAGTAGAAACTGTTGACGCCCAGAATTGCCGCGGCAAAATCCTTTTCCCGCACCGCAACCAGCGCACGCCCCAAACCGGTACGTTTGAGATTCAGCATGAAGATCGTCACCAGCACACACCACCCGAACGCGACATAGTAATAGCCGGTGTCAGAGGTGATATCCTGCCCCAGCAGGGCCAGGGTCGGGGATTGAAGCGACGCATGCGAACCGCCCGTGATCGCTGGCGAGTGGGTCAGCACCCAGTCCATCACGAACTGCATGGCGAGCGTCGTGAGCGCGAGATAGAGCCCCTTCACCCGCAATGCGGCAAACGCGAACAGGCTGCCGATCACCGAGGATGCCAGACCCCCGATGATGAGGGCGAATTCCCAGGGAATTCCAAACCGCGCCGCGTGGATCGAAGCATATGCACCCACAGCCATGACAGCCGCGTAGCCCAGGTGAAGCTGGCCGGCCCAACCTGTCACCAGGTTCAGACCCAGTGCGGCGGCCGTCCAGATCAGCCATGGCAGCATGTAGCTGTTGAGGTAGAGCGACGGAACAATGAATGGTGCCGCAAGACCGAACAGCAGGACGAACACAGCCAGATTCCGGTCAGCAGGTACCTTGAAGATACGGCTGTCGGAAACATAGTTCGCGTGGTGGACACCGGAAAGTCGGTAGAACATCCCTTATACCCTTTCGATGTCGTGACGACCAAACAGGCCGTGCGGACGGATCATGACCGTAAGAATGAGCACGGCGGCGACGATAAGCTCCCGGCTTCCGCCTCCGACAATCGGATCGAGGAAGTCAGCGCCCACGTTCTCGATGATGCCGAGAAGAATTCCGGCGACCACTGCGCCCAGAATACTGTCGAGACCACCCAGAACAGCCACCGTCAGACCCTTGAGAAGCAACAGTGACAGTGCCTGATCGACACCCTGGATTTCACCCCAGATAACCCCTGCCGCCATCGCAACGACCGAGGCCAGCGCCCAGGACAACCCGACGCCACGTTCGACCGAAATACCGACAGACCATGAGGCCATGTAGTCATCCGCGATCGCGCGCAACTTGATGCCGGTCCGTGTGCGGAAAAACAGCATGAAGGCGACAAAGAGGGCAATCGCCACCGCAGCACCGACAACATGAATGCGGCTGAGGAAGATGTCGCCCAGGAACAGCGGTTCGTAGCTCACCCCAAGTTCCATAGACCGCGACGTTCCACCCCAGATGGCAAGCGTTGTGCCGCGCAGGAAGATATCCAGCCCCAGTGTCATCATCAGGATCATCACGACCGGACGACCGGCCAGACGGCGCAGAGCAACACGCTCAATACCAAATCCCAGACCGAACATGAGGACCGCGCCGATCGGAATGGCCAGCCAGAGCGGCAAACCCAGATCGCGTGCCAGCGCCAGAACCACATAGGCACCGACCATCGTCAGCCCGGCCTGCGCCAGATTGGGCACTGAGGAGGCCTTGTAAATCAGCACGAGGCCGATAGCGAAGAGCGAATATAGCAGTCCCGTCAGGGCACCGTTAATCGCTAGTTCAGACAAAAAGATCCAGTCCATTCATACCTCCCTGATGGGAAGGCTTCTTTCGACCTTCCCTACTTCCCCGGTCTCGTAAGTCACCTGAGCGCTTACATGGACCTCTTTTGAACCGTCGTAGAGTGCCGCGATAACATCGGCGTAGCGCTCTTCGACAACCTTGCGGCGCAATTTCCGGGTCCGCGTGATTTCACCATCGTCCGGGTCGAACTCTTTCGGCAGACTGACAAAGCGTTGCAGGCGCAACGGCTCCGTCACGGCCTTGTTCACGCGCTGGAACGCCTCATGCAGAAGCGTCGCGACCTCATCGCGCTGCGACAGATCGGAATAGGACACGTAGGGCACCCCGTTCACCTCCGCCCAATGGCCTACCGCTTCGAAATCGACGCAGACCATTGCCGTCAGCTCATCCAGACCCGCGCCGAGGACGGCTGCGTCCTTGATATACGGGCTGAACTTCAACCGGTTCTCGATATAGTTCGGAACGTAGCGTTCACCGCCGCCCGTATACATGACCTCCGAGACACGACCCAGAACCACGAGTTGACCGTTATCCTCCAGATAGCCGGCATCGCCGGTGCGCAGCCATCCGTCTTCGAGGGCCTCGGCGCTTGCTTCTGGCTTGTTGTAATAGCCGGCGAACACGCTGTCGGAACGCAGCAGAATCTCACCGGTATCGTCGATCTTTACCTCGACGCCGGGTGCGGGCTTGCCAACGGTATGCAGGCGCACCTCGTTCGGGGCCTGCATCGCGCTGATCGCACTGATTTCGGTCTGTCCGTAGAACTGACGCAGTTTGATGCCCAGGGCGCGATAGAAGACGAACGTGTCCTCACCGATCGCCTCACCACCGGTAAAGGCATTCTTCAGACGGCTCATGCCGAACTGATCCTTGATCGGTCCGAAAACGAGGGCTTCGCCCAACAGCCGGCCCAATGGCTCGAACAAACCGCTGCTCTTGCCGTTCAGCTTGTCTGTTTCGGCGGCGACCGCACGGTCCATGAAGAAGTGGTACAGCCACTTTTTCAACCGTGTTGAATCCTCCATTCCGACCTGAATCGTCGTCAGCATCTGATCCCAGCTTCTGGGAGCCGCCAGATAGAATGTCGGTGCGATTTCGCGCATATCCCGAACGACGGTTTCCTGTCGCTCCGGCACGTTCACGGTAAACCGGTACAACAGCGCCGCTGCGACCGTAATCGCGTAGTCCCCGACCCAGGCCATCGGCAGATAGGCGAGGATCTCCTCACCTTCACCATATGCCCCGGCATCATGGCCATTCTTCGCAGCCGCGAGGACGTTCTTCTGGCTCAGCACGATACCCTTCGGCTTGCCCGTCGTTCCCGACGAATGCAGGAAAATTGCCGGGTCGTCGGGTTGGGTTCTGTTCAGAAGCTCCTCACGCCGGTTGGGCTTTTCGTTGAGATCGTGTTTGCCAATCTCCACCAGGTGATCCCACGACATGAGACCATCTTCATCATAGGCTTCGAGCCCGCGGGTTTCATCATATATGATGTGCTGGATGCCGCTGGCACCCGCGCCGCGTATCTCAAGGATCTTGTCGACCTGCTCCTGATCTTCGGCGATGGCCGCAACGATCTCGACCTCACCCAGGAAATGCTGAAGCTCTTCAAGCGTTGCGCCTGGATAGGCCGGCATTGCGTAAGCACCCAGCAGCGCGATGGACAGCATCCCGCCATAGAGCCGCGCCCGGTTGTCGCCCAGAATGAGCACGGCCTTGCCCCGCGTCACGCCAATTTTCTCGAGCCCGGCCGCACAGGCCAGAACCTCCTCGACGTATTCAGACCAGGTGCTCTCTTTCCAGATTCCGCGCTCTTTTTCGCGAACCGCGATGCTCGACCCATGGCTGGACGCGTTGCGCGCCAGCAATGCGCCGATCGTGTCGCTGGCGGTATTTTGCATCATCGACCCCTCAGTCATGCGCCCCTCCAACATATGCCTCGATGACCCTGGGGTCCTTTACAACTTCTCTCGGAATGCCGCTGGCGATCATCTCGCCGTAGTTCAGCGCCAGCATGCGATCGCAGATGCCGATGATCACATCCATATGGTGCTCGATCAGCAGGACACTGACGCCCCGTTCGGCCCGTGCATCCAGAATGAAGCGGGACATGTATCCCTTTTCTTCCTGGTTCATGCCGGCCATCGGCTCATCCAGAATCAACATTTGCGGCTCGGCCACCAGCGCGCGGGCCAGCTCGACCCGCTTTTTCAAGCCGATGGGAAGCCCGTCGACCATCTCGTGGCGGATGCTTTCAAGCTGCAGGAACTCGATGACTTCCTCGACGACCTTGCGGTTTTCGATTTCCTCGCGCTGCGCGGCCCACCAGTAAAGCGCCGTGCGCAGAACGCCCGGGTTCATGTGGATGTGCCGGCCGAGCAGGATGTTATCCAGAACGCTCATCCCGTTGAACAGCGCCAGGTTTTGGAACGTTCGCGCGACGCCCAGCTTTGCAACCTTGTGCGGTGCGGTGCCCGTGATGTCGTTACCGGCCAGCCGGACAGTGCCGACATTTGGCGGGTAAAAGCCGGTGATCGCGTTGGTAAGCGTCGTCTTCCCGCTGCCGTTCGGCCCCACGAGGCCGAAGATTTCCTTCGGGTGAATGACGAAATCCACGCCTGTGACGGCGACGATACCGCCAAACCGCCGTTCGATTCCACTACATGCCAAGATCGCCCCATCGTCGGCGTGGCTTTTTGTTTCTCTTTTATCCGTCATCTGAATCCTGTTGCCCTCACTGGGTTCATAGCTTGCGTCAGGCGATCCGGAAGTAATCCGGCCGGCCTGTCGGCCAGGGATCACCCCACATCTGTTGCCCGCCGTCGATGTTCAGAACTTCACCTGTTACGAATTTACCCGAACTGGCCGCCATATATACGACACCCTCGGCGACATCCCATTCATCGCCAGCGTGACGCATCGGGTTCGAGTCCTGAAAGGTTGCCGAGCCTTCCTCGGGATAGTTCCCGAAGCCGTTACTCTCACAGCAGCCCGGTGCCACGCAGTTCACGCGGATATCATGCGGCGCCCATTCCACCGCGACCGATTTGGACAGGTATATGACACCTGCCCGTGCCGCGCATGTATGGGCAATACCGGGCATTCCGCGCCAGATGTCGGCCACGATGTTCACGATTGAGCCCGGCTGCTTGCTTTCCACCCAATGGCGCGCGGTGGCCTGCATCATCCACCATGTGCCGTTGAGGTTGGTGTCGATGACGGCATTCCAGCCCTTCGGTGAAAAATCCAGTGCGGCCTGCGGAAATTGCCCGCCTGCATTGTTGACCAATACGTCAATCGCACCGAATTCCTGATTTACGCCGCGAACGAAGTCCTCGACCTGTTCGGGATCACGAATTGTCATGGCGCGGGTAAAGACCGTGGCGCCCAGACTTTCGAGAAATTCCCTGGCCGAAGCGAGCTTTTCCTCGTTGCGTCCATTTATGGCAAGATTTGCGCCCAGCCGGGCAAACAGGGCCGCAATCGCCAAACCCAATCCACCACCTGCGCCGGTTACAACAACGGTTTTGCCTGCGAACAAGTCGCTGGCATATACAGTAGATCGCGCTGCCAGGTCCTCTCGCGAAGACCCAAACTGCGTCTCAGTCATGACGCTTCCTCCCTATCCCCCGTTCGGGGTAATTTTCCCCCATTCGGAGGTTATTTTTCGATAATCTAACGCGCGTTAGAAAAATAATCAACACCAGAATTTTCGTTACGTCATATCCGCACCGAAACCTAGTAAGACTTTGGAAGTCCAAGAGCTTTCTCGGCGATGAACGACAAGAGCATTTGCGGCGTCACCGGAACGATACGAAACAGCAATGCCTCTCTGACCAAACGCTCTACATGGTACTCCTTGGCGTAACCGAATCCCCCAAAAGCGATCTGCGCAGCTTCCGTCGCCTCCACCGCGGCATCGGCTGCCAGAAGTTTGGCCGCGTTCGCCTCCACACCGCACGCCTCACCCGCATCGTAAAGGGCGGCGGCGTGCATCACCATCAAATTGGCCGCCTCCACCCGCGCCCAAGCCTGCGCCAGCGGATGCTGAACGCCCTGATTCTGACCGATCGGGCGGTTGAAAACCACGCGCTCTTTCGCATATTGCGACGCGCGGGTCAAAGCGTTGCGTGCAATGCCGATACATTCCCCTGCCACGAGGATACGTTCCGGGTTCAGGCCGTGCAGAATTTGCCGAAAGCCCTGGCCCTCCTCGCCAATCAGATCACTGGCCGGGATCGGCAGACCGTCGATGAACATTTCATTGGAATCGACTGCCTTGCGCCCCATTTTCTCGATCTCACGCACATCCACATACGTCCGATCCAGATCCGTATAAAACAGGCTCAACCCCTCGGTCGGGTTGGTCACGTCCTCGATCCGGGTCGTTCGCGCCAGAAGCAACATCTTGTGCGCCACCTGCGCGGTCGAGATCCAGACCTTCTGTCCGTGCACGACATATTTGTCCCCCTGCCGAACCGCCAGGGTTTTCAGCTTTGTCGTGTCCAGGCCCGTCGTGGGCTCCGTCACGGCGAAGCACGCCTTTTCATCACCGGCGATCAGGGGGCTCAACATGCGCGCGCGCTGCTCATCGGTTCCGAATTTCACCACCGGGTTGAGGCCGAATATATTCATGTGAATGGCCGAAGCCCCGCTGGCGCCGCCCCCGGACTCCGCGATCGCCTGCATCATGATGGTCGCTTCGGTAATGCCCAGACCGGCACCGCCCACCGCTTCGGGCATCGCAATCCCCAGCCAGCCGCCGTCGGCCATGGCCTTGTGCAGATCATGGGGGAAACCGCCGTTGCGGTCCTTTTCCAGCCAGTAATCATCGTCGAATTGCGCACAAATCCGCAGGATCTGTTCGCGAATTTCCTTTTGCTCATCTGTCATTCGAAACGTCACGGCATGTCATCCTTCACGTTAAGGCCCACCAGCCCCGCCTCATGCAGAGCGGTTATGTGGGCGTCATCAAAACCAAGATCACGCAGAATGCTGCGGCTGTCCGCGCCCGGTTCGCGTCCCAGCCAACGAAGCTCACCGGGGGTGGCGCTCAAATGCGGAATCGGCCCGATCACCTGCGTCTGCTCGCCCGGGACCGCCACGATATCACCGCGATGGCGTATTTGCTCGTTGGTCGTAATCTCCTCAACGCTCAGCACTTGTGAGGCGACCGCGTCGTGACGGGCGAATTCGGCTTTCACTTCCGCGAGAGTGTGCTGCGTCACGAAATCGTTGATGGCGTCGAAGACGACCGTCATATGCTGCGACATCTCCGCCAGGGTCGCGAAACGCGGATCATCGGCCAGATCATCCCCGCCAACTGCCCTCAGCAAGCGTTGCGCTGTTTCCGCGCTGCCTGCGGAAACGGTCAGCCATACCCCGTCGGAGGTACGGAACATGCCCCCGGGCGCGAAGTCCATTGGCTGTCGCAGACCGTTCCGCCGGGGTGAATGCTTTGCCCCCGTCAGCGCAGGAACAGGATAATCCATCAACCGCAACAGCGCCTCGAACACCGCCAGATCGACGACCTGACCGCGCGCAATCCCCTTCTCCCTGGCAAAAAGCGCGATCATGATGCCCAGCGCGCCCATGAGCCCTGTCGTGCTGTCAGCAGCGGGAAACCCCGGATGCATCGGCGGCCCGTCGGTGAAACCAGTCAAATGTGCCAGACCGCTCATGGCCTCTGCCGCGCGTCCGAATGCCGGTACGTCGCGCATCGGACCGTCCTGCCCGTAACCCGATACGCGCAGGATCATCAGATCCGGGTTCCACTCATGCAGAACGTCCGGTCCGATTCCTGCACGCTCAAGAACACCCGGGCGGAAATTCTCGACAAGCACGTCTGATTCTTCAACCAACCTGCGCAGGACGTCCCGCCCCTCATCCGACTTCCAGTTCAGGCTCAGGATTTTCTTGTTACGGCCCAGCGTCTTCCACCAGACGCCGACGCCGTCCTCCGCCTTGGGTCCAAGTTCGCGCATCATGTCTGTGCGGTTGGGCGACTCGATCTTGATGACATCTGCGCCGAAGTCGGAGAGCAAGGCCGTCGAAAGCGGTGCGGCAATCACATGACCGAGTTCGATTATTTTCAGGTGCTGAAGGGGTCCGGTCATCTATGCTCTTCGCTAATAATCTAACATTTGTTAGATTATTAGCGAAGTGGAACGCAAACCTCAAGTCTTGAGCTGACCCGCAGGCCCCGCCAGATGTTCTTTCAATACCCCGATGAGCTGTTCTTCGCTGACATCCCCATCGCAGGCTAGCTTGCAAAAATCACCGGGATGTAGGCGATCATAAGATAGACGACGATCAGCACGGCCAGGTAGGGCACGACCGCACGGGCAATCCGCTCAACCGGCTGATCCGTCGTGGACGAGGCGACGAACAGGTTGATTGCGACGGGGGGCGTCACCATCCCGATCGCCAGGCCCACCACGATAATAATTCCGAAATGCACAGTCCCGATGCCCAGCTGCGCCGCAAGCGGCAGCAGCATCGGTGTCAGGATGATCAATGCACTCGCCGTTTCCAGAAACACGCCTGTAATCAGGATCAGGGCCATAACCACCAGCAGCAGCAGGAACACATTGTCGGTGAGAGACAGCGCAAGCGCGGCAATCGCGTTGGGCACCTGCCAGCTTGCCAATGTCCAGCTCAACACAGAGGAGGCGGCGATGACAAAGAGTATGACAGCCGTCGTAACGCCCGCCCGCAGGATGATCCGATATAGCCCGCGCAGGGTCAGATCCCGGTAAATGAACAGCGAAACGAGGATCGCGTAATTCACGGCAACCACGGCCGCCTCGCTTGGCGTGAAAACGCCCGAGAAGATCCCGCCAAGGATGATCAGGGGCGCCATCAGGCCCCAGCTGGCGGCAAAAAAGGTGCGAACGATGGTTTTCAGGGAAAGACTGGTGCCGCGTGGATAGGCTCGCCTGTAACCCTGGATCACGGCCACGATCATCAGGCCAAGACCCATTGCGACACCGGGGATGAAACCGGCCAGAAAGAGGCTCTTGACCGATTCCTGCGCGATCACCGCGTAGATGATCATGGGCACCGAAGGCGGGATCACCACGCCGATGGTACCGGCAGCGGCGATCAGCGATGCGGCGGAGGCCGGGTCATAGCCCTTGCGCTTCAGCTCGGGGACGAGGCTCGCCCCGACCGCTGCGGTGGTCGCGGCGCCCGAACCGGAAATAGCGGCAAAAAACACCCCCGCCAGCACCGAGACGACAGACAGCCCACCCTTGATAAAACCAAGCAGGCTGTCAGCGAAGGCGATCAGGCGCTTGGAAATCTCACCCTGAGCGAGGATATCGCCGGCCAGAACGAACATCGGCACCGCGACCAGCGCAAAGCTGTTGATGCCTGCAAACATCTGTTGTGGCACGACCATCAGGGGCACATCGCCCAGATTGAGCGCGGCCATGGTCGAGGCGCCGATCACGATCGCGACCGGCAATCCCATCAGAAGGAACAGGACGAAGAGCAGGACGAGGACAAGGCTCATTCAACAACATCCCGCATTCGATCCCGTATCGTCGTGTCGCCGGACAATAATCTGACCAGATCGATACACGACATCGCCGCCATCAATCCGCTCGCCACCGGCATCACGAGGTAGATGTTGTTCATCGGAATTCGCAGCGAAGGAGACCGCTGAAAGCTCTGAAGGTCCATATACCGCCAGCCGATCCAGGTCAGGGTGGCGAGAAAGGCAATCGAAACCAGAATTCCTGCGCCGATCACAATTCGGCGCAGGTTGGCGGGCAGGCTGTCGCGCGCCAGTTGCACCGCGATGTGCCTGCCCTGTTGAAACGCCAGGGTGGCCCCAAGGAAGGTAATCCAGATCAGCAGGAAACGTGCGACCTCCTCGGTCCATGTGACCGAGGTGAAGAACACACGCGATACGATCTGAAGCGATATGACGAATGTCAGCGCGACCATGCCCGCGACCACAACCGGCCCCAGAATCGCACCGACAATCCGATCCACCCACCCGAGCAGCTTGAGCATGTTATCTGAGCGCCTCCTGAATGCGGGGCAGGTAATCGCCGAACCGCTCACCATACTTCACATAGACCGGGGCGACAGCCTCGGAGAAGGCCGACAGATCCGCGTCGTCGATCACGTTCATACCGGAGGCGCGCAGCTCTTCGAGTTGCTGGCTCTCCTGCTCGGCGTTGAGCTGGCGTTCGTACTCGGCTGCTTCCTGAGCAGACTGAAGAACGATCTCCTGCGCTTCTTCGGAAAGGTTGTTCCAGACAGGAAGGCTCATCACGAAGATCGCCGGGGCGTAGGAGTGCCGCGTCATGGTCATGTTCGTCTGCGTTTCGTTCAACTGGAACGAGTGCACGACGCCAACCGGATTTTCCTGACCGTCAATGGTGCCCTGCTGCATGGCCGTCAACGCTTCGGTCCAGGCCATCGGGATTGCGTCGGCGCCCAGCTCACGGAACGTGTCGATATAGACCGGATTTTCCATGACCCGCACCTTGAGGCCCTGCACATCGGCGGGCGAGTTGATGGGACGTTCGGAGTTGGTCAGATTGCGAAAACCACGCTCCGCATAGGCCAGACCCTTCAGGTTCACCTCGGAAAGACGATCGAGAAGCTCCTGTCCGATGGGCCCGTCCAGAACCTCGTAGGCTTTCGCGGCCGAGGGGAACAGGAACGGCATTTCGAACACCGCCATATCCTCAAGGAAGTTCGAGACCGGGCCATTCGTGATCACGCCCATGTCAACCGTGCCGATCTGCATCCCTTCGAGCAATGTGCGCT
This sequence comes from Pontivivens nitratireducens, assembly GCF_014235845.1. GTDB lineage: Bacteria > Pseudomonadota > Alphaproteobacteria > Rhodobacterales > Rhodobacteraceae > Pontivivens > Pontivivens nitratireducens. The sequence continues at coordinate 67,785 of NZ_JACJUQ010000006.1, read as the reverse complement.
CGTCACCCAGCGTGGCGTTCGGAAACACCTCGACGCTGATCTTGCCGTCCGACCGTTCCGCGACAAGCTCCTGAAACCGCGTGGCCGCCGCGTGAAAGCCATCGTTTTCGTTCACGACATGCGCCAGGCGCAGGTTCGTTTCCTCGATCTCTGCGAAGGCGGGCTGGCTGATGGCGATTGAGGCCACGCAACCGAGCAGCACCGCGAACTTTCCAGTGATTTTCATGATATCCTCCCTAATATGCCTTGAGGTGAGAGACTTGCGGGCATGCGCCGTCCCATTCCGGCATCCGAAAATGGCAAGTTGCGCCGCACCCAGATGCCTCACGCCCCACGCCGATCAGATGCCGACCCCACCGCTCCGTTCGAGCAGGCGTTCTGCTTATCATTCCTTGGATTCGTTTAACATACCGCTCTGGATATGTGCGTGCCGTTTCGGGGGCGCTGGCCCTATCGCCCCGCGCGGGTGGCAGACCTTGCGCCTGCGGGCTTTCCTTGACCAAGGCAACCGCGAGAGACGGGGCCGCGCGCCGTTCTGGACAAGCTTCACACCAGCGGTATCGTGATTCGTACAGGCCACGTGGAACCGAAGGAGGCGAGGATGCAGGATGACGATACCGGCGGTTCGGCCCCCTGCATGGCCCATCTTCTGGTCGGGGGAAAACCGGTTGATCCGGGCACGATGCGCGATGTTGCCTGCTTTCGCAAAGCCGAACGCACCCGTCTGATGCAGGCACGGCGCGCCGTGAGCAGCCCGGATCGTGACGCCGTGACGCGCGATCTGCGCACCGCCCTCGATACGATCGTGACGCCGCATCCGGGGATGAGGATCGCCGCCTACTGGCCCATTCGAGGCGAACCCGATCTGCGCGACTGGATGGTGGCGGCGCATGAGGCAGGTGCGACGGTTCTGCTTCCCGTCGTAATCGCGAAGGACGCGCCGCTGGTATTCCGGGCCTGGTCGCCGGGCTGCGCGATGGCACGTGGTATCTGGGGTATTCCGGTGCCTGCTCACGGGGTGGAGGCGGCGCCGGATGTCGTGATCTCACCCCTGTTGGGGGTCGACGGGGGATGCTTCAGGCTGGGCAATGGTGGCGGCTATTACGACCGGACGCTGTGCGACCTCAACCCCGCGCCGAGGGTGATCGGCGTCGGGTTTGCGGATTGCGTGATCCCCACGATCTTTCCGATGCCGTGGGACATTCCCATGGACAGTGTCGTACTGTCCGATGGGTCTATGCGCCACAGGACCTGAACCGACACCTTCCACATCAGACGGACATTTCCCCGTTCGCACCCGCGCCGTTCATCCCAGTCAGAAGGGCGAGGTTGCGCCAATCGCTCAGGCGCTTCCTGACCGCGCAGGTCTCTGACCAATCAGCGGCGCGATGAACCGTCTGCTAACCTGACCCTCGCCGCTTAATCCTTGTAACCGCCCAGATCGCAAACGATCCGCCATTCCTCCTCCGTGACGGGTTGCACGGACAGGCGGGAATTGTTCACGAGGATCATGTCGGACAGCCGCGGATCGTCCTTGCAATCCTGAAGCGTGACGGGCCGCGGGAAGGGGGCGATCGCCTTGATGTCCACGCATTCCCACCGGTCGTCGTCGGCCTTGCTGTCGGGATGTGCCTCGGCGATGACCTCGACCACGCCGACGACACGCTTCTGATCAATCGAGTGGTAGAAGAAGCCCCTGTCGCCGATCTTCATGGCGCGCATGTTGTTGCGCGCCTGATAGTTGCGCACACCGTCCCATTCCTCACCTTCGTCGCCCTTGGCGACCTGATCGTCCCAGCCCCATGTGTTCGGCTCGGATTTGAACAGCCAATATGCCATGTCAGCCCCCAATGACCCGCTTCCACGGGTGAATATCGACCGAGGCGAACAGACCCGCGCGGGCATAGGGATCGGCATCGGCCCATGCATGCGCCGCATCCATATCGGCAACGTCCAGAATCACCAGGGAACCGGCCATATCACCCTGCGCGTCGAGCAAGGGGCCCGCCTGTGCCACAACCCCTGTCTGGGCGATATAGGCGAGGTGCGCATCGCGGTTGGCCTTGCGCGTTTCCAGCGCGCCGGGTTTGTCATGGGCAAAGATCGCATAGAACATGGTGTTTCCTCTCAGGCTTTCGCGCCTTTCTTGCCGGAACCGAGCATCGGTACGGCGGTTTTGTCGAGCGGCCAGCGCGGGCGGGCGGTCAGGGTGTCCTCGGTCAGACCGGCGTCGAACCTCTCCCACCCGGCCCAGGCGATCATGGCGCCATTATCCGTGCACAGTTTCAAGGGCGGCGCGATGAAGGTAAAGCCCGCCTCATCCGCCGCACGCTGCAATCCGGCGCGGATCGTGGCATTGGCCGCGACACCGCCCGCCACGGCGATGGTGCTGGCACCGTGCAGTTCGGTGAAGGCCGCCAGCGCGCGCGCGGTCTTTCTGGCCAGCACATCCGCCACGGCCTGTTGAAAGCTGGCGCACAGATCGGCCCGGTCCTGTCGGGTGATACCGCCCCTTTCCTCGACGATCATGTCGCGGGCGCGGCGCAGAGCGGTTTTCAGTCCTGAAAAGCTCATGTCGCAACCCGGTCGATCCAGCAGTGGCCGGGGGAAGGCGAACCGGCGCGGATCGCCGTTGGCGGCCTCCGCCTCCACCAACGGGCCGCCGGGCTGCGGCAGGCCCAGCAGCTTGGCCGTCTTGTCAAATGCCTCACCGGGGGCATCGTCGATGGTGCTGCCCATGCGGGTGAAATCGTCAGGGCCGGTCACGGCGAGGAACTGGCAATGCCCGCCCGAGACCAGCAACATCAGATAGGGAAACGGCACCCCGTCCGTTAGGCGCGGTGTCAGGGCATGTCCGGCCAGGTGATTGACACCGATCAGCGGCTTGCCCGATCCGTCGGCCAGCCCCTTGGCGAACATCACGCCCGACAATACACCGCCGATCAGGCCGGGGCCGGCGGTGACGGCAATCAAGTCGATGTCGGACAGCGTCACGTCCGCCTCTGCCAGCGCTGCCTCCGCCACGATGTCGAGCCGTTCGGCATGGGCACGGGCGGCAATCTCGGGCACGATGCCGCCGAAATCGGCATGCAGATCGGTTTGCGAGAACACCCGATTGGACAGGATCACGCGATCCGCGCCGACGACGGCGGCCGCTGTATCGTCACAGCTCGATTCTATGCCAAGGATCAGGGTCATGGGCGTTGCCTAAAGGCTGGCGCGCGGGGCGTCCATTTCGGATTCGCCGCGATATCCCCGCTGGAGGTTCCGACCCTTGTGGTCCGATGCCTCCGGCGGGGATATTTGAGGAAAGTGAACGGATCAGATGCCGCCCATGCACATGTACTTGATCTCCAGATATTCCTCGATGCCGTATTTCGAGCCCTCGCGGCCGAGGCCGGATTGCTTGACGCCACCGAAGGGCGCGACCTCCGTCGAGATCAGGCCGGTGTTCAGGCCGACGATGCCGTATTCCAGCGCCTCACCCACACGCCAGACCCGACCGATGTCGCGAGTATAGTAATAGGCGGCGAGACCGAAGACCGTGTCGTTGGCCAGGGCGATGCCCTCTTCCTCCGTCTCGAACTTGAACAGGGGGGCCACCGGGCCGAAGGTTTCCTCATCCGCGATCTGCATGTCCTGCGACATGCCGGTGACGACGGTGGGGGTGAAGAAGGTACCGCCCTTGTCGCTTTTCGTGCCGCCCTCGATGATTGTCGCGCCCTTGGACACGGCGTCATCCAGGTGGGTCTGCACCTTCTTTACCGCATCGGTCGAGATCAGGGGGCCGATATCCGTGCCCTCCTGCATGCCGTCGCCGACCTTCATCGCCGCGACCCGTTCGGCCAGCTTGCGCGAGAATTCATCATAGACGCCCGACTGCACATAGATGCGGTTCGCGCAGACGCAGGTCTGGCCAGCGTTGCGGAACTTGCAGATCATCGCGCCTTCGATCGCGGCGTCGATATCGGCGTCGTCGAATACGAGGAACGGGGCGTTGCCGCCCAGCTCAAGGCTCATCTTCTTGATAGTGCCGGCGCATTGTTCCATCAGGATCGAGCCGACGCGGGTGGAGCCGGTGAAGGTAATCTTGCGCACCTTGTCGTTCTCGCACAGCTCCTTGCCGATGGCGGAGCTGTCGGACCCGGTGACGACATTGAACACGCCCTTGGGAAAGCCTGCCTGTTCGGCCAGTTCGGCCAGGGCCAGCGCGGTCAGCGGGGTCAGTTCGGCGGGCCGGGCGACAACCGTGCAGCCTGCGGCCAGACCGGGGGCCAGCTTGCGCGTGATCATCGCGAGCGGGAAGTTCCACGGCGTGATCGAGCCGACGACGCCCACGGGCTGCTTGATGACCACGATACGCTTGTCCGCCTGATGCGGCGGGATGGTGTCGCCGTAGATGCGCTTCGCCTCCTCAGCGAACCACTGGATGAAGGACGCGCCGTAAGCGACCTCACCGCGCGCTTCCTTGAGCGGTTTGCCCATCTCGGCGGTGATGATCCTGGCCAGATCCTCCTGATTTTCCATGATCAGGCGATACCATTCCATCAGGATCGAGTAGCGTTCCGAGGCGAGTTTCGCGGCCCAGTCGGCCTGTGCGGCATCCGCGGCGTCGATGGCGCGGGCGACCTCGGTCCGGCCCAGATCGGCAACCTGCGCGATCACGCTGTCATCCACCGGGTTGGTCACGTCGAAGGTGGCACCGCCATCCGCATCGGTCCACGCCCCGTCGATATAGGATTTCGTGACGAACAGTTTCGAGTTGTCGAGTTTCATGGTGCCCTCCCGGCGGTCGGTTTCATTGGTTCAAAAGTCGCAGGTGATGCCCTTCTTCTCCCAATCACCGAAGCGGATCGGCTCGGGCCCGTCGCGGCCACCCAGTTCCTCGGGCAGATCCAGCGGCGGCGTGGCCCGCTTGCGGTCCTCGGCCTCGGCCAGGGCGCGGGTCGCGGCGGCGCGCAGGCGGGCGGTCTTTTCGGGATCGTCGGTCATTCCTACATCTCCTATCGGGCCTACATCTCCTATCGGGAGGTGCCTATACTGCATATGTTCCACCGAGTTTCGGACGCAAGGGGTCACGGCGATGAACTACTTCAAGACGGGTCTGCTGCTGGCGGGGCTGACGGCCCTGTTCATGGGTGTGGGCTATCTGATCGGCGGGCAGTTGGGGATGCTGATCGCGCTGGGTTTCGCCGTCGCGACCAACGCATTCGCATGGTGGAATTCCGACAAGGCGATGCTGAGGATGCACGGCGCGCAGCCTGTCACCCGCGCCTCGATCCCCGAAGTGTTCCAGATGGTGCAGGAATTGTCGCGCAACGCCGATCTGCCGATGCCCAAGATCTATCTGATCAACGAGGCGCAGCCGAATGCCTTTGCCACCGGGCGCAACCCGGAAAACGCGGCGGTGGCGGTGACGGCGGGTCTGTTGCGCAGCCTGTCCCCCGATGAGGTGCGCGGCGTCATCGCGCATGAGCTGGCGCATATCAAGAACCACGACACGTTGATCATGACCATCGCGGCCACCATCGGGGGGGCGATCTCGATGCTGGCGCAGTTCGGGCTGTTCTTTGGCGGTGGCAACCGGGAGCGTGGGGCGTTGAGCGGGATCGGCATGATCGCGGCGGTGCTGCTGGCACCCCTGGCCGCGATGATGATCCAGATGCTGATCAGCCGCACGCGGGAATATTCCGCCGACCGGATGGGGGCGGAAATCGCCCGAGATCCCATGGGGCTGGCCAATGCCCTGCGCAAGATCGCGGGCGGCGCGCAGGTCCGTGAAATGGCCAGCGCCGAGAGCAATCCCGCAACCGCGCACATGTTTATCGTGAACCCTCTGACTGGACGCGGGACCGACAATCTGTTTTCGACGCACCCAGATGTGAACAACCGGATCGAGGCATTGATGAAGATGGCAGGCTCCCCCCAGATGAGCGGACCGCAGGTGCGGGCCAGCTCCGTTCCCAACATTCGGCGCAACCGGTGAGCGCGCCGGGCCTTCCCGCGCGGCTGGCGGCGGCGGAATTGTTGATCGGGGTCCTGTCCGACGGCATCATGCTGGGCGATCTGGTGGACCGTTTGCCCGACGACCTGCCCCCACCGGCGCGGGCGCGGGCGCAGAGCCTCGCCGCGATGGTGCTGCGCAATCTGGAGCCGATCGACACCGTTTTGGAACAGTTCCTGACGCGTAAGCCCCCGGCCCGCGCCATGCAGGCCCTGCGCATCGCGGCGGCGGAAATGCTGATCGACGAGGTCGCGCCCCACGCCGCCGTGGACGCCGCCGTGCGCGCCGCTCGCACCGATCCGAAGACCGCGCGGCTCAGCGGTCTGGTCAATGCGGTCGCGCGCAATATCAGCCGCGAGGGGTTCGACATCTGGGCGCAGATGGACCCACAGCGTCTGCCGCACTGGCTGCGCACGCCGCTGGTCCGCGCTTACGGTGAGGATACGGTGGACGCGATGGAGCGGGTTCACGCAGGCGGTGCGCCGCTGGACCTGACCCTGCGCGGCGATCTGCCCGAGGGGTTGGAGGGGGAGATGGCCCCGACCGGCACCCTGCGCCGGTATCGCCCCGGTCAGGTCAGTGCCCTGCCCGGTTATGACGAAGGCGCGTTCTGGGTGCAGGACGCCGCCGCCGCCCTGCCCGCCCGCGTTCTGGATGCGAAACCCGGCGAACGGGTGCTGGACCTCTGCGCCGCACCGGGGGGCAAAACCTTGCAACTGGCCGCCGTCGGTGCGGATGTCGTGGCGCTGGATATCTCCTCGAAACGGTTGGAGCGGGTGCGCCAGAACCTCGACCGGACCCGGCTGAAGGCCCAGATCGTGCGCGCGGATGCACTGAAGTGGACACCCGACGCACCGTTCGACGCGATCCTGCTGGACGCGCCCTGTACCGCCACCGGCACCCTGCGCCGCCACCCCGACCTGCCCTTCGTCAAGACGGGTGAGGAAAACAAGTCGCTGGTGCAGTTGCAGCGTGAACTGCTCGAACGCGCCGCCCAGTGGGTCAAGCCGGGGGGGCGTCTGGTGTTTTGCACCTGCTCTCTGCTGCCATCCGAGGGGGAGGTGCCGGTCGCGCGCTTCCTGGAAACCCATCCCGACTGGACGCTGGACCCGATCGACGCCGAGGCTCTGGGCGGCGATGCCGAATGGGCCGTGGACGGCGCGCTGCGCCTGCGCCCCGATTTCTGGGCCGAACAGGGCGGTATGGACGGCTTCTATATCGCGCGCCTGCGCAAGAAGGCATGACATCCCCCTCCCCCTGTGGATAAAGTCGCGAAAAGCGAGAGTTCCCGACCGGCATGGCCAAATCAAACTTCAGCAGCCGCGCGCGCAGCGCCGACAACCGTATTCAGGCGTGGCGTTCCGCGCTGGGGGGCAAGGTTACGGCGATCACGACCCAACCCGAACCCCGCGCCATCGGCACGGTGGCCCGGGCGCGGCAACTTCAATCGGGCAACTTTCTGTTCAACGGTGAGTTGGTGGAGGCCCCGCGCACCTCGATCTGGGATATCGAGCAACCCTCCGATGCGTTCACCTTCGCCCTGCACGGGTTCGAGTGGCTGGACGATCTGGCGGCGGCTGGCGATCCGGCGGCGCGCAGTCTGGCGCAGGACTGGCTGTGGCAATGGATTGATCGCTACGGCGCGGCACGCGGGCCGGGCTGGTATCCCGATCTGGCCGGGCGGCGCCTGATCCGGTGGATCAGCCACGCGCCCTTCGTTCTGAAGGGACGTGAAAGCCGGGTGTCCCACAAGTTCTTCAAGAGCCTCGGTCGACAGACCAACTATCTGGCCCACGCCTGGCCCGACGCGGCGCAGGGCTTGCCACGGGTGGAGGCGCTGACCGGTCTGCTCTATGCCGCGCTGTCGCTGGAGGGGGCCGAAGGGTTGCTGAAGGGCGCACGCCGCGGTCTGGCCAAATCCTGCGAAGCGCTGGGTGAGGACGGCGCGGTGCGCAGTCGCAACCCCGAGGAATTGCTCAAGCTGTTTACCCTGTTGGTCTGGGCGGATCATGCCCAGCGCGATGCGGGGCAGCCCACCGATGCGGCGCAGCAGAACGCCATCGCCCTGATCGCACCGACCCTGCGCGGATTGCAGCTGGGCGACGGGGCGCTGGCCCGCTTCAACGGTGGCGGGCGTGGCGGGGACGGTCAGCTCGATCAGGCGCTGGCCGACAGCGGCAACCGCTCCGCCACCCGTGGCAAGACGATGATGGGATATACCCGCCTGTCCGCGGGACGCACCACGGTCATCATGGATGCCGCCCCCCCGCCCGAGGGGGATGCCGGTCTGCGGGCACATGCGGGCACCCTCGCCTTCGAAATGTCGGCGGGCCGGCGCCCGGTGATCGTGAACCAGGGGGCGGGCGATGCGTTCGGGGCGGACTGGCGGCATCATGCCCGCGAAACCCACGCCCATTCCACGGTTGAGGTCGCGGGTGCCTCCATGGCGCGGTTCGTGCCGATGCACGTCTTTGGCCGACCCGATACCGAAGCATTGGTCGATGGGCCGAAACAGGTGGCACTGGAACGGGCGGTGGATGCCAGCGGGCATTGGGCGCTGGCCAGCCATGACGGCTACACCGCCAGCCATGGCCTGTTCCACGAGCGCCGCCTGTTCATGACCCCCGACGGGGCCGAACTGCGCGGCGAGGATACGTTGAGCGCCCAATCCAGCAGGGGACAGGCCCGGTTCGCCCGGATGCGCGAATCCGGTGTGGTCACATGGTGCGCCCGGTTTCATCTACATCCTGAGGTCGAGGCCTCGCTGGATCTGGGGGGTGATGCCGTCAGCCTGTCCCTACGCTCGGGCGAGGTCTGGATCTTTCGCCAGTCGGGTGGAGATCTGGCGCTGGAACCTTCGACATATCTGGATCAGCGGCGTTTGAACCCGCGCCTGACGCAACAAATCGTGGTCTCCGTCGCCGCGATGGATTATGCGAGCCGCATCAATTGGGTTGTGGGCCGCGCGGGGGACCGCAGGCACGCCGTCCGCGATTACGAGACCGACCAGTAAGAGGCTGCTTTTCATGACCACAGATCTCGCCCCGATCCGGCGCGCATTGCTCTCCGTTTCCGACAAGACCGGGCTTCTGGGCCTTGGCCAGGCCCTCGCCGCGATGGGGGTCGAACTGGTATCGACCGGGGGCACGGCGGCGGCGCTGCGCGATGCGGGGCTGGCGGTGCGGGACGTATCGGAACTGACCTCCTTTCCCGAAATGATGGACGGTCGGGTCAAGACGCTGCACCCCGGTGTGCATGGCGGCCTGCTGGCGCAACGCGCCAACCCCGCGCATGTCGCCGCGATGGAGCAGCACGACATCGCCGCCATCGACCTGCTGGTCGTCAACCTCTACCCGTTCGAGGCAACGGTGACGGCAGGCGGCGACTATGACACCTGCATCGAGAATATCGACATCGGCGGCCCCGCGATGATCCGCGCAGCGGCCAAGAACCACGGCGACGTGACCGTGATCGTCGACAGTGAGACCTATGAGGATCTGGTCGCGGAGCTGGAGGCGAACGGCGGCGCGACCTCACGCGCGTTCCGTCAGGCGATGGCAGCGCGGGCCTATGCGCGCACCGCCGCCTACGATACGGCTGTGTCGGCGTGGATGGCCGACGCGATCGGTGATGCCGTTCCGGAACGGCGCAGCACCGGCGGCACATTGCGTCAGACCTTGCGCTACGGCGAAAACCCGCACCAGTCCGCGGCGTTCTACGTCACCGGCGATCCGCGCCCCGGCGTGGCCAGCGCACGACAGCTTCAGGGCAAGGAACTGAGCTACAACAACATCAACGATACCGATGCCGCGGTGGAGCTGGTGGCCGAGTTCGACGCCGACAGACCCACCGTCGCGATCATCAAGCACGCCAATCCATGCGGCGTCGCGACCGGCGATACCATGGCCGAGGCTTACGCGCGCGCCTACGATTGCGACCGCACCTCCGCCTTCGGCGGGATCGTCGCGCTGAACCAGCCGCTGGACGGCCCCACGGCGGAGGCGATCAGCAACATCTTCACCGAGGTCGTCATCGCACCGGGCGCGGATGACGACGCCCAACGCATCTTCGCCGCGAAAAAGAACCTTCGCCTGCTTCTGATCGACGGTCTGCCCGATCCCGCCACGGCAGGCCGCACCTGGAAACAGGTCGCCGGCGGCTGGCTGGTGCAGGACCGTGACAATGGCCGACTGGACATGAACGACCTGAAGGTCGTGACCAGGCGCCAGCCATCGCAGGCGGAGCTAGCCGACATGCTGTTCGCGTGGCGGGTGGCAAAGCACGTGAAATCCAACGCCATCGTCTATGCCAGGGACGGCGCAACCGTCGGCATCGGCGCGGGGCAGATGAGCCGCGTCGATTCCTCGCGTACCGCCGCACGCAAGAGCGTCGATATGGCCGAGGCACTGGGTCTGTCCGCCCCGTTGACGCAGGGGTCCGTCGTGGCCTCCGACGCGTTCTTCCCGTTCGCGGACGGCCTGCTTGCCGCGGCCGAGGCCGGGGCCACCTCCGTCATTCAGCCGGGCGGGTCTATGCGGGACGAGGAAGTCATCGCCGCCGCAGACGAGGCGGGCCTCTCGATGGTGTTCACCGGAATGCGCCACTTCCGCCACTAGCACCGCGACCCGGCATCCCGGGTCATCACAATATCCCTGCCGGGGACTTCCGGCGGGGCAGTCGCTTGAAAACATCGCACATGGCACGCATCCTGTGCCCTCAACAGTTTCCGGAGCCCTCATGCCGCTGATGCGTATCGTGCTGTCCGCCCTTGTGGCCTTTGGCCTCGACCGTTTGTCGAAGGTCTGGATCGTCGAATGGGCGAACCTGAAGGAACTGCACTATATCGAGGTGTTCGATCCCTATCTGAACTTCGCCATGGGCTGGAACAAGGGGGTCAACTTCGGCCTGTTCGCCGGACATGAGGAATGGACCCGCTGGGGCCTGACGGTGCTGGCCCTCGTGGTCTGCGTATGGATCGTCTGGTGGGCGCGTGCGCAGCGTGGACTGTGGCTTCACCTTGGGGCAGGATTGGTGGTCGGGGGGGCGCTCGGCAATGTCTGGGACCGGGTGCAATACGGTGCCGTGGCGGATTACCTGAACATGAGTTGCTGTGGCTTTCGCAATCCATATACCTTTAACGTGGCGGATATCTTCATCTTCGCCGGGGCGGCCATGCTCATCGTGTTGAGCGGCCGCACGAAAGACGACGCGTGACGCAGCCACCCGAATTGCGTATGGGAGAGACCATGAAGACGACATTTCCTTCCGCCCCGATCCGGGCCATCGCCACCGGGCTCGCGCTCGGCGCGATTTTCACGCTCAGCGCCTGCGGCGATGATCTGGATGAACAACGCAGCCTGCTGGAACGTGTTCAGGTCCAGCAGGGCGGACCCGATCCATTTCTGGTGGTCGAACGTGGTCCGCTGGACATTCCGGATCAGCTTGGCTCCCTGCCTGCGCCGCGCCCCGGTGCGCCCAGTCGGGTCGATCCGCAGCCTGACGCCCTGGTCGCGGCAGCGCTGGGTGGCGGAACGCGTGCAGCGGGCGGTGCTCAGGGCAGTGGGGAGCGGCAGCTTCTGGCCAGTCTGGGCGCGACGGATACGCCTGCGGATATCCGCACCCTGATCGAGCAGGACCATCAGCGCACCCTCGAAGGCGGGGATCCGGGTATTCTGACACGGGCCTTCTCGAATATCGGCAATCCCTATCGCGAACAGCAGCTTGATCCGATTGTGGAACTGGTGCGCCTGCGTCGGACATATCCCGATGTGGTAACGCCAAACGCCCCGTTGAGCACACCGCAGTAAACACACCCCGCTTGCTCGTACGGCTAAGCACGCTACGCTGATACGCAGATGATTCAGCGGAGCGTGCACATTGACCCTGACTTCCCGGCTCACAGGCCTGATCGGCCTGTTGTTGTCCTTGATCCCATCCACATCGTGGTCGCAGGTCGAAACCCACCGATTGGACAATGGGCTGGAGATCGTGGTGATTCCCGATCACCGCGCCCCTGTCGTGACGAACATGGTGTGGTATCGCATCGGATCGGCGGATGAACCGCCCGGAAAATCCGGAATCGCGCATTATCTCGAACATTTGATGTTCAAGGGAACCGACGAGATTCCCGAAGGGCAGTTCAGTCAGATCGTGTCCGCCAATGGTGGACAGGACAACGCCTTCACCTCCTATGACTACACCGGATATTACCAGCGGATTGCCGCGGACCGGTTGCCGCTGGTCATGCGGATGGAGGCGGATCGCATGACGGATCTGATCATCTCCGAGGCCGTCTGGGTGCCCGAACGGGATGTGATTCTGGAGGAACGGCGCAGCCGGGTCGCATCCAACCCCTCCGCGATCATGGCCGAACAACGCGATGCGGCCCTCTACCTCAACCATCCCTACGGCACACCGATCATCGGGTGGGAGCATGAGATGTCCACCCTGACCCGTCAGGACGCGCTGGATTTCTATGCCCGGTATTACGCCCCGAACAACGCCATCCTGATCGTCGCTGGCGACGTGACGTTGCAGGAGGTGGTGACGCTGGCCGAGGAATATTTCGGTGATCTGCCCCCGTCGGACGCAATACCCGAGCGTATTCGCCCCCAGGAACCCGTGGCGGTGGCCCCGCGCAGGCTGGTCTATGCCGATCCGCGTGTGCAGCAACCCTATGTCATCCGCAGCTATCTGGCGCCTGAGCGGAATGCCGGAGCGCAGCAGGATGCCGCCGCTCTGACGATTCTGGCCGAACTGCTGGGCGGGGGGCCGACCTCGGTGCTTTACCGCGCGCTGGTGGTGGATGCGGGTATCGCGGTGTCCGCCGGGGCGTTTTATAACGGCACAAGTTTGGACCCGACCAGCTTCGGCCTGTACGCGGTGCCCGCGGATGGCGTCGATCTGGAACAGGCCGAGGCGGCGCTGGATGCCGCGATGGCCGATTTCATGCAGACCGGCCCGGATGCGGCGCATCTGGACCGTATCAAGGTACAGGTCCGCGCCTCCGAGATCTTCGCCCGCGACAGTCAGGTGGGGTTGGCCCGTGCCTATGGCGCCGCGCTGACCTCCGGTCTGACGGTCGAGGATGTCGATGCCTGGCCCGCCGTGCTGGATACTGTCACGGCGGAGGATATCATGCGCGTGGCGCAACAGGTGCTGGACCTGCGCCAATCCGTCACCGCACAGTTGCGCGGAACCCCCGAACCGGAGGCTGCCCAATGATACGCTATGCCCTTGCCGCTCTTCTTGCGCTGATCCATCAGAGCGCCGCCGCCCAGACGGAAATCGAGCAGGTCGTAACCCCGGCTGGCATCACTTTCTGGTTATCACAGGAAACCTCGATCCCCATCGTCAGCGTGAAGATCCTGTTTCGCGGTGGCACCGCACTGGACCCCGACGACAGGCCCGGCGCGGCCACCATGATGACCGGGCTGCTCAACGAGGGGGCGGGGGATATGGATGCGCTCGCCTATGCCGCCGCCAGTGAGGAAGTCGCCGCGCGTATCGGTTTCGACGTGGGGCGCGACACGCTGTCCGTATCGGCCACCATGCTGCGCGAGGTGCGGGCCGAAGTCGTGGATCTGGTGCGCATTGCCCTGCACGAACCGCGATTCGATGACGACGCGGTGGAACGTGTTCGGGGGCAGATGATGTCCATCATCCGCTCGAACCAGAGCGATCCGGGCGAACTGGCCAGTCACACCCTGTTCGCACACGCCTTCCCCGATCACCCCTACAGCCGACCCACCGATGGCACGCCCGAGAGCATTGCCGCGATGAGCGTGGAGGATCTGCGTCGCATCCACCGGGCCGCCATCGTGCGCGACCGGGCCTTCATCGCCATCGTCGGTGACGTGACCAGCGATGAGGCCTCGGAAATGGTGGATCGGGTGATGGTCGGACTACCCACATCCGACACGGCCCTGCCCCAAAATGCAGCCGATCAGCTTCGCGGTGGCGTGCACACGATCGACCTGCCGGGCGGGCAAAGCCGCGCTTTGTTCGGTCATGCCGGGATTGAGCGCGACGACCCGGATTTCATGGCGGCCTATGTGATGAACCACATTCTGGGCGGCGGGGGATTCACCTCCCGCTTGACGGAGGAGGTGCGTGAGAAACGCGGCCTGACCTACGGCATTTCGACCTTTCTGACATCACTGGATCATGGCCCGCTTTACCTCGGCTCGGTCGCCTCAGCGAACGAAACGATTGCGGAGGCATTGGAACTGGTCCGCAGCGAATGGGCCCGGATGGCGCGCGAAGGTGTGAGCGAGGAAGAGCTGGAGCAGGCGAAACGCTTCCTGACCGGCGCCTATCCGCTGCGTTTCGATACCAATGCCAAGATCGCGGATATCCTCGCCGGTGTGCAGGAGGCGGAGCTGGGCATCGACTATACCCACGAACGGAACGCGATGATCGAGGCGATCACGGTCGAGGATATCGCCCGCGTCGCGGAGCGTTTGCTGCAACCGGAACACCTGACCTTCATCGTGGTGGGCCAGCCGCAAGGGCTCGACACCGTGTCCGACCCTGCGCAGCAGGATGCGCTTTTAAGATAAAAACGCATCGGCACCATCCCGATCCGGCGGACCGCGATCAGGGGCTGATTTGCCTGCCCTGTGGGAGATTTCGCGTGTAGCGCCCGTCCTTCACGAGTTCGTCAATCTCCCATCATCCGCGATTTCCATCCCGGCAGGCTCTGTGCGGAACGTGGCGTACACGGTTCCGTGATCAGAACGCGCTCACGCTGCCCTTTCCCTTCGCTCCTGTAAATCTACCTAGTACAAGGTAGGCAAATTATCGCGGGTCATGGCCCGGAAAGGACTCATTTCATGGAACTGAACGCTGATTTTTCCGAACGTGTGCTTGTCCACTCCGACGAGGTGGCGTGGCAGGCTTCCCCCATGCCCGGCGTTGACCGACGGATGCTGGATCGCATCGGCGGCGAAGTTGCCCGCGCCACGACCATCGTGCGCTATGCACCCGACAGCCAGTTTTCCGCGCATACCCATTCGGGTGGCGAGGAGTTCATCGTTCTGGACGGTGTTTTTCAGGACGAACACGGTGACTACCCAGCCGGAACCTATGTGCGCAATCCGCCCACGACCAGCCATACTCCGGGGTCGGAGCAGGGTTGCACGATCTTCGTCAAGCTGTGGCAATTCGACATGGATGACCGCAACCAGTTCCGCAAGGACATGGCGGATGAGCTGGGCGATGCGCAGGACGGCGTGGCCGTGGCGGAACTGCACAGCGACCCACGTGAAACTGTCAGATACGCGCATCTGGATGCCGGAGCACATTGGCACGTGTCCGACGCCGGCGGGATCGAGCTGTTGATGATCGACGGCACGATGATTCAAGGCGGTGAAGAGTTGCGCAAGGGATCGTGGCTGCGCCTGCCGGAGGGGGGCCCTCTCAAGGTTGAGGCCGGTCCCGAGGGGGCGAAGGTCTGGATGAAAACAGGCCACCTGCCCTTCGCCAAACCGCCTGCGGCATAACGGAAACTGATCCGGCTTGGTGCAATCGACTTAGCGGCAGTCAGCCGAACCGAAAAAAGATCTGGGCGTCAGGGATGAACCTGCACCGGACAGAGAAGGGCTCTGGATGGAAACCGACATTTTGATCGTGGGTGCGGGCCTCAGCGGGCTGGCGCTTGCCCGGATGCTCGAAGCTGAGGGTCAGAACTATCTGCTGGTGGAGGCTCGGGACCGGACCGGGGGCCGAATCTCCACCGTAGAGGTTGCGGGCGCGCGGTTCGATATGGGGCCGGCATGGTTCTGGCCGGGGCAACCCCGCATGGCAGCGCTGGTTCAGGAACTCGGGCTTGAGCGGTTCGATCAGTATTTCGAGGGCGATCTGAGCTATGAGGACGAGTCCGGTCAGGTCCAGCGCGGACGCGGCTATGCCTCCATGCAGGGGTCGTACCGGCTGCGCGGTGGTCTGACGTCACTGACCGATGCCCTTGCCGCGCGGCTCCCTGAACACCGTCTGCGGTTGAACAGCCAGCTGACGCGCCTGACCGATATGGGCGATACAATCGTGGCGCAGTTTGCAACGGGCGATCCGGTGTCGGCCAAACGCGTTGTTCTCGCACTTCCGCCGCGCATTGCAGCCGAAATCGCGATGGTGCCGCCGCTTCCCGATGTAACCCTGACCGCGATGTCATCCTGCGCGACATGGATGGCCGGTCAGGCAAAAGCTGTCGCCGTCTATGAAACCGCGTTCTGGAGGCATGAGGGGTATTCCGGCGATGCGATGAGCCGTCACGGCCCGATGGTCGAAATACACGACGCATCGCCCCGCGATGGTGGCGCATTCGCCCTGTTCGGTTTCATAGGGATTCCCAGTGTGCACCGCCGGGACAGGGCACAGCTGAACGCTGCGGTTCTGGCACAGCTCGGACGCATCTTCGGACCGAAAGCCGCCAATCCGATCGCCCTGCACATCAAGGATTGGGCGTTCGACCCCAACACCGCGACCATAGCCGATCAACAGCCGCCCATGGTCCATCCTCATTACGGATTACCCCCTGCGATGAAGGGTCTTTGGAATGATCGCCTGATGCTGAGCGGAACGGAGACCGGCGATCGGTTCGGTGGCTATCTCGAAGGTGCCCTGGAAGCGGCGGAAATTTCACTGGCCAGGTTGAAGCGAGGTTGAAGAATGACTGACAGATCCGCCTCAAAGGATCGCAGAGCCGAACTGCTCGATTCCGCCGAACATGCCGCACGCAGCCGGGGGTTTGACGGATTCAGCTACGCCGATCTGGCAAGGGACGTGGGTATCCGCACGGCCAGCATCCACTATCACTTCCCCAGAAAGGCGGTCCTTTCGGCGGCTTTGATGCAGCGATATCACGAGAATTTCGAAGAGATATGCGCGCAAATAGATGCCAGCCACGAAACAGGCAGCGCCCGCATGATCGCCCTGATCGACCGCTACCGACAGGCGCATGGCGCGGGCGAACGCGTTTGCCTGTGCGTTGCCTTCTCGATCAGCCGTGAACATCTGTCGGCCGATGTCATAGACCGGATCGCGGGCTTTCGCCGGATGATGCGCACATGGATCGCGGCGACATATGCGTTGGGTCAATCGGACGGCACCATCGCCAGCGTCACCGATCCGGAAGCGGAGGCCCCAGCCACTCTCGCCGTTCTGGAAGGTGCACAGCTTTGCGCGCGGGCGGAGAACAACCCCGCCAGATTTGATGAGGCTGTCGCGGTGCTTACCGGCAGGATGAGGAAGCAACGCGATCTTACCACCCGTCAAAACGGTTGAAGACCCGTGAAATGGGCACAGTTTTATAAGGATGGAGCCGCCAGATCCGCCGCCTTCTGCATTATGACACAATTCAATTTCGGAGAAATACATGACACATCCCAAGGATGACCCAAACACCACCACGGATGCGGGCATCCGTGTCCAAAGCGATGAACACTCGCTTACGATCGGACCCGATGGCCCGATTGTCCTGCACGATCACTACCTTCTGGAGCAGATGGCGAACTTCAACCGGGAACGCATTCCCGAGCGTCAGCCGCACGCGAAGGGCAGCGGCGGTTTCGGAACGTTTGAGACCACGCAGGATGTCTCCCGCTATACCAAGGCCAAGATTTTCCAGCCCGGCGCGAAATGCGATGTGGCGATGCGCTTCTCGACCGTAGCAGGTGAGCGTGGCAGCCCGGACACCTGGCGCGACCCGCGCGGCTTCTCGGTCAAGATGTATACCGAAGACGGCAATTTCGACATGGTCGGAAACAACACGCCCATCTTCTTCGTGCGCGATCCGCTCAAGTTCCAGCACTTCATCCGCAGTCAGAAACGCCGCGCGGACAACAACATGCGCGATCATGACATGCAGTGGGATTTCTGGACATTGTCGCCCGAAAGCGCCCATCAGGTCACCTATCTCATGGGCGACCGGGGGATCCCGAAAACCTGGCGCGAAATGAACGGCTATTCCAGCCACACCTATTCCCTGGTGAATGCCGAGGGGGAAAAGTTCTGGGTCAAGTTCCATTTCCATACCGATCAGGGCGACGACAACGCCTATCTCAGCCAGGAAGAAGCTGACAAGCTGGCGGGGGCCGATGGTGATTTCCACCGCCGCGATCTGTTCAACGCGATTCAGAAGGGAGATCACCCCAGCTGGACGCTCAAGTGGCAGATCATGCCCTATGAGGATGCCAAGACCTATCATCTGAACCCGTTCGATCTGACCAAGGTATGGCCACACGCGGATTATCCGCTGATCGAGGTTGGAAAGCTGACGCTGAACCGCAACCCGACCGATTTCCATACCCAGATCGAACAGCTCGCATTCGAGCCGAACAACATGGTGCCGGGTGTCGGCCTGTCGCCGGACAAGATGTTGCTGGCGCGGGGCTTTTCCTACGCCGACGCGCACCGGGCGCGGTTGGGTGTGAACTACAAGCAGATTCCGGTGAACAAACCGCAATCCCCCGTTCACAGCTATTCCAAGGACGGGGCCGGACGCACCGAGCTTGCCTCCGATCCGGTCTATGCGCCGAATTCATATGGTGGCCCCTCGGCCCAGCCCGAACCCGGCCCCGAGGCCGGTCTGTGGCATACGGATGGTGACATGGTCCGCCAGGCCTATACCCTGCGCGAGGATGATGACGATTGGAGCCAGGCCGGAAATCTGGTCCGCAACGTGATGGACGACGCCGCGCGCGACCGTCTGGTCTCGAACATCGCCGGTCACTTGTGCGACGGGGTCAGTGAGAAGGTGCTTCAGCGCGCCTTTGAATACTGGCGGAACGTAGATCGCGAAACCGGTGACAAGGTAGAGGCAATGGTTCGTGAGAAGCTGGGCGGGGCGTCCGACGCACCCGGACTTGCATCTGCCGAAAGCATCAGCGCCAGACACGCCGCTGAATAAACGCTATCGCGGCAGCGGGGCCTGATGGCTCCGCTGCTGCACTCCACACGAGTATACGGCATATCGGGATGCAAACAGACGTGCCGAATCGGCATGACGTTCCAGCAAAACCCGAAATCCCCCCGATCCCGGTAGCATCTGGCTCCGCGGCCAGTCCCCTGAATTTTACGCTCGGCCATGCAGACTCCCCGTATGGGAGTCAGGATCGCCTGTGATTCCAACGGATCTCAAGGACGCTGTTCGCGACGGGGTTGACTTATTCCGAACGCTCTTATTAGTTTCCTTACTAAGTAAATATATAGAAGGAAATGCAGCGTGAGGAACGGGACGGGTGAAATACTGACACGCTTGCGTGATGCCGGCCCGCTCTCACGGGCGGAGCTGGCCCGGCAGACCAGAATCTCCTCGGCGGGTGTAACGAAGATCACCGCACAGCTGCATGCCGCCGGTCTGGTCGGGGAATATGCGCTGCAAGGGCATTCGGTTGGCCGCCCGCCTGTTTCACTGTCGCTCAATCCTGATGCCTATCGGGTGCTGGCCATCCATCTGGGGGCCGGGCAGGCGCAGGTTGCATTGTTTGACCTGATGCTGAACGGCGGTCCTGTCCGCTCCGCCGGGTTCGATCTTTCCGATCCGATAGAAAGCATAATCGACGTGGCGGTCCGCCTGTCGAACGAGGTCATGCAGGAGGCAAGTTCCGCGAACCTCAAGATCCTCGGCGTCGGCGTCGGCGTTCCGGGCAGCGTCGATGACACGAAGCGGATCAACATCCATTCCGTCCTCGCCGGGTGGAAGAACGTGGCATTCGCGCAAGCGTTCGAGTCCTTGTTGGGACTGCCCGTGGTCATAGAGCACAACGCCACCGCCATCGCGATGGCAGAGGCACGCTATGGCGATGGGCGTGAGGCCGAGAGCATCCTGCATCTGTTCCTCGGACAGGGTCTGGGTGCCGGGTTTGCCCAGACCGGCCCGGGCGAACGCTGCTCACCGGTCGAAATCGGCCATGTCGCCGTCAATCCGGGCGGGCCGTCATGCCGCTGCGGCGGGCACGGTTGTCTGGAGCGCTATTTCTCCGAGCAACCGTTGCGGCAGCTTGTCGGCGATCCGGATATCGCACGGCCCGATCTGGTGGCCGCTGCGATGCGGACGGATGACTGGCCGACGATCTACGAATATTTGCTTCAGGCCTTGTCCACCACTGTTACGCTTCTCGGCCCGGAAAGGGTTGTTCTGGGGGGCGATTTGAACACCGCACCGGACGCGTTTCTGAATGATCTGCGGCGCGATCTGGCGCCGCGGGTCATGCCCCAGCAGCGCGAGCGGCTGAAGATCGGGCGCACCAGCCTGCCCGGCCCGGCAGGTGCCAGCGGCGCGGCCTGTGTGGCGCTTGAGTCCTTCTTTTACAGCGGGGGACCGGCATTTGCGCAGCCCATGTCCCAACTGGCCCCGCAGACCTGACCGGACGGAGAAACAGATGAGTGTCGTCAGCGATATAGCAGTCTCCGAACCCGGAAACAGACGGTGGGCACCCGGAAACCTGTTCTGGGCCGCATTGTCGTTTGCCGGCGGGATCGGCCTGTGGTGGCTGGCAACGGTGGCCGGATTCTCGGAATTGCCGACCCCCTGGTCCGTTCTGACACGGTTGATCGAACTGGGCATCGACGGGCAACTGTGGCTGGACATGTATGCCTCGCTGCGACGGGTGCTGATCGGCTTTGCTCTGGGGTCGATCCTCGCCGTGCCGGTCGGCTTTCTGATGGGCTGGTACAACATCGCGCGCGCGCTCATCGACCCGTGGATCCAGTTCTTTCGCGTGATCCCGCCGCTGGCGATCATCCCTCTGGCCATCGTGACCATGGGGATAGATGAAACGCCCAAGATCTTCGTGATTTTCCTGGCGGCGTTTCTGTCGGCTGTCGTCTCGACCTACCAGGGGGTCATCAGCGTGGACAAGACCTACATCAACGCGGCGCGCGTGCTGGGGGCTAGCGACGGCACGATCTTCGCGCGCGTGATCATCCCCGCCTCAACCCCGTTCATTCTGGTGGGATTCCGCATCGGTCTGGGTTCGGCCTGGGCCACCGTGGTCGCGGCGGAGTTGATCGCAGCGCAGTCGGGACTGGGATTTCGCATGCAGCAGGCGCAGCTCTACTACGACCTGCCCACGATTTTCGTCAGCCTCGTCGCCATCGGCATCCTGGGTCTGATCATGGACCGGGTCGTCGTGCGCGTCGAAGAACGGCTGACACATTGGCAGGAGAGGGTCTGACCATGGCCGAGGCAAAGATATCCTTTCGCAACGTCGCCAAGGTGTTCGGCGCGGGCGCGAATGCGTTCACCGCGATCCAGAACCTGACATTCGACATCGACGACGGAGAGATCGTGACCGTTGTCGGCCCGTCCGGCTGCGGCAAGTCCACGGCGATGAACATGGTCGCCGGCCTGATGTCGCAATCCTCGGGCGAAGTTCTGGTGGATGGCAAACCAGTGTCGCGACCGGGCCCGGACCGGGGCGTGATCTTTCAGCAATACGCCTTGTTTCCGTGGATGACAGTCCGCGAAAATGTCGAGTTCGGGCTGAAACTTCAAAAGCTGGGCAAGGTCGAGCGCCGCCAACGTGCCATGCATTACCTCGGGCTGGTCGGGCTGGCCGATTTCGCGGACTCCTATCCCAAGACCCTGTCGGGCGGCATGAAGCAGCGATGCGCCATCGCGAGGGCATATGCGGTGAACCCCACCGTCCTGTTGATGGACGAACCCTTCGGCGCGCTGGACGCGCTGACGCGGGTGAAACTTCAAAACCAGCTGCTGGAGACGTGGTCCAAGGACAAGCGCACCGTCATGTTCATCACCCATGACGTGGATGAGGCGGTTTATATCGCCCACCGTGTCATCGTTCTGGCGGCCAATCCCGGACGTCTACAGGAAATTATCAACGTCGATCTTCCATTTCCGCGCGACGACGAGGTTCGTCTCTCGCCCGAGTTCGCAGAAATCCGCAATCGCGTGTGGCGCGCTGTCTATCACCGCGACACCGAGGCGGCCTGACCAAGATATCAACAAGCCAAAATCAACAAGGAGGAGACCCAAGATGCTTACCAGACGTACAACCCTCGCGGCCTTTGCCGCACTGGCTTTTGCCGCGCCAGTATTCGCACAGGATCCGGACGAAATCCGCATGGGCTATATCGCGGACTATTTCGGCACCTCGATCGCGGCGATCGCGACCGATCAGGGCCTGTGGGAAAAGCATGGACTCGATGCCGACCTGAAGGTGTTCACCAACGGTCCGATCCAGGTTCAGGCACTGAACGCAGGCTCGCTCGACTTCGCCTATATCGGACCGGGGGCGCTGTGGCTGCCGGCCTCGGGGCAGGCGAAGGTGATCGCGCCCAACGCGCTCGGCTATACCGACCGGGTGATCGCCCAGCCCGGCATCGACAGCATCGAAGACCTTGAGGGCAAGACGGTTGGCGTGCCCGAAGGCACCTCTGGTGACATGCTGTTGCGGCTGGCGCTGGCTGAGGCGGGCATGAGCCTGGATGATATCGACGTGGTGACGATGGATCCGTCAACCGTCGTGACTGCTTTCTCCTCGGGTCAGATCGACGCGGCAGGCATCTGGTATCCGTTCGTCGATGTTGCCCGGCAGCGGGTTCCCGATTTGAACGAGTTGTCCTCGAACGAGGAGTTCTTCCCCGAGATCGCCTTTCCGTCCTCGTTCATCGTCAGCGATGGTATGGCAGGCAACGAAGACGTGATCCGCAAGGTCATCGCCGTCATCAAGGAGGCCAACGACTTCCGCGTCGAAAACCCGGAGCAGTCTGTCTCCATCACAGCGGAATTCCTGAACGTTCCCGAAGCGCCGCTTCTGGCGGAGAGCCAGCTCGCCCGCCTGCCCACCAGTGCCGAATATGAGGAATTGAGCCGTGGTGGCCAGGTCGCAAACTGGTTCGGAACGCTGGCGGATCTGTATGCCCAGTTCGGAAAGATCGAGAATCCGCTTCCGGCTTCGGAATTCTATCTTGGCGATCTTTACGCGGAATGACAAAGACGGCCGGACCCGCCCGCGCGGCGGGCCCGACCATCCCGAGACGAGACGAGGCACCCCATGACGCGGCCCAATATTCTGTTCATCATGTGCGACGATCACGCCGCCAACGCGATCTCGGCCTATGGGTCGGGGCTGAACAGCACCCCGAATATCGACCGGCTGGCCGAGGAGGGGATGCGCCTGGATCATTGCTACGTCACCAATTCGATCTGCACGCCATCGCGCGCGGCGATCCTGACCGGCACGCATAACCATGTGAATCTGGTCACGACACTCGACACCCATCTGGACAACCGCCTGCCCAATGTGGCCAAGCACTTGCGATCGTCGGGCTATCAGACGGCAATGTTTGGAAAGTGGCATCTGGGCGAGGGACCGACGCATCAGCCCACCGGCTTCGATGAATGGTCGGTTCTGCCCGGACAGGGCGATTACTTCGACCCTGAGATGATCGGACCGGACGGCCCGAAAATCGAGCCAGGCTATGCCACCGACATCATTACCGACAAGTGCCTGAATTTTCTGAAAGCCCGCGACCCGGACAAGCCGTTTTTCCTGATGTGCCACCACAAGGCGCCGCACCGCCCCTTCGTGCCGCATCCGCGCTATGACGGACTTTATACCGACGATCTGCCCGTTCCCGAAACCTATGATGACGATTACGCGAACCGCGCCGCCGCCGCTGCTGCCGCCAAAATGCGCGTGCGGCAGGACCTGACCTATGAGGATCTGGGCCTCGTGTTGCCCGAAGGCGGTGACGAGGTTGGCGAAAGGGAAAAGCCCGGCACCGACATGCGCAAGGTGCCCGACGACCACACGGGACTGGTGCTGATCGACCGCAAGACCGCCGAGCGCTATACCTTCGACAGCAAGCGTCAGCTCGACCTGTTCAAATACCAGCGCTACATCAAACGCTATCTGCGCACCATCGCCTGCATCGACGACAATGTCGGGCGGATGCTGGACTGGCTCGACACGAACGACCTGACCGAAAACACGATCGTGATCTACACCTCGGATCAGGGCTTCTTTCTTGGCGAACATGGCTGGTTCGACAAGCGTTTCATGTACGAGGAATCGCTGCAGATGCCGTTCCTCATACGCTATCCGGCGGGAATCCGCGCCGGTGCGGTCGCGGATGAGATCGCGACCAATGTGGATTTCGCGCCGACCTTCCTCGATTACGGCTGCGCGCCGATCCCGACCTATATGCAGGGCGTCAGCCTGCGCCCGCTTTTTGAGGGTCAGGCCGGTGACGGGTGGCAGGACGTGGCCTATCACCGCTACTGGATGAACATGGACGATATCCACAATGCCTATGCGCATTACGGCGTCCGGTCGGACCGCTACAAGCTGATCTACTGGTACAATGAGGGGTTGGGGCAGGCAGGTGCGAACGACGGCGACGCCCCGCCCGAGTGGGAGTTGTTCGACTGCCAGGAGGACCCGAACGAGTTGAAGAATCTGGCACGCGATCCCGCGCATGCCGGGGTCTTTGCCGACATGCTGTCCCGGCTGGATGCGAAGATGGCCGAAATCGGCGATACACCCCGCCATGACACCGCCACCGTGCTGGCCGGATTGAACGGGGGGGCAGCATGAGAGGACTGCTCCACCATCTCAGGCGGTTGCTGGCCCGGAAACGGCGTCACGTGTATCGTCCCGAACTTCACTACATGCGCGGATCGGAAATGAAGAGCCGCTCGAAGTAAACCGGGGGGCTATCGTGACAGGCTGTTGCAGCATAAATTCAGGAATGTCGACGGACACCGCGCCTTACATGAAGGCAGCGCTGGCCTTACCTGCCGCACCGCAGGAGCTGCGCGTGGAGCTGCGCGACAAGCTGATCGCCCTTGATGGCGGATTTTTCGACATGGGCGCACGTCGATCCCGCTTTTCCGAGGATTTCGACGCCCCCCGGCGCAAGGTCAGGTTAAGCCCGTTCCGCATCTCTGCCACGGCCTGCACAAATGCGGAGTTCGCGCATTTCGTACAGACCACCGGATATCGCACCGTCGCGGAAATCGAGGGGTGGTCCTACGTTTTTCACCTGCTTCTCGACGACGCTTCGCGGTTTCCCCAATCCCCCAGGGGGCTGCCCTGGTGGCGCAAGGTTGATGGCGCCTGCTGGTACGCGCCCGAGGGGCCGGGCAGCGATGTTGCCGAGCGCGAAGATCATCCTGTCGTCCATGTCGCCTGGTTCGACGCGCTTGCCTATTGCACCTGGGCCGGCCTCGACCTGCCGACGGAGGCGCAATGGGAATGCGCCGCACGGGGCGGTCTGGCGAACAGGAAATTCCCGTGGGGCAATGACATGTTGCCGAATGGCAGCCATGCCATGAACATCTGGCAAGGCCGGTTTCCGACTGAAAACACCAAGGGAGATGGCTATCTGGGCACTGCGCCCGTGACAGCGTTCGCGCCCAACGGCTACGGGTTGTACAACACCTGCGGCAATGTCTGGGAGTGGGCGCGCGACAGCTACACCCCTCACGCGCCCAAGGGGCCGTTCCCGCTGCGCGATCCTGTCAGCATCCTGGACGGCAACGCACGCATCCA
Source organism: Pontivivens nitratireducens (assembly GCF_014235845.1). Classification (GTDB taxonomy): domain Bacteria; phylum Pseudomonadota; class Alphaproteobacteria; order Rhodobacterales; family Rhodobacteraceae; genus Pontivivens; species Pontivivens nitratireducens. Next base: position 42,261 of record NZ_JACJUQ010000006.1, on the reverse strand, counting down.
ACGGGGCGGATCCTATCTTTGTCATGAAAGTTACTGCGACCGCTATCACGTGCATTCGCGCACACGAAACGATGCCGACAGCTCAACCGGCAATGCCGGTTTCCGGGTCGCACTGGATGTTCGTGCCGCCGCGCAACGCTGATACGCGCCGCTACACTGTGCGAAGGGCTGGAAACCCTCCCGCCCCTCACCCACGGGCACGTCTGAGGTAGACGTAATATGCCCCGTCGCCGCCATGACTGCGATGCGCCGGAGCGATTTGCAGGACCAGCGCGTTGAGCGGCGGCAGGCGCAACCATTGCGGCACCTGATGCCGCAGCACGCCGTGCCGTTCGGGAATGATGGAATCGTCGGTGCCGCGCTTGCCCTTGCCCGTGATGACCAGAACCAGCCGGGTGCCGTTGCCATGGGCGCGCAGGATGAAGCCGCGCAGCGCGTCGTGGGCATGGGCCGCTGTCATCCCGTGCAGGTCGATGCGGGCCTGCGGTCTGGTCCGGCCCCGCACCATACGCTCGAACGCGCGCCGGTCCATGGCAAGGGCTTCGCGCCCCGGTGCCGGGGCGGCCTCGAACCGGGCGGCGGGTTTGGACGGACGGCCGGCGGGCCGCAGGCTGCGTGGAACGCGGAATGTCGGCTCGACTGGATCGGGGTGTTCGAGATGATCGGGGGGCGGTGGAACTTGCGGCTTCCCGTCCGAGGGCGGTCGATCCCGATCTTGCGGAGTCAGGCTTTCGGCCACCCGCGCCCACAGCTCCTGCTCGTTCTGTGTCAGTTTTCTGCGCCGCCGCGGCACCTCAGGACCCGTCGTCGAGCATGGCACGGGGCATCAGCACGACCAGCCGTCCATCGCCGCGCTGCTGACCTGCCCGGGCATAGGCCGCGCTGCCGGAACCGAAGAAGATATCCGCACGTTGCGCCCCCTTGACCGCCGCGCCGACATCCTGCGCGATCATCAGGCGTTTCAGCGGGCCATCGCTCGTCTCTGTCTCCAACCAGACGGGCAATCCCAGCGGCACGAAGCTATTGTCCACCGCCACGCTGCGCATCGCGGTCAGCGAAATGCCCATCGCACCTTGCGGGCCATCCTGACGGGTCAGGCCCGGAACCTCGCGAAAAAAGATATAACTGGGATTTGCGTTCAGGACGGCACGGCCCACGCTGCCGTTTTCGCGCACCCAGGCCTTGATACCCCGTGCGGACACCCCGTGCGGGGGCAGCAGACCCTCATCCGCCATATAGCGGCCGACGGACCGATAGGGATGATTGTTCCGCCCGCCGAAGCCCAACCGCAGGATGGAACCATCCTGCAACAGCAGACGGCCTGAACCTTGCACATGCAGGAAGAACGCATCGACCGGATCGTCGAGCCATGCGATCTCCAACCCGCGCCCGTGCAGGGCTCCGCCCTCGATCTGTTCGCGGGTCAACCAGGGGTTACGCGAGGTCGCGACCTCAGGCGGGCGGCGATACAGGGGATAGTTGAACCGATCGGTCCGGGTGGCGCTCGCCTGCAATTCCGGCTCGTAATAACCGGTGAACAGCGGATCGCCGCCATCCTCGATCACGATCGGCTGGAATGCTGCCTCAAAGAAGGTGCGGGCGTCCAGAGCGGCCTCTCCGGCGCGGCACAGGGCCTCCCAGTGATCATCGGGCACCAGATCCCCGGTGGACGTGCGGCGGCAACTGCGCAGAAATGTCTCCAGCGCGGCCTCGTGATCGTCAGCCTGCCACCCGGACAGGGTGTCATAGGACACCGGAATCATGCTCTGCGCATATGCGCCGATGGCACCGAAGACGCACAGCGACAGCGCACCGAGCAGGGAGCGGTACGCCATCCCCTCACGCTCCGGTCGCGACGAGCAGCCAGTTCGGGTTCTCGGACCCCATGACGCGCGAGAATGTCCAGACATCGGATTGACGCTTGATCGCCTGCGGATCGCCCTCGACCACCTGACCTTCGGCATTGCGCACGACGGAGGTCAGCTCCCCCACGAACCGCACGACGATGTCCGCGACATTGTCCATGTCGTCGAAGCGGGCGTCCTTCAGCTTGACCTCGCGCACGCCGACGAAGCGGGCCTCGACTGTCAAACCGGCCTCTGCGCGTTGCTCGACCGCCTCCTCGAAGCCGCGATAGACATCGGGGGCCAGAAACTGCTCCAGCGTTTTCAGATCGCCGTTTTCATAGGCCATCAGGATCATCTCATAGGCCTGCTTGGAGCCGGACATGAATTCCGTCACGCTGAAATCCGGCTCGACCCGCTTCATCTGGATCAGCGCCTGTCCGGCATCGCTGTCCAGATCGACGTGATCTGCGATATCGCGATCCTTGCCGTCGCCCTCGATCACCTCGAACCCGGTATCGGGTGCGGGGCCGCGCATCGGGGGGCGCGGCAGGTTGTCGGGCTTGGGCTCAAACCCGGTGCGCGTGCCCAATACGCTGCGCAGCTTGAGCACCAGGAATACCGCGACGGCCGCGAGGACGAGCAATGGCATCAAATTCATAGTCTTATCTCTCTTCCTCTGTCAGGCATTTTGAATACCCGGTGGCAAGACCCAAGTTAATGCATATCTAGGGAACGAACGGGGCCAAGTCCATGCGGTGACGATGCCGCGCCCCGATAGGAGACGAGACATGTGGATTTTTCTGGCGCTGATCGCAGTGCCGCTTATCGAGATCGCCCTGTTCATTCAGGTCGGCGGTCTGATCGGACTGGTTCCGACCTTGCTAACGGTGCTTGTCACGGCCTTTGTGGGCACGTGGCTGCTGCGTCAGCAAGGGGGCGATGCGCTGCGCCGACTTCAAACGATCCTGCGATCCGGCGGCGATCCGCGCGGGCCGCTGGCGCATGGGGCCTTGATCCTGGTCGCCGGTATCGTGCTGCTGACGCCGGGATTTTTCACCGACGCCGTCGGATTGGCCCTGCTGATTCCGTTCGTGCGCGATGCCGTCATTCGTGAGTTGGCCAAACGGGTTACGGTCACGGCGACGCGCGGCGGCGGCGATGCCGGGCGTGGACCGCGCACCCGTGACGATGTGATCGAGGGTGAGTTCGAGGTGGACCTGCCCCCTGACGACGCGACGCGCGGTACGTCCGGCTGGACCCAGCGTGGCGACTGATCGCTGCGGGCGTTGTTATGGTCTGACCGCTCTGATAAACGCAGTGCCGAACAGGACCACATTCCAGCGAGGACCGTCATGACCGACGAGACCACGGGCACAGCCGCCCCGACACCCGATCAGCAGGCCCCACAGCCGCAGATCCGCATCCGCAATCAGTATATCAAGGATGTCTCGTTCGAGAACATCGCCGCACAAAAGGGCGTCGTTCCCGCCTCCCCGCCGCAAGTGCGGGTTGGCGTCAACCTCGACGCGAAGAAGGTCGGAGACAGCGAGATCTATGAGGTCGTCCTAACGCTCAAGATCAATGCGGAATCGGATGAGAAGCCGGTCTTCCTGATGGAGCTGGACTATGCAGGCATGTTCGAGATTTCGAACGTTCCCGCCGCCCAGATGCATCCGTTCCTGTTGATCCAGTGCCCGACGATGATCTTCCCGTTCGCGCGTCGCATCGTTAGCGACATGACCCGCGACGGCGGCTTCCCGCCGGTCAATGTCGATCCTATCGACTTCATGGCGTTGTATCGCAATGAATTGCTGCGCCGCCAGCAGGCGCAAAAGGCATCCGAGGGCAATTCGGGCACCGCCTGATCGACTTGCGAATAATTCAGGGGCGGCGCCGGTAGGACCGGCGCCGTCTTTTATCCTAGGGCGTGCTGAAATCGTTCCAGAACGCGTTCTCGCCCAGCTTCTGCACGAACCCGTCGAAGGCCAGCCTCTCCGCTTCGGTAATACGTGGGGGCAGGGCGGTGGGACGCGGCGGCGGGGTCCAGTCCCTGTTCGCGCCATCGTCGGACATGTCGCCCCGCACCACCGACAGGGTGAAGTCCGGCTGCCGTCCTCCGACAAGTTCCAGATATACCTCGGCCAGTATTTCGGAATCGAGCAGCGCGCCGTGCTTCGTTCGCGCGGAATTGTCGATGCCAAAGCGGCGGCACAGGGCATCGAGCGAATTCTGGGCTCCGGGAAACCGGCTGCGCGCAATGGCGAGCGTATCGGTCGCCTGGGCCGGCGGCAGGCCCGGCAGCCCCATCCATTTCAGCTCCGCGTTCAGGAACTTCATATCGAAGGCGGCGTTGTGGATCACCATCTTGCTGTCGCCTACGAAATCGAGAAATTCCTGCCCGATCTGCTTGAACACGGGTTTGTCGCTGAGGAATTCGATGCTCAACCCGTGCACGTTGAACGCCTCGACCGGCATGTCACGCTCAGGATTGATGTACTGGTGATAGGTTCGCCCGGTCGGCATGTGGTTCAGCAATTCGACCGCGCCGATTTCCACCACACGATCACCCGACAGCGGGTCGAGGCCGGTGGTTTCGGTGTCCAGCACGATCTCACGCATCCAACTTGCCCCTTATGACGCCCAGCACGGCCCGCACCTGATCGCGCGCCGCCTCGATGCCGCGCGAGGTGTCGATCACGTAATCGGCCCGCGCCCGTTTTTCCGCATCCGGCACCTGCTTTGCAAGGATAGCCTGAAATGCCTCCTCCGTCATGCCGGGACGTTCCAGGACACGTGCGTGCTGGATCGGCGCGGGGGCGCTGGCGACGACCACGCTGTCATAGAGACCGGCCTGCCCCGTCTCGAACAGAAGGGGGATGTCGAACAGCACGATCGCTGCCGTGGCGGTGGCGAGAAAATTCGCGCGATCTGTCGCGACGAGCGGATGGACCGTCGCCTCCACCTTTTTGAGCAGGGAGGGATCCGCCAGAACCGCTTGCCGCAACAGCTCGCGATCCACGGCGTTGTCGCGAATGGCATTCGGAACGATGGCCCGCAACGGCGCGACTGCCGCGCCGCCGGGTGCATAAAGGCGGTGAACCACCGCGTCCGCATCCCAGGTCGGCACGCCCTCCACCGCGAACAGATTGGCTGTCGTGGATTTGCCCATACCGATGGAGCCGGTAAGCCCGATACTATACGCCATCATGCGGCCAACACGGCTTGGCGAAGGGCGGCGTCAACCTCTGGCGAATGATCGAACCATTGGCGAAATCCCGGCACAGCCTGGTGCAACAGCATGCCCAGCCCGTCCACCGTGACCAGCCCCGCGGATGCAGCCTCACGCAGGAAGGGGGTCACCAGTGGATTATAGACGATATCCGTCGCGATGGCCGATCCAGGTGCCGCGGCGAAGCTGATGTTCAGCTCCGGTTGGCCCGCCATGCCAAGCGACGTGGTGTTGATGATCGTCATCGCCCCGGCCATCGCATCCGCCGCCCGGTTCCAGTCGATCACATTGATCCGCGCCCCGTATTGATCCTTGAGGATTTCGGCCCGCTGGCGCGTACGGTTCGCGATCCGTATTTCCGGCGCCCCCTCCGTTATCAGGGCGGAGACGATACCACGGGCCGCCCCACCCGCGCCCAGCACCAGACAGGGGCCGTTGCGCGCCGACCAGCCGGGGGCGTTCTGACGCAGGTTCTCGATAAATCCGTAGCCGTCTGTATTGTCGGCGTAGATGCCGCCATCCTCGCGAAAGATCAGCGTGTTCGCGGCACCGATCAGGGCCGCGCGATCGCTGATCTTGTCCGCCAAGGGCAGAACCGTCTGCTTGTAGGGCAGGGTGACGTTGATGCCCCGGAACCCCAGGCGGGGCAGGGAGCGGACGCCATTCTCGAAATCCTGCGGCGCGATGTCCATCGGGATGTAATATCCGGCAATGCCATAGCGTTTCAGCCAATGGCCATGCAAGGCAGGTGAGCGCGAATAGCCGATCGGCCATCCGACGACACCGGCCAGTGGCGGAGATGTGGTCTTCATTCCGTCAATATTCCCCGTGCGCGTAAAAACCCCAGAACTTCGAGCAAGGGAAGACCGAGTACGGTGAAATAGTCCCCCTGAACGCGGCTGAACAGCTGCGCGCCCTTTTCCTCAAGTTTGTATCCGCCCACCGTGTCGAGCAATCCCGCAGCGCCCTCGGCGATATATTCCTCAAGATATGTGTCTGAAAAGGAACGCATGATAAGCTGGGCCCGCCCGATATGACGCCAGACCGGCCGTCCGCCCTCGCAGATGACGGCTGCGGACAGCAATTCGTGGGACTGCCCGCGCAATGTCCGCAACTGCTCACGCAGGTCTGCCGTGTCGCGCGGCTTGTCGAACATCTGCCCCTTGCAGACGAGGATTTGATCCGCAGACAGAACCAGTGCGTCGCCATTGCGTGCCGAAACCCGCAGGCCCTTGAGCTCCGCCAATTTGTCCGCGATGTCGCGCGGGGGCGCGCCCTCGGCCGCCATGGCGCGTTTCACGGCATCCTCATCCACGCGGGACACGTCGATCCTGTGGGCCACGCCGGCCCGTTCGAGCATCGCGGATCGCGCAACCGAGCCTGAGGCGAGAACGATCTGGGTCATGATGTACGCTTTCTAAGCTCGACCAGAATGGCCGCGGCGGTTTCCTCGATCGAGCGTCTGCTGACGTCGATCACCGGGATATCGTGACGCTCGAAAAACAATCTGGCCTCGGCGACTTCGGACCTTATGGTGTCGATATCGGCATAGCCCTGCGTTCCACCCCGATCCAGCGCCACCAAACGATGGGCGCGCACCTGCGCGAGGCGACCCGGACTGACGACCAGACCCATCACCGGAACCCCGGCCTCCATCGCGGCGAGCAGACCGGGAGGCGCGGGAACGTCCAGCACCAGGGGAACGTTGGCCGCCCGAACGCCCTGATAGCCAAGGTAGATACAGGTCGGCGTCTTGGAGCTGCGACTGACACCGACGACAATCACATCCGCGGCCAGCAATCTGTCAGGGTCCACGCCATCGTCATGCGCCATAGCGAAATCCAAGGCGGCGATGCGCTCGTTATAATTGTGATCGACACGATGCTGTTGTCCGGGCTGGGAACGCGCCGGCGCGCCGAGGTGACGCGCCATCGCCTGTACCGTGGTGTCCAGAACGCCGACCGCCTCGATACCTCGCTGCATCGCCAGGTTGGTCAGGTGGTCCTGCAATGTCGCATCTGACAGCGTGTGCAGGATCAGAGCCGGTTGAGTTATCTGCTCGACGATATGGGAAATATGCTCACGCGTGCGAACGAAGGCGTTCTCCTCGGTCGTGAAGTCCGCAAATTCGAATCGAACCGCAGTCGCACGCGCGGCGGAAGCCAACGTATTGCCTGTGGAATCGGAAATCAGGTGCAGCGTAAGCCGTTTTTGTTCGGTCAAGGCCATCAATCCTGTGGATAAAGTCGTGGATATACCTGTCGAGGATATCTGTGCGGCGCTGTGGAGAAAAGCACCGTGCGGGTTTTACACGCGCTCCACCCAAGACGCTACACAGGCTGGACCTGCTTTTCAGTTTGTAACGCGGGGCTGTGGATAAAATCGGGCCATTCCGCCCCGATGTGGGGAATTTCAAAGAGTCAATCTGAGTCGGTGACACCGAAGTCGAAGATTTGCCTTATAAGTTGCTGTAATTTCAATGTTTATCAATTTTTCTCGTATTCAGCTTCACCACCTGCACAGGCGGTGGAATCGATTCTCGTGTTAACAACCATGTGGAAGAAAATGCGTCTGTCGATAATCCCCAGCTTTCACAGCCCTTCTACAAACCACATCCTTAGACTCTTTCTTGATATTAAGAGGGTCACAGACCCCGCTTGATTAAACTCGGAACTCCGGCAAAGAAGGAAACCAGCGAGGAAGGACGACACATGATTCAGGATTTGCTCGGCATCGCCTATCCATGGCTGAAAGCCGCTCACGTGATTTCCGTGATCTCCTGGATGGCAGGGATTTTCTATCTGCCGCGACTGTTCGTTCACCACGCAGAAAGTGGGGAGGCAGGGAGCGACGTCTCCGAAACCTTCAAAATGATGGAGATGAAGCTCTACAGTGTGATCATGACGCCAGCGATGATCGCCACCTGGACGTTTGGAATATTGCTCGCGGCGATTCCGGGCGTGCTCGGATGGTGGTTTCTACCAAAATTCATCGCGGTACTGATCATGACCGGTTTTCACGCCTGGCTGAACGGAAGGCGGAAGGAATTTCTCGAAGACAGAAATACCAGATCCGGTCGTACCTACCGGTTCGCGAATGAAATACCGACTGTGTTGATGGTGATCATCGTGATTGCGGTCATCGTCAAACCATTCTGAGCGATGATGTTGTTGACATATTCGACTTAACCGCCATATCTGACGAAAGGCGCGGGCGGGATCTGCGCTTCCCTTCCTCTTACTGTAATCTGGTGTGTATGAGCACCGATCACATAACCGGACCGAAATTGATGGATATTGAACGCCTCTCGCTTGCCGAGTTGAAAGCGAAGAGCCCTGCCGATCTGCTGAAGATGGCGGAAGAGCTCGAAATCGAAAACGCCTCTACGATGCGTAAGGGCGACATGATGTTCGCGATCCTCAAGGAAACCGCCGAGGATGGAGTCGAGATTTCCGGGGATGGTGTGCTCGAAGTGCTGCAAGACGGCTTCGGTTTCCTGCGCTCGCCCGAGGCGAACTATCTGCCGGGTCCGGACGATATCTACGTCTCCCCCAGTCAGATCCGAAAATTCAGCCTGCGCACTGGCGATACCGTAGACGGTGTGATCCGCGCGCCGAAGGATGGCGAAAATTATTTCGGTCTGGTGAAGGTCACGCTGATCAACTTCGAAGATCCGGAGAAGGTCAATCACAAGGTTCACTTCGACAACCTGACGCCTCTCTATCCTGATGAGCGGCTGTCGATGGAGGTGTCGGATCCGACTGTGAAGGATCGTTCCGCCAGAGTGATCGACCTCGTTTCACCCATCGGGAAAGGTCAACGCTGCCTGATTGTGGCGCCGCCACGTACCGGTAAGACGATGATTTTGCAGAATATTGCGAATTCGATCGAGAAGAATCACCCCGAATGCTATCTGATTGTCCTGTTGATCGACGAGCGGCCAGAAGAAGTTACAGACATGCAGAGATCGGTCAAAGGTGAGGTCGTATCCTCGACCTTCGACGAGCCGGCTACCCGCCATGTCGCCGTTTCCGAAATGGTCATCGAAAAGGCGAAGCGCCTGGTCGAGCATAAGCGGGATGTTGTTATCCTGCTGGACTCCATCACGCGTCTGGGTCGGGCTTTCAATACAGTCGTGCCGTCCTCCGGCAAGGTGCTGACCGGCGGTGTCGATGCCAACGCGCTTCAGCGACCGAAAAGGTTCTTTGGTGCTGCGCGAAACATCGAGGAAGGTGGATCGCTGACGATCATTGCGACGGCGCTGATCGATACGGGCAGCCGTATGGATGAAGTTATCTTCGAAGAGTTCAAGGGAACCGGTAACTCCGAACTGGTTCTGGATCGCAAGATTGCGGATAAACGGGTCTTCCCCGCCATCGATATCATGAAGTCGGGCACGCGTAAGGAAGAACTTCTGGTTGATAAGTCCGACTTGACCAAGATGTTTGTATTGCGGCGGATTCTCAATCCTATGGGAACAACGGATGCAATCGAATTCTTACTGGGTAAGTTGAAGCAAACAAAGAGCAATTCTGACTTCTTTGACTCCATGAATACTTAGTAGTTTATCAGAGTGCGTGTATTGCACTCTATGGGTGTGATACATGCTGGATACTATCTTTGCGCCTGCAACTTCTCCTGGTAGGGCAGGCGTTGGAATCATACGGATTTCCGGTCCATTGGCACATGCAACGGCTGAGCGGTTGTGTGGCACGTTGCCCGATCACAGATCTTCTGCGCTGCGTTGGGTACGGGATAGTCGTGATGGATCGAAAATAGATCAGGCCTTGATCCTCCGCTTTGATGCGCACGGCAGTTTTACGGGTGAGCCGGTGGTTGAAATCCATCACCACGGATCGCCCGCGGTTTTGTCTCAGTTGGTAAAGGTACTCTCCGACCAGCCCGGATTAAGAATCGCTGATGCAGGTGAGTTTACCCGGCGAAGTCTGGAAAACGGACGACTGGATTTGTCTCAGGTCGAGGGTTTGGCAGACCTGCTGGATGCAGACACGGAAAGCCAGAGGCGACAGGCTTTGCGGGTTATGGATGGTGAACTGTCCAGGCTGGTTGTTTCCTGGCGCGCAGATTTGCTGCGCTCGATTGCCCTAATCGAGGCGACGATCGATTTCGCGGACGAGGACGTTCCGGTTGATGTCTACCCTGAAGTGCGCAGTCTGATTGGGCGTGTACTGGGGCATATGAAATCGCAGCTTAGCGGGGCGAAAGCTGCGGCGGATATTCGCAGCGGCTTCGAAGTGGCTATTGTCGGACGTCCAAACACCGGAAAATCGAGTTTGATCAATCGTCTAAGTCGGCGAGATGTCGCGTTGATATCGGAATATGCCGGCACGACCAGGGATGTTATCGAGGCTCGTCTTGATGTATCCGGCCATGCTGTAACTTTTCTCGATACAGCCGGTCTTAGAGAGACAAGTGATGTGGTTGAGGGTATGGGTATTGATCTGGCAAAGCGGCGCGCAAATTCGGCAGATATGCGTATTTTTCTGTTGGAACCGGATCAGGTTGGCCCCGATGATACTATTGAGGTTGAGGCTCATGACCTGATAATACATGGTAAAGACGATGATGGAAGCAAAGGTGGCGTATCGAGCTTATCAGGGTACGGTATCGAACGTTTGTTAAAGGATATCGAAGTCAGGCTGAATTATCTCACCAGTGGCTCTTCGTTGTTGATTAGAGAGCGTCATCAGGTCGCGATGCGTGCTGGGGCGGAGTACCTGGGGAACGCTCTTTCATCTCTTGATGAAGATTACAGCGGACCTGAATTCGTGGCAGAGGATCTGCGATCTGCTATACATGCTCTGGACCAGCTGATCGGTCGAATCGGGGTCGAGGATGTTCTTGGGGACATCTTCTCCAGTTTTTGCATAGGTAAGTAAGGTTGTTTCACGTGAAACATAATGCGTTTGATGTAATTATCGTAGGTGGTGGGCATGCGGGTTGCGAAGCCGCTCTCGCCGCGCAACGTATGGGATCTCAGGTAGCTCTCATTACGCATCGCCGTGATCGTATTGGAGAAATGTCCTGTAACCCCGCCATCGGAGGTCTAGGTAAGGGGCATTTGGTTCGAGAGATTGACGCATTGGATGGCGTAATGGGCCGTGTTGCGGATCGGTCAGGTATACAGTTCAGGTTGTTGAACAGGCGGAAAGGACCCGCAGTTCAGGGCCCACGTACACAAGCGGATCGGGATTTGTATCGCCGTCATATGCAAGCTGAATTCGATAACTTGCCAAATTTGGCTGTTATTGAGGCGGCTGTTGACGATTTAATCATCGCAAAAGGTAAAATCGCAGGCGTTACCTTGGCTGATGGTAGCGAAATCTCGGCTGGTGCTGTGGTTATAACCACGGGAACCTTTCTGAGAGGTGTGATTCATATCGGGAGTGTAACCAGACAGGGTGGCAGAATGGGCGATCCGTCTGCATCCAAACTGGCTCAGCGGATTGAAAATCTGGCCCTTCCACTTGGACGATTGAAAACTGGCACTCCGCCGCGGTTGAGAAGCAAGAGTATTAATTGGAAAATCTTGGAACGTCAGGAGGCTGATGAGCATCCTGTTAGATTTTCGTTCCTGAACTCAGGTGATCTGCCTCCTCAAATAGCATGTGGAATTACCCATACGAACGAAGCCACGCACGAATTAATTCGGGAAAACCTCGAAAAATCAGCTATGTACAGTGGCAACATTACCGGACCTGGTCCTCGCTATTGCCCATCCATAGAAGATAAGGTCACGCGATTTGCTGATAAATCAGCTCATCAGGTTTTTCTGGAACCAGAAGGTCTGAATTCGGATTTGGTATATCCGAACGGAATTTCGACGTCACTTCCAGTCGAAATTCAGGAACAATATGTAAAATCTATGCGTGGATTGGAATACGCCGAGATTGTTCAGCCGGGATATGCGATTGAGTATGATTATGTGGATCCAAGAGGCTTGGATTCTACATTGAGGGTCATAAACTGCCCGGGTCTGTTTTTGGCCGGACAAATCAATGGTACAACAGGATATGAAGAAGCGGCTGCTCAGGGACTTATTGCCGGATTGAACGCGGCATTATCTGTGGCCGGTGCTGAACCGTTCGTTCTGGATCGATCTCAAGCATATATCGGAGTAATGATAGACGATCTCGTAACCCGAGGCGTTGCGGAGCCATATCGGATGTTCACGTCCAGGGCAGAATACAGGCTTTCACTGAGGGCCGATAATGCAGATCAGCGATTGACGCCTCTCGGGATGGAAATTGGGTGCATCAGCCAAGATCGCGCCGAGGAATATGAGGAGAAGGCCACGAAATTGGCATATGCGCGCTCCCTCTTTTCAGCATACACGGTCACTCCCGACCGGGCAAATGCGGTCGGTTTGAAGGTAAACCGCGATGGGCAGCGCCGTTCAGTGTTCGATTTGATGGCGCGAAGCGAAACTACGCCGACCCATATAGTGGAACTTTGTCCTGAATCTTCAGCGATTTCGTCTGATATTCTGTCTCAGCTATCAATCGACGCGACCTATGCGAGCTACATTGAACGTCAGGGCCGGGATATCGCCGCTTTGAAGCGCGATGCGGAGAAATCGCTACCCTTGGACTTGCCGTACCAATCTATCGCTGGCCTTTCGACCGAGCTGAAAACCAAGTTGCTGGCAACACGACCAGATTCTATTGCACAGGCTTCGAGAATTGAGGGTATGACCCCTGCAGCACTTGGCTTGCTCATTGCCGCGACCCGACGAGCTGAGCGAAAATCAGCGTGACTTTTTCAGGGCGAGAATTAGTCGAGAAGAGTGTTTCACGTGAAACAATGAGAGCCTTCGATAGGTACGTTGAATTGCTGATTCAATGGAATCCAAAGATTAATCTCGTTGCTCCGAATACCATTCCTGAAGTCTGGACTCGACACGTTCTCGATTCCCTACAAATCGCACATTTAGGAGAAGATTCGAACACATGGGTGGATATTGGGTCTGGTGGAGGTTTCCCCGGCCTGATCGTAGCGTGCATATATCCTGATAAGGATCTGGTTTTAGTTGAGAGTGATATGCGCAAATGTCTTTTCATGCGCACAGTAATTCGCGAATGTAAGCTGGGTGCGAAGGTAACTAATCGTCGCATCGAAGCACTGGAACCCCAATCTGCGGATGTGATAAGCGCCCGAGCATTGGCTTCCTTGCCATCACTTTTCACCCTGGCCAAACCGCACCTCTCATCGGAAGGGCAATGTTTGTTCATGAAGGGCGCGAACCGAAAACTTGAGCTTGAAGTCGCGCGGAAGGACTGGACTTTTGATGTCGAGGAAGTCCAGAGTTTGACCAGCCGAGAAGGCGCCATCCTTCGTATCAAGGGCCTGAAACATATTTGAAAGTGTCCTGAAATGAAAATAATTGCTCTCGCAAATCAGAAGGGCGGCGTAGGTAAAACCACGACCGCGATAAACTTGGGCACCGCTTTGGCCGCAGTGGGGCAAAGGGTGCTGCTGGTTGATCTCGATCCGCAGGGCAATGCCTCTACAGGGTTGGGAATTGAGAATTCGGCCCGCCTGCAGTCAACCTATGATGTACTGGTTGATCGTAAACCGATCGCTGAGGTTGCTCTTCCGACTATTGTCCCGAACCTGTTTATCGCTCCAGCCACGCCGGATCTCAGCTCCGTTGATCTCACACTTTCGAAGGAGTCGAGCCGCGCAAATCGCCTCAGGGACAGTTTGCGCACTGCGGGGGATCAGTATGACTATGTTCTGATCGATTGTCCGCCTGCGCTGAACTTACTGACCCTGAATGCGCTGTCGGCTGCGGCAACAGTACTCGTTCCGCTACAATGTGAGTTCTTCGCTCTCGAAGGACTTAGTCAACTCATGAATACGATACGCGAAGTTCGTTCAGCGTTGAATGCATCGCTTGAGATTCAAGGTATTGTGCTGACAATGTATGACCGCCGCAACAATTTGTGCCATCAAGTTGCTGCTGATGCGCGCCAGACACTGGGTGATCTGGTTTTTGAAACTGTGATTCCCCGGAATGTCAGGCTGTCTGAAGCACCTTCGCACGCCATGCCAGCCTTGCTATACGATGAAACCAGCGCAGGCAGTCTGGCATATCAGCGCTTGGCGGCCGAACTGCTCACACGTGCCACGCGTGTCGAAAAGAAGAGGACTTCCCATGCGAAAACCTGATCGTAAGGGGCTCGGGCGCGGCTTGTCCGCTCTCCTAGTCGATGTGGATCCGGGCCAGGGTTCGGAATCGACCACTGTTCAAACCCTGCCAATCGAACAAATCAGTCCGAATCCAGACCAGCCGAGGCGAACGTTCACTGAATCCGACCTAGACGATCTTACGCGTTCGATCCGCGAAAAGGGTATCATTCAGCCTCTGATCGTTCGGCCCGATCCTACCGGTGCCTCTGCCTACCAAATCGTTGCGGGTGAGCGACGTTGGCGGGCCGCGCAGCGAGCTCAACTGCATGAACTGCCGGTCGTTATCCGTGAATTCAATGATACCGAAGTTCTCGAAGTCGCCATCATTGAAAACATTCAGAGATCTGACCTGAATGCTGTGGAAGAGGCGCGTGGCTACAAGCAGCTTATGGAAAAGTTCGGTCACACGCAGGAAAAACTGGCAGAAGCACTTGGCAAGTCACGCTCTCATATTGCAAACTTGCTACGCTTGCTTTCCCTCCCAACCCCAGTACTCGACATGTTGGTCGAGGGGCAGCTTTCGGCGGGCCATGCGCGTGCGCTGGTACCGCTCGCCGATCCCATGCCTCTTGCGAACCAGATCGTACAGCAGCGGCTTTCGGTACGTGAGGCTGAAAAGCGGGCGAAAACTCCGGTCATTCCCGGAACCCGCCAGCCTACGGCGAAGGCCAAGAAGGATGCCGATACCCGTTCGTTGGAAGGTGATCTTAGCGCAGCTCTAGGACTCACAGTCTCGATTACCCACAGATCTGACGGGCAGGGCGGGCAGATAAGCGTCACTTATCGCGATCTGGACGACCTCGACCGGCTATGTGGTTTGCTGTCCGGGGAAAACTGATCAGGCAATCAGTTCGCGCAGGATCGCATTCGTCACCGGGCGCCCTTGTCGTGTAATCGACAAGCGGTGATCTCGGATGGAAATCAGCCCGTCCTCTTTTAGTGTGACGAGGGCGGATTCGTCGAAAAAACCGGGGTTCAGTGCCTGCAATCGGGGCATGTCGATACCTTCACGCAGGCGCAGCCCCATCAGAACACATTCGACCGCCTGATCGTACAGGGACAGAGCATCCGCAGGCTTGTATCCGTGACCGTGCCTTTGCACATTCTGCAGCCAGGCTTCGGGCATACGAAGCGTTTCAGTGGCTCGCCTGATACCGTCCGCTCCGGTTATCCGACCATGAGCACCCGGCCCGATACCGGCATAGTCGCCATACCGCCAATAGATCAGATTGTGACGGGATTCCGCGGCATTCCGCGCGTGGTTCGAGATCTCGTAAGCCGGCAGTCCAGCCGATTCCATGATATCCTGCGTATCGAAATACATGTCACTGGCAATGCTGTCATTGGGCATGCCGCGCAGCGCCCCACGTGCGTGAAGTTCCCCAAATCTGGTGGATGCCTCAATGGTCAGCTGATAGAGTGACAGGTGATCCAAACCCAAGCTAATAGCTTGATTTAATTCAGTTTTCCATGATGCTCTGTCTTGCCCTTGTCGGGCGTAAATCAAATCGAAACTCACCCGGTCAAAGCACGCTCGCGCGATTTCAAAGGCCTCCATGGCTTCACGCGCAGTATGCATTCGCCCCAGACGTTTGAGATCCACATCGTTGAGGGCCTGTATCCCCATGGAGACGCGGTTGATACCCGCGTCACGAAAGCCTTGGAACTTTCCGGCCTCGACGGATGTCGGATTGGCTTCGAGCGTGATTTCCGCATCTTCGGCCAGGCTCCATACCTGCCCGATCTTGCCGATGACAGCCGCGATCGTCTCCGGCTTCATCAGGCTAGGCGTGCCTCCGCCGAAGAACACGGTATCGACGCGGCGCGGTCCGCTGAGGCTCGCGGCATGTTCGATCTCTCGACACAGGGCATCACACCATGCTGCGTGATCGACCTCGCGCCGGACATGGGAATTGAAATCGCAATATGGGCACTTTGCCTGACAGAACGGCCAGTGAACATAGACGCCGAACCCGCCATTGCGCCAATCTGGTGTCAGAAGCTCAGCCAAAAGTTTGCGCCGTCAACAGTTTGAACGCGGCGGAGCGGTGGCTCAGAGGCTCCTTTTGCGCATAGGGCATTTCACCGAAGGTCAGGGTTTGTCCGTCGGGCAGGAACATTGGATCATAGCCGAAACCCTGTTCGCCGCGCGGTGGCCAGACCAGACGGCCCCCGGCCTCACCGCGATAGATCTGGTCGTGCCCGTCCGGCCAGGCCAGGCACAACGTGCAGACGAAGCGGCCCGTACGCGGTTCCGGAGCGTTACGCTCCTCCAGCTCGCGCCAGGTTCGGGTCATCGCCATCATGAAATCGCGGCCCTGGCCCGTTTCGGCCCAATCGGCGGTATAGACGCCGGGTGCACCGTCCAGCGCATCGACCTCAATCCCGGAATCGTCGCTGAGCGCAACCAGCCCGGTTTCACGTGCAGCAAAATGCGCCTTCAACCGGGCGTTTCCGGCAAAGGTATCCTCGGTCTCCTCCGGTTCGCTGAGGCCCAGAACACCGGCGGAGGTGACGTCGATCCCGTATGGTTCCAACAGGGCCGAAATCTCCCGCAACTTTCCAGCGTTGTGAGAGGCAAGAACCATGCGCTCGCCTGAGGAGACCTTGCGGATCATGCGACAGCGGCCTTTTGTGCCGCGACCAGATCATCGACGCCGGAGGAGGCCAGATCGAGCAGCCGGGTCAGTTCATCGCGAGAGAACGGCGCCCCCTCGGCCGAGCCCTGAACCTCGATCATTCCCCCCTCACCGGTCATGACGAAATTAGCGTCGGTTCCCGCGGCGCTATCTTCGGCGTAATCCAGATCCAGCACGGGTTGTCCGCCATAGATACCGCAGCTGATAGCGGCGACATGCGTGGTCAGCGGATCGCTTTTCAGATCGCCCGCCTTCAGCAGTTTGTTGATTGCCAGACGCAGGGCGACCCAGCCCCCGGTGATGGAGGCGCAACGCGTCCCGCCATCGGCCTGAATGACGTCGCAATCGACGGTGATCTGCCGCTCACCCAGGGCGACGCGGTCGATCCCGGCGCGCAAGGACCGGCCTATCAGGCGCTGGATTTCCTGCGTGCGGCCCGATTGCTTGCCAGCCTGTGCCTCACGTCGGTTACGTGTGGTGGTGGCGCGGGGCAGCATGCCATATTCCGCAGTGACCCAACCCAGACCGGTATTGCGCAACCATGGCGGCACCCGTTCCTCCAGCGAAGCGGTGCACAGCACATGCGTGTTGCCACAACGGATGATGCACGACCCCTCGGCGTGCATGGTCACGTTCGTCTCGATGGAAACGGGGCGCAGTTGATCGACGGACCGGCCGGATGGGCGCATGATACTCTCCTGTAAAACTCGATCTTTCCCTATAGCAGAGGGTCATATCCGTCCAGTGATGCGCCATGCGTCCGGCCCGCAGCGCAGATGGACAGTGCCGTTGACCTGACTGCATCGCGTGTCTACCTCTTTATGGACATGAATGAACCCAAGACGAGCACTTTGGACGACATGAACGAGCGGGCCCGCGCGGTCTTTCGCTCGCTGGTCGAGACGTATCTGGATACCGGGGAGCCTGTCGGATCACGCACCCTGTCGCGGGCATTGGCGCAGCCGGTATCCGCCGCGACGATCCGAAACGTGATGCAGGATCTCGAAATGCTGGGCCTTCTGGGCAGTCCCCATGTTAGCGCGGGGCGGGTGCCGACCCAGCGCGGATTGCGGATGTTCGTGGATGGCTTCATCGAGGGCGGCGATGTGAACTCCGTCGACCGGCAGGAGATCGAGCGTGCCGTCGGAACCGACAGTGACGACATTACCGGCGCGCTGGATCGTGCGGTGGGCGTGTTGTCGGGCCTGACACGCGGTGCGTCTCTGGTGCTGACCCCGCAGGTCGAGGCACCGATCCGGCATATCGAATTCGTCTCCCTCTCGGATGAGCGGGCGCTGGTTGTGCTGGTCATGGCCGACGGGCGGGTCGAGAACCGGCTGTTCACCCCACCGCCCGGTCTGCCGCCATCCGCGATGCGAGAGGCAGCGAACTTCCTCAATTCCATCCTCGAAGGCCGCACCGTGAGCGAGGCCCGCTCCATCGTCGAGGCGGAGATCGTCTCCCGCCGGCAGGAGCTGGACGTGCTGGCCCGCAATCTGGTCGAATCCGGCGTGGCCCTGTGGTCCGAGCAAACGGGTGACGACCGCGACCGTCTGATCGTGCGCGGCACTTCGCATCTGATCGATTCGACCGGGGCGGAGGATGACCTGATCCGCATTCGCCAGCTTTTCGACGATATCGAGCGCAAGCGCGATCTCGCCCAATTGCTCAGTTTGACCGAGGAGGGCGACGGTGTGCGGGTTTTCATCGGGTCCGAGAACAAGCTCTTTTCACTTTCGGGTTCCTCTCTGGTCGTATCTCCCTATATGAACGCTGATCGGAAGATCATCGGCGCGATCGGTGTCATCGGCCCTACGCGGCTGAACTACGGGCGCATCGTTCCGATCGTGGATTACACCGCGCAACTGGTCGGCCGTCTGTTGAAGGACGGTCGATGAAGCGCTGAGGACGGAAGTCGAATATGTCGAACGAAAATGACGTGAACGAAGAGTTCGAAGACATGCCGGAGGCCGAGGGCGAACCGGATGAAAACTCGCAAGCCTATGCCGATCCCGATGCGGAGATCGACAGCCTGCGCACGGAAAACGAAGAGCTGCGCGACAAGCTTTTGCGGACCTATGCGGACATGGAAAATCTGCGCAAGCGGCTGGAGCGGGATCGCAAGGACGCGGAGATCTATGGCGGAACACGCTTGGCCCGTGAATTGCTGCCGGTGCACGACAATCTGAAACGTGCGGTTGAGGCCATTACGGAGGAGCAGCGTGAGGCCGCCTCCTCGGTGATCGAGGGGATCGAACTGACGCAGCGTGAGCTTCTCAACGCCTTTGAAAAGCATAAGATCACCCGCATCGACCCCGAGATGGGCGACAAGTTCGACCCCAAGCTGCATCAGGCGATGTTCGAGGCCCCGATGCCCGGCGTGGCCGCGGGATGTGTGCTGCAGGTGATGGCCGAGGGCTTCATGATCGGTGACCGTCTGCTGCGCCCCGCGCAGGTCGGCGTGTCCTCGGGCGGATGATAAGGGGGCCGCGATGGGTCGCATCACTCAGGAGGCGGCCCTTCGCGCCCTTTACGGTGAGAAAAGCGCCCGCAGCGTGGCCAAGGAGCTGCACGGGCTCGATACGCATTGCCGTACCTTCATCGCGGCCTCTCCGTTCCTCGTGATGTCCACTTCCGGGCCTGACGGACTGGACGTGACACCGCGCGGCGATGCCCCCGGTTTCGTGATCGTCGAGGATGACACCCATCTGCTGATCCCCGACCGGCCCGGCAACAATCGTTTGGACAACCTGACCAATCTGCTGGGCGATCCGGCCATCGGTCTGATCTTCATGATACCGGGGGTGCGCGAAACGCTGCGGGTGCGTGGCATCGCGGACATCCATGACGATGCCGACCTGTGCGACCGCTGCGCCGCGCATGGCAGACCCGCGCTGAGCGTGCTGCGGGTGAAGGTGACACGCGCCTATCTGCATTGCGCCAAGTCGATGCTGCGATCCGGCCTGTGGCAGCCCCAGACATGGGGCGAGCAGCGTCCGGTGCCCACGATGGGGCAGATGATTGCCGACCAGACCGGCACTGACGATCAGCCCGAGAGCGAGGAGCAGATGCTCGCCCGCTATGCCAAGGCACTGTACTAGGGCGTCTCGTTCGGCATCAGACCCTTCAGTTCATAGATCAGATCCAATGCCTCGCGCGGGCTCAATCCGTCGGGCAGAATGTCCGCCAGCCTGCTTTCGACCTTGGATTCCGTCTTGGCAGGTTGGGGCGCGGGGGCGGGTACGGAGAACAGGGGCAAGTCGTCGATCAGGGTTTTCGTCTTGCCGCCCTGTTCGCGTTCGCCCTTTTCGAGGATGTCCAGAACGCTGCGCGCCCGCTCCACCACGGGGGCGGGCAATCCGGCCAGCCGTGCGACCTGAACCCCATAGGACCGATCCGCTGCGCCCTCACGTACCTCATGCAGGAAAACGACGTTCCCCTCCCACTCACGCACGGCGACGGTGGCGTTGGATACGCCGTCCAGCTTGTCTGACAGGGCGGTCATCTCATGGTAATGCGTGGCAAACAGGGCACGTGCGCCGTTGACGTCGTGCAAATGCTCCATCACCGCCCACGCAATGCTGAGGCCGTCATAGGTCGCCGTTCCGCGCCCGATCTCATCCAGAATGACCAGCGCACGCGGACCGGCCCGGTTCAGGATTGCCGCCGTTTCCACCATCTCCACCATGAAGGTGGATCGTCCCCGCGCCAGATCGTCCGCCGCGCCGACCCGCGAAAACAGCTGATCGACCAAGCCGATATGGGCCGAGGCGGCAGGCACGAACGCGCCGATCTGCGCCAGCAGCGCGATGATCGCGTTTTGTCGCAGCCAGGTCGATTTACCCGCCATGTTCGGACCCGTCAGCAGGACGATGCGGGCGGCATCCTCGCCCTCCGCGCTCAGATCGCAATCGTTGGGAATGAACTCCGGCCCGCCCTGTCGGCGCAGGGCACGCTCCACCACGGGATGACGCCCGCCGACGATGGCGAAGCTGCGCGACATGTCCAGCACGGGGCGGGTCCAGTCGCTGTCCACGGCCAGTTCCGCCAGCCCTGTCGCCACGTCCAGTTCCGCCAGCGCCCGCGCGGCGGCATTGATCGCGGCCCCGTCCGCCAGCACGGCCTCACGCATGCGGGTGAACTGTTCCAGCTCCAACTCCAACGTGCGCGCGCCCGCATTGAGGATGCGCGTTTCCAGTTCGGACAATTCGACAGTGGTGAACCGCACTGCATTCGCCGTGGTCTGGCGGTGGATGAAGGTGTCTGACAGCGGTGCGGACAGCATCTTTTCCGCATGGGTGGCGGTCGTTTCGATGAAATAGCCCAGCACGTTGTTATGCTTGATCTTCAACGCGGTGACGCTTGCGATCTCCGCATATTTCGCCTGCATCGAGGCGATGACACCGCGCCCCTCGTCGCGCAGGGTGCGCACCTCGTCCAGATCGACATCCACGCCCTCGGCCACGAAACCGCCGTCGCGTTTCAGCAAAGGCGGTTCGGCCACCAGCGCCGCGTTCAGCAAGTTGGCGCAATCGGGCAGGGTGGCCAGCGCCCGCGCGGCCTGCGCCACCTGATCGGGCAGTTCGCCGCTCAGGGCGTGGGCAACTCGTTCGCCTGCGCGCAACCCGTTTCGGATGGCGGCGAGGTCGCGCGGCCCGCCACGGTCCAGCGCCAGCCGCGTCAGCGCGCGATCCATGTCGGGAGCCTGCCGCAAGGCCTCACGCAGATCGGCGCTCAGCGTGCGATCCTCGACGAAGGCCTGCACCGCGTCCAGCCTGCCACGTATGGTTTCCAGATCGGTTGAGGGGGCGCACAGTCGCGTTTCCAGCAAGCGTGCCCCCGCGCCTGTTACCGTACGGTCGATGGCGGTCAGAAGGCTGCCCTCACGCCCACCGCTGAGCGCGTGGGTCAGTTCCAGATTGCGGCGGGTCGCGGCGTCGATCTGCATCGCAGCGCCCTGATGCTCCTGCACCGGGGGGCGGATCAGGGGCAGGCGGCCCTTTTGCGTGATGTCCACATAGTCGATCAGCGCGCCGAGCGCCGCAAGCTCCGCCCGGTCGAACTGCCCGAACCCGTCCAGCGAGCCGGTGCCATAGAGGGTTTCCAACCGGGTTCGCGCGGCCTCACTGTCGAAGCTGGCACGACCCAGCGGCGTGACGACGGCCGGGTCCTCATCCAGGGCGGGGGGAACCTCGCCCTCCACGACCAGAACCTCACGCGGGCCGGTGCGGGCCAGCATCGGGCCCAACGTTACCAGCGGGCAGCGCGCGACGTGCAGTTCGCCGGTGCTCAGGTCCAGCCAGGCATAGGCCCCGGCATCGCGTACCTGGGCATAAGCGGCCAGATAATTGTGCCGCCGCGCGTCCAGCAGGGTATCCTCGGTCAGGGTGCCGGGGGTGACCAGTCGGACAACCTCACGCTTGACCACAGCCTTGTAGCCGCGCTTCTTCGCCTCCGCCGGGCTTTCCATCTGATCGCAGACGGCGACGCGGAACCCCTTGCGGATCAGGGTCAGCAGATACCCCTCCGCCGCGTGCTGCGGCACGCCGCACATCGCGATGTCCTTTCCTTCGTGCTTGCCACGTTTGGTCAGCGCGATGTCGAGCGCCGCCGCGGCCGCGACCGCATCGTCAAAGAACATCTCGTAGAAATCGCCCATCCGGTAGAACAGCAGCGCATCGGGGTACTGGGCCTTGATCTCCAGAAACTGCGCCATCATCGGCGTCGCGGTATTCGACATTCCGGCCCCCTTCGCTTGGTCGAACTGTCCTAACGTGCCGTCGGAGTGGCGAAAAGCCTTTGTGCGCCCGGCATGGCCCGCTAAACGTGTCGAAAAGCAAAATTCAAGGGACAGGTGGATGACCAGGAAGACACGGATAACGGATGAGGACGCGCTGGCATATCACCTGGCGCCCACGCCGGGTAAGCTGGAGGTTCGCGCCTCTACCGCGATGACAACGCAGCGCGATCTCAGCCTTGCCTATTCGCCCGGCGTCGCCGTCCCGTGCGAGGCGATCGCGAGGGACCCCGCGCTGGCCTATGACTATACCACCAAGGGCAACATGGTCGCCGTGATCTCGAACGGTACGGCGGTTCTGGGGCTGGGCAATCTGGGCGCGCTGGCGTCCAAGCCGGTGATGGAGGGCAAGGCGGTGCTGTTCAAACGCTTCGCTGACGTGAACTCCATCGACCTCGAACTGGATACCGAGGATCCAGAGGCCTTCATCAACGCGGTCAAGCTGATGGGCCCGTCCTTCGGCGGCATCAACCTTGAGGATATCAAGGCCCCCGAATGTTTCATCATCGAGCAGCGGTTGAAGGAGGAGATGGACATTCCCGTCTTTCACGATGACCAGCACGGCACCGCCGTGATCTGTGCCGCCGGTTTGATGAACGCGCTGCGGATTTCCGGCAAGAAGATCGAGGATTGCAAGATCGTGCTCAATGGCGCCGGTGCCGCCGGGATCGCCTGTATCGAATTGATCAAGGCGATGGGTGCGCGCCACGACAATTGCATCGCCTGCGACACGAAAGGCGTCATCTATCAGGGTCGGACCGAGGGGATGAACCAATGGAAGAGCGCCCACGCCGCCCATACCGATGACCGCACGTTGGAGGACGCGATGCACGGGGCCGACGTTTTTCTGGGCGTATCGGTCAAAGGTGCCGTAACGGCGAAGATGATCGCCAGCATGGCGCGGAACCCGGTGATCTTCGCCATGGCCAACCCCGACCCGGAAATCACGCCGGAGGAAGCGCATGCCGTGCGTGAGGACGCCATCGTCGCCACCGGGCGGTCGGATTACCCCAATCAGGTCAACAACGTGCTGGGCTTTCCCTACCTGTTTCGCGGTGCGCTCGATATTCACGCCCGTGCCATCAACGATGAGATGAAGATCGCCTGTGCCGAGGCCTTGGCCGATCTGGCCCGGCAGGACGTGCCGGACGAGGTGGCGATGGCCTATGGGCGCAAGCTGCAATTCGGGCGCGATTACATCATCCCCACACCCTTCGACCCGCGCCTGATCCACGTGGTCCCCCCGGCCGTGGCCAAGGCGGGAATGGATACGGGTGTCGCGCGCCGTCCGATCATCGACATGGACAGCTATGAACTGGCGCTGAAATCCCGGCTGGATCCGACGGCATCGGTGCTCGACGGCCTGTTCAACCGGGCACGCAGGGCGCAGGCGCGCATGATCTTCGCCGAGGGGGATGACGAACGTGTGGTGCGCGCGGCGTTGACCTATCGACGCTCTGGCCTCGGCCAGGCGCTGGTGGTCGGACGGCGCGATGAAATCGCCGCCATGCTGGAGGCGTCCGGTCAGCCCGATGCGATTGATGAGATCGAGGTGGTGAACGCGGGCACCGTCGACAACCTGCAACAGATGGCCGACTACCTGTACGCGCGGCTGCAACGCAAGGGGTTGGACCAGCGCGATTGCTACCGCCTCGCCAGTCGGGACAGGCATGTCTTTGCGGCGCTGATGCTGGCGCATGACATGGCGGACGGCATGGTGACGGGGGCCACGCGGAAAAGCGCGCAGGTCCTGTCGCAGATCGGCCTGGTGTTCGATGCGACGGCGGCGGATGGCGCGGTCGGAATCTCCGCGATCCTGCATAACGGGCGGCTGATCCTGATCGCGGACACGCTGGTGCACGAATGGCCGGAACGTGAGGACCTCGCCAATATCGCGGAGCAGGCCGCGAAGGTCGCCCGGTCGCTGGGTCTGGAACCACGTGTGGCGTTCTGCTCGTTCTCCAATTTCGGCTACCCTGTGTCCGAGCGGGCGGAGAAGATGCACCACGCGGTCGAGGCGCTGGACGCGCGAAATGTCGATTTCGAATATGATGGCGAAATGACCGTCGATGTCGCGCTGAACGCCGACGTGATGCGGCAATACCCATTTTGCCGCCTGTCCGGCCCAGCGAACATCATCGTGGTTCCAGCGCGCCATTCCGCGTCGATCTCCGTCAAGATGATGCAGGAACTGGCGGGTGCGACGGTGATCGGGCCGATCCTCAGCGGGATCGACCGTCAGGTAAAACTGACCTCGACCACCGCCACGGTCAGGGACATCCTGCACATGGCGCTGATGGCGGCCTGTCGTGTCGGCTGATCGTCCGGGCGGTGGGCTGTAGCTGCCCCCTGAATCAAACGATCCCTGAATCGAAAACGCCCGCGCGGGATGCACGGGCGTTTTCAGATTTCGCAAAGGGTGCGGCGGATCAGCCGGTGCCGCGCATCCCGTCCCAGAATCCCTTGACCTTGGACAGGAAGTCCTCGCTGTCCGGGCTGTTCTTGACGCTTTCCGCCTTGAACTCGGACAGCAATTCCTTTTGCCGGGCCGTCAGATTGACCGGCGTTTCCACTGCCAACTCGATATAGAGATCGCCGACGCCCTGACCGCGCAGATGCGGCATACCCTTGCTGCGCAGCCGCAACTGCTTGCCCGATTGCACACCGGCGGGGACCTTCACGCGGCTGCGGCCGCCATCCAGATTGGGGGCCTCGATATCGCCGCCCAGGGCCGCAGTCGCCATCGGCACGGGAATCCGGCAGAACAGGTTGACGCCATCGCGTTCGAAAATCGGGTGGCTGGCCACTTCGATGAAGATATAAAGATCGCCCGACGGTCCACCGCGCAGGCCTGCCTCGCCCTCACCAGCCAGACGGATCCGCGTGCCGGTCTCTACCCCCTTGGGAATATTGACGGTCAGCGTGCGTTCCTTCTCGACCCGGCCGGTGCCGCCACAATTGCGACAAGGGTTCTTGATGATCTGGCCGCGACCTTCACAGGTCGGACATGCCCGCTCGATCGTAAAGAAACCCTGCTGCGCGCGGACCTTTCCCATGCCTGAACAGGTGGGGCAGGTCGCGGGTTCCGCGCCGCCCTCCGCGCCGGTGCCCTCACACACATCACAGGTGGAGGAGCCGGGAACGGTGATGCTTGCCTGCTTGCCGGCGAAGGCTTCCTCCAGCGTGATGCGCATGTTGTAGCGCAGATCGGAGCCGCGCGTGGCACGTTGCCCGCCCCGGCCACCGCCGCGCTGACCGCCCATGAAATCGCCGAACAGATCGTCGAACACGTCCGAGAACGCGGAGGAAAAGTCCGCCCCGCCCTGCGCGCGCCGCCCGCCGCCGCCCCCCATGCCACCCTCGAAGGCAGCGTGGCCGTAGCGGTCATAGGCCGCCCGCTTCTCAGGATCCTTCAGAACGTCATGCGCTTCGTTCGCCTCCTTGAACAGCCCCTCGGATTTGGGGTTGTCAGGATTGCGGTCGGGGTGATGTTCCATCACCTTCTTCTTGAACGCTTTCTTGATTTCAGCCTCGGTCGCGCCCTTGGACACGCCCAGAACCTCATAATAGTCACGTTTTGACATATCAGGTGTCTTTCCCCTTGAAAGGATCGTTCCGTCCTACCTGCAAGCTGACATCACGGCGAGCTTGAAGTCCTGCAACGGCGAGAATTTCACCGATCTTGTTCTTCCAAAGCGCGGCCTTGCCATGTTCGCGTGCCGCGTTGGAAAATTTCTGTGCGTTGCTGTTGTCGGAAAGTATTTTACGAAAGGCCTCGACGATCTCGTCAAGACTGTTGCCGTCTACGATGTATCCGGTTTTATCGGAAATGACTGCCTCGGGGGCGCCACCCTGATTACCAGTGATGCTGGCCAGGCCGTGCAATGCGGCTTCGAGATAAGTAATCCCGAAACCTTCACGTTCCTGCCCGATCTGCCGGCCCGGTTGTGCAAAGAGATTTGCGGATTCGAACAATGCCGTTTTGCGCCCGCCCTCTACGCGGCCAGTGAAAACGACATGATCGCGAACGCCCAAATCCTGGGCGAGCGTGCTGAGCCTGGCGTGGTCCTCTCCATCCCCCGCGATTACCAGTTTGATACCGGGAAATTCCGGGACAAGTTCTGCAATGGCCCGGATCGTTTGATCATGACCTTTCAGCGGTATAAGGCGCGACAGGGAAAGAATACGTGCGGATGAGGATCCGAACTGCTTCTCGGCCCAATCCCGGTCATCCTTACTGGACGGCGCAGGTTCCTGCACGGGAGGGTTTATGACCTGAACGGTTGTGCCTTCCGGGATCATCCCGTCAGCTCTTCTACGTGTTTCATCGGAAACGCATATCAAAGCAGATGCCCACTGCAATGCCGTATGTATACGATCCGATTTCGACGCCTTGAATTCATTCCCATGACCGAAAGTCACAACCGGGCAGCGCAATTTGCGACCAATCGCTTCGACACTTTTCCATGAACAGGTGTAGATTGCCTCGACCTTGCCAGATTGTGCCAGGTAACG
Source organism: Pontivivens nitratireducens (assembly GCF_014235845.1). GTDB lineage: Bacteria > Pseudomonadota > Alphaproteobacteria > Rhodobacterales > Rhodobacteraceae > Pontivivens > Pontivivens nitratireducens. The sequence continues at coordinate 15,021 of NZ_JACJUQ010000006.1, read as the reverse complement.
CAGACGAAGCGCCTTGAGCCTTTGTCTGAGCGGACGCGGGCCGCGAAACCTCTCGATCTTGTAAGGTTGCAGAACATCATCACCGCGGCGCCCGTCGGCCAGAACCAGCACCTCGTATCCAGCTGCAACGCATTCAGATGCAAGCCCCGACATGAGGGCTTCGATTCCACCGGATTTTGGGGGAAAGGTCTGCGCTGAAATTACAATCATGATGCTGATCCTGCCTGCAAGAAATACGGCCCGACGTATCGGGCCGCATCTCTATTCACCGCGGAGTGCGATCAGGACGCCTTCTTGTCGTCGTCATCGACATCGGTGTAGTCCGCGTCAACGACATCGTCCTCACCCATTGCATCGTCGGCGGCACGCGGTTCGCTGTCGTCCTCGCCTTCTTCCTCCTGCGCCTTGTAGATGGCTTCACCCAGCTTCATGGCGGATTCGGTCAGGTTCTGCATGGACGACTTGATCTTGCCGGTATTGTCGCCTTCCAGCGCGTCCTTGAGCTGCGCGATGGCCAGCTCGATGGCCTCGACCGTGGTGGAGCTGACCTTGTCCTTGTGCTCCTCCAGCGATTTCTCGGTGGAGTCCATCAGGCTTTCCGCCTGGTTGCGGGCCTCGACCAGTTCGCGGCGTTCCTTGTCGGCTTCCGCGTTCTCCTCGGCCTCGCGGACCATCGCCTCGATGTCCTCATCGGACAGACCGCCGCTCGCCTGAATGGTGATCTTGTGCTCCTTGTTCGTCCCCTTGTCCTTGGCGGAGACGGACACGATGCCGTTGGCGTCGATGTCGAAGGTCACTTCGATCTGCGGCAGACCGCGCGGCGCCGGGGGGATGTCCTCCAAGTTGAACTGGCCCAGGATCTTGTTGTCCGCGGCCATCTCACGCTCACCCTGGAACACCCGGATCGTCACGGCGTTCTGGTTGTCCTCGGCGGTGGAGAAGATCTGCGACTTCTTCGTCGGGATCGTGGTGTTGCGGTCGATCAGGCGGGTGAACACGCCACCCAGCGTTTCGATGCCCAGGCTCAGCGGGGTCACGTCGAGCAGGACCACGTCCTTGACGTCGCCTTGCAGAACACCGGCCTGAATGGCGGCGCCCATCGCGACAACCTCATCGGGGTTCACACCCTTGTGCGGCTCCTTGCCGAAGAACTTGGTCACTTCCTCGTACACCTTGGGCATACGGGTCATGCCGCCGACCATCACGACCTCGTCGATATCGGAGGTGGTCAGGCCCGCATCCTTCAACGCGGCCTTCAGCGGCTTGATCGAACGGGCGATCAGGTCGGAGACCAGGCTTTCCAGCTTGGCGCGGGTCAGCTTCATGACGAGGTGAACCGGCTGCTTGGTGTCCGGGTTCATCGAGATGAACGGCTGGTTGATTTCGGTCTGCGAGGTGGAGGACAGCTCGATCTTCGCCTTCTCCGCCGCTTCCTTCAGACGCTGCAGCGCCAGCTTGTCGCCGCGCAGGTCGATGCCGTTCTCTTTCTTGAACTGATCGGCGAGGTATTCGACGATGCGCATGTCGAAATCTTCACCACCCAGGAACGTGTCGCCATTGGTGGATTTCACTTCGAACAGGCCTTCGTCGATCTCCAGGATCGAGATGTCGAACGTACCGCCGCCAAGGTCATAGACCGCGATGGTCTTGGAGCCTTCCTTGTCGAGGCCATAGGCCAGCGCCGCCGCGGTCGGCTCGTTGATGATGCGCAGCACTTCGAGGCCCGCGATCTTGCCCGCGTCCTTGGTGGCCTGACGCTGGGCGTCGTTGAAATAGGCGGGAACGGTGATGACGGCCTTTTCGACCTTCTCACCCAGATATTGCTCCGCCGTTTCCTTCATCTTTTGCAGGATGAACGCGGAGACCTGGCTGGGGGAATATTTCTCACCCCGTGCCTCGACCCACGCGTCGCCGTTCGGCCCCTCGACGATGTTGAAGGGAACCATGCTCTTGTCCTTCTCGACCAGCGGGTCACCGAACTGGCGGCCGATCAGACGCTTGACAGCGAACAGGGTGTTGGAGGGGTTGGTCACGGCCTGCCGCTTCGCAGGCTGGCCCACGAGGCGCTCATCCTCCGTGAAGCCGACCATGGAGGGCGTCGTGCGCGCGCCTTCCGAGTTTTCAATCACTTTCGCCTGGCTGCCATCCATGATGGCGACGCAGGAGTTGGTTGTTCCGAGGTCAATACCGATAACTTTAGACATGTTGAGTCCCTTTTCTTGGCGATTTTGGGGTCCGGGTCCTGCTCGGAGGCCCCCGCTCCCCATCCCTGCCGATCCCGCTTGTGGAACCGACCGTTACTGAACGGTGATATAGGAGCCGCTTCTTGCCGCCGCAACCATCTGGTTCGCATTGTGTATACATGAGTGCGGGACAGGCGCAGCGGCGTGTATCGGGGTAGTTTGAGCCGCGCGAAACAAACGATCCGAACATGTGGCGGATCGGCAGATACCGGAGGCCGCACATGGACAGGCCCGCAAAGCTGACGGTGCAGGGGTTCGACATCTACAAGAATGCGCTGTCGCGCCCGCAGCAGGAGGATTTGCGCGACGCCGTGCGTGATATCATTCGCGCCGCCCCCCTGATCCGGCCCGTAACCCCCTCCGGCAAGGCGATGAGCGTTCGGATGAGCGCAGCGGGGCGGCTGGGCTGGATCACCGATCGGGCAGGTTACCGTTATAGCCCGACATATCCCGGTGTGCGGGGCAGGGAACAGGCCGAAGAGCAGGCCAGTGACCGGGCCAGTGAACAAGAGTGGCCGCCGATCCCCGAACAAATTCTGGATATCTGGCATCACATGACAGGCATTGCCCGCACGCCCGATTGCTGCCTCGTGAATTATTACGACACCTCCGCCCGGATGGGGATGCATCAGGACCGGGACGAAGGGGATTTCGACTGGCCCGTGCTGTCGATCTCACTTGGGGATACCGCGACCTTTCGCATGGGCGGGGTGAAGCGCGGCGATCCGACCAGCAGCGTGCGGCTGGAAAGCGGCGATATCGTCGTCATGGGCGGTGCCGCGCGGCTGGCATATCATGGGGTGGACCGGATCCTGCCCGGCACCTCGACCCTGTTGCGCGACGGAGGGCGGATCAACCTGACGCTGCGCGTGGTCGATCACGGCTGAACGTCATTCCTGTGCGGGCAGGGGCCGCTTCTTGCCCGAAATATCGACCGCCACGAAGGTAAAGACGGCCTCCGTCACCTTGAGCACTTCACCGCTAGGTTGTCTGGTCACCCAGACCTCCACCCCGATGCGCATGGAGGTCGTGCCCTCGCGCAGCATCTCGGCGTAGATGCTGACCAGATCACCGACATGTACAGGCTTGTGAAAGGTCATCCCCTCCACTGCGACGGTCGTGACACGACCGCGCGCGCGGGTCCGTGCCAGAACCGAGGAGCCGAGGTCCATCTGTCCCATCATCCACCCGCCGAAGATATCTCCGTTTGCGTTGGTGTCCGCCGGCATGGCGAGGGTCTGAAGCGATAGCGTGCCGCTGGGGCAGAGATTTTGTTCCGTCATGACGGCAGAATGCGCATATCGCTGCGATGGGGCAAGCCCTATACGGGCCTCAGGTAACCCCTATGCAGCGTCATCGCGCGCATCCGCCCGCGCGGATTCCCAGGCCAGCATCGCGCGTTTGACCGGCAATCCCCAGTGATAGCCGCCCAGACCGCCGGATTTGCGCATGGCCCGGTGGCACGGGATCAGCCAACTGATCGGATTGCGCCCCACCGCCGTGCCGACGGCGCGCACGGCTGCGGGGTTGCCGATGGCCTGGGCAATTTGCGAATAGCTGGTCACGTGGCCCGAGGGGATCGACAGCAGCGCCTCCCAGACCTTGATCTGGAACGGCGCGCCGATCAGGTGCAGCCGGGCTTCGCCACCCTGCCCGAATGCGGCGCGGGCCCATCCGGCCACGGTGGTGGGTGCCTCGACGAATGTGGCGGCGGGCCAGCGGGCGCACATATCCTCGAACGCCGCCTCCCGTCCGGTTTCCGCCGCGAAGGCCATGCCGCACAGACCCCGATCGGTTCCCATTGCCAGAACCTCGCCAAAGGGGCTGTCGAACCAGCCGTAATCAATGGTCAGCCCGGCTCCGCCCCGGGCATAGTCCCCCGGGGTCATCGCCTCCCACCGCACGAACAGGTCGTGCAACCGGCCCGGCCCCGACAGCCCCGTCTCAAACGTTGTGTCGAGCACGGTAAAACGGTCCTTAAGTAAATGCCGCGCGTGATCCAGCGTCAGATACTGCTGATAGCGTTTGGGGCTGATGCCGACCCAGCGGCTGAACTCCCGCTGGAAATGCGGGGCGCTCAACCCCACGGACGCCGCCACATCGCCCAATGTCGGCTGGTCGAGGCGATTATCCTCGATGTGTTTCAGGGCCCGGGCCATCAGGGCGTATTGCGCGCTGCCGCTCTCTCGTGACATGGGTTTCCCCCTCGTACCGCTGGTTCCTGGACGATCCTCGCACGAAGCACCGCACGCCAGCGACCCGAATCTTGCGGCGGGGCAGGTGGCTCCGCGTGACGTTTCGTCTTTCGGCAGGGGCATCCCAGCCCGCCGGGCGGTTTTCGCCTCGGGTTGACGGATATTCATGGCGCAGGGCGGGATTCTGCCTTTGATCGCAAGGGCCGGGCATGGCATGACGGTCGCCATGTCCACGCCACTTACATATTCCCAGATTGTCGAGGTCTTTACCCGGTTCCGCAACGATTGCGCGGAGCCGAAGGGAGAACTGGATCACGTCAACGCCTTCACCCTCGTCGTTGCCGTCGCGTTGAGCGCGCAGGCAACCGACAAGGGCGTGAACCGCGCGACGCAGGAACTGTTCCGCATCGCGGACACACCGCAAAAGATGCTCGATCTGGGGGAGGAGGGCGTGACGGAACATATCCGCACCATCGGCCTCTACCGCAACAAGGCGAAGAACGTCATCAAGTTGAGCCGTATCCTCGTCGAGGATTTCGGCGGTGAGGTTCCGTCCAGCCGCGCGGCACTGGAATCGCTGCCCGGTGTCGGGCGCAAGACGGCGAACGTGGTGCTGAACATGTGGTTCAAGCATCCCGCGCAGGCGGTCGATACCCATATCTTTCGCGTCGGCAATCGCACGGGTCTGGCCATGGGCAAGGACGTGGTCGCGGTGGAACGCGCGATCGAGGACCGGGTCCCGGCGCAATTCCAGCAACACGCCCATCACTGGCTGATCCTGCACGGGCGCTATACCTGCAAGGCGCGCAAGCCTGATTGCGCGCACTGCCTTATCAACGACATATGTACCTTCGAGGACAAGATTTATGACCAAACGCTATGAAGTCGTGGGCATCGGCAACGCCGTTGTCGATGTGATCGCCCAGTCCGACGACAGCTTTCTGGAACACATGGGCATCACCAAGGGCATCATGCAGCTGGTGGAACGGTCACGGGGCGAAACCCTTTACGCCTCGATGGATGATCGGGTGCAGGCGGCGGGCGGTTCGGTGGCGAACACATTGGCGGGTCTGGGCAATATGGGGCGGTCCACGGCCTTTATCGGGCGCGTGCGCGACGATGCGCTGGGCCGGTTCTATGCCGAGGCGATGACGAATGGCGGCACGGATTTTCCCAATGCCCCGGTGGCATCGGGCGATCTGCCGACATCGCGCTCGATGATCTTCGTCAGCCCGGACGGCGAACGCTCGATGAATACCTATCTGGGCATCTCGTCCGAGGTTGGCCCCGACGACGTTGACGAAGACGTGGTGAAGGAGGCGCAGATTCTGTACCTGGAGGGGTATCTGTTCGACAAGGATCAGGGAAAGGCCGCATTTACCAAGGCTGCACGCGCGGTTCACGCGGCGGGCGGCATGGCGGGCATCGCGCTCAGCGATCCGTTCTGCGTCGATCGGCACCGCGCCGACTTTCAGGCTCTGCTCACCGACGATCTGGACTACGTCATCGGCAATGAGGCTGAATTCAACACGTTATATGAGACGAAGGATCTGGAGGAGACGCTGAAGGCCGCCACCGCCGCCTGCCCGCTGGTCGTGTGCACACGCTCGGGTGACGATGTGATCATCATCCGCGGTGACGAACGGGTCCAGGTTCCGGTGCACCGCGTCGTCCCGGTCGATGCAACGGGCGCGGGCGATCAGTTCGCGGCGGGTTTCCTGAACGGTCTGATCACCGGGCGCAGCCTGCTCGACGCGGGCCGGATGGGATGCATCGCGGCGGCGGAGGTGATCAGCCATATGGGCGCGCGCCCCGAACAGGATCTTCGCCCGCTGTTCGAACAGGCTGGCCTCTGACCTTCGGATTAGACGAAGCCCCCGCCGGACGCGCTGGCGGGGGCAGGATCACTCGGCGGGCACGGCGTGGCCGGGCTGACGCCGCATGCGCCGCCGTGCCCGCCATTCGCCCAAGCGAACGCCCAGCATCAGCATGGCAGGCGTCACGATCAGCGTGAGCACGGTTGCGAACACCAACCCGCCCGCGATGGCGGAGCTCAGCTCCGTCCACCATTGGGTCGAGGGGGCGCCGAACACGATGGAGCGGTTGAAGAAGTCGATATTCACCCCGATCACCATCGGCATCAGGCCGAGCGCGGTGGTCAGTGAGGTCAGAACCACGGGACGCAGACGTTGTGCCCCGGTGCGCAGCAGCGCTTCGCGCGCGGATTGCCCCTCCTTTCGCAGATCGTTGTAGGTGTCGATCAGCACGATATTGTTGTTCACCACGATACCGGCCAGCGCGATCACACCGATCCCGCCCATGACAACGCCGAACGGGCGCCCGGTGATGATCAGCCCCAGCAAGACCCCCGCGACCGAGAAGACGATCGCGCTCATCACCACCAGCGCCTGATACAGGCTGTTGAACTGGGTAACGAGGATGACCACCATCGCGGCAAGGGCGGCGAAAAATGCCGTTATCAGGAACGCGGCGGCATCGGCCTGATCCTGTGCCTCACCTCCGAAAGTCGCCTCGACGGACGGGGGCAGATCCAGTTGGTCTATGGCCGCTTGCAGTTCGATCACCTGATCGTTGGGCAACAGGCCGGGGGCCACGTCGGCCTCGATCGTGATGACGCGCCGCTGATCGCTGCGGTGGATCGTGCCGGAACGTGGCGCAGGCACGAAATCGACGAAGTTGCCGATGGGGATCAGGCCCGCAGCGGTGGGAATGCGCAGGCTCTCCAACTCCTCCAACGTGCGTTCGTTGGCGGGAAAACGGACCCGGATGTCGACCTCGCCCTCAGCGTCGTCGGGGCGGTATTCAGCGACTTCGATCCCATTGGTCAGCAGTTGGACAGCCTGACCCAGAAGAGTGATGTCGGCGCCGAAGCGCGCCGCCTCGGCCCGGTTCACATCCAGTTGCCATTCCACGCCGGGAAGCGGTCGATCGTCGGTAACATCGGTAAATCCGCCGACCCGATCCATGGCCTCGCGGATCATGACCACGGCGGCCTGCTGATCCGCGGCGTTGCGCGATATCACGTCCAGCGCGATGGGCTTGCCCGCGCCGGGACCGGCCTGCTGCACGGCATATTGCACGTCTATGCCAGCAATGTCCGCGACAGCATCGCGGATATCCTCACCGATCTGTTCGGCGGTGCGGCGGGTGTCCCATTCGGTGAATTCAAGCTGGATCGTGCCGATCACGTCCTCATCCGTCTGCCCGCCGCCCAGGGTGGAGCGGGCATAGACGCTCTGAATCTCGTCAAAGTCGAGCAGGCGATCCTCGACCTGGCGCACCAGCTCATCCCGCTCGTAGATCGAGAAGTTATCGCGGGAGCGGATCTGAACCTGCGCGAAATCAGGCTCGACCGAGGGGAAGAACGACACGCCGGTGCCGAACTGGCCATAGGCGACGAAGGACGCAACCAATGCGATAAGTGCGAAGATCAGCGTGCGGCCCGGGCGCAGGATCGCCCATTCCAGCGCGGCGACATAGCCGCCGGCCAGACCCTTCATATCGCGCGGATCGCCGGTTTCGGCAGCGGCGAGTTGCGCACGTTGCCGGGGGGATTGCGGTTGCGCCTTGCCGATCAGGCCGCCCAGCACCGGAATGAAGATCAGCGCCATCAGCAGCGAAGCGCCAAGCGTAACTATCACCGTAATCGGCAGGAATTTCATGAACTCACCCACGATGCCGTCCCAGAACAGCAGCGGGAAAAACACGCTGAGCGTGGTCGCGGTCGAGGCGATGATCGGCCATGCCATGCGCTTTGCCGCATGGGAATAGGCCTGGCGCGGGGTATCGCCGGCCAACAGCCGCCTGTCGGCCAGTTCGGTTGTGACGATGGCACCGTCAACAAGCATCCCCACCACCAGGATCAGGGAAAACAGCACGACGATATTCATCGTGTAGCCCATCATCCACAGCACCGCGACACCGGCCAGGAACGCGCCGGGGATCGACAGGCCGACAAGGATCGAGGTGCGGATGCCCAGGGCGAAAACGATCACGATCATCACCAGCACCACGGCGGCGATGACGTTGTTTTCCAGATCGCCCAGCATGTCCTCGACCTGCGCGCTTTCGTCCTGCATGTATTCGATGCGGACGGTATCGGGCCAGTCGCGGCTGGACTGCTCGATGACGTCCTTCACCTGTGCGACGGTTTCGATAATGTTGGCGCCGACGCGTTTCTTGATCTCCAGCGCCAGCGCGGGCTGGCCGTCGATGCGGGCAAAGCTGTCGGGGTCGCGGTAGGTGCGGCGCACGGTGGCGATGTCCGCGAAGGTGACGACGGTGGTGCCTCGCACCTTGACCGGCATGTTCAGAACGTCGTCCAGATCCTCGATCAGGCCGGGCACCTTGAGCACCAGACGCCCCGCGCCAGTGTCGATGGCCCCGGCGGCGATCAGGCGGTTGTTGCGACTGATCTGTCCGATCAGTTCCTCGAATGTCAGGTTGTAGGTTTCAAAGACGGTAGGGTCGATGAGGACCTCAAGCAGCTCCTGACGCGTGCCGCCGATATCGACTTCCAGCACGCCCTCCAGGGCCTCCATGTCGTCCTGCAAATCCTCGGCGATGCGGATCAGGGTCCGTTCGGGGACGGGGCCGGACAGGATGGTGGTCAGGATCGGAAACAGCGAGGTGTTGACCTCGTTCACGCTGGGTTCGGTGGCGTCCTCGGGCAGGTCCGTCTTGGCGCGGTCCACCGCCTCTCGCACCTTGCTCAGGGCTTCTTCGAACTCGAATCCGGGGTCGAATTCCAGCGTGACGGAGGCATAACCCTCGACCGCGGAGCCGGTCATCTCCTTCAGACCCTCGATGGAGGACAACTCGGTTTCCAGCGGTTCGACCAGCAGACGCTCACTGTCCTCGGGGCTGATCCCCTCCAGCGTGGTGACGACATAGATGATGGGGATCGCAACCTCGGGGGAGGATTCCTTGGGAATCGCGACATAGCCCACGGCGCCGATTGTCAGAATGGATATCAGCAGCAGGGCCACCACGCGGGCCCGCCCGAAGGCGGCGGAGATCAGGCTGTTCATCGGGCGTCTTCCGTATCGTCGGGGGATACGGGGGCCGCCAGATTGACCTGCGCGATCGCCGCCTCGTCACGTGGATCGACCTGCTCCCCGGCGGAGACGAAGCCCTGACCGATGGTGATGATCGTGGCCTGGTCATCCAGCCCCGACACCCAGATCCCGTCGGTCTGGGCCCGCACGATTTCCACAGGGGTGAAGCCGACCGTATTGTCCTCTTCGAGGGTTTTCACACCCAGAATTCCGTCGGTCCCCAGCGCGAGGACCGCGGGGCTGATGAAATGAGCCGTAGCCTCACCCACAGGCACGCGGATCTGGGCCGAAACACCGGAGGGGATGGCCCCGTCCGGGTTCGCGACCTGAACCTCCGCCCGGAACGTGCGTGTCTGTGCATCGGCGCTGCCCGACACGTAGGTCACTGTCCCCTCACGGGTTTCCCCGGTAATGAAGCTGACCATCGCTGACTGGTCTGCACGGATGCCGGACACCGCCTGCTGGGGCACCTGCACCTCGATTGTCAGGGGATCGGTGTCGATGATGCGGCCGACCTCGGTTCCGGCCTGCACATATTCACCTGGGTCGATGGTCAGATCGTCCAGCAATCCGGGAAAGGGCGCGCGGATCACGGTATTGTCCAGCCCCTGCTCGACCGTGGCAAGTTGCGCCTGCGCCGTGGCCAGGGCCGCGCGGGCATCGGTCACACGGTCCTGCGTGGCGACCCCGCGTTCCAGCAGGGACTGCGCGTTTTCCACCTCACGCGTGGCGCGCTCGATCTCGGCGTTGGCCTGGGTCAACTGGGCTGAGCGTTCGGCGGCGGCGATCCGGGCAATCTCGACCCGGGCATCGACGATCTGGCCCTTCTGCACGCTCAGGCTCTCGATCTCGCCCGAGGTTTCGGCACGGATCATCGTCTCCCGATCGGGCAGAGCCTGCCCTTCGGCCACGAAAAACTGCGTGACTTCCTCCGCGACGGAGGCGCGCACGGCGACCGTGGCGGCGCGGCGACCCGCGTCACGTGCTTCTGGCGCGGCGGCTTCCTCAGCCGGAAAGATGTAGCCGCTGCCCATCCAGGCGATCAGCGCCAGCGTCAGGACAGTCGCGACCCAGCCTGAAACACCCGACCCGCCCGAGGTTTCAAAATCGAGCGTGTCCGCCGCATCGGATGCGTCGGTCGTCTTGTTCGTATCGCTCATTATGCCGAGGCCCCGCCGTTAAGTGACTGTAGTTCTGTAAAGTTCCGTATGACTTGGTTGTGGTTAACGTGAAAGTCAACGAAACGGTTCAGATGAACGGTACGTCCCCGGTCGGATCGCCTGTGGCAGTTGCCCCGGTCATAGGAAAAAAATCGTGAATTCAGAATGTTGCTAAGGCCACGCGCCGCGCCGCGCGGCAGATGCCCGGCCAGTTCCCTGACGTGAGCGGTGCAGCCGAATTGATCGGAGAACGCTCCGCGCGGGTCTGTCTGGATATCCATAGACGTTCAATATGGATTTAACCTTGCCGGATGTAAGTGAGCGCGGTTGAACCTTTCGTGACGTAACGAGGGTCAGCTTGCGTCCAGAATCCTTGCATGGCCCGCGCGCCCGATATTCGATCCGCAGGCGATGATGGCGACCCTCTTTCCGGCCAGTTCCGCGCGCAATGGCCCCGTCAGCGCAGCGAAGGAGGCGGCGCAGGCGGGCTCCACCATTAGCGACAAGTCGGTATTGAACCGGCGCATCGCCGCGATCAGCGCGGAATCTGGCAGGGTAAGCATCCGGTCCACATGCGCCTGAACGGCAGAAAAGGTCAGCGGCTCCGCCCGCGATGCGGCCAGGCTGACGGCGACGGTCTGCACGCTGTCCAGGGTCTGCGGCGATCCCGCCTCCACCGAACGGGTCATGCCCGCGGCACCGACAGGCTCCACCCCGATGACCTGACAAGCGGGGGAGAACAGCTTGACCGCGCGCGACACCCCGGCGATCAGGCCACCGCCGCCGACGGGAACGATGATCGCATCCAGATCGGGCAGGGCGCAGACGATCTCGTAACCGCAGGTCGCGGCCCCCAGCAGCATGTGCGGTGCCTCGAACGGATGCAGCTTGGTGCGGCCCGTCTGAGAGGTCTTTTCATCCAGATAGGCCAGATTGGTGGCGGAGCCGCTGGTTCGCTCGATCGTGGCGCCCAGATCGGCCACCCGTGCGACGGTCTGCGGATCTGCGGCCTCCGGCATGATGATCAGGGCGTCGATACCGGCGGCATTCGCGGCCCATGCCACGGCCAGCGCGTGATTGCCCCCGGATGAGGCGATGACCCCTGCCGCGCGTTGCGCATCCGTCATGGCGTCGATGCCCAGCAGCACGCCGCGCGATTTGAAGCTGCCGGCCTGCTGGAACAACTCCATCTTCATGAAGACCTGCGCCCCCTCGGGCAGGACATCGGACAGGCGATCGGTGGTCAGCGGCAGGATCGGCGTCGCCACAATCCGCCCGCGCAGCCGTTTGGCCGCCGCGTCGATCTCGTTGAGATCGGGCATCCGGTGCTCACTTCGTGAGGCGCGCGTAAACCTCATCAATGTCGATCTCCTTCACCGGGGGGTTCCGGTTGGGTTCCTTGGCGTATTTGAACAGGTTGAAATCGCGCCGATAGATCTCAAGCATGATGAAATTCGACAGGTCGTCGAAATAATCCTCAATCGGGTGGGCCTGCTTGGGGCCGTGCCCGGCGCTCTCGTTAAAGCGGGGCATGGTGTCCACGTCGATGGAATGCCGGGTTTCGACCTGCGACAGGACATGCTTCATGCCGTCGTTGAACCGTTCCGTGGGAAAGATGTAATTGTAGCGCCCGCCATTGCGGATCAGCGTCGAGACATGGCCCGAGCAGGCGGACCAGTGAATGTCCGGGTCCATCGGTTTGCGAAACCGGATGGTGTCGCGCACGAACAGCAGGAACCGCCGGAAACTCTTGATCTGATCGAAATCGCCTTCGACCTCCACCCCGTAGCGCTTGGTCAGCATCGGAACCAGATTGCCGCGATAGCGTTTGCCATTGCGCTGGATGCCTGCGATCTTGTCGAAGAAGCTGGACAGGATGCGGCTGTACGGATTGCGCACGGCGGTGAAGGTGTACAGCTCCCGCCCGGTAACGGCGGCCTCCAGCAGGGGTTGGCTGTCCTCAAGCGCCCATTTGTGGATGCCTGATTTTGCGTCGTGAATATCCCCGTCGAAATATTCGCCGTGATCGGCGTAATACATGATCTGACCCACGGTCGAGCAGGCGCATTTCGGCACCACGCGGTAGATCATCGACTGGCTTTCGGTCATCCATGTTCCGGGGAAGGGCATTTTCGCCTCACAGGTAAGTCCTCACCCTTCATTGGAGGCGGCGGAAGTTCAAGTCAAGAAAGCTGAAGCGGTGTCAAAGAGCTTGCCCCGCGCCATGTGTCGTCGCATTGAAGGCATATGGTTCAGATTGCTTATATTCTGCTTTGCCACAAAAACCCCGATGGGGTCATCGCGCAGGCGCGTATGCTCACCGAATTCGGAGATCGCATCGCCATTCACGTGGACAAGAGCGCCCCCCCCGAGGTCTGGAGCACGATTCGAAAGGAGCTGGCAGGCGATCCCAACGTGGTTTTCGCGGACCGGGTCAAATGCGGCTGGGGGGAATGGAGCCTGGTGGTCGCCACGCTCAACGCCTTGCGGATCGCGCGCAAGAGCTGGCCGGATGCCACGCATTTCTACTTCATCTCGGGCGATTGCATGCCAGCGAAATCCCGCGCCTATATCGCCCGGTTTCTGGAGGAAAATGACAAGGATTTCGTCGAGCATCACGACTTTTTCGAAAGCGATTGGATCAAGACCGGGATCAAGAAAGACCGCCTGCACTACCGCCACTATTTCAACGAACGCACCCGAAAGGCGCTGTTTTACGGCTCTCTCAAGCTGCAACGCGCTTTGGGCTTGCAGCGTGGTACGCCGAAGGGGCTGACGATCCATATCGGCTCGCAATGGTGTGTCTTACGGCGCAAGACCCTGGACCGTGTGCTGGACCTGATCGCGCAACGCCGGGACATCCCGAAATTCTTCTCGACCACCTGGATCCCGGATGAGACGTTCTTTCAGACGCTGGTCATGCACGTGACGCCCCGCGATCAGGTGGTCAACCGGACGCTGACATTCCTCGCATTCTCCGATTACGGATTGCCGCTGGTGTTTCACGACGATCACTATGACCTGATCCGAACACAGCCGCATCTGTTCGCGCGGAAGGTGTCCGAAAACGCGCTGAACCTGCGCGATCATCTGCGCGCGCTTTATTCGCAGAAGTTCGACCGCATGGTCACCGCGGATACCGCCGGGGCGCTCTATGCCTATGTCACGCAACGTGGCCGGGTCGGGCGGCGATATGGTGAGCGGTTCTGGGAACGCGGCGGCAAGATCGGCCGGGACAGCGAAATGCTGGTGGTCGTGTGCAAGAAATACCATGTCGGAAAGCGGTTCATGAACGCGGCCCGCCGTGCAGGCGGCCCGCCTGCTCACGGCTATGTCTTCGACGAGGATTCCGGCGTCCTGCCGCAACTTGGCGGGATCGAGACCTCGAAACCCAAGCGGGGTCGCCACCGCCGGGCGGTGTTGCGAATGCTGCTGGAATATCATGGCACGGATCGCTTGATGATCTGCCTCGACCCTTCGAATTTCGAGGCGCTGCGCGATATCCGCGATGATCAGTGCAGCCTGCGAGTGATGGAGTTGCGCACCCATATCGACGATGAGTACCTTTTGGGACATGCGAAACGTGCCGGGCTGCTGCCCGAGGAGGCCCAGATGGCGGATTCGATCCCCTTGATCCGCACCCTGGACCGCCAATTCAAGGATGACAGCAACGCCCTACGCGATCTGGGGCTGACGCATCTATATGCGCTCAACCCCGAGGACAGCGCCGATCTGGCGGGGGAACAGATAGCCCGCTTTCTGGACATCCCCTTCGGAGACGGGCGCGATTTCGCGATCTCCGAATTGACCTTCGACTGAACCTGAACCCCATGAACGAGGAGAGCCACCATGGCCTATACCTATGACGACCAGAACATCTTCGCGAAGATATTGCGCGGTGAAATTCCCAACAAGACGGTGATGGAAACGGAGCATTGCCTCGCGTTCGAGGATATCGCCCCGCAGGCCCCCCAACATGTGCTGGTCATACCCAAAGGCGCCTATGTGACCTTCGACCACTTCGCGGCGGAGGCGAGCGAAGCGGAAATCACCGACTATATCCGCACGCTGGGCAAGGTTGCGCAGCAGATGGGCGTGACGCCGGATGCGGGATCGGGATACCGGATGCTGTCCAATGCTGGACCGGATGGCCATCAGGAGGTGCCGCACCTGCATGTCCACATCTTCGCCGGGGCGTTCCTGGGCCGGATGATCAACGTCCCGAGCGCAAAGGAATAGCGGCCTGCAAGGCGGGCATCGGCCTAGGGCCCCATAATCAGGCTTCCCCATTCGTTCGTCGCGTGATTCAGTATCTCCGACAGAGGAGGTTGTGATGCGGCGACAT
>NZ_JACJUQ010000005.1 GCF_014235845.1 Pontivivens nitratireducens | reverse complement strand
CCACCCGTTTTCTAACGATATTTGAAATGCACTTTCGTCACATTCCTAAGCCGCCCCCCCCCAAAACCCTCACTCAATCCCGACTCGCACCAGTCCCAGAGGGGAATCCACATCGACTCCCCTTCCTGAATCTCAATGCAATGTGGGTTGAGAGGAGAAAGGCCGCATACTTACCGTGCCTGCACATGAGGGAACTCGCGCGTTTTACGAATGTAAGATATGCATCCATATAACAATATCGCCTCGTCAGGCTCACCAAGGAACATCCGAATGCCTATCAATCTTGTTCGATCGCTTCAAAAACGCATACTCGCCTTGAACCCCAGGCCACGGGTCCGGGAGCGTCTGGGATATAGTTGGGAACTGGACCCCACAGATGTGCTTCAGCGGCGCATATTGATCGGGCAGGATTTCGAAACGCGGCAACTCAGCCACCTGAAGAACCTCATGCGAACTCACGGCTCTGAATGCTTCTTTGATTGTGGAGCCAATTTCGGTCTTTACAGCGTGATAATCGCCGGAACGTTTCCCGACATCCAAGTGACCGCCTTCGAGCCAATCGATCAAACGCGGCAACAGCTTCGGCGTAATGTCGCGCTGAACCACATGGAAAGCCGTATCGAAATTGAACCATATGCCCTATCGGATCACGCGAACCGGCGCGATATGCATATCGTGGCAAATTCGGCAGGTCAGGCCACACTGGATCAGGATCATCCCGAACACGCCGCGCATCAGTTCACCAGCAGAGAAACGGTCGAATTGCGGCGGCTCGACGACCTCACAACACAGCGAGGGCAGAGGATCGCCCTCAAGATCGACGTCGAGGGTCACGAAATAGAAGCCGTGAGCGGTATGCGACAGCTGCTGCAAGACAACGACGCAATCGTTCAGATCGAATTTCGTCAATCCAACGAAACGACCTTGATCGCCCTGATGGCCGATATCGGTTACAACGTCATGGAGATGATTGAGCACGACCTCTATTTCGGCAAGACGCCCGCCTAGAGAAATGCGTCGTAGATCTGGTCCATGCGCGCAGCGGACATTCGAATGTCGAAATTCTCCGCTGCCCGAGCCAGCCCTTTAGCATAGAGCGCGTGGCGCCTCTCACTCGAATGCATCAGAGAATCCAGCGCTGTCGTGATAGATGCCGTATTCACGACATCGAGTCCGATAGCCGCGTCTCCTATGACCTCGTCCAACCCTCCTATCCTGGATGAGATCAAAGCCGCGCCCCCGGCCATCGCCTCAAGCGCCGCGCGGCCAAATGCTTCGGATTTTACCGTTGGCACGACTGCAATCGCAGCACGGCATAGTGCGTCACGCACGTTGGAATGCCCGGCACCATGGTGTATTCGGCATTGGTCCGGAAATGTGGCGGCAAGCTTGTCGATATCGTGCATGAGGTCCGGAGCACTGGCAGCATCCACCAGAAAAAGATCTGCCGACCAATCAGGGTTTGCCTCCAAAATCGGGAAGAGCGCGCGCGCAAGCAGCGTGATCCCCTTATTCTCATCGACACGTCCTGCATATAAGATCGTCTTGTCGCGATGCGCTACATCCACAGGATGCCAAGACGAAATATCCAGCCCGTTCGGCACGGCGCGTACGAGGCAATCCGCGGAGGGCCAGTCGAGCGCGAACTTACGGGCACATGCCTCACTGACGAAAGCCAGAGCGTCTACATGGGACAAACGGCGTAAGTGATTCCAGCGCGACAGGCGTCCCTTGGGGGGATTCAGAAAGTTGTGACGATGGACGACCAGCGGCACGTTCGGAAACCGTCTGCGCATCTGAGCGGCCGTCGGCACATGTTGATGCACTACGATCAGGTCAGGCTGCAGATCGCGCAAAATAGCGTTGCGTCTGCGTCGGTCTTTTCGGGGATACAGACGAAGGTCGAAGCCTTCAAAGGGAGTGTCGAGCTCTTCAGCCACAATCGTAGTCGTATCACGATAGCGGCTGAAGGACACTAGATCGTGCGCGCAAAGATCGATTGATGTCGCCCCGACCGGCCCGAAAGTCATGTTGCGCGGCAAAACGACAGCGATGCGCGGTGTGTCCGTCATTCCTCTGCGGCCAGACTCTGCTGAAACTCACGCCACTCCCCTGCCGACATGCCGCTGGAGGCCTGATCGACCTGTTCGCCTGCGATCATGCGGCGGATGCAGTCCACTCCCTTGCCGGAGAACTGGACGCCGCCCAGGCGGTAATCCTCGAACGCGGCATAGGCATGCGGCACCCAGTCCGCGACGATCTTGCAGATCGCGTCTGCGTAGACCCTGATTTCATATTGCGCATGTGCATCCGCACGCAGGCGCAGGAAGTGGAACAGGTTGTGCAGGTCCACCTTCCAGTACCATTGGGTGTAGATATTCGCGGGCAGGTTCATCCGCGCAAGCTCTCGCGCCAGACCATCCTGGCCGTCCTGTTCCAGCATCTGCTGATAATGATCGTAGGCGCGGTTCGAATCCGCGCGCAGGATGTCGAGGACGCGGGCGGCTTCCTCTCCCTCCAGAACACCGCCGCGGCCCTGATTGTTGATCTTGGATTGAGCGGCCAGATTCTCCGGCGCGGGAATGTAGAATTCGCGGTCCAGTATGGAGTATCGCGCCGAATATTCGTTCACGTTCGCGGTGCGGTGCCGAATCCACTGCCGGGCCACGAAAACGGGCAGCTTCACGTGCAGCTTGATCTCGCACATCTCGAAGGGCGTCGAATGCCAGTGGCGCATCAAATAACGGATCAAGCCGGCATCGTTCTGCACAGCCTTGGTCCCCCGACCGTAGGAGACGCGAGCCGCCTGCACGATGGCGTTGTCGTCACCCATATAGTCGATGACGCGCACGAATCCGTGGTCCAGAACCTCATGCGCATTGTAGAGGTGCGCCTCCATGCCCGGAACCGTGGCGCGGCGCGTCGTGCGCTCTTCGCTGCGGGCCGTTTCGATTTCAGCCTGCTGATCGGGGGTGAGGGGCATTGCGGTCTCCATCCTGCGTCTGGTCGTATGTATAGCGCGCGGTGCGCACAGTGCCACCACTTCGTTAGTGGTGAACCGATGATTGGACCGCACAGCCATCACACCTATGTCTCCATCGTGCGACGGCGGGCGACATGCCCAGCCGCGTCTGTACCCAAGGAGACAGCTCATGACCCTGAAATACCTCCACACCATGGTGCGCGTCCGCGACATCGAACAAAGCAAGGCGTTCTATTGCGATCTGCTGGGATTGGAAGAGACCCGGCGCATCGAAAGCGAAGAAGGCCGGTTCTCCCTCGTCTTTCTTTCCCCTCCCGGGCAGGAAAACGCGGCTGTGGAACTGACATATAACTGGGATGGCGACGATGCCCTGCCCGATGACAGCCGGCATTTTGGCCATCTGGCGTATCGCGTCGGCAATATCTACGAACTTTGCCAGAAGATGATGGACGCGGGCGTCACCATCAACCGCCCGCCGCGCGACGGCCACATGGCCTTCGTACGCTCACCCGACAACATCTCGATCGAATTGCTGCAGGAGGGCGATCCCCTGCCCGCGCAGGAGCCTTGGGCCTCGATGGAGAACACCGGAAAGTGGTGATTGCTCAGCGCCGGGCCTGTTGCCCGGCGCCATGACATCTGTGACGGGAAATCGCTGCGCGCTCTTGATAATCGGGTTGCCACGCTCTACTTCTAACAGTGCCTCGCTTGCGGGGATATGGCGATAAACGCGCATGTAATAAGCGGTTCGGACCCGGGGGCGGTACCCGGCGACTCCACCAATCACCCTGTCATTTGCAGGGCGGACGGGGTCGAAACAGTATCGACGGACGTCTAAAGATGTAGCCTTCGCTCGGTGAGATACCACCGTTATCGGTTCGCAAAGTATAGTTGCAAATGACAACCATGCTCCGGTCGCAGTCGCCGCGTAAGCGGTGCCTAAGATCGAAACTTAAGTCCTTGCGCCTAGCCGCGTAAGGCGGGGTTCGCAGGCACCTGGCAACAGAAGCCTGCACTTGATCCCCTCACCTGCGTCTTAGTCCGTTTGATCCCTGCTCGGCTGGATCACTCTGCGTATCCATCGGAACGTCCTGTCATACGGCCCTGTTCACCGCGACAGAATCGTCTATTGTCAAACCCGACACTGAGTGGGGGATGAAATGTCGAGCCAGATCAACTACGGACAGCTTATGCATCGTGCCCTTCAGGGGCTGTTGCGCGATGTTCTGCAACGCGTGGCCGAACACGGGCTGCCCGGTTCACATCATTTCTTCATTACCTTCGACACCACCCATCCCGGCGTCGATCTGGCCGATTGGCTGCGCGAACGCTATCCGCAGGAAATGACCATCGTCATGCAGGAATGGTTCGACAACCTGACCGTCATGGACGACCGGTTCGCGATCACCCTGAACTTCGGCAATTCCCCCGAACCGATGGTGGTGCCGTTCGACGCGGTCCAGACCTTCGTCGATCCCTCGGTCGAGTTCGGATTGCGGTTCGAGGCTCAGGACACGCCTGTGACGGATGTCGAGACCGAGGATGAGGTAGAGGACGCCCCACAGGCCGACGAACCCGCGACGGCGAAGTCCGGCGCGGAAGTCGTCAGCCTCGACAGTTTCCGCAAGAGCTAGCCCTGCCGGCGCGGCAGGCGCGATTGCGACGCGCGTCCGGTACGGGTATGAAACGCCCAACCGACGTTCAACGAAAAGGCCCTGCCATGACCACGACCCGTACCGAAACCGACAGTTTTGGCCCTCTCGAAGTTCCTTCCGACAAGTATTGGGGCGCACAGACCCAGCGCAGTCTGATGAATTTTCCCATCGGCTGGGAAAAACAGCCCGTCGCGCTGGTCCGTGCTTTGGGCACCATCAAGCAGGCGGCCGCGCAGGCGAACATGGATCTCGGCTCACTGGAGCCGAAGATCGGAAATGCCATCGTCTCCGCCGCGGCCGAGGTGGTCGAGGGCAAACTTGACGACCATTTCCCCCTGGTCGTGTGGCAGACGGGGTCCGGCACGCAGTCGAACATGAACGCCAACGAGGTGATCGCGAACCGCGCGATCGAGTTGCTGGGCGGTGAGATCGGCTCCAAATCGCCGGTTCATCCGAACGATCACTGCAACATGTCGCAAAGCTCGAACGACACCTTCCCCACCGCGATGCACATTGCCGCCGCGATGACGGCCACGCAGGTGCTGATCCCCGGTCTGGAAAAGCTGCAAAAGGCGCTCGCGGCGAAGGCCGAGGCGTTCAAGGACATCATCAAGATCGGCCGCACCCATACCCAGGACGCGACCCCGATGACGCTGGGACAGGAATTTGGCGGCTACGCCTTTCAGGTCGAGCAGGGCATTCGCCGCGTGAAGCACGCGCTCGGCAATATCTATCCGTTGGCGCAGGGCGGCACGGCTGTCGGCACCGGCCTGAACACGAAGGTCGGCTTTGCCGAGAAGGTCGCGACGAATATCGCTGAAATCTCGGGCCTTCCCTTCATCACCGCCCCCAACAAGTTCGAGGCGCTGGCCGCCCATGACGCCGTGGTCGAGATGTCGGGCGCGCTGAAGACCGTCGCCGCATCCCTGTTCAAGATCGCCAACGACATCCGCCTGCTCGGCTCCGGCCCGCGATGCGGTCTGGGTGAATTGATGCTGCCTGAAAACGAGCCGGGCTCCTCGATCATGCCGGGCAAGGTCAACCCGACCCAGTGCGAGGCGCTGACACAGGTTTGCGCGCATGTCATGGGCAACGATGCGGCGATCGGATTCGCGGGCTCGCAGGGCCATTTCGAACTGAACGTCTACAAGCCGATGATGATCTACAACCTGTTGCAGTCCATGCAGTTGCTGGGCGACGCCTCCGTCGCGTTTACCGACAATTGCGTCTCGGGGATCGAGGCGGACGAGGATCGGATCTCGAAACTGATGTGGGAGAGCCTGATGCTGGTCACCGCCCTCGCCCCCGAGATCGGCTATGACAACGCTACCAAGGTTGCCAAGACCGCACACAAGAACGGCACCACCCTGAAGGAAGAGGCAATCGCCCTCGGCTTCGTCGATGCGGAGACCTTTGACCGCGTCGTGCAGCCGAAGGATATGCTCGGCCCGAAGTGATGGATCAGCCCCCCTGCCAGCAGGGGGGCTTGCCCGCATCAAGTGGACGCGCCAAACTTACCCGATGAGCAAGATCGTCACTCTCTCCAAGGTCCGAAAGGCCAAATCCCGCGCCGAAAAGCGTGCGCAGGCTGACGCCAATTCGGTGCGCTTCGGTCGCACGAAATCCCAGCGGAAACTCGAATCGAGCCTGGCTGAGAAGGCTGAACGCGCCCTGGACCGGCATGAGCGCGAATGAGCCGCCCCGCGAAACACTCCGTCACATTGCGCGGTCACCGCACGTCGATTTCGCTTGAGCCGGAATTCTGGTCCGCCTTTCGGGACATCGCCCGGCGGCGGTCGCTGTCCACGAACGCGCTGGTCAGTGTGGTGGATGAGGGGCGCGACCCGGATACCGGTCTCGCCTCGGCGATCCGGGTCTACGTGCTCAAATCCGCGTTGTCCGCCGACTGAAACTGATTCTGATCCCCGATTCCGAACGAACGGTCAAATGGGCCACCGGACGTGGCACGTCGCCTTCGACCACGTCCAGTCGCCAGTTCTGAAGGATGAGGGCGAGGAATATGATCCCCTCCGCTGTCGCGAATCCCGCGCCGGGGCAAATGCGCGGCCCTGCGGAAAACGGAAACCAGGCGTGATGCGGAACGGTTCGCGACCACCGCGACGGATCGAATTCATGGGGCCGGTCCCAATGCCGTTCATGTCGTCCGCTGTGCCATGGCGACAGGATCACGGGATCACCCGGACGCACGGGCCGCCCGCGCAGGCTGTGCGCCTTACTGGCCTCACGCGGCAACATCGGAACCGGGGGGTACAGGCGCAAGGCTTCGCGCCAGACATCGCGCAGGAACGGCATCTTGGCGAATTCGGTGGGCGCGCAGGATGCGACCTCAGCCGCCGCGCGCTGCTGATCGGCGGGCGACAGGGCCAGGCAGTACAGCGCCCAACTCAACCCGGATGCCGACGTCTCATGCCCGGCGAGCAGGAACATCACCGCCTGATCGACCAGTTCCTCGGCTGAGAAAGCGGCACCCGTCCCGCTGTCCTTCGACCCCGACAGGCGCGACAGCAGATCATCCTCGGTACCATCGCGATCCGCGATCAGATCGGCGACCATCAGGCGCAACTGACGGGCCGCGCGACGCCCCCGACGACGGCGCGGAATCCATTTCGGCAGCCGAAGCAAATCGAGCGGAGACGCCAGCGGTTGCGCGCGCTGATAGGTCTGGAACGTGCCGAAGATCGCCTGCGCGCGCGCGTCGTCAATGGTGCGGGAGAATACGGCGCGCAAGATGACATCTGCCGTCGCCCGCGCTGTCATCGCCTCGACCTCCACGATTCCGGCCCGGATGCTTGAGAGCATGACCTGCCCTGCCGCAAGGATTTGCGGCGTCATCTCGCGCACGCGGCCCCCGGAAAAGGCCGGATCGATCACCGCACGGGCCCGCGCCCACTCCGCCCCGTTGGTCACGAAAACCGCCCGTCCCAGCAGCGGCCCCAAGGTGGCGGCCAGAAACGCGCTCTTGGGATAAGCCTCATGATCGTCGAGGATCTGGCGCGCAAGCTCGGGGTCGGGGACGGTGAAGCTGCGATAGAGCGGGGCCTTCATCTCCGCCATTTTGGCATGGTAGAGCCGCGCGGGCTGGGACGCGAACATGTCACGACGAAAGGCGCGCCACCGGGCCAGCCGGCTCATTCCATCCGGCCTGCTGGGCGGTATCGGCGGGATCACGGGCATGGATCGACGCCCGTATGACCACTGACGGGCGCGGTCTTTCGGCTGGCAGTCGATCCGCGCGAACCGAACCGGGCCCGCAGGGTCAATGCCCCGGCGGTGATGCGGAAATAGTCGTATACATCCGGCCGACCGAACGCGCACAGATACTGGACGTGTTTGCGAAAATAGCGGCGCTTGTAAGCCTTGATCTGCTCCTCCGACATCGTGCGCAGAAAGGTTGCGGAGATCACGACGGGGTTCGGGTCAGCCTCCCGTGCGACACCGGCCGTTGCGACGGGATCGACCAGAGCGAAGCACGCGCCGTCCGACGGTGCCGTCACGTCCAACCAATAGACATCGGACGCGCCCGCCACAGTACGCAAATCGCGCCGTAGATCCCCGGCGGTCGGCAGAAAGCTGACCATCGGAATGACATGCCCCAGGGTAAGAAGGCTGACATCCCCCACGCCGCGCCGCTGCAATCGCGCGACCACATGCACCGCCAGCGCCGCGCCGGAGGAATGGCCCACAATCAGCACTTCATCGACGGTGCCGACCCGCTGCGCGATCAGATCGGTCCATTCCTCGACCCGGCGGGAAAGCGGTTTCGGCATCCGACCGCGCGCCCGGGCCGCAAAGGCGTAATCGCTCATCAGATAAAAGGCATAAAGATGCTTTTGATCGTAGGATCGGGTCAGGCGTATGATCGTCAGAAACACCGCCATGCCGACCACGAAATCAATCCCCGGCGGGCTGAGCCGGCTGGCCGCCGTCCCCAGCCAGAATGCCAGATTGAAATACAGGACCAGCATGAAGATCGGATAGAGCGCGATAACCATCGGCACCGACCGCAGCCGGATCAGACGGAATAAAGCGCCGGAGAAGATGTATATCCCGGCGGTGCGCAGCATCTGCCAATAGGCCTGCAAGGCGCTGTCGCTCATCGCATCGCGCACCAGATCATTCCAACCCAGAAAGCGGATATCCGCCTGACTTTCCACACCACCGTCGCGCAACTCGGCTGTCCAGCCATACACTCCGCCCCCGCGAGGCGTACCATCCACATGCAGACCGTAGCCCGATATTCCGGCCTGCTCCGCGCCCTGACTGCGGTATAGCTCACGATATCGCCGCGCACCGATCGGGTCGAAGCCGGGAACGAAGAAAACCGCCCGCCTGCGGACATTCTGCTCAGGTTGGGCGGTAGTCTGGGTCATGGGATCAGATAACGCCGTCTCGATGTACTTGGAAAGCCCGGACGCTCATTGAGCACAAACACAGTGCGCCCGGGCCCGCCGAGGCAGACTTACCCGAAGGTCGCGAGGACCGGGAACCGTTCCAGCAGCCAGAAGGACAGATCCGTGAAGGCGCCGGTCAGCATCATCACGCCGACCACGATCAGCAGCACGCCCATCGCCTTCTCGATCATGCCCATATACGGGCGTATCCGCTGCATCGCGCCCATGAAACGCCGCAGAAAAATCGCCGCCGCCAGAAACGGTATGCCCAGTCCGGCAGCGTATAGCGCCATCAACGCGATCCCGCGCCCGACACTGGCCTCCTGCGCGGCAAGGCTGAGGATCGAGCCCAGAATCGGCCCGATGCACGGTGTCCAACCGAAGGCAAAGGCAAGGCCAAGCACATATGCCCCCACCGCGCTGCCCCCACGATCCCCGGCATCCAGACGTGCCTCACGGTACAAAAGGCCGATCCGGAACACGCCCAGGAAATGCAGGCCGAACACCGTGACGACCGCCCCGGCGACCATTGCGAATTCGCGCTGATAGGCCAGCAGAGCGCGCCCGATCTGCGATGCGGCGGCCCCCATGATCAGAAAGACGGTAGACAGGCCCAGAACGAAAAACAGGGCCGCCAGAATGACGTTGCGCCGGGGCCGTGCGGACGTGTCGCTCGTCAAATCATCCATAGACGCCCCGGCCATGTAGGCCAGGTATGGCGGCACGATCGGCAGCACGCACGGGCTGAGAAAGCTCATCAGACCAGCGATCAACGCGATGACCAGCGCGCCCCCCATCGAGGCATCCAGGATTTCCAGTCCGAACATTCCGGCACTCCTATATTTCCAGCATCCCTAGCCTGATTTTTTTCCTCCGCACAAGGGATGCGCCGTCACGAAACCGTTTGCCGCCCGGCACGACACCGCGCTAACTGACCGTATGGAACAGAGACTCGACGCCACCGGCCTGTTGTGCCCCCTGCCCGTTCTGCGCACCAGAAAGCGGCTTCGGTCCCTGCAAGTCGGGGAGGTCCTGCATGTCAGGACCGACGATCCTGCGGCGGTCGTGGACATGCCCCATTTTTGCGCCGAGCAAGGCCACGTGCTGCATGACGCCGGCCCCGACGGTGCGGCGCATCTTTGGCGGATCGTCAAGGGCGGCGGCTAAGGGTCAAGCGGCGCTCTTGCCGCTCTGGCCAGCGCGGCGTAGAACCGCCACGACACTGCGAGACGCGGAGAGCCTTGAGATGAGCGAACTGAGCTATACTGAGCCGAAACCAAAGGTCTATGCCGGGGCCACAGGCGATTGGGAACTGGTCATCGGGCTGGAGGTTCACGCCCAGGTCGCGTCCAAGGCCAAGCTGTTTTCCGGGGCCTCGACCTCCTTCGGGGCGGAGCCGAACTCCAATGTGGCGCTGGTGGATGCGGGTCTGCCCGGCATGTTGCCGGTCATCAACCAGTTCTGCATCGAACAGGCCATCCGTACCGGGCTGGGACTGAAGGCGCAGATCAATCTGGAAAGCGCCTTCGACCGCAAGAACTACTTCTATCCCGATCTGCCGCAGGGCTATCAGATCAGCCAGCTTTACCACCCCATCGTGGGTGAGGGCGAAATTCTGGTCGATATGGCACCGGGTATCGGGCGCAAGGTACGGGTGGAGCGGATCCATCTGGAACAGGATGCGGGCAAGTCGATCCACGACATGGATCCGACGATGTCCTTCGTCGATCTGAACCGCACAGGCGTCGCCCTGATGGAGATCGTGTCCAAGCCCGACATTCGCGGCCCCGAGGAAGCAGCCGAATACGTGCGCAAGCTGCGCCAGATCCTGCGCTATCTGGGGACCTGCGACGGCAACATGCAGAACGGCAACATGCGCGCGGATGTCAACGTCTCCGTATGTCGTCCGGGCCAGTATGAGAAATATCAGGAGACGCAGGATTTCAGCCATCTGGGAACACGCTGCGAGTTGAAGAACATGAACTCCATGCGCTTCATCCAGCAGGCCATTGATTTCGAAGCCAAGCGCCAGATCGCGATTCTGGAGGATGGCGGCTCCATCGATCAGGAAACCCGTCTCTACGATCCGACCAAGGGTGAGACACGCTCGATGCGGTCCAAGGAGGAGGCGCACGATTACCGCTACTTCCCCGACCCCGACCTGCTGCCGCTGGTCGTGACGCAAAAACTGGTGGACGACATCGCCGCCGCTCAACCCGAATTGCCGGATGAGAAGCGCGCCCGCTTCGTCCTGTCCTTCGGCATGACGGAATACGATGCCAGCGTCCTGACGGCGGAGGTCGAGAGCGCGGACTATTTCGAAGCGGTGGCCGACGGGCGCGACGGAAAGATGGCCGCGAACTGGGTCATCAACGAGTTGTTCGGCCGCCTCAACAAGGAAGGCCTGTCCTTGTCGGACAGCCCGGTCGGGGCCACGCAGCTTGGCGGCATCATCGACATGATCGCGAATGGCGATATCTCGGGCAAGATCGCCAAGGACGTGTTCGAAATCGTCTGGAACGAGGGCGGCGACCCCGCCGAGATCGTCGAATCGCGCGGCATGAAACAGGTCACGGATACCGGCGCCATCGAATCCGCCGTGGATGAGGTCATCGCGGCAAACCCGGCACAGGTGGAAAAGGCCAAGGCGAATCCTAAACTTGCAGGATGGTTCGTCGGTCAGGTCATGAAATCCACCGGCGGAAAGGCAAACCCGCAGGCCGTACAGGCCATCGTGCGGGCCAAACTGGGGTTGGAGGACGACTGATGGGCGATATGGAATACAAGACGGTTCCACTGCCGGCCGAGCCGCGCAAGTTCAAGGGCCTGAAAAATCCCGTAGATCGTGCGAGCCGGACGATGACCGAGATCCTCAACGAGGAATCCAGGGGCGGCTGGTCCTTCGTCCGGGCAGAACGGATCGAGCTGGAGATGCGCACCGGCTTGTTGCGCCGTCATGATGAGGTTGACGTCACGCTGCTGATCTTTAGCCGTGAAACCACCGAAAGCGGGCGGGCGGGATCGGCACAGCGGATCGAACCTCGATCCGTGCGCTCCCCCCAGCCCGCGTCCGACCGCATGGAACGACCGATACCGCCATCCGCAACAGGGCACCTCGACGCGGTGCCGAGAGACCCCGAACGCACCGCGGACTGATCGCGGCCATATCTGATCCGTGATCATATCTGATCTTTAACAGGCCCCGCATTCATGTCGGGGCCTGTTTCACATGGACCGGTTCCCGGCAACAGGACCGTCGCGCATGTCGCCGCAGGACGGAACCCTGCAGCGGTCCCCCGTGTTTATTCTTCATTGAGATATAATTCATTGGAGGTAGCCATGGCTGAGAAAACACCCCCCGAAGCACCTGAAAGCAAAGGCGAACGTGAACGCCGGCGTGAGCTTGAAACGGAAATGGGCGCCGAAGGCACGATCAGTCAGGGTGGCCGCGAGGGCGGACGCCTCGCCCGCAAGATCGGCACCAAGGACGAATTGAAGCGCGCGCAAGAGCGCCCCGCCGGTGTCACCCGCGTCACGAAATCGGATGAGCAGGAGGACGACGAATGAAGGATCTTCAACTCAAGCCCCAAACCTGGGTCGTGATCGCAGATGGTGAAAAGGCCCTGTTCATGGTCAACAAGGGCGACGCGGAATATCCCAACCTGCACGTGTTCCGTGAGGAGGAGCAGGACAATCCGCCGAACCGTGAGCAGGCCGCGAACCGGCCCGGACGGTTCAACGACGGAACCGGCCCCCAACGCTCCGCCGTGGACGATACCGACTGGCATCAGCTTGCCAAGGATCGGTTTGCCAAGGACTTGGCCGAGATCCTCTACAAGCGGGCACATGCCAACAAGTTTGAGGCTCTGGTGCTGGCCGCTGACCCCTCCACCCTGGGCGAGCTGCGCAAGGAATTGCATCAAAGCGTCACCGACCGGATCGTTGCGGAGCTGGACAAGGATCTGACAAACCACCCCATCGACGAGATTGAAAAGATGCTCTCGTGGAGCCGACCGGACAATTTCGACAAGGATCTTTGATATGAGCGATACGAGACAGGCGAGCACCGAACCTGAAGCCCAACTCTGGGAGCAGTTGGACGGGCACACCGCCGGGATGCTGGGCGTGTCCGGTTCCGGCCAGCACATGCAGCCGATGGTGCACATGGCGGCCCCGGACGAGAAGGCGCTGTATTTCTTTACCAGCAAGAGCAGTGATTTGGTGAAAACGCTCAAACCCGGTGCGATCGCGCACTATACCTATGTTGCGAAGGATCACGATTATCACGCCTGCATGAAGGGCAATCTGACAATCTCCAACGATCCGGCCAAGACGGATGAGTACTGGTCGCCAATTGTGGGCGCGTGGTTCGAGGGCGGCAAGACAGATCCCGATCTGGCGCTGTTGCGCCTCGATCTGGAGGATGCTGCGATCTGGGCCTCCACCGATTCTTCGCTGAAGTTCGGATGGGAGATGGCAAAGGCCAATCTGGCATCCGACACGCAGCCGGACGTTGGCGTCAGCAATCACATCTGGTTCCGCAAACGCCCGACCTGACCTGATCTGACCTGAGCAAATAATACGAAAATACGTCCTTCAGGCCCGCCTCGGCGGGCCTGTCGTGTTTTAGCCGGCAAAAGTGGCGCCGCGTCGTCTTTGACTCAATCCGCATTCAGCATGAAGATCGAAAGCGGGAGGATCGGTCATGCAATACGCGAAACAATTTCTGTCTTCTGAGGACATCCGCGCGCTTTCGAAGCGTTCGGATTGGATGGGTGCGTGGATGCTGCTCCACTGCTGGGGCATCATCTTCGGCGCGCTGGCGCTCTTTGCCATCTGGCCGAATCCTCTAACGTTCATACTGGCCGTGATGTTGATCGGCTCACGCCAGTTGGGCCTCGCCATTCTGATGCATGAAGCGGCGCATTCCGCCTTGTTCAAGAGCAGGCAGCTCAACGAATTTGCCGGTATCTGGCTGTGCGGCCATCCGATCCTGGCCGATATGCCAGCATACAGGCACTATCATCTGGCCCATCACCGCTACACCCAGACAGATCGCGATCCCGATCTGGCGCTGTCGCTTCCCTTTCCGACCACCCGCGCCAGCCTCATCCGAAAGTTCCTGCGCGATCTTACCGGACAAACCGGCGTCAAGCAGCTGGTCGGCCAGATCGTGCTGTGGTTCCGCATGGCCGGCGATCACGACGCGGTCGAGGAAGCAGAAGCGAAGGAAAAGATGGCACAAGCGTTCAAGGGTTTGGACTTCGGCACGTCGCTTGGGGTCAACGCCGCGATCATCATCGCCTTCGGTCTGATCGGTGACTGGTGGTGGGGGCTGGCGTTCTGGCTGTTGCCCCTGCTGACGTGGTTCCAGCTTGTCTTGAGGATCCGCAACATTGCGGAGCATGGAGCCGTCGAGCATTCCGAGAACCCCCTGCAAAACGTCCGCACCACGGCGGCCGGGCCGTTGTGGCGGCTGTTTGTCGCGCCCTACTGGGTCAACTACCATCTGGAACATCATCTGGTGATGCACCTTCCCGCCCGAAACCTGCCAAAGCTGCACCGTTTGATGATCGAACGGGGCCACGGGGCGGCCATGCGGCTGTCACCGTCGTACTGGAGCGTCCTGGGCGACGTGGGCTGGCGACGCAAGGTCCGCTAACAGCAATCGACGCCGCCAGTTTGCTCGGCTAGGCTGAGCTCATCACAGCGGAAAGGCGTACCGATGAAACTTGCCACTCTGGACGACGACAGCCGCGATGGCCGACTGGTCGTCGTTTCGAACGACCTGACACGCTGCACCGATGCACGTCGGATCGCGCCCACCTTGCAGGCCGCATTGGACGATTGGTCCAGATTGAGGCCCGAACTGGCCGCGCTCGCCCGCGCGCTCGAAAGCGGCTCCGTTCCCATCGAGCGGTTTCATGAGCGCAACGCCCTCTCCCCCCTTCCCCGGGCTTACGAGTTCCTCGACGGGTCCGCCTATATCAATCATGTAGAGTTGGTCAGGAAAGCACGCGGCGCGCAGATGCCGCCCTCCTTCCACACGGATCCGCTGATGTATCAGGGAACCGCCAGCGGCTTTCTGCCGCCACGTGGTGCAATCGCGTCGCATTCCGATTGGGGCACCGATTTCGAGGGGGAGATCGCCGTCATCACGGACGACGTTCCGATGGGAACCGATGCAGAGACGGCGCGCGATCTGGTCGTGCTGGTCATTTTGCTCAACGACATTTCCCTGCGCAGCCTGATCCAGCCTGAATTGACGAAAGGCTTCGGGTTCGTGCAATCGAAACCCGCCAGCGCCTGTTCCCCCGTCGCGGTTACCCCCGATGCCCTGATAGGCTGGGCCGAGGGAAAGCTGACCGGCATTCTGGAGGTCGATCTGAACGGCGTTCCGTTCGGGCGCGTTCGCTCAGGTGACGACATGACGTTCGATTTCGGTGAGCTGATCGCCCATGCCGCCAAGACCCGGCATCTGGTGGCCGGAACGATCATCGGTTCGGGCACGGTCTCCAACAAGCTCGACGACGGCCCCATGACCACTGTGGGAGAGGGCGGCGCCGGATATTCCTGCATAGCGGAATTGCGCATGATCGAAACCATCGCGGAGGGCACGGCGTACACCCCCTGGCTGGGTGAGGACGATGTCGTGCGGATGGATATGAGAGACGAACAGGGCCACTCGATCTTCGGCGCGATCGAGCAGACGGTCGTCGAAATCTGATATCGTCGGGGACCTGGCGGCGGGGGATCGGCACAAATCCCGTCCCCTTCACAGAGGATAACAAAGGCCGCTACCGCCTCACCTGCGAACCCGGCGGGCGGTCAGCCTTCCCGAACGGTTCTGATAAGGTCCTTGTTGAGGCAGTAGTCCGGCGGGGACCCCACATGTGAGCCTGCATTCTCAGCGAGCCATCCCTGACAGTCGTCGGCGTTCAAACAACGTCCACAGCGCAGCATCGCGGTTCGCATTCTGCTGGCGCCGTTCACGTGACCGACCAGTTCGGCCTCAATGTCGATCCCGGAGGTTTCCATCATTTGCACGACGAGCTTTTCGTCATGGTTCTTCTTGCGACCTATGGACATTGGATTATTCCTTTCGCAATTATGCGGGTTAAAGAGGTTTGTTGGTTCCCACCAATCGAACCTCGTCTCGACCCCAATCTGCAATCTCGCCATCCAGACCGCCGGTGAAGATACCGTACCATACGGCTGGCTTCATCTTCATTGCCTTGCGGCTGAAAGAGAGCTGGGTGGGGGCTTCGATTGTCCAGTAGCCCTTGGTTGGCCCACTGATCTTGACCCCCTCGACATCGCGTGTCGTTTCCACCATCGGGCGAAACTCCGGCACATCCAGAACGAATACCGCGATCATGTGTCGGACTCCTGATACGCGCGGACATAGGCGGCCTTGCGACGCCAAACCGTGTCGATATCGGCAAGCAGTTGCCCTTCGTCACGGGCTTCGCGCTCCACTTCCATGGCAGCCTTGAGGGTTAGCATCGCGTCAACCTCGTCGATCTTTTCGGTTTCGCGCAGCCGGCGCGTGATCTCGACAGGATAGCCGTTGGGATCAAGGAAATAGATCGATTCAAGGATCTCATGCTTGGTGTAGGGGGAGACCTTCACCCCCCGTTCGGTCAGGGCTTCCTTCCAGGCGATCAGTTCTTCCTCCGTATCGACAGCCCAGGCGGTGTGGGTGGCGAAGTAGAAATGATGTTCCTCAGGGATATAGCGTTCCGGCTGCTCGCTGCCGATATAGTAGAAAAATGCGATGGTCGCGTCTTTTCCCGCATCGAAAAAGAAGTGCAGGAAATCGTGGTGACCGGGAGGGCCCCAGCCACGGGCGCTGATCGCGTGGACCAGCGGCAGGCCCAGCACATCGCGATAGAACTCGACTGTCTCATTCAGCTTCCACGTGGGTCGCGCGGTGTGATCGACACCCGAAAGCGTGAGAGAGCCCGGCCCATCGACCTTCTTCATTGCGGATACATCGCTCGACGCGATGCCCATCGCGCTGTTGAAGGTTACCGCCGATGAGGCATCTTCGCGTTTGCCAAGTTTTTCGCTCATGTTCGCATCCTCCCGATTTCATTCTTGAACATGTAGCGTTTTATTGAGAGAGTATCAATAACTATTTTCTCTGGCCCGGAAAGAACATTCATGCCATCGGTACCGCCATGACTGAGCAAGTGAAATCCAAGCGCCGCAGCCGGGGACGCCCCCGTTCCACAGGGGATGATGACAACGGAATAGTCACGCGCGAGGCGATCATTGATCTTGCCTATGCCGAGGCCCGGACCACGCCATTGTCCTCCATCTCGTTCGTCCAGCTGGCCAAGTCGCTGGGCGTGGTGCCCGGATCGCTGCACTATCACATCGGCACCAAGGATGACCTGAACTCCGCCATTCTGAACCGCTTCTACAAGGGTTTGCTGAACAGGATGGTTGCCGAGATCTCCGATGGATCATGGCGCGACAGAATTTCCAGCGCCGGCTGGATCCTGCTGGAAAGCTGGAGAGAGCACAGGGGTGCTGCCGAGCATATTCAGACGCGCGCGAAATATCGTGTCTTTCAAAAGGTCAAGGAAGGGGAGCGGGATTACGGCGCCCTGTTTCTGGACCACGTTTTCACCTTGTTCAGGGAGGCGGGATTTACCGCCCATCAAACCGCCCTTTATTATCACACGCTGGCGCTGCACTGTCTCGCCTCGGCCAATAGCGACAGCCGACGATTGGAGCCGGCGGAGCATGGAACGTTCCTGAAAGAACGCGCCGCAACCAGCGACGCAGAGACCTTTCCAGGGCTGGGCTACGCGCTGAACGACTTCGCCGACATCCGCGCGGACGAAGCGTTCAGGCTGGGGCTTGAGGCACTGCTCGACCGTTTCGCCGCCGAGAGGTCATAGCTGCGAAGGCAGCCATGTCGCCAGCCCCGGAACCGCCCAGACAAGCACGAGTGTCAGCAGGATCAGCCCGATAAAGGGCCACGACGCCCCGTAGATGTCGCGCAGACTGACCTCACGCGGGCTCGCCGAACCCAGCGCGAACAAGGCGTAGCCAAATGGCGGCGTGATCGCGCCCAGCGTCAGGTTCAGCAGGAAAAGTGTCCAGAACACCAGTGGATCGAAACCGAAGGTATCCAGCAACGGCGTGTAAATCGGAATCAGGATCAGCAGCAGCGCGATCTGGTCCAGAAACATGCACAACACGAAAGGGATGATCATCAGCAGGATCAGAACCATTACCGTCGGCATATCCAGCGCGGTCAGGAACGCCACCAGATCGCGCGTCAGTCCCGAAAATGCCAGAAGCTGTGTCAGAACCTTCGAGGCGGCCATGATCAGCAAAATCATTGCCGACATGAGGATGGCCCCCTTGAGCGAGTCCAGGATCATCCGCACCGACAACTTGCCATAGATCGCGGCAACGGCCAGCGCACCGAACACCCCGCAGGCTGCCGCCTCGTTCGGGGTGGCGATGCCCAGCAGGATCAATCCCAGCACAGCGAAAATCACGATCGAGAATGGAAGCAACGATATCACGGCCTTCCACATCGGTCCGCGCAGTTTGTCCGGGCTGGACGTCATGTCGCGGGACGGATCGCGCCACAGCAGAAATTGCACATAGGCAAAAAACAACAGACCCGCCACCAAACCGGGCAGCACACCGGCCGCCAGCAGGGCCGAGATCGAAGTGCCCGAGAGCATGCCGATCAGAACGATGAGGAAACTTGGCGGGATGATCGGCGCAAGGCACGCCCCGCCCAGGACCAGGCCCGCAAGCAGGCGTTTGTCCCCGCCACGCTCCATCGCCTCGGACATGACCGTCTTGCCCAGCATTGCGGCAACCGCGACGGCGGAGCCGGACAGCGCCCCCAACAGGACGGAGATCAGCACGACGATGACATATTGACGCCCGCGGATGCGCCCTACGATGTCGTCAACCGCATCGAACAGGATGGTTATACAGCCGGAGCGGAACAGCAGCTCCCCCAGCAGAATGAAGAGCGGCACTGTAACCAGTTCCGACGTCATTGACGTATCCAGAATGCTGGCGGCAAAAATCGACAATCCTTGTGGCCCCATCAGGCCCAACGCGGCGATGATGTTGAAGCCGAAAAAGGCGGCGAAGACCGGGACGCCAATGATGAACAATAGCGCCAATGCGCCGAAACCGATTGCGATGGGCATCAGTTGGCTTCCCTGCTTATGTGAAGGTCACTAAATTTCTCTTTGCCCAGAAAGGCCGTGAGCGCAGTCCGAAGAAAGTGAACAGCTGATGATCCGAACCCGTAGGTGATGAACGACAACAACCACCAGCGGGGGATCGGGTATCCCGCAGCCGTTCCGGTGCCGGCGCGGAAGGCGGCCAGCAGGCTGTCAGTCACGATCCATGTCATCGTCGCCAGAACGATGAATGTCATTGCGGCAGCGATTCCGGTCAGATAGCGAACCACGGTTTGCGATGTCGCGGCGGCGGCTATGAAATCCATCGCCACATGTTGTCCGTGTTTGGTGACAGCCGGTGCAGTGATGAATATGGAAGCCGCGAGGGTGTATCCCGTCCAGTCAGGCACCCAGCCAAGCGGTGTCGACAGCAAATAGCGCGACATCGTTCCCGCGAACGAGAGCGTAGCAAGCGCGGCAAGCGCCATCATGCCCAGCCATAGGCCCAGTTCGCTCAGACGATCGTGAAACAGGCCTAGGGATCGCAGCATGACGGTAGCTCCAATGACTGGGGATTCGCCACTTCCAGCGTACCGGAAGTGGCAGGGTTGCGCGTATTACTCGCGCAACAATCCGGCATCTTCGACCGCTTCACGCATACGCGCGGCTTCGTCGGGATTGCGTGAGCCGGCAAAGGCCCAGGAACCACTGACGACTGCGGCTGCAAGGCGTCCGGCAGCCTCGTCACTCAGCTCGATCAACTCCATTCCGGCGGCAGCCATCTTCTCCGCTTCCTCCGCATTGAGGCGATCGTAGACGCCTGGAGTCTCATCCTCCAACACTATTGCCTGAGACTCGAATACTTCACGCGTTGCATCATCCAGACCGTCCCAGAACGATTGGTTGGCGAGGATGATGTGCGGTGAAGTGGTCTTGGTGTCGAAGTAGAGTTTCGTCACTTCGGCGAAGCCGTAGCCAGTCGCACCGGCGGCAGGGAAATACGCCCCGTCAACCACGCCACGCTCCAACGCGCTGAACATCTCCGCCGGTGGCAGAACAACCGGCGTCCCGCCCAGCGATGCGACATAGGGATGTTGCGGCGGCAACGCGCGGACTTGCAGGCCAGTCAGATCGCCCTGATCCGAAAGATCACGGTTGAGGTAAATCCAGTAACCATGCGCCAGTGGAACAGACAGTGTCTGAACGCCCAGCGCCCCGTAAGCTTCGTCGATCACATCACGCGCACCGCTGTCACGGAAGGCCTCAGCTTCGGGGCGGATGCTTTCCAGGCCGGTCAGCAATGTGATCGCCCCGGTGTGGAAGCCGGGATAGGTGCAGAGCACCTGAAACAGTCCGTTCTGGACAGGCTCAAGCTGGTCGAGCGGCGGGATCGTTTCGGGTCCAAACATCTGAACACTGATTTCGCCGCCGGACGCTTCTTCCAGCATCTCGGCATAGCGGTCACAAATCACGCTTGAGCCGGTATAGCGATCATCCCAAGTCTTGAGCATCCGAACCGAGGTTTCCGCAGATGCGGCAAACGCCGATACCGTAATTACGCAGGTCGCCAGCAAAGTGGTTATCTGTTGTTTCATTTTGGGTCTCCTCCCGTTCGAGTGCCGGTACGTCCGGCCCCGTTATTGTGCGTCAACTGTCAGGCAGCAGGCGCAAATTTCTCTTCCAGAATGGTGCCGGCCCCTTGCGTTACCGGCTCAAGGTTCATTGACTTGAGCATCGAGCGAACCGTGCAGGCGGCAGCTGACGTGACGGGCAGGCCCAACTGCTGCTCCACCGGGGACAGCGCCGCGAGCGACGGCATCTGCACACAGGCCGACAGCACCACGACATCGACGCCCTTGGTATCGAGCCGTTTGACGTCTTCGATCAAGGCCATCGGATCACGTGCGCCGACCTCCAGGTTGTCGGCGATCTCCAGCGCGAGGCTGTCGTGAACCTCGAATCCCTCGCTGGCGATGTAATCTGTTACCTTCGCCGCCAGCGGTTTCATGTAAGGCATCAGCAGACTGACCCGCTTTGCCCCCATTTCGTGCAGCCCCTCGACCAGGGCACCGGCAGAGGAAACCACGGGAATGTCCTTGCCCTCCTCCGCGACAACCCCTTCGAGGTTCTTGCGCGAAATCCGGTGATAACCCAGGCTCTGCGCCATGATGGCGACCAGGCAGGCATAGCCCATCACGTCCACCTCGGCATCCGCCAGCTCACGGGCGCACCGCAGGCTGTCCGCATCCATTGCGGATAGTTCCTCGGCGGTGACTTTCTTCATGCGCATCCGGCTGGAATGAAAGGTAAACCGCTCAGGCCTGATCGCCTCACGCGCCCGCAGCATGGCAGGAATCTCGGTTTCCATCGTGACGTTCGAGCTTGGGACGATCTGTCCGATGCGATACGTGGCTTTCATGGCTGTTTCTCCTGATCGGGGTGGCGCGCGGCGTATTCTTCTACGCGCTCCTTGAGTATTTCAGGCAGCGCCACGGCAGCACGGGTTTCGGGGTCCACCACCACGGGGGTCAGCCGCGCGAGGAAAGCGATGGGGCCTTCGCGCTTACCCTCCTCAACGACATGACGCGCGGTGATGTGCAGATCGAACGTCCGGCTGCGAATGGCTCCGACCCTGACCTCCATGGTAAATACTGCGTCCAGCGGCAGCGGGGATCGAAAATCAAGTTCCGCACCGCGAACCGGGAAATCGACGCCCATGCTGTGCTTTGCCGCGTGCAGGGGGCCGCCCAGCATCTGTCCCAGAAAGGCCTCATAGGCCGTGACGCAATAGTCGAGGAACCGGGGCGTATACACGATGCCCGCAGGATCGCATTCGCCCCAGCGCACAACCCGACGGATCACCAAAGGCGCGTCGGACACGACAGCATCCGTTGCATCGTAGAAGGCGGCTGGCATCGTCATGATGCAGCCTTTGCGCAATCAAGCTGCGCCATGAAACCGGGATATTCCACCGTCGCCCGCGCCACGTCCATGTTGGAGGTGCGCGTCAGGTAATCGAGGGCGAAATCATGCACAGGCTTGCCTGCCATGCGCTTTGCCATGTCCTCGTACCAGGTGTAGCTTTCCCGAGCGGCAGAAAGCAGATTGTCGGCCTTCGGCTTGCGCCGCGCGACGTAGGTTTCCAGCGCCGAGGGGATATCCTGACATTCCGCGATTGCATCGACCAGTGCGATGGAATCCTCCATCGCGATCCGGGTGCCAGACCCGATCGAGAAATGCGCACGCCGCACCGCGTCACCGATCAGCACCCGGTGACCATGCACCCAGTTGCGGTTGCCCACAGGCTCGAAATTCCGCCAGACCGAGTTGTTTGAAATCAGCTTGCGGCCGCCCAGATCCTCTTGGAACAGCTCTTCGCAAAAGGCCTGCCGCTCATCATCGGATTTCTCTTCGAAACCGCAGCTTTGCCAGGCAGCTATGTCGCATTCCATTACGAATGTGCACATCGTATCCGTATAGGGATAGTAATGGGCACAGAAGGCGCCCTTTCCTGCGGTCCGAAAACTTAAGGTCGGTCCATTGCCATCACATTCCGCCCCATACCATGAGAATGCGTTGGTCAGGCTCGAACTATAGGTGCCAAACTCTTCGTTATACGCATTTCGCAGGGTGGAGTTTGCGCCGTCAGCGCCAACAACCAGATCGGCTTCCTCCAGCAGGGTCGGATCCGTGACATCATCGTGATAGCTGATCCTGACGCCCTGCTCCTCGCAAAGCGTTTGCAGTACGTTCAACAGTTTCAGACGCTCGACCGCGCCGCCATATTCTGCGCCCTCAATCTCAATCGCCTCGCCGTTCAGAATGATGCGCTGATGGCCGAGCATCCTGCTGATCGCCTTGATACGTTCGAAACTCTCGACATCCGCCGCTTCCAGTTTGGCCATTCCGCGACCCGCGAGAACCACGCCAAAGCCAAAGGTAGCGTCGGCGGCGTTGCGTTCATGCACATGCACCTCGCAGCCGGGAATACGTTTGCGTGCAAGATAGGCGAGGTACAGACCCGCTGGCCCACCGCCCAGGACATTGATCTTCATATCGAGACTCCCTCAATTTTAACCGGTGAAAAATCGGTCATTCCGCCATCGTCTCGCCAGCTGCTTCACGGTGCACCATTTCTGCGATGAGTGTGCGCAATGGTGCCTTGTCCAGTTTGCCCACCTTGGTCAGCGGCAGCGCATCAATGCGTTCGATCCGCTCGGGCCATTTGAAAATTGCGAGGCCTGCATCCTTGAGGAACGCACCCAGTTCCTTGACGCTCGGCAGAGCGGTGCCCTCCGGTGCCACGGCAAACAGACAAATCCGCTCCCCATGCGTCGGACAAGGCATGCCGACCACAGCGACATCCGTGAACGCGGGATGAGCCATTACGGCGCGTTCGACTTCCTCGCAGTTCACCTTTTCGTTCGCGCGGTCCACGACATCCTTGATCCTGCCCTCGAACGAATAATATGCCTTCCCGTCCTCCCGGATCCGGCGCATCAGATCGCCGGAGCGGTAGAAGCCGTCGGATGTGAATGCTTCGGCATTGCGCTCCTCGGCATTGTAATAGCCGCGGATCGTGTAGGGCCCGCGGGTTACCATCTCACCGATTTCACCGTCGGGGACATCGGTTTCCGTACCCGGTTTGAGTATCCGAACCTCATCGAATTCCGATATTGGCTGCCCGCAGGTGTTGTAGCGTATCGCCTCACTGTCCCCCTCACGGGTGAACATGCACGTGCCCTCGGTCATGCCGAAGATCTGGTGGCCGGGAACACCCATGGTTTTCGTTACAGTTTCGGCCGCATCGGTCGAGAAGATCTCCTTCAGGCTGCTGATATCTATCTGACCTTCGAGGACCTCGGATTTCATCCGCATCACGATCGGCTTGGCCGCACCCATCACAGTGGGGCGCAGGGTATTATGCACGGCACGGATCGAGGCCGGATCGACCTGCGGCGTGGCAATCACCGCGCCGCCTGACAAGATCATGGAGCCCCAGCCGCATCCCATGTTCAGGTTGTGCGCGAATGGCATCGGCACAAAGATGCGATCCTCGGATGACCAGCCTTTGAACGCGAAAACTGAGCGCATATTATACGCGTATTCCGAATTGAGCCGGGGAATGATCTTGGGCACCCCTGTTGTCCCGCCGGACAGTTGGAATGCGCCAACCTGCATGGGATCGCGCGGCACCTTGGCCAATGCCTCTGCCACGCCCTCACGCTTTGTCTGCAAATCGGCCAGATCGACAGCGCCCTTCCCAGCTGT
Source organism: Pontivivens nitratireducens (assembly GCF_014235845.1). Classification (GTDB taxonomy): domain Bacteria; phylum Pseudomonadota; class Alphaproteobacteria; order Rhodobacterales; family Rhodobacteraceae; genus Pontivivens; species Pontivivens nitratireducens. The sequence goes on along the minus strand of NZ_JACJUQ010000005.1, from coordinate 217,896 downwards.
GCCGCGAGTGGAGATGATCAAGCGCAGGCTTTCAACCTCGCCCTGTATTTTCTGTGCGAATGCGTGGAAGTCGAACTTGGGCGTGTCGGATTCGATAAAGTGCGCCTTGGCCCCACCGAATTTGGCCAAATAGCCAATCTCCATCTCCCGATGTGCGGACAATGTGCAGATCGGAATGATGCCCGCCTTCCAGCAGGCAATGTAGGCGATCAGGGTTTCAGGCGTATTGGACAGCTGAAAGATCACCCGATCCAGCGGCGCCAGCCCCAGATCCAGAAGCCCCGCCGCCACCCGGTCACTTGCCTCATCCAGCTGCGCGTAGGTCATCTTTCCGCCAACCCACAGGATCGCATCACGGGTCGCGTGTTTCCTGGCGGCGGACCGGAACCCTTCGGCCAACGTCTCATCCCTGAGTGCACCGGCCTCATGCCAACGTTGCACATCGGCTGGATCCGGATAGACGACACCGGCAAGCCGCTCATTTGGTTCGTATTTCATGGCCTCTCCTCCCAGAGTTTTTATTCAGGTCGTCAACCGCCCCGCCAGGAAATCACGTATCGCCTCACCCGCCAGGGCCTGGCCGCTCGGCTCTCCCGGCTCCAGCGGTTGCCCGTGATGGGTGCCGCGAATGACAGCGATTTCCTTGTCGCTCGTTCCGAGAGCTTGCCAGATCTCCTCCAGATCGGCGGGGAAAACGCAGGCATCGGCTGTGTAGCGGATAACGAGTGTCGGCTGGTCGATCGCGGGTGCGCACCGCACGATCGAGGCGCGGGAGGTCAGCCCTGACCACGTCGAAAGCCAGCTTTCCGGCGTACACACCCGGCCAAAGCCGACGCCGTTCATGTTTGTCTTGAACGGATCGTTGCCCCACAGCGAGCCGATCTTGCGATCCGTAGGGTCCAGGGAGAGGTCCCAGTTCCGCAGGTCCGCATCGGTGCGCGGGACTTCGAATATCTGCTGCCAGCCCGCAATCAGCTTTTCCTGCATGGACGGATCACTCAATTTGCGTGCGAGCATGCGTGAGCGGATCATGTCCTTTGCGGCGACATCAATTCGGGCAGTCCGTGCCCTTTGCGCATCGCGATAGCGGGTCACGAAATCGGGGGCGTATGTCGCTCCTTTGGGATCAAAGCCATTTTCGGATGCGAACGGAAACAGGGACTGATCCATCGACAGGGGATCGCGTTCGTCAGTCACCGACGGGTCGACGGAGTTCATCAGCAAGATACCCTGCCCCGGGTGCGGCGCGACGAAGATCATCAGATCGGGCCGGGCCAACGGGGCCTGCGCCAGCTTGACCGGCCGCCCGCCTGGCGTGCGCTTCTCCCGTGCCTCCGGGTCGAGCGATGCCTGCTCGGCGTAATAGGCGTAAAGCCCGCCGCCACCGGAATTGCCCACCAACACGATCTGTTCGAAGCCCGCGTTCTTGAGGAATGAAGTGCCCGCATCCACGTCGAGCACAGCCAGCTCATGCTCAAGACGCAGGTCGTTGCCCGCACTGCGCGACCCTTGAACCCACACGGCGGCCCCCGCGCGCAGCAGTTCCGGCACAAGATAATGACTGGCCAGAATCTCCCGCGGGTGCATCAGGCAGCACACGGCCTTTTCACCCCCGCGCGAGTACAGAAAACCGTTGAGATTGGCCCCGTCCACGGTGGTCAACGAATGTACGCTTGCGCGCATGTCAGCCGGTAATTGAGCTTCGTTCCACTGGGCGCCGCGCAATCCTGCCAACGGCTTTACGGTTTGATTCTGCACTCTGTCCTCCTTGGGTTAAACGGGCATACAGTATTTATTGATATAGTGTCAATTAAGATTCTTACCTCGATGGAGGCGGTTGAAACTGGCCTCGGATATGCTGCAATACGTTTTGAGCGGGGAAAGCGGTCAAACCACCCCTGTTTGACGGGCCAGAAAACGCTGGTCGAATGGGCCGGGAGACGCTTGTATCCAGTAAGCCCGCATTGCGCCCAGCTTCGGAACGTTCGACATACCGCCGCGTTTCATAACGAGCACCGCTACGCGAAGGAGGCACGAAATGCCGCATGACCACGGCCACGCGCATATCAGCGCGCAATCAGGCGACCGGCGCGTCTCCGTCGCGATCTGGGCGAACGCGCTTCTGACCGTCGCGCAAATCATCGGCGGTATCCTGTCCGGCAGCCTCGCCCTGATTGCCGATGCACTGCATAATTTCTCCGACATGGCATCGCTGCTGATAGCCTTTGCCGCGCGCAAGATTGCGCGGCGGCCTGCGGACGAAGACATGACCTTCGGCTATGGCCGGATCGAGATCGTGGCCGCCCTGATCAATTACACGACGCTGATCCTCATCGGTTTCTATCTGATCTACGAAGGTGCGATGCGCATGATCGACCCGCCCCAGGTGCAGGGCTGGACGGTCGTGATACTCGGCACCGTCGCGCTGATCGTGGACAGCCTGACGGCCTGGCTTACCTGGTCGATGCAAAAGGGCAGCGTGAACATACGCGCACTCTTTCTGCACAACCTGTCGGACGCGCTCGCCTCGCTCGCGGTCATCGTCGGGGGGACATTGATCATCCTCTACGATCTGCGCTGGGTCGATCCGGTGATAACCATCGGTATCGCACTCTACATATTATGGCTGGCCTTCACCGAAATCGGCGGTCCGATCCGAACACTCATGCTGGGCAGCCCGCCAGAGATGGATGGCAGCAAGGTGGTGGAAACAGTGCGAAGCGTCGAAGGCGTAAGCGACGTGCATCACGTGCATCTGTGGCAAATGCAGGAGCATGAGGCAGCGCTTGATTGCCACGTCGTCCTGACGGCGGAGGCCTGGTCGCGCATCGAGACCGTGAAGCGAGAGATCAAGGATCGCCTGCGTGACCGCTTTGCCATCAACCATTCAAGTCTGGAGTTCGAGCATCAGGACCGCGCGCATGATAATGCTGAACTCTACGGTCACGGCCAAGAATAGCCAACGGATCCATTTGTCCGAAAGACCCGGATCGAACTTGCCTGCCCTCGGAACCCGCTCTGGCGGAAGCCAATGTAGTGCGGACGCAAGGCCAAAGATCCTCGGTTCAGATGTAAGAAAATCAATCCGACGACTCTTCGTCCTTCGCAGCTTTCGGCGCGCCACGGATCAGCGTGATGACGACATAGGCCAGCAACACCCCGGTCATCCCCAGGATCGTCGCGCTGATCGGGCGGTCAATGAAGATCTGCAACCCATCGCGTGAGATCAGCAGCGACCGGCGAAGGTTGTTCTCCAACACGGGGCCGAGGATCATGCCGATGATGATTGGCGCAAGTGGATAATTTGCGCGGCGCAACAGATAGCCGACCGCCCCGAACACCAGCATGACCCACAGATCGAAGACCGAGTTCTGTAAAGCGTAAGTCCCCATCGTCGAAAGCAGGATCACGGCGGGCAGCAGCCACGCCTTCGGAAGCTTCAGCACGCTGCCGAAAAACGGGACCAGCACGATCCCGGCGATCAGCAGCACGATATTGCCAATGAGATAGGCGATGAAGATGCCCCCCGCGATGTCGGCGTTGTACTGGAACAACTCCGGCCCCGGAAAGAACCCCAGAAGAAACAGCGCCGCTAGCAAAACCGCTGTCGAGGCGTCACCGGGGATGCCAAGCGACAGGGACGGGATCAGCGCGCCCCCGCAACAGCCATTATTGGCCGCCTCGGTCGCAACGACACCGCCCTCCGCGCCCTCACCGTAGCCTTCGTCCGGCCCCGCAAGACGGCGCGCGACAGCATAGGAAACAAAGGCGCTGACATCCCCGCCAGCGCCCGGAATAGCGCCCATGAACGTGCCGATCATCGCCGAGCGGACGAGGTTGACCTTATGCGCCAGGATCAGCCGCAATGCGCGGAACGACACCCTGAGCCGCTGGATCTTCGGGCTGGCGGTTAGGTCGCCGCCTTCGATCTGCACGAAGACCTCGGAGAGCGCGAACAGGCCGACAACCACGGGAACGATATGCGGGCCGCTCGTCAGGTTGAAGTTCCCGAAGGTGAACCGATAGGCGTTGGTGAACTCGTCGGTCCCCATCGTAGCGATGGCCAGTCCGAAGGCCCCCGTGACCATCCCCTTGATCGTCGAACCCTCGGATACGATCGCGATGGTCAGAAGCCCGAAGAGCGCCATCGCGGCATATTCCGGCGGGCCGAAGCGCAGCGCGAACGCCGCAAGAAGGGGCGAGAAAAACAACAGCACGCAACCGGCGAGCAGCCCGCCCAGCGACGAAGCGATGATCGACAGCCCGATAGCATCCTGCGACCGCCCCTTCTGCGCCATCGGATAGCCGTCGAACAGCGTGGCGGCGGCGAGGGGCGTGCCCGGGATCCGCAGCAGGATAGCCGAGATCGAACCACCGGCCGATCCGCCGACATAGATCGCGATCAGCATCCCCATCGCCGGAATCGGCGGCAAGTGAAATGCCACCGGCAGCATCAGAACGATGCCCATCAGCGGCCCCAGCCCGGGCAGGACTCCGATGAACAGGCCGGCGACAATCCCCGCCGCTGTCAGCAGCACCGCCTGCCACGTAAAGAACAGCGGTGCACCCTGAATGAGAAGGTCAAGCATCCGGTCAGCCGAACAATGTGATCTCGAAGAGACCGACCGGCAACACGACGTTAAGCAGCCCCTGGAACACCGCCGCCACGAGCAGCGATATCGCCACACCGCCCGCGACCGCGACGGGGATCGAGAGTCCGAGCAACATCATCGTCGTCGCCATCATGACCGGCGTGACGAGGTGATACCCCAGCCACGGCAGCAAGAGCAGGTAGGCGACGAAGACCGCCGCCACGACACAGGCAAGCCGCGTCGTGGGCGTCGGCGCCAGCGGGGAAGGCGCGGAAATGCGGCAGAGCGCGATGCGAACTCCGTTCACCGCCGCGAGGCCGAGGAGGAGCCAGGCGATCAGTCGGGGGAAGCTGGCCGCGTTCTCCATGGGGCCGCCGCCCGCCACGCCCTGTTCTTCGAGTGAGGTGGCGGCCTGCCAGAAAATGACGAGCGGCAGCGCCAGAAACAGCCCCCACACGATCCAGTCATAGGAATAAGCCCGTAGACGCAAGATTTTCTCCTCCCTCAGACGCGGCGGCGACGCCACAACTTACATGTTGTCGAGCTGCTCCTTCTCCCACGCGATGGCGTCGATGCCGCCTTGCAGCTGCTCCGCGACCGGGCCGACGATCTCCTCATACTGCTCAGGGGAGAACAGCGTCGGCACATAGCCCATTTCGAGGAGCCGGTTCTGTGTTTCCTCGTCGTTCATAACCGTGCCCATGGCCTCACGCAGGGTGGCGACGACGCCCTCTGGCGTGTCGCTGCGTACGAGCCACCAGTTCCAGCCCATCGGAGACAGATCGGTCATGCCCATGTCCAGCCCGAACGACCCGATCAGCGGCGCACCGCCATAGGTCTCGGACGACCGTTCGAGGGTCGAGAGGACGCCGAGAATCTTCACGCTGTCCTTGTTGACGGTGTAGACCCCCGGATTGATCACAATGAAGTCGAGGATGCCGCTGCGCAGATCGCGAACCGCGTTGTCGATTTCCGGGTAGGGGACAAGCTGCGCGACGGCGTCGCTGTTCTGCATGACCTTGGCCACCACCATATGCGGCAGCGCCCCGGCATTGCCCGGCGAATAGCGCAGATCGCCCGGATTCTGAGCCGCATAATCGAGCAGCGCAGGCAGATCCTCGAATCGGTCCTCATCCGCGCGCACGGCGATGGCGAAGGCGTTGGAGGTGGCGGACCACAGCGGCGTGAAATCCGTATAGCTCCAGTCCGCGTTGCCCTGCATCGGCTGCAAGACGAGAGGTGCGACATAGCCGTCGAAGATCGTGTAGCCGTCCGCCGGGCGTGACATCGCCGTCTCGAACGCCTTCACACCGCCAGCGCCCGGTGTCGAGACGACCGAAATGTTGACGCCAAGCTCATCCCCCATCGCGTCGGCGATCACCTGGCTCGCCGCCATGGTCGCGCCGGGCGCCCAGGGGTAGATGTTCTCGATATTCCGTTCAGGGAATTCGGCCAGCGCGGGGCTGGCCAGTACCGTGGCGCTGAGCGCGACGGCTGCAATCTTGTTAAACAGTGTCATGTAGTTCCTCCCTTTTTTTGGTCTGTGTGGAAACGTCGAGGTTGTACCAGCGGTACACTTCCTCGGGCGTGTCGTGGTCTTGTAGAACCGCGATAGCTTGCGCCCGCAGGCGCGCAGCGATGTCCGGAGCGTCGACGGGGCATTCCTGGGCAGGATCATCGACCAGATCGTAAAGACGCGTGCCGACATCGTCGAAGCCCAAACCGTCATTCATCGGCACACGGGGCGCGTCCGGCAGGGCCGCAATCGACAAAAGCGGCACGCCCTTGGTGAAGTCGAACCCCTGCGACAGTTCCGCAGTCTTCAACTCCGCGACCGAAAACGGGCCGTTCATGTGCTGTGGCGCCAGCGTGTATTCACGCAGCCCCGGCGCGCGCCAGTCGGCGGGGTAATGGTAAAGGACATGCTGACCGTCCGTCATCCCGATCGGCCCCCCGAAAACGCCAAACACCGCGACATCGCGGCCACCGGAGGCGGGCCCTGCCAGCACGTCCGCCAGATCATGCGAGCGGGCTTCGGGCGGCACGGGCGCATCGTGCAGCCCCAGAAGCGTCGGCATCAGGTCCATTGTCTGGGTCACCGCATCGGTCCGCTGCCCCGCCGCCTGCGGAAAGCGCGGGTCATGGATCATCAACGGGATGTGGCTGACTTCCTCATAATAGGGCATCCGGCATTTGCCCCACCAGTCATGCTCCGACAACAGGAAACCATGATCCGTGGTCAGGATCAGAGCCGTGTCCTCCCACATCTCGTGGCGGTCCAGATAATCCAGCAACTTGCCGAAATAGGCATCGCACATCGCCACAAGTGCCGCGTAATTGGCGCGGATCGTTTCGATCTCTTCCGGGTTTTCCGCCACGCGTTCATAGCGCGGCCAGTCCAGAACCTTGCCCGCCGACGCGACATAGGCGTCTTGATAGTCGGCGGGGGCGTGAAAGGGTTCGTGCGGATCGAAGCATTCCAACATCAGCAGCCAGTCATCGGCCTCACGGTTCCTGTCGAGGAACTCGAACCCTGACGCGAAGCATTTCGGCCCTGGAAAATCGGCTTCGTCCCGGATCGTTTCACGGTTGACCATTGACTGAAAACGCTTGCTATCACGGGTTATCGGATAATGACGCGCGTCATACATTTCGCGAAAGCGATCCAGAGGCGGTTTCACCATGGCGACCCAGGGATCGTATTCCTGCCCGCGGATGAAGTCCCAGCTGTTGAAACGGGTGTGAAACCCGGCGCCGCCATCCTCGAAATAATGCAGGTGATCGCTGATCAGGTGGCTGTAGGTGCCTTTGGATTTGAGGATCTCGGCGAAGGAATTGTCGAATGGTTCCAGCGGCCCCCAGCTGCGATGCGTGAAATTCAGTCGCCCGGTGTGCAGGTCGCGGCGCGCTGGCATGCAGGGCAACGATCCGACGTAATGCCGGTCGAAGGTCATGGCTCGCTCGGCAAACCGGTCGAAATTCGGCGTTTTGACGGATGTGCCGCCATAAGCGCCCAATGCGCTCCGGTTCAAGCTGTCGAAAAGTACGAAAATCGTGCGCATCTGTCCCCCTTGCGGGAACGGTCTCACGGTGTATGAGTAAAGAAAAGTATATATTTCCAGTGTCGGTATAAGTAATATTTATTGATGATAAACCCTCTCGTAACTCGCAAACTCCTTCATTTCGTCGCGGTCTACGAAAGTGGCAACATCGCGCATGCCGCGGCGCAGATCGGCATTTCCCAGCCCGCACTCAGCATGAGCCTGCGCCAACTGGAGGACGAATTCGGCGCGGAACTGTTTCGCAGGCAACCGCGCGGCGTTTCCCCGACCGCAGCGGGTGAGGTGCTGTATCGCTATGCCATCAGCATCCAGCAGGGCGCGCGGCTCGCGAGGGAGGAAGTCGCGGCCATGGGAGAGGGCAAACTGAGCCGCCTGCGGTTGGGGGCCGGGGTTGCCTGGACCACGACGGTTCTGCCCGATGTCCTGATCGACTTGCAGGCGCAGTTCGCCGGGATGACGATCGACATGATTACCGGCGTGGGGGATCAACTTGCCGGGCTTTTCCTTGCGGGTGAGATCGACGTGTTTCTTGCGGCGGGGTCGATCCCGGCGCTCAACTCGCACGAAATCGAAACCGAATTCATCGCCAATCTGCCCATGCGGGCAGTGGCGGACAGCGACCACGCCCTGGCACGGATGGACCGGGTGACGCCCTCCGATCTGGCCGCGTGGTCCTGGGCCGGATTTTACGAAGACGAAGGTTTCTTCCACCTTTCGCAACATTACATGGCTTTGCGCAATCTGCCGGCGCCGAAGATCGCGATCCGCACGAATTCAGCCGCCGCGCTGACCTCGCTGGTGCGCGCGTCGGACATGGTGGCGGTGCTGATCTCGCCACTGGCCCGATCGGCCTGCCGCGTTGGACTGAGCGAACTTCGCCTGGCGGAGCCACTTTGGGACATGCCGGTCAACATCTACTATCGCCAGGTGGCGGCAGACCTGCTTCCGATACGGTTTTTCCGTGAGCAGATAGGCCAGAGGATCCGAAGCCTGGTTCGAGAGCCGTCTTTTGAGGAACGAAACCCATGAAATGCAGTTGCGCATTCGTGATGCCGACACATCTTGCACGCGCTGGCAATGCTGCACGTGCGCGTGTACAAATCTGTCTCCGAACCATCCGCCTGAACGAGGTTGTCCTGTGAACATACCCCTCTGCGACCGCCGTCGTTTCCTCACGCTTGCAGGCGCGGCCGCGCTGACCGGATGCACACCGCGGGGCAGTTTTTCCGTCGCGCCGCAATCCGACGTCGCGGCGGGCATTCAGGAACTGTTGGTTGCCACGTCACGTGTCGCCGATCCCGCGCCGATCGCCTATGGCAAAGCCCGCGCGGAGCAGATGGAATTTGCACGGCTCGCGATCTCGATCCCACCGACCCACCAGCCTGGAGAAATAGAATGGCCACCGGTGCGCTTCGTCGATCCCGCACGGCATTTCGCTCTTACCAGCGCGGACACCATGCCGGATATCGAGGCTCTTATCCAAGCCGCGCGGGCCGCTGCGGCACAGTCCGATGAAGAAACGGTGCTGTTCGTCCATGGTTACAACAACAATTTTGCCGAAGCCGCCTATCGTCACGCCCAGATCGCCTGGGATTACGAGATGCGGGGGCCACAAATCCACTTTGCCTGGCCGTCGGCCGGGGATCCCCTGGAATACGCCTATGATCGCGACAGCGTGCTCATTGCGCGCGATGCTCTTGCTACTTTGCTTACCGCGCTTCTGAAAGAAGATGGGCTAAAGGTATCCCTCGTCGGCCACTCGATGGGATGCCATCTGATCATGGAAACCTTGAGGCAAATCGCGCTGAGCGGCAGGCGCGATACGCTCGACAATCTGGCCTCCATCGCATTGATCTCACCCGATATCGATCTGGATCTGTTTCGGTCCCAGATTCGCGCATTGGGTGAACCTCCGCAGCCCTTCATTGTCGCGGTAGCGCGCAACGACCGACTGCTGCTCCTTTCCTCCGGTATTTCGGGAGGGGCGGAGAAGCTCGGCTCCGTTGAGGATCTCGATCAGCTTGATGAACTCGGAGTTTCCACAATTGATATGACCGGGCTGGGGAACAGGGGCGGAAATCACTTTCTGCCCGGAACATCGCCCGCCGCAATCGCCCTGATAAAGGGGCTGCGCGATATTGAGCCGATTCCTTCCAACTCCCTGTCTGTCGGACCGGTCAGCATAACTTTGGGCAACTGAAGATGCGCTGACCTGTCCGAGGGCACGAAAACCGCGACCACGATTCAGACCGCGCGTGCAACCCTTCCGGCTTCGCACTTGCACCTTTACTTCGCGGGCGCAGCATGGCTACTTTTACCCTCATGGCTCAGAATTTATCCATCGTTGTCGTCGAGGAGGATCGCGAGCGTGCGCTCGTCATCGTCGATGCGCTGCGTGAGGCGGGGGATTATGAGATCCACGTGCTCGGCTCACGCACCGGGCTTGCCCGCCAGATCAAGGCGCTGTCGCCCGATGTGGTGTTGATCGACATTGAAAACCCCTCCCGCGATATGCTCGAAGAGCTTGCCATCGCCTCCGACCCGATGGAACGTGCGGTGGCGATGTTCGTCGACCGCTCAGACGAGGGGCTGTCGGACACGGCGATCGAGGCGGGCGTGTCGACCTATGTGGTGGACGGGCTGCAACCGCAGCGGCTCAAACCCATTCTGGACGCGGCCATCGCGCGCTTTCGCATGTTCCAGCGGATGCGCACCGAGCTGGCCGAAACCAAGAAGGCGCTGGAGGAACGCAAATTGATCGACCGCGCCAAAGGCATGGTGATGAAGGCCCGAGGCGTCGATGAGGACGAGGCCTACGCCATTCTGCGCAAAGCGGCCATGGATCAAGGCAAACGATTGGCTGACATCGCCGCCTCTCTGGTCACTGCGGCGGGACTGCTATCATGAGAAGCCATCCCGTGACGCTCGGCTTCATTCCATTGATAGACGCGGCACCGCTGATTATCGCCCACGAAATGGGCTACGCGCATGAGGAAGGGCTGGATCTGACCCTGTCGCGGGCGCCGTCCTGGTCTGCCTTGCGCGATATGCTGCGGCTCGGCCGGGTCGATGCCGCGCACATGCTCGCCCCCGTGCCGGTTGCCGCTGCCCTTGGCCTTGGCGGTGTCGAGGAAAAGCTGTCGGCGGTTTCGGTACTCAGCGTGAACGGCAATGTGATCGGTGTAAGCCGCGCGTTGGCCGCACGCCTGCGCGATCAGGGGCACAGCTTCGGTTTTGACGACGCATGGGATGCGGGCCGCGCGCTGATCGCGGCGGCGGACAAGCCATTGCGCATCGGGGTGCCGTTTCCGTTCTCCATGCATGCGGAACTTGTTTATTACTGGCTCAAGACGCTCGGCATGCCCGCGCCCGAGGGGCTGATCGTGCGCGTCGTCCCACCCCCCCACATGGGGGAGGCGATCCGCGCGGGAGAGATCGACGCCTTTTGCGTAGGTGAGCCATGGGGCAGCCATTCCGTGGAAAGCGGCGTCGGGGAACTGCTGTTGCCCTGCTCACGCATCTGGGCCTTCGCGCCGGAAAAGGTGCTGGCGGTGCGCGACGCCTGGATTGAGCAGGAACCTCGGGTCGTGCAGGCACTGATCCGCGCGCTGTGGCGGGCGGGGCGCTGGCTGGCCAATCCATCTTCGCGCGCATTGGCGACGGAGTTTCTGTCGCGCTCGCAATGGCTGAACCTGCCTGCCGAACTTCTGGATCGTGCACTCAGCGGTACTTTCGTGACCTCGCCCGATGGTACGATGCGGCGCACGTCGGGCTTTGTCGAGTTCCACCGGGGTGCCGCGAATTTTCCGTGGCGCAGTCAGGCGGAATGGATCGCCTCGCGCCTTGCCAATCGCGTCGGCCTCGACCCGGATCAGGCAGCGGAAAAGGCGCGCTCGACCTTTCGCAGTGACATTTATCGCGCCGCGATGGCGAACACCGGCGCTGATCTGCCCGGCGCATCCGCAAAACTGGAAGGCGCCCTGAGCGAGGATACGCCTGTCGCCTCCCGCGCGGGCCGCCTGATTCTGCCGCGCGACTGCTTCTTTAACGGTGAGATTTTTGAGCCACTGCTTAAATAGCGATCAATCAAGCCCCAATTTTCGCCCATAAATTACACAATTCAGGTAAGGTGCACGCATAGGTGCATTTTTCTGTTGCGACTGCGAAGTCCTGTCGGTTTAATGAAGGTGTTGGAAGGCAATGGCGCCTCCGGCACGAAATTCGCCCGGTAGCAGGGCAGTATCAGAGCAAAGCCGCTCGACACGTTTGCCCACATTTGGGCGAGGCGTGTCGGCGGCTTTTTTTATTGCCCGACGGATCGGGCGATCCACCAACGTTTCGGAGAATCTCCATGAAGAAACTGCTCATTGCATTGGCCGCGACCACAGGCATCGGCTCCCCCAGCTTTGCCCAAATGCTGGAGCTTGAGACCGATATCCTGACCTTCGGCTTCATCAAGTTGACTGACATGGCGCCCCTCGCGGTGGCCTACGAGCAGGGTTATTTCTTTGATGAGGGCCTGTTCGTGACCCTTGAGGCGCAGGCCAACTGGAAGGTTCTGCTCGATGGCGTGATCGACGGTCAGCTTCAGGGTGCGCATATGCTCGCGGGCCAACCGCTCGCCGCCACGATCGGCTACGGAACCGAGGCGCATATCGTCACGCCCTTCTCGATGGATCTGAACGGCAACGGCATCACCGTATCAAACGAGGTGTGGGACATGATGCGCCCGCACGTCCCCTCGATGGAGGATGGACGCCCCCAGCACCCGATCAGCGCCGAAGCTCTGATCCCGGTGATCGAGGATTTCAACGCGCGCGGTGAAGCGTTCAACATGGGCATGGTGTTCCCCGTCTCCACCCACAATTACGAACTGCGCTACTGGCTGGCCGCAGGCGGGATCAGCCCCGGCTACTACTCCCCCGATAACATCACCGGCCAGATCGGGGCGGATGCATATCTCTCCGTCACCCCGCCGCCGCAGATGCCCGCCACTTTGGAGGCTGGCACGATCTCCGGCTACGCCGTGGGGGAGCCGTGGAACCAGCAGGCCGTGCGCATGGGAATCGGGGTGCCGGTCATCACCGATTACCAACTCTGGCGCAACAACCCCGAGAAGGTCTTCGGCATGTCCGCCGAGTTCGTGGAGGAAAACCCCAACACGACCCTGGCCGTCACCCGCGCCCTGATCCGGGCCGCGATGTGGCTCGACGCGGATGACAACGCCAACCGGGAGGAAGCGGTCCAGATCCTCAGCCGCCCGGACTATGTCGGCGCCGATGCAGAGGTGATTGCCGCCTCCATGACCGGCACGTTCGAGTTCGAGCCGGGCGACGTGCGCGACATTCCCGATTTCAACGTCTTCTTCCGCTACAATGCGACCTATCCCTATTATTCCGACGCGGTCTGGTATCTGACCCAGATGCGCCGCTGGGGTCAGATCGCCGAGCAGCAGCCCGACAGCTGGTATGATGAGGTCGCCCGCTCGGTCTATCGCCCCGACATCTATCTGGAGGCCGCACGCTCCTTGGTGGACGACGGTCTGGCAGATGAGGCTGATTTTCCATGGGACACCGATGGCTACCGCGCGCCGACACCTGCGGCCGATATCATCGACGGCATTCCCTATGACGGCCGTGCGCCGAACGCCTATCTCGACAGCCTGCCCATAGGTCTGCACGGCGATCAGCGCGTCGTTGGCGATGAAGTACAGGGCTAAGGCCCGCTGCGTGTCCGGGCCGCACCGCTGGCCCGGACCTGTCCCCTTGAGCCGGAAGGTATTTGAACGATGATCACCGCCGACCCACAAGTCGAGATCGAGGCCGCCCGCGCGGCGCGGCGCGCCCGTCTTTTCACGCGCATCAACGCCGTGGATAAATGGTTGCAGGTTCTGGGCCTTGCCTGGCTGACCCCTGTTTTCAAGGCGGCAGCGGGCGATAATCCCCGCGCGCAGATGGGCGAGATCTGGCGCCAGCTTGGCGTGCCGCTTCTGGCCATTGCCGCCTTTCTGATGATGTGGGCCACGCTGGCCCCCACGGTGCAGACCTCGCTGGGCGCGATCCCCGGTCCGGGCGCAGTGTGGGAGGAAGCCGTCAACCTGCACGAAGATGCGCGCGCCAAGGCCACACGCGCCGAGCAGTTCCAGACCCAAGTCGATGCCCGCAACCAGCGCATGATCGAGGCGGGTCGCCCCGAGGACGTGCGCGATGTGCCCTATACCGGCGCACCCAGCTATTACCAGCAGATCTGGACCTCGATCCAGACGGTGTTCTTCGGCTTTCTGATTGCCACGGCCATCGCGGTGCCGCTGGGCATCGCTGCGGGCCTGTCGGCGACGGCAAATGCAGCCCTGAACCCGCTGATCCAGATTTTCAAGCCGGTCAGCCCGCTTGCCTGGCTGCCCATCGTCACCATGGTGGTCTCGGCGGTTTACACCACGAATGACGGTCTGTTCGCGAAATCGTTCCTCGTCTCCGCGATCACCGTGACGCTGTGTTCGCTTTGGCCGACGCTGATCAATACGGCGCTTGGCGTGGCCTCCATCGACAAGGATCTCGTCTCCGTTTCCAAGGTGCTCAAGATGAACACCTGGACCAAGATCACCAAGCTGGTGTTGCCCTCCTCATTGCCGCTGATCTTCACCGGGTTGCGGCTCAGCCTCGGCGTGGGCTGGATGGTGCTGATCGCGGCGGAGATGCTCGCCCAGAACCCCGGCCTCGGCAAATTTGTCTGGGACGAGTTCCAGAACGGTTCATCGTCGAGCCTGGCCAAGATCATGGTGGCGGTCTTCACCATCGGGATCATCGGCTTCCTGCTCGACCGGGTGATGTATGCGCTGCAATCGCTCTTCACCTTCTCGAAAAATCGGTGAGCGCCATGGGTATCCTGACATTCGACAATGTTTCCAAGGGGTTTGGAGGGGGCGCCCATCGGGTGGAGGTGTTGAAAAACATCTCCCTCGATGTGGCGGAGGGCGAATTCGTCGCGATCCTCGGCTTCTCGGGCACCGGCAAATCCACCCTCATGAACCTCATCGCGGGGCTGGAATCCCCCGACAGCGGCACCGTCACCTTTAAGGGCGCGCCGATCACCGGGCCGGGGCCGGAGCGGGGATTGGTCTTTCAGTCCTATTCGCTGATGCCGTGGCTGACGGTGCAGGGCAATGTGATGCTCGCGGTGGAGGCGGTCTATCCCAAGCTTTCCAAGTCCGAAAAGACAGCCAAGGCCGATCACTATATCCAGATGGTGGGTCTGAGCCACGCGGCCACGCGCCGCCCGGCCGAATTGTCAGGCGGGATGCGTCAGCGCGTCTCCGTCGCTCGTGCGCTGGCCATGGACCCCGAAATGCTGCTGCTTGATGAGCCGCTTTCGGCGCTCGATGCGCTGACACGAGCCAATCTGGCGGATGAGATCCTCGATATCTGGGAGCAGGACAAGAAGACCTGCATCCTCATCACCAATGATGTGGACGAGGCCATTCTGCTGGCCGACCGTATCGTGCCGCTCAACCCCGACGGAACCTTGGGGGAGCCGGTGAGCGTCACCATTCCCCGCCCGCGTGACCGCATCGCGATGAACAGCGATGAAACGTTCAAGGCGCTGCGCGCGCAGGTCACATCCTACCTCGTGGACGTGGGCATCGAGGCGAAGATCGAGGAAACCCGGACCCTGCCCAGCGTAACCCCGATCCACGGGATGCCCAGCGCGGTGGCGGCTGCCGGTGCCTCCGGCGTGACCGAGCGCTATGTCGATTTCTCGCAGGTGCACAAGGTCTATCCCACCCCGAAGGGGCCGCTTACGGTGGTCGAGGATTTCAACCTCAAGCTTCGCAAGGGGGAGTTCGTCTCCCTCATCGGGCATTCGGGCTGCGGCAAGTCCACGGTGCTGACCATGGCCGCGGGATTGAACGAAATCTCGAAGGGCGTGATCGCCCTCGACGGGCGCGGCGTGCTGGGCGCGGATCCCGAGCGGGCCGTGGTTTTCCAGTCACCCAACCTGTTCCCATGGCTCAGCGCGAAGGAAAACGTCGCCATCGGTGTGGACAAGGTCTATCCCCGTGCATCGCGCGCCGAACGGCAGGACGTGATCGAATACTACCTCGAACGGGTCGGACTGGCCGATGCGATGGACAAGCAGGCCAGCTCCCTCTCCAACGGTATGAGGCAGCGGGTCGGCATTGCCCGTGCCTTTGCGCTCAGCCCCAAACTTCTGCTTCTGGATGAGCCGTTCGGCATGCTCGACAGCCTGACCCGGTGGGAGCTGCAGGAAGTTCTGATGGAGGTCTGGTCCCGCACCAAGGTCACGGCGATCTGCGTGACCCATGACGTGGACGAGGCGATCCTGCTGGCCGACCGCGTGGTGATGATGACCAACGGCCCACAAGCGACCATCGGCAAGATCACCGAGGTCGATCTGCCCCGCCCCCGCACGCGCAAGGCGCTGCTGGAGCATCCCGATTACTACACCTACCGGCAGGAAGTGTTGGATTTCCTCAAGGAATATGAGCACGGCGCCAAGCCAAAGACATCACCCGCCCCCGCGGCGGTAGCAGCGGAGTGAACGATATGAGCAAACAGAAACTCGTTATCATCGGCGCAGGCATGGCCACGGGCCGCGTGCTTGAACACCTCACCGATTCAGGTGCGGACGGGGATTCAGGCGTAGACTGGGACATCACCCTGTTCAACGCCGAGCCGCGCGGAAACTACAACCGCATCATGCTGTCCCCTGTCCTGTCGGGCGAGAAAACCTATGAGGACATCATCACCCACGACGAGGCTTGGTATGTCGAGCGCGGGGTGACCTGCCGCTTTGGCGAGCGTGTGATGCAGATCGACCGCGAGGCCAAGGTCGTGCGCGCGCCGAACGGCGATGTGCCCTATGACAAACTGGTGCTGGGCACAGGCTCCGACCCATTCATCATCCCCCTGCCCGGTCATGATCTGGACGGTGTGATCGCCTATCGCGACCTGGAAGATACCCAGAAGATGATGGAGACCGGCGCAGGCAAGCGCGTCGTCGTCATCGGCGGCGGATTGCTGGGGCTGGAGGCGGCAGCCGGCATGGCCGCACGCGGCGCCGAGGTCACGGTGGTGCACATCATGGGCCACCTGATGGAGCGGCAGCTGGACGAGGCGGCAAGCTATCTGCTCAAAACCTCGCTGGAGAAAAAGGGCATCACCATCCGGCTGATGGCGAACTCCACTGCCATTCTGGGCGAAAACGGCCATGTCCGCGCCCTGCAACTGGACGGGGGTGAGGAATTGCCCTGCGACCTGCTGGTCATGGCGGTGGGCATCCGGCCCTCCGTCACGCTTGCCAAGGACGCAGGTCTTGCCGTCGGGCGCGGCGTGCATGTGGACGATCAGCTTGTCACCTCGGACGAGGACATCCTCGCCGTGGGTGAATGTGTCGAGCATGACGGCGCGGTCTTCGGCCTCGTCGCGCCACTCTACGATCAGGCGAAGGTCGCGGCGCAGACGCTGATGGGTCAGCAGGCGGTGTTCATGCAGAAAACCCTCTCCACCAAGCTGAAGGTGACAGGCTGTGATCTGTTCAGCGCCGGTGATTTCGCAGAGGGCGAAGGCCGCGAGGATATCGTCTTCCGTGACCCCGCGCGCGGCATCTACAAACGCCTCGTGATCGAGAATGACACGCTGGTCGGCGCTGTGATGTATGGCGACACGGCGGATGGCAACTGGTTCTTCGGGCTGATCAAGGACGGCACCGACATCGCGGAGATGCGCGAAACCCTGATCTTCGGCCCGGCCTTTCAGGGGGGCTCCCCCGCGGACCCTCTCTCAGCCGTTGCAGCCTTGCCGCTTGATGCGGAAATCTGTGGCTGCAACGGCATTTGCAAAGGCAAGATCGTGGAGGCGATCGGCGCGGGATCAGGCGATCTGGCGGCCGTGCGCGCAACGACCAAGGCCAGTGCGTCCTGCGGGACCTGCACGGGACTGGTGGAACAATTGCTCGAAGTCACGCTCGGCGATGACTACGCCGCACCCCAGTCCGCCGCGATCTGCGGCTGCACCGATCTCAGCCATGAGGATGTGCGCCTGCTCATCAGAACCAAGGAGCTGAAATCCCAGCCCGCCGTCTGGCAGGAACTTGGCTGGACCACGCCCAATGGCTGCCATGTCTGCCGCCCCGCAGTGAATTTCTATCTGATCGCAGATTGGCCGGTGGAATATCAGGACGACCCGCAAAGTCGCTTCATCAATGAGCGTAAGCACGCCAACATCCAGAAGGACGGCACCTTCAGTGTCGTGCCGCGCATGTGGGGCGGGATCACCAACGCGGCCGAATTGCGCGCAATCGCCGATGCGGCGGATAAATACAATGTGCCAACTGTGAAGGTGACCGGCGGCCAGCGCATCGACCTGCTGGGCGTCAAGGGCGAGGATCTGCCCGCCATGTGGGCCGATCTGGGCCGCGCGGGCCTCGTATCGGGCCACGCCTACTCCAAGGGTCTGCGCACGGTAAAAACCTGCGTCGGCACCGATCATTGCCGCTTTGGAACGCAGGATTCCACCGGCCTGGGCATCCGGCTTGAACGCGCATTGTGGGGCAGCTGGACACCGCACAAGGTCAAGCTGGGCGTATCGGGCTGCCCGCGCAATTGCGCGGAGGCGACCTGCAAGGATATCGGCATCGTCTGCGTGGACAGCGGATATCAGATCGGCGTCGGCGGGGCCGCAGGCATGGACCTCAAGGAAATCCAGCGCCTGACCGAGGTGGAGACGGAGGAAGAGGCGATGGACGTCATCATTGCCTTTGTCCAGCTCTACCGCGAGCAAGCCAAATATCTCGACCGGATCTACAAGTGGATCGACAAGGTCAGCCTCGATTGGACGCGTGAGCGGGTCGTCGATGATATCGAGGAGCGTGCTGCACTGGTCGCGCGGTTCGAACTCTCCCAATCCATCTATCGCCGCGATCCCTGGGCGGATGAGGCCAAGAAGGCTCAGGCGAAATACGAACCTCTCGCAGATCTGACATTGGAGGCGGCGGAATGAACTGGCTCGACATAGGCGCGGTGGACGATATCCCCCTGCGCGGCGCACGCATCGTAAAGACCAAGGCAGGCTGCGTGGCCGTTTTTCGCACAGACGTGGAGGAGGTCTTCGCGGCCTCCAACACCTGCCCGCACAAGGCCGGCCCGCTGGCCGAGGGGATCGTGCACGGGCAAAAGGTCACTTGCCCGCTGCACAACTGGGTGTTCGACCTGAACACCGGGCAGGCGCAGGGCGCGGACGAAGGCCGGATCGACACCTATCCGGTGCGGATCGAGACGGGCCGCATCCTGCTCGACGCAACGAAGCTGCTGGCCCGGCAAGCGGCATGAGCACGCCGCGCGACATCCGTTCCACCTGCCCCTATTGCGGTGTGGGATGCGGGGTTTTGTTGAGCCCGGACGGTGCGGGCGGCCTGGCCGTGCGCGGCGACCCTGAACACCCGGCCAATCACGGGCGGCTCTGCTCAAAGGGCACCGCCCTGGGTGAGACGCTCGGATCCGAGGGCCGCCTGCTGACCCCCCGGATCGGCGGGCAAACAGCCGACTGGGACACCGCGCTCGATCTGGTGGCGGGCAAATTTACGGACGCGATTGCCGAACACGGGCCCGACAGCGTGGCCTTCTACGTCTCCGGCCAGTTGCTGACGGAGGATTACTACGTCGCCAACAAGCTGATGAAGGGTTTCATCGGTTCTGCGAATATCGACACGAATTCACGGCTTTGCATGTCCTCCACCGTGGCGGGACATAAACGTGCCTTCGGGACGGACACGGTGCCGGGCACCTATGAGGATCTTGATCAGGCCGACCTTGTCGTGCTGGTCGGCTCCAACCTCGCGTGGTGCCACCCGGTGCTGCACCAACGCCTGCTGGCCGCGCGGCAAAGGCGCGGAACCAGGATCGTCGTCATCGACCCCCGCCGCACGGCAACCTGCGACGGGGCGGACCTGCATCTTGCCCTTGCGCCCGGCTCTGACGTGGCCCTGTTCAACCACCTTCTGGCCGAAATCGACCGCACGGGCCACGTCTCCACCGACCTTGCGGCCACGGTCACCGGGTTCGAGGCGGCTCTGGCGGCCGCCCTGGCGGATGATGTCGGGGTCACCGGCCTCAACCCCGACGACCTCGCCACGTTTTGCAAGCTGTGGATCGGCACCGAAAGGGTCGTCACCGTCTTCTCCCAGGGCGTGAACCAGTCCAGTTCCGGCTCCGACAAGGTGAACGCGATCCTGAATTGCCATCTGGCGACGGGGCGGATCGGCAAGCCGGGGATGGGGCCGTTCTCCGTTACCGGCCAGCCCAACGCCATGGGCGGGCGTGAGGTCGGCGGACTGGCCAACATGCTTGCCTGTCACCTCGACCTCGAAAACACCTCCCACCGTGCGGCGGTGAGCGGGTTCTGGGACGCGCCCGTACCGCTTCCCGATGCACCGGGGCTCAAGGCTGTGGATATGTTCAGGGCCGTGGGCGACGGGCGCATCAAGGCCCTGTGGATCGTCCACACCAATCCCGCCGTGACCATGCCGGATGCCGACGCCGTGGCCGACGCCATCGCGGCCTGCCCCTTCGTCGTGGTCAGCGACATCACGGGCGATACCGACACCGCGCGACTGGCCGATGTGCTGCTGCCCGCCGCCGGTTGGGCCGAGAAATCAGGCACCGTCACCAATTCGGATCGCACCATCAGCCGCCAGCGCGCAGCTTTGCCCGCCCCCGGCACAGCACGCCCCGACTGGCGGATCATGGCGCAGGTCGCACAGCGCATGGGCTGGCGTGACGCCTTCGATTGGCGGAGCGAGGCGGAGATTTTTCGCGAATATGCACGCCTTTCCGCAGTCGCAGCCAGCTTCGGCCGCGATTTCGACATTTCCGCCCTCGCCGATCTGGATGAACCGGGCTACGACGCCCTGCCCCCCACCCGCTGGCCCGCCACAGGGCGCGGTAACGCGGAGCGTTTCTTCGCGGACGGGCGCTATTTCCACCCTGACGGAAAGGCCCGGATGCTGCCGCTGACCCATCGTGCGCCGGCCGCGCGGACCAGCCCGAAATATCCGTTTCGCCTTAACACCGGCCGGATTCGCGATCAGTGGCATACTATGACACGCACGGCACGCGCGCCGCGCCTGTCGGCGCATCTGGGCGAACCCTTTCTGGACATTCATCCCGATGATGCGGCGGACCTCAACCTCATCCCCGGTGCGCTGGTCACGGTGGCCAGCCCAACCGGCCGCACGATTTTCCGCGCCCGCCGGACCGATGCCGTGGCACCCGGTCAGGTCTTCGCCCCCATCCACTGGACCGGCGACACGGCCCCGAGTGCCCGCGTCGATACACTGGTCCCGGCGGCATATGACCCCGTGTCAGGTCAGCCGGAAAGCAAGGCGGCAGTGGTTTCGGTCACACCCTTCAGGGCCGCTTGGTACGGCTTTGCCATCTCTGCCGGTCCCATCACACCCGACAGCACCTATTGGGCCCGCGCCCGCACACCCCAGGGGTGGCGGGCGGAGCTGGCAGGCGCTGCACCATTGGGTGATGTAGAGACGATGGGGCGCGCGCTCTTTGCGCTGCCCGACAGTGACCTTCAGCAGATCAGCGACCCTGCAAAGGGCCAGCACCGGCTCGCCTTTCACCGCGATGGCGTGCTGGAGGCCGCGCTATTCCTCTCACCCACCCCGGTGGTGGCGATGCGCGATTACCTGGCCCAGCTGCCGGGAACGGACGCGCCGACCGTGCTGTCGGGCCGCCGCCCCGGCGATCAGGCTGATCCCGGCCCAGTGCTCTGTGCCTGCCTTTCGGTCGGGGTGAACACGATCCTGTCTGCAGTCGAGTCCGGCGAGCTTCTCACCGTGGAATCGATCGGCGAGGCGCTTGGAGCAGGCACCAATTGCGGCTCCTGCCGCCCCGAAATCGCCGAACTGATCTCGCGTGCCCGCCGCCCGCTTGCCGCTGAATAAGTCCCGCCAAGGAGTATTGTGATGAAAAGCTTTCCCATGTTCATCCGCACCACCGACCGCCGGGTCGTCATCGTCGGCGGGGGGGAGCAGGCGGCACAAAAGACACGCCTGATCCTCAAGACCGATGCACGTATCATCCTGGCCGCGCCCAGGCTGGAGGACGAACTGGCAGGCGCCGTCGCGCAAGGCACCGTGGAATGGTCCGCAAGCCCCGTCACCCTGGCCACGTTCGAGGGAGCCGCCATGGCCTTCATCGCCACCGGTTGCCCGGCTCACGATGCCGCGCTTCATGCATTGGCCACGGCGGCGCGGTGCCCGGTTAACGTGGTGGACCGCCCCGACCTGTGTGACATCACCACGCCGTCGCTCGTGGACCGCGATCCGGTCGTGGTCGCCATCGGGACGGAGGGCACCGCCCCCGTGCTCGCCCGGCAGATAAAGACGCAGATCGAGCAATCGCTGGCCCCCACGCTGGGCGGACTTGCCGCCTTTTCCGGTCGATTGCGCGGGGCCGTGGCGCGCGACATCCCGCGCGCGCGGCGTCGTGCCTTCTGGGCCTGGGTTTTCAACGGCTCCCCGCGCCGCAAGTGGATCGCGGGGCAGGAACATCACGCAATCACCGAGGTGAAATCGGCGCTGGAGGCAGGCGGCACCTTCCAGCAGGAGGCCAAAGGCTCCATTGCGCTGGTCGGTGCCGGGCCGGGCGCGCGCGACCTGCTGACCCTGCGCGCGGTGGAGCGGTTGCAGGAGGCGGATGTGATCTTCTACGACCGGCTCGTCAGCGAAGACGTGCTGGAGCTTGCCCGCCGCGATGCCGAGCGTGTTTTCGTCGGCAAGGTCGTGGGCGCACATGCCTGGCCGCAGGAGCGGATCAACGCCGTCATCGTGGCCGAAGCGCGCAAAGGTCGCCGGGTCGTCCGCCTGAAATCCGGCGATCCGGGCATTTTCGGGCGCGCGGCTGAGGAAATCGACGCGGCCCGTGAGGCCGGAATAGACGTGGAGATCGTGCCGGGCATCACCGCGGCCTGCGGGGCCGCCGCCGCCGCCGGGCTGCCCCTGACGGAGCGCGGCGTTGCCGATACGCTGGTGCTGGCCACCGGCATGGCGCGGGAGGGCGCGGCCCTGCCCGATACGCTGCGCCATAGCGGCCCCGGCACCACCACCGTGCTCTACATGGCCGTGGCCCAGGCCCCCCGCCTGAGGGATGAGTTGATGGCAAGTGGCCTGCCCGCACAGGCGCAGGTGACAATCGGGGCCGACATCTCCAAGAGGTCGCAGCAGGTTCTCAAGACCACGATCACGGCCCTGCCCGACACCTTGGCCGAACATGGCATCACCGGCTGCGCCGTGCTGATCATCACTTGGCCGGCGGCAGCCGTGACGCAACAGGGCATACCGGCGGCTCGGCCCCTGCTCGCAACCGTTTGAACGTTGGCGAAGGTCTTCACCGCCCACGGGCTGTAATGTCTCAGGCGAAATACTCCGCCTGAGACAGTGGCGACGTTAGCCGACCAATGCGTTGTCCACCCGCTTCACCGTCACAATGGACGAGCGGGGAAGCGCGCCCTCACCATCAGGAAACGGCGCGGCAGGGTGCTGGATGCCCACGAACATCGTGCGGCGATCAGCCGACCAGGTAAGGCCCGTGACCTCTGATCCATTGGGGCCGGTGAGGAAGCGGCGAATCTCGCCCGTCACAGGATCGCCGGCCAACATCTGGTTGTTGCCCATGCCCAGGAAATCACCTTCGTTATCGTCGTTTCCATCGGTCTGGATCCAGATCATGCCGGTGCTGTCGATCTGCATGCCGTCAGGGGAGTTGAACAGGTTGCCAGCGTTGATGTTGGCCGTGCCTGCATACAGCCCCTCGATATAGACCGTGGGGTTGCCCGCCATGACATAGAGGTCCCAGTCAAAGGTCGACGCCGCGTGATCGTCGTAATGCGGCCGCCAGCGCACGATCTGGCCATAATTGTTGACCTCACGCGGGTTGGGCGCGTTCACCACCATCGGCTCGCCCGCGGCATTGGTACGGACGGACCCATCATCGTTCGTCGCGCCCCGCCGTGAGTTGTTGGTCAGGCAGCAATACGCCTCGATCGCAGTGGGGTTCACGGCGATCCATTCGGGCCGATCCATGGTGGTCGCGCTTACCTGAGTCGCCGCAATCCGGGTGAAGATCGCGATTTCAGCGGCAGACATGCCGGTATCCTCTGGGGTCAGGGCGATCCATGTGCCGGTCATATCGTCATTGAATTTGGCAACATAAAGCTGACCTTCGCTCAGCAAGGTCGAGGTATCCCCGCCCGGGGTGTACACATCGCGGCTCACCCACTTGTACATGTATTCGCCACGTTCATCATCGCCCATATAGACCACAACGCGGCCATCCGGTGCGACGACCGAAGCTGCGTTCTCATGCTTGAAACGGCCCAGAGCGGTGCGTTTGATCGGTGTCGAGGTGGGGTCTGAGGGGTCAATCTCCACGATATATCCGGCGCGGTGCGGCTCGTTCGGCTCCTTCGACAGATCGAAGCGGGCATCGAATCCATGGTAGTTGTAGCGGCCCGGGTCGATCTCGGTATTCACGCCGTAGCGTGCGAAACCGTCGGCTGTTGCGTCCTCCAGTGACAGTTCAGACGTGGTTCCGAAATAGCCGTTGAAGTTTTCCTCGCAAGTCAGATAGGTGCCCCACGGTGTGCGCCCCGAGCCGCAGTTGTTGAATGTGCCCAGTGACGTGGTGCCGGTGGGATCGGCGCTGGTTTTCATCAGGTCGTGGCCAGCAGCCGGGCCGTCGATCTGCATTGGTGTGCGGTGGTGGATGCGACGGTTATAGGGGCTGTCGACAACGACCTTCCATCCTTCGTCGCCCTCGGTCACCTCCATCACGGTCACGCCCTGAAAGTTCTGTAGCCGCGTCACATCATCGGCTGAGGCTGGTTGGCCATTCTGTTCCGCAGGCAGGTTGATCCCTCCGTTTACGTATTCGGAATTCACAACCAGCAGCTCTTTCCCGCCGATGACGAACAGCTCCATCCCATCGGTGTTTTCACCGAAAACACGATCGGAACCTTCGGTGGGGATACCCGTGGCCGCATCGAAGGCGGGCGCGTCCGAGAACAGCGGATCGCCCCAGCGCGCCAGCACGTCCCAGCGATAGCCATTGGGGACGTGGACGGTGCCGTCAGTCTGCGGGGTGATTTGCTCGAAAGCGAACCGAGACGTTTGCTGCGCCTCAGCGGCAGTGCCCGTCAGCACGCTGGCACCCATGACAGCGGCGCCAGAGCCAAAGGCCAATGCCCCGCCCAGAAAGCCCCGGCGAGAGATTGCGCTTTCGACCACAGCGTCGAAACCCTGTATGGTGGGACGCGGGAACTTCAGCTCGTCTTCATCATCAAAAGACAATTCATCATAGTTAATGTGGGACATATCCTGGCTTCCTGATCGGGTGCTACTGGCCCGAAAACTAGGAGGTGATATCGACAGTTTTGTAACAGGACTGTTTGGGATTTGTGAAACCCCAGGGCTGGCATCCCGGGCGCTCATCTTCAAAAACTGGAGTTGGAACTCCCCCGGTGTGATGAACACTTTTCACATGATGAAGCAGGGTGTTTATGAAGCAGGGTGTTTTCATGCCCAGAACGAGGAACCCGTAGGATGCCCGCCTAACCCGGCGCGGTTCACAAGGGCGAGCCGCTTTTTCGGCAGCCAATCCTTGCACTCACTGCCATGGGCTGCGCGGAGTTTCGGCTTCGCCGGTTCCGGGTTCGCTTTTGCCTCACTGATAGCGGCGCGCGAGTGTCGCGCAGGCCGCCATCAGTGAGAGAGCGTAGGGACCCATCCCAGAAGACCTCCGCCTTCCTACGTGGTCGGCGTTCCGTCCGCCGTCGACAGTAAGCCTGTCGGCTACAAAAAGCTGGGCAACCAGAGGGCCAGTTCCGGGAAGAGAAACAGCACGAACAGAACCAGGATTTCGAGGCAGATGAACGGGATCGCTGCGCGGTAGATCGTCAGCATCGATATCGACTCCGGCGCCACGCCGCGCATCACGAACAGCAGGAGGCCGAATGGTGGCGTCAAAAGGCTGACCTCCATCACCACCAGGAACAGGACGCCAAGCCAGAGCATGTTGACGTCTTGAGCCAGCGCAATCGGCAGGAAGAAGGGAAGAGTGACCAACAGCATGCTGACCTGATCCATGAAAGCGCCCAGGAAGATCAACACGAGTAGCATCATCAACACCGCACCGAAGGCCGTCAGGTTCATCCCTTCCACGAACCCCAGCATCCCCTGGATCGCCCCCGAAAGGGACAGGAGCTGAGAGAAGGTGGTGGAACCGGCGACGATGAGCAGGATCATCGAGGCAACCTTGGCGGTCTCGGAGAGCGCGACCCCCAGGACTTCGAAGGACAGTGACCGGTAAGCGATCGCTGCGATCACCGCGGCCATGCAGCCGATTGCGGCCGCCTCGGTGGGCGATGCGATGCCGCCGAAGATGCTGCCCACCACGGCAACGAAGATCAACATCAGGGGCAGGACGTAGACCAGAAACGGGCGCCATCTCTGGCTGAGCGTCAGATCGTCAAAGCTTTCCTGAACCGGCGCCAGTTCGGGGTTGATTGTGCACCGGATCAGGACATAGCCCAAGAACAGCACTGCCATCAGGATACCGGGCACGAGGCCGGCCACGAGGAGCGACGAAATCGGAATATAGGCGAGACTGCCCAGCAGGACCGCCAGCGCTGAGGGCGGGATCAGCATGGCAATCCCCCCTGTCGCCATGATTGGTCCCATGGCGATGCCCGGATTATAACCCCGTTTGAGCATGTCAGGCAAAAGAACACCGCCCATCAGCGCCGTGTTGGCAATGGTCGAGCCGGTGAGCGATGAAAAAATGGTTCCCCCGGCGATCGCCACCACCGACATGCGGCCGGGAACGCGCGAGATCAGAACATCGACCGCGTTGATCGCCCGGAAGGCGACCTTGGACTGGAACAGGATCTCTCCCATCAGCAGAAACAGGACGACGGGCAGGAAGGAAAACTTGGCGACCGATTCGAACATTTCGCCGGACAGGAATTCCAGCGAGGCGGTGCCCCCCATGAACAGCGTCATGCCGATCAGGTTCGCTCCGATGAAGGAAAAGGCTACGGGCAGGCCGATGGCCATGCCGAAAGCGATGATGGCAAGCATCAACAAGAGTGCGAGATACCACTCCATGGTCAGAATCCTCCCGAGATTGACGCCGTTTCGGCGTCGTCCGACTTGTTGACGACGATGCGCAAGACAAATTCGATGGCGAGAAGCACGAACGAGATAGGTATGACCGCAAGCAGGGGCCATTCCGGGATCACCAGGCTCTTGTAGATCTGGCTGCCGTGTTCGAACGAGTTGTAGGCGGCCCCCGCGCTGAAGTAGGCGATGAACAGACAGATCGCGAGACCGACAGAGTCGGCGACCAGGTCGAGCGCACGAGCGCCCGCACGGGGCAGGGTCTTGGAGAGGATGTCGATCCTGACATGGAGTCCAAGACGGAGCACCCAGGGCGCGGCCGCGAAAGCGCCCACATAGATCGCGTATTCCGCCACCTCCCCGACCCACTCGACCGTAGGTATGCCAAGCAGGCGCAGGAAGATATTCATCGAGACCGTAACGGCGATGAACCCCACCGCGCCGCCAAAGAGCAGCACAAACACCTTGAGCGCACTGTCGTATACCGCGCGAACACGTCCTAACATTCCAGACACACCTCCCTATTCTAAGCAAATTCATATGAGACATGCACGTGGCCGCAATGACGCGGCCACGTGCGGAAGCTCATTGCTGGGTAATGAACGCTCGCAACTCGTCGGCGACCGTGGCGTTGATCTTGCGGGCTTCTTCCCATCCCACACGACGTGCCGTCTCACTCCAGATCTCCGCTTGGTCGGGCGGCAGCACAATGGTCTCGATGCCGGCTTCCGTCTGCCGCGCGATTTCCTGCGCGTCATTCTCGGCGACAAGGTAGTTCCCGCGTTCGAGTTCGAGCATCATTTCGTTGAGCATCGCCTGCTGGTCTTCAGACATGCTTTCCCAGAGATCGAGATTCATAACGACGTGGCCGTTGCCGGTAAAGAACCCGGGCTCGACCCGGTAATCCGTCACCTGATCCCAGCTATAGTCGAAGATGCCCTCGGAGACCCAGCCGTAGCCGTCCACCACGCCGCGTTCCATGAGCGTATAGACTTCGGGCACGGGCGCAGAGTGGGTCGAGGCCCCCAGGGCAGAGAAGAACGCCTGGTAGGCCGTCGACACACGGATGTCGATCCCGCTGAGATCAGCCGAATCGATCGGCTTGTTCAGGTAGAGATAGTAGGGCGACATGTCGTAGGTGCGACCCAGATAGTGCAGGCCCTTTTCGGCATGCAGCTTCTGAATGTACTCGTAACCGCCATTCTGGCGAAGCTCCGCGATGTCGACCTCCGACAGCTTGAAGAAGTCGGCCTCGGGCAGAACGTTGGTGTACCAGCCGCCGGTGATATAGGCCATACCGTAGACCCCGCCCTGCACTTTCTTGACGATCTGCAGCGGACTGCCGATGGCCGGCGAACCGCCCAGGAAATCGATTCTCACATCGCCCTCGCCGCGCTCGTTCACCTGATCGATGAATGTCTCGTAGCGCTCCGAAAGGCTTGACCCGGCCTGCCAGCCACTCACCGCTCGGATGGTTACGTCTTCGGCCAGTGCCGGAAGCGCCAGCGCCATAAGCGACAGGGCCGCGGCGGTATTTATAGTCAGAACCTTCAACATGGTCTTTTCCTCCCTTTGGTGGGTTTTGGTGCCCGGCGCTTACGGCCGGTTCACCAAGTCTTTCTGTTGTTTACAGGTCAAACGCGCCCTGCTTGACCTCGTCCGAGACGGCCACCCACCTGCGCGCGGCTTCCACGGTGCCTTCAAGGTAGGCTTTCGGCATCAGATCGAACGGGGGGCGTGTTGGGCCCGCGTTGATATATCCGGCTGCGTTGAAACGTTCCTTCTCCAACGGGATATTGTACTTGGAAAACTCGCGGAAGTCGCCGTTCGGAAAGAAGGTCTCGTAGCTCCAGGTGATCCGATCGGTGAGTTTCTGCGCCATTTCGGCCTTATCGTCGGCGATCAGGTCCCTCAGTTTCGTGCAGGGCAGCATGCCGCAGCTTGCAGACCCGGCCCAGGCGGCCACGGAGACATCGGCGTCGATTTCCCGGGCTTTCAGCCAGTCGCGTTCCAGCGGAAGCAGCCGGATCCGGCCCTTCACGGCTTCCAGGCTGCGCGCGTAGATGTCGTCCACACCAATGGTCTTGGCGGCGATCATCTGAGGGATCTCGGCAAGCTCGGCCCAGGTCTCGGGAGTGATCCGCCCCTTGAAGGCTTCGGGGTTGTCGTAGACCACAATACCCAGTTCCGGCACTGCTGAAGACACGTCGCGATAATATTGCACGATCGCCTCGGGCGCCAATTGGCACCACATCGGGCGTCCCAGCATGGTTCCCTGGGCGCCAAGATCGCGTACGAATTTCATCCGCTCGATGGTCTCGCGGGTGCTCTGCATCGTCGTCCCGATGCAGACCGGAACGCGTCCGGCCGCTTCATCGACCACCGCCGTCACGTAGACTTTCCATTCTTCGGGGGTGAGCGTGGCTTCTTCACCGAAGGTGCCGTTGGTGAGGATGGCGTCCACGCCGTCCTCGATGATCTGGCTAACTGCGCGGCGGGTTTCTTCGACATTGATGGCAACACCGTCATACAGCGGGTCGGCCGCCTCGGGCGTGCTGCACGAGGGGATGATTCCCCAGATTCCTGTCACGTCCTCAACCGTAAGTCGGCATCCGTTAGCGTTTGGCATTGCTTCTCTCCCAATAGTGCAAAAACACTGGCCGTGCGTGTCCTCCGGCATTTGAGGCACGGCCATTACATAGTGGTAATCTAGGGAAGACGCAGAAGGTGGCGCTACCGGGTAATTGGACATAGAATAACGCGATTCGGACAAAAGGCTGACCGCATGCAAGTTCTTCCCCCGCACAACTACGACAATCCCGGACCGTTGATCTCCTTCATCGTGCGCCAGTGCGAGGAACTCACGCTGGTGCCGCGCCACAGCCACATGCACCCCCAGCTGCTCTACACCACGACCGGATTTCTTCAGGTGCACACCGACGGCGGTGATTGGGTGGTGCCGAACGGCCAGGCCTTCTGGCTGCCCGCCGGCGTGCCGCACGACGTCAAGAGCAACGGCATCGTGACCATGCACAGCCTTTTCTTCAACACCGTCGGCGGTGCCGAGTTCCTTGACATCTGCAGCGTGGTCACGATTTCCCCATTGCTGAGGGAGCTGATCCTGTATGCCACGCGATCGCTCGACACGCTGAATCCCGCTGCGTCAGAACGACTGATCTCGGTCATTCTGGACCAGGTCAATCATTTGCCTGCCGAGCCCCTTTTCTTGCCGGTGGCAAACGATTCTCGCCTTAAACCCATTATCGACAGGCTTCTGGACGATCCGTCCGATTCACAGTCGCTTGACGCATGGGCCGACGAAGTGGGCAGCTGCTCGCGCACCCTGTCGCGGCTCTTTGTCACGCAAACCGGCTTGAGCTTTGGCAGCTGGCGCGAACGGGCGCGGGTGATGGCGGCGCTGAAAGGGTTGTCGGAAGGTCGCAGCGTGACCGAAATGGCCTACGAACTGGGCTACCGGTCGCAAAGCGCCTTTATCAGCATGTTCAAACGGACAACCGGGCGCACGCCGGGGAAATTTTTCACACGCTGACGAAGGACGTATTGTACGAGGCGACTGGACCGGAAGGCCACGAACATTTCGGTGCTGGCCACCATCGGCGTGTGCCGCGACGGACAGAAGGTTCTGTTATCCATCAGAAACATGGGCGGGGACTGCTTCCGGCCCTCCCGGCACATGGGCCGGTGAATAGCCCCGCCCGCATAACCCCTGAATATAAAGGAAAAATCCGGCCAAAGCCGGATCGGGAGAACGGTTTCTCAAGGGCAAGTGGCGGAGGCGGTGGCGGCCAATCTGCCGTAACGCCCCGTAACGTGCTGCACCATATTACTATGAAATTAAGGGGTTTTCTGACTTTCCCTGTAACGTCCTGTTGCGTCCCGTCTATCCCAATGCTATTTCTTATGGCGGGTAGGATGATGGGAATGATATGCCACGAAAAGCAAAAGAGTTGTCGGCGGTCGAGGTGAAGCGGCTGCAACATTCCGGCAAAGGTGGCAATCAAACGGTTGCGGTCGGCGGTGTTGATGGCCTGTTGCTGCAAATGACGCCAGTGAACGGACGGTCATGGCTGTTGCGTTGCAAGATCGGTGACAAGCGGCGGCACATCGGCCTAGGCGGCTATCCTGACGTGACGTTGGCGCAAGCCCGTGATCGGGCGCGGGATGCGCGAGAAATGATCTGGCAAGGCATTGATCCGGTAGAACACCGCAAGGCGAACCGCGCGGCGCTGGTCACGGCGCAGCGTCGCGGCCTGTCCTTCGATGATGCGATGGAACGCTATCTTGAGGGCAAGTTGCAAGAATTTGATAACGACAAACACCGCAAGCAATGGCGGGCCACGCTGGACAAGTATGCGGTCCCAACTTTGGGCAAGATGCTGGTCGCGGATATTGACGTGTCCGACATCAAGCGAACGCTAGAACCTATCTGGGCCACAAAAACCGAAACCGCGTCACGTCTGCGCGGACGTATCGAGGCAGTGATGGCGTGGGCTACGGTTGCGGGGCATCGGTCGGGTGACAATCCGGCGCGGTGGAAAGGCAATCTTGATGCGATCCTGCCCAAGCCGTCCAAGCTGGCAAAGGTGGTGCATCATCCGGCCTTGCCGATGGATGAGGCGGCAAGTTGGTTTTCCGATGTGCAGGGCCGTGGCGGGTTCGCCACGCGGGCGCTTCAATTTATGGCGATGGTCGCGGCACGATCCGGCGAGGTGCGCGGTGCTGTTTGGTCTGAAATGGACTTAGACAAAGCTGTCTGGACGATACCGTCTGAGCGCATGAAAGCACGGGCCGAACACCGCGTCCCTTTGACCAAAGAAACCGTTGATCTGTTGAAAGGTCTGGATCGGCTTGCGGGGTCTGAGTTTGTATTCCCTGCACCTCGCGGCGGTGAATTGTCCGACGCGGCGCTGTCGGCCTGTATGAAGCGGATACACGCGGCCAAGCCTGACAAGTATCTGGACCGCCAGTCAGGGCGTCCAGCGGTCCCGCATGGCTTGCGCAGCACGTTTAGGGATTGGGTGGCTGAGCGCACCGAATACCCCCGTGATATGGCAGAGATTGCGTTAGCGCATACTGTCGGTTCCGAGGTTGAGCGGGCCTATCGTCGCGGCGATATGGTAGAGAAACGGCGCGCAATGATGGCCGCTTGGGGGCGGTTCTTGCGTGGTGAAACAGGCGCAAAGGTTGTGCAGATTGGGGCAGCGGTATGAACGAAGAAGATCAAGTTGCGAAGCTATTCGACAAGTCACTTGTGGATGGGGTCAAGAAGGCAATGGAGGTCCATTTGAGCCAATCGGATGATGATCCACATCGGTTAGCTGGTGTCTTGATGGATCGTGCATTTTTGCAGGAATGGGCTGTTTACGATCAACCAAAAGACCTAGAAGCACTTAGTAGGCTGGATGCTGCTGTTTCTGAAATTGAACGGCTCTACTATTTTGGACTGACCCAAGCTGCTAGCGACAATCTGGGCGCAAGGATGGTGCATGGTCCGCATTATGATGGACTCATGCAGTGTGAAATAACCCTGCTTGATAGCGATGCTGGGCGGGATTTGTTGGCCTATCATTCCGAAACAGGCCAGCAAGTGACCTCAGCGCTTTCTAGCGTAGAAGAATTTTCAGCGGCAATTAGGGACGCGATTGCAAAAACCAAAGACGACATCATGGTATCGGAACGAGCGCGAAAATCCACCGCACGAATAAACCTTGTAGGCATCCAGCTTGTAGAAGCCGCACGATTTGTCTGGGAATTGTCTGGGGACAACAAGGCACCTACCAAAGACTTGAATACAGCGTCCGCGTTTGGTGCGTTTCTTGCTGACGTATTCGAGGCTTGTGAGGTGCAAGGCGACGTTCGGTCTGCTTTCCGGGCATGGGCTAAGGAAAGTGCGGTTGCTGATTAGTCCCTAGTTTAGCCTAAACTATCGCACGAGGTATGTGCGACTTATCTGAAATTGTGGGAATATTGGGAAGCATCTTGTAACAACGAGGTGCTTCAATGCCTGATACATATCTTGCCGATACGACCCTTGCCGAACGCTACGGCATCGCTCGGAACACTGTCTGGCGCTGGCATCGGGAACGTCCCGATTTTCCCCGCGCTGTCAAACTTTCTCCTAACTGCACACGCTGGAAACTGAGCGAAATCACCGCATGGGAAGCCTCAAAAGCCGAGGTGGCAGCGTGATCCAGAAACCGAACAAAACCGCAAATGAAAGCCCCGGCGCGACGGCAATCGCAACCGGGGCTAAAGACGTTGTGGAAGGCGTCTGTTCGGGGGTGGAGTGTACCGCACTTTTCCCGATCTTGGCAATGCATTGGGGGGCGCTGGTATGAGCAACGTCACCCAACTGCCCACGGCGGTAACGTCCTACTACACGGTCAACAAGCGCGGCTCTTGGTTCAATGTCGTGCTGGTCACGCCCATTGTGGGCATGAAGCCGATCAAGACGGCGCTCTATGGCTTTAGCGACAAACAAACCGCGATTGACCACGGTCGGAAAACGGCTGCGCGGATGCAACGCCCCTTCAAGATGCGTGGGGGTGCAGCATGACCCGTATCCCGTTCAATATCTTTCCGGTGGGGCCTGACAAAGCGCCGCTGGTGGCGGGATGGCAAAGCAAAGCCACCCGCGATGGCTTCACCATTGCACAATGGGAAGCCCACGGCGCTGTCGCGTGGGGTATCCCGTGCGGCGCTGTCAACAATCTGTTCGTGATCGACCTGGATGTGGACAAGGCCACGGGCGAACCGATGGGCGAGGCCAGCTTGAAGGCTCTGCCCCGCTATGCGGGCCTACTGGATCACGCGAACGTCTACACGCCCTCAGGCGGGCGGCACATCTATTGCCAGCACTTCAATGGTGCGCGCAACACGGCGAACAAGATCGGCCCCAAGATCGACACGCGCGGGCAAGGCGGCTACGTGGTCGCGCCCGGTTCGTTTGTTGAGGGTGGGTCGTATCTCGGCCACTTCCCCGATGTGTTGCCTGCGGTTCCTATGGGGTTGCGGGCGATCCTGCTTCACACACCACTTGCACCAACTCGCACCTTTGACCGCCTGACCCCCACGGGCGAGGTGGAGGAACTGCTGACCCACATCCCGGCGGATATGCCCTACGGCGATTGGGTGGCCGTGCTGATGGCCTTGCACGACCGCTTCAACGGCTCTGCTGAAGGTTTCGCGCTGGCGGATCGGTGGAGCGCGACCGGATCGAAATACCGCAAGGGCGAGGTTGCCGCCAAGTGGCGCAGCTTCAAGCGCAGCGGCGTGTCTTGGGCGACTATCCCGGCGCTGGCCCGTCAAAATGGTGCTGACCTCTCTGACATTGCGCGGAGGTGGGCAGCATGACCGTGATTAACCTCAACATGAACGCTTCCCGCGCGTCCGAAATCGAAACCCGCCTTGTGAGCCTGTCCGCTATCGAGGCGGTGTTGACCAGCAACTACATGGTCAAAGGGTGGCTGGATCGAAACTGCCTTTCGATGCTCTACGGCCCGTCCAACGCGGGCAAGACGTTCGTGGCGTTGGACATTGCCATGCACATCGCGGCGGGCCAGCCGTGGCGCGGCCTACGGGTCAATGGCGGGCCTGTCCTCTACATCGCGGCTGAGGGCGGCGCGGGCATCCGCAACCGCCTTGCGGCGATCAAGCGTGACCGCCCCGAACTGGCGGCGGCACCCTCACCCTGTTGCCTGTTGGGCTGGACCTGCACGGCCAAGGCGATGCTATGGCCGTCTGCGAGATCATGCCGGACGCTGACCCGGCGCTTGTGGTGATCGACACCTTGGCCCGGTCGATGGGCGCGGGCGATGAGAACACGGCCAAGGATGCGGCCATGTTCGTCCGCAACTGCGACCTGATCCGCGAGGCGACCGGCGCGCACGTCATGGTCATTCACCACACCGGCAAGGATGAGGACCGGGGCGCGCGTGGATCGTCTGCCCTACGGGCGGCGGTGGATAATGAGATACAGGTTACAGCCGATTGGGAAATCATATCCCGCAAACAGCGCGATCAAGAACCGCCTGAGCCGCTGCATTTCAAGCTGCGCTCTGTGGTGCTGGGCTGCGATGAAGATGGCGACCC
Source organism: Pontivivens nitratireducens (assembly GCF_014235845.1). Lineage (GTDB taxonomy): Bacteria > Pseudomonadota > Alphaproteobacteria > Rhodobacterales > Rhodobacteraceae > Pontivivens > Pontivivens nitratireducens. The sequence continues at coordinate 182,927 of NZ_JACJUQ010000005.1, read as the reverse complement.
CGTGACAAGCGCGGTGGTGGACGTAGCCGAACCGCCCAAGCCCGAACGCAAGCCGCTCAAGGGCAAGAATGAGGTGGCCATGCAGGCGCTCTATGACGCCCTGCGCGACCACGGCGAGACGCGCACGGGCAACCTGTATCCGTCCAACCGCAAGGTGGTGAGCGTCGATCATTGGCGCGAGGCATGTGCCACTCATGGCCTGACCACTGGCGCAACTGATGCAGCGGCCCGGATGGCCTTCAAACGGGCCAAGGACAAGCTGATGGACATGGATGAGGTGCGCGAGTTTGGCGACCACGTTTGGAGGGTTCAAGATGATGATTGAGCGTAACGAACGTAACAACCGCGAACTGTGCGTCACATGTTCCGACCCCTCTGAGCGTAACGAACGTAACACAACACTAGGAAGTGTTACGGTTGTTCGCTGGGGCGCGTGGCAGGCTGAAATGGTCCCAATGCCCCGTTTTCTGAGTGGGCCTGTAACCGGCGGCATGACTTTTCTTTCGACACACACGGGAGGGCTGGCCGATGGCTAAGACTTCCACGCTGGTTAAGAGGTTCTGCAAATCGCTCAAGGTTCCGACCGGGCGACTGGCCGGAAACGGGATCAAGCTGGCCCCGTATCAGAGCCAATTTATCGAGGGCGCTTTCGGCGCGGACGTGAACGTGGGCGTTCTGAGTGTCGGGCGCGGCAACGGCAAGTCTGCGTTGTCTGCTATGCTCTGCGCGGGCGAACTGCTGGGCGCTTGGTCTGACGCGGCTGAGCGGGAAATTATCATCGCGGCCCGGACCCAAGAGCAAGCCAAGATTGCGTGGAACTACACCGCGTCATTCATCGGAACCCTGCCTGAGGAAATCCAAGCCAACATCACGATCCGGCGGCAACCCCGGTTTGAAATCCAGTATGACGACCACAACGGCCCGCACATTCTCAAGGCAATCTCTGCGGATGGTAAAAGCGCGCTCGGCTCAAGCCCCACGCTCTGCGTCCTAGATGAGCGCGGCCACTGGCCCTTGGCGGCGGGTGACGAACTTGAGGCGGCATTGCTGACGGGTTTGGCCAAGCGTGACGGCAAGGCTCTGATTATCAGCACCTCGGCCAGCAATGACATGCACCCGTTTTCGCTCTGGCTGGATCGGGATGCACCGGGCGTTTATCGCCAAGAACACCGGCCCACACCGGGCTTGCCTGTCGATGATGTGGAAAGCCTGAAAATCGCTAACCCCGGTTCCAAGTATGGGATCGGCCCCACGCTGACGCGGCTGAAACAGGACGCGGCGCTGGCGATGGAACGGGGCGGCTCTGCGTTGTCGCGGTTCCGCCTGCTGACCCGCAACGAACGGGTGGCTGAGGACAACCGGGACGCGCTGCTGACGCTGGACGAATGGCTGGCCTGCGAAACCGACGATCTGCCCCCGCGCCAAGGTCAGGTGGTGATCGGGCTGGATCAAGGGCAATCGGCGTCCATGACGGCGGCGGCGTTCCTGTGGCCTGAGACGGGGCGACTTGAGGCGTTCGGCGCGTTCGGGACTCAACCGACCCTTGAGGCCCGTGGGCAGGCTGACGCGGTGGGTGATCTGTATTCGATCATGCACAAGCGCGGTGATCTGCTGCTGATGGGCGACCGCACGGTGCCGCTTGCGCAATTCCTGCGGGCGATGCTGGGCAAGGTGGAAGGCGAGAACATCGCGGCCATTGTCTGCGACCGCTTCAAGCAAAGCGAGATTGCGGACGGGCTGGACGCTATCGGCAACCGCGCCCCAGTGATCTGGCGGGGTATGGGGTTCCGCGACGGGGGCGAGGATGTGGAGCGGTTCCGCCGCACCGTATTCGACGGGAAAGTGGCCACCTCGGCCAACTACCTGCTGCGTCACGCAATGGCTGAGGCGGCGGTGCAAATCGACCCGGCGGGCAATTCCAAAATCACAAAGGGGCGCAGCATGGGCCGGATCGACGCGGCATGTGCTGCGGTTCTGGCCGTTGCTGAGGGCGCTCGGATCATGGGCCGACCGGCCCGCAAAGCGGGGAGGCTGGCATGGGGCTGACTGAAACGGCAACGCGACTAATCGTAAAATATGGACAAGCGGCTGAGGTGCTGCGACCCGGTGAAGGCACATATGACGAATACGGTGGATACACCCCCGGCCCGGACACGGCACACCCCTGCACAGCCATGGTGGCGACCTTCACTGTGAACGAGGAATTTATTGCCGCTGGCCTGCTGGACGTGGGCGATCTGCGAGTGCTGGTGGCTGTCGATGGGCTGACGATCCAGCCTGAGATGACCGACAAGCTGCGGATCGGCACGACCCCGCTCGGCATCGTCCGCGTGGTTCCCCACGCCCCCGGCGGCACCCTCTATTTCTGGGAGGTGCAAGCCCGTGACCTCGTTTAAGCGCAAGGAACATATCCGCCATTCACGGGCGGTCACACGCGGCCCCCGGTGGCGCGCTCTGCGGATGCAGGCGCTAGACCGGGATGGCTGGGCCTGCGTCCAGTGCGGCACCCACAAAAGGCTTGAGTGCGACCACGTTCTGCCCGTCAGGACGCACCCCGAACTCGCCTACACCCTGAGCAATTTACAGATTTTGTGCGGTGCCTGTCACACGCGCAAAACCCGAATTGAGGTTGGGCATAAGCCCCTGACCCCAAAGCGCCAGCAATGGCGTGACCTGCTGCGAGACATGCAGCGCAACCCTGTCGAGCACAAAGGATAATCACCATGCTGACATCGAAAAAACTGGAACTGCGCCGGTCTGAAATCCGGCAATCTCTGGCCGAACTGGCAAACATCGAAAACCCGTCTGAGGACGAGGTGCGCAAGATGGGCGATCTGGATACGGAATACCGTGCCAAGGAAACCCAATATCGCGCGGCCCTTGTCTCTGAGGACGACGAACGCCGGGAGGCCGGTGCCGAACTGGAAACCCGTTCTGAAAAGGAATGGGCCGAAATGGCGTCCGGGTTCGAGGTGCGCCAAGTCGCCTTGGCTCTGGACGAAGGCCGCAAGCTGGACGGTGCGACCGCCGAAATGGTGGAGGAACTGCGCAGCGCGGGCGGATTCCAAGGTATCCCGGTTCCGCTTGAGGCTCTGGAAACCCGTGCCGGTGAAACGCTGGCGGGCGGTGTGCCTGACCCGATCCGCACCATGCCGACGATTGACCGTCTGTTTGCCGGTTCCTCGGCAACTCAGATGGGCGCGCGGATGATCAACGTGGGTGTGGGGGAAATCGAATACCCCGTTGCCACGGGTGGCGCGCAACCGGGCTGGGCCGGGTCTGAAACTGGCGACGTGCCGGGGCCTCAGGCTTATACCACGGTTGACCGCCCGATGAAGCCGGATAACACGTTGGGCGTTCAGATGAAGATCACCCGCAAGGCGTTGAAGCAAGCGGGCGCGGGCCTTGAGCAAGCGGTGCGGCGCGACATGAGCGCGGCAATCCAGCAAGAGACGGATCGGGCCATTTTCCTTGGGGCGGGTTCCGGTGGTGAGCCGCTGGGCATCTTTCCCGGCGCGTCCACCTACGGCATCACCGAAACGGCGGTTGATGCGGCGGCGTCCTATGCGGCGTTCCGGGCGGCGGCGGTGCGGTTCATGACGGCGAACGCGGCCAACAGCCTTAGCGCGGTCAACCTGCTGCTGCGCCCTGAGGTGTTCGACGGCATGGACGAACTCATTTCCGGGCTGGCAATCTCGGAATGGGATCGGCTGGTTGCCAAGATGGGCAAGGTGGTGCTGACCACGAACGGCATCACAGCCCCGGCTGGTGGACCCCCTGTCGAGTCCAAGGCGCTGCTGACCACGACCACGAACGGCGTGGCCCCAGTGTTCTGCGGTATGTGGGGCGCGGTCGATCTGATCCGCGATCCGTATTCCGACGCCAAATCCGGGCAACTGCGCCTCACTGCACTGACGACCATGGATGTGACTGTGGCCCGTGGGGTGCAGCTCGAAATCCTGACCGGGGTGCAGTGATGCTTTGGGGCGGTTCGCTGGGGGGCCTTGAGGTTCGCCAAGAGGGCGAGGCGGTGCGCGTGGTGGGCCGCTTCCCCTATGACACCCGGACGGAACTTGCGCCGGGATACTTTGAGACAATCGCGCGGGGGGCCTTTGCGTCCCGCGTGAACTCTGACGACGATCTGCATTTTCTGAGCGGTCACGACTTCGAGAAACCGCTGGCCAGCCGGACGGCGGGAACGCTTGAGGTGCGCCAGGACGGTGACGCCCTGACCTTCCAGGCGACGGTTGCGGGCAACACGACATGGGCGCGCGACTTCCTAGCGGCCCATGATGCGGGCTTGATCCGGGGCCTTTCCCCCGGCTTTCGCGTGTCCAAGGGCGGCGAACGTGTCACCCGCGACGGTAACGTGGTGCATCGCAAGATCATCGACGCGGCACTGGTGGAAGTCTCTGCGGTCACACGCGGGGCCTATCCCTCGGCGCAAATCGAGGCGCGGAACTGGGAGGCCGGCCAACTTGCCCGCGCACCCGTTCCGGCCGCAATGCGGTGGAGGGCATGAGCATGACAGACCTATTGCAAGAGGCTGAGGCGACCCCCGCCAGCTATCCCGCCACCCCGTCCGGGCTTTCGACCCCGGCGGCGGCGCTGGACGCTGAAGTGATCTGGGAGCGGATCGAGGCATACACCCGGACCCGCTACACGGCCCGCGAGGTGGTGTGGACTGTCGAGGGTGGCGAGGGCGAGAACTGGACGCCCCCGCTGTCGCCTATCGCGTCTCACACCGCTGAGAAATGGGAAGGCGGCGCATGGGTATCAACGGCGCTACCTGACGGCCCCGTGGGGCTTTGTTTGCCGTCTGACGGCGTGTTCAAGGTCACAGCGCAAGTGGGTGCTAGCGACCCGCCCAAAGCCGTCTCTGAGGCGTTCCGGCGGCTGGCCGAATACATGGCCGACGACACCGACCGGGCGGGCGTGTCCAGCTACAGCGTCAACATGGGCGGCGCGATCCAAGAAAGCTATCAGCGCAGCGCGGCCCATGCGGCCCGTGCGCTTCAAAACAGCGGGGCGGCTGATCTGCTGCGCCCATATCGGAGGCAGAAATGATCTGGCCATTCAAACGCAAGACTGAGACGCGCGCGGCATCCTCGGCGGGATACTCGGCGCAGATGATCCAAGCCCGGACGGCCTACATCACCGGCACGGGCGGGCGGGCCGAACTGACGGCCACGGTTCAAGGAGCGGTCACGCTCTGGGAAAACGGACTGTCTGTTGCTGACGTGGACGGCACCGACCTGTTGACCAAGCGAACGCTGGCCATGGCGGGCCGGATGCTGGCCCTGCGGGGCGAGGCGCTTTTCTACATCACCGACGATATGCTTATCCCGGTGTCGGATTGGGATTTGTCCACCCGCCTGTCGCGGCCCACGGCCTACCGCCTGACATTGCCCGATGTGGGCGGCGGCAAGACCATGACGGCGCTGGCTGGCGAGGTGCTGCACTTTCGGATCGGCGCGGATGCAACGCAACCGTGGTATGGGACGGCCCCGCTCAAGCGGTCCAGTCTCTCGGCTGACCTGCTGGAAATCATCGAGCGGGCGCTTGTCGAGGTCTATGGGGACGCCCCGCTGGGATCGTCCATTGTGCCAATGCCTGAGACGCCGGAAACTGACCTTGCGGACATTGCGCGGGGCTTTCGTGGATCACGGGGCCGGGTGCTGGTACGGGAATCGGTGCAGGTTCAAGCGGCGGGCGGACCAGCCCCAGCGCAAGATTGGCGGGCAAACGATCTAACCCCCGACCTTTCCAAAGCGTTGCTGGACAAGACGCTAGACCAAGCCCGCGACCAGATTAACGCGGCCTATGGTATCCTGCCCGGTCTGAACAACAAAGCGACCACGGGGCCGATGGTCAGGGAGGCGCAACGCCACCTTGCAAGCTGGACCTTACAGCCAATGGCTGAGGGCATGGCAGAGGAAGCCACGGACAAACTGGGCAACGTGGTGACGCTGGACGTGATGCGGCCCCTACAGGCGTTTGACAGTGGTGGACGTGCAAGGACGGTCACGGCACTTGTGAAGGCGCTGGCAGAGGCCAAGGCGGCGGGCGTCGATCCGGCGATGGCGCTCAAGCTGGTGGATTGGAAAGAATAGAGTTTGGAGGCTGAGTTTTCAGTAAAGCGAATTCTCAGTCTCTTTGCCTAACTGCGTGGGTCGGTATCCGATGGCCCCGTGGTGACGCTTGCTCGGCCCGCTTTCAATAAGCCCCAATTCTATGAGGCTATCGAAAGTCACCTTTCCCATTCCACTGCCAAATGTTCCATCGGGCGCAAAGTCACCTTCTAAGAAGTCGCTTTCAAAAACGATACCCTTGAGGGCTTTCTGCTGACGAGTATTGAGTTTCATGGCTTGCCTAACGTAGTTTCGCGTTCAATCTACCGCCAACCAAATAAAAAAACTGCAAAAAATCATGCGTTTTGGGGTTGGCGGGTAGATGGGAGGGAGGCTCATCTGTGACACAATAATATTGATTAAAAACAATATCTTATAAATATTTATGGCGGAGGCGGTGGGATTCGAACCCACGGTACGCTTTCACGCACGCCGGTTTTCAAGACCGGTGCCTTAAACCGCTCGGCCACACCTCCAGCTAGGTTGGTCCTAGCGAAGTGAACGCATAACGTCCAGCACCAGACTTTCCTAGTGGATCGCCGTGGGGTAGAGTTTGCGCGGACGACGGTCCCGCAGAGGGTCGCGGTCACAGGCAAAGAGGCAGGCTCCATGGCGATAACGATGCGATACGTTCGTACAACCACAGCGATATGCGCGGTTTTGGCGGTCACGGCATGCGAGGTGCCTGAAGGGCCGCAAGGCACGCCACTCACTCAGAATATCGTCGATCGTGCTGTCGAGCCAGCCATGCAGGGCGACGGCGCCACCCCGCGACCGGATCTTTTCGCGCTGCGAACCTTGGCCGCTTGGGACGGGAGGCCCTCGCTCGGAGGGGCCTGGATCGCGCATCCTGATGTCGTGTCGGCGGAGCGGGCCAGCATCACGGAGATTTCCACAGGCCGCACGATCACCGCCGCGCTGTTCCGTCGTGATCCGTCGATCCCCGGTCCACCGTTTCAGTTGTCAGCGGACGCGGCGCAGCAGCTGGGCGTTACGCCCGGCGTTCCGGTGGAGGTAGAGGTCGTCGCCCTGCGCTTTGACGCGACTGCGCCGGCCCAGATCACCGCACAAGATGTGGTTGCAGACATTGCGGAGCCGATGCAGGCGACGATCATCGACATTCCCGACACGGCGCCCGATATTCCGGCCGATATGCCTGACGTCGAACCGGTCGCGCCGGTTGTTGCCGCGCCGCAACCGGCGACGGTTCCGCCCTCACCCCCCGCGCCCGGAACGGTGCCGGAGCGGCCCTACATGCAGGTCGGTACGTTCGGTGTCGCCTCAAACGCGACGGCTTTGGTGACGAAATTGCAAGCCGAAGGCCTGTCGGCGCGTACCGAACCTGCGGGCGCTCTGACCCGGGTTGTCGTCGGCCCGGCGCGCAGTGCCTCGGATCTGGCGGCGATCCGTGACAGGTTGCGGCAGATGGGGTTCGATGATGCCCTCGCCGTCGCCCTCTAAGATTTGAACCAGTGGAGTTTTTCCGATGATTTTGCGTATTTTCGCCGTGCTGGTGTTCGCATTCGCAGCGCCGATTTCAGCCCAGACGCTGGACACGTCCGCCACAGCCGCGCTCGTCGTTGACTACGACACCGGCGCTGTCCTGCTGGAGAAGAACGCGGACACGCCGATTCCCCCCGCCTCCATGTCGAAGCTGATGACGCTGAACATGCTGTTCGAGGCCATCGAGGAAGGGCGCGTCGATATGGACGATACGTTCCCGGTCAGCGCGAACGCCCATGGCTATCCCGGCTCGACCATGTTCCTTGAAACCCGGCACGACCCGACGGTGCGCGACCTGATCCGGGGCATCGTGGTGCTGTCCGGCAACGATGCCTGTATCGTGGTGGCGGAACATCTGGCCGGGTCCGAAGGCGCATTTGCCTCCCGCATGACGGAGCGGGCGCGCGAACTGGGGATGGATGGCTCGACCTTTGCCAACGCGACCGGCTGGCCGGCGGAATCGCACCGGATGAGCGCGCGTGACCTGGTCTTTCTGGCCCGCCGGATGATGGACGAATTCGGAGAGTACTATCCCTTCTTCGCGGAGCGGGAGTTCACCTGGAACGGCATCACCCAGCCAAACCGGAACCCGCTGCTGTACAGCTCCATCGCGGGGGATGGCCTGAAAACCGGGCATACCGAGGAAGCCGGTTACGGGCTGGTCGGCTCGGCGGTTCGCGACGGGCGTCGGATCATCTTCATGGTCACGGGTCTGGACAGCACCGAGACCCGCACGAACGAAAGCGAGCGGATCGCGGCCTGGGCCTTTCGCGAGTTCGAGAACGTCACCTTCTTCGACGGTGAGACGCCGGTCGCGCAGGCCGATGTCTGGCTGGGGGAGGACAAGCAGGTCGATCTGATCGCCGGTGAGGATATCGTCGCCACCCTACCGCGCGGACAGGCGGATGAGGCCACGGCTCGGGTCGTGTATGACGGCCCTGTCCCTGCTCCGATCCAGGCGGGCCAGCACATCGCGGATCTGCTGATCGAAACCCCCGGCGTCGGCACCATGACAATCCCCCTGCTCGCCCGCAGCGACGTCGCGGAGGGCGGGCCGATGACCCGTATCGTCTCCTCCACCGGGCTGCTGGCGTCGCGCGCGCTCGACAATCTGTTCGGATCGGATTGAGGGGGCGATGTTCATCACGTTCGAGGGCATAGACGGGTCTGGAAAATCGACGCAGGCGCGGATGCTGTGGGAACGGCTGGCCTCGACTGGACGCGACGTGGTGCTGACGCGTGAGCCGGGCGGCGCACCGGGGGCCGAGGATATCCGCAAGCTTCTGGTCGAGGGCGATCCGGGCCGCTGGTCGGCGGAGACGGAGATCCTGCTGTTCACTGCCGCCCGCCGGGACCATCTGGAGCGCACGATCCGCCCCGCGCTGGATCGCGGCGCGGTGGTTATCTCCGACCGTTTCGCGGACAGCACCCGTGTCTATCAGGGTGCGACGCGCGGCGACCTGCGCGATACCGTCGATGCCCTGCACGATCTGATGATCGGGGTCGAACCGGACATCACGTTGATCCTGGACACGGACCCCGATGCCGCACTGGCCCGCGGACTGGCGCGCAAATCCGGAGAGGACCGGTTCGAGGATATGGGGGCCCGTTTCCAGCACACCCTGCGAGAGGGGTTTTGTGCCTTGGCGCAGGACCAGCCGGAGCGTTGCATTCTGATAGACGGCGATCGCCCGGTCCAGATTGTCTCGGCAGATATCGCCCACCGTGTCGAGGCAAGGCTGTGAGCGACGACATACCAGAACCGGACCGCATCGCGGGTGCCCCCCATCCAAGGGAGACTGCCGCCCTGCACGGTCAAGACGCGGCGCAGGATGCGTTTCTCAGCGTGGCGCGGGGCGGCAGATTGCATCACGGCTGGATGCTGACCGGCCCGCGCGGCGTGGGCAAGGCGACATTGGCCTGGCGCATCGCGCGGTGGATGATCGCGGGTCAGCCCGAGGGCGATGCCGGGTTGTATATCGACCCTGACCAGCCCGCGTTCCGCAGGGTCGCCTCATTGGGGGAGCCGCGTGTGCTGCTGTGCCGCCGCCCCTGGGATGAAAAGACCAAGAAGCTCCGCAAACAGATCACCGTCGAGGAGGTTCGCAAGCTCAAGAGCTTTTTCAACATGAGCGCGGCCGATGGCGGCTGGCGGGTCGCGATCGTCGACGCGATGGACGATCTGAATATCCCCGCCCAGAACGCTCTGCTAAAAATACTGGAGGAACCGCCCGAGAAGGTCCTGTTCCTGATGGTCTGCCATCAGCCGGGCCGCCTGTTGCCGACCATACGGTCACGGTGTCGCGAATTGCGGCTGGGCGCGCTGGATGCCGCATCGCTGGGCAGTGCGATGATGGACGCGGGCTACGCGCCCGATGCGGATACGCAGGCGCTGACCAGCCTCAGCGGGGGCAGCGCGGGTGAGGCCGTGCGCCTGATCGCGGACGAAGGCCTGGTGCTTTACGGAAACCTGATCGCCATCCTTTCGGCGGCACCCCGCATGGACCGGATGCTGATGACCCGTGTGGCGGATGGATGCGCCGGGCGCGGTGCGGAGGAGCGATACGACCTGACCGTGCGCCTGATTGCCCTTCTGTTGAACCGACTGTCGCGAACCGGGGCCACCGGTCAGCCCCCCGTCGAGGCGGTGGAGGGTGAGGCCGCGACCCTGCGCAGGCTTGCCCCCACGCCCTTCGCCGCCCAGCAATGGGCCGAACTGGCCCAGACGACCAGCGCACGGATTGACCACGGACGGCTGGTCAACCTTGACCCTGCGCAAGTCATCCTCGATACCTTCCTTGCAATAGATGCGACCGCACGACGGCAAATTCAGTAGGCCCCATGCTCACCGACAGTCACTGCCATCTCGACTTTCCCGATTTTGACGACGACCTGTCGCAGGTCATCGCCCGTGCCCACGCGGCGGGCGTGAACCGGATGGTCACGATCTGCACCAAACGCGCGGGGCTGGCGAAGGTACACTCCATCGCGGAACGGCTGCCCGAGGTTTGGTTCGCCTACGGCATTCATCCGATGAGCGTGGCATCCGAACCCATGATCGAGGTGTCCGAACTGGTCGAGGCCGCGCAGCATCCGCGCATGGTCGGCATTGGTGAGACTGGACTGGACTATCATTACACGGCGGAAAGCGCGGAGGCGCAGCAGACCAGCCTGCGCCGTCATATCGAGGCATGCCGCCAGACGGGTCTGCCCCTCATCATCCACTCACGCGCGGCGGATGACGACATGGCCGCGATCCTGCGGGAGGAGCACGCCAGCGGCCCGTTCACCTGCGTGATGCACTGCTTTTCCTCGGGTCCGGACCTGGCCGCCACGGCGCTGGAGCTCGGCTTCTACCTCAGCATGTCGGGGATCGTGACCTTTCCGAAATCAACCGAACTGCGTGAGATTTTCGCGACCGCCCCGCTTGACCGTATCCTGGTCGAGACGGACAGCCCCTACCTCGCCCCGGTTCCCCATCGCGGCAAGCGGAACGAACCGGCCCATACCGCCCATACCGCGGCCCGCGGGGCGGAGGTTTTCGGCATCAGCGTCGAGGATTTCGCGGCCCATACCGAAGCCAATTTCGAGCGCCTGTTCACGCGCACCGTGGCGGCTGCGTGATGGCGCGAATGGTGTTCACAATATTGGGCTGCGGATCGTCCGGCGGGGTTCCGCGCCTTGGCGGGCATTGGGGATCATGCGACCCGGAAGAGCCGAAAAACGCCCGGCGCCGCTGCTCGCTGCTGATCGAGCGGTTCGAGGGGGAGGACGCCACCCGCGTTCTGATCGACACCTCACCTGACATGCGAAACCAGCTGCTGGAAGCAGGCATCGGCACCCTCGACGGTGTGGTTTATACGCATGAGCATGCGGACCATGTTCACGGGCTGGACGATTTGCGCATGATCGTGTTCAACATGCGCGCCCGCCTGCCCGTTTGGGCCGACGAACCGACGCGCCGCGCCTTGCTGGAACGGTTCGGATATGCGTTCAAAACACCCGAGGGCAGCCCCTATCCGCCGATCCTGTACCTCAAGCCATTGGACGGGCGCATCGAGATCGACGGCGCAGGCGGAACGATCGACATCACGCCCTTCGCTGTCGATCATGGCAGCATCCAGGCACAGGGCATCCGGGTCGGTGATTTCGCCTACCTGCCCGATGTCGCCCAGATGAACGACGCGGCGTGGCAGGCTGTCGAAGGGCTGGACTGCTGGGTGGTCGATGCCTTGCGCTACAAACCGCACCCGACACACAGTCATTACGCGCAGACGCTGGACTGGATCGCCCGGGCGCAGCCGAAACGGGCAATCCTGACCAACATGCACATCGACCTCGACTACGCGACGGTCTGTCGCGATACGCCCGAAAATGTGACGGCGGCCTATGACGGGATGAAGATCGAATATGACCTGTAGCCGCGCCCGGATCGAGTTCCCATGCTGGGACTGATCCAGATCGTCATTCCGGTCTTTCTGGTGATCGGGGCAGGCTACATCGCGACGCGGCTGAAACTGTTCAGCGATTCAGGTGCAGACGGTTTGATGGTGTTCACGCAAGGGTTCGCCATTCCCTGCCTGCTGTTCGCCGCGCTTGCCCGTCTGGATCTGGGGGCGGTGTTCGATATCAGGTTGCTGATCAGCTTCTACGTCGGCGCCAGCACCTGTTTCGTGCTGGGCATTCTGGGGGCGCGGCTGATCTTCCGACGCCGCCCGGGTGAGGCGGTGGCGATCGGCTTCGGCGCTCTCTTCTCGAACTCCGTCCTGCTGGGCCTGCCGATCATGGAGCGGGCCTATGGTACGGAATCGCTGGCGGCGAACTTCGCGATCATCTCGATCCACGCGCCGTTTTGCTATCTGCTGGGGATAACGTCGATGGAAATCGCGCGGGCGGATGGGCGCGGTCCGGTCGATACGGTGCGCGCCGTCGTGCGGTCGATGTTTCGAAACTCGCTGATGATCGGCCTCGCGCTCGGCTTTATCGTCAATCTCGGCAACATTTCCCTGCCCGATCCGGTCTGGGCAGCGGTCGATCTGATGGTACGGGCCGCCCTGCCTGCGGCCCTGTTCGGACTGGGCGCGATCCTGACGCGGTACAAGCTGTCGGCCCAGTTGCCCCAGGCCCTGATGGTCAGTGTCCTGTCGCTGATCGTGCATCCGTCGATCGCATGGCTGATGACGGTGGAGGTGTTCGATCTGTCGCCGGAATTCGTCCGCTCCGCCGTTGTTACGGCCGCGATGGCGCCGGGGATCAATGCGTATGTCTTCGCGAACATGTACGACCGGGCAAAGGGTGTGGCCGCGTCGGTGGTCCTGTTGGGCACCGGGATGTCAGTCCTCAGCGTCTCCATCTGGCTGTGGGCGCTCTCCACGCTCCAGCCTTAGCAGGTTCGACAATCGTTCCGTATCACGGCGCAGACCGCAATAACGCCCGTCGCTGACGCAATAATCGTATGATCCCATATCCAGGTTCAGCGCCATTGTCGGGGCGCAGGCGGTCTGAACTGCGACGGCAGCAGAATACAGCGTCAGGGGCTGGGCGCTTTGCCAGATGCCCAGACCGTCCTCCGTCTGGATCAGCACACGGCGGGTGAAACGCGGGGCGTCCTCGATTTCGTGAATGTCCAGTTCGCCATCCGAAATCAGCAGGTGCGACTGAAGCATTGAGATGTGGTCCTGCTTCGCCCGCTCAGCCAGGGCAAGCCGGCCTTCCGCGCTGTCGATCCCGATCACGTCGCGTCGGGTGATCCGCACGTTGTCCCCGTCGATCAGCAGGACCCCGTCCATCGGACCACCGTTGCGGTTTATGACCTCACCGTCTTGCAGGAAAAATCCAACGGGCGCGTTGCCGCCCCCTTCGCGCAGTTCCGTACCCGTATAGGCCCCTGTAACGGTAATGCCCTTGCTGTCGCTTAACGGCAGATCGTCAGGCACCACGAACAGAGTGGCCCGGGGGTTCGCATCGAAGAACAACATACCGTCAGACGTACACGCCTCGGCCATAGGGGCCGAGGCGATCAGGACTGACAACATAGCGAATTTCAGCTTCATCCAGGCGACATTCCTCGAAGGCGCTCAGACCTGCGCCGCAGCAATTCGACCGTTGTAAGCAACAGGATGGAAATGAAAACCAGAATTGTCGCGACAGCCAGAATCGTCGGGCTGATCTGTTCACGCAGGCCGGTAAACATCTGCCATGGCAGGGTTTGTTGATTGGCCGATCCGATGAAGATCACGACGACCACCTCATCGAAGGATGTGATGAAGGCGAACAGACCGCCCGAAATCACACCGGGCAGAATCAGCGGCATCTGCACCTTGAAGAAGGTGCGCACCGGCCCTGCCCCCATATTGGCGGAGGCCCGCGTCAGCGATTTATCGAACCCGACCAGGGTCGCCGTAACCGTGATGATCACGAATGGAATGCCCAGTGCCGCATGCGCCAGCACGATCTTGATATAGCCGACGAAGTTCTGGCTCCAGCCCAGCTGATCCTCCAGAAAATTACCCATCTTCGAATAGAAGAAGAACATTCCCGTCGCGGAGATGATCAGCGGCACGATCATGGGTGAGATCAGGATCGCCATGATCGCCCCGCGGAACGGAACGTGGCTCTGACTCAACCCGATTGCGGCAAGCGTGCCGAAGGTTACGGCGATCACGGTCGCAATCGGCGCGATGATGAACGAATTGCGCAATGCCTGCTGCCAGCCGCTGTCCGTAAAGAAATCCTGATAATGCTTCAGGCTGTACCCCGCCGGATCGAAACGCAGCATTTCAGGCGTGAAGGTAAAGAAATCCTGCGCGTTGAAGCTCAACGGAATGATGACGAGGATCGGGATGATCAGGAACGCGAAGATCAGGCCGCAGATGACGCGGAAACTGTAATACCAGATCGTTTGCCCGGTGGATGCATATGCAGGAAGTGACATGGCTTACCCCAGCTTCACGTTGTCGATGCCGACGAGGCGGTCGTAAACCCAATAGAGGGCCAGAACCATCGCGAGCAGAATGGTGGCGAGCGCTGCGGCAAGGCCCCAGTTCAGGCTCGACGAGATGTGATAGTAAATCCGGTTGGAAATGAACGTGCCATCCGTACCGCCGACCAGTTCAGGCGTGATGTAATACCCGATGGCCAGGATGAAGACGAGGATCGCCCCCGCCCCGATGCCCGGAACGCTTTGCGGGAAATACACCCGCCAGAAGGCCGTCCAGTCGGTCGCGCCCAGCGACTTCGCCGCGCGCAGATACGTGGGCGAGATCGTCTTCATAACGGAATAGAGCGGCAGGATCATGAACGGCAGCAGGATATGCGTCATCGCGATGACCGTCCCCGTTGCGTTGTTTATCATCGCCAATCTGTTGTCATCCGCGATGATACCGATCCAGACCAGCGTGTCGTTTATGACCCCCTGTTGCTGCAACAGAACCTTCCACGCGGATGTGCGCACCAGAAGAGATGTCCAGAAGGGCAGCAGGACCAGAATCAACAGCAGATTGGCGCTGCGCGACGGCAGGTTCGCCAGAATCCACGCAATTGGATAGCCCAGCAGGAAGCACATGAAGGTGATCGTGACCGACAGGATCATCGTGCGAATGAACAGCTTCACATAGATCGCCTGCAAATCGGACACCGGCTCGATCCCGTCGGGCGTCGCCTGCAGGTCAAGCGCGGCAAGGAAGTAGCCGGCCGTTATCGGATCGGAATTTGTCTTGATGACGTACCAGGTCTCCGGATCCACCCAATCCTCGTCAATATCCTCGAATTGAGGGGCCAGCGGCGCGGAGGTGTCCATCCGCCCCAGACGCCGCTCATTGGTTTTGCGAAACAGCGACGACATGCCCGAGGATTCGTAGTTCAAGCGCGAGCCAAGGCGCGTGTGGATTTTCTGTTCGGTGGCGATCAGCATATCGGCGTAGAGCGCCTCGAAAACCGGCTCTTCGGGCAGCAGGCCGGAATTGGCGTCCCAATCGCGCAAGGCCTCGACGGTCCGGGGGATCGTTTCCTCGACGATTGCATTGTCCACCGAGCGCAGCAGCATGTTCCCGATCGGAATGATGAATGTCAGAAGGATGAACAACAGCAGCGGCGCGACAAGCAGCAATGCCCGGATCTTCTGACGGCGCAGCGCCCTCGCGAGGGACCGCTTGAGCGGCTGGCCATCCGCGGCAAGTACGGGTTCGGTGGAGGTGCTCATCGTCCAAAATCCTTTGCGCGCGCTGACGCAGTTGTCGCCTACATTCAGGAACAGGGTGATATTCAGGAATGGGGTGGTGCGGACCACCGCATACCTGAATGCCCCTTTTGCGGGGGGCGGTGCGGCACCCCGAGGATGCCGCACCAGTGTATTCGGTCCGAGCTTACTGAAGCAGCCAGGACTGGAACTGCGCGTCGATATCGTCGCGGTTATCAGCCCACCACTCGTAGTTGAACAGGAACGTGTTCACACTGTTCGCGGGATCGGTCGGCATGTGCGGCGCCATCTCGATGCCCAGCTCCTCATGGGTGCTGACCAGCGGGGCGGAGGACGCACGGGCGGGACCGTAGGCGATGTATTTCGCCTGATCCGCCAGACGCTGCGTATCGGTCGCGAAGTGCAGGAAGTCCATCACACGGGCCAGACGATCCTCGGGCAGACCGGCGGGAACGATCCAGCCGTCCAGGTCGAACATCTGGTAATCCCACAGCATGCCGACCGGCTGGTCCTGCTCCTCGATGACCGAGAACAGACGACCGTTATAGGTCGAACCGATGACGATTTCGCCGTCAGCCAGCAGCTGCGGCGTTTCCGCGCCGGCGGACCACCAGATGGTGTTGTCCTTGATCTCATCCAGCTTGGCGAGGGCGCGTGCGACGCCTTCCTCGGTCTCCAGCATGTCGTAGACGTCTTCGTAGGCGACGCCGTCACAAATCAACGCCCACTCTACGTTGCCGATCGGGCGCTTTTCCAGCGCGCGCTGACCGGGGAATTCTTCCGTGTTCCACACATCGCAGACGGAGGAAGGCTCGGCACCGCCCCACTCCTCGACATCGGTGCGATAGCCGAACGTTGTGGAATAAACGATCTGCGGAATGAAGCAGTCGGAGATGATCAGTTCACCGAAATCCTCTGTCGGACTCGACCCGTCATCGCCCTGGGCGAGGACTTCGTCGTGGTCGATCTCCATTGCGATACCTTCGTCGCACAGGCGCATTGCGTCCGCGGCGACGACATCGACCAGATCCCAGGTCACGTTGTCAGCTTCGGACATCGCGCGCAGACGGGCGACAGCCTCGGCCGAGCTTTCGTCCCAGGTGATCTGAATTCCGGTCTCCTCGGCGTAGGGCTCGGAGTAAGCCTTTTCCTGAGAGGTCTGATATGCGCCGCCCCAGCTGACGATCGTCATGCTGTCGGCCATATGGCCCTCGGCGTTCGCGACGCCGGTGAGTGCGAGTGCGGATGTCGCACCGATCATCAATGTCTTGAGTTTCATGTTCAATTCCCTGTCCCGGTTTTGATCTGTTCCGCAGTGCACCGAACCGGGGCTCCGGTCGCTGCGGGTGTCGCCGCGCGAGGCATTACCGCCCACGCGACTATCTCGTTCAGTTCACCTCAAGCGCGCGGGCATCCGTGGGTGCCCAGCCGATCTTGATGCGCTCTCCGGGCGCCAGCCTGCGCTGATCGCCGGAATTCCTCGATTTTACAACAAATTGGTCGTTTCCAGCCACACGAAGTCGTGTGCGGAAGATATCGCCCATGTAGATCCACTCCAGCACTTCCGCATCGATCAGATGCGCGTCCTCCGGCAGACGACTGTGATCAATCTCGACCCGCTCGGGGCGGATGGAGACGAGCGTGCTTTCCCCCGGATTCGAAACGTTCACCGGTTCCGCGCTGATCAGCTCACCCGAGGGGAGGCGCACCTCGGCCACGCCATTGGCGATGCTCTCAACCGTGCCGGGCAACGTGTTGTTTTCACCGATAAACTGCGCGACGAAGCTGTTTTCGGGGCGCTCGTACAAATCCTCGGGCGGGGCGAGTTGCTGGATGCGACCGTCGTTGAAGACCGCAACCCGATCCGACATCGTCAGCGCCTCACCCTGATCGTGGGTGACGTAGACCACGGTGATGCCAAGCTGTTCGTGCAAGTGCTTGATCTCGAACTGCATATGTTCGCGCAACTGTTTGTCGAGCGCGCCCAGCGGCTCATCCATCAGAACCAGCTCCGCGTCGAAGACCAAGGCGCGGGCCAGTGCGATCCGCTGTTGCTGACCGCCCGAGAGTTGCGCCGGACGACGGCCGCCAAACTCCCCCATCTGCACCATGTCCAGCACGCGCTTTACCTTGGCCTCACGCTCGGCCTTGCCCATCTTGCGCACTTCGAGGGGGAAGGCCAGATTTTCCGCCACGGTCATGTGGGGGAACAGGGCGTAATTCTGAAAGACCATCCCGATGCCGCGCTTGTGCGGTGGAATGTTGTTGATGGAAACGCCATCGAGCTTGATCTCACCGTGGGTGGCACTCTCGAACCCCGCCAGCATCATCAGGCATGTCGTCTTGCCGGAACCGGACGGCCCGAGCATCGTCAGAAACTCACCGCGCCCGATAGAAAGGTTCAGGTCCTTCACCACGAGCGTTTCACCGTCGTAGCTCTTTTGAACACGATCAAATGTTACGAAGCCGTCGTTCGTTGAAGTGTCCGCCAAATCTGAAATCCCTGTCCGCTATCCCTGTCAGGCGTCGTTCCGCCAGCTTGCCCCAAGAGCCTAGCAGCGCTTTTTCAAGATGCAACGGGCCATCGAAAACGCTGCCAGAACAGGCACATCGCTTCGTTAATTCACCTCATGCAGGCTGGATTGCCTGAAATTTTGCTTCAAAACAGGAGGTTTTCCTTATCAGGCGAGGGCGTCGAGAGCCATAAGGTAACCTTGCGCACCGAAGCCGGCGATAACGCCCGTCGCTGCTGGGGCCACGAACGAGTGGTGGCGAAACGCCTCCCGACGGTGCGGATTGGACAGATGCAATTCGATCACCTGCAGGCCATCGCATGTCTTGAGAGCGTCCAGAACCGCCACTGAGGTATGGGTGTAGGCCGCCGCATTGATGATGATATCGGCGCCCTCGCCCCTGGCCCGGTGGATGTGATCGACCAGCGTTCCCTCGGAATTCGTCTGACAGAACGTCAGCGCGATCCCACGCTCCGCAGCGCGCGCCTGGCACCTCTGCTCGATCTGGGCCAACGTATCGGAGCCGTAGATCTCAGGCTCACGCTGTCCCAGCAGGTTAAGATTCGGTCCGTTTAGGATATGGATTGTGCGGGTCATGACGGCTCCGATTTCGATGTCGCGGGCACGGTGCCGGAGATTGTCAGGAAAGCCAATGCTCGATCATCGCGCTTTGCGGATCGGCCAGATCATCTATGACATCGAAATGGTGCCGGTTCGCCGCCACCTTCAGCGTGGTGTCGGCGCCGCAGCCTGTCCAGATATTCGCAATCAACTCCGCCTGACGCAGAAATTCGGGGCGCTCCTCGGCACCGACCCAGGCCGTCAGGCGTGTGCCGTCGCGCGGCGCGTGCAGGGCCGGGCTTTCGGCGGTGGCCTCCGCCCAGTCCAGACGCAGGTCACGGTTCATGTCGGTCCTCAACAAGGGGCGCAGATCGTGCAGACCGCTGATGGACAGGACAGGACCGAGCCGCCCCGCCACCCCCTGCCCCAAGGGGCTGAGCGCGCAGGCCATGCGTGTCACCAGATGCCCCCCGGCTGAATGCCCCGCCAGATGCACCGGCCCCGCAACCATTCCGGACGCCTGTGAGACCGCGCGGGCGATCTGCGCGGTGATGTCGGAGATCGCGGCGTTCGGGCACAAGGTATAGGATGGAATGGCGACCGCGTAGCCCCTGTCCACCGCGCCCTGCGCCAGATGGGACCAAGTGGATTTGTCGAAGGTCCGCCAATAGCCGCCATGGACGAACACAGCCAGTCCCAGCGGTACCGATACCGGCATGAACAGATCGAAACGTTCGCGTTCCGAGGTGCCGTATCCCACGCTCAACCGCGCACGATCCGCATCGAGCAGGGTTTCGCGGTATTTCTCGGCACGCTCCCGCCACAGCTCCGGATAGCTCTCGGCACCCTTGATATGCGCACCATTGGCATAGGCATCGTTCCAATCGGAGATCATGCCCGCTTCCTTCTCGTAAGGCACATCGTCAAGGGTTCATGTGCCCTGCACGGTCATGCAATCAACGCAACTCGGAAATCGTTTGTGCCTGATCGTGCTGGATTTTGGAAGTCTGATTGCTCGAAATCGCAACAACACGCTAAACGTGTGCTACATGAAATCAACTCGCCTAATAAACTGTAGTCTTTGACAAAACCCGGTACTTTGCTATCTGAATCGGTTAGATTTCAGTACGAAAAGCCTGTCGTTCTTTACGTACCGCATTCGGGGCAGGTGAACGCGACATAAATGCCTGACGTAATTTCGGAGACACTCGATGGCCAATATATACACCTACTCGGCCTATACGGATGCGGAAATGAATTTCGACGGTGGTTTCACCGAATTCACAGTTCCGACGTCAGCACCATCCCTACAGATTCACATAGAGGATACGGATACAACGCTATCTCGACCTCAATCCAATGCGATGGCCTATATCTTCGATCCTTCTACTGGAACATACACAGACAGTGGTCAGGTTGAACTGGCAGTCGTCGACAGATGGGCCGTTTCCGGTGGCTTCGTCACGGTCTACGCGATCGACATCGACGGCGATATCTACAACATCATCTCGGAAAGCGAGCAGCAAACCTACTCCGGCCAGACGGCTACATACGATTCGGTGGTTGAGGGTTCGAGTATCGCCTACGACGCCATCCCCAGCTGGGGTGAGACGCTGACAGGTGCCGAGGGTGGTCCCGCTTTGGGCGGCGATGACGCAATCTACGGACTGGACGGCGACGATTCCCTGCGCGGTTTGTCAGGCAACGACACCATTACCGGCGGGGATGGCAATGACAGCCTCGATGGCGCGGTGGGTAATGACAACCTGCTCGGCGGTGCCGGCGATGACAGCGTGCTGGGGGGCGAAAACGACGATACGGTCGAGGGCGGCGACGGCGACGATATCGTCTACGGCGATGGGTCGGATGTACGCGACCCCAACCAGGATGCCGCGACTTTCAACTTCAACCGTGCCAACGTGGATACGACGAACACCAGCGACAATGGCGACGCAAACGAGACCGTCGGTGAATCGATCACTTACGAAGCCGTTGCGACCACGGCCGAGGGCGTGGTGGTCGATGCACGGTTCACCATCCTGTCGATAACCGAGTCCGATGGTACGACGCCCTCGGCGATGCCGGTCGATCTGAACAACAGCGACATGGGCGATCCCAACATCGTGATTCTGAACCTTGGGGCCACGACCACAGGTGGCCCCGGCGCGGTCTATGGCGGACACAAGGCGGAGATCATCGTCGAATTCTTCGCGGCATCAGGTCCGAATACCGGCCAACCCATCGCGCTCAACGGTACGTTCGTTTTCCGCGATCTGGATGAAACAGACCCGAATAACGGGCTGGAAACCGATGTCGAGCGGATCACGGTCGCCACCTCGGAATTCACCAGCTACGAGGTCGCGACAAATACATCGGTCGAGGTGCAGGACAACGCCAACAGTTTCACGTTCTCGGGCTCACGCAATAACGACCAGACCACCCTGAGCGCCGTGGAGCAGGAGCAAAACCAGGTCGCACTGGACTTCGTGAACCGTGAGAGCTTTACCGTGACACTTACGTCGCGACGTGTGAACTCCGGTTTCACCTTCGATACGCGAGATTTCACAACGCCGACGACGATCGGCGATGCGAGTAACGAGGGCAACGATTATGTCAGCGGCGGTGCTGGCAACGATACGCTGTACGGATCCTCGGGCACCGATACGCTGGATGGTGGAACCGGCAACGACCTGATCGACGCCGGAAACGATTCCGATATCATCCTGCTCAATGACGGGTTCGGCGCGGATACCATTCGCGGGTCCGAGGGCGGAACCGATCAGGATACACTGACCGCGATCGGTCTGTCGTCGAATGGCGTCGATGTCATTATCAGCGGTTTCTCCAACGGGAACCTGACCGGCACAGTCGAGGAATCTGGTACGGGAGACATCACGGAATTTTCCGAAATCGAAACGCTTGTGCTGTCGAACAATGACGACACCTACGATTCCACCGCCGTGGGTGCGGTGACCGTCGAAGGTCTGCAGGGTGATGACGCGATCACCACCGGATCGGGCAACGATACGATTTATGGCGGCAACGTGAACACCTCCACCGGGGGGGCCACAAGTTCGGGCAACGATACGATCAGTTCCGGTGCCGGCGACGATTACGTCTATGCGGGCGACGGTGCCGATCTGCTTATCGTCGGAACAGGCAATGACAGCATTCGCGGCCAGGCCGGCAACGACACGTTCCAGCTGGAAGACAACTTCGCCCAGGATACGCTGAGCGGTGACGGCGGAAACGATATCATCGACGCCTCAAATCTGACTGCGCATGGCATTGACGTCTTCTTCTCGAACAGCAACGACGGTACGATCAGCGATCAGACGAACGCATCCGGTGAGTTCAGCTCGATCCGCGACTTCGTATTTTCCGAGCAGGCAGACAACGTCAACGCGGACAACATCGCCTCGAACGTGCGGGATCACGATCTGGCCGGGGGTGACGACAGTTACGATGCGGATGCAAGCACCGGCAACAGAAACGTGGATGGCGGCGCGGGCAACGATACGATCGTCACCGGACTGGGCGATGACAATATCGTGGGCGGCGAAGGAAACGACAGCCTTCAGGGCAACTCGGGCGCGGATACGATGTCCGGCGGCGCGGGCTCCGATACCCTGACCATGTTCGAAAACGATACGGCGACCGGCGGATTAGGAAACGACTTCTTCAACTTCGCACCGGGCGCATCCAGCGGTGCGGGCAGCGATACGATCGTCGCCACGGGTGGTGAGGATCCCGGCGACAGCGATATCGACACGCTGTCGCTGGCGGGTCTGACAAATCTCTCCGGCAACGGCCTTACCAAGAACGACATCACCTTCGTGAACGGCGATCCCGAGGCGGGCAGCTTCACGATGGAGGATGGCACCGTCGTAACCTTCAGCGAGATGGAGCGCGTGATCTGCTTCGATTCCGAGGCGCGGATCATGACGCCGACCGGTCCCCGTGCCGCGGGAAAGCTGAAGCCGGGCGATCTGATCGTGACGCGCGATCACGGCCTGCAACCCGTGCGCTGGATGGGACGGCGGACGGTCCGCGCCACCGGGGCGTTGGCTCCGATCCAGTTCGACGCAGGCGTATTCGGCAATCGCAACGTCCTGCGCGTGTCACCGCAGCACCGGATGCTGCTGCGCGACAGTGCGCTGCGGCTGACCCACGGTGTCGATGAGATGCTGGTTGCCGCAAAGCATATGGTGAACGACACGACGATCCGTCAGATCAGCGGCGGCACCATCGAGTATGTGCACCTGATGTTCGACCGCCACGCCATCATCTTTGCCGAGGGGATCGAGTCCGAGAGCTTCCACCCCGGCGAAATGGGGTATGAGGCGCTGGACCCCGCAGGTCGAAGCGAATTGTTCGCGCTGTTCCCGGAACTGGCCGTCAGCGGCCCTCAGGGCTACGGCCCATCATCGCGTGAGACGTTGAAACCATGGGAAGTGCCTGCCAGCTTCGCGCGCAGCGCATGAAAAAACCCGCAGAACATGCTGGGGGGCCTTCGCATCTTCTGCAGGCGGCCCCGGATCCCGGGGGCATCACGCGCCTGCCGGTGGCGCGGGTCAAGAGAAACAGCCCGGTCCAACTGTGAGGCCTGCCGCACCGTGCGGCGCACTGCCTGAGATGCCGTGGCACGCAGTTGCATGACTGCCGAAAACTCTCGACCACGGCAAATGGGTTCACGGTAAATTTGTTCTGGCTAAATTTGTTCTGGCGACGCTCTATCGTTCCGCGAAGGAGCCTGCGAAAAGGGATGTGCACGATGGCGTGTGTCGTCCGCCCATACGCTGCCACGATCGAGGATGAGCCATGACCACACTGGCCGACCGGACCCGAGACGCAATCGCGAAGCTGCGCAGCATAGCTCCGGGCATGGTTCTGGCCATAACGGTCGCGCTGGCCAGTCTGTTCATTTCCGAGCATTACGGCGCACCCGCGATGCTGTTGGCGCTGCTGCTGGGCATTGCGCTCAATTTCCTGTCCGAAGACATCCGTTGCGGTCCCGGCGTCGAATTCGGCGCGCGGACGGTTCTGCGCTTCGGCGTGGCGCTGCTCGGCTTGCGGATCAGCTTTGACATGGCGCTCGAACTGGGATGGCCGGTCGTCGCACTTGTTGTCGGGGGCGTTGTCGCGACCATCGGGTTTGGCATGGCCGTGGCGCGGCTTTTCGGGTTCGGGCCGCGCTTTGCGGTCCTGTCCTCAGGCTCGGTTGCGATCTGCGGTGCGTCAGCCGCCCTGGCCATAGCCGCCGTGCTGCCGCAGGAGAAGAATGCCCAGGACCAGTTGGTGTTCACCGTGGTCGGCGTCACCATCCTTTCGACGATCGCGATGATCCTGTACCCGATCCTGGGATCGCTCGTGGCCCCTACCGACACCGTGATCGGCATCTATCTGGGGGCGACCATCCATGATGTGGCACAGGTCGTGGGGGCCGGATTCTCCGTGTCCGAAACGGCGGGTGAGACGGCGACGCTCGTCAAGCTGATCCGGGTCGCCATGCTGGCGCCCGTGGTCGTGAGCATCGCCCTGATCGTGCGCAGCAGGCTGGGCCATCCGGCTGGGGCGAGCGGGGAGGCGCAACCCGTCGTGCCGCTGTTTCTGATCGGTTTTATCGTTCTGGCCACATTGAATTCCCTGGTTGCCCTGCCCGAAATCCTGCTGTTACTGGCCGCCGACGGTTCGCGCACTCTGCTGCTGATCGCCATCGCCGCGGTCGGGCTGAAAACGGTGCCCAGGGATCTGCTGAAGGTCGGCAAGACCGCCGCCCTGCTGCTGGTGGTGGAAACGGTGTTTCTGGCGACGTTCACCGGGGTCGGCCTGATGGTGATCGGGGTGATCTGATCCAGCTTCATGTCGGGCCCATGTCCGGTCTCGGCCAAATGAACCGCTCGCTGCAATTCTGCTGGACACATGTCCAGATTATATGTTCACCTTCACATGAGCAGCAAAAAGACTGCGTCAAGGGAAGATGAAATTGCCATTCAATGCGTCATGTAACTACGTGATCGTGGGCGGTGGTTCTGCGGGGTATCCCCCTGCGGTACGCCTGTCCGGGGGTCCTCTTGTGTCCGCCTGCCTGCCTGCTGGCGGCCGGGGGCTGCGGCTGTTCGACCTTTGCGGCCCAGCTGCATCCGATCCAGAACCCCCGCAAGGATCTGACGATCATCTACGGCGCACATGTCACCGAAATTCCGACCGGAAAAACGCGCGCGACCGGTGCCGCCTGCGGCGCAACACCAACGCGCCGACAATCATGATCGCGAAACGGGCGGCGGGCCCGTTCCGTGGCACTACACCAGCTGCGATCGCAGCAGAATAAAGGAGAACAGTATGTATGGAACAATGATGTATCAGGCGCTGTCGACAGGTTCGCTGATCGATCACGCCGAGAAATATCACGCCGGAACCGAGGTCGTTTCGGTCGAAACGGATGGCCAGATCACGCGGTCCAACTGGGGTGAGGTCGGGGTCAACGCGCGGCGGATGAAGGCCGCGCTGGACAAGCTGGGCGTGTCCGACGGCGCACGCTGCGCGACCATCGCCTGGAACAACCGCCGCCATCTGGAGCTTTACTTCGGAATCGGCAGCGGCGGGCGCGTGGTTCACACGATCAACCCGCGTCTGACCCCCGAACAGATGATCTATATCTTCAACCATGCCGGGGACGAAGTGCTGTTCGTGGACCGCACATTCCTGCCGATTGTGGCCAAGCTGGGCGAGCACCTGAAAACGGTGAAGCACTATGTCCTGATGGGTCCGCGTGATGAGGAAGCCGCCGCCATGGTCGAAGGGCTGCTGTTCTACGACGAGATGCTGGCCGAGAACGATCCGGTGCCCGCATGGCCGGAACTGGATGAAAACTCCCCCGTCGTTCTGTGCTATACCTCCGGCACGACCGGCAACCCCAAGGGCGTGCAGTATTCGCACCGCTCTCTCATTCTGCACACCATCGGTGGAAACCAGCCCGATGGGATGAGCATCGCCGCGCGCGACGTTGTGATGCCGGTCGTGCCGATGTTCCACGTCAATGCCTGGGGCTCGACCTATATTGCCGCTGGCGTCGGGGCGAAACTGGTATTGCCGGGGCCGAATCTGGACGGCGAAAGCCTCGTCCGGTTGATCGACTCCGAGAAGGTGACGATATCGCTGGGTGTGCCGACGATCTGGATGGGATTGCTGGCCGCGCTCAAGAGTACCGGCATCAAGCCCGACTCCATGAAGCGCACCGTGGTCGGTGGCTCGGCGCTGCCGCCCTCCATGATCCGGGACTTCCGCGAAAAATATGGTGTCGAACTGATCCACGCCTGGGGAATGACGGAGACTTCGCCCCTCGGCACGCTGAACCAGATGCTCGAAAAGCACTCCGGGCTCAGCGAGAGCGAGAAGTTCAAGCTGCGCGAAGGCCAGGGCCGCCCACCGTGGGGTGTGGACGTACGCATCGTCGATTCCGAAGGGAATGAACTGCCCCGCGACGGCAAAACGCAAGGTGAACTGCAAGTGCGCGGCCACTGGATCGTCGAGAGCTATTTCGGCCAGGAAAACAAC
Source organism: Pontivivens nitratireducens (assembly GCF_014235845.1). Taxonomy (GTDB): domain Bacteria; phylum Pseudomonadota; class Alphaproteobacteria; order Rhodobacterales; family Rhodobacteraceae; genus Pontivivens; species Pontivivens nitratireducens. The sequence goes on along the minus strand of NZ_JACJUQ010000005.1, from coordinate 156,465 downwards.
GCCCTGACCGATGACGGCTGGTTCGATACCGGCGATGTGGCGACGCTGGACAGCGACGGCTATCTGGTCATTCGCGACCGCTCGAAGGACATCATCAAGTCCGGCGGGGAATGGATCTCGACCGTTGAGCTGGAAAACATCGCGATTGCGCACCCCAAGATCGCCAACGCCGCCGCCATCGCCGCATATCATCCGAAATGGGATGAACGCCCCGTTGTGATTGCCGTCCCGGACGAAGGGGAAACGCCGACCGAGGAGGAAATCATCGCCTCCTACGACGGCAAGGTGGCCAGCTGGCAGGTTCCCGACAAGGTGATCTTCGTTGACGAACTGCCCATCGGTGCGACCGGCAAGGTGCTCAAGAACAAGCTGCGTGAGACCTATGGCGACGTTCTGACGAAGGACGCCTGACGTGAACAGGGTCACGATCGATATTCGCCCCGACCTGCGGGCCATTGATCGTGACCTTGATACTCTGCCCGCAACCGGGGCGCGTTGCTGCGTGATCGACAGGCGTCAGCGCGGCCCGGGCAGGCTTCCGCCCCGCGTACAGCGCCCTTGGGGGTGGTTGAAACCGGCGCCCATTTTCATCTACGCAGTGCGGGGGTGAGACCGGGACATGAACAAGCTCGACAAGGTCAACCGCCTCGCAGCCAAGGCCGATGCCAAGGTCGCGAAGCGCGTCCGCAAGAAGGACGAACTGGCAGACAGCGCGATAGCCGCACTGAAGCAGCTCGGCTATGCCCGCACCAGCCTGCGTGACATCGCCGAACTGTCCGGCGTGGCCGTCGGCACGTTGCATTACTACTTCGATGACAAGGTCGATCTGATTGCCTACTGCGTGCGCCGCTACAAGGTGGGTTTCGTCGCGGAAATGCAGTCGATCCTGGCCGAGGACGCCCCGCCGGAGCGTCTGGCCGAGCGGTTCGTCAGCGGCCTCGCCCTGTCCATCCATCGCGAGGCGAAGACGCACCGGCTTTGGTATGACATCCGATCCCAGGCCATGTTCGACCCCTCGTTCCACCAGATCGTCGAAGACATCGAAGCCGGGCTTGTGGAACTGGTCGAGGAGTTTCTGGAGCGAACCGGCCACACACATGTCGATGCCACCTCGATCTATCTGCTGCTGGACGCCGCATTCCGCTATCACCTGCAAAAGCTGCTCACGGATGACAGCACCGCACCAGCCGATTTCGAGGATCTGGTGATGGGCATGTTGAGGACCGTTTCAAGAGCAGCCCGGATCGGTAGATAGCGCACTCCGCAGACGGGCAGACAGCATTTTGTCGCGACCGCCCTGACTTGGATATTTTCGCTAAGGCGCATTGGCTGCGCGTCCTCGTTTAGGCTGCTTTCTCAACTATAACGTGTGTGCCTGCGCAGTTATTCCTTGCTCCGCGCCCTCCCCGCTTTACCTGAAAAAACAACGACCAAGCTGGATGCTGCTTCCGGCTTCACAATCGGCGGGAAGGATTCGACATGGAAACTGAGCTTACCATCAATGGCACGCAGCATCGGCTGGACCTCGACGAGAGGACGACGCTGCTGGATGCCTTGCGCCATCATCTGGGCCTGACGGGCAGCAAGAAGGGCTGCGACCACGGGCAATGCGGGGCCTGTACGGTGATGGTTAACGGGCAGCGGATCAATTCCTGCCTTACCCTCGTCTGCATGCATGAGGGTGACGAAGTGACCACGATCGAGGGCCTCGGCCAGCCGGGAAACCTCAGCCCGCTGCAACAGGCCTTCGTTGCCGAGGACGGTTTTCAATGCGGCTATTGCACACCCGGTCAGATCTGTTCGGCCACCGCGATGTTGCAGGAAGTCTCGAACGGTTGGCCCAGCCACGTCACTGATGACCTCGACAGCGCGCCGGAGCTGACGACCGAGGAAATCTCGGAACGGATGAGCGGCAACCTCTGCCGTTGTTCAGCCTATCCCAACATCGTGGAAGCAATCCGCAAGGCCGCGAAGGAAAGCGTATGAGACCGTTCGACTATACCCGCGCCGAAACCAGCGAAGACGCCACGCGGCAGGCGGCCAGCGGGGCAACCTTCATCGCCGGCGGCACCAATCTGCTGGACCTGATGAAACTGGAGGTGATGGCACCCGGATCGCTGATCGACATCAACCGGCTCGACCTTGGCAGGATCGAGCGGACAGATGACGGTGGCTTGCGGATCGGGGCGCTGGTCACGAACAGCGATCTGGCGAATAATTCTGACGTGCGCCGCAACTGGCCGGTCCTGAGCCGGGCCCTGCTGGCGGGCGCCAGCGGTCAGTTGCGCAATAAGGCGACCACGGGCGGCAACCTGCTGCAACGCACGCGGTGCCTGTATTTCTATGACCGCGCCATGGCCTGTAACAAACGCGAACCGGGCAGCGGCTGTGCCGCGCGCGATGGGTTCAATCGTATGCTGGCCGTGCTCGGCACGTCGGAACATTGCATCGCCACCCATCCCAGCGACATGGCCGTGGCCATGCGCGCGCTCGACGCGCAAGTGGAAACGTTGAGGCAGGACGGGGAAACCCGACAGTTGACGCTGGATGAGTTGTACCTGTTGCCCGGCGACCGGCCCGACCGTGAGACGGTGCTGGAGCCCGGCGAACTGATTACCGCGGTCGTCCTGCCCGCACCCGTCGAAGGTCGCCAGACCTACCGCAAGGTGCGCGATCGCGCGTCCTATGCATTCGCTCTCGTTTCGACCGCGGGCATCGTCGCGGTGGAGGATGGGCGCATCAGCCGCGCCGATCTGGCATTTGGCGGACTGGCGCCAAAACCTTGGCGCAATGCGCAGGTCGAGGACCTGCTGGTGGGTGAGGTCCCGTCCGAATCCCTGTTCGGCAAAGCCGCCGACCTGCTGCTGGCCGAGGCACGCGGTTTTGGCGCAAATGATTTCAAGATCCCCCTCACGCGGCGCACTCTGGTGTCGGTGCTAACGGAACTGACCCAGGAGGCAAGCGCATGACCGAGTCTTTCAAGATGGACGCCCCGGTCACGGACCGACGGCTCGATGACATGGTGCAGGGACTGGTCGGCGCACCGCTCGACCGGCCCGAGGGGCCGTTGAAGGTAACGGGCCAAGCGACCTACGCCAATGAATGGCAGGTCGAAGGCATGGTCCATGGCGTGATGGTTCGCGCGCCGGGCAACAGCGGGCATGTCGTGCTGACCAATCGCGATGTGGTTGCGGCTATGCCCGGCGTGCTTTCTGTCATTCAGGACGATCGTCTGTTGCGCAATCCGGCGCAGGGCACGGCGAACGAAGCGCCCATTCAGGGACCACATCACGCAGCCTATATGGGCCAGTTGATCGCCGTGGTTGTGGCCGAAAGCTTTGAGCAGGCACGCCATGCCGCGCAGTGTTTGCAGGTAACGCTGGAAAACGCCGAAGTGGTGGCGGTCGATCCCGATACCGCAGCGCTCGAACCGCAGGAGGGCCAAGCGCTCGACCAGGGGGACCTCGACGCGGCGATGCGTGATGCGGCCTACGCGGTCGATGTAACCTATACCACGCCCTCGCATTCCAGCGCGGCGATGGAGCCGCATGCCTCGATCGCGTCATGGGAGGGGGAGGATCTGACCCTGCGCGGCAGCTATCAGATGCTGAAATACAATCGCAATGAACTCGCGGATTCATTGGGCATCCATCCCGACCGGGTGCGCGTCCTCTCCCCCTATGTAGGCGGTGGTTTCGGCTCCAAACTGGGCCTCTCGCCCGAGGCGGTGGCGGCGGCCATAGCGGCAAGGGAGGTCGGACGTCCGGTATCGGTCGCATTGCAGCGCCAGCAGGTTTTCGAGGCAACGATGCGTCGGTCTGAGACCCGCCAGCGCGTCCGCCTTGCCGCCGATGCCGAGGGCCGGTTGACCGGGCTGGGCCATGACGCCCGGATATCGAACCTGCCCGGTGAAACATTCGCCGAGCCGGTTCTGCAGGCCTCGCACTTCCTCTATTCGGGTCAGAACCGCCGGATGTCGATGGATATGGCGCGCCTGCACAGGCTTTGTGCGGGGTCGGTGCGCGCGCCCGGTGAGGCCGTGGGCGTAACCGTTCTGGAAAGCGCCATGGACGAGCTGGCCTATAAAATCGGCATGGATCCCGTCGAACTGCGCCGTCGCAATATACCGGACAAGGATCCTGAAAGCGGCAAGGCGTTCTCCTCCCGCCGGTTCCGCGAAGCGCTGGATAGCGGGGCCGAGGCCTTCGGCTGGGCAGATCGCCCCGGCGTCAAGGAACGGCGCGAAGGCGAATGGCTGATCGGCTACGGCATGGCCTCGGCGGCGCGGGTGAATGTGCTGATGGAATCTCAGGCGCGCGTCAGCCTGACACCGCAGGGCAAGGCCGTGGTCCAGACGGACATGACCGATATCGGCACGGGCACATATGCCATTCTGGGACAGATTGCCGGTGAGATGCTGGGGCTGCCGCGTGAGGATGTGGAGGTGGTTCTGGGCGACACCGATCTGCCGCCTTCGTCAGGTTCCGGCGGGTCGTGGGGGGCATCCTCAAGCGGCACATCCGTCTACCTTGCCTGCCAGGCAATCCGCAGGCAATTGGCCGAGCGGTTGCAGGTCAGCGAACCCGACCTGACGTTGAAGGACGGCAGCGCGACCTTCGACAATCGAACCCGATCCCTGGTCGAAATCCTGCAAGGCGATGAGATCGTCAAGCTGGGCCATGTTCAACCCGGCGATACATCGCAAGCCGTCAGGCAGGCGACTTTCGGCGCCTATTTTGCCGAGGTTGCCGTGCACGCAGCCTCGGGTGAGACGCGGGTGCGGCGGATGCATGGCAGCTTCGCGGCGGGCCGGATATTAAACGCCAAGACGGCACGATCGCAGTGTCTGGGGGGCATGATCTTCGGTATTGGCATGGCGTTGGAGGAAGAACTGGCCTTCGACCCGCGCGACGGCCACGTGGCGAACCACAATCTGGCGGAGTACCACATTCCCGTGAACGCGGACGTGCCGCAGATGACCGTCGAATTGCTGGAGGAACGCGACGATTGGGCCAACCCGATGCAGGCCAAGGGGATCGGGGAGCTGGGCATCTGCGGTGCCGCCGCCGCGATCGTCAACGCGATCCACAACGCGACGGGTGTGCGGGTGCGCGACTATCCCGCAACGCTGGACAAGGTGATTGCCGGAATGTGACCTGTGCCGGCGGGGTGGCCGAACCTACCCCGCCGGCCACCTCACTATGAAACCGCACGATCTGTCAGGTACAGACCTTCAATCGTTGTGGAAAAGCTCTGAATCCTCGACGACCTTTTGCGCCAGAAGCAGGCTACATCCCAGCGTGTCGCCCAGCCCCGCCGCGACCGAGCGGCTCATCCAGCGGGTCCAGAACCCCTGCTGGTGATGCCCGATGACGACCAGATCTGCCCCGATTGCATTCGCGACATGTGTGATTTTTGCGACCGGATCCCCGAACTCCATATGAACCTCGGGCGACAGCCCCATGCCGGAGAGCCTTCGATAGCCCTCGTCGAGGATTTCCTTGAAATCGGTCTGCTGCTGGGCAAGCGCCCCGACATCCGCGCCCTGCGCCAGCGCGCTGGCCGCGCCCGTTTCGACCACCGCGAGCAGGATCACCGCGGCGCCCGTGATCTGGGCCAGCCGCGCCCCCTCTCGCAGTGCCAGCCGACCCTCGCGAGAGCCATCGAAACACAGCAAAATCTTCTTGTACATTGGGTGGATCTCCGGTTCCGCATTGGCCCTTGCAATATGATTGAGATCACACTAATTAGCCTTGCATCTATTAGCAAGCTATTGAAAGTTGATGAGCGATGCAGAACGACATCGAGGCTCAGGAGCCTTTTACGCGCTCGCTGATCTCCTCGGCGCGTATGTGGAGACGCTATCTCGATCTGGTGTTTCGTGACCTCGAACTGTCGCAGGCACGGTGGAGCGTTCTGTTTGAGCTGTCGCAAAATGAAGAGGTTACGCAGGTTGAACTGGCGCGCACTCTGGGAATTGAGGCCGCAACACTGGTTCGCCAGCTGGATGGGTTGGAGGATGCCGGTCTGATCGAACGTCGACCTTCAGCCACGGACAGGCGGGCAAAGACGCTGCACCTGACGAAGGCGGCATATCCTCTCATCGAGAAGATGGAAGAGATGTCCGCGACCAGCCGCACGGAAATTCTTGAGGGCATCTCCCAGCAGGATCTGCGTATTGCAACAAAAGTCCTGAGCCGCATCACGGCCAGATTGGAGAATTTGAGCAGTGGCGAAAATTGATAATATGAAAACCGATGCGGGCGAGGCAGGCACGGATAAACCTGTGCCGTCCACCCCACGCAGAAGAAGCCGCACGAAATGGATCAAACTGATCGTGATCGCCGGCGTGGTCGCTGTTGCCATCTGGCTGGCCGCCCCCTGGCTGATCGCGCGGTTCACGCAGGTGCACATCAACGATGCCCGGATCACGGCCAATGTCGTCACCGTATCCAGCGAGGTTTCCGGACGCGTCACGGCAATGTCGGTTCTGGTGGGGGACACCGTCGAGGAGGGTGACCTGATCGCGTCCATCGACCGCGAATACTCGCAGCCGCAGCTTGACGCCGTCCTGTCCACACTTGCCGCAACCGACGCGCAGTTGGAGGAGCTTCAGGCACGCAGGGTGCTGCTTGAACGGCAGTTGTCCGCACGTCGGGATGCGGCCTTGGCCGGGATAGCTGCCGCGGATGCGAACCATGAGGCATCACTCGCCGTATTGACGAATGCCCGCGCCCGTCAGGAGAGGGCGATCAAACTTACCGAGCAGAATATCACGTCGCAGCAAACCCTGGACGAGACCCAGGCCGCGCTGGATACCGCCGCCCAGCAGGAACGTGCCGCATTCGCCGCGATCGAAAGCGCCCGCGCCAGTCTGGCCATCGTCGAGGCCGACGGAGAGCAGATAAACGTGCTGGAATCCCAGATCGCATCCGTTCTCGCCCAGCGCACGGGAACCGAGGCCGACCGCAGCCTTAAGGAGATCGACCTCGCACACCGCATGATCACGGCTCAGTTCGACGGCCTAGTCGATGCGACCTTTGTCGATGTCGGTGAGTATGTGACGCCCGGCACGCGCATCGCGATGTATCACGCGCCGAATGACGTCTGGATCGACGCAAACGTCAAGGAGACCGATTACGGCAGGATCCATGTCGGATCGCCCGCGACCATCACCGTTGATGCCATTCCAGACCGGACATTCGAGGGGGAGGTGATCGGGATGGGCGGCGCGGCCACGAGCCAGCTTGCGCTTCTGCCCAGCCCCAACCCCTCGGGCAACTTCACGAAAGTGACCCAGCGCCTGCCGATCCGTGTGTCGATCGACGCTGACGGCATCGAACTCAGGCCCGGCATGATGGTTGAGGTCTACGTCGATGTCACAGATTGATCGTTACTTCGAACGTTACGGGGCTGCCTACAAGTGGTTCGCGACCGGAACGATCATGATCGCAACCATCTCGGTTGTGCTGTCCACCACAATCGTCAACGTCGCCATTCCGGCGGTCATGGGGGCATTCGGCATCAGCGCGGTACAGGCGCAATGGATCTCCACCGGGTTCCTGGCCGCCATGACCGCCACGATGCTGCTGGCCGATTGGGCCAACCGTGCCTTCGGAATGCGGCTGACGTTGAGCGCATCGATGGGCGTGTTTCTGGCGGGGTCCGTCCTTGGGGGCGTCGCGCCGAATGAGACCGTTCTGACGCTGGCGCGCGTGGTGCAGGGGGCTGCGGCGGGTGTCGTTCAACCGTTGGCCATGATCATGCTGTTCAAGGTCTTTCCGCCTGACAAGCGCGGCGCAGCCATGGGGATCTACGGCGTTGGCGTCGTTCTGGCACCGGCGCTGGGCCCGTGGATCGGGGGCGTGCTTATGGATGCGTTCGATTGGCGTTTCGTCTTCTACCTTTGCCTGCCCTTCGCCGGCCTGGCCATCTTGCTGTCAAACATATTCCTGCCCACGCGTGAGGAAAGCGGGCCGATGCCGCCCTTCGACTTTATCGGGGTGTCGATCCTGTCGATCTTTCTCGCGGTGCTGCTCAGCACGCTGACGAACGCGCAGCGCCTGGGATGGGATTCCAATGTCATCCTGTCGGGTTTCACGATCTCCGTGGTTTCGGCCATCTCCTTCATCGCCTGGGAGATGTATACGGCCAAGCCGATGCTCGACATGCGGCTTTTCAAGAATTTCGCCTTCTCCTCCGCTTCGGTCATTGCCTTTATCATGGGGGCGGGGCTGTTCGGGTCCACCTATCTGCTGCCGGTTTTCGTGCAGCAGATTCAGGGCATGACACCGACGCAGGCGGGCCTGCTTCTGATGCCCTCGGGCTTTGCGATGCTGCTGGTTTTCCCGATTGCGGGCCGGTTGTCAGACAAGGTGTCTGCGCCGATCATGATCGCTATCGGGATGGCGGTCTTTGCCGGGTCCTCCTGGCTGATGGCAAGCGCGAATGTCCATACGGCGTTCTGGACACTGGCGTGGTGGACGGTCCTGTCGCGGGTGGGGCTGGGGCTGGTGTTTCCCGCCATTTCGTCTGGCGCGCTCAAGGTTTTGCCGGTGCATCTTCTGGGTCAGGGTTCGGGGGCGTCCAACTTCATCCGGCAACTTGGCGGTGCCTTCGGGGTGAACCTTCTGAGCGTGTTCATCGAACGGCGCACGATCATGCACGCGGATGCCTTTGCCGCAACCCAGACCAGCGACAACTCCACGACGATGGAGTTGTTGGGCCAGGTGGCCGGTCTCCTTCACACCTCGGGATTGCCGGACTCCCAGCTTATGCCTGCGGCGGCATCGTTCCTGGGCCAGACGGTGATGATCCAATCCTCGAACGCGGCATTCCAGGACGGATTCCTGGTCGTATGCGGTATATTCCTGCTCGCGCTGATCCCGACATGGTTCATGTGGCGCGCCCCTTCCTCAAGCGGATAGGTTACGGGTTTCATCCATCCCAAAGCCGCCGGCAAGCGGTATCGACGGCTGCGTGCAGCACCAGCGTCAACACCGCCAGAACAATCAACGCTGCGAACATCAGGTCGATTTTCGCACGACCATTCGCCAACAGCATCAGATAGCCCAGCCCTTGGGACGCCCCAACCCATTCACCGATGATCGCGCCGATCGGGGCATAGACAGCGGCGAGCCGCAGACCCGAGGCGAAGCCCGGCATCGCCGCAGGCACACGAATACGCCAGAGGATACGACCCGGCATGGCGTTCATCACGTGGGCAAGCTCCAGCCAGCCGCGCGGTGTTCGCATCAGTGCATCGAAGAAGGCCGAGGTGACTGGAAAATAGATGATGAGGAGCGCCATCGCGACCTTGGACCAGAGCCCGTAGCCAAGCCAAAGCGTCAGGATCGGGGCCAGAGCGAAGACCGGTATCGCCTGGCTGAAGACGAGCATCGGCCGCAGCAGGGACCGCGCCAGCGGTGAGGCCGCCAGCGCGATAGCCGAGGCAAAGCCAGCCGCCGCACCCAGCCCGAGGCCGAGGAGAACCTCGATGGCCGTGACGACCGCGTGCTCGGCAATCAGCGCGCGGCTGGTCCACAACGTCGTAAAGACGAGACGCGGGCCGGGCAGAATGAAACGGGGCAGTTCGCCCCACGTGACGACGGCCTGCCAACCCGCCAATCCCAGAAGCGTTACCGCCAGAATGCGAAGGGTTGATTTCACTCTGCCTCCATCAGCATTCGCAGCAGACGCCCCTGAAATTCGAGCGTTTCTGGCGCGTCGTAGCGGCGCGGGATCGGGCTGTCCGGCGGGGGTACGGAGGTGATACCGCGCCGCGTCATCAGCAGGACATGATGTCCCAGACGCGCGGCCTCGGCTGTGTCGTGGGTGACATGGAGGACAGTGCGCCCGGCCAGCACTTCGGCAGACAGGTCCTGCATCAGGGCCCGCGATCTGGCATCGAGAGACGAGAACGGCTCATCCAGCAGCACAACCGGGCGATCCTCCATCAGCGTGCGGGCCAGCGCCACCCGCTGTCGCTGTCCCCCCGATAGCGCATTCGGTCGCTTGCCCGCGTGATCGGCCAGCCCGACACGTTCCAGCACCTGCCGCGCGCGATCCTGCTGAGTTTTTTGCCCTCGCAACCGCGTGCCCAGAGTGACATTCGCGGTGAGGTCCAGCCACGGCATCAACAAGTCGCTCTGCGCCATCAACGCCACGCGGCCGCACAACGATGCACCGTCACCGGCTGAGGCCTCGCCCAAAAAGAGAACCTCATCGCCAAGTCCCGCGAGCAAACGCAACACGGTCGATTTTCCCACGCCCGAGGGGCCGAGCAGGCAGGTCCATTCCCCGGCAGGCGCCACGAACGAAAGCGGCCCGAAGATCGCCGTGCCGTCGATCGTCGCACGACCGGCCATGTTCAGCGCGGGCGCGACGCTCATGCGCTGAGGCCCATGCCCCAGAAATCGACCTCAAGCCGGGTTGCCATCTCGAAACGGGCGCACAGGCGGGGCCAGCGCGGACTGCTTTCCGGCTGCTCCCCCAGACGCCGCGCGGTCGCCGCATCGATCAGCGCACCCACCTCGCGGCACGTGTGCTGATATTCGGCGCCCGCATAGGTCGCGATCCAGTCGGCATACGGGGTCTCGCCCGCCTGCGCCGCCAGCCGCGTGCCGATCTCGCCATATCCCAGCACGCACACGGCCAGCGCCGCCATCAGGTCGAGGAAATCGCCCGAATGACCGGCATCGAGCACATAGCGTGTATAGGCCAGGTTCTGCGGAGCCTCGCGGGCTGCGAAAAGCTGGGCCTCAGAAATGCCCTCGGCTGCGCAAGTCTCGATATGCAGCTGCAATTCCCCGTCAAGCAGCGCGTGAACCGTGGCGGCGCAGGCCCGCATTTCCTCCGGCGTCTCCGCCTTGGTCACGGCCAGCGCCCACGCGCGGGAGAAGTGGATGAGGAACAGGTAATCCTGCACCAGATAGCGCAGGAACGCCTCACGCGGAAGCGTGCCGTTCCCCAACCCCTTCACAAAGGCATGGCGGGTGTAATCGTCCCATGTCTGGCCCGCCGCCGCGCGCCAGAGGGGGAAAATCGCACCGTAACTCATTGCGCGCCCAGATCGATCGCCAGATCGGAGACGGGGCGCGTGCCCTCGATCAGGCCAGCCTCAGCCAGGAAGGCTTCAAAGCGGGCATAACGCCCCGCGTCCAGCGCCTCGGGGCGAAGGGCAAAGCGGGGCAGCGTGTCGCCCCAGGCCCGCTCGTTCAACTCGTCCTGCAATTCGGCCGAAGTCGAGGAGAAGACCTCCCAGCTTTCCTGCGGATAATTGATGATATACTGCGTCGCCTTCTCCGTGGCAGCGAGGAAACGGCGGATCATTTCCGCATCCATCGTGTCAGGGTTGGCGACATAGATCAGCTCATCATAGGTCGGCACGCCTTCGGATTCGGGATAGAAGCAGCGGCCCGACACACCCTCGATATCCATCTGATTTAGCTCGAAATTGCGAAACGCGCCGATCACCGCATCGACCTGACCCGACATAAGCGCGGGTGAGAGCGACCAGTTGACGTTGATCAGTTCGACATCGTCCATCCCGAGGTCCGCCTGCCCCAGCATCGTCGACAGCAACGCCTCCTCAAACCCCGAGACGGAGAATCCGATCTTGCGACCTTCGAGATCCGCGATCTGCTCGATGGGGCCGTCCTCCAGCACCAGAAGGCAGTTGAGCGGCGTCGCGACCAGAGTGCCCACCCGGATCAGCGGCATGCCCTCGGCCACCTGAAGGTGCAGTTGCGGCTGATAGGAAATGGCGAGATCCGCGGCACCGGCGGCGACCATCTTGGGCGGATCGGCGGGGTTGGCGGGGGCGATGATCTCGACCTCCAGCCCCATATCGGCAAAGTAGCCACGTTCCTGCGCGACGACGATAGGCCCGTGATCGGGGTTCACGAACCAGTCGAGCATGACGGTCATCCGATCCTGCGCAACGGTCGGTGTGGCCGCAAGAAGGAGGAGAGTGGTCAGTACGGTCTTCATGGAGTTTCTCCGGTAGGGTCGCCAAGGGCGACGAGGCATATTTCTCCATCCCAGACGGAGGCGAGCCGTTCGGCGGCAGCCCAGGCCCGCAGGCCCGAACGGCAGCACAGCACCGCGCGTTGGCCGGCGGCGGGAACAGGCCCGCCCGCGCCCAAGGCGGTTGTGGTCAGGCGATGGGCGGCGGCGCGAACCAGCGGGGCCTCCTCCTCGGAACGCAGATCAACGAGGAAATCGCCCTCGGCAATCTCGGACGGGGCGAGAAAACGCGGCTTGCGATCCGGCTCAGGCGCGCCGGAAAACTGAAAACCGCCGAAGCGGAACGAGCGTGCATCGAAGGTGACGAGCCTGCCCAGCGGCGCGGGCTCCATACGCCCCAGAAGCGCCAGCGCCATCTGCGCCTGAAGCCCGCCGACAACCCCCACGACCGGGCCCAGAACGCCATCCTCGGCGCAGGAGCCCATGTGTCGCGGCATGTCCGGGAAGACGGCACGCAAGCTGGGCGCCCCCCCGCAAAAGGCACCGGCATAGCCATCCAGACCGATCACCGATCCGCTGACCAACGGCAACCCGGTTGCGTGACACCTGTCGGACAGGATGTAGCTTGCGGCAAAATTGTCGGCGCAGTCGATAACCAGATCGACACCCTCGCAAAGCACGGCGTCATTGGCCGGATCCAGCGTCGTGACGATCGGCTCGACAACACAGTCCGGATTGAGCGCCCTGACCGCCGCCGCCGCCGCATCAGCCTTGGGCCGGCCGATATCGGATTGCGCAAACAGCGTCTGCCGGTGCAGGTTCGTCACCTCCACCCGGTCGGGATCGACCAGACGGATGCGCCCGACGCCAGCACCGCCGAGATATTGCAGCACGGGCGCGGCCAGCCCCCCGCCCCCTACGATCAGCACATGCGCCTGCCGCAGGAGGCTGTCACCCGCCTTGCCGAGTTCGGGGACCGCGATCTGACGGGCATAACGGCTCATCTTGTCGCCTCGATCCACTCGCTCAGGCGGCGCTCGGGATCCTTGTTCAGGGTGATGTCCGTGACCGCCGAGACGATGTCGGCGCCCGCCTGATAAGCGCCCGCCGCTCGCTCAACACTCATCCCGCCGATGGCCACGAGAGGCAGATCACCGATGCGGCGTTTCCATTCCGTGACGCGGTCCAGGCCCTGACGCTCCCACTTCATCTTCTTGAGGATCGTCGGATAGACCGGGCCGAGCGCGACATAATCGGGCTCCAATGAAAGCGCGCGGTCGAGTTCGGCATGATCGTGGGTACTGATGCCCAGCTTCAGCCCGGCCCGGCGGATGGCGGGCAGATCCGCAATATCGAGATCTTCCTGCCCCAGATGCACCCAGTCGCAACCTTCGTCGATGGCAAGTCGCCAGTGGTCGTTAATCACCATCACCGCACCATGCGCCTGGCACATCGCTTGCGACCGCGCCAATGCGGCCCTCAGATCAGGCTCCGCCATGTCCTTGATCCGCAGTTGCACCAGCTTCACGCCGAGCGGCAACATGCGCTCCAGCCAGTCGGGACCATCGAAAATCGGGTAAAAACGGTCGAGTGTCATTCCAGAAACGCCATTCCAATCACCGGGGTTGAGGGTGCCGCCATGTCGCGCGGCTCCATCGGGTCGGCCTCGAACGCCAGCCGTCCGGCCTGAACCGCGCGGGCGAACCCCTCCGCCATACGGGCGGGATCACCGGCTTTGGCGACCGCAGTGTTCAACAACACCGCGTCGAACCCCATCTCCATCGCCATCGCCGCCTGGCTGGGCAGGCCGAGGCCCGCATCCACGACCATCGGCACTTGCGGAAACTGGGCGCGAAGCGTGCGCAGACCGTAGATATTCGTCAGCCCCAGACCGGTGCCGATCGGCGCGCCCCAGGGCATCAACACCTCGCACCCCGCATCGAGCAGGCGGCCGGCAAGCACCACATCCTCGGTCGTGTAGGGAAAGACCTGGAATCCCTCATCGGTCAGGATGCGAGCAGCCTCGACCAGTCCGAACGGATCGGGTTGAAGCGTGTCGGCATGGCCGATCACCTCAAGCTTGATCCAGGGCGTATCGAACAGTTCGCGCGCCATCTGCGCCGTCGTGACGGCCTCCCGAACCGAATGGCAGCCTGCGGTGTTCGGCAAAAGCGTCACCCTCAAATCGCGCACCAGCCCCCAGAAGGCCGCGCCCGCCCGTTCGTGCCCTGCCTCACGCCGGACAGAAACGGTTGCGATCCCGGCGGCGGAGCGGCGGAACGCCTCCGTCAGCACGGCGGGTGAGGGATACTGCGCGGTGCCCAGCATCAGGCGCGACGCGATCTCGGTTTCATAAAGTCGCATTTCAGCCCCCCTGCCGGGGTGTGACGATCTCCACCCGGTCGCCGGGTGCCAGCGCCGTTTGCCCACGCAGCGAGGCTGGAACGAAATCCTCGTTGACGGCTGTTGCCACCTTGGCATCGCCAAAGCCGAGTTCCTCCAGAACCGCGTCAAGCATCTCTGCCCGCGTCTCGGTCGGTGTGCCGTTAATCATGATCTTCATGCCAGAACTCCGGTTTGCTGCCGTCACAGGCTGCCTCCACCGCTTCGCGCGCCAATTCGGGGGCGAGCAGAAAGCCGTGTCGGAACAGACCGTTGACGTAAATCGTCTCACCCCGCCGCACCAGGCGAGGCAGGTTGTCAGGAAAGGCGGGGCGGGCATCAACGCCGACTTCGACCAGCTCAGCCTCACCGAAGGCCGGATGCAACGCATAGGCCGCGGATAACAGTTCGAGGGTCGAGCGCACGGTCCGCCTTACGTCGTCGCTCTCGATCTGGGTGGCGCCCAGCATGAACAGGCCGTCCGCGCGGGGCACGACATAAAGCGGATAGCGCGGATGCAGCAGCCGGACCGGGCGCGTCAAGCGAATATCGGCGCTGCGCAGCACGGCCATCTCACCCTTTACCCCACGCAGATCCTTGAGGCTATCGCGCGCGGCGAGGCCGCGACAGTCGAAGGTCAGCCCTTTCGCGTGGCCCGGCTCAGCCACGAAGGCAACGCCAGCCTGCTCCAACCGGGCGCGAAGATGGCGCAACGCCGCGCGCGGGTCGAGATGCGCCTCACCCGCCACATGCAAAGCGCGATCGAAGCGTCCCTCAAGGTCAGGTTCCAGCGCGGCCAGCCCGGCGCTGTCGAGCGTCTCATGCTCCGCCACGCGCCGGGCAAAGCGGTCCAGTTCCCGCCGATCACGCCGCAGGGTCAGCACCAGCGTGCCCCGCCGCTCCACGCTCACGCCCTGCCGCGCCCACCAATCCGCCGCGCTCTGGCCGAGGCGGACAACAAGTTCCTCGGCGGTTTCGCCCTCACAGAAAGGGGCAAGCATTCCCCCTGCCCACCACGAACAGGCATATGGCCCGGGCATTGGCGAAGGGTCGAAGACCGTCACCTCGCAACCACGCGCGACCAGTTCCGTCGCGACGCAAAGCCCTGCGACCCCGGCACCGATGACACGCGCCTGCATCACGGCCAGACCTCATGAAAATGATGCACAGGGCCGTGGCCACTGCCAATGTCCAGCCGGTCGGCTGCGCGGATCGCGCCATGAAGCCAGACCTGCGCCCGCCGCACGGCGGCCTCGACGCTCGCCCCCTTTGCCAGTTCGGCCGCAATCGCCGAGGACAGGCTGCATCCTGTCCCGTGCGTGTTGCGGGTCATGCAGCGCGTTTGCTCCATCGTGATGACGCCCGACGCCGTGACCAGCCGGTCGATGCAGGTCGCCCCCTCGGCATGGCCGCCCTTCATCACCACCGCCCGCGCGCCAAGGTCAAGCAGCGCCCTGCCCTGACGCACCACCTCCGCCGCGTCCTGCGCGGGGGCGCTGCCCAGCAGACGCGCGGCCTCGGGCAGGTTCGGCGTCAGAACATCCGCACGTGGAAGCAGCAGTTCAACCAGCGCCGCCTCCCCCTCTTGGGACAAAAGCGCGTCCCCCGACTTCGCAACCATGACGGGATCGAGGATCACAGGGCCATCATAGCCTTCGATCGCGGCCGCAACGGCGGCCACAATGTCCGGCGATCCGAGCATCCCGATCTTGATTGCCATCGGCGGAATGTCGTCGAGCACGGCGGCGATCTGCGCCGAAACTGTCCGGGAGGAAACAGGCTCGATAGCGGTGACACCGCGCGTGTTCTGTGCCGTGATCGCGGTTATGGCGCTGGTCCCATAAACCCCGAGGGCGCAAAACGTCTTGAGGTCGGCCTGAATCCCGGCGCCTCCACCACTGTCGGAGCCTGCTATCGTCATTGCGGATGGGTGTGACATCTTCATTGCCTCCACCAGCGACAGGTGGAGAGAGATCTACAGGCGAAGGGTACGCGCCGCATCAGATCATGCTCCGTTCCCTACGCCGGTATTGTCCGGATCAGGTTCGATGGGTCAGCTTGCGCCTCTCAGCCCTGAACGGGCACCCCAACGGATTTGCGTGAATGCTAACAGCCGACGGGTCGCCCTGCAAGCGGCGACGGCAGATCTGATCGGCCACCTCGACGCGGTCCCGGTTTTGGCCAATCGCTGACCCCGACCATTGCGGCCGGGGCGGAGGCTTCAGCTCAGGTGGATAGCGTTGCTACCCGATGCAGGGCCGCGGCGTCATCGATCCGCATATGCGGCATCGATGACAGTCTGCACATTGTCGCCCGAGATCAGGGGCAAGACATCAAGATCGGCAGAAACCGTCCCGTTTGCCGCAAGGATATCCACGACCGTCTGCCATGAGGACAGTTTGAGTTCACCCGGACGTTGCCCTTCGGGGGGCGTGATCAGGTTCATCGCCTCTGCATAGAACGCCTCGGCCACGGCCTGGTTCTCACAAGCAGACTCGATGATGCCGCAGACAAGATCAAATGCCGCTTGCGAGTTTTCGATCGCATAATACTGCCCCTCGACCCAAGCGCTTGCGATAGCTTTTGCCGCACTCAACCCTTCGTCGGTGGAAAGGACTTCCTCCGTGGTTACCATGCACGCACCCGGCACATTCGAGTAGGTTTCGGGCGTGATATCGACCCATTCAATACCTGACGCGGCCAGCGATGCGACGTCAGGGAAGCTGGAACTGTAGGCTTGAACCCTGTCATTTTGCAGCGCAACCAGAGATTGCGGCCCTGCGGGACCGATTGGAAGAAGGGTGATGTTCTTGTTGACCTCCAAGCCGGCCTCGGAGATCGCGGCGGAGACAAGCTGGCTTTCACCGCCACCAGCCTCGGTGTAGCCCAGCACCTTGCCTTCGAGACCCGCCATCGACGTGATACCGGTGTCGGCCTGCGCAACGATGCGGTAGACGTTCTTGACCTGATTGCAGAACAGAACGCGGATATCGTCGCGCCGATTGAACGCGACCACGGCGTCGGCCGCCCCCATGAGCACGAAATCGCTGTTGCCCGCGACGACCTGCTGCGAGAGGTATCCGGAACCGTCAGCAACGACAGTAGATACTTCGACGCCATTGTCAGTGAAATAACCCAGCTCACGCGCCACGATCAACGGCGTGAACGCGAAGCCTTCAGGGATTGGCAGCATGATTTCCACCGGCGTCACATCCTGAGCGACAGCGCCGAAACTCATGCCGATTTGCAACGCCATAGCCCCGAGCAGGGCGGTGCGCGCCTTGTTGAATTTTCGTGTCATAGTCTTCTCCCTTTTTGTTGTGATCGCGGCGCGTTTATGTGCGCGTCACGGCATTTTTACTTAGTCGCTTCTGTCCGGCGCCCTCCAAACGCCCTTCATCAATCTTGCTTCCATGTAATCAAGTACCTCTCCAACAGCTCAATCAGCCCGTAGAGAACCAGGCCGATGACCGCCAGAAACAGCACGACGGAAAAGGCCTTGGCCACTTCGAGTTGGAAGTTCAGTTCTTTGATCAACACGCCAAGACCAACGGAGCCGCCAACGAATTCAGCAACGATCGCGCCAAGCAGCGCCAATGTCAGAGCGGTTTTCACACCCGCGAATGCGATTGCCGATGCACCGGGAAGTGTCAGACGGAAAAACGTCTGGGATTTGCTCGCACCCATCGTTCGAAACAGCATCTTCGCGTTGTCATCGACGCTGGCCATGCCGGCCACGGTGTTGATCACGACGGGAAAGAAACAGATCACGGCGGCCATCACGACCTTTGACGTGATGCCAAACCCGAACCAGGTCAGGAAGATCGGCGCGAGCGCCACCCGAGGCGTGTTCTGGAACGCGATGACGAACGGATAGAACGCGGTGCGAAATGTTTGAAACGTTCCTGTCAATGCACCGATGATCAACCCGAGCGAAACGCCGATTGCGAAGCCGTATAGGGTCTCTTGCAAAGTGACCCAGGTCGAGTCCCAGAAATATCCCCGCGTCACAAGTTCGCTGAACCCCACGACAATCGCGGCCGGAGACGGGATCATGATCTCGTTGATCATGCCGAAATTGCTCATGAGTTGCCATGTGGCGACCAGCACCACCCCCACGAGCACCGGCAGACCGATCCGGTAGAAAACTGAGTTTGTCATAGCGTTTCTCCCGCCAAGTCAGACGCCAGAGCGGCCCGCACTTCATTGCAGATTTGCTGGTATTGATCGGTGCCGATCATGTCGGCGCGGCGCGGACGCTCCAGATCGACGGCGATATCGCCAACGGTTCGCCCGGGGTTTGCGCCAAGAGCAATGATGCGATCGGACATCAAGACCGCTTCACCGATGCTATGCGTCACCAGCAGGGTCGTCTTGCCGAGTTGGTCGGCCATTTGCGCAACTTCGATGTTCAGATATTCACGCTTGAATTCATCAAGCGCCGAAAACGGTTCGTCCATCAACATGATACCCGGATCGAGCGCCAACGCGCGGGCGAGCGCGACCCGCTGCTGCATACCGCCCGAAAGCTCCCACGAATTCAGGGACGCGACGGAGGAGAGGCCAACGAGGTCGAGCAATTCCTCAACCCGCCGCGATGTGCTGACGTCCTGACGCCGCGCAATCACGAAGGGCAGCTCCACATTCTTGCTGACGTTCAACCACGGCATCAGGACCGACTGTTGAAGCATGAAGCCGATGTCCTCACGCCCGGCCTTGGGTTTCTGGTCGCCAACCTCCACCGTTCCCGTGTCATAGCTGACCAATCCGGCGATAATCTTGAGCAACGTGGATTTACCGCAGCCGGATGGCCCGACGAACGAGATAAATTCACCCGCTTCGACCTGAAGGTTGATATCGCGCAAGACGGGCAAAGGTCCGCTCGCAGTCTCATAGGTTTTCGACACTCCAGCAAGGCGGATGGTCTCCCCCGTCGTGCTGGCAATAGAAAATGTAGACATGTAGCCTCCCCGATGTGGACCCTTGCCAGTTGCGATATCGGCAAGGAAAAGTAGCTGCTCCGACGCGCTTTCCCTGAAGTCGGGCGCGTTCAGCACGCCCTGTTTTCTCGTGACGTCAGAGTGTTGTTTCGTTCATGCGACATGACCTTTGGGTTGTGCCTCCGGATCGTCCTTGTTCTCGTCAGCTCAAGAAGTCGCTGACGAGCGTATTAAAGCGGGCCGTTTTCTCGATTTGTGTCCAATGTCCGCACTTGCGGAACAGATGAAGTTCGGCATTGGGCAGCAGATCGAACAATCGTTTGGACACATCCACCGGAATGACACGATCATCATGCCCGTGCAGGACCAGAGTAGGTGCCTGCACCTGCGCAACATCCTCCTCCTTCGAGGCAAGCGCCCGAAGAGCGTTTTGCCGAGGCTCCGGGAACATCGCTGAGTAGGATTCCATGACCCCCGGACGGATCGCCGCGCGATAGCGCAGTTCCGCGAGTTCCCTGCTGACAAACGAAGGATCAAAGGCGAAGGTCTTCGTAATCTCGTACATGTCGTCCGAAGTCGGATTATAGCCCCAAATCCGATCCAGCTCATCGGTGATCGGAAAGTCGAGCCCGACAGCCCCCATCAGGACGAGGCGATCGACCCGCTCCGGGAACCGGATGGCATAGGCCAGGGCAATGGCCTCTCCGAAGGAGTTCCCGACGATGGAGATCTTATCGCTCGTCTGCGCATCCACAAATGCGGCGAAGTGCTCGACCCAGATTTCGCGCGAAAACTCCAGATCCTTCGGAGCGTCGGAATACCCGAACCCGAGCATATCCGCCGCTATGCATCGAAACCCGCGCTCGGCGATCGGGGCGAGGTTCAGCCTCCAGTTTGCCCAGGCCGAAACACCGGGGCCGGACCCATGTATGAAAAAGACGGGACGACCATCCCCCAGATCATGGTAATTCGTATGCAAACCACCCACCGTAATCTGGCTGCCGATTTCCTGATTTTCAGACATTACTTTGCTCCGCTACGAATTATCATGCTGATCCGGCGAAATTCATCGTGCCGCGATCACGCCAGAAGTTATGGCTATTGTGTTGATTTCTTGCCGCTGTCCTTCGCCCGTATTTCTGCAATCGACACGCCACCGATCGCCCAATGCTCGGCTGGAAGCTCTCGGATCGCCACTCTGATCGCGTTGCGCGGGGCGCCAATCGCGCGTTCGACGGCGTCCGTCACTTGCATGATGAGGGCCGATTTCTGTTCGGCACTGCGACCTTCAATCATCGTTACTTCAACTAGCGGCACAGCAGCCTCCTTTACCTGACATCGAATCTGACCCGACCGAGATTTTGGACCTCGGCCTCGACCTGCATCCCTGAGGCCAACGGCACCGCTGCAGTCGCGGCCCCGGCCAGCACGATATCCCCCGGTTCGAGAACGTGACCCGCACGCGCCGTCATGCGCGCCGCCGCAACGAGCGAGCGCAACGGATGGCCCAGAATAGCCGCCGAAGACCCAACCTCGCGGGGGCGTCTGTTGATCGACAGCACCATGCCCAAATTCGCGATATCCGTATCGGGCCGCGCATATCCCCCGATGAAGAAGGCCGCCGAAGAGGAATTGTCCGCGACAACGTCACTCAGCGAGAACTTGAAATTCTCATACCGGGAATCGATGATTTCTATCGCTGGGGCCACGGCCTCGATGGCAAGGGCGGCCTCCGCCAGACTGACATCACCAGTCAAACGGCGGCCGAGCACGAAGGCGATCTCAGGCTCCGCGCGTGGGTGGATGAAATCGGCCCTGACAAGCGTACCGCCCTCTTCACGACGCATCGCATCGGTCAGGCGCCCCCAGGTCACTTCGTCAACACCGACCTGTTCCATTTTCGCGCGGCTGGTCAGCCCTAGCTTGACGCCGACGATCCGTTCGCCGCGCTGTTGACGCAGCTCTACGCCCATTGCCTGAATGGCATATCCTGTTGCGGCATCGACCTGTTGGTCTGCGGGCAATTGATGCGTTGCCGTGGCGGATTGGATTGCATGATCCAGCCGTTTCGCAACGGCGGAAAGTTCACTGGTCATTGCTGCTGCCCTCCTGCCGCGACAAGGTCGAGCGCGACATCGACGATCATGTCTTCCTGACCGCCGATCATTTTTCGTCTGCCCAGTTCGACAAGGATGTCGGAGGCAGGGATCCCGTAATCCTTCGCCGCCTTTTCCGCGTGACGCAGGAAGGAAGAGTAAACGCCCGCGTAGCCGAGCATCAGGCTTTCACGATCCACCCGCACGGGTCGATCCATGAGCGGGCGCACCAGATCGTCTGCCGCGGCGGAAAGCTGCGCAAAATCGCAACCGGTTTTCAGGCCCAGCCGGTCAAAGACAGCAACCATCGCCTCGATAGGCGCGTTGCCCGCACCGGCACCCAGTCCGGCAAGCGAGCCATCGACACGAACAGCGCCGGCCCGCACCCCCGCGACCGCATTTGCGATGCCGTGATGCAGGTTTTCGTGAGTATGGATGCCCACCTCTGTTTTCGGGTCCAACGCGCTGCGCAGGGCAGCAACGCGCGCGGTCACATCGGCGGGCAGCATCGCACCGGAGCTGTCCACGACGTAGACGCATTCGGCACCATAACTTTCCATCAACAGTGCTTGCTCAGCCAGCGCCTCGGGCGGGGTCATATGAGCCATCATGAGAAAACAGGCCGTGTCATATCCCAGATCACGGGCGACACGGATGTGTTGACGCGAAACGTCCGCCTCCGTGCAATGGGTGGCAACCCTGACGGACCGCGCCCCGGCGCTGTAGGCATCCTTCAGATCATCGGCCAGTCCAATGCCCGGCACCAGCAAAACAGTGATCCGCGCAGTCTCGATCGCATCCGCTGCCGCACTGATCCAGTCGAGGTCAGAGTGGCTGCCAAAACCATAGGTAAACGACGATCCCGACAACCCGTCACCATGTGTGACCTCAATCGCATCGACACCTGCGCGATCAAGCGCACCCGCTATTTTCGCGACATCTTCGAGGCCCACCTGATGGCGCAGGGCGTGCATGCCGTCGCGCATGGTAACGTCCTGAATATAGAGCTTGTCCTTGTTGGTGATTGCCATCTCAAAACCCCTTTCGGTTATGGGCGCGGACCCAGTGTTCTGCTGCCGCCTTGGCCGCCGAGGTCATGATGTCGAGATTGCCCGCATAGGACGGAAAATAATCGGCCTTGCCCTCCACCTCGATGAAGATCGAGGATTTGAGCCCCCAGACAGGTCCGACACCCGGAACGTTCAGCGGTGCGTCCTTGCCGATCTTCTCGAATTGCACGTCCTGTTTCAGACGGTAGCCGGGAACATAATGTTGGACCTCTTTCACCATCCTTGCGACGCTTTCGCGGATCGCATCCTCGTCGCCACCCTGGCTCAGCGTGAAGATTGAATCGCGCATCAGCATCGGAGGATCAGCAGGGTTGAGGATGATAATGGCCTTCCCTCGTTCGGCCCCTCCGACCTTCTCGATGGCCTTGCTGGTGGTCTGGGTGAACTCGTCGATATTCGCCCGCGTTCCGGGGCCTGCCGACAGGGACGCCACAGATGCCACGATCTCAGCGTAGATCAGGCGGTCCGTGGCGCGGCGCACTGCGTTGACCATCGGGATCGTCGCCTGTCCGCCACATGTCACCATGTTCAACGCGGTCTCGTCCCGGTTTTCCTCAAGGTTTACCGACGGCACGACGAAGGGACCGATCGCCGCCGGGGTGAGGTCGATGATCTGCTTTCCATCCGCGGTCAAGACAGGGTGATGCTTCATATGCGCACCCGCCGAGGTCGCATCCATCACGATGGAAATATCGGCGTATTCAGGCATTCCGCGCAAGCCATCCAAGCCCTCATGGGTGGTGGGAATACCAAGGTCGGTCGCACGTTTGAGCCCGTCGCTCTGCGGGTCGATCCCGACCATCGCGCCCATCTCCAACTCATCCGAGCCGTTCAGGATCTTGATCATCAGATCCGTCCCGATATTGCCGGAACCGATTATCGCAACCTTGGATTTCACGTGTCGTTTCCTTCTGCAAAATGGGTGTTCACCTCACCAAGCCCATTGATCGAAACTCGAAAGGTATCGCCCGGACGCGCTGCAACCATCGGCCCGAGCGCACCTGAAAGGATCACATCCCCCCTGCACAGCGGGCGCCCGACCTGCGCCATTCGACGCGCCAGCCAGAGCGAGGAGATCAGCGGATTTCCCATGCACGCGGCACCCACACCGAAGCTGACCGCCTGCCCCGCCTGCTCCGTCACCATGCCGCAAAGCCGCACGTCAAAATCAGCGAGTTTCACGGGGCGGGAGCCAAGCACGTACAATCCCGACGAAGCGTTGTCCGCGATCGTGTCGAATATGCCGATCTTCCAATCGACGATCCGACTGTCGACGATCTCGATCGCGGGAAGCGCATAATCAATGGCTCCGATGAGCTGCGCTATCGTCACATCTTCGTTGGCCAAGTCCTGCCCCAGAACAAAGGCAATTTCAGCCTCAACCTTTGGCTGAATAAGCAAGTCTGCGGGAATGCTCGCACCATCCGCATATTCCATGTCGGCAAACAGCATTCCGTAGTCAGGCTGATCCACGCCCATCTGCGCCTGCACAGCGAGCGAAGTCAGCCCGATCTTGCGCCCAACGGGCCGACGCCCACGAAGTATCCCCTCTTTGGTTACTTCGTCCTGAATTTCATATGCCGTATCGAGATCCGCGCGGTCACCGAAATCAGCCGCCAGCGGCGCAATCGGAAGCCGGTCACGCGCCGCCGAAATCAATGTCTCGGTCGTTTTCCGTATCAGGTCCGCCATCACCGATACCCCCCTTACAGTTTCACGCAGATATTGGCGCGCTCGGTATAGAACTCGAGCGAATGCTCACCGCCTTCACGACCGATGCCAGATTTCTTGGAGCCGCCAAACGCGGTGCGAAGGTCGCGCAGGAACCATGAGTTCACCCAGACCAGACCAACCTCGATCTGCGGTGCAACCCGGTGCGCCCGCGAGATATCTTGCGTCCAGATCGCGCTCGCCAGGCCGTATTCATTGTCGTTGACCCGTGCGATCACCTCGTCCTCGCTGTCGAACGGACTGATGTGGCAACACGGACCAAAAATTTCTTCGCGCACCAGCGCGCTTGTTTCGGGCAGTCCCGTCCAGATCGTCGGCTCGACGAAGTAACCACGATCCCGGTCATCCCCGAACTGCGGAACGCCACCACCGGTTACGATGTTTGCCTGCTCTTTTTCGGCCAACTGATAGTAGGACAGAACCTTGTCGCGATGTTCCGCCGAAATCAGAGGCCCCATCCCGACACCGGGATAATCGGGCCCGCCCAGAACAAGCTCTTCGGCTCCCGCTTTCAGGCGTGCAACGAATTCGTCGAATACGGGCCGTTCGACATATACCCGCTCCGTGCCGAGACATACCTGACCGCAATTCGAAAATACCGACCGCATCGTTCCGGCGACCGCTTTATCCAGATCGGCGTCGGCAAATACGATGGCGGCGTTCTTTCCACCAAGCTCCAACGACACATCCCGCAATCCCACAGCAGCCTGCGTCATGATTGCTTCGCCTGTCACGGTTTCTCCGGTGAACGTAATCCCATCGACCAGCGGGTGCTGCGTCAGATACTCACCCGCCGATCCCGGCCCGAACCCGTGAATGACGTTATAGACGCCCTTGGGAATACCGACCGCGTTCATAACCTCACCCAGCAGCGTCGTAGTATGCGGCGTTACTTCCGAGGGCTTGACCACAACGGTGTTGCCGCATGCCAGCGCGGGTCCGACTTTCCAGGTCATCAGCAACAGCGGAAGATTCCATGGGCTGATGACCCCGATCACGCCCTTGGGCCGATAGGAGCCATAGTTTATCGCCGTCCCGCCATCGGGCGTATCCGTCTTGAAAAACTCGGATCCGAGATTCTTGATCATATCGGCAAAGGTTGAAAAATTCGCGCCGCCACGTGGAATGTCCACTGCACGCGCAAGACTGCGCGGCTTCCCCGTATCCGCAATCTCCGCTTCGAGAAAATCATCGAACCGATCGTTTATGGCCTGCGACACGTCCTGCAACAGGCTTGCACGCTCGGCGACGGTCAGCCTGCCCCAGGGGCCGCGCAGCGCCGCTTTCGCCGCCCGCACCGCGAGGTCCACATCCTCCCTCCCTGCTTCATGAACCTGGGCGATAACAGACCCGGTGATCGGCGAGATCTTCTCGAACATGCGCCCTGAAAGCGCAGAGCGGTATTGCCCATCGATAAACAATCGGTGCTCGTCGTGGGCCTCGCGTTTCAACATGTCTTCCCCTGAATCTCTAAGGCGTTCAGTCCGCAGCGAACCAATGTGGAGAGAGGATGTCGAGAGATAATCGTTTCGTCAACTTTAAAAACGTTTTTGAATTTTGATAAACGTCTTATATCGAATAACTCGTTGGCTCCTCAAAACAATTGCTATAAGACACCCCTACCCATTCAGCTGAGGACTCGCATGGCTTCCCAGAACGTTAACCCGGCAAAGAAGACTGCCGTCGAAACCGTGCAGTCAGAACTCAGGGACCAAATCCTGAACTTTGACCTTCCCCCCGGCACGCACCTTCATGTCGACAACCTGCGACTCAAATTCGACGTCTCGACCGCAACGGTGCGCGAGGCCTTGTCCCGGTTGCTCATCGACAACCTGGTAACCACGGAGCGCCAACGCGGGTTTTGGGTTCGGCAGTTGAGCATTGAGGATTTTCGGAGCATCAGCGAGGCCCGCAGAATTATCGAAATCGGCGCCCTTCGGTCCTCCCTCGCTCAACGGGACGACAATTGGGAGGGCGATCTGTTCGCGGCGTATCGAAGGTTGAAACTTGTCGAAGACCGCTTGCTTGAAGGCCAGGACACCGACCTGACAAGCGAATGGCATGTTCGAAATCGCAGGTTCCACGATTGCCTTATTCAGAACTGCGGAAATGCGTGGCTTATCGATTTCCGACGGCAACTCCACCAGCACAGCGACCGGTATCATCGCCTCGCGCTGAAGGACAATCGCAAGTACCGCGATGTCAGCAAGGAGCATGCTCAAATTTTTGAAAGCGCGATCGAGGGGAAAGTCGAAACCTGCGTAAAACTGGTCGAAACCCATATTGATACGACGGTCAGTCTGATCACCAAGCACTTGACCCAATCCACGGACGACCTCTCGATTTCGATCGAGGCAACCCAGAGCAATCGGCCGCCTCGCCTGCGAACCAAACGCCAATAGGTCCGGCCACACCTTGCATTTGATCAGCCGTTCCCAGCGGGGAAGGGCTAACGCTGCCTACCCCAGCAGTTGCGTTCTGCCTTTTGGAAAGTTCGGATTGGGCGCTCCAAACGGTACAGATGAATGATTTTCGTTGGCAGTGTCGCTCTCGACAGAGGGAGAACTACGAAGCCACCGCGAAAAATCGAACAGCTCAGCGTCCTGAGGTCAATCATGACCCTAAACCTTCTCAAGCAGGCCTTCAGGCCTCTTGATGTCGAAGAGTTGTGTTCGAGCGAAAAATCTTCGACTTCCAGCTAACCCAACCAATCATATACCAGCCTGCGACACGCCATCTTGTGATTCTATGTACGAAGCCTCCGACAACCAGGGCATGTGCAAATATAGAACCTCCGCGCGCTATGAGAGGGCGCCCCTTCTACCATCCAAAATGATCATATCGCGTTTATTTCGCGTAACGTCACGAAATACCTAATTTTTTCGTCTATATCCACACAAATTCCTTCGAACATAATCACTCATACTTGATTCATCCAGCAGCTTCCTAAAATATCCCAATCAAGAAGCAGGAACTGAGTATGAAGATTGTCTACACGGCATACCTGAAACAGATATTGCTGGTCACGCTGTTCGTGGAATTCTTCGTAGGTTTCTTCGATGTATTAGGCGCATCTAATGCCATCGACAGGAACACGGCGCGCATCACGGCCAATACGTTCGGGCCGTTCTATGAGATGTTGATGCCTGGGAAAACGGACCCGGACGCGCCACCATCGGTGGTTCTGATTCAAGTGACTGAGGAAGATCTGTTTGGAGCCTGTGGCGAACGCACCGTCGAGGAACTGCCCGCGCCGTTCACCACCAGACCAGATGATGGAAACCATAGACCGCAGGTCAATCCGTATGTGGATTGTGAAATCGGCTATATGGGCGGGCCGACCCCGATCGAGATGGTCTATTATCAGCAACTGATCGAGGAAATATCCAGTCTGGACCCGCAGGGCATATTTCTCGACGTGATATATACAGATGATCAGGAAGACGTGATGCAAGCCTCGCTCGACTGGTCCTGGCACGGCATTGATCGACAACTGGTCGAGATTGCACGCCGTGACGCGGCCCCGGGGTTGCGCGAATGGGACACAGGCATCATCTCCGGATCGTCCGCAGATACCAGAAGCTCGGATGCGAACCAGCGTCGCAGTATCTCGGTGCTTGCCGAACAGAACGCTATTGTACTGACGACCCCTGTGGATCAGGCGCAGACAGTACGGAAATGGCCTCGGCAGGTTTACTATGCACCGCCGGCTGCACCGGACCCCTACTATCCAGGGCCTGCTGGCGGGTTGATGCCTGCCACGCTGGGGCATCACCTGAGGGTCGAGTTTGCCGAAATGGTCCGCGAACGCATGCCAGCGGCCTTTCAGCTCTACTTCTGGAAATGTGCATTGGCCCTCGCTGAGGATCGTCAGATCGCGCTCGCTCGCTATCCCGGATGCTCGGGGCGCGAGGAGGTGATGCAACGCCTAATGCAGATCCAGAGGGCGCACGACTCCGGTCAAACCAGTTCGTCGGCGTCAATGAGTCTGATTTGGGCCAGCGGGTCGCGATATTCCGTGCAGGACGGCGGGGCCGCACTTTGCAGCAGCACCAACACCTTGTTCGATGAGTTCCTGCAGGCACTGACCTATCTCCGGCGTGCGCTATTCAGCCCGCAGGCCGTGCGGGAAAGAATAGTCTGTCCGTATTTCGATAGTTTGTCAGTGACGGAATTCTACGATCTTCGCAACGATCTCGAAACCCGCGAGAAATTCCGGGGCAGCACGTTCATCGTAGGACTGGATTTCGCACCCTATGCCGATCGCCATCAGATTCTGGATGTAAGACGTCACGGCACCGAGCTTCACGCGATGGCGCTGGACAATCTGCTGCGCCTGGGGCCCGACTTCAAGCAGCCTAGCCCGGAAACATTCACAGTTCTGGGCTGGGAACTACCCGGTTCGTGGGGTGATCTGGTGGATGCCACGGTCGTCACCGCGGTTCTGCTGGTGCGGATTCCACTGGGGGGTGGCCGCTGGGCGGGATTCTACGACCTGTTGCAAGGGATGTTGCGCTGCGCGGCCACCCGGATTTCACCCCATCCCCCGACCGGCACGACGGCGCGCATTCGTTGGTGGACGTTGCGGTTTTCGCTCCTGCTATGGCTGTTCGTGGTCTTTCTGGTGGTGGGGTCGATTGGCGGCCTGATCCTCTATCGCCTGACCTGGGTCGCATTGGACTGGTCCGGTTTCAACTGGATAGGCACTGCCAGTCTGTTCGCCGCCGCCGCCATGACCGGACTGAAATCCATATTCGATCACACCTACGACACCTCCCCCCCGACCGAAACCGAAGGATTCTGAAATGAGACTGCCCCCCATTCGCCAGCTTCCCTTCGCCGCGCTCGCGCTGACATGCGCGCCCGCGATTGCGATGGCCTGCACCGAATCTAACGACGCGCTGACTATCATCGAAACCCGCACAGAGACGGTTACGATGACGCTGTGCGGCGGCGAACAAACGATGGAAGTCGCAGGCACGCAGCTAATCGACAAGGAAGGATACCGCATCAACGGTCAAATCTACATTCCCCTGCTGCGCGGAACGTTCAGCTCCCGACCATTGATCACACGGCCGGAGCGGAGCATTCGACCCACCGGCAACCGGTGCGAGCCGGTATTGAACGCGGGAACCACCGTCGGTGGATCGCGCGCCCTGACGAATTGCGATTAATCGGAAAGGACACCGGACATGATGAATATTCTGAGCAAAACGGCTGCAATCACCATTGCGGGCCTGTCGATCTCTGCCTGCACCCCATCGATCGAATCTGGTCCACCGACCCTGGCCTTCGGACCGCCGGGAACGATCTCTCTCTATTCGGACCGGACCAACGACAAGGGCTGGCAAGTCGCGTCCAGCCGCGCGGTCGAAAGCAAGCTGGAGGAAATCCTGCAAACCCTCCTGCCCCATGTGCCCGGCGCCAGCCTGCCCGGTGGACAGGTTCGGATCCATCCGCAGATCAGCGAGTATTACAACGGCTCGGCGTCCAATACGAACGACATCTACATCTCCGTCGGCGCTCTGCATCAGGCCACCAGCGAGGATGAAGTCGCGTTCCTGATCGCGCATGAATTGGCCCATATCGCGTTGAGCCATAATGGCGGTGGTGATGCTTTCGCCACGTTCGACAACACCATCGATACCATGGCCGCTATTGTGGATTCGGTTTCGCAATTGGGGGTGGGCCTGGACCTGATCGAGGACGAAGACGTCATCGCCGCGTTCGGGGCGGCCACCTTCGCGCAGATGAGCGCGGACGCGATTGCGGGCACTGTGCATGGCCGCCGAACCGAACTAGCGGCGGATCGGTTGGCTTGGGATATGTACTCGGCGGCCGGCTATGGCGCAGATGCCTATCCAGCTACTTTCAGCAACATCGCGAGTGGTGAGATCGAGCGCAAGACGATCCTCGAACAGAACGCGGCGAACCTGAGAGCGCAGGCAAATGCGATCGCGCTGTCGATGGATGAGAACATCATACGCGAGGGTTTGCGTGCCTTAGCGCAGCAGACTGCGATTTTTGCAGCGCAGGACATGCTGCTGTGGGCGGCAAAAACCCATCCATCACCGCAGGATCGCGAAGCGGCGCTGTTCGACTATATCGGTGACGATCCGTATCAAGGGCGATCAATCGACGATACCCAGTGGGCGCGCTGGAAAAACAGCTCCGGGATCGCGGCTCTACAGCGTCTGGCCGAGGCGGAGAGCGAAGCAGGAACCCTGGTGAGTTCGAACCGCGCTGATGCAGCCGCGCGGACCCTCTCGCGGCTTTTGTCGGGCACACCGCACCCGGGGGGGGTGCATGCTCTCGCCATGAGCTATCTCGCGGCGGACGAACAACGCCGGATGCGCGACACAATGCGCCGATTGCCCGAGGATGCCGTCATCGGGTTATATGTCGCCGGCCCTTGGGCTGCGGAGGAGATACGCACCGGCAACCCTCGCTTTGCCGAGAATATCGCAGCCCGGGTCGAACGTGCTTATGGCCCCGATAGCGCCCAACCGATCAGGGTTTCCTCTGCCGTATTGCTGGAAGATGCCGGTCAGTTGGCCCTGGCGTTGGAACGGTGTGAAACGCTTTCCTCCTCAACCGTGCTGACCTGCCGCAATATCGCGTCTGGCAGGACCGCTCCCGAAGAGAACGAGAGCAGTCCGTTGGCGATTTTCCAGAACCTAATCAAGGGCGAGGCAGCGACAAACGAATAGCAGCATTACACTTTCCCGCCCGCCTCACTGGCGGGCGGGAGGACAAAAGTAAGCTATTCTGCGATATTTGACCAGATTTCCACACAGAGCAGGCTGTCCCGCGCGGGACATCCGTAGACGCACCGCGCGGGAGGTCGCGCGTTACAGCGTGATGCGATAGCGCGCGAAGCCGTCGTCGCCCTCTCCGGCCGCTTCGATGTTCACACCGGTCACGGAGTCCATATGCTCCGCCCCCGCGGGGCCTGTGTCGAACAGAACGGTGGTGTCCGGCATGGGGGCGAAGGTCCAGTTCGCGTCAGCCTTGGGGTCAATGGTCCCCTGATCGACGATATAGCGCACGATCACATCGCGGTTGGTGTCCGGCCCGACGAAGATCGTCGTCGAACCGTCCGCCCCGGGGAAATTGCCGCCGCCGCCCGCGCGGTAGTTATTCGTTGCCACAACAAACTTCTGTGCCGGGTCAATCGGCGCGCCCTGATAGGTCAGATTCACGATACGGTTGGCGTCCGGGTTCACGATTGCGCCGTCACGGTCATATTTCGCAGGCTGGCTGAGATCGATCTGATACTCGACCCCGTCCATGACGTCGAAGTTATAGGACGGCATGTCGGGGTTGATCAGCGTGGCGTCCTGCGCGCCCGGCGCGACCTGATTGAACATCGCGGCGGAACGCTCCAACCACTCCTTGACCGTTGCCCCGTTGATCAGAACGGCACGGGCGGTGTTGGGGTACAGATACAGATCCGAGACGTTCTTGATCGCGACAGGGCCGACCGGCACATCGGTGTAATAATCCGGCCCTCCACGGCCGCCCGCCTTGAACGGTGCGGCGGCGGACAGGATCGGCAGGCCCTCCCACTCCGTTCCCTTCATCATCTGCTCGATATACCAGGTCTGAGCCTGGCTGACGATCTGAACGGAGGGATCGTCCGCGACCAGCGCGAAATAGGAATGCAGCGGTGCCGCCGTTTCCCCAACGGCCCGCCGGATATAGGCAAGGGTCTCCTCATGCTCCTGCGCGGTGGCGGCGAGCACCGGCTCGAAACTTTCGACCAGCGGTTCGACCTCACGCTCCACCCGGGAATAGATCGGCCGCGCCTCGGTGGTGGAGTTCACGACCCGCCATTCACCGGCCTCATGCTCCAGCATCAGGTCGATCAGCCCCATATGGCTGCCCCAGAAACCGGCCATCACGGCAGGCTTGCCCATCAGGGTGTCCTGGCCGATGCCTTCGCCCGAATAATCCTCACCCGGAAAGACGAGGTGATGGTGCCCGGTCACGACCGCGTCGATCCCGTCGATTCCCGCCACGTAGAGCGAGGCGTTTTCCATCCCGTCCGTATGCGCCTCGGTCGAGATGCCCGAATGGCTCAACGCGACCACCAGATCGGCCCCCTGTTCGCGGATTTCAGGCACGAAGGCGCGGGCAGCTTGCAGGATGTCACGGGTGTTGGCCTTGCCCTCCAGATGGCGGCGATCCCAGTTCATGATTTGCGGTGGCAACAGGCCGATCAGCCCGATCCTGACGGTTTCCGTCGTGCCGTCGCCCAAGGTCACGGCACGCTCCACAATCGTGTAGGGCGGCACCAGATGATCGTCGGCCTGCGGGGTCGCGCCCAGCTCACCCTTCGCCACATTGGCGGACACGATGGGGAATTGCGCGCCGGCAACCGCCTTCATCAGGAAATCCAGCCCGTAGTTGAACTCGTGATTGCCCAGCGTCGCGGCGTCATAGCCCAGGGTGTTCATCGCCGTGATGACGGGATGCACGTCCCCGTCGGAGAGGCCCTTCTCATAGGCCATGTAGTCGCCCATCGGATTGCCTTGCAGGAAATCGCCATTGTCCACCAGAACGGTGTTCGTCGCCTCGGCGCGAATGCCCTCGATCAGGCTGGCCGTCCGGGCGAGCCCGACCGTATCCACCTGACGATCCGCGTAATAGTCGTAAGGGTACACATGCACGTGCAAATCTGTCGTGGACATGATGCGCAAATGCGCCTGACGGCCCTGCGCCATGGCCGAAAAGGGATGCAGGACCACCAGCGCACCTGCGCTGGCCAAAAGGGTCCGCCGGCTGATGTTGAATGTTGCGGTCATGTGAATGCCTTTCGCGAAAGTGACTGGTTGCCCGATTGAATACCTCCGCTACACGACTGTCACGTGACATTCCCGCCAGAGACGATGTTCGCATTTTGCATACATGAACGGCGCTTTTCTGCTATCGGTCGAGAGGTGCACCGGAACGTCAGGGACGTGAATCGCGCACAGGGGGCAGATGCGGTGGATACCAATGGACGGTTCGGATCTACAAAAGCATGACGATGTAGAAACATTCAGCATCATGTGGGACGCTGCAACCGTCCTGCAGGCCGATCTTGTCGGGTTTTCCGGCTTGGCCGCGAACCTGTCGAAGCAGGGCCCGCAAGGTGCGGAAATCCTGTCCTCTGTTCTGGAAACATTCTTCGACACGATCATCCGCACCGTCGAAGCCAGGGGCGGATTGATCGCCGGATTCGCCGGTGATGCCGTCATGGCGGTCTGGCCAGGCGCCGGAATGGACGTCACCGCGCATGACACCGCACGGATCATCCACAGCGAATTGCCCGATCAGATACGATGCCGCATCAGCGTCGCCTCCGGTCGTGCCGGTATCGACCGTTACACCCATGCCGGCACGGACGAGATCTGGCTGGCAACGGGCCCTGCGGCGGCGACTGCTGCACGCCTGAACTCCAGCGCAGCACCCGGCGCGACCATATTGAGTGAATTGCGCCGCCCATCTGCTGGCGAACAGGACCAGACCCGCGTTGCGCCCCGACATGATCGGACACCGCTGACCCGCGTCTGGACCCGGATCACCGGTGAGGACGGCACATCGACGTTTCGCGATCTGACGGTTCTGTCATGCGATCTGACGGCAGGTGCCCATGCCGAAGAATACCGCGCCGATCAGGTTGCCGAGCGTCTCGGCCGGATTTTCCGCCATATCGAGCCCTGGGCCGGCGTTCCCGTCAACATGATGGCCGAGGAGAAAGGCACGGTGCTCCACATCGTGTTCGGGCTGCCACCGCTTGGGCCATCGGGGCGCGAATTGCGCGCGATGCGGGCTGCTGTCTCCATCATGGCGGATCCGAAGCTCGGATGTCCGGTGGGTGTGGCCGATGGCCGGATGTTCCTGAGCCGTCATGGAACGCGCACCACGCGAACCGTCTCCGCCATCGGATGGCCCAGTTCCCTCGCCACCCGTTTGATGCAGGCCGCGACGGACGCGCCTCTGGTCGATGCAGCAACAGCGGAGCGTGCGGGCGTGGCAATCGACACCCAGCCGCTGCCGCCTCTCTCGGTAAAGGGCTGGTCCGATCCCGTAGCCATTGCCCGGATCCGGGATATGTCGCCCGCGAACGATCTGACGCTCACCTCACCGTTGAGCCATTGGCTGACGGACCCGCGATTGCCGCACCCGGTTCATGTCCTCAGCGGACCCAGGGGGATCGGGCGATCGGAACATATGCGCGGGCTTTGCGCCATCGCACAGGCCACCGGCTGGCGTGTCGTTCGTCCGGCCCTGCGTCCCGACGGGGCACAACTGGCATATGAAGGCATCGCGCGGATCGCGGCGGAGCTGGTGTCATCCTTTCACGATGCGCCACAGTTTACGGCAGCCCAGATCACGGCCTTGCGACAGTTCGTCCCGCTGCGTGATCTGATCTCCCCACCGACCGTGACGCAAGCGCCCGTCCCCAGCGGGGAGCCACAACAATCCCTTCTGGAATCCGCCCTGAGCCAGCTGATCCTGCATGATCTGGCCAACCTGCCACCTTTGCTGATCGCCCTGGACGATGCGCAGTGCCTCGACCGAAGTTCCGCCGCGATGCTGGAACGTGTCGCACGTGACGGGGTGCGGGTGGTGATTGCGGTCCGCACCGACGAGGCGGCTCCACCGTCCGAGGGGGGCTTCGCAATCGAACCTCTCGACCTGGACGGCGTCGATCGCGCAATTTGCCGCTTGATGAACGCGCCTGCATGCGAACCCGATACCGTGCGGGATCTGTTTCGGCGCAGCGGCGGCAACCCGCTGTTCCTAAGGGAACTCGTTCGCGATCTGAGCGAAAGCGGGCGGCTGAGGATGACGGGCGGCGCATTGCGACTGCCTACGGCGGAGCCTGCGGACCCGGAACTGCGCAGCATGTCGCCCGCGACGCTGCGCGAACTGGCGGCGACCCGGCTCGACACATGCAACCCGGTGGAACGACAGGTCCTGTCGATTGCCAGCCTGTTGGGACAGCGTTTCAGCGCCCCTGACATCGCCGCCCTGCCGGACGCGCCGCCTCTTGCGCCTATCGAAGACGCGCTTGCCTCGCTGTTGCAGCGGGAGTTTCTGCGGGAAGTCGAGCCCGGCCAGTTCGCCTTTCGCGACGATCTGGTGCGGGAGGTTTCGTACAGCGCCCTCCCCTTCGCCGCGCGGCGCAGGCTGCACCGGCATCTGGCCGAACGGTGCGGGCAGGACGACCTCGCCGATGCGGCCCGTCACTGGGCCGGGGCGGATCAGGCGCAGAAGGCCTTAGCCTGCCATGAACGCCTTGCCCGGAATGCAAGCGCCCTTTTCGCCCATGACGAGGCCATCGCCCACGCCTCGCACGCGCGTCTGATCGCGCAGCGCAACGGAATAACCCTTCCGATGCGCCGCAGAATCGAGCTGTTGATGACCGAAGGCTCCGCCGCGTTGGAGGCGGTCGAATTGCGAATGGCCGAGGCCCGATTGTCCGAGGCGCTGACCGCGATGGGGCACCCGCAATCGCACAGCGTGGTGATCAAGACGCTGCAACTTTTTCCCGCGCTTGCCCGGCAGGTGCTGCACCGGGTCAGAGGGCGCGCGACGCCCGCAACGATCCCCTATGCTGCAATGGCCGCGAGCGCACACAAGGATCTGGCCGAAATCGCCTATTTCGAAGGCGAATTGGGTGACGTTCTGCTGCACACGCTGAAATCGCTCAACATAGCGGAACGGGTCGGGCTGACGCGCGAAATGGTCGCGGGCTATACCGCCCTATCCATCGGGTTCGAGACAAGCCGATTGCCGAAACTCGCGGATACCTATGCCGGATATGCCAAACGCACCGCCTTGGCCGGGGGCGATCCGCATGACAGAGCCTTTACGTCACTGGTCGCGCTGGTCCTGTATTCAGGCCGGGGCGACTGGCTTCGCGCCGATCCGGCGGCCCGCGACGCAATCCGGCTGTACGGTGAACTGGGCGCGCGCGGTCGCTGGCGGCAGAGCGTCGCGACAGACATTCATTCGCGCCTAACACGGGGAAAATTGCGCAGCGACGACCCCGCATTGGGCGAACTGGAATCCGGGCTGGACAGCCGCGTCAGCGCCCAGATCCGTGTCTGGGTCAAGACAGCCCGGATCGGTGCCGCGCTGTCCGGCGGAGAACCCGTCCCGATCGAGGCACACAAGGCGCTGGCGGGACTGGTCGCACATCCACAGCTCAACAAGGCGGACGAGACATTTGCATTGTGCACGCTGGCGCTGGCCGATGTCCTTATGGGTGAGACGGCGCTGGCCCGCCAGCGCGCCCACCTTGCGCTGGATATAGCGGAGAAGAGCCCGCCCGGCGCGTGGCATCTGTGCAATGCATTGCGTTGGCTGTGTTGTGCCACGACCCTGCTGGACGACGCAGCAGCGGCCGCGCGTGCGCGCAAGGTCTTGCGCCGGTTCGCGCTGAAGATGCCCGTCGCGAAACCAGCCGCCATGTTCCACAGCGCCTTCGACCAGACGAACGTATCGAAACGCACTGAAATGCTGGCCGACGCTGCCAGATTGGCACGACAAATGCACCTCGTCAGCGATGCCGAGGTCTTCACGAACTTTACCGAGGCTGTCGGTCGGCCCATTCCGGTCTGGCTGCAAGATCCCTGAGGGCATCCGCATGGAGAAAGAGAAGATCGCGATCCTTGGGGGAGGATTCGGCGCATTGACCGCAGCATGGCATCTGAGCGCCACACCCGAACTACGGCGGCGATACGATGTGGAAATCTGGCAGATGGGTTGGCGGCTCGGCGGAAAATGTGCCACGGGCCGCGACGATCACAACCGCATTCTGGAACACGGCCTGCATTTCTGGTTCGGCTGCTACGACAATGCCTGGTCGATGTTGCGTGAGATATATGCCGAATGGGACCGCCCGGAAAACTGCCCGTTTCAAACGGGTCTCGACGCGTTCGAGCCACAGAACTTCACCCCGTTATGGACGCAATCGTCCGATGGCTCCTGGGATTTCTGCAATATCGAATGGCCGACGAATAGCGATGAGCGTGGCTCGGGTGAATTGAACCTGTCGATCCGTGGAATGCTCAGTCAACTGGCCTCCCTGCTCAAACAACTTCTGCATGCCACCTTCGAGGACGACACCGATCCGACACATAGCGCCGTGGCCAGAGAGGACGTCGATCTGGGCTGTGCCGCGCAAAAGATCGAGGCGCCCGAGGGCTCCGATACCGAGGCGCTGGTACATCTGCGTGAGGTTCGGGAGTCCTTCCGCCCGAGAAGACAGCGCAGCCTGCCGCTGGGCGATCTGTTCAGGGATCTTCTGCATCTGGGCGCGACCTTCGCTGCGGGCATCACCTGGGACGTGCTGATTTGCGGCAAGAGCCTGGACGACCTGAACGAGATCGAGTTTCGCCAGTGGCTCAAGAATCATGGCGCCGACCCGAAGATCGTCGAGACCACATCACCTGTGAGGGCGATCTACGATTGTTGTTTCTGGTATCTTGAGGGCGACCACAATCGCCCGTCCGTGGGCACAGGCACGGCGCTGCGGGTAATCCTGCGGATCATCACCACCTACAAGGAATCGGTGATGTTCACGGTCAAGGCCGGCATGGCGGAGGTGGCCGTCGCCCCGATATATGACGTCCTGCGCGCGCGGGGGGTAAAGGTGAACTTCTTTCACAAGACGACAGGCCTGCATCTGGACGCCGCCGAAAACTCCATCGCCCGTATCACTCTGGCACGGCAGGCGCGGACCTTGGGCGACTACCGGCCAACCAAGGTCATCGACGGCGTGCCCACTTGGCCCGCGCATCCCTATTGGGAGCAGATCGAGGATGGCGAGGCAATGGCCAAAGCCGGTGTCGATTTCGAAAACCATTGGTCCCCCCCCTATCCGACGGAGGAGGTCATCCTGAAGAGGGGCCAGGATTTCGACAAGGTGATCCTCGGCATCGCAATGGGCGGGTACAAGCAGCTCAACCCGGACGAACCCGGTCTGGCGCGGGAATTGATTGCACAGCGCGGCCCCTTCGCGGATATGGTCGAAAATACCGGGCTGATCCCGACGCTGGCAGCACAGGTCTGGCTGCCACAGACCACCAGCGAACTGGGCTGGGACGATCGCCCCGCCACCGTCGCGGGGCCTGAGCGGTTCGATATCTGGTCCGACATGAGCCAGCTTTTGCCGGTCGAGGGCGGGGCCGGGTCCATCCATTATTTCTGCGGCGCCTATGCCTCTACCGCGTATAGCGCGCCTGCACATACGGATGCGCAGGCCGTGGCAAACGCCGACGTTACCGCGCAATTTACCCAATGGATCGACGATTACGGCACCACCGCCTGGTGCGCCCGCCCGCCTGAACCTCTGTCGCCGGAACAGGTCTATGTTCGCGCCAATATCGATCCCTCCGAATGCTGCGTCGGGGCGGCGGCCGGACAGGTGCAATACCGTCTGCCCGCAGATGGCAGCGGTTTCGATAACCTGTTCCTTGCCGG
Source organism: Pontivivens nitratireducens (assembly GCF_014235845.1). Classification (GTDB taxonomy): domain Bacteria; phylum Pseudomonadota; class Alphaproteobacteria; order Rhodobacterales; family Rhodobacteraceae; genus Pontivivens; species Pontivivens nitratireducens. The sequence continues at coordinate 117,798 of NZ_JACJUQ010000005.1, read as the reverse complement.
ATGTCATATCCGCACGGGACTGAACACCACCTGCGTCGAATCCGCCGTGATGAGCGGTATGCAGGCCAGTCGCGCGATCAGCGGCCAACCGCGCGTCGTCATCGGCGAAGATTACCTGTGAGGATATGGACATGACCGATACCAGCAAGATGCCGGATTACGTGGACCGTCTGGGGCACGGCGAGATCTGCTTTCCACAGCCCTTGCGGCTGGAGGGGACAACCTCGTATGCTTTCGCGCTCGACGCGGATTCGCGCAGCGTTCAGGCCTTTGTGGACAGTCAGCTCAATGCCGCCTGCGCCCCAGAACTGCGATACGAGACGGTTGGCGACACGGTCCTTCTGACCTTTCTGGAGGTGGCCGCCGCGACATCCCTGTCACAGACCATCGGCGTGCAGGGCGACAGGGAGGCGATGTTCTGGGTCCCCTTGTGGGAATATCGCGAGGGGCAAATCTTTCCCCGGCTGACCTTCTGGGTGCCCTATCTGTTTATCAACGTCGATACCGGGCTGGTCGTCGGGCGCGAGATCTGGGGATACCGCAAGACGCTGGGCGATATTCAGCTCGTCACCGATCCCGGTGACAGGTTCGTCGCGCGCACTACCATCTTTCCGACATTCGCCGACACCACCCGCGCGGTCGAGAATGCGGAGCTGATCACCCTCACCGGCACCGATGTGCACGGCCCCTGGCGCGATGACTTTCAGGACATCGGCGGTATGCTCAGCGTTATCATGGACCAGATGCGCCACCCGCAAGGTCTGCTGGAAACCATGGTGGAGGGCGCGGCCTTCGTGTGGGATATCGGCAAGCTCGCGTTCGATTTCATCGTGCCTGTCGTGAACCTCAAGCAATTTCGCGCGGCGGAGGACTGGACCAAGGCCTGCTATCAGGCAATCACCGAAAGTCCTGCACATCTGGACGCCGTACATCGCGGCGGACTGATGCCGGGTCAGTGGGCCTGTACGATCCGCGATTGCGAGAGCCACCAGATCGCCCGCGATCTGGGCTTGTCCGGTACGCGGGACGGCGATCTGCTGACCACGCAGGCGCGCTTCGCGTTCTGGGTGAACTTCGATTTCACCACCCGCAACGGAAAGACGCTGTGGCAGGCACCGGGCTGAGGCGTCTGGTCACGCCACCCCTGCGGCACGGACCAGCGCATCGGCTGCGGTCTTGCCGCTTTCCAGTGCGGCCTCCGCCGAGCCGCCATTGATCGAGGTGATCGTCCAGTCCCCGGCCAGGCTCATGTTTCGCACGCCGTCCCAATCGGGCGGCAAACGGTCCACCACACTGCCGGGAGGGGTGCGGACGTAACGCTCGCTGGGTGAGATATTGACGTGGTCGTAGGTGCTGACGATCCGCTGCCGGTCGAACGCGCCCGGTGTCGCGATCCCTGGCCACAGGATATGGGCATTCGCGTCCAACCATACGTTGGTAAAGGTCTGTCCCGCCGTGTTCGCCTCGATCTGCACATGTGGCGCCTCGACCGTGATCGGTGGCAGGTCGGGCGGCAGTTCCGTGACGCTGACCAGATACTGACAGCTTTTCGCCTGCCCCGATGGCCATGTTTCATGGGCAATCAGATGTGTCATGTCGGCCCATGTTCCCAGGGGCGGCGCACAGGCGCCGGACACCGGCTCCACACTCTCGGCCCAACCGGCCTGGACCGTGGTTCGGTCCAGCCATAGCTGAACGGAATGCGTCGCGACCGACGCGCTGCCGACCGTGTCCAACATGCGCGCCCAATCGGGGTTGGTCCGCGCCAGCCCGTCGGTCAACGGTGCGGCCGCGGCGGGGGGAATCGCCAGAATGACGTGATCGAAATCGCGCCCTACCTCCAGCACATGCTCCGCGATCGAAACATGCGTCCACGCATCCTCGAAGTTCACACGCGGCGTGTCAGCAGAGAGCTGATCCCAAAGCGGCGAACTGGGCCAACAATCCAGACCGTTGACCCGAACGAACGGATCATAGCCCTGCCCGGCCAGCGCGGCCTGAACCGACATGCGCACCCGCACGACCCGGTCGCCGTCGAATTCGATCTCCCTGACCCGTTGGAACAGCCTGATCTTGCCGCCTTGCCGTGCAATGCACTTCACCAGCGGGGTAAAGACCGTGTCGCCCATCCCGGCGTTCATGCGCCACATCGGCGCACCACGATAGCCCGCCACCAGATCGAGGATCAGCTTGAGACATGCGCCCGCAGCGATATCCGCGTCGGAGAGATCGTCCCCGTCCCCGCCCCGATACGCAAAGGCCAGATCGTAGATGACGCGGATCGTCTCGGACCACGCGGCGGAGGCATTGGCCCCGTGCATCATCAGCCAGGCGCGAAAATCCAGATGGTCGATTCGATGCCAGGCATTCCAGCCATGCGGCAACACATCCGCGAAATACCCCCGCAACACCGCCCCCCCGATTTCGAGTAGGTCCCTGAACACGTGCCAGCCCAGCGACCAATCCATGTCGTGCAACTCGTCCAGGAACCAGGCGAACAGACTCTCACGCTCCTCGGGCTTCGCATGGGCATGTCGGTCGGGGTCGAGCGGGGTGCGCAAACGGTCCGCGCCGACATGCGCGGCCTCGATCCGCATCAGTTCGGCCAGCCTGTCGGGGGCTTGGCGCAAATCGTCCTCGTCCGCATCCCACGGCAGGCCGGGCCATCGGGGGGCCATCAGGGTGTAATCCTTCCACCCCGCCCCCCCGCCATCGCCAGGGGCCGCCCATAACGTAACGTGGTGCTGGGGGGTGAACGCCTCCTCAACCGAGGGGAACACCCCGTCTTGCACACCGTTCAATTGGGCATAGGCATCGCGCAGCATCGTGAAGGCCGTTCGGTAAAACCCGAGGAACAGATGCAGGCCGTGTTCCTCTATCCGCTGGTGATCGGCGGCATTGCGTCCGCTGGCCCCCTTGCCCCCGATCCGCCATCCTTGCGAACACAGCGTGACATCGAAGGTCTCGCGCCGTTCGGGCGTCGCGCCAAGCGTATAGGCCGCAGCAACGCCACCGCACCCGCCCCCCAGGATCAAAACCTTCGTTTTACTTGCTAGTGTCATCAGCTTTGTCCTAACTAACCGCGTCGCGGGCAGATAATCGTGTTCACTGCAATAGTACCAGTCTGTCAAAGGGACATAGGGGATGACCATGATAAAGCGTTGTGATCTGCCGTCATCACTGGCGGAGTTCGATATATTCGCCTCACTCGACGCCGATGCATTGTCTGACCTGGCGAACCGCGTCGACATCGTGCGACCGGAGCGTGGTGAACTGGTGGTGCAACACCTGGACAAATCCGATGACTTCTATCTGGTGTTGAGCGGTCAACTGACGGCCATCCTGATTTCCGGGCGCGGTCGTGAAGTCGCCCTGGGCGAGATGCAGCGCGGCACCTATTTCGGAGAGATCGCCGCAATCGGAGGCGGCGAACGGTCTGCCAGCATCTTCGCCCGCACCCCGGCGGAACTGGCACGCCTGCCCGGCCGGACCTTGCGCGCCCTGATACGGGATCAACCGGGTGTGGCACAGGTCCTGCTGGGCGATATGGTTGAGAAGGTGCGAAATCTGACGCAGCGCAGCTTCGAATTGACGGCACTGAAACTGGCGGATCGTCTGACTTTGTTTCTGGTGCGAGCCGGACTGGAACAAAGCGTTCTGGTCGAGGGCGGCGAACTGCGCCCCGCCCCAACCCATGCCGAGATCGCCGCGCAGGTCGGCGCAAACCGTGAGGCCGTCAGCCGTGAGTTGAGCGTCCTGGCCCAAATGGGCATTATCGGCACACGGCGGGGCTGCATTACTTTTTTCGAACCTGACAGATTGATCCAGCACGCCCACGACATGGGAGATATCGACGCCTCCTAAGCAACGTTCAGGGTGTAATGCCGGAACACGAATGGGGGGCATACCCGTGTTCCGGCGAAACCGAGCACCCCGGGGACGTCGGAGGGGTGCAAGGTCATTTATCGAGGCGATGGCATATACTTAGGCCGTTTAAGCTTCAGCATATTGGGACAGCCAAATCCGCCTTGCGATGACTGACAATTAATTCAGTTGTCCCGCAGCGTCGGTACAAATACGCACGCTATCGGCACAGTTTGCAAAATGTCTTTCCCCCACGGAAAGGCACATCTGATCGTCCGCACGAACGATGTTTTTCACCCCTAGTGGAACGGTCGGGGCAGATCCCCTCGCCGCCTCCTCTCACCGCCGTTGAAAGTAGAAATCGCTCGGACAGGTTCGCTGCCAGCCGCCCAGCCTATACGCCCAGATATCGGTCAGCCACCTGTGGGGTCACTGCGGATATCGCATCGTTCAGGACGCTGCGCCCCCGCTCCAATATAACCACGCGCCGGGCGATATGCGACAGTTCGCGAAGCGACTTGTCCACGATGAGGATAGACAGGCCGCTCTGTCCGCTCAAACCTGCGATCACCTCGCGAATCTCCTGCCGAACCAGAGGGGCCAGCCCCTCCGTCGCCTCGTCCAGGATCAACATGCGCGGGTTGGTCATCAGCGCGCGCCCGATGGCCAGCATCTGCTGCTCCCCGCCCGAGAGGGTGGCCGCGCTCTGACCCGAGCGTTCGGCCAGCCGCGGAAACAGTGTGGCGACCCGTGCCGCGTCCCAATGGCCGGGCCGGGCTGCGGCAATCAGGTTTTCGCGAACACTCAGATTGGGGAAACATCGCCGCCCTTCAGGCACCAGACCGATGCCGAGGCGAGCAGCCGCATGGGAGGGCAGCGATCGCACATCCTGACCAGCGAAGCTGAGCGTTCCGACATCTAACGGCATCATCCGGCAGATACAGCGTATCGTCGTGCTCTTGCCCATGCCATTGCGGCCCATCAGAGCGACCACCTCGCCCTCCTCCACGCTGAGGTCAACGCCGAACAGGGCCGGTGATCCGCCATAGGACGCCTTGAGATCACGCACTTCGAGCAAGCTCACGCTTCATCCCCCAGATAGGCCTGCCGCACCAAGGGATCGCGCCGAATTTGCGCGACGGTGCCGGTGGCGATGATACGGCCGTAGACCAATACACTGACCCGATCGGCAAGCGCGAAGACCGCCTGCATGTCGTGTTCCACCAGCAAAATAGGAGCCTGCAACCGCAACGGGTCGAGGAGCGATGTCATGGCGCTGACACCCTCCGTCCCCATTCCGGCCATCGGTTCGTCCAGAACGAAGGCCTTGGGCCGCATCGCCAGCGCCATCGCGATTTCAAGGCGCCGACGCTCTCCATGTGCAATATCGGAGGCGGCGGCACCCAGCCTGTCGGACAGACCCACCATATCTGCCCAACGCGCCACCTGATCGCTGGCCATATCATCGGCCTTGCTCCACATCGTATAGCTGCGTCCCGCACGCGCCTGAACCGCCAGCAGGATATTCTGCGCCACGGTAAATCCCGGCACGACGGCGCTGATCTGGAACGAGCGTGCCAGCCCCAGCCGTGCCCGTGCGCTCGGTCCCAGATGGGTCACATCCTGTCCGTCGAAATGGATCGACCCGCTGTCCGGTGCCAGACTGCCCGCGATCTGGGCGATCAGGGTCGATTTTCCGGCCCCGTTCGGCCCGATCAAGGCATGGATTTCACCGGCCCTCAGGTCGAGTGAAACGTGGTCGCTCGCCTTCAGGGCACCGAAACTCTTGCAGACGTCCTTCAACTCCAGAACCGGATCAGCCATGCCCGACCCTCCGCCGGGCGAACACGCCGATCAATCCGCCCCGTGCGAACAGGACGACTCCCAGCAACAGTACGCCCAGAAACAGTTGCCAATACTCGCTGACGCCCCCCAGCCAGTGTTCGAGCATGATGAACACCGCAGCGCCGATTACCGGGCCATATAGTCGCCCGACTCCCCCCAGAATGACAAAGACCATGATCTCCCCACTGGTTTGCCAGCTGAACATCGTCGGGCTGACGAACCGGTTGAGGTCAGCAAACAGGGCCCCGGCCAACGCGGTGATCGCGCCGGACAGGACGAACGCCGTCAGGCGCAGGCGAAGGGGCGACAGGCCCACCGTCTCCACCCGCTGGGCGCTTTGCCGCACCGCATTCAACGCCAGACCGAAGGGTGAGGCGTTGATCCGCGCGCACAGCACCAGCGCCACGATCAGCAAGGCATAGCACAAGGCAAAAAACTGGATCGGTTGCAGCGTATCGAGCCCCGGAAAACCGTTACGCACATAGATGCTCAACCCGTCCTCACCACCATAGGCAGGCCACGAGATCGCGAAATAATAGAACATCTGACCAAAGGCGAGTGTGATCATGATAAAGTACACGCCCGAGGTGCGCAGGCTCAGCACCCCGATCGCCAGCGCCGATATTGCGCCGGATGCAATCGCGACCAGCCATATCACTGGCATGGATTTCGTGCCCTCGATCAGAAAGGGCCACTCCATCAGCGGTTGATAGCTTTGCGCGTGACTGGCCAGGATGCCCATCGCATAGCCCCCCGCACCGAAGAATGCGGCATGGCCCAGGCTGACCAGCCCGCCGGAGCCGAGCGCCAGGTTCAGCCCGACGCCGGCCAGGGCCAGCACCGCCACCCGCGTCGCCAGCGTCACGGTGTAGACCTCGCCCGCCAGCCAGGCCGCGACCGGCACGGCCAGCAGCACTGCCGAGATCAGCCAGTTGAGGTGTTTTTCCGCGATCATGCCCGCGCCCCATACAGGCCGGAGGGTCGCACCACCAGCACGACCGCCATCAGGATGTAGATCAGCATGGAGGCCAGAGCCGATCCGACAAGCATGGCGTTCGACGGCTGCATGATCTGGGCGAAGGCAACAGGCAGCAGCACCCCTCCCAGCGTATCCGTGACCCCGACCAGCAATGATGCGACCAGCGCCCCCTTGATCGAGCCGATGCCTCCGATCACGATCACGACGAAGGCGAGGATCATCACAGGTTCCCCCATTCCGACCTGCACCGACTGGATTGCCCCGACCAGAGCCCCGGCCAATCCGGCCAAAGCGGCCCCCAGCGCGAAAACCAGCGTGTACAGTTTCGAGATATCGACCCCCAATGCGGCGATCATCTCCCGATCACTCTCACCCGCGCGGATGCGGATGCCCAGACGCGTGCGCGCGATCAACGCCCACAATCCCAGCGCGACGGCCAGTCCGACCCCGATAATGGCCAGCCTGTAGGCCGGGTACAGGATACCACCGGGCAGACTGACCGGCCCGCGCAACCAGTCTGGCACGTCCAGAAACAGCGGAAACGATCCGAACAGCCAGCGGGTGCCTTCGGAAAAGATCAGAATCAAGGCGAAGGTCGCCAGCACCTGATCGAGGTGATCGCGTGCATAGAGCCTGCGGATCACCACGACCTCCACAATCGCGCCCGCCGCGGCCGCCGCCGCCAGACTGGCCGCCAACGCCAGCAGGAATGATCCCGTCATCCCCGCCACAGTCGCCGCCGCGAAGGCGCCGATCATGTACAGCGATCCGTGGGCCAGATTGATCAGCCCCATCACCCCGAACACCAATGTCAGGCCCGCCGCCATCACGAACAGCATCACACCGAACTGAAGCCCATTCAGGACCTGTTCGATCAACAGGATCATCGACATGCAGAACTCCAGTTGAACGGGCCTGCGATCAGGCCCGATACGGCATCAGATCAGAACTGGCATTCCGCCGCGTAGGCATCCGCATGATCCGTCAGGGCGGTGGCGACGATGACATTGGTGAAAACGTCCCCCTCCTGCACGACCTTTCGCACATGGATGTCCTGCACGGGATGGTGGTTCGGTCCGAACGCGAAATCGCCGCGCGTGCTGTCGAAATCGGCGGCCTCAAGTGCTGCGCGGAACGCGTCCTGATCGTCCACGTCAGCGACTTCCATCGCTGAAATCATCAGGTTCGCCGTGTCGAATCCCTGACTGGCATAAAGCGAAGGCAGACGGCCGAATTCCGCCTGAAAACTTTCGACAAAGGCGATATTGGTCGGGTTGTCGAGGTCCTTGCTCCATTGCGAGGTGTTGTGCACGCCCAGCGCCGCGGCGCCCACCGCTTGCAATATGCCCTGGTCAAAGCTGAACGCGGGCCCGACCACCGGCAGATCGACGCCGCTGTCCGCATATTGTTTCAGGAATGAAATCCCCATGCCGCCGGGCAGGAAGAAAAACACGCTGTCCGCATCCGAGGCGCGGATCTGCGCGATTTCCGCCGCATAATCGGTCTGACCAAGCTGCGTGTAGATCTCGCCCCCCAGTTCGCCATCATACATGCGCTTGTACCCCATCAACGCATCCTGACCGGCAGGATAGTTCGGTGCCAGGATGAAGCTGTTCGTATATCCCGCATCGTTGGCATATGCGCCGGCGGCCTCATGCAGGTTGTCGTTCTGCCAAGCGATGTTGAAATAATTCGGGTCGCAGCCCCGTCCGGCCAGTGCCGAAGGCCCCGCATTGGGCGACAGGTAGAACTTGCCCTGCGCCACCGCCGAGGGCACCACCGCCATGGCGAGGTTGGACCAGACGATGCCCGTCAGGATATCGACCTGTTCGGACTGGATCATCCGGTCGGCCAGCTGCACCGCAACATCCGGTTTGCGCTGGTCGTCCTCGATGATGACTTCGATATCGTCCCGACCCGACTGTTCAACCGCCAGCATGAATCCGTCCCGCACATCGATGCCCAACCCCGCACCGCCGCCCGAAAGGGTGGTGATCATGCCGACCTTCACATCGGCAAGGGCGGTGGTCGCGCTCAACGCTGCAAGCGTGCCAGCCGTGATGAGAGTTCTGATGGTCATGGATCTGTTCCTCGCCCGGGTTTGTTTTTTGGCACTGTGACAAGGTCGAGCCGTTTTGTCAGCCCGCTTTCGCGCCCATCACACGGCGATGCGCCGCAGAACCTCATCCTCATCCATATCGGCGGCGGCCCCTGCCAGCGTGATTTCCCCCCGGTCCATCACGACGTAATCGTCGGCCAGATCGCGGGCGAACTCGAAATATTGCTCAACCAGCACGATGGCCATGTCCCCCTTTGCGCGAAGATATGTGATGGCCCGCCCGATATCCTTGATGATCGAGGGCTGGATCCCCTCCGTCGGTTCGTCCAGAACCAGAAGGTCGGGCCGCATCACCAGCGCCCGCCCGATGGCAAGCTGTTGTTGCTGCCCCCCCGACAGATCGCCGCCGCGACGGCCCAGCATGTCCTTGAGCACGGGAAACAACTCGAACACATCGTCGGGGATGCTGCGGTCCCTGCGTGGCAGACGCGCATAGCCGGTTTCGAGGTTCTCCTTCACGCTGAGCAGCGGAAAAATTTCGCGCCCTTGCGGCACCATGGCGATGCCGCTGCGGGCCCGCGCCTCGGATCTGGTGCGGGTCACGTCCTGCCCCTTGAACCGGATCGTCCCGGCGGAGACAGCATTTCGCCCCGCGATGGCTCGCAACAATGTCGTCTTGCCCACACCGTTGCGGCCCAGAACCGTCATTACCCGCCCCGGCGTCGCGGTCAGGCTGACGCCGCGCAAGGCCTGCGCCGCGCCGTAATGCAGGTCGATCTTGTCCACGTTCAACATATCAGCGCCCCAGATAGACTTCGACGACTTCGGGATTGGCGGAAACATGGTCGATGGACCCCTCCGCCAGGACACGGCCCTGATGCAGGACCGTCACCTTGCAGTCCAGCGCGCGGACGAACTCCATGTCGTGTTCGACGACGATGACAGTATGCTCACCCGCCAGACCGCGCAGCAATTCGGCGGTGCGCATCGTCTCATCATCGGTCATGCCGGCAGCGGGTTCATCCACCAGCAGCAATTCCGGCTCCTGCGCCAGCAGCATCCCGATCTCCAGCCATTGTTTCTGCCCGTGGCTCAGATCCGCGGCGGGGCGCGAACGCTCCGCCACCAGCCGCACCAGTTCCAGCAACTCGGTAATCCGGTCCTCCTGTGCCGCGGTTCGCCTGGCAAACAACGTGGCGAAGACGGAGCGGTCGGTTTTCAAGGCAAGCGCGATATTGTCCTCAACGCTCAGGCTTTCGATGACCGTGGGTTTCTGGAACTTGCGTCCGATGCCCAGCCTGGCGGAGCCAGCTTCGTCCGTCTTGGTCAGATCGACCTTTTCGTTCCAGAAGACCTCGCCCTTGTCGGGGCGGGTCTTGCCCGTGATGATGTCCATCATCGTGGTCTTGCCCGCGCCGTTCGGCCCGATGATTGCGCGCAATTCGCCCTTGGTAACGTGCAGCGACAGGCCGTTGATCGCCTTGAACCCATCGAAGCTGCGCTCCACCCCGTTCAGGTAAAGTTGCGCGGTCATGGCGTGACCTCCTTTCGAACGGTCGGTCGCCTGATGCGGCCCCAGCCATCCTCGATCACGCCCAGGATGCCCTTGGGCATGAACAGCGTCACGAACACGAACAGACCGCCCAGCGCGAACAACCAGATTTCGGGGATCCAGCCGGTCAGGAAGGTTTTTGCCAGCGCCACGAAAATCGCACCGATCGCCGCACCAACCAACGTGCCGCGCCCGCCCAGGGCGACCCAGATCACGATTTCGATGGAGTTTGCGGGGCTGAACTCCCCCGGATTGATGATCCCGACCTGCGGGGTATACAGCGCGCCCGCAACCCCGGCCATCATGGCCGACACCACAAAGACGAACAGCTTGTACCCCTCCACCCGGTAGCCGAGGAACCGCGTCCGGTCCTCCGCGTCGCGAATACCGATCAGCACCTTGCCCAGTTGGCTGAGCGCAATGGCCTTCGCGATCAGCAGCCCCGCCACCAGCGCCACCGCGCTGGCCACGAACAGCCCGGCGCGCGTCGCATCCGATTGCAGGTCGAAGCCCAGAACGTCCTTGAAATCCGTCAGGCCGTTATTGCCGCCGAACCCCATTTCGTTGCGGAAAAACGCCAGCATCAGGGCGTAGGTCATGGCCTGCGTAATGATCGACAGATACACCCCCGACACGCGGGAGCGGAATGCGAACCAGCCGAACAGGAACGCCAGCACCCCCGGCACCACCATCGCCATCAGCGCCGCGAACCAGAACTGGTCGAAGCCCAGCCAGAACCACGGCAGCTCCTCATAGCTGAGAAAGACCATGAAGTCCGGCAGCACCGGGTCGCCATAGACGCCCCGCGTCCCGATCTCGCGCATCAGGTGCATCCCCATCGCGTAGCCACCCAGCGCGAAGAACGCCCCATGGCCAAGGCTGAGGATGCCGCAATAGCCCCACACCAGATCGAGCGCCACCGCCAGCAGGGCATAGCACAGGTACTTGCCAGACAACTGCACGACGTAGGAGGCGACGGGCTTGCCCTCCATCACCAGATTGCCCACCGGGATTGCCACCACCGCGATGAACAGCGCAATCAGGAAGAACCCCATGCGCCTGTCGATAAGTCTGCTCATGAATCCACCGCCCGACCCTTGAGCGCGAACAAACCGCGCGGCCGCTTTTGAATGAAAAGGATGATCGCGACGAGGATCAGGATCTTGGCCAGCACCGCGCCGACCCACGGCTCCATGAACTTGGTCGCGATGCCCAGCGTGAATGCCCCCGCGAACGCGCCCCACAGGTTCCCCGCCCCGCCGAAGACGACGACCATGAAGCTGTCCACGATGTAGCTTTGCCCCAGATTCGGTGACACGTTGTCGATCTGGCTCAACGCCACACCGGCCAGCCCCGCGACCCCTGCCCCCAGGCCGAAGGTCATCGCATCGACCCAACCGGTGCGAATGCCCATATTGGCCGCCATGCTGCGGTTCTGCGTCACCGCGCGCATCTGCAAACCGATCGGCGTTCGATTGAGCACCAATAGCAGCGCCGCGAACACGGCCAGCGCGAAGACCAATATCCAGATCCGGTTCCACGTCATCGCCATCTGCCCGACATCCACCGCCCCCGACATCCAGTCAGGGTTGCCGACCTCACGGTTATTGGGGCCGAAGATCGAGCGGACGGCCTGTTGCAGGATCAGGCTGATCCCCCATGTGGCCAGCAACGTCTCCAACGGGCGACCGTAGAGATAGCGCACCACGCCCCGCTCGATCGCCACCCCGACCGCGCCTGCCGTCAGAAAGGCCAAGGGCACGGCAATGGCCAGCGACCAGCCGAACATTTCGGGAAAGGAATTGCGGATCGTTTCCTGCACCAGATAGGTGGTGTAAGCCCCGATCATCACCAATTCGCCATGCGCCATATTGATGACGCCCATCACGCCGAAGGTGATCGCCAACCCGATGGCCGCAAGCATCAGAACAGAGCCGAGGGAAATGCCGTACCACAGGTTCTGCGCCAGCCCCCATGACGCGATGGACCGCTCTATCTCATCGGTTGCGGCCTGTGCATCCGCGACCAAAGCCGGGTCCGACAAGGCGGGGGACAGCGCCGACAGGGCGTCCCTGTCCCCGCGCGCCGCCAATACGGCAATCGCCGCACGTTTGTCTGCCTGCACAGCATCATCCGATTGCAGGATCGCCGCTGCGCGCGCCTGCTCGAACACCGTGGCGACATGCGGTTCGGACTCCGCCGACAGGGCGTCGGTCAAAGCTGCGATTTGTGCGGGATCGCGGGCGCGAAACGCCCGCTGGGCCGCGTCAAGCCGCACGGCGGGATCCGGGCTTTGCAAACCCATGCGTCCGATGGCGGCGGCGATGTCGCGGCGCAAACCATTGTTCACGCGAATGTCGCGGGCGTCACGCCGCCCGACAACGCCGATCCGCTCATCGCTCAACGCGTCGTAGGCAACATCGTCGTCGCCTTCCTCGCGGAGTGTCACGATGCGGCCGGTTTCACGCAAATAGCTCAGCTCACCATTTGTCAGCATCTCCAGCAAGGGCAGCGCCCTGTCGTCGCCGCTCACCGCGATCTGGTTCACGACCCGCCCGCGATCATCGAAATCGCCCTCTGGCAACAGGGTCACTAGGTTTTCGAAATCCTGCGCCATCAGAAATGACGGTGTCAGCAGGAAGATCAGCAGCGTTCTGCGCAGCAGGCCAAGCATGATGAGTTCCAGGAATTAAAGTCAGGTGCCACAGCACCGAAAACCGGGGGCGCGTCGTCCGCGCCCCCCGCAGATCACGCCTTACTCAGCCGCGCCGCCGCACGAGGCTGTCGCCACGTTGTAGTTGCCGCACGACAACGGCGCCCGCCAGTCCGAGATCAGGTCGGCGCTGTCGGGCAGATAGTCCGACCACGCATCGCCGGGGACCAGTCCCGACGTCTCCCAGACGATGGAGAATTGACCGTCGTCCTGGATCTCTCCGACCAGCACGGGCTTGGTGATATGGTGGTTCGGCATCATCGCGGAATAGCCGCCGCTCAGATTGGGCACGGTCTGCCCGATCAGCGAGTCGATGACCGTATCCACATCGGTGGTGCCTGCCGCCTCGACCGCCTGAACCCACATGTTGAAGCCGATGTAGTGGGCCTCCATCGGGTCGTTGGTCACGCGATTTTCGTCACCGATGAATTCCACCCAATCGTCGATGAAATCGTAGTTCGCGTCCGTATCCACCGACATGAAGTAGTTCCACGCGGCCAGATGGCCGACCAGAGGGGCCGTGTCCAGACCCGCCAGTTCTTCCTCCCCGACGGAGAACGCGACGACGGGGATATCCTCGGCGGAGATGCCCTGGTTGCCCAGCTCACGATAGAACGGCACGTTCGCGTCACCATTGATGGTCGAGACGACGGCGGTCTTCTTCCCCTCGGAGCCGAAGGCGGCGATGTCGCTGACAATGGTCTGCCAGTCGGAATGACCAAACGGCGTGTAGTTGATCATGATGTCCTCCTCAGCCACGCCGAGGGAGATCAGATATGCCTCCAGAATGCGATTGGTCGTGCGGGGATAGACGTAATCGGTGCCGGCCAGAACCCAACGCTCCACGCCTTCCTCCGCGATCAGGTAATCCACTGCGGGGATCGCCTGCTGGTTGGGCGCGGCACCGGTGTAGAAGACGTTGCGCTGCGATTCCTCGCCCTCGTACTGCACCGGGTAGAACAGGATTCCGTTGAGCTCCTCGAACACCGGCAAAACGGATTTGCGGCTGACCGAGGTCCAGTTGCCGAATACGGCGGCGACTTCCTCGACCTCCAGCAGCTCGCGCGCCTTCTCGGCGAACAGGGGCCAGTCAGATGCGGGATCGACGACGACGGCCTCCAGCGGGCGACCAAGCACACCACCGGCGGCGTTCTGACGCTCGATCAGCATCAGCATCACGTCCTTGAGCGTCGTTTCCGAAATCGCCATCGTCCCGGACAGAGAATGCAGGATACCAACCTTGATCGGCTCACCCGACGGCGCGTCCTGAGCCATCGAGGGCGCGGCCACGCTGATTGCGGCGGCGCACAGCGTGGCCGTGAGGGGGAAAAGTTTCGTCATGTATCTGTCTCGCGATTGAGACGCGGACCCGCCAAAGCCGACAACCGGTATTGCCCACGCAATCGGTCCGTCCTACTTCAGTCAGGCAACGTCGCGTTGCACCCGTGTGGTGGCGGGGTCGGTTCCAAGCGTCTCGTCACCACACATTCCAATGCAGTCCCGGCTTAGCCCCGTTCTTGCGCCGCCTATCTTGAGCGACAACGCGAATGCGGCAAGAATTATTGCCCATAGAAACATCAGCAAATTGCAAAAGCACAGATTTAGGACAGAATTTTTCCAGTCTGATTAAATCCGCAGCAATTGTCAGTCGGGGTTTTCCCCGCTCTCGCCCCCTAACGTCGAAAGGTGCGACAGAAAAGCGAACGGCACCGCTGTCGCAGTGCCGCCCATATCTCAGTTCAGTACAGCAAGACCGCTCTCATCAAAGAAGTGCAGATGTGGGGCCTGAAAATTCAGGCTGCACGGATCGCCGGGGGCAAGGTCAGTATCCCCCGCGATGCGAACCGTAACCTTGCCCGCTTCACCGCATTCGACGATCACGAAAGTATCGGAGCCGAGATATTCCAGAACGTCCACCACCCCGTCGAGGTGCCCCGCGCCGACCGGTGCCATCTCGATATGCTCGGGGCGAATGCCCAGTGAGACTGCGGCACGCGAACGCCCATACGCGCCACCGCCTTGGCCGGGCAGCGCGAATGACGCCCCCTCTGCCGTGCAGGGCATGACGTTCATACGCGGGCTGCCGATGAACTGCGCCACGAACAGGTTCGCGGGCCGTTCGTACAGTTCCCGAGGGGAGCCGACCTGCGCGATATGTCCGCCATCGAGCACCACGATCCGGTCGGCGAGTGTCATCGCCTCGACCTGATCGTGGGTCACGTAGATCATCGTCGCCTTCAGGGTCTGATGCAGCTTGGCGATTTCATACCGCATCTCGACGCGCAGGGCTGCGTCCAGGTTGGACAAGGGCTCATCGAACAGGAACGCCGTCGGCTCCCGCACGATGGATCGGCCGATGGCGACGCGCTGACGCTGCCCGCCGGACAGATCGCGCGGGCGGCGGTCGAGGAAGGGTTCCAGCTTCAGAACCTTGGCCGCCTCGTTCACCTGCCGGTCCAGCTCCGCCTTGGGCACGCCCGCGGCCTTCAGCGAGAATCCCATATTGTCGCGAACGGACATATGCGGGTAGAGCGCGTAGGACTGGAAGACCATCGCCAGCCCGCGTTTTGACGGCGGTTCGGCGGTGGCATCGCGGCCAGCGATCATGATCTGGCCACGGCTGGTTTCTTCCAATCCCGCGATCATACGCAGCAGGGTGGACTTGCCACAGCCGGACGGGCCGACGAAAATGATGAACTCGCCCTGCTCGACCGCCAGATCGACGCCCTTGATGACCTGCACGGTGCCGAACCACTTCTCGACGGCTTTCAACTCGATGGATGACATCAGGCAGCCCCTCTTACAGCGTCGCTTTCAACGTCCCTGCCGGCCCAGGTCAACCAGATCGCAGCCGTCCAGGTGAAGTCCGCCCCGCCGCAGGGAGTAGCGTCGAGCGGATCGAAATATTCATAGAAGCCGTGTTTGCGGATCAGGCTTGCCGTCTGCGCGCGCAACCGTTCGGCCAGATCGGCGCGACCCGCATCGCGCAACCCGATGGCGAGCAGTGCATTCACCACCGGCCAGGTCGGCCCGCGCCAGTATTTGCGGGGGTCGAAGGTCGCGGCCTCCGGATCGGCGGAGGGAATGCCGTAGTTGACCTTGTCCCACACCCGCATCAACTGCGCGTCGAGCTGCGGATTTCCCGCATCGGCCAGATAGGCCATGAACGCACCCGATCCCAGGATGTTCGCAAATTCGCCGGTCTTGAGGTTCAGCGCATCATAGGCGTGCAGGTCATCGTTCCAGATCGTGGGCAAAGCGGCGCGCAAATCCTCGGCCCAGCCGAGCAATTCCGTCACATCCTCACCCAGTGCCCGCCCCATGACGGCCAGATCCTCATCCGCGCGCAGCAGCATGAAGGTGATCCCTGGATCGGCCATCAGGAACGGCCCGTCCCGCACGATCCTTGCCTGATCCCAATCGACGCTGCACCCAAACTTCACCATCGCGATGTAGCGGTCGTAGTCCTGCTTGGTCGGGCGCATCTCGGGATTGACGTGGCCTGTGTCGCGCCGCTGGTATTCCCCGGCGCTGGACCCATCGACGCCCGCCATGCCGATATCCCAGTCAGGGCAGTTGTCACGCCCGGACTCCCACGGATGGGTAATCGCGGCGGGGCCGTGGGTACAGCGGACCTCATGCCACCAACGGTGCCATGCCAGCAGTTTGGGATAGAGCGCGGCCATCCGCGCCTGCCCTGCCTTGGGGTCCATTTCCCATACCTTGCGGGCCATGATCGCGGCCACCGGAGGCTGCGTGATGCCGGATGTCGCGGGGCTTTGCCCGGTTTGCCAGACATCGGGGCCGGGAAAATAACCCGGATCGGGTTTGTGAAAGATGATGTGCGGCACCATCCCCGTATCCCACTGACTGGCCATCAGAGTGTCCAGTTCATCCCATGCCCGCGCATTGTCGAAGGTGGCGAACCCCCACGCGGCAAAGGCGGAATCCCAGTTCCATTGATACGGATACAGCCCGTGCGTCGGCAGGGTATAGCCGCCCTGATCGTTGCCACGCAGGATCGCCCGCGCCTGTTCGTCCAGAGAAGTCATGGTCATCCTTTCACCGACCCCGCGGTCAGTCCTTTCGTCATGAAGCGTTCCAGCCCAAGGAACAGCACCATGATCGGTACGGTCGCGATCACGGAGCCCGCCATCAGGTGCTGGCGCGGAATTTCGGAGGAGTTCAACGACGCGATCCCCCGCGTCAGGGTGAATTTCGACGGATCGTCCAGCAGCATGAACGCCAGCAGGAACTCGTTCCACGCGATCATGAAGACGTAGAGCGAGACGCTGGCCATCGCCGGCAGGCTGAGCGGCAACGTAATCTTCCAGATCACGGCCAGACGGCTCAACCCGTCCATCAGGCCGGCTTCCTCGATCTCCGCCGGCAGGCCGCGGAAATAGCCCTGCAACATGTAGAGCGCGACCGGAATCGTGGTCACCGGATAGATCAGGATGATCCCGCCCAGCGAGTTGCGCAAACCCGCCATCGAGAACGCGATATAGATCGGCAGCGCCAGAACGATCATCGGCACCATGTAGATCATCAGGATCGAGCGCGAAAACGTCGCCCGCCCACTAAACCGCAACCGCGCCACGGCATAGGCGCCGGGTATCGCGAACAGCAGCGTGATGAATACAGTCAGCACCGAAATGAAGAACGAGTTGAACAGATAGGTGCCGAAATTGAACTGCGTGAACAACTCGTCATATGAACGGAACAGCTCGAACCCCTTGCCAAGGTCGATGGAGAAGTCGAGCGGGTTCTGGATCAGCTCCGCCTGGTTCTTCAGACTGGTCAGAACCATGACGTAGAACGGGATCAGCACAATCGCCGTAAAGAAGATGTAGCCAAATCCGGTCAGAAACCGCAGCACCGCCGCCTCGAACAGGTGACGGTTGTTTTCACCCAGCGCCACCTCGTCCAGTATCCTCCACAATCCGTAGGCCGCAAATCCTGCCGTGGCGATCGCACCCAGCAGCATGGACACGACCGAGATCCCGTCCCCCGTCACCACCGGGCCAAAGCCCAGTGCCGTTACGACGACGACCAAAGCCGCCGCGAGAACCGGCCGCCACAACGCGCCGTGCAGGCAGGCGAGGCCGATAATTCCGCCCCACACCACCGATCCTGAGAGGGAGGGACGGAAAGCCGATCCGGTTGCGAAGGACATCGCGATCGCCACGGTCGTCGCGATGGCGAACATCCACAGGATGCCCAGCAACGGTGCGGTAACATATCCCCGTCTGAGCATGTCCATCACAGCCCCTCCTCTTGCGAAATGAAGCGCAGGAACAATAGCGAGAACACCAGCAGGCAGCCAAAGATGACCACCGCCACAGCCGCACCCGCGCCGATGTTGGAGATCGCGAACGCCTGCTCATACACGTTGACAGTCAGCGTGCGCGTTCCGGCATTGCCGCCGGTCAGCAGAAAGATGTCGTCGAACTTGTTGAACGTCCAGATAAAGCGCAGCAGGAACAGAACGCTCAGAATACCCAGCAATTGCGGTACGCTGAGATACCAGAACTTCTGGAACGGCGAGGCACCGTCCATGTCCGCCGCCTCATACATGTCGGTGTCGATGCTCTGCATCCGGGCGAGGATGAACAGAAAGCTCAGCGGGAAGTAGCGCCAGATTTCGAACAGCGTCACCATAATCAGCGCCAGCGGCTTCTCACCGAAGAAATTGATGCTGTTCTGCGTCACCCCCATCTGGATCAACAACGCATTGGCCGAGCCGGAAAACGGATCGAACAGCAGGATCCACGCGAACGCCACCGCAATAACGGGGGAGACATAGGGGAACAGGTACAGCCCGCGCAGAATGCCCTGCCCCTTGAAGGACTTGTTCAGCAGCATGGCCGCGAACAATCCGAACAGCAGCGCCCCCACCGTGCCGAAGACCGAATAGAACAGCGTCACCCCAAGAACGCCCCAGAATTCATCACCATCGAAGATGCGCGCGAAGTTATCCAGGGTGAACGTCGAATCCGTCAGCACGCTGGAGGCCCGCCCCCGCACCTGGGCTTCGCTGTCCTGCGGACGCAATCCGGCGTCCAGATAGGCCTGTTCCACGGTAACCGGGATCATCAGGTTTTCCCGATACCCCCCCTGCCAATCGCCCAGATCGCAGGCCAGCGCCGACCCGTTCAACGTGCAGCGCGGGTCCAGTTGCGTAACCGTCAGACCCTCCGGCACGGTGTCGGTGAATCCCACCTGCGAAATCACCCGATCCTGCGATGAATTGCGCAATCGATAGCGGATTTCGGCCGCGTCGCCTGCCTGTTCCGGCCCGCCGCGCAGATCTTCGCGCAGCACCACCTCGGGCGCGCGCAAATCGGCCAGCCCCACCGGCTTGACCGAGATCCAGAAGATCGCGAGCAACGGCAGAACGACGACGAGCGCCACGGCGGAAATTGTCGGCAGCAACAACCCCCATGCAAGACGCGCTTCGCGCCGTGCGAGGGGGCCGGAGCCCTTGGGTGGGGCGATATCGGTCATGGAACAGTGCTCCGCTCAGGATCACGCAGGACAGGAATGCGAGGCCGCGAACAGCCCCGCATCCGATCTTGATTTACTCGACGGACGCAATCGCATCGTTGAGTTCCGCCACGGTCGCGGCTGCATCCCGCTCCCCGTCGATATACTCACGGACCAGACGATTGATGACCTGCGAGTTGATGATCTTGGACGCAGCGGCAAGCTGACCGTCCTCGACACCCCAACGCTGGGCCACGTCCAGACCGCCGACGATCTCGTCGATCATCTCCTGCGCGTAGAGATCACCCATCGGCGCACGGCGATCGACGCCGACATCCAGCGTCGCCCACAGATCGGAAAACTCCGTCGGATTGTCCGCCGTACCGCGCCGAACCGGGAACTTGCCCTCGGGGGCGATGGCCAGGGTTGCGCCATATCCCTCGCTCAACGAATATTCCACGAATTCCATCGCCGCATCGGTCGAAGCGTCGGACGTGATGCCGAAATAGCGGATGTCGCCCCATGCTGCGCCGTCCGGGTTCGACGGACCGGCGAAGTTGGTCACGATGCCCGTCGCCGCCGCCAGATCGGTGGAGGTCGGGTCGTCGTTGATGGTGGGCGGGGCGCTGTCGCGCAGGCCGGCCAACTCATCCAGAATGAACGGCGACCAGATGATCATCGCCGCATCACCCGCAAAGTACAGCGAGCGGGACTGATCCCAGTACAGATCACCCGGAGGGGACGCTTCCGCGATGGCCTTGTAGAACTCCAACACCTCGATGGTGGCGGCCTCGTCCAGCGGCTGCACACCGTCGGGCCCGACCGGAGAGACGCCATTTGCCAGGAACACGTGTTCCAGCACCTGGCTCATGAAATTCTCGTCGATCTTGGTCGCGGCGACGAACCCGTACATCTCTGGCGGATTGTGCAGGGCCTCAATGGCGGCGATCACGTTGGCATAGGTGTTGGGCGGGGCCAGTCCGGCCTCCTCGAACAGATCGGAGCGATAGACGATCATCTGCGTCCAGCCATCGACCGGAACGGAGGCGTAGCCATCCATCGTCGCGGCCATGTTCAGCGCACCCGGTGCGAAGGTATCCGCGCCCAGCGCCTCGATCACGTCGGTCGCGGCGTCTGTGTCCAGAATGCCGGCCTCCGCCCAGGGCAGCGCGTATTGCAGCGTGTGGTAGATCACATCAGGCAGATCGCCTGCCGCATAGGCCGCCGTCGCGCGGGTGCCCAGATCGGATTCCGTCACCGGAATGACATCGACGCTGTGCCCGGACGCCTCCGAAAAATCGGCGGCCATCTGCTCCTGCAGCGCCAGCCGCTCGGGCTGCTCCTCCGTCGTCCAGAAGCGCAGTTCCTCCGCGCTTGCGGTCGTGGCGGACAGGATCAGCGCCGTCGCTGCTCCCGACATCATGAGTGTTTTGAGTTTCATCTTGGTCTTTCTCCCTTTGAAGTTTTTGTGCAGTCACGATGGGCCGGGGTCTTGTGCCCCGGTCAGCCCCCTAGGCGGGTGGGCCGGTGGACCCCCTGTTCAGGAACCTGGCCTGCGCGGTTTCGCGCAGCGTCTCCACCGGCTCACCCATCACCCGCCGGATCAGCAATGCGCTGAGGCGACGGCCCGAATGGGTATAATCGACGGAATAGGTCGTCAGTTGCGGCGTTACATGGGCGCCGTCCTGTATGCCGTCATAGGATATGACCGACAGGTCACGCCCTATCTGCAATCCACGCGCTGCCGCCGCGCGATACACACCCAGCGCCGCCATATCGACAGCACACACGATGGCGGTCGGCGCAGGGCTTGAACCCAGAATTTCATGGGCACGACCTTCGCCATCCCGGATGGTCACCGCGTTTTCGCGCATATGCTCCGGCTCGATCTTCAGACCCGCCTCGGCCATGGCGGTCAGGAACCCCTCACGCCGCAGATGTCCGTAGGTGTACTGCATCCCGCCATTGATAAAGCCGATCCGCCGATGACCAAGCGCGACCAGATGCCGGACGGCGTCCTGCATCGCATCCTCACCCAGTACATCGTACCACGCGCACCCGGCGGGATCCTCGCAGCGTCCGAACAGGACGAAAGGAATGCCGGAGGCACGCAGCAGCTTCACCCGCGGGTCGTCGCTCATGGTGCGCGGCAGGATGAACCCGTCCGCCTTGCGATCCGCGATCATGGTCCTGAACGTTTCGAACGTGGTTTCCGGGCTGTCGCTGGCCGCGATCGTCAGGGTCCAGCCTTCCTCGCTCGCGCCCTGGGACAGGCCGGACAGGAATTCCGCCAGAAACGGCCGCTGCGCATCGTGGTCCGCCATCTGAATGACCAAACCCAGCGATTTCGTCCGCCCAGTGCGGATGGCCTGGGCGTGGCTCAAGGGGCGATAACCCATCTTGTCCGCCGCACGCCGCACGCGCAGTCGGGTGGATTCCGAAATATCGGCATAGCCGTTCAGGGCACGTGAAACCGTCGATTTGGTCAGACCCAGAGCTTCGGACACGTCGGAGATCGTCACGCGCAGGCGTTGCGATCCGGCCTTCATCTGGTCCGCGTCGATGCTCAACTTTTATCCTCCCACGACTCAGGCTTGGGTACGAAACCGGTTTCGGCAAGGAATTTGTTTCGCCAGCCGGCGTTTAATTTGAATTTGGCAAATACACCCGGCGAAAGCGGACCGCGTGGACGTTTCTGAAAACCAAGGCTTGATACCTGACGCGCCGCCCTGTACCCCTCATTGTATCCAGGCGGATACAAGGATGGGAATATGTCGGAACTGACGAAACTGTCACAAGGCGAACTGGCCTATTCCCGGTTGTATGAAGCGATCTCGAAGGGCGATTTTCTGCCCGGCGACCGCTTGCGTGAGGCGGAGATCGCAGACCATCTGAACATCTCACGCACTCCGATCCGCGAGGCCCTGCGAAGGCTGGAGGCCGACGGCATCGTCGAACATCGCGCCCGCATCGGTGCCGTGATCCGGCAGTTGGGTCATGGTGAAGTCGTCGAATTGTACGAAATGCGCGCCGTCCTCGAACGCACCGCAGCACAGATGGCCGCGAAACACGCATTGCAGGCCGAGACGGAGGAGATGGAAGCGCTCAACGCAGAAATCGAAGCCGCCGGTACGCAGCCGCACCGCGCCGCCGCGATCAATCAGCAGTTCCACCGCTGTCTGTATCTGGCCACGCGCAACCGGTTCCTGTTGGGATCAACCCGGGCGCTGACCAACGCAATGCTCCTGCTCGGTCGAACGACGCTGGGCGATGAGGACCGCGTGCGGATCGTCTGTGCGCAACATGCGCAGATCATAGACGCCATTCGTCAGGGCGATGTCGAGCGTGCGGGCAGCGCCGCCGAAGAACACCTGAAAACGTCCCTGCGCCACCGCCTGATGACGATGCGCACATGATCCGCATCCTGATGACATTCGCCATCGCCGGGCTGGGCGTCGCCGCGTTTTCCTATGTCGATCTGCCGCTGCCATGGTTGCTCGGGCCGATCATGGCCTGTCTGACGGCGGCATTGCTGGGCGTACCGCTGGACACCATCAAGGTTCTGAACACCGCGATGCGCGGCATTCTGGGCGTGGCGGTCGGCGCAACGTTCACCACGGCGCTTCTGGTGTCGATGGGCGCGATGTGGCCGACTCTGATCCTGATCCCGCTGATGACCGTGCTGATCGGTCTGGTCGGTGTTCCCTATTTTCAGAAGATCTGGGGCTTCGACTTTCCCACCGCCTATTATTCAGCGATGCCCGGTGGATTGCAGGATATGTTGATCTTTGGTGAGGAAGCAGGCGGCGACGTGCGCGCCATGTCGCTGGTCCATGCGACCCGTGTGCTGTTCATCGTGGCGATCCTGCCGTTCATTCTACGCGCCTACTGGGATGTCGATCTGTCGGTTCCGCCGGGGGCGCCTGCCTCGGAAATCGCGTGGCAGCAGCTGGTGCTGATGATCTTCTGCGGTCTGGTCGGCTGGAAACTGGCGGAGCGTGTCGGGCTGTTCGGTGCCTCCATCCTGGGGCCGATGATCCTGGCGGGAGCCTTCGCGCTGGCAGGCGTCCTGCACCATCGCCCCCCGGTTGAGGCGATCTGGGCCGCGCAATTTTTCATCGGAATGACCGTGGGCGCGAAATATGCCGGCATCACCATGCGCGAGGTCCGCATCGACCTGACGGCAGCCTTGGGATTCTGTGTGATCCTGCTGGCCCTGACGGTGGTATTCGCGGAGGCGGTCCACCTGCTCGACCTGGCCCCTGCCCTGGAAACCCTGCTGGCTTTCGCGCCCGGTGGTCAGGCCGAAATGGCGATCCTCGCCCTGATCGTGGGGGCGGACATGGCGTTCGTCATTGCACACCACGTTCTGCGCATTCTGGTCGTCATCGTGGGCGCACCCGCGTTCGCAAGACTCTACCGTCGCTAGAAAATAAAAGCCGCGACGATTTGGCAGTAACTTCACCGTAAACAGATACTACGTTTTAGTGTATGCTTGCGCACTGACTTTACCGGACTGAAATGAGCCTATGATAATCAGGCTTCTCCCCCCCTT
This sequence comes from Pontivivens nitratireducens, assembly GCF_014235845.1. Taxonomy (GTDB): domain Bacteria; phylum Pseudomonadota; class Alphaproteobacteria; order Rhodobacterales; family Rhodobacteraceae; genus Pontivivens; species Pontivivens nitratireducens. Next base: position 93,745 of record NZ_JACJUQ010000005.1, on the reverse strand, counting down.
TGTTTCGGAACACGCCAATGACCGAGTCCGAATTCACTATCTCCAGGCGTCCGACCAGTTTGCGCGTTCTGGTCGAGAACCAGCTTAGAACCGCCATAATCAGCGGTCAGTTCCCCCCGGGCGCCCGCCTTATCGAGCGGGAGCTTTGCGAATTGTTCGACGTCGGCAGAACGTCCGTTCGCGAGGCCCTGCGACAGCTGGAGGCGGAGGGGATCGTCACCAGCCCGCCCCATCGTGGCCCCACAGTCGCGACCGTGACGGCAGAGGACGCGCGTCAGATATACGATCTGCGGCAACTTCTCGAAGGTTATTGCGCCCGTCAGATGGCCCTGCTCGGCAAGGATGCCGACATCGCAAAGCTGAAAAAAGCATTCGCGGCCTTCGAGGATGCGTGCACGAAACCGAATATCAAAACGGTGATCGCCAGAAAAAACCAGTTCTATGCCACGCTGTTCAGCGGTGCATGCAACATTCAGGTCGAGCGTATTCTGCAATCACTGCACAATCGGATTTCGCAACTGCGTGTCAGCTCACTGTCGGCACCCGGCCGGCTGGAAGTGAGTGTAGAAGAGGTGCGCGCGCTGGTCGATGCAATCAGTGCACGCGATCCTGAGGGCGCCGAACGCGCCTGTCAGGCCCATATTCAGGCAGCATATCTAATCGTATTGGATAGACTGACCCTGTAGCGGTACGATACCCGGATTCGCGGTGGCGGTCTTTCCACGTCTGGCCGCCCTAGGCATCAGATCGTGGCGATCCGCGCCGTGAATGCGGACAGATCGCGGGCCTCCTCCAGCACGCTCAGATCGTGCCGCAGGTCCCGCGCCAGCGCGTCGCCCAGAAGTGACGTGGATTTCGCGTTCAGACGATCGCCGATCCGAGCGATGTCCGTCACCTCCATCAGATTGCTCCGCGCCTGATGGGTTTGCCCACCGGCGACCACGGTCACGTGCGCCTCGGTATCCTCAAGCGTATCGTTGCCACGCACCTCCACCTTGTCACGCAGTGCGATCAGGTCCGGTCGCGCGCAGACTTCGTCGGTATAGGATTCCAGCGCCGCCGTATCGACACCGGACAGCATCATCGCGGCGGTCAATCTGTAGCTGAACTTGGCCGCAAGCCCTGTCGTGGGTGACGGTTGGTTGCACACCTTCAACCAGCGGGGATGCGTCTCGATGGAAACCGAGGTGACAGGACCCGACAGGTTCAGTGTCCGCAATGCTTCCAACATCGCGTGCAGGCCATGGCAGCAGGCGTGGAATTTGTAGGAGACATTTGGAAACAGCCACTCCTGGCCCAGCCCGTCGAACGCGGCATGATCTTCAGCCGCGGCATGGGTCGGCCCGAACCCCTGAACACCCTCGATCGCATCCAGCGCGGACGTTACACCCCCCGCCGCGAGCAAGGCCGAGGTGACGCCCACCTCCGCCGCGAAACCTGCATTGAGCGGTTTTCCCATGGTTCCAAACTGGCTTTTCAATCCCGCCGCCCGTGTCGAGGTCAGAGCGAGAGCATGCGCCATCGCGGGCGCGTCCAGGCGCAGCACCCGCCCGGCCGCAGCCGTGGCCCCGAACGCGCCCGACGTGCCAGTCTGGTGGAACCCCGCATCATAATGCGTCCGGCCCAGCCAGGTTCCGATCCGGCAGACGACCTCCATCCCGACGGTGATCGCGTCGAGGAACCGGGCACCGCTCACCCCCTCACGCTCCGCCATGGCGAGAACGGCAGGTATGATCGCCACGCTGGGATGACCGACATAGCCGAAATGCGTGTCGTCGTAGTCGAGAGCATGGCTGATCGCGCCATTGGCCATCGCCACGGTCCGCGCCGACCCCTTGCCGCCCCCAAACAGCGTGGCCTGTTCGATCCCCTCGGCCAGTGCGAGTTGACGCGAAGCTTGCGCCACAGGCTCCGCCCGGCCTGCGATGCCAACGCTGGCCCAGTCCAACAGCGAGAAGCGCACGAACTGCGCCATCGTGTCGTTCCGCGATACGGGAGCCGAAGCAAAATCAGCGAGAATTTGGGCCAGCGTCATGTGGATGCTCCCTCGTCGGGGGTGGAGAAGTCGGGGGTGGAGAAATCGTCGATGCCCGCACGGCGCAGAAGGCCGTCGAGCCAGTCGGGTTCAGCCTCGACCACCCCCAACGGATCGCGTGGCGTCAGAATATGGCTCAACACCAGTGACGCAAGCCTCAACCTGTCGCGGGCCACCGCAGCGTCGTCCAACTGCGCCCCCTCCCACGCGAGGAAGATCGCGGACGTTACGTGATACAACGCGCTGGCCGCGCGGCGCACTTCGGCCTCACCCTCGGCGGTTTGTCCCATCAACGCAACCGCCCTGGTCAAGGCATCGTCCAGTTCCGCCGCGAGGGGGGCATCCATCCCTGCCAGGAGATCGCGCAGATACCGGGTGAGCGCGTCCAGCGCCCCGGTCCGATGGCTCGCCCGTGCCACGTCGAGGGCTACAATATTGCTCGTGCCCTCCCAGATGGAGCCGAGATGGGCGTCACGCAGAACCCGCGCATCCGAAAACTCCTCAATATAGCCGCAACCGCCGCGAACCTCCATCGCGTCACCGGCAACCTTGCGCGCATCGCGACAGGTCCGGAACTTGATGAGCGGTGTCAGGATGCGCACCACCTTCGCCATCTCGGCATCGCCCGCATCTGACTGCTGCAGAACTCTGGCGGTGTGGAACACCATGCTGCGCCCCTGCTCCGCCGGCAGCAGCATCTTGACCAACTGGCGGCGCATCAGCGGCATGTCGGAGAGGGATTTTCCGAACGCGGTGCGGTGACGCGCGATGAACAGGGCCTCACCCACCGCGCGGCGCATCAATCCGGCGGACCGCACGCCATTGGCCAGACGTGACATGTTTATCATGTCCGTCATCTGCTTGAAGCCCTGCCCCGGATCACCGACGAGGTACGCCTCCGCCCCCTCCATCACGATCTCACCCGAGGCCATGGACCGCGTGCCCATCTTGTCCTTCAGCCGCACGATCCGGTAGTCGTTTCGCCGCCCGTCGGGCAAATGCCGCGGCAACAGGAAAAGCGACAGCCCGCGGGTGCCGGTGCCGCCCCCCTCGGGTCGGGCCAACACCATGGCAAGCGCGGCGTCGGGGTTGGAGCAGAACCACTTGTCACCTGACAAACGCCATGTTTCACCATCCTGACGGGCCGTCGTCTCGATCGCCCCCACATCCGAGCCCGCGACCTGCTCCGTCATGAACATCGCGCCCTGGTAAAGCGCATCCATGTCCTGCGAAGTCAGGCGATCCACATATCGCGCGATCAGCTCGTCCGAGCCGAACTTACGCAAGGTGCGGGTCAGCGAATCCGTCATGCTCAGCGGACAGCACAGGCCGAATTCCGCCTGCACGAAGAGATAGACCAGCGCGTATTTCGCAATCGGCGGCAGCGGCGCATCCGACCCGAACACCCCGGCCCGGTGCGACATTGCGGCCAGTCCGAATTCACCGAAGGCAAATCGTTCCAGCTCCTGATAGTCGGGGTGCTTCTCGATCCGCTCATCCGGGGCTCCGGTGCGCGCCCGCAACACCAGCTTCGGTGTGTTCTGATCCGCGCTGAGCGCGAGGGTTTCCAGCCGGTCCCCGACCAGCGATCCCATCCTGTCCAACTGCGGCAGCAATACATCATGCAACGCCGGCGGCGCATACAGCCGGACCAGCGCGGCCAGCGCCGGGTCCGCGCGAAAGACGTTCAGCCCCCTGCTGTCAGGTACGTTGCAATAGGTGTCAGACCCTTCGATCCGGCTCATTTCGAAACCCTCCCGCATGCGTCCCGATATTCAGCGTGCAACCGGGCCACCACGTCGGCGGCGGGCTGCACGGATCGTGACTGGCCTACGGCCTGCCCCGCGCCCCAGATTTCCTTCCAGGTCTTGGGGCGATCTGGATGATCCTTCGCGACCATCGGGCGCGGTTCGGCGCGTCTGGCTTCCTCGGGATCGACACCGGCCTGCTCGATGCTCGCCGTCAGGTAGTTCGCGTGCGTGCCCGAAAACATCGGCGTGTAGACGATGCCCTCCGCCTCGGCTGCGACGATCATCTGCTTGTGTGCCTCGGGGGCGATCGCCTCACTTGTGGGGATGAAAACCGTGCCGGAATAGGCGAAATCGCAGCCCAGAACCTGCGCCGCCAGCACGGCACGACCGTTGGCAATCGCGCCCGAGAGGATCAGCGGGCCATCATAGAAGGCGCGAACCTCCTCGACCAACGCAAACGGGCTGAGCGTTCCGGCATGCCCACCGGCCCCCGCGCAGACAAGTATCAGGCCGTCCACCCCGGATTTGACCGCACGTTTTGCGTGGCGCGCCTTGATGACATCGTGAAAGACGATGCCGCCATATCCATGCACCGCCGCGACCACCTTGTCCGGGGCGGACAGGGACGTGATGACCAACGGCACCCGGTGGCGAACGATGGTTGCCAGGTCTTCCTCCAGCCTTTCGTTGTAGTCGTTGACGATCAGGTTGACGCCATAGGGGGCGGGCTTGCGGCCCGTTTGCGCCTCGTGATCGGCCAGCCGCGTTTCGATCCGGGTCAGCCATTCATCCAGAACCTGCGCCGGACGTGCGTTGAGCGCCGGAAACGTGCCGATGATCCCGGCGCAACACTGCGCCACCACCAGATCAACGCCCGAGGTCAGAAACATCGGCGCTCCGATCAGCGGCAGGACAAGGTCCGGTTTCAGTGCATCTACGTCGGCTCGGGCCATGGTGGTATCCTCAGAGCAGTGAATAACGGGCGTCGAAGGTGACGGTGGCATCGGGCTTTTCCAGCCAGACATGCTTGTCGTCGCGCTTGATCGAGACAGACTGCCCCGCGATCAGCGGCGACAGACCGCGATACTCGATCCGGATCGCATCCTGCTGCGCGGCGGCGGCGGCGGCGTTCATCAGCAAGGTCGCCTGAATGGGGCCGTGAACAACCAGCCCGGAATAGCCCTCCTGCTGCGTGACATAGGGATAGTCGTAGTGGATGCGGTGGCCATTGAACGTCATGGCGGAGTAGCGAAACAACGTCACCGGATCGCCGACAAACGCATCCTCGGGAATGTCGTGCACGGCTTCGGGCTGTGCCGTCTCGACCGAGCGGGCCGGGCGATAGACGATGTCCTGACGCTCCTCGATCACCCGGCGATTGCCGACATGCAGTTCATGCTCAACCGTGACGAAGACCAGCGGCCCACTGCGCCCGTTCTTGGGCGTGATCGCCGCGATGCGAGATGCGCGCGTAACCTCGTCCCCGATCTGCAAGGGCGCGTGGAAGCTGACGGCACCGCCTGCCCACATCCGGTTTTCCAGCGGAACCGGCGGCAGGAAGCCGCCCCGCGCAGGATGGCCATCGGGCCCGATCTCCTCCAACGGAACAGCCGGGGGGGCCAGGCACCAGTGCAGACCCAGCGGCACGCTCTGCGGATCGCCATACAGACGCTTGCCGAAGGTAGCGCGAAACCGATCCACCAGTCCCGGTGTCACGATATCCGCCACGGTTTCGGTGCGGCCGATCCAACCGTTCAGATGATCGAAGTCGATTGCAGCTGTGTCGTTCATGTCAGGGCCCTTTCCCGAGCCAGAATTCTGCGGGCCCGCGCCACGATGGGGGCGTCAACCATTGCACCGTCGATGACCACGGTCGCCCCGCTCTTGGCGGCGGAAAGTACACGGCTGGCCCAGTCCAGATCCCCCGCATCAGGCCGGAACGCCGCACGTGAGGGCGCAATCTGATGAGGATGGATCAACAGCTTCCCGCCAAAGCCCATCTCATTGGAATGCTTGGCATCGTCCGCCATCAGGGCGGTATCCGTGGTCGTCGGCGTGACGCCATCTATCGGCGCGGGCCGACCGGCCAGCCGCGCGGCCATCACGACCCGGCTGCGGATCGGCAACAGCGTCTGCCGGGTGTGCGCGCATCCCATGTCCTCCGCGAAGTCGATGGAGCCGAACGCGATCTGATCCGCGGCGCGCGCGATCTCGTCTATCGCGGCCAGACCGGCGACCGTCTCGACCAGGGCGAGGATCGTGCGCCCCGGCTCCAACGCCTCACGCAGGGCCGCGACCTGAGCCGCGCTTTCCGCCTTGGGCAGAACGACCCCGTCAAAGGCCATCGCCCGCGCGAAGGCGACATCGTCGCGATACCATGGGGTGTCCACGGCATTTACCCGCAGGTACAACCGCACGGTTCTCTCCTTGGGCAAGGCACCTTCGGGTATTCTGCGCACCGCCACCTTGCTATCTGGGGCGACGGCATCCTCGACATCTATGATGACGGTGTCGGTTCCCGCAGCACAGGCCTTCGCGAACCGATCGGGGCGATCGGCAGGCACGAACAGCGGGAAACTCGGCACTGCGGTGATAGCGGTATCGGACATGGGGATCTCCTAGAAGCTGCGGGGCATACCGAGGATATGTTCGGCCACATAGGACAGGATCAGATTGGTGGAGATCGGCGCGACCTGATACAGCCGCGTTTCACGGAACTTGCGCTCGACATCATATTCCTCCGCGAAGCCGAAACCGCCGAATGTCTGCATCGTGGCGTTCGCGGCCTCCCATGAGGCATCGGCGGCCAGCAGCTTCGCCATATTGGCCTGCGCGCCTGCGTCCTGAACCGCATCGAACCGGCGGCACGCTTCGAACCGCATCAGATTGGCGGCCTCCAGATGGGCGAAGGCCTTGGCCAGCGGGAACTGGATGCCCTGGTTCTGTCCGATGGGTCTGCCGAAGACCTCACGCTCCGAGGCGTATTGCGTGGCCTTGTCGATGAACCAGTACCCGTCACCGATACATTCCGCCGCGATCAGCGTCCGCTCGGCGTTCAGCCCGTCGAGGATGTAGCGAAAGCCCTTGCCCTCCTCACCGATCAGGCTTTCGGCGGGGATTTCCAGATTGTCGAAGAACAACTCGTTCGTCTCATGCCCGACCATGTTCGAGATGGGTTTGACCTCCATCCCCTTGCCGATCATCTGGTCCAGTTCGACGAGGAAAATGGAAAGCCCCTCGGACTTGCGCTTGACCTCGGCCAGTGGCGTGGTGCGGGCCAGCAGGATCATCAGGTCGGAATGCTGGATACGGCTGATCCAGACCTTCTGACCGTTGACGACATACCGGTCACCCTTGCGCACGGCGGTGGTCTTCAGCTTCGTCGTGTCGGTTCCGGTCGTAGGTTCGGTCACGGCCATGGATTGCAGGCGCAATTCACCCGACGCGATCTTGGGAAGGTACTTCGCCTTCTGCTCGGCCGATCCATGGCGCAGCAACGTGCCCATGTTGTACATCTGCCCGTGACAATGGCCGGCATTGCCGCCCGCGCGGTTGATCTCCTCCATCACGATGGACGCCTCGGTCAGGCCCAGACCCGATCCGCCGAACTCCTCGGGGATCATCGCGGCCAGCCAGCCAGCCTGCGTAAGGGACGTCACGAATTCCTCGGGATATGTCTCCGCCGCGCCGTGCTTGCGGTGATATTCGGCGGGGAATTCCGCACATAATGCGCGCAATGCATCGCGCAGGTCATCATGGGACTCGGGGGCGCTGGTTTTCACAAGGCTCTCCTAAATTTTATCTGTGCCCGAAGGCGGTTGTCACTCGGCCGCAAGGCCGCGATTTCCTAGAATCTTACTGTCGGTGCGAACGATGCACCGTCCGCCATGCCCCACCCGATATCGGGCGGGATTTTCCGTGTGCTTGCTCATGCCTGCCCTTCAGGAATGAATTTTCGCGTCGGTCAGGGCCTGCACTTCTTCGAGCGTGTTGCCCGGTGTCAGTTCAACCAGACGAAAACCCTCAGGCGCCAGATCCAGAACGGCAAGGTCGGTGTAGACGCGACTGACGATGGCCAGACCGGTCAGGGGATAGGTGCATTTACGCAGCAGTTTGGGTGTGCCGTCGCGGTTCGTATGCCTCATCATGACGAAGATCGTCGGAACCCCGACGACCAGATCCATCGCACCGCCGACCGCAGGCGGAAACTTCTCATCCAGTGTCGCCCAGTTCGCGATATCGCCATTTTCCGCCACCTGATAGGCGCCGAGCACTGCGATATCTATATGCCCGCCACGCATCATCGCGAAGCTGTCGGCATGCTCGAAAAACGCGGCACCGGGGGCTGTCGTGATGTAGCGTTTGCTGGCGTCGATCATCTCGAAATCTTCCTCGCCCTCGGGCGGGGTCGGGCCGACGCCGATAATGCCGTTCTCCGAATGATAGATGATCTCGCGTCCCTCGGGGACGTAGCTGGACACGTGGGTCGGCTTGCCGATCCCCAGATTGACGTAGGAGCCGTCGGGAATGTCGCGCGCAACCCGCGCCGCCAGTTGAGCGTCGGTGAGACTGTTCATGGCCGTACCCCATATTCCACCACGCCCTGCACAAAGATGCCCGGCGTCACCACCCGTTCCGGGTCGAGCGGTACGTCGGAAAGCTCCCGCACCTCCGCGACTGCGTATTTCGCAGCGGACGCCATGACCGGATTGAAGTTTCGCGCGGTGCCGTGGAACGTCAGATTGCCCCACTTGTCCGCCCGGTCGGCCCGCAACAGCGCGACATCGGCATGCAGCGGCAGTTCCATGACATAGCCGCGTCCGTCGATGACCCGCGTTTCCTTGCCCTCCGCCAGCAATGTGCCATAGGCGGTCGGCGTCAGAAATCCGCCGATTCCGGCGCCTGCGGCACGGATGCGTTCGGCCAGCGTGCCCTGCGGCACGACCTCCAGTTCGATCTCTCCCGCCTCATAGCGGCGCTCGAACCAGATGGAACCGGGGGATCGGGGATAGGAGCAGATGACCTTTGCCACGCGCCCTTCCTTCAGCAGCTTCGCGATCCCGGTTTCCTGCGCACCGGCATTGTTGGAAATCACGGTCAGACCCTTCGCACCGTGATCGAGCAGCGCGTCGATCAGGCCGAACGGGATGCCGGCGGACCCAAAGCCACCGATCATCAGCCGTGCGCCATCCTCGATCCTGGCAACTGCGGTCGCCAGATCAGGCAATCTCTTGTCCATCATACGCTCCTCACATGCCCTGCGCCGGCTTGCGCCGCTTCAGCATCAGGTTGACGGCGATCACGACGCCCAGAACGATCGCGCCCGCAATGCTGGTCAATAGCTCCGGCACGATGATCAGCACACCCCCGGCGGCAAATGCGATACGGCTGACCACGCCGATCCGTCCGACCTTGTATATCCAGCTTTCGAACGCGGATGTAACCGCCCAGATCGCCACCGTCGTCAGGAAGATCCGCTCCACGATATTTATCGCCGTCCCCTCCATGATCAGGGCGGGGTCATAGACGAAGATGAAGGGCAGGACGAACAACGGCAGACCCAGCCGCATGGCACGGAATCCCGTCTCCATCGGTTTGGACCCCGCGACGTTCGCGGCGGTAATCGCAGCCAGTGCGACCGGCGGCGTGATATAGGACAGCATGCCCCAGTACAGGATGAACAGGTGGCTCGCGATCGGGTTCAGCCCGGCCTGAACCAGCGCGGGCGCCAGTAGGATGGACAGGAAGATATAACACGCCGTCACCGTCATCCCCATGCCCAGAACGAAGCTGGTCACAGCACCGGCGAGCAGCATCAGCGCGGTGTTCCCGCCGGCATAAAGCAGCAGCTCACGGCTGAAGGCACCGGCCACCCCGGTATAGGACAGCCCCCCCACGACCAGGCCGATCCCGGCCAGGATCGCGACCAGCTTGCCCACGTTCAACGAGATATCGAGAAGCAACGCCTTGCACCGCTGATAGGTCAGGCGCGTTTCCTTGCGAAAGGACGTGGCGACGATCATCACAATCGAGGCATAATAGGGTGAACGCGACTCCATGCGCAGGACCATCAGCACGAAGATCAGCACCGCGAGGCTCAGCAGATAGGGCCAGCCCTTGGCCAAAACGGGCAGGATCTTCGGCGTTTCGGATCGCGGCAGACCGTGCAGCCCGCGCCGCGCGGCGTACATGTCCACCTGAAACAGCAGTGCCACATAGAACAGAATCGCGGGGATCACGGCGGCAATCACGATGGTGGAATATTGCACGCCCAGAAACGATGCCATGACGAAGGCAACCGTGCCCATGACCGGCGGCATCAACGTGGCCCCGGTCGACGCACATGCCTCCACCGCTGCGGCATAGCTGGCAGGATACCCCACCCGCCGCATTGTCGGCACGGAAAACGGTGCGGATGTCAGAATGTTCGAGATGACGCTGCCCGACAGAGAGCCGAGTATGCCGGAACCGATGACCGCCACCTTGGCCGGGCCACCACGGCTGTGCCCCAACAACGCGGAGGCAAGCTCCATGAAGAAGTCGCTGCCCTTGGTGATGACCAGAACCGAGCCAAAGATCACGAAGCCGATGACCAGTTCCGCGACCACCTGCATCGGGATGCCGATGATACTCTCCACCCCCAACACGTGCGCGCGGACGGTCTCGATCGCGGAAAACTGCGTTCCCCAAAGGAAACCCGGCATATGCCCGGCATAGAGCGGAAAGGTCCCGAACAGCAGCGCCGTGGCCAGCAGGACCGGCCCGCCAGCGCGGCGCACGCCTTCAAGCACCAGGAAAATCAGAATCGTGGCCATGATGTCCGCCATCAGCGGCGCATCGTATTCCCACCCGCGTGAGATGATATCGAGCCCGTGCAGCCCCAGCCAACCGCCACTGACCATCGCGGCGATCGCCAGCAGGACGTTGACCCAGTGCAAACGCCCGGCAAGGTTGCTGGAAATCGGCAGCGCCAGAAAGGTCACTGCCAGAAAAATCCCGATCAGATAATAGAGATATGCGTTCCCCAGCGGTTGAAACCCGAACAGGTTCAGCAGGAATTGCTGGTTGACGGCCAACAGGACACCCAGCGCGCCCAACGCCATGACAGGCCAGCGCATGATCGCGCTGGGTCCTGATGACGCATTCGTCGCGAAATCGGGCGCGTCGGCGCCTGGGGAAGTGCTCTCTGATTTCATTAGACCGTCCCTGACCTACTGATGAACTGCCCCCCCGGCGCCGAAACGCCGGGGGGTATCGCGACTTGGGTCTCGATCAGTTCAGCGAGGAAACGACCTCGGCGCGGCGCTCCATCCACGCGGCGGAGAAATCCTCCTCTGACATGTCGCTGTTCTCATCGTGGAATTCCGCCCACGCCTCGCTGAGCGTATTCAGCCGCGTCACACGCTGCTCGTTCCACGCATCGTCTTCCTCAGTCCACACGCCGATTTCGCGCAGGTAGCGGATTGCCCCCTCGTGAAACGGAATGTCGATGGCCGGACGACCGGACATGTCCAGTGACCAACGGCTCATCGCGGCGGTGCCGTCCTTGTACAGGTCATAAGTCTCGTCCAGCGCCTTGATGAAGGCATAGACATCGTCCTCGTCCCTGTCATCGGTGGTGGTGATGACGGGATAGCGATAGGCCGCCATCTTGGCGATTTCACCTTCGGGCAGGCCGGCGGCGACGTCTTCATCCGATGGCGTCATGATGGGAAGAACCTTAAGCAGCTGCTCCCACCCGGCTTCGTTATCCGCCTCAAGCGGGGCGTAGTGGATGCCGCGCGGGCTCTCGGCCAGTTCGTACAACTGGCTGGTGGTCGGCGTCGTGCAGGTCGCGTCGGATTCGTTGCGGGTCATCGACGACATCGCCGCGCCATAGGTCGGGAACATGATGATTTCGACATCGTCGAGCGTCAGCCCGCCAAAGGCCAGAATTGCTTCGCACTTCACGTTCACCGACGGGTTGCCCGCGACGAAGGCGATACGCTTGCCCCGTGCATCCTCGACCGTATCAATACCGGCGTCGCCAGCAGCGATCAGCGTGATGCCGGCAGGGCGGCCCGCGATGGCGCGCAACTGGTGCGGACCCCATTCCGGCGTCGCGAAATCGAACGCTCCTTCGGAGACGAAGAAAGCCTCCGTTGCGAGGAATGCATAATCAGCCCGCCCCTGCAGCAGCGGCTGAAGGCGCCCGATGCTGCTGCCCGAGGGCTGGATGCGAACGCGCGTGCCGAATTCCCGTCCGAATGCGTCTGCAATCGCCGATGCCTCGGCATATCCGGCGGAACCGACATCATACGACGTCCAGACCATGGTATCGGGCAGTTCCTGTGAAAATGCGGGCAACGCCGCACATGTCATGAGCGCGCCGATCGTGGAACGCAGGATATTTTTCTTCATGTTCATTCTCCCTATGGCGAAGGCCCTTGCCTGCACACCGTTCCGACCGGCCTGTTGACCGTATCCGAACAGCAAAGCGGTCATCCGAGCCCGGGGCGGGCCGGAAAGCGGACTTGCCTTCCCGCCCACCGTGAAAGATGGTCATTCATGTAGCAAATGCATTATGGCTATATCAGAGATACAAATGAGGCATGAATGGATTTTCGCCAACTCCGCAATTTCGTACAGATCGTGGAATTGAGCAGCATCACCGCCGCCGCTGACCGCCTTCATATCGCGCAACCCGCGCTGAGCCGTCAGGTCAAGGCGCTGGAGGCGGAACTGGGCGTTTCCCTGCTGCGCCGTCACGGGCGGGGTGTCATGCCGACGGAGGAGGGCCTGCGACTTGCCCGGCGGGCCTCCGTCATTCTGGAAAGCATGGAGGATCTGGCCGGTGAATTCTCGGGCAACAAGAAGACGCTGTCCGGCACCCTGACACTGGGATTGCCGCCCACCGTGGCGGAGGTTCTGGCAACCCATCTGATCGAGCGCGCCCTCGACCTGTACCCCGATGTGAACCTGCGCATCGTCTCCGGCTTCAGCGGCCACGTACAGGACTGGTTGTTGCGGGGAAAGATCGATCTGGGTGTGGCCTACGAGGGGCAGAAATCCCCGTCAATAAAGACGCAACCAATTATTCTGGAACAACTTTTCCTGATCCAGGCCGCGCAATTTTCAGACGGGGTGGATGGCACGCCCATCCTGGCTCAGGACGCGCTGCGCCTGCCCCTCATCCTGCCAAACCCGGAACACGGTCTGCGCGGGCGCGTCGAATCCATTGCGCAAAGCGAGAAGATCGACCTCAACGTCGTTCTGGAAATTGATATCCTGCCGACCATGCTGGCCTTTGTCGAGCGCGGCCTCGGCTCCACCGTTCTGCCTTTGGTCAGCGTCATTCATCAGGTCCGGGCGGGGACACTGATCGCCCGTCCGATCATCCGCAGGACGATTGACAGGACGCTGGTTTTGATGACCCCGCTCAACCGCCCCGGATCGCGCGTAGCGTCAGAATTCTCGGCATTCCTTACCTCCGAGGTGCACCATCTGGTGACTTCGGGCCAGTGGCCTGGCACCACGCTCTGACAGTCATGCCGAAAAGGCATTTCTGAAATTTCCAATTGGCCTTACAAGCATGGTTTCGCTTGGTTTAAGCTATCGCGATGGTCACGCAAGGCCGGCAGAAAGGAAGCTCACATGTCCAAAGGTCCGCTGGACGGCGTTCTCGTCGTGTCGATCGAGCAAGCGGTGGCCGCGCCATATTGCACCTCCCGTCTGGCCGATGCGGGGGCGCGTGTGATCAAGGTTGAGCGACCCGAAGGTGATTTCGCCCGGGGCTACGACCAAGCGGCGGATGGCGAAAGCAGCTATTTCCTCTGGCTCAACCGTGGCAAGGAATCCGTCGTGATCGACATGGACGACGCCACGGATCACAAGCTTCTGCTGGCGATGATCGACAAGGCGGATGTCCTAGTCCACAACCTCAAACCCGGCGCACTGGAACGCAAGGGGCTGGGCCCTGAGGCAATGCGACAGCGAAACGACCGCCTGATAACCTGCGGCATCAGCGGATATGGCGATACCGGCCCCTATGCGACGCGCAAGGCTTACGACCTTCTGATTCAGGCGGAATCCGGGCTTTGCTCCATCACTGGTGGGCCTGATGAACCGGCCCGCGTCGGCATCTCGATCGTCGATATCGCCAGTGGCGCCGCGGCGCAGTCCGCGATTCTGGAGGCATTGATCCAGCGCGGCATCACCGGACGGGGCTGCGACATCCGCATTTCCATGTTCGACGTGATCGCGGACTGGCTGGCGGTTCCGTACCTCCATGCCGCATCGGGGCAGACGCCGCAGCGCATCGGCCTGGCCCATCCGTCCATCTCGCCATATGGCGTGTTTACCACGGCGGACGGGCAGGACGTGCTGCTGTCGATTCAGAATGACCGGGAATGGACGCTGTTCGCGCAGAAGGTTCTGGAGGCACCGGAGATGGCCTCCGATCCGCAGTTCGCCACCAACAAGGCGCGCCTCGCCAATCGTGCCATTGTGGATGCCACGGTTGCCGCCGCCATCGCGCGGCGCAGCAACGAGGAAATCACCCGCGTATTGCTGGATGCGAATGTGGCCTTCGCTGGGGTGAAGGACATGACGGGCCTGATCGCGCATCCCCACCTCGCCACGACCCGTACAGCCACGCCTGCGGGGGCCAGCGTCACCCACCCGGCCGCCCCCGCCATCACAGACGGCGCGCGTCGCGGTCAGAACGCCAGCATACCGGCACTCGGCGAGCATACGGCCAGCATCCGCGCCGAATTCGGCAGCTAGACCGCGCCCGTCAGCATCAGAGTGATCAGGAACGCGCACCACAACGTCAGGATTGTTAGGGAATAGGCCCTGTTCCACTTCAGGCCGATCAGGATTGGCGGGCGTTCGATTATGGCGGCGCAGAAGATGATTGTCGTGATGAACGGCGAAAGCCCGATCACGGTCGTCCATCCACCGATGATGGAAAACGCGATTGCCGCATCGCTCAACCCCGGCACGGCAAGCTGTGACGCGACCGCCCCCAGAACCGAAGCGGAGACGATGGGATTGATCCCCACAAATGCCATGAGCACGATGCCGAACACGATACACAGCGCCAGGGAGATTGCGCCCAAACCGAAATCCGCGATGATCAGGCGCAAAGATTCCACCGGGATTAGCGCCAACAACATGACGGACAGGAACCCGGCGGAGGCGAATACGCCGACCTCCCCCGCGGAATTGGGCAGCCGTTGCATGACAATTTTTCCGGCCTCACGCAGCCCCGCCCGGGGGGCCGTTCTGGTTGACCAGATGACCCAGAAAAAGGCGTAGGTCGGGATCAGCGTCATCAACCCTTCCTGAAAGCTCAACGGGAAGATTCCATGCACCACGAATATCAGCAGACCCAACGCCAGCACATGCCCCACCAGCATCACCGCCCCCAGCCACGACCCCGCTGGCGGTTTGGGCCGTGCCACGGCAACCGTGCCGATCCTGCGCCGTTCGATCTGGTCGAAGCTCCAGCCGATCGCGATGAAGACGAAGGACATGACGAACCCTACCGGGCCGAAATCCAGATAGGTCAGTCCGGGCAGCGTGATCAGGATCACATTCGCGGAGAAGCCCAGCGGCGACCATAGCGATATCAGCCCGAACCCCCGTACGATCGCCAGCGTCATGCGCTTGAGCTTTACCTCCCGTATCGCGGCGGGCAGATTCAGGCTCGCCTCCGACTTCATGGAGCGGGTGGCCATATCGAGCAGCAGCGCAAGACCGCCGAAATTGATCAAAACACCGAACAAATGCCCCCCGAAGGTTAGCGCGATATAGCGCCGCGAGGCGGGCTGCCCGGTCAGATACGTGCCCGCCTGGATCACCTCGGGTGCCAGCGCCGCAGCGGAGCGCAGCGTGCCCATCATCGAGATCAGCGCCGCCAGAAACAGCATCCGTCCCAGCGCATCCAGCAAGACCTCGGTTGAAACACCCTTCCACAAGGCCAACGCAAACGTCGCGAGTGACAGCAGCACGGGAACCCACGTACCTACACTGAAGCGTCGCCACCCCATCGCCAGAAAAACAACCAGTGCCAGGTTCGCCACGATCGTAAGCCAGACAGACTCGACGAAGATCAATGTGACGCCCGCGAGCATGACAAACGGCATCAGGCCACGATGCAGCGTGGTCAGGGCCCCGGCAAGGGATGTGGAGTTCTGTGGTTTCGGCATTTGCCCCCGCAGGCGCCTAACGCCCCTTGTAGTTCGGGGCGCGTTTTTCCAGGAATGCCGCGCGACCCTCGGCAGCGTCGGCGCTGTTTAGAAGAATCGGCTGCAAGCTATGCTCATAGTCCAGTGCGGCGCTAACGTCACGTGCGAACCAATCGTTGATGAACTGCCGTGGCAGCGGCGCACCGGCAGCTTCTTGCGCCGCAATGGTACAGGCAAGTTCCAATGCGCCGCCGGCCTCCGCAACTTCATCGACAATGCCGATTGCCAACGCGTCCTCCGCCCCGATCGGGCGATTGTTCAGGATGATCCGGCGGGCACGCGCCGGGCCGACCCGCGCAGGCAACGTTCCCAACAGGCCCATGTCGGGGATCAGGCCCACCTTGGTAAAGCTGGTCACGAATTTCGCATCGCGGGCCGCAACGACCGTAGGGCACGCCACTGCGACCGAGAAGCCGCCCCCCGCAGCCCACCCTTCGACCGCTGAGACCAAGGGCTTGGAGAAGCGAACCATCCGTTCGACCATATCCTTGACGCATGCAAATCTTTCGCGCTGTTCGGCCATGCTGCGATCACGCTGGTCGCGGACATCCCCGCCGGCCGAAAATTGCCCACCCGCACCGGTCAGCACGACGGCACGAATGGTATCGTCACCCTCGGCCTGCGACAGCGCGGCCACTATGGCGCGGCGTACTTCATGCCCGATCGGATTGCGGCGCTCGGGCTGGTTCAGCGTGATGACCATCACGCCGGTGTCGCGTATGTCTGTCTTGACGGTCATGCCGCATCCCTCCTGAGCTTGAACAATCCGTTGCCGATGGCGATCTTGTCGCGTTCGACGACACGGGTTCGGAACGACCCGTCGTTCCAGATTTCCGTGCGCAGCGTCTCACCCGGGAAAACATGCGCAGTAAATCGTCCGTCCATCGAGCCGAAGCGTGTTGCGCCATAGGAGCACAGAACCGCCAGCAAGGCCTGCGCCGCCGCGCCAAAGGTACACAGCCCGTGCAGGATCGGGCGCTCGAACCCGGCCTTTTGTGCGACACGAGGGTCCATGTGCAGCGGATTCGTGTCGCCGTTCCAGCGGTAGTAGAGCGCCTGCTCGATCGCCATGTCAGCGGTCCTCCATTTCGATCACCGCGTCCAGCGCATAGGCCCCCTCGGCCAGGGCCAGCACAGGGTTGAGGTCGACCGAAACCAGACGATCCCCTGCCCCGGCGGCGAACATCGACAATTGCGACAGCATCTGCGCCAGCGCGTCGATATCCACCGCCGACTGCCCGCGCGCGCCCTTCAGGATTGAGGCCCCGCGAATGGAAAGGATCATCTCACGGGCCGATTCCGCACCGAACGGACAGGCCTGAACGGCAACATCGTTGAGCAGTTCGACGAAGATACCGCCCAGCCCGAAGACCGCCACCGGCCCGAACGCCGGGTCGCGGTTGATGCCCATCAGGCATTCGACGCCTCCCGACAGTTGCTTGGCAACCAACATTCCGCTGACCCTGGCATCCGGCGCATGTTTCGCCACCGCCGCGCCGATATCGGTATAGGCTGCACGAACCGCATCGGCATCGCCAAGGTCCAGTTTGACCGCGCCGATATCGGATTTATGCAAAATATCCGGCGAGAGGATTTTCATCACCACCGGATATCCGAATGTCCCGGCCGCGGCGACAGCCTCCTCGACGGTTTGCACGGCCTGCTCCGGGGCGCAGGCAATACCGCACCCGGCGAGGATTTCCTTCGCGCCAGCTTCGTCCGGTGTGGTGTCGGGCAGTGTTACCGGAGGCGCAGACGGGATGGCACGGGGCGTGGCCTGGCGGAAGCCGCAAATCGCATGGATCGCCCGCGCCGCGCGACACGGATCGTTGAAGATCAGAATGCCCTGATCGTCATATTCCTTGAGCACCTCCGGCTCTCCCAATGCGCAAAAGGCGATAATGCGGTCCGGGTACGCCTCACGCAGGGGTTTCACAGCCTTGAGGATGATATCCGACATCGCGGGGCTGCCCGCCACATAGGTAAAGAAGCACAGCACCGCGCCATAGCCCCCTTCCTCCAATGCGGCACGGGTGAACTTCTCCAGCAAGGACGGATCATTCAGCGCCTGCGCCGTACAATCGAGAGGATTGACCGGGGAGCCATAGGGCAGCACGGCCTTGAGGCGGGCCTGCGCCTCGGACGGCATGGGTGGCATCGCGAAACCGATCCGCTCCGCCTCGTCACTAATGACGATGCCGGCACCACCGCTGACGGTGATGACACCGAACGTATCGCGGGTGGGGAAGATCTTTCTGGAGGCGACATAGGCAATGTCCATCATGGCCTCGGAATCGCGCACGATGATGGCACCATGTGCCTTCAGCACTGCATCAGCGACGACCGCGTCACCGGTCAGCGAGGCCGTGTGCGAGGCGGCGGCCTGCGCCCCCACGATGGAGCGCCCCGATTTCAGCGCAATCACGGGCTTGCCAGCCGCGCGTGCCGCGTCGAGCGCGTCCAGCAGGGCCGGCGCATCGTTGACGGCCTCCATATAGGTGCAGATCACGTCGATGCCATCGCTCTGCGCCATCCAGCGGATCGCATCCGCGACGGTGATGTCCGCCTCGTTCCCCGTGGTCATCAGGATCGAGGATCCCAGCCCCCGATCCCGCGCCAAGGCACCCAGATGCGCCCCGAATGCACCGGACTGGCTGGCGATGCCGATATTGCCGGGCAATGGATACCCGGTGTCGAGAGAGGACGAAAACGTGCCGTAATAGCCGATATCGACATTGTAGACGCCCAGCGTATTCGGCCCCAGCAGGCGCATTCCGCAGGATTTCGCCAAGGCCACCAACTCACGCTGCGCGGCCTCGCCCTCCTCCCCGGTTTCTGCGAACCCGGCGGAAAACAGCGTCGCGGCCTTGCACCCCTTGCGGCCCAGCGCCACGATCGTTTCGGGCACCAGCTTGGCCGGGACGGCGATCAGGGCGGCATCCGGCGCAACCGGCAATGCGTCTATATCGGCATAGCAGGGCAATCCCTGCACGGTTTCCCGCTTGGGGTTCACGGACAGGATGCGGCCCTTGTATCCGGCCTTCAGCATCGCCGCGATGGGGCGGCCCCCGATGCGGGTGACATCCTCTGACGCCCCGATCACCGCAACGGATCGGGGGGTCAGCAATCCATCCACATGGCTCAGGTCCGTCATAATGCAGCCTCCGATCCCAGGATGGCAGTGCACTGGCTGGACAACGTGCCGCCGTTGCCGTGACACAGGGCCAGATTGCAGTCGTCAACCTGACGCTCCCCCGCGGTGCCGCGGATCTGCTCCACCGCCTCCGCGATCAGGAACAGGCCGTACATACCCGGATGAACGCAGGACAATCCCCCGCCATTGGTGTTCACGGCCAGTTCGCCGCCGGGTGCGATGCGGCCATCCTCGACGAACCGCCCGCCCTCGCCCTTGGGGCAGAAGCCGAGGTCTTCGAGGAACAGGATCGTGTTGATCGTAAACGCGTCATACAGCATCACGAGGTCCAGATCGGAGCGTTGCACGCCCGCCATCTCGAACGCGCGCGGGCCACTGTCCACGGCCGCCGTAGTGGTCAGATCCGGCATCGCAACGATGGAGCGGTGATAGTTCGCAGCGCCCGCGCCCATGAAATATACCGGTTTCGCGTGGTGATCCTTGGCGCGATCCGCGCGGGTCAGGATGACGGCGGCGGCCCCGTCCGTCACCAGACAGCAATCCGCCTTGGTCAATGGGTCCGAGATCATCCGCGAAGACAGCAAGTCATCCTTCGTCAGCGGCCCCCGGGCGAAGGCCTCGGGGTTCAGGTTCGCCCATCCGCGCGCCGCCAGTGCGACATCGGCCAGTTGCTCACGCGTGGTGCCGTACTGGTGCATGTGCCGGCTGGCGGCCAGCCCATAGGCCGTGATCGGATGCCGGGGATTGTACGGCGTCTCATGCCATTGCGGCTCGCTCATCGACACGAGGCGCCCGCCCGCCGTGCGCTGGTTCGAGCCATAGCAGACCAGCGCCACGTCACACAGGCCCGCGTCCAGCGCCATCGTCGCCTGTAGCAGATGCAATTCAAAGCTGGAGCCGCCGACATTCGTGCCGTCGAAGAATTTCGGCTTCAGCCCCAGATATTCGACCACACTCATCGTCGGAAACGCGTGCGAGGATGTCGCCGCGAACACCGCGTCCACGTCCTGCAACTTCAGGCCAGCATCGGCCACGGCTGCGACGGCGGCCTGCCCCAGCAGTTCCATTGCGGAATAGCCCGGTGCCTCTCCTATTCCGGCGGTGGCCATTCCGACGATGGCTGATTTTCCCCGCATGCTCATGCCGAGTCTCCTTTTGCCAGATCAAACACGACGCGCGGCGTCTCGCCTTCGTTCTCAATCCGCGCGGTCAGCCGGGATCCGATCTCGGCTGTTTCCACACCGGGCAGCGTGGACATCATGCGCACGCCCTCATCCAGATCGACCAGGGCCACGTTGCTCGATCCACTGCGGGTACGGTTGACAGTGATCGCATAGAGCGTTCCACCCCCGCCTGCCTCGACCCATTCCAGATCGGTCGCGCCGGTCGCGGTCGTCACGCGCGGATAGAACACGTATTCCCCTGTGGATTTCGCGCGTTGGATCATGAATTTCCCCTGTGCCAGGAAATCCTCGTATGTGGCCTGCGGGCCCTTGGTATCGGCTTGGGTCATTTGGATCGTTCCTCCGACCAGTTCAGGATCAGGTGAGTTTGGGTGGTCACGGCAACGGTCTTGCCATCGCCGCGCGTCATCGTGGTCTGCAACACGACAGTCGTGCGCCCCCGGTGCAGCGGCACACAATGGGCCGTCACAATGTCGCCAACGCTGACGCCGCGCAGAAAATTGGTCTTCGCCTCGACCGTCGTGTTGGATTTTTCCGCCGGAATGTTGATGAAAGCGAGCGTTCCGGCGGCATTGTCCGCCAGCGTCATCACCGCGCCGCCATGCAGCGCGCCGTTGCGATTGGTCAGATCGTCCGTCACCTTCATCCGGCAGATCACCTCGTCGGGGGTGACACTGACCAGCTCGATACCCGTTAGCACGGAATATGCGGATTGCGGCGGCATCTGGTCGAGCCTGCGTGGGGTGTTTTCGTTGCTCATGCCGCACGCTCCGCCAGGGTGCGCCGCCCAATGATCATCTGCTGGATCTGGCTGGTGCCTTCGTAGATCCGCAAGACGCGCACATCGCGGTACAGACGCTCGATATCATATTCGGCCATGTATCCCGCCCCGCCGTGAACCTGCAATGCGCGGTCGGCGATGCGGCCCACCGCCTCGGTGCAGAAATACTTGGTGCACGACGCCTGAAGAATGGCCTTCCCCTCTCGATCGAAGGTATCCGCCGTTGCCCTGACCAGTGCGCGTGCGGCGTGCAGATCGGCCTGGCAATCGGCCAGCAGGCCCTGAACCAGTTGATGCTCCCCGATCGGTTTGCCGAACTGCTTGCGATCCAGTGCATAGTCCGTGGCGATATCCAGCATTCGCTGCCCTTGCCCGACAGACATCGCGCCGACATGGATACGGCCCCGGTCCAGCACCTTCATCGCGGTACGGAAGCCCTGGTTCAGCTTGTCTGGCCCGCCCAGGATGGCGCTTTCGGGAATGCGCACATCGTCAAAAATCACGTCGGAGGTTTTCGCCCCGCGCTGACCCAGCTTGCGGTCCGGCCTGGCGACAGTGATGCCCGGCGTATCGGCCGGAACGAGGAAAGCGGTGACGCCGTCTGCGCCGGATTTGTCCGGGTCCGTCCGGGCGAACAGAGTGAAGACCCCGGCCTTCACCGCGTTCGTGATATAGCGTTTGGTGCCGTTGATGACGAAATCGGAGCCGTCGCGCCGGGCCGATGTGCGAATGCCCCCCGCGTCCGAACCGTTGTCAGGCTCCGTCAAGGCGAACGAGGTGATGACATCGCCCGCCGCGATACGATGCAGCCATTCGTCCTTTTGCTCGGGCGTGCCGTCCATCACGATGCCCTGCGCGCCGATCCCGACATTGGTGCCGATCAGCGACCGAAAGCTGAGAGAGGCGTAGCACAGGGTTTCGATCAGCACCGCCTCCTGACTGGCGCTGACGCCGATGCCGCCGAATTCCTGCGGTGTCGACAGACCGAACAGGCCCATATCCTTCATTTCCGCGACGATCTCGGGAGGGATTTCGTTTTCCTCCTCAACCTGACGCTCGGCCGGTATCAGTCTTTCCTTCGCGAATCGGTCCACCGCCGTCACCAACTGCGCGAATACGTCCTCTTCCACACCTGTCAGCATTTTTGGCTCTCCTCCTCCGAGGCGCGGAGTACGCACCTCTTGTCGTATCAATGAAATTCTGTATACTGAATATTATTCCATAAGGGAAATATCATGTCCGATCACCTTCGTCAAAAATTTGTTCCTGCGGTGCAGAACGCAACGGTGATCCTGCGGCTGCTGGCGTCCCAGGGGCGGCCCATGGGCGCGACCCAGATTGCGCGCGAGACAGGTCTGAACGTATCGTCGGCATTCAACATCCTGCGCACGCTGACCCACGAAGGGCTGGTCAGTTTCGATCCGCTGTCCAAGAACTACCTGCTGGGAATGGGCATCATGGAATTCGCGGCCCCCCTGCTCGGCGCAAATCCGACCCACCTGATACGTCCCTTGATGAACGAGATTGCGCAGGAGCATCAGGTGATGATCGCCCTGTGGCAGATCACGCAAAACGACCGGATCGTACTGATCGACCGCTTCACGGCGGAGCGGATCGTGCAGGCCGTCATCTCTCGCAACAGCCGACTGCCTGTTTTCGGCGGTGCCATCGGGCGGGTCTATGCCGCGGCGATGAACCTGACGGAGCAGCAGACCCGTACAGGGTATGACACCGTGCGCTGGCAGGATGCGCCGGGATTCGAGAGCTATTGGCAGGACGTGCAGACGGCGCGTGAAACCGGGCACGCCTATGATCGCAACCTTTTTCGCGGGCTCGAAATTGTCGCCACGCTCGCCTGCGATGCCGAGGGGACACCTCGCATCGGTATGAGCAGTATCACCATCGCCGGTCAGCAGGGCGCGGATAGCCTCGCCGCTGTGGCCTCATCGCTGAAGACGGCGGCCGAACAGATCGAACGCGGGGTCTTTGGCCGAAAGACCGAACCGTGATTTCAAACTTCAAACAGACGGAGGATACATGTCGGAACAACTCCCCCTTGATGGAAAAGTCATCCTGGTAACCGGAGCAGGCGGCGGCATCGGCCGCGCCCTTGCCATTCAGGCCGCGAAGGCCGGCGCCAGTGTCGTGGTCAATGACCTCGGCGCATCTTTGGACGGCAAGCGCGAGTCGAGCGAAGCCGCCGAAACCGTGGTCGCCCAGATCGAGAAGCTGGGCGGAAAGGCCGTTGCCAACGGCGACAGTGTGGCGGAGCCGGATGGCGCGAAGGCAATGGTCACGCAGGCGACCGACAGCTTTGGCAGGCTGGACGCCGTCATCAACAACGCCGGCATTCTGCGCGACTGCTTCTTTCACAAGATGACCTACGAGGATTTCGATGCCGTGGTTAAGGTCCACCTCTACGGTGCGTTCAACACCAGCCGCGCCGCAGCCGACGTGTTTCGTCAGCAGGAAAGCGGCAGCCTGATCCACATGACCTCGACCTCCGGCCTGATCGGCAATCTGGCGCAGGCAAACTATTCCGCTGCCAAGCTGGGGATAGCCGCGCTGTCGAAATCCATCGCGCTGGACCTCAAGCGCTGGAACGTCCGGTCGAACTGCATCGCCCCCTTCGCGTGGAGCCGCATGACCTCCTCGATCAAGGTGGACAGCCCCGAGCAGGAGGAGCGCGTCAACCGGATGAAGGAAATGGTGCCGGAGAAAATCGCCCCCCTAGCCCTGCATCTGGCCTCGGATGCGGGGGCAGACATCACCGGACAAATTTTCGCCGTGCGTCACAACGAGATATTCCTGATGTCGCAACCGCGTCCGGTGCGCTCCGTCCATAGCGGGGACGGCTGGGATATCGAAACTGTGCGCGATCGGGCCATTCCGGCTCTGCGGTCCAGTTTCCAGCCGCTCGACGTATCGGGCGACATCTTCTGCTGGGATCCGGTCTGACCAAACGATCCGGGGCGCGCGCGGGCGCGCCCCGATCAAATGCCGGTCTCGTTGTCGCCCCGATCAGCCGCAATAGACCTGCACGATGGTGCCGCTGTCATCGAGGGTGAAGTTCAGCCGCTCCGGATTGAAATCCATCGTCACGGACTGCCCCGGACGGATGATCCGCATGGGTGCGGGGAATGTCGAGCGTGCGAAAATCTCCTCGTTCTGCCCAATGAACTCATCGTATCCGGCAGGATCGCAGGTGGAGACCACGACCTCAGGCTCCACCGGCGGCGGCGGTGCACATGCGGCGAGGAGGAGTGCGGGAAGAATGAGAAACTGGCGCATGGAACGCTCCCGAAATTGTTGGGCGTGGAAATCACCGTACAGGATAAGGCGAAAGCACCGACTGTCCCGCGGAAATCAAAAATTATCCTCCAAACGAAAAGGGGCGCCGCAGCGCCCCTTCGATATATCAGAATGTCAGCCGTCGGCCCGGTTCGCGATCAGATCATCCACGACCGATGGGTCGGCCAAGGTGGATGTGTCGCCCAGCGCACCATAGTCGTTTTCAGCGATCTTGCGCAGGATGCGGCGCATGATCTTGCCGGACCGCGTCTTGGGCAGGCCCGGCGCCCACTGGATCACATCAGGCTTGGCAATCGGGCCGATCTCGGCACGTACGTGGTTCTGCAACTCGGCCCGCAACTCGTCCGATGGCTCACGCCCGTCCATCAGGGTGACATAGCAATAGATGCCCTGCCCCTTGATCTCATGCGGGAATCCGACGACCGCAGCCTCGGATACGGCGGAATGCGCGACGAGAGCGCTTTCAACCTCCGCCGTGCCCATCCGGTGACCGGAGACGTTGATGACATCGTCCACGCGGCCCGTGATCCAGTAGTAGCCATCCGCATCGCGGCGACAGCCATCGCCCGAGAAATAGTAGCCCTTGTAGTCTGCGAAATAGGTCTTCACGAACCGGTTGTGGTCACCCCAGACGGTGCGCATCTGGCCGGGCCAGCTGTCCTTGATGACCAGCACGCCCTCGGCCTCCGTCTGCGTCTGGATCTCACCGGTCGCAGCATCTAGGACCTCGGGCTGCACGCCGAAGAACGGCACCGTGGCAGAACCCGGTTTCGTGGGAATAGCGCCCGGCAGCGGCGTGATCAGGTGGCCGCCGGTCTCCGTCTGCCACCACGTGTCGACGATGGGGCATTTCCCCTTGCCCACGACATCGTTGTACCAGGTCCAGGCCTCGGGATTGATCGGCTCCCCCACGGTGCCCAGAATACGGACCGATGACAGATCGCAGCCCTCGACCCACTTCGCGCCCTTGCCCATCAGCGCACGGATCGCGGTCGGGGCGGTGTAGAACTGCGTGACCTTGTGCTTTTCGCAAACCTGCCAGAAGCGCGAGGCGTCCGGCCAGGTCGGCACGCCCTCGAACATCACGGTGGTCGCCCCGTTCGCCAGAGGACCGTAGACGATATAGCTGTGCCCTGTGACCCAGCCGACATCGGCGGTGCACCAGAACACGTCGCCATCGTGATAGTCGAACGTATACTGATGCGTCATCGCGGCGTAGAGCAGATAGCCGCCCGTCGTGTGCACGACCCCCTTGGGCATCCCGGTGGAGCCGGAGGTGTAGAGGATGAACAGCGGATCCTCCGCGTTCATCGGTTCCGGCGCGCAGGTGTCCGCGACGGACGCCTCGGCCTCATGCAGCCAGATGTCGTTCTCGGACCGCCAGGCGATCTGCTGGCCCGTCCGCTTGACCACCAGACATTGCACGCTGTCATCGCAATGCAGCAGCGCCTGGTTGACGTTGTCCTTGAGGTTCGTGGCCTTGCCGCCGCGCGGCGCCCCGTCAGAGGTGATGACCACCTTCGCCTGCGATCCGTTGATCCGGTTTGCCAGCGCGTCGGATGAGAACCCGGCGAACACGACGGAGTGGATCGCGCCGATCCGCGCGCAGGCCAGCATCGCATAGGCCGCCTGCGGTATCATCGGCATGTAGAGGATGACGCGGTCGCCCTTGCCCACGCCCAGATCCTTGAGCACATTGGCCATCCGACAGACATTCGCGTGCAGATCACGATAGGTGATATGCTGCGCGTCCTCCTGCGGGTCGTCGGGCTCCCAGATGATCGCGGTCTGATCCGGGCGGGTTTCCAGGTGCCGGTCGATGCAGTTCGCGGCAACGTTCAATTCGCCGTCCTCGAACCATTTGATCGAGACATCCGGGTAGGCGAAGGTCGTGTTCTTGATTTTCGTCGGAGCCTTGATCCAGTCGAGGCGCTTTGCCTCCTCGGCCCAGAACGCCTCCGGATCGGCAACGGACGCGGCGTATTTTTCCTTGTATCCCGCGGCATCGATATGCGCATTTGCGATCAGATCGGCGGCAGGTTCGTAGATATCCTTCATCGGATCCCTCCAGAACTTTTCTTGCGCTTCGGGACAGGGCCGAAGCGATGCAGGTCAAATGGCGAGGTATTGCTCACGCATGTCCTTGTTATCCAGCAGGTGCTGGGCCGTGTCATCATAGACAACAGTACCGGTATCGAGGATTATCGCCCGGTCTGCCAGCTTCAGCGCCGCCACTGCATTTTGTTCCACAATGACCGTGGTGATGCCCAGACTGCGAATTTCACGCAATGTGCGCTCGATTTCGTGGACGATCACGGGGGCCAGTCCCTCATAAGGTTCGTCCAGCAACAGCAACTTGATGTCACGGGCCAGGGCGCGACCGATGGCCAGCATCTGCTGCTCACCGCCCGACAGGGTGACACCCTCCTGCTTGCGCCGCTCACCCAGACGGGGGAACAACTCGTAGATACGCTCGATGGACCAGCCCTTGGGCGGGGCGATCTGGGCCAGTTGCAGGTTTTCCTCGACGGTCAGGCCCTGAATGATGCGGCGATCCTCGGGCACCAGTGCCACGCCGGCACGTGCGGCCTCATGCGCGCTCATCTCATGGAGAGGCTGGTGATCCAGCCAGATTTCGCCATGCGTGACCATAGGTGAGCCCGCCCGCGCAATGGCCCTGAGCGTGGAGGTCTTTCCCGCGCCGTTCCGCCCGAGCAGGGCGAGGATCTCGCCCTCCCGGATGTTCATGCTGATGCCCTGCACGATGTAGCTTTCACCATAATAGGCGTGCATGTCGACGCAGGAGAAATAGGCAGGCGAGGAAGGATGCTCAGGCGCTCTCAGAGTAGAAGTTTCAGTCATGTTTCGTCCTCACTCGTGCGCGTCGCCCAGATACGCTTCGCGCACCTTGGGGTTGCCCTTGATGTTGCTCGGGTGGTCCTCGACGATCACGTGACCCTGTGCGAGCACGCTAATCCGATCGGCGAGAGAGAACACGACGTGCATGTCGTGCTCGATGACCACGAAGGTGATCGGACGGCTGTCTGCGATCTGCTTGAGCAGGTCGATCGTCGCGTTCGTGTCCGCGCGCGCCATGCCGGCCGTCGGCTCATCCAGCAGCAGCAGCTTGGGGCTTTGCGCCAGGCACATCGCCATCTCCAGCCGCCGCTTGTCACCGCGAGACATGGCGGAGGCCACCATATGACGCTTTTCCAGCATTCCGACCTGACCCAGCATATCCTCGGCATGATCGCGAATGGCACTTTCGGCCTTCACCGCCGCGAAGGGGGACAGTTTGAACGCCCCGTCACGCTTGGCAAAGGACGGGATCATCACGTTTTCCAGAATGGTCAGATCGGTGAAGATCTCGGGCGTCTGAAAAACGCGGCTGACGCCCATCTGGTTGATCTCGTGCGGTTTGCGCCCGATCAGGCTCTGCCCGTCGAACATCACGGTGCCGGTGTCGGGCGTCAGCCGCCCGACGAAGCAGTTGAGCAGCGTGGACTTGCCCGCGCCGTTCGGTCCGATGATGGCGTGGACCGTGTTTTCCTCAACATTCAAGTTGACATCGTCGAGCGCCTGCAAACCGCCGAAGCGCTTGTTTACGTTCTGGACTTCGAGAATACCCATCGTCCCTCTCCCTTATTCCGCAGCGGTGGTCTTGCCACCCTGCACGTTGGAGCCGAGCTGTTCGAGGTCTTCCTTCTGACCGCGCCGCCCCAGATAACCGCCGATGCGGCGTGCGCCCTCGACCAGACCGCCGGGCAGGAACGTCACGACCAGCATGAAGACCAGACCCAGCGTCAGGTGCCAGCCATCACCGACGAATTTCGCCACGACCCATGTCAGCACGTCCGCCAGCCCGTCAGGCAGGAAATCGAACCAGCCATGCACGACGCCCTCGTTGAACTTGGACAGCTTGGCCTCGGCGAACTTGATGACGGTCGCACCGATGATCGGCCCCAGCAAGGTGCCCGCACCGCCCAGGATCGTCATCAGAACGATCTCTCCCGATGCGGTCCAGACCATGCGCTCCGCCCCGGCGAGGGGGTCCATGCAGGCCAGCAATCCGCCCGCCAGACCCGCATACATGCCGGAGATGACGAACGCCGCCAGCGTGTAGGGCCGGGTATTGACGCCGGTATAGTTCAGCCGGTTCTGGTTGGTCTTCACCGCCTTGAGCATCAGACCGAAGGGCGAGCGGAAGATGCGCATCGCGATCCAGAATGCCAGCACCAGAAACGCCGCCGAGAAGAAGTAGCCAAAGTTCAGCTGCACTTCGAGACCCAGGACATCGACCACGCGCGTCGCATTCATATCCAGACCGAACAGGTTGGGCGTCGGCAATTGGCCACTGGTGCGGGCACTGTCCAGAATCCGCGGATCGTCCAGCGCCAGTTGCAGACCTGTTTCACCGTTGGTGATCGGGGTCAGCACCGAATAGGCCAGCTTGTAGCTCATCTGCGCGAAGGCCAGCGTCAGGATCGAAAAGTAGATACCGGACCGGCGCAAGCTGACAAACCCGATGATGAGAGCGAACACGCCCGCGATCAGGATTGACAGGATCAGCGCCGGGATCACGTTCATGCTTAACAGCTTGAACATCCACACCGCCGAATAGGAACCGACCCCCAGAAAGGCCGCATGCCCGAAGCTGAGATAGCCGGTCAGGCCGAACAGGATGTTAAAGCCGATCGCCAGGATGCCGAAAATCGCGAAGAACTGCATCAGCGCAGGGTAGCCCGCCCCCAACGGTGCCGCGAGCAGCGGAATCAAGGCGACCACGATCACGAACAGGATCAGCGTCGTAGTGTCGGAGATCTTGGATCCGAACATGGCTCAGTCCTCCATCACGCCCGCGCGGCCCAGCAGGCCCCGGGGTCGGGTAAGCAGAATGATGACGGCGACGAGATAGATGATGATCTGGTCGATGCCCGGAATGATCTCCTTTACCTCGTTCATCGAGGCGAAGGATTGCAGGATGCCCAGCAGGAACCCCGCCGCCACCGCGCCGGGCAGCGAACCCATACCCCCAACCACGACCACGATGAAGCTCAGCACAAGGAAATCCATGCCCAGTTGATAGTTGGGTGACAGGATCGGCGTGTACATCACCCCCGCCAGACCCGCGACCGTGGCCGCCAGACCGAACATGAAGGTGAACCGCTTGTCGATGTCGATGCCCAGCAGGCCCACGGTTTCCCGATCCGCCATGCCGGCCCGCACGACCATTCCGAAGGTGGTGAATTGCAGAAAGGCAAAGACGCCACCGATGACCACCACCGCGAAGAAGAAATAGACGAAACGCCATGTGGGATAGGGCACCATGCCAGGCTCGAATCCCAGAACGACCCCGAAATCCATCATTCCGCGCAACGCGTCGGGTGCCGATTGCGAGATCGAGTTCGCGCCATAGAACGTGCGCACGATTTCCTGCAACACGATGGCAAGGCCGAAGGTCACGAGGATCTGTTCCGCATGGGGGCGGGAATAGAAATGCTTGATAAGCCCGCGTTCCATCACCACTCCGATGATGAACATGATCGGGATCGCGACGAGGATTGACACCAGCACCGAATAGTCGATCAACCACAGGCCGAAATCCCCGAACCATGCCTGAAGCACGGGCTCGCGGATTTCCAGCGGGGATCCCCAGGCCGTCGTTTCCGTCTCGGACAGGGTGACGCGTTCGAAGCTGAGCAGGTTGGTGAACGTAACGGTGACGAATGCGCCCAGCATGAACAATGCGCCATGGGCGAAGTTCACAACGCCGAGCGTTCCGAAAATAAGGGTGAGGCCAAGGGCGATCAACGCATATGCGGAACCCTTGTCGAGGCCATTGAGAATTTGCAGGACGATATCGCCCATCTGATGCTCCCGGTGTTGAATGAGGGGGATGGGCCGCCCCGAGGCAAGGCGGCCCGAAGGTGCTTACGCGCCCGGGTTGCACTCACCCAGCTCACCACCGGCGAACATGGGGTGATCGGGTGCATAGGTAACCTGATCGGCCGGGGTGACATCCACCACTTCCAGAAGGTCGAACTGGTTGGAGGGGTTGTCCTTGCCCTTCACCACCAGAACGTCCTTGAAGCACTGGTGATCGGCGGCACGATACAGGGTCGGCCCGTTGCCCATACCGTCGAACTCGAACCCTTCGAGGGCTTCGGCCACCGCGCACGGGTTGAAGTCGCCACCGCGCTGCACAGCATCCGCATAGAGCAGCGTCTGCACGTAGCAGGTATGCGCAGCCTGGGACGGCGGGAAGCCGTATTCCTGACCGAACGCGCGCACAAAGGCCTGCGAAGCCTCATCCTGAAGCGACCAGTGCCAGTTGGTGGAGCCGAAGATGCCCTTCACGTTTTCGCCCGCACCCTGCGCCATCAGGCGGGAGTAGAGGGGAACGACGATCTGGAAGTCCTTGCCGTTGACCTGACGGTCGCGCAGACCGAACTGAACCGCCTGCGTCAGCGAGTTCACCATGTCATTGCCATAGTGGTTCAGGATCAGCGTATCGGCACCGGAGTTCAGGATCGGCGTGATGTACTGCGAGAAATCGCCGGCGCCCAGCGGGGTGCGCACCTTGTTGATTGTCTCCCAGCCCAGATTTTCGGTCGCGGCCGCGATGGATTCTTCCTGCGTCCAGCCCCAGGTGTAATCTGCCGTCAGGTGATATGCCTTGCGGTCATTGCCATAGTTGGCCGACAGCACGGGTGCCAGGGCAGCCGCAGACATGTAGGCGTTGAAGAAGTGACGGAAGCCGTTCGCCTTCTTGTCCTTGCCGGTCGTGTCGTTCGAGTGGGTCAGACCCGCCATGAAGATCACGCCAGCTTCCTGG
Source organism: Pontivivens nitratireducens (assembly GCF_014235845.1). GTDB lineage: Bacteria > Pseudomonadota > Alphaproteobacteria > Rhodobacterales > Rhodobacteraceae > Pontivivens > Pontivivens nitratireducens. The sequence continues at coordinate 62,463 of NZ_JACJUQ010000005.1, read as the reverse complement.
CACAGACCCTGAACCGCCACGGCCACGCCCGAGGACGAACCACCGGTGATCATGATTGCGCCGTCCTGCTCAATCATCGAGCGGGCAGAGGCACGCGCAGCGTCGGATTTGGTCTGCGTGTCGCCCGTAACATACTCGACCTTGCGACCCAGAATGCCGGTGCCGTCCAGCGCACGTGACGAGAAGGTGTTGAGCATTCCGCCGTCACCCTCACCGTTCAGGTGCTTCACGGCCAGTTGGTATGCGCGCAGTTCGTCCGCACCTTCGTCGGCATAGGCGCCGGACTGCGGCACGTTGAAGCCGAATGTCACGGAAGACGCGCCCGGCGCGTTGGTGAACGCGTTGGCCGCGGACGTGAAGAATGTCGGCGCTGCGAGAACGCCGCCAAAGGCCGCGCCAGTCTTGAGCACACCGCGACGGCTGAAGTTCGATTTCGACATGAGGTTCCTCCCTTTGTGTCGGATCGCCTGCGTCGGTCGTTCTTGATGCGACTGAACGGCACAGGCAGGCCATTTCTGACCTGACGTCACTATTCGAGGTCGGTGTAAACAAATCAACAAGTTGTTGCTTTTGCATATTAATTTTGTAAAATATTTACAGTTGCAATGTGTCGATCTGTGAAGAACATTACATTGCGGCGCGGTAAGGCGCTTTTGCAAAAGGATTTTCCCCATGGTGCGGTCGTTCGCAGGGCTGCGGATTCGCGAGCGTCGGCTCGTCCTTGGCCTGTCACAGACCGCCTTGGCGCGAGAGGCCGGAATTTCGCCGTCCTACCTCAATCTTATCGAGCACAACCGCCGCCCGGTCGCGGGAAAGGTGCTTTTGGCGCTGGCGCGGGCGCTGGATGTACCGCCCTCCGCACTGGGCGAACAAGCGACCCTCGGCCTGGTCGCGGCCCTGCGCGAGGCTGCCGCCGATCTGCCGGTCCATGACCCCGAGACGCATCAGATTGAGGAATTCGTCGGTCGCTATCCCGGCTGGGCCCGCATGATTTCCACGCTCGATCAGACGAACCGTGAATTGCGCACCACGGTCGAGGCGCTGGGTGATCGGCTGACCCATGACCCGGTGCTGCAATCGGACATGCATGAGATGCTGACCACCATCACCGCGATCCGCTCCACCGCGTCGATCCTGGCCACGGTGGACGACATAGAAGCGCCACAGCGCCAGCGGTTCACCCGTGCCATCCATGACGAGAGCCAGCGATTGAGCGAGGTTGCCGGTGCCCTGACAGATTACTTCGACCGCACTGCCTCCTCCGACCGCCCCCCGGCGACACCCGAAGAAGAGGTCGCCCGCATCCTAGAAACGGCGGGCTACAGCTTCACACAGTTGGAGCATGGCGGTGAGGTGGAGCCATTGCTGGACACGTTGCTGCCAAAGGGGGCCGCCGCGCGTGCCGAACTGCGCCACTGGCTGACCCGATGGCGAAACGATGCCGAAGCTGTTCCGGAGGCGGTGCTCGACGATCTGCTTGCCACGCCGCTCGACTTGACTGTGGCGGCGCGTAAGCTGGGCGTTGGTGTCGCGCAACTGATGCGCAGGCTGGCCTTCCGCCAGGGGCAGGCGCCGTTGGGACTGATCGCGATCAACGGCGCGGGCCAGATATTGCTGCGTCGTCCCCTGCCCGACTGGCCGATCTCACGTCAGATGGCGGCCTGTCCGCTGCTACCGGTCTTCGACGCGCTCTGGCAACCCGGCACGACCTGGCCTGTCGATGTTCAGATGCCCGGCGGTCAGAGCACGTTGGCGATCTGCACCGCCGAAATAGACGCGCCCCACCGTATGGGCGAACGCGGGCGCCCGTCCGCCACGATGCTGATCGTTCCCGATTCCGCGCGACATCTGTTTGCGCCCACCGATCCGGGCACCGTCGCCGCAGGGCCGGGATGCCGGGTCTGCTCCCGAACGCGCTGTACCGCCCGCATCGCGGAGCCTGTGATCGCGCATCAGCTTTGACGTTGCCGCATGACCGCTCGCGGCGCTAAGGTATCCCACGCGCCAAGGGTCACGACAGATGACGCATATGCGCCGGGGAGGGAAGGAGACCTATGCCCAAACGCATTCTGATCGTCGAGGATGAGGCTAATATCATGGAATCGCTGGCGTTCCTGCTGCGCCGCGACGGGTTCGAGGTTTCCACCATGCCCGACGGCGCCCGCGCCATGGGTGAGGCGGAGCGTGTTTCACCCGATCTGATGATACTGGACGTGATGCTTCCCAACCTTTCGGGCTTCGACGTGCTGCGCGATCTGCGCGCCCATGACGGGCTGAGCGCGACCCCGGTTATGATGCTGACAGCCAAGGGCCAGACCCGTGACCGCGATCAGGCAGAACAACTGGGTGCCGATCTGTTCATGACCAAGCCGTTCTCGAACGCCGCCATCATCGCGGAGGCACGCCGGCTTACCGGACTGGATCCGTGAGCCAGCCGGAGGACATCCCTCGCGCGCGCAAGCGGCGCTATGACGGAGCGGTCATTCTGCCAATCTTCGCCGCGATGTTGATCCTGCCGCCCTTCGTCGGGTTGTTCGCCGTCCCCGTCACGGTATTCGGCATTCCGCTGATCGTGCTATGGCTGTTCGGCCAATGGCTGGCGCTGATTGCCATCGCCCGACGGTTGGCACACCTGTTGTCGCACCCGGACGACGAATAATCATGCCCAGTTGGAACACGATCGTCATCACGTGCCTATTGTACGTCACCCTGTTGTTCTGCATCGCATTCTGGGCGGAACAACGGGCGAAGCGTGGTCAGTTCGGTTGGATCAGATCGCCCTGGGTCTACACCCTGTCGCTGTCGGTCTATTGCACGACCTGGACCTATTACGGGGCGGTCGGCTCGGCCGCGCGCAGCGGCATGGAGTTCGTGACGATCTATCTGGGCCCGACGCTGACATTTCTGGGCTGGTGGCTGATCCTGCGCAAACTGGTGCGAATTTCGCGGGAACAACGCATCACCTCAGTCGCGGATCTGCTGTCCTCCCGCTATGGCAAGAGCACGTCCATCGGCGTCGTCGTGACGCTGATCGCCGTGCTCGCCTCCACCCCCTATATCGCGCTGCAACTGCAATCGTTGAGTCTGAGCTTCACGCTGTTCTCGGATGTTGGCACGCGCCCCGCGCAGACGGCGTTCTGGATCGCGAGCGGTTTGGCCGCCTTCACCATCCTGTTCGGCACCCGGCATGTCGATGCCAATGAACAGCATTATGGCGTCGTGACCGCCATCGCGGTGGAGGCGGTCGTGAAACTTGTCGCGCTGACCTCCGTCGGTCTGTTCGTGGTCTTTGGTATCGCTGATGGCCCGGCGGATATCTTTGCCCGGCTGCCCGACCCCGAATTGTTGAGCGCGGATGTCTTCGGTCCGCGATGGGTCACGCTGCTGTTCCTGTCCGCCACCGCCGTGATCTGCCTGCCCCGGATGTTTCAGGTCGCCGTGGTCGAGAATGTGGATGAGCGTCATCTGGCAACGGCCAGTTGGGCATTTCCTTTCTATGTCTTCCTGATGTCCCTGTTTGTCATGCCCATCGCGATCATGGGCATGACCGGACTGCCCGCCGATGCGAATCCGGACATCTATGTTCTGACTGTGCCGCTGGGCGCCGGGAACGGTGGACTGGCGCTGCTGGCGTTTCTGGGCGGGTTTTCCGCCGCGACGTCCATGGTCATCGTCGCGGCCATCGCGCTCAGCACCATGGTATCGAACCACATCATCATGCCGCTCTGGCTGCGATCCACGCGACATACAACGGCGGCAAGCGGCGATGTGCGCGGAATGCTGTTGCTGTCACGGCGCGCCAGCATCATCGGAGTGTTGGCGCTGGGCTATATCTATTTCCGGGTCACGGGCGGCTCCACCTCGCTGGCCTCCATCGGATTGATCTCGTTTTTGGGGGCGGCGCAGTTGTTTCCCAGCATCATCGGCGCATTGTACTGGCGCGGTGCAACGCGAACCGGGGCGATTACAGCAGTGATACTGGGCTTCGGGGTCTGGGCCTATGCACTGTTCATACCCAGTTTCGACGGCACGTTCCTGCTGTCACCCGAAGTGATCGCCAACGGGCCATGGGGTGTGGAGCTGCTGCGGCCGCAAGGATTGTTCGGTTCTGAATTCGAAGATCCCCTCGTCCACGCGACGCTGTGGTCGATGGCGGTGAATGTCAGCGCGCTGGTCGTGGTATCGCTGCTGTCACGGCCCGGCGCGCTGGAGCAACTGCAGGCGAAACTGTTTGTCGATGTGTTCACCGGCACCGCCGACCGCCCCGGCATGGCCCTGCGACGCACCGCGAAATCCGAGGATTTGTTCGAGCTTGCCCAACGCATCCTCGGCCGTGAAACCGCGTGGCGGATGTTCACGCAGACGGCACGTGCGCAGGGTAAGGCAAGCGGCCTGCCCGACCCCTCCTCAGACCTGACGCAGAGGTTGGAGCGCGCCCTGGCCGGCGCAATCGGCGCGGCCTCCGCTCATGCGATGGTCAGCCAGATCGGGGGGCACGGTACGGTGTCAGTGTCGGAACTGATGCGCATGGCCGATGAAACCGCCCAGATCATCGAATATTCCAACCGGATCGAGGAAAAGAGCCGCGAGTTGGAGGAGACAGCATCCCAGCTTCGCCATGCGAACGCGCAGTTGCACGAAATCGCGGAGCAGAAGGACGCCTTCCTCAGCCAGGTCAGTCACGAGTTGCGCACGCCGATGACCTCCGTGCGGTCATTCGCGGAGATCCTGCGCGACGGCGATGATCTGGAGCCGGATCAGGCTCGGCGCTTCGTGTCCATCATACACGAAGAAAGCCAGCGTTTGACGCGCCTGCTGGATGAAATCCTCGATGTCTCGGTGCTGGAAAACGGTCAGGCGCAGATCGTGCAGGTTCCGGTCTCGCTCAACGCGACGATAGAACAGGCGCTGGCGGCGACGGAACCTTTGATGCGACGGGCGGGAGTGCAACTGATCCACGCGCCCGGACAGGACATTACCGTTTCAGCCGATCGCGACAGGCTGGCGCAGGTGCTGATAAATGTGTTGAGCAATGCGGTGAAATACGGGCAAGGCAGCCCCCCCGCGATCATCGTGCAGGTCAAGAAAACCGAGCATAGAGTAACCATTACCATCGCGGATAACGGCCCCGGCATCGCGCCTGAGGATCAGGAAAAGGTGTTCGAGAAATTCACCCGGCTCGGCCATCAGACCCTTGCGGGCAGTGCTGGGCTTGGCCTGCCGATCAGCAGGGAAATCATGCGCAATCTGGACGGTGATCTTACTCTCTCTCCGAAGGGGCCGGGTGCAAGTTTCCAGATCAGCCTGAATGCACATGAAGATGTTGCAGCCGCGCAGTGACGGCCCGAAGGTCAAACGATGCCGAGCAGGCTCAGAATGACCAGAACGACGACGACGAGACCGACAAGATAAATGATGCTGCGCATGGAAAGTTCCTTTTCATCTTCAATTACAATCACTCAACGTGACCGTATTGCGAAAAGTTCCTTAAACGCCGCAGATCGTCAGAATCAGATCGGCGGTCATCAGATCCAGATGCGCCCCGCCGCCATTCTTGAACACCGTGATCTCTTGCATGCTGTCGCGCTTCACGCTGCCCGCAACCAGATCGCGCAGGTCGCCCTGTATGTCGGTACGGCTGATGGTTCCCGCCGCCAGCGGGATCGTCAGCTCCCCGATATGATCCACTGTGGTTTCCCGCGCATCGACGAACAGGCGGCCGCGGCGCAGAACCTCGTCATCCGCCTCGCGCATGGTCTCGGTAAATGCCCCGATCAGATCAACATGAGTGCCGGGCCGCAGCAGGGCACCGGGCAGGATCGGGGCGCTGCTCATCGTCGCGGTGGACACGATATCCGCATCGGCCAACGCCGCGTGCAGATCGGACGCGACCTCAACGCCGGAATGCGCGGCGGCCAAAGTCTGCGCCTTGGCTGTCGTGCGGTTCCAGATGGTGATCCGCTCGAGTCCCGGCAGAACGGCGGGATAGGCCTCGATCAGACTCGCCGCGACTGAGCCTGCGCCGACAATCAACAGGTGTTTTGCATCCTCGCGCGCCAGCAGACGCGCGCCCAGCACTGAATCCGCAGCCGTTTTCCAGCGTGTGATCAACTCGCTGTCGATCAGGGCACGCGGAGCGCCCGTAGCATCGTCGAAGATCAGCATCGCGCCCTGCACGCTGGGCAGGCCCTTGTCCGTGTTGCCCGGCAGGACCGTGACCGACTTCACGCCCACGCCCAGCCCGTCGATCCAGGCGGCACGGCTCAACATCACATCCTCGCCGCGATGCAGGAACTGATCCGCGATTTCCGGCACCGCACCGCGATGCCCCGCCTGCAGCGCATCGACCAGACGCGGCCAGTCGCATTTGCCGACGTCATCCGCCGTGATATAAGGCAGCGCGGCCATCAAATTCCCGCCTTTGCCGCACCGCGTGCGAAATCGCGCAGCTTGTCACTGGTCAGACCTGCGATGTTCATCCGGCTGTCGCCCACCATGTAGATGCCCCCCTCACGCATCGCGGCCACCTGTTCGGGGGTCGCCCCGAGACGCGAGAACATGCCGCGATGTTCCGCGATGAAATCGAACCTGTCGGAATTCGTCTCCTGCCGAAGCGCCTCTGCCAGACCGGTGCGCAGGCCGTTGATGCGATCGCGCATTGCGCCCAGCTCGGCCTCCCAATCGGCGCGAAGCTCGGGATCGCCCAGGATTTCCGCCACAACCGATGCAGGATGGTCCGGCGCGAAGGAATAGAGCAACCGGTTCACCACACCCAGCGTCGCCGCGACCAGCGCCGCCTCCGCCGCGTTTTCACACTGAACGATGGCGCAGCCGGCCCGGTCGCGGTAGAGGCCGAAATTCTTCGAGCACGACATGGCGATCATCAAACGCGAGAGCTTCGACGCCATGTGGCGCACGCCCCACGCGTCCTCCTCCAACCCGTCCCCGAGGCCTTGATAGGCGAAATCCACCAGCGGCATCCAGCCATTGTCCTGTGCGCTTTGCGTCACACGCTCCCACTGCGCCTGAGTCAGGTTCGCGCCGGTGGGATTGTGGCAGCAGCCGTGCAGGATCACGATGTCGTCCGGGCCCAGCCTGTCCAGCGTCTCGATCATCGCATCGAACTTCACGCCCAGCGTATCGGTGTCAAAATACGGATAGGTCTGGTGCGGAACCTTCATACTGGCCAGCATCGCCTGATGGTTTGGCCAGCTGGGATCGGAATGCCAGAACCGCGCATTCGGGTTCGCCCGCAGGGTCAGTTCGAACAGCACGCGCAACGCCCCGGTGCCGCCAGGGGCCTGCGCGCCGGTCAGACGGTCGTTCACCTCACCCAAGGCAAGGCGCTGCATACCGGCGACAAAATCGGGGTTTCCGGTGAGTTTCGTATAGCTCTTGGTGTCCTGCCGGGCCAGCAGGCGACGCTCTGCCTCCTTTACGCTGCGCATGACCGGGGTCTTGCCGGCATCGTCCTTGTAGACGCCGACCCCCAGATCGACCTTGTCCTCACGCGGATCGTCGGCAAAGGCCTGAATCAGCGCGATAATGGCGTCCGGCTTCGGCTCGGGAAGGGTGCTGAACATTGGAAAGCCTCCTTAGGGCATTTCGCGCGGTGCGCGCAGCACCATGGTCGCGATCTCTTGGCGCACGGGCGAAAACCCGTTTTTCTGATAGAGCGGCAGCGCACGCGGGTGGTCCAGCGTGCAGGTATTGATGGTCAGGAGCCGGGTTTCCGGGGCATCCCATGCGGAATGGATCGCCGTGCGCAACAACCAGGTGCCCAGACCGGCCCCCACGACCTCAGGCATCAAGCCCAGATAGGCCAGATCGCAGATCTCATCCTGACGGTGGTCGAGCATGAAGAACCCCGACGGCCAGCCGTTTCGGATCAGGGTGTACAGATGCACCTTCGGATCGCAGACGAACGCCTCCAGTTCCGCATGGGGCTGGCGCAAGCGATCGTTCCATTCCCAATCGGAGCCGACACCGCGATACAGGTCGAGGAAATAGCGCACCGGCGGATCCTCCGCCCTCAGCAAGGCCACGGGGGGGCGGCTGGGCGCGGGAGGACGGGGAAAACCGGGCCGTTCGTTCATTTCCAGAAAGGTGATGGTATATTCGACCTTCTCACCTGCCTCGCGCCTCATCCCTGAACGACCTTCAGATCCGGGTACATCCCCCATTCGGCCCACGATCCATCGTAGAGCGCGACCTGACGATGCCCGATCACAGCGAGCGCGAGGCTGAGGATCGCGGCCGTCACGCCGGAGCCGCAGGTGGTGATGATCGGTTTGTCCAGATCGACGTCGGCGCCCTCGAACACGGTGCGCAGTTCGTCCTGCGACTTCATTGTTCCATCCCTCGTCAGCACGTCCCTGTAATAGACGTTCAGCGAATTGGGGATATGGCCCGCGCGCAGACCGGGGCGTGGCTCCTCCTCTTCACCCTTGAACCGGGCGGGGGAACGGGCATCCACGATCTGTTCCTGACCCAGCTTGACCTGTGCCGCGACCTGCGTGACGTCGCGCACTTTGGTCGTGTCGCGCCGTGCGGTGAAGTGGCGGTCACGCAGCAAGGGCAAGTCATCCTCGACAGGGTGGCCCGCGGCCTTCCATGCGGGCAGGCCACCGTCCAGAACGGCGATGTCGCTCTTGCCCATCAGGCGGAACAGCCACCAGACGCGGGGTGCGGAAAACAGGCCAGTGCTGTCATAGACCACAACACGATGCCCATCGCCGATGCCCATCGCCCGCATGCGTGAGATGAACTTCTCGACCGGGGGGGCCATATGCGGCAAATCGGACGCACTGTCCGAGATCTCATCTATGTCAAAGAAACGAGCACCGGGGATATGCTCGTCCTCATACTCGGCACGGGCATCGCGGCCCTGCGCGGGCAGGAACCAGCTGGCGTCGAGGATGCGCAGATCAGGTGCGCCCAGATGTTTGGCCAGCCATTCGACACTGACCAGATCGCCCGTCTCACCCACTGCCATAGAAATCCCTCCACGCTTTGAAAAGTGCTTACCGCGCGGTTCCTGTCAGTTCAAGCGTGGCCTATTGCGTAAACAGCATCATTCCGGCGCCGAATTGCCCATTGGGCCGACGTGTGAAGCCAAGGCTTTCATAGAATGGCTCCAACCCGTCCACTGCCAGCAGACCGATGGTCGTCATCGGCTGCACCTGCGATTGCAGCCGTGCCAGCAGGTTGGCCACCATATCGCGGGCGATCCCGCAACCGCGCATGTCGGGATGGACCATCACATCCTGAATATAGAGGTTCAGCGCCCCGTCCCCGACCGCGCGCGCCATTCCGATCAGGCTCCCGGCTTCGTCGCGCGCGGTCACATGCGCGCAGGAAGCATCCAGCGCGCTGGCCAACCGCTCCACGCTCGGCATGGGCCAGCCGGTAGTTTCACGCAGGGCGAAGGCTTCGCGCGCGGTGGGTGGGGCGGAATCGAGGGTGATCCTCATTTCAATCCTGCCCCCGTTTCCGGCGCGCCTCTGCCCGGCGCATGATTTGCATGCCCACAACCAGCCCCACGCCGACGATGGCGATCACGATGGTGCCCAGCGCGTTCACATCCGGGCTGACACCCAGCCGGACCTTGGAGTAGATCACCATCGGCAGGGTGGAGGACCCCTGCCCGCTGACGAAGCTCGCGATGACCAGATCGTCCAGCGACAAGGTGAATGCCAGCAACCAGCCGGAAATCACCGCCGGCGCGATCACCGGCAGGGTGATCCCGACGAATATTCGCAGCGGACGTGCGCCCAGATCCCGGGCGGCTTCCTCGATGCTCTTGTCGAACCCGGCCAGACGCGCCTGAATGACCACCGCGACGAAGGCCATGCCGAAGGTCGCGTGCGCGATCACGATGGTCAGGATCGACCGCCCCTCGGGCCAGCCGAACCATTGCTCCATCGTGATGAACAGCAACAACAGCGAGAGGCCCGTCACGACCTCGGGCATCACGATGGGCGCCGTGGCCATCGCGGTGAACAGGATGCGCAGACGAAACCCGCCGAACCGTGACAGGACATAGCCGATCACCGTGCCGAACGCCGTGCCCACTGTCGCGGACAGCACCGCCACTTGCAGCGAGACGACGGCCGCGTCCAGCACAGCTTCGTTGGACCACAACTCGACATACCACCTGGTGGACCACCCACCCCAGACGCTGACCAGCTGGCTGGCGTTGAACGAATAGATCACAAGGATCGCCAGCGGCACGTAGAGCAGCGCGAAACCAAGGATCGCCAGAAACCTCAACATCACGCCTCCTCACGCAGCGCCGGGGAGGAGCGCAGCAGCATGAACGGTATGACCAGCAATGCCAGCATCGCGATGGCCACCGCGCTGGCGACGGGCCAGTCGCGGTTGCGCGTGAACTCACCCCACAGGACATTTCCGATCATCGGGGAATCCTGAGCGCCCATCAGATCGGGGATCACGAACTCCCCCACCGCCGGAATGAACACCAGCAGGCACCCCGCGACGATGCCCGGTGCGCTCAGGGGCAAGGTCACGGTGCAGAATGTCGCGAATTTCGAGGCCCCCAGATCGGCGGATGCCTCCAGCAACGCGCCGTCGAGCTTCTCCAGCGTGGAATAGAGGGGCAGCACCATCAAGGGCAGATAGGTAAACACGATGGTCAGATAGACGGCAAAATCCGTCTGCATCATCTGGATCGGTTGATCTATGACACCGGCCCAGATCAGAACGGAATTGATGATACCGCCCTGCCGCAACATTCCCATCAGCGCATAGATCCGCAACAGTGACGATGTCCAGAACGGCAGGATCACCAGCATCAACAACAGATTGCGCCGTGCGGGTTCGGCCCGCGCGATCATCCACGCCATCGGCCATGCGACCAGCAGGCACAGGAATGTCGCGCCCGCCGCGATCTTCACCGAGCCGAGATAGGCCCGCCAGTACAGATCGTCCTCGGTCAGAAAGACGTAATTGCCCAACGACCCGACGAAGCGCGGCCACCAGCCGTCGAACTCGAAAGCGGCCGAATAGGGCGGCACGCTGAACTGCGGACTGCCCAGCGACACCAGAAAGACGATGCCGAACGGAATCAGAAAGAACAGCAGCAGCCAGAGGAACGGCACGCCGATCACCAGCCTCTTGCCCCAACCGCCGCCCAGCCTGCGCCGGGGCTTCGCCCCTGCCATGTCACTGACGGTCACGTCCGTGATGCCCTCCACCGGTTCGCTCATCGGGGTGGATCCGAAATGGATATTTCAAGACAGAAGAAAGCGGCCCTCTTCTGTCCTGCAAATATCCTCGCGCGACAGCGCGAAATGATCCGGTTCCCGCTCATCCGATGCCCGCTCATTCGCGCAGCACCACGGCACCCTCGGGTGCGAAGTCGAACAGGACGGGGGTGTCCCAGGTGATGTCGCCCTCCCCCTCGCGGAACCGGTTAGGGCGGGTTACGTCCAGCGTGCCGCCCCCCGGCAGTGTCAGGCGATAGCGGGTGACGTCGCCGCGATAGGCGTAATCCTCGACCACTGCAGGAAACCCGGTGCCGAGGGTGATCTTCTCCGGCCGGATTGCCAGCGTGACAGGTGTACCCACCTCGGGCGGGGTTCCCTCGCAGGCGGCCAGAACCTGCTGCCCGATGGCGGGGCAATCCAGCCGGACCCGATCACCGTCCATTCCCCTGACGGTCGCCTCCAGCATGTTCACGTTGCCGACGAAATCGGCGATCATCCTGTTGCGCGGGAATTCGTAGATGCGGCGCGGCGTGTCCACCTGCACCAGTTGGCCCCTGTCCATCACGCCGATCCGGGTGGCCAGCGTCATCGCTTCCTCCTGATCGTGGGTGACGACGACGAAGGTGGTGCCGGTCTTGTCGAAGATATCCATCAATTCAAACTGCGTTTCCTCACGCAGCTTGCGGTCCAGCGCGCTCAACGGTTCATCCAGCAACAGCAGTTTCGGTCCCCGGGCCAGCGCCCGTGCCAGGGCGACCCGCTGGCGTTGCCCGCCCGACATCTGGTGCGGTTTGCGCGTGGCGAAACCTTCCATCCGTACGAGGCGCAACATCTCGCGCACACGCGCCTCCCGCTCCGCGCGGCCCATACCCATCCGGCGAAGTCCGTAGGCGATGTTGTTTGCAACGTTCATGTGGGGGAACAGGGCATAGCTCTGAAACATCATGTTCACGGGCCGGTCCGCCGGGTCGATGCCGACCATGTCGCGGCCTTCGATCTCGATCGAGCCGGAGGTCGGGAGTTCGAAGCCTGCCAACATGCGCAGCAGGGTGGATTTTCCCGAACCGGAGCCGCCCAGCAGGCAGAACAATTCCTTTCGATGGATGTCGATCGACAGGTCATCGACGGCGCGCACGCCGTCGAATTCCTTCACCACATTGCGGATGCGCAGGAACGGTTCGTCCTGCGTCGGCACCGCGATCACTCGCCCGTCTTGACGGTGGTCCACAGACGGTTGATCGTCCGGTCGGTCCGCGCGTCATAGACTTCAGAGGCCCACAGACGGTCCTTCGCGGCCTCCGTCGGGAAGATTCCGGGATCGCCGGTGATTTCGGGGTCCACCAGTTCCAGCGACGCGGCGTTGCCGTTGGCATACCAGACGTAGTTGGTGATATCGGCGGTGATGTCCGGGCGCATCACGAAGTTGATGAACTCATGCGCCAGATCGGGGTTCGGCGCATCGGCGGGGATCGCCATCATGTCGAACCATTGCAAGGCGCCTTCGGACGGAATCACGTAGGCGATTTCAACCCCGTTTTCAGCCTCCTCCGCACGATAGAGCGCCTGGAACACGTCACCGGACCAACCGACAGACAGGCAGACATCGCCGTTCGCCAGATCGGAAATGTACTGGGACGAGTGGAAATAACGCACATAAGGCCGGATCGAGGCCAGCAGCTCCGCCCCTGCTTCCAGATCGTCGGTATCGGTCGATCTCGGGTCGAGGCCGAGGTAATTCATCGCGGCGGGCAGCATCTCCGTCGGGGCGTCCAGCATGGTGACGCCGCAATCGGCCAGTTGCGAGATTACCTCCGGGTCGAACACCATGTCCCAGCTGTCGGTCGGCGCGTCCGCGCCCAGCCGTTCCTCGATCATTGCGGTGTTGTAGCCGATGCCGGTGGTGCCCCACATGTAGATCACGGAATGGGCGTTATCCGCGTCATAGACCGCAGCGGCCGCCATCAGGTCGGGATCCATGTTTTCGGCATTGGGCAGCTTGGAATAATCGAGCGGCTGATAGATGCCCGCCAAAACCTGTCTGCGCAGAAAATCCGATGTCGGCACCACGATGTCGAACCCGGTATTTCCGGCGAACAACCGGGCCTCCAGCACCTCGTTGCCGTCATACACGTCGTAGTTGACCGTCACGTCGAATTCTTCCTCGAATTTCGCGATGGTGTCCTCGGCGATATAGTCCGACCAGTTGTAGATGTTGAGCACCCGGTCCTGCGCCATCAGCGCGGCCGGGACCGTCAGCGCCAGTGCGGCAAGGGCCGTGGTGGCGGTCAGCTTGGTCTTGAGCATGGTGCACTCCTCAGTTGGCGTTCTCGCTTGGTTTGAGCATATGCAGCATGTTCGCGGCTTGGGAAGAGCTTTCGTCGCACGGACCCACTACCGCGCGTATCGCGGCCATGTTAGCCAGTAAACGCAACGCTTCAGGAGCCTTACAATGCAACCGCGCAATCCGCTCAGCCTTACCGAGTCCCCCAACATCGACGGCGATGCACCCGACGCGCTGGATCAGCTTCGCCAGTGGATCCGCGAACACCGGGTCGAGGAAATCGAATGCGTCATTCCCGATCTGGCCGGAATTGCACGCGGCAAGGTGATGCCGGCGGCGAAATTCCTGCGTGAGCCTGGCCTGCGTCTGCCGATGTCCACCTTCTTCGCCACCATCAACGGCGATTACACCGAGGAAGTCGGTCCGCAACTCTATACCGATCCGGATCTGGTGCTGACACCCGATTACGGTGCCATCCGGGCCGTGCCATGGGCCAACGACCGCTCGCTTCAGATCATGCATGACGCCCAGACCGAGGATGGCAAGGCGTTCGGCCTCGCCCCGCGTCAGGTGCTGCAACGGGTGGTGAGCCTTTATAACGAGCGTGGCTGGTATCCGATCGTAGCGCCCGAGATCGAATTCTATCTGGTCAAACCGAACCACGATCCCGACTATCCGTTGGAGCCGCCCGTCGGCCGATCGGGGCGTCAGTCCACCGGCAATCAGGCGTTTTCCTTGTCTGCGGTGGATGAATACGACGAGGTGATCGAGCTGATCTACGATTACGCCGACGCACAGAACCTGGCCATCGACACCATCATTCAGGAGGCCGGACCCGCCCAGCTGGAAATCAACATGATCCACGGCGATCCGGTGCGGCTGGCCGACGAGGTGTTCCTGTTCAAGCGTCTGATCCGCGAGGCCGCCCTGCGCTGCGGCTCCTACGCGACCTTCATGGCGAAGCCGTATGGCAATCAGGTCGGCTCCGCGATGCATATCCACATGAGCGTGACGGACGTGAACGGCAACAACATCTTTTCCGGCCCGGATGGAAAGGCGACGGCGCTGCACGATGCCTTTGTCGGCGGTCAGCAGGGGCATTTCCATGCGGCCACGGCGCTGGTCGCGCCTTACGTGAACTCCTACCGCCGCCTGATTCCGGGCTGGTCGGCCCCGATCAATCTGGACTGGGGCGAGGACAACCGGACAACCGGCCTGCGCAGCCCCCGCGCCACCCCCGCCGCGCGCCGCGTGGAAAACCGGGTCGCGGGTGCGGACGCCAACCCCTACCTCGCGCTGGCCGCAACGCTGGCCTGCGGATATCTGGGCCTGACCGAGGAGATCAAGCCGCGGGTCCGGGTCAAGGGCAACAGCTACAGCCGCGACCGCGATCTGCCCACCTCGCTGCTGGACGCCATCGTCGCGCTGGACGAAAGCGTGGAGTTGCGCAACGTGTTGGGCGATTATTTCGTGGATACGTTCACGGCCGTGAAACGGACGGAGCACGACCAGTTCATGCAAGTCATCTCCCCCTGGGAGCGGCAGCATCTTCTGCTGAACGTGTAGCGATTTCGGGCCGGGGCGTGATCTTCGCGCCTCCGCCCCTTTTGTCAGGCGGCCTGCGCCACGGATGTCCGCCGTTGCAGTCCCACGTCACGCTGGTGTGGACAGTTTTCATATTTCTCGCTGCCCGCTGACAGGAAAACGAATCGCGTGTTCTCGGGGTCACGTTCCGCACGATTCGACAGGCCGGAGCAGATGTTTGAGCGTCGCGCCTTGATGTCGATCAACTGGTGTGTAGATGTGCGGCATGACCCGTATCGACCTCTCCCTCGCCGCGCCCAGCTGTTCGGCCTGCCCGATCCGCCACCGCGCCATCTGCGCGACCTGCGAGGACGATGAATTGTTGCGGCTGGAACGGATGAAGACCTATCGCAGCTGGCGGGTCGGACAGACCATCGTGATGGAGGGTGACGTTCTGCCCTTCGTCGGGTCCATTGTATCAGGCTGCGCCACACTGACCCGCTCGATGGAGGATGGGCGCACGCAGATGGTCGGTCTGCTGCTGCCGTCGGATTTCGTCGGACGGCATGATCGCGACCGTGCCGCGTATCAGATCGTCGCCGCCACCGATGTGACCTTCTGCCTGTTCCGGCGCGCGGAATTCCAGCAACTGGTTCGCGACACGCCGCATGTCATGGAACGCCTGCTGAAAATGTCGCTGGACGAACTGGATGCCGCCCGCGAGTGGATGATGGTTCTGGGGCGCAAGACCGCGCGGGAGAAAGTCGCCAGCCTGCTGGTCAACATCCTGCGCCGCACCGCAACGGACGTGCATCCCATACGCGCCGAATTGCCCCTGACGCGAGAGGCGATGGCGATCTATCTGGGCCTGACCATCGAAACCGTCAGCCGGCAGATGACCGCCCTGCGCCGCGACGGCCTGATCGGGCTGGAGGGGCGCCGCGGTATTTTATGTGCCGATCTGGCCGCCCTGCAGGCTGAGGCTGAAATCGACGCAGCCCCCTGATCGAATTCCAAACGGTTTGACCTGAATCAAGGCGCAGGCCCCGCGCATCTGCGATGCCCGATCCGAACTCCATCGGAAAGGGATCCCGTCCGCATGTCCTATTACCTCAGAGGCTCCTCGGGCGTCCTGCTGCTGATCGCGCTGGCCGCAATTGCGTTTTTCGCAGCCCTGGCCGCCGGCTGGTCACGCGATGTCGCCTATATGGTGCACGCACTCATTTTCATGACGGTGGCCGCAGGCCTGTTCGTCTGGACCCTGAGATCCCTGCCGGTGGGCGGTGGCCCCGTGCTGCCCCCCGAGGCACCGACCGGCTATATGGACGGTCCCGTCCGGGCGGGCGTGATCGCCACCGCGTTCTGGGGGGTCGTCGGATTTCTGGTCGGCACGTTTATCGCGTTCCAGCTGGCCTTTCCGGCGCTGAACATCGAATGGGCGCAACCCTATGCGAATTTCGGACGTCTGCGCCCGCTGCACACCTCGGCTGTGATCTTCGCGTTCGGCGGCAATGCGCTGATCGCGACGTCCTTCTACGTGGTGCAGCGCACCTGCGCCGCACGTCTGTGGGGCGGACCTACGGCGTGGTTCGTGTTCTGGGGATATCAGATGTTCATCGTGCTGGCCGCCACGGGCTACCTCCTTGGCGCCACCCAGTCCAAGGAATATGCCGAGCCTGAATGGTATGTGGACATCTGGCTGACCATCGTCTGGCTGTCCTATCTGGCGGTGTTCTTCGGCACGATCCTGCGTCGGCGTGAGCGTCACATCTACGTCGCCAACTGGTTCTACCTCGCCTTCATCGTGACGATCGCGATGCTGCACGTGGTCAACAACCTGTCCCTTCCGGTCAGCATTTTCGGGTCAAAATCGGTCCAGGTCTTCGCCGGTGTGCAGGATGCGATGACGCAATGGTGGTACGGCCACAACGCGGTCGGTTTTTTCCTGACGGCGGGTTTTCTGGGCATGATGTACTATTTCGTGCCCAAGCAGGCCGGCCGCCCGATCTATTCATACAAGCTGAGCATCATCCACTTCTGGGCGCTGATCTTCCTGTATATCTGGGCGGGACCGCACCACCTGCACTATACCGCCCTGCCCGACTGGGCCGCGACGCTGGGGATGGTGTTCTCGATCATCCTGTGGATGCCCTCGTGGGGTGGCATGATCAACGGCCTGATGACGCTGCAAGGCGCCTGGGACAAGATCCGCACCGATCCGATCATCCGGATGTTCGTAGCCTCGCTGGCCTTTTACGGGATGAGCACGTTCGAAGGCCCGATGATGTCGATCCGCGCCGTGAACTCGCTGTCGCACTACACGGACTGGACCATCGGTCACGTGCATTCGGGGGCTTTGGGCTGGAACGGCCTGATCACCTTTGGCGCGCTGTATTTCCTGACGCCCAAACTGTGGGGCCGGCGCGAGATGTATTCGGTCCCCGCGATCAACGCCCATTTCTGGCTGGCGACGGTGGGTATCGTGCTCTACGCCGCGTCGATGTGGGTGTCGGGCATCATGGAAGGCCTGATGTGGCGCGAGGTCGATCCCAACGGCTTCCTCGTGAACTCCTTCGCGGACACGGTCGATGCGAAATTCCCGATGTATGTCGTGCGGGCCCTGGGTGGCGCGCTCTATCTGGCGGGCGGTGTGCTGATGGTCTGGAACATGTGGATGACCATCCGCGAGCCGCGCACCGCTGCCATCGCCACCCCTGCGGAGTAAGAACATGAGCAAGGACCCTCACAACCCCGACTACGATCCCGCGGACGATCCCAAGGTAAAGACCTTGTCGGACGCACCCGGCGACGTTCCCAACCAGTTGCCGCCCGAAACGGCAACCATATCCTTCCATCAGCGGTTGGAGCGCAACGCCACCCTGCTGCTGATCGCCAGCTTCGCGGTGGTCACCGTCGGCGGCATCGTTGAGATCGCGCCGCTGTTCTGGCTGGAAAACACCATCGAGGACGTCGAGGGGATGCGCCCCTATTCGCCGCTCGAACTGGCGGGGCGCGAGATCTATGTGCGCGAGGGGTGCTATACCTGCCACTCGCAGATGATCCGCCCCATGCGGGACGAGGTCGAACGCTACGGCCATTACAGTCTGGCCGCGGAATCGATGTATGACCACCCGCACCAGTGGGGCTCGAAACGCACAGGCCCCGATCTGGCGCGCATCGGCGGGCGCTATTCGGACGAATGGCATGTCGATCACCTGTCCGACCCGCAATCCGTCGTGCCGGAAAGCGTGATGCCGAAATACGCCTTCCTGGCCGATACCCGCCTGAATGGCGCGCATATCGAAGATCTGCTGTCAGCGCATCGCAGCGTCGGCGTGCCCTATACCGAGGATATGGTGATCGCGGCCCGCGCGGATTTCCTGGTCCAGACCAATCCCACCGGCGACATCGACGGGCTGTTGGAACGTTATCCGGGCGCACAGGTCCGCAATTTCGACGGGTTACCGGGCACGTCCGAGATGGACGCGCTGATCGCCTATCTGCAAATGCTTGGCACGTTGGTCGATTTCTCGACCTTCACGCCCGACCCTGATCGTTGAGGCGCACGTCATGGAAACATACTCCTTCCTTCGCCAGTTGGCCGACAGTTGGGTTCTGCTGGTCCTGACGCTGATTTTCCTCGGTGTGGTGGCGTGGGCCTTCCGACCGGGATCGCGCGGAATGCACAACGATGCGGCGGCCGTGCCCTTCCGTCACGACGATGCGCAGCTGCCCCGCCACAACGACCCCCGGACAAAAGGTGACGGCAATGACTGACAAGAAACGCATCGACGACGAAACCGGGACAGAGACGACCGGCCACAACTGGGACGGTATCGAGGAGCTGAACACCCCGCTGCCCCGGTGGTGGTTGTGGACGTTCTACGCCACCATCGTCTGGGGGATCATATACACGATCCTCTATCCGGCATGGCCCCTCGTGTCCGGAACGACCCGCGGCATCCTGGACTGGACCACCCGGGGCGAGGTCGCCGCACAGATCGAGGCCGTAAACCTGTCCAACGCCGAGATGACGCAGAGCCTGATCGAGGTTGACCTTGGCGTGCTGGAACGCAACGAGGCGCTGCACCGTTTCGCCGTATCGGCTGGGGCGGCGGTGTTTCGCACGAATTGCTCGCAATGCCACGGCGCGGGCGCGGCGGGCGTGCAGGCGGCGGGCTATCCCAACCTGCTCGACGATGCCTGGCTGTGGGGTGGACAGATCACCGACATTGCCGACACCGTCCGCCACGGCATCCGGTCCGAGGACGACCCCGCGACCCGCTGGTCCGCCATGCCCGCCTTCGGCGAGATGCTGTCGGAGGAAGAAATCGCGGCCCTGACCACCCATGTCCGCAGCCTGTCCGGGCTGGAGGAAGCAGATCCGCAGGGCGCGACCCTGTTCGCGGACCAATGCGCCTCGTGCCACGGGGATGAGGGTACGGGTGATCGCACCTTGGGCGCGCCGGATCTGACGGATGCGATCTGGCTTTATGGCGGCACGACCGAGGATGTTACCTACACCATCGAAAACGCCCGCTTCGGCGTGATGCCACCCTGGGGCGAACGCTTGGGCGAAGCGCAGGTCCGCGCCGTCGCCGCCTATGTTCACGGCCTGGGCGGCGGTGAGGCACAGGTCGGCACCACCGACTGACAGAACGCCGCACCCGCCCGCGCCTTGATCCATCTCAAGGCGCGGGCGGGTGCAGTGCGCGATACAGGCCGCGAAACCTCCCTTCGACGGAAGCCGCGCCCATGTCCGATGCCCCCCTTTTCGCTGCACGCGAACCCATCTTTCCCAAAAGGGTCTCCGGCTTTTACCGGCGGTTGAAATGGTGGATAATGGG
The DNA here is from genome assembly GCF_014235845.1 of Pontivivens nitratireducens. Classification (GTDB taxonomy): domain Bacteria; phylum Pseudomonadota; class Alphaproteobacteria; order Rhodobacterales; family Rhodobacteraceae; genus Pontivivens; species Pontivivens nitratireducens. Next base: position 42,583 of record NZ_JACJUQ010000005.1, on the reverse strand, counting down.
GATCACCCTAGGTATCTACTATCTGGTGCCGTGGCTGCGCTGGGACCGTGGCCCCGCCCTGCCCGATCAGGCAGTTCTGATCGACCTGGCAAACCGGCGATTCTATTTCTTCTTCATCGAGATCTGGCCCCATGAATTCTATTTCGTGGCGGGCCTGCTGATCATGGCGGGGCTGGGGCTGTTCCTGTTCACCTCCGCCCTTGGTCGGGTCTGGTGCGGCTATGCCTGCCCGCAAACCGTGTGGACCGACCTGTTCCTGAAGGTCGAACGCTGGATCGAGGGCGACCGCAACGCCCGCGTGCGTCTGTGGAAAGCACCGTGGAGTCTGCATAAATGGCGGCTGCGCGTCACAAAATGGGTGATCTGGCTGCTGATCGCCATGGCCACGGGCGGTGCGTGGGTGTTCTACTTCGCGGATGCGCCGACATTGCTGCGCGATCTGGTGACATTCGAAGCGGCCCCGGTCGCCTATGTCACCATCGCGATCCTGACCGCTACGACCTTCATATTCGGCGGTTTCATGCGCGAACAGGTCTGCATCTACATGTGCCCTTGGCCGCGCATCCAGGGCGCCATGATGGACGAGGGCACCCTGACCGTCGGTTATCGCGACTGGCGGGGGGAGCCGCGTGGAAAGGGCAACGCACGACGCCGCGCTGTCGCGGCGGAGGTTGGCCCCGCCCTGCCCGTACGCTACGGCGCGGGCGCAGACGCGGACAAGGATACCGCGGCACCCAGACTGTCGCGCGAGGGCGAGGTGCTGGGCGATTGCATCGACTGCATGGCCTGCGTCAACGTCTGCCCCATGGGCATCGACATACGTGAGGGCCAGCAGTTGGAATGCATCACCTGCGCGCTGTGCATCGACGCCTGTGATGAGGTAATGGCCCGGATCGGTCGCCCGCGCGGGTTGATCGACTACCTCGCCCTCGACGACCGCCCGCCGGTTTTGCCGGGCGAACATGCCCCGGTCCGCCCCTTCGGAAACGAGGTGCCGGAGGATCAGGGTGCCGCGACCGGCGTACCCACCCCCACCGCCGCCGCCCGTGATGGGCTGGACGCGGACGCGACGGCCACCACGCCGATTGAGGGCGACCCGGCCCCTGCGCCCAATGCGGCGGAACAGCCCTTCACCACGTCTCACAGCCAAGACTGGACGCCCACCGCGAATTGGCGGCACGTACTGCGGCCGCGCACGATCCTCTACACCATCGTATGGGCAGCTATCGGCGCGGGATTGCTGGCGGCCCTGTACCTGCGCCCGGATATCGAGCTGACAATCGCCCCCGTGCGCAACCCGACTTTCGTGACGCTTTCCGACGGCGCGGTGCGCAACACCTACGACATTCGTCTGCGCAACAAGCACGGGGAGCCGCGCGATTTTGCGTTCTCCCTCACCTCTGACGACGACATGGCGCTGATGCTCGAAGGACATGCGGGCGTGACCGTGACGGTTCCCCCCGACGCGACAATGCTGCAACGTGCATATGTCATCGCACCACCCGAAACCGACGCCGCGCAGGATGAGCGCACCACGATCGGATTCACGATCCGCGACACCGCCTCGGGCGAGGAGGCGCACCGTGAAACCATCTTCAACGGACGAGGCAACAATGCACGCTGAACCCTTGCACACCAGACGCCCTCACAACCGCACGCTGACCGGCTGGCACGTATTGGCCATGTTCATCGGCGGGTTCGGCATCATCATCGCCGTGAACCTGCTGCTGGCCTATAGCGCCGTGCGAACCTTTCCCGGCCTGGAGACGGACAGTTCCTACGTCGCCAGCCAGACATTCGACGCCGATCGCGCCGCGCAGGATGCCTTGGGCTGGACCGTCGATCTGACTTACGCAGATGAGGATCTGAACCTGCACATCGTGGGTCCGAATGGGCGGAATGTGCACCCCGAAATCATCAGCGCCACGCTGGGCCGCGCGACGACGGTGGCCTCGGACATGACGCCCGACTTCGTGTGGACGGGAAGCTATCTGTCGGCGCACACGCCCCTCGCCCCGGGGAACTGGAACCTGCGCCTGGATCTGCGCAGCGCGGACGGCACACCATTCCGTCGTCGCATCCCACTGCATGTGCTGCCATGACTGCCGCCTGCGCAGCCTGTGTCGCGGTCCCTTCCGCGCAGGACATCGCCCGCGATGCGGCGGGTGAGGTGGTGCATCTGTCGCTGCCAGGCATTCACTGCGCCGCCTGCATCGCCGGGGTGGAGCGTACCCTGACCTCGGTGCCCGGCATTCGCGCCGCCCGGGTCAATCTGGGCCGCCGCCGCGTGCGCATCGTCACCGCGCCCGATATCGGAGCCGCCCCGGCCCTCGCGGCCCTGACCGCCGCCGGGTTCGAGGCCCACCAGCTGGATGACAGCATCGCGACCCCCACGGGCGACGATACGGGCCGCACCCTGCTGGCGCGGATTGCGGTGGCGGGCTTTGCCATGATGAATGTCATGGCGCTGTCGGTCGCGGTGTGGTCGGGGGCCTCGCAAACCACAGAAGCCATGTTCCACTGGGTTTCAGCCGCCATCGCCCTGCCCGCGCTGGCCTACGCGGCGGTGCCGTTCTTTAGCTCGGCCATCGGCGCGATCCGGGGGGGACGCGTCAACATGGACGTGCCCATCGCTCTGGCGATCCTGCTGGCCAGCATCACCTCGCTGCATGAAACGATCTATTCCGCCGGGGCGGACACATGGTTCGACGCGGCGCTGTCGTTAACGTTCTTTCTGTTGGCGGGGCGGTATCTGGATCACCGCGCCCGCGCCACGGCCAGATCCGCGGCGGCGGAACTGACGGCGCTGGAACTGCCTCGCGCCACCCTGATCGAAGGCACCACACGGCGCACCGTCGATGTGGCCCGCATCCTGCCCGGCGATCATATCGCGTTGAGCGTCGGAGCGCGCGCGCCGGTGGACGGCACCACGCTGGGACCGGCCATACTCGACCGCTCTGCCCTGACGGGCGAATCCGCGCCGGTCGCAATCGAGGCGGGTGCGCCGATCTGCGCGGGCGAAACCGTCCTCGACGCTCCCGTGACACTGCGCGCCACCGCCCGTGCGGCGGACAGCACCTTGCGCCGCCTTGCCGCGTTGGTCGAGGTGGCCGAAACCGGTCGCCACCGCTATTCCGGGATCGCGGACCGCGCCGCGCGGCTCTATGCGCCATTGGTGCATGGGCTGGCCGCGCTGGCGTTTCTGGGCTGGTGGTGGGGCACGGGTGACGCACATCTGGCCATTGGCATCGCGACCGCCGTCCTGATTATCACGTGCCCCTGCGCATTGGGCCTGGCCGTGCCTGCCGTCACGGCCAGTGTGACCGGCAGGTTGTTCCGGGCGGGCATCCTGCTGAAATCCGGTACGGCACTGGAGCGTTTGGCCGAGGTCGATTGCATCCTGATCGACAAGACCGGAACCCTGACCGAGGGCACGCCACGATTGCCCGAACTGGACGCGACTGCAGCCGGAATTGCGTTGACCCTGGCGCAGGCCTCCAGCCATCCTGTTTCACGAGCCATTGCCGCCGCGCTGACGGGCCACACGCCGGTTGCGCTCGACGATATTCACGAGACCGCCGGTCAGGGAATGACCGCCACATGGAACGGTTCCCCCGTGGCGCTGGGTCGCGGCCCCGATGGCACCGTCCTGACGCTGCCAGACTGTCAGATCGCGCTGAACATGGCAGAGCATTTGCGCCCCGGCGCTGCCGATATGATCGAGAGCCTGCGGTCCGACGGATACGACGTGCACATGTTGACCGGCGACCGGCAGCAGGCTGCCGATCTTCTGGCGGCACGGTTGGGGATCTCGCATGTTCATGCCGGGATGCAGCCACAGGACAAGGCCGCGCTGGTCGCTGAACTGACCGCACAGGGTCGAAGGGTGCTGATGATCGGGGACGGGCTGAACGATACGGCGGCGCTGGCGGCGGCGCATGTCTCCCTTGCCCCGGCCACCGCGCTGGATGCCGCCCGGGTCGCCTCGGACGGAGTGGTCCTTGCCAGCGATTTGCGGGCCGTCCCCCAATCGCTGCGTGCGGCGCGAAGGGCGCTGCGACGCATCCGGCAGAATCTGGCGATCGCGGCGGGATACAATGCCATCGCCATACCCATCGCGCTGGCCGGGCTCGCCTCACCGTTGACCGCGGCCATCGCGATGTCGCTGTCGTCGGTCACTGTCGTTGGAAATGCGGTGCGCCGATGAACATTCTCATCGTTCTCATTCCCGTTTCCATCACGTTGGGCGCTGCCGGGCTGGCGGCGTGCATCTGGACGTTGCGACATGGACAATACGAGGATCTGGAAGGTGACGCCGCCCGAATTTTGCTGGATGACCGAGAGCCGGACGAGCCGCAATAGACAGGCGTTTCACAGGCGGACGAAAAAACGGCCCCGATGACGGGGCCGTTTCACGATTCAGTTAAGCGGTGGGATCAGGGCTTGGGAACGCTGCTGCCAAAGTTCTGATTATCGGCCTCATCTGCTGCGGCATCCTTGACCCGTTCCGCGGCATCCTTGGCCTTGTCTCCGACAGCCTTGGCAGCGTTCTTGTCACCCTCTGCCTTGGCGTCGATATCGGCCTTGGTGTCGGAAATGACCGTCTTGGCTTCCTTCAACGCGGCATCCGCGACCTTGCTGGCACGGGCCTTCTCCGTCTCGAAGATGCGCTCCGCCTCGTCGAACAGCTCATCCGAGCGGGAGCCGAGATACTCGTCCTCCGTCCGGGTCCGCGGCAGGGCACCTGCAACAGCGGCACCGATGGCGAATGCGAAAGCGCCTACAACGAGGGGATGATCCTCGTAGAAGTCAGCAGCCTTGTCCCCACTGTTCCGAAGAGCGCGGGCCGCGTCATCGCGCGCCTGCATCGCACGTTCACGCGCGGCGATCACACGCTCACGCGCCTCCTCGGACAGGGATTCGGTCCCCGCCGCCATACGCTCACGCATCAGCCGTGCACGTGCGCTGGCATCGGAATACGCGCCGCGCGCCCGATCCCGCACCGCACCTGCGGCACCGGAAGTCGAGGAAGCAGCCGAAGACGCGGCCCCGCCAACAGCGGACTTCGCATTCGAGACGCTGTCCCCGGCGGAGGACAAACCGCTCTTCACGGCATCGCCCGCAGCGGAGGCCTTGTCCTTCGCCTTGTCCATCATGCCAGGACCGGAATCCTCATCATTGTCGTCGAAATCGGAGGGCGTTACCGGACGCGACCATTCGGGGCCAGCGGGCAGCGGCACGGGGCGCGCAGGACGCTGGGTGTGCGTGGTCCGGGCGACCGCGACGCGATCATCATAATCGTAGTCGTCATCATCCAGATCAGTGGAATGCGCGACGTGGCGGTTCTGGTGCAGATGCCGGGGGCGATATGCGTCGTCCGAACGCGGCGCGGGCCGGTTCTGACCGAAGATCATCCATGCCAGTCCAACACCCGTAAGTGCCAGTGCCATCGGGTTTTCCTTGACCGAACGGCTTACCGTACGACCGATGTCGCCACCATGCTCACGCAACTGGTCGGACACTTCACGCACGACGCCATCGACCGAGAACCGATCCTGGATGCCGTTGATGGTCTGCTTGAGATCCATGCGCTCACGCTCGATGTCGCGCTCGATCTGCTCGGGGGTGCGGTTTTCATTTTGCATCGTATGCGTCCTTTACAGCTTGCGCGTCACGCTTGACGTTGTCGGCGGTGCGGCTGGGGGCGAGGCTCGAAAGCTTCAGGTCGTTCAGGCCCTTGTTCATCAGCACGAATGCGATGATGGCCAGCACGACACCGACGAGCAGTGCGCTCCACCCAGCGGGGATGCCCGCCTCGGTCAATGCGGCGGTCAGTGCGGCGGCCAGAACGTTCAGCGCGGTCAGCGCGATCACGATGGCCCCTACGATCAGTCCGATCGCCACACCGGCGCGGTTGAGGTTTTCGTTCACTTCGGCGCGGGCCAGATCGACTTCCTTACGGACGAGCGAGCTTACATGGCTCAGCGCATCACCGATCAGATCGGTCGTGGAGCGGCTGGCGGGCTGCTGCGGCGGAGTGGTATCGGTATAGATGGGATCGGTCATGCGTTATCTCCCGATGTGTTGGCTTTGGCCCCCGGCAAACCAGGCTGGATGGCTGGTGTCGGGCGGCTCACAGGTGGCGTCGTTGACGAGGTAACGGGCTGGCGTTCACTGCCATGGGCGCTGCCCTGAGCGGACGTGCCGGTCGAACCGGAATAATCCGCCTCGTTCCGGGCGGATGCCGTCGCGAACCGTGTGGCGGCGAAACCGACCAGTGCGGCACCGCCGAGGAAGACCAGCGGATTGCGCTTGGCGAAGCGGGACACGTCACTGGCGATCTCACCCAGGTCCTTGTCCTTGATGCTGTCGGACGCATCGGCCAGACCGTCCGCGATCTGGGCGAATGTACGTTCCTGTGGGGAACCGTCGCGCATCTCGCTTGCGGCAGTGCGCAGCGCCTCCGCCATGTTGGAAACTTCAGCAGCAACGTTGCCCTTCGCGGTCTCGGCGTGGGTTTGCGCTTCGTCACGAACGGCGTTGGCCGCGTCCTGCGCCACGTCGCGCGCGGAGCCTGCAACATCGCGTGCCGCATCCTTAACTTCGGTCTTGGTCTCTTTCGCGGTGTCCTTGGCGGAACCGGACGAGGTGTCTTTATGCATATCGGTCATAATCGGGCCTCCGATAGAATTTTCAAAATACAAGGTTAATGATGGCCAGAACGATCACGATCAGACCAATCAGATAGAATACGCTACCCATCTATTTTCCCTCGAAATTACCTATTATTTGAGTACCCGACCAACCTCCCGGCAAAGCGATGGTTCCATTGGCAGGCAAAAATCGCATCACGGGCAAGGGGAAACGAACTGTTCGGGCGCGTTAACTTTTTGATTTCACGCCGATTGCGACTAACTGTCCCTGCGAACGGGGAGGTGCCAATGGAAGAAGCGGGTTTCATTACTCTGATCATGGATCAGATCAGCGGATACGGGACGGCCCTGATCGCCGCCCTGCCCCGCATAGCGGCGGCTATCCTGCTGATAATTGTCACCTGGCTGACAGTCATCGCATCACGCTGGATCATTCGGCGCGTTGCCAACCGCGCTCGGATGCGGCGAAACCTGCGTGAAGTGCTGATGATGCTCACGTCCATTGTAATCTGGCTGATCGGCCTGCTGATCGCCTGCACGATCGTCTTCCCTTCGATCACCCCCGGTCGCGCCCTCACCACACTCGGTCTGGGCTCCGTCGCCATCGGTTTCGCGTTCAAGGATATCTTCGAGAACTTTCTGGCCGGGTTGCTGATCCTGCTGCGCGAACCCTTCAAGATCGGGGACTATATCTGGACGGAGGAATCCGGGATCGAAGGTCAGGTCGAGGAGATCACCATCCGTGACACCCATATTCGCCAGACCGACGGGCAGCTTGCCGTGGTGCCGAATGCAGAGCTGTTCCAGAACCCCGTGGTTGTCAGGACCGACGCCGAGCTGCGCCGCACCACTATCATCTGCGGCGTCGCCTATGGTGAGGATGTGGACATATCGCGCACGGTGATCGAGGACGCGGTGCGCAGCGTCGATACCGTGCGCAATGACGTGCGCGATGTGCAGGTCTTCGCCCATGCCTTCGGCGCCTCGTCCATAGATTTCGAGATCGCCTGGTGGACCGGCTCCCGCCCGGTCGATATCCGGGCCTCCCGCGATCAGGTCGTGTCCGCCGTCAAGCGTGCGCTGGACGATGCCGGCATCGAAATTCCGTTCCCCTACAGGACCTTGACATTCAAGTCCGACAGCCCGGCTCCCCTACCGCCGCAGTCGCAGGAAAGTTCCGCCGAAAGTTGAGGGAGGCACGTTCCCGGCCCGACGCCTCTTTCTCCGCCTCGTGCGTGGCGCGGCCTAGCGGCTCCACAACAGGCGGCTCAGATTGCTCAGCACGAACAGGATCGCCGCAACGCTGACGATCGTGGGACCGGTCGGCGTGTCCAGTTGATAGGCCGCGACCATGCCCAGCACGGCGGAGGCCACCCCGATCACCACCGCGCCCAGCGCCATCGCTTCGGGCGTGCGGCCAAAGGGGCGGGCGGCAGCGGCGGGAATGATAAGCAGGGCCGTGATCAGCAAGGCACCCACAACCTTGATCGAAACGGCGACCACAATGGCCAGTGCAAGCGTCAGGACCAGTTGCTCGCGCCGGGGATGAATGCCCGACGCAAAGGCAAGGTCCGCATTCAGCGTCGCCATCAGCAACCGCGACCACCGCCATGCAATCAGTCCGACCACCGCCAGCGCGCCGATCCAGATCACGGCCAGATCAGCCTTGCCCACCGCCAGGATATCCCCGAACAGATACGCCCCCAGATCGACCCGCACGTCCGGGATAAACGACACCGCGACCAGACCGAAGGCCAGCGCCGAATGCGCCAGAACGCCTAGAAGCGTATCCTCGGCATAGCCGCGACCGCTCAACCCCGCGACGATCAGCGCCATGATGACGGCCACCGCCATCGCCCCCGCAAAGATCGAGATCGACAGCCCCAGCGACAGGGCCACACCCAGGATCGCGGCATGGGCCGTCGCGTCCCCGAAATAGGCCATGCGACGCCAGACGACGAAACATCCAAGCACCGCAGCCGCCATCGCCACGGCGACACCGGCCAGGGTGGCGCGAACCAGAAAATCGTCGAACACGGGTCTAATCCTCGGGGTTGTGGTGGTGTGCGTGGTCGTGTTCGTGGCGGTAGAGCGCCAAGGCCCCGCCGGTGCCGGTGCCGAACAACTCACGATATTCAGGGGCGGAGGAGACGACATCCGGCGTCCCCTCGCAACAGACATGACCGTTCAGGCAGATGACCCGGTCCGATGCGCTCATCACCACGTGCAGTTCGTGGCTGACCATCAGGACGCCGCAACCCAGTTTATCACGCACTGCCTCGATCCTTTGGTAGAACGCGGCGGAGCCGGGCTGATCCAAGCCCTGCGTCGCCTCGTCCAGGATCAGCAGGTCGGGTTGGTTGAGCAGGGCCCGCGCCAGCAGGACACGTTGAAACTGACCGCCGGACAGGTCGGACATCTGCCTGTCGGCGGCGGGGCTTACCCCGGCTTCCTCCAACGCGGCCAATGCCGTGGCATCGTCACAGCGGCGCGGCAGATCGAGGAACCGGCGGACGGTCATGGGCAGTGTGGGGTCCAGCTGCAACTTTTGCGGAACATAGCCGATCCGCAGACCGGGACGGCGCACGACCTGACCGTGATCGGGTTTTACCGCCCCCGCGATCAAGCGCAGCAATGTCGATTTTCCCGAACCGTTCGGGCCGACGATGGTGACGATCTCACCCGGATTGATGGTGATGGCCACATGCGAGAGAACCTGCCGCCCGCCGAAACCGACGGCGATGTCGTGGGTCTGTACGAGAGGTTGCATCAGGATACCTTTACGCAGCGGTGGCACAGGCCCTCCGCCTCCAGAACGGTACGCTCGACCTCGAAGCCGGACAGATCGGCGGATCGGTCCAGTTCCGCCGTCTCGATCCGGGCCTCACCGATCCGCCCGCAGGTGCGGCAGATCAGGAAGGCGGGCTCGTGCCGCTCCCCCGGATGTGCACAGGCGACGAAGCCGTTGCGCCCCTCGATGCGGTGGGCGAACCCGTGATCCACCAGAAACCCCAGCGCACGGTAGGCTATGGGCGGCTTGGAGCCCAACCCCTCCGCCGCCAGACGCTCCAACACATCGTAAGCCCCCAGCGCGGTGTGCGTCTCCAGCAGGATCTCCAATACGCGCCGACGCACAGGCGTCAGGTTCAGGCCCTCGGTCGCGCAGGTCCGCTCGACCACGTCCAGCGCATCAGCGATACAGGCGGAATGGTCGTGCCGGGCCAGGCCGGCGGCCTGTTCTGCCTTGCGCTCACTCATTTTTGCACTCACTCATCCGCGCAGCCCGAAATTGCGGCTGCAATGCTGCGGATCATATCGGGATAAAGCGTGGTGCCCAACGGCAGATCCGATCCCATCGCGTCAATCTGTCTGATTGTTACCCCCTGGGGCACGACCGCCTCCGCCAGGCCGGAGTTGAATTGAGGCTCCACCAGAACGCAGCGCACATCCGCCGCGCGCGCGGCATCGCGCAGCGCGGCGACACGGGCGGGACCGGGGGCCGACGCATTGGCACCCGCGATCGAGCCGAGGGCGTGTGCATCGAAACGATCCTCGAAATACCCAAACGCGTCATGGGACACGATAAATGGGCGGGCAAGGTCGCCCTGCGCCAGTTCGTCCAGCAACTGATCGAGCATGTCCGCCGCGTTTGCAGCATTCGCGGAATAGAGCGGGCCGTTCTGCGGATCCTGCTTGGTCAACGCGCTTGCGATCTCCGGCAACCATGCGATGGCGTTCACCGGGTCCAGCCAGACATGGGGATCGTGGGAACCATGTATTTCCTCGTCGTGATCGTCGTGATCGTCGTGATCGTCGTGATCGTCGTCGGGATGGGCGGCCGCGTCCAGTGTATCATGGTCATGCCCCCCCTCACGCAGCAGGGTCACGGGCAATTCGATCAGGGGCATGTTCACCGCGTCCTCAGCTACGATGCTGAGTGGACGGGCGAGCCAGGGGGTCAGATCCTCACCGATCCAGACAATCAGGTCCGCGTCCTGAAGCCGGGCAGCATCCGACGGGCGCAGCGAAAAATCATGCGGTGACGATCCAGCCGGGATCAGCAGATCGGGCTGCCCCACGCCCTGCATCACCATGGAGACCAGCGAGTGCACCGGCGCGATATCGGTCACGACAAGTGGCACCTCGGCCATGGCGGGTGTCGCGAGCAGACTGAAAACAGCGAGGGTGGGACGCAGGTGCGGCATGGGTGACTCCTTTTTGATGGCGCTGTTATGTTATAACAACCTTCCCCTGTCAATTCCTACATTCCGGTTGCGTTCAGCAGAGGCGGGACCACTCCCCACCACCTTGACGCGCACGCCAAGGATGACAGTCTGCGCATCTGATTGCGATCCGTGCGTTGTGCAGCAATCCGAGCCAGCGACACCGACGACCGAACGGAGGATATGAGTCGTGAACGCGAAGGACCATGACACCATACGAAGCGAAAATTCGAGCGCGAGGGCCTTCGTCGTGATGGGTGTGTCGGGCTGCGGCAAATCCTCCATCGGCGCGACGGTCGCGCGGGCCTTGGGCGGCACCTTCATCGACGGCGACGCTTTGCATCCAGCCAGCAATATCGCGAAGATGGCACGAGGCGAACCACTGAACGACGCCGACCGTGCCCCCTGGTTGATCGAGGTTGGAAAGGCGCTGGCGCAGCACGATGAGACGACGCTCATCGCATGTTCAGCCCTGAAAAGACAATATCGCGACGCAATAGCGCAGGCCGCCGGCAAACATGTGACCTACCTGTTTTTGGAAGGATCGCCGGAAGTCATCGCGAAACGCCTTGCCAATCGGGAGGGTCATTTCATGCCGGCCGCGCTGTTGGCCAGTCAATTCGAAACTTTGCAGCCCCCCACCCCGCCCGAGGATGCGATTACCGTCGATATAGACCAGCCCTTCGACGCGGTGGTGCAAGACTTGCTGGCGGGCATTCACGAGACGTCTCGAACGGGCACTGCCCCCCGATGAGCGGGTCCTGAGGACCGTCGTCAGCTCATCCACTGACCGCCATCGACATTGTATGTCTGAGAAACGATGTAGTCGGAATCGCGGGATGCGAGGAAGACCGCCATACCGGTCAAATCCTCCGGCACGGCGAACCGACCGGCAGGAACGCCGGCGGCTACTTCGGCTTTCTTCTGACCCGGTTGCTTGCCCTCCAGCTTGGCGAACATCGCGTCCACATGCTCCCAATGCTCACCATCCACGACACCGGGCGCGATGGCATTCACGTTGATTCCGTGCTGGATCAGGTTCAGTCCTGCCGATTGCGTCATCGAGATGACGGCGGCCTTGGTGGAGCAATAGATGAGAACGAGGCTCTCGCCCCGGCGGCCCGCCTGGGAGGCCATGTTGATGATCTTACCGCCGTGACCCTGCGCGATCATCTGGCGCGCCGCGGCCTGCATGGTGAACAGGGTTCCCGCCACGTTCACGGCGTACAGCCGATCATAGCTGGCGCGGGTGATATCCACCGTTTCCGCCGCATCGAACAGGGCGGCGTTGTTTATCAGAATGTCCAGCTTGCCCGTTTGCGCAATCACACAAGCCATCGCGGCGTCGATACTCGTCTGATCCGCCACGTCGATATGGACCGCATAGGCCCCGGCACCCAGATCGCCAGCCGTGCGTTCCGCCGCCGACATGTCGATATCTCCGATGCCGACCGTCGCCCCCTCGGCCAGATAGGCCTGCGCGAAAGCGCGACCGATGCCACGCGCCGCGCCGGTTATCAGAGCCGATTTTCCGTCCAGACGTTTCATATCAGACTTTCCCTTGGCATCGGCAAGATGCCCGCGCGGCGGGTCATACCGGTTGAGTTGGCGAAGGGGCGCAAACCGGGTCGCACCACGAAATCACCCCATTCTTTCGGAACTGTAGCTGCCGGGCGAGGCCGGGAAAACCACCGTCTTGTTTCCATTCAGGAACACGCGCCGATGCGCGTGGGCGTGGATGGCGCGAGCCAGTACGCTTGCCTCCACGTCCCGGCCCAGGCTGACGTAATCCTCCGCACTTTGCGCATGGGTGACGCGCACGGTGTCCTGCTCGATGATCGGCCCCTCGTCCAGATCGGCAGTGACGTAGTGCGAGGTGGCCCCGATCAGCTTCACCCCGCGCGCGAAGGCCTGCTTGTACGGGTTCGCGCCCTTGAAGCTGGGCAGAAACGAGTGATGGATATTGATGATGCGCCCCGACATTTCCCGGCACATCCGATCGCTGAGGATTTGCATGTACCGGGCGAGGACCACCAGTTCCGCGCCGGTCTCCTCAACCACCTGCATGATGCGGGCCTCGGCCTCGGGTTTGTTTTCCTTGGTCACGCGGATCAGGTGAAAGGGGATATCGTTGTTCACGACCACCTTTTGATAATCCATGTGGTTCGAGATCACGGCGACAATCTCGATCGGCAGGGCACCGATGCGCACCCGGTAGAGCAGATCGTTCAGGCAGTGCCCGAAACGGGAGACCATGACGACGACCTTCATCTTGCTCATCTCATCATGGAAAAGATAATCCATCTCGAACGTGTGGGCGAGTTCGGTAAAACGTTCGGTCAATTCGTCGCGCGTGCTGCCCGTCTCGGCTACCGCGCTGATGCGCATGAAGAACTGGCCGTTTTCGAGGTCATCGAACTGGGCGCTGTCGGTGATGTTGCAGCCCTGCTCCGCGATGAAACCGGCGATGGCCGCGACGATACCCCGGCGGGACGGGCAGGCGACAGTCAGACAGAACTTGGTCATGGAATCTCCGAATACTCTCAGGTGGTCGTGTCATGGCCCGGTCGGGGGGGCCATATCCGGTATCTGGTTTGAATGCTGGGCGTTCGTTCGGGTCGGTTGAATACCGTATGTTCTTTAGGGGCTGGCGGTCAGTGCCGCCAGACCTCTGTGAACAAATGCCGCCGATTTCGCATTCAGATCGCTGCAAGCGATCCGACCGCCCAGTGGTCGCAAGGGCGACGTGCTAGCTGGTCTGTTTTTCAAGCGCGGCGCGCAAGGCACGGACCGAGGCCGCATTGTCGGCATGTTGGCGATCAAAACGATCCGTAAGACTGTTTTCAAAGCCGACCCGCAGGTCACTGCCCCGCCGCGCGGCCGCCAGCAGACACTCATGTTCGCGCGGGCCGAATGCGCAGACCATCCAGTCGCGCATGTCGGGCGCGGCGTCCAGGAACTCCTCCAGATCGAGTGGAGCGGCGACCTGTCCCGCTGTATAACGCCCCAGAACGAACAGGACCGAGGTTTGCCCCGCCGCGACGACAGACCTCGCCCGCCAATCGCGCAGCAGGGCAATATCGGCACTGTCGTACAGGATATGCTGCACCTGGGTGCCCTGCGCGGCGCAGGTGCCGTAGATCGCGCTGGCACGGGCAGGATCGCGGGCGATTTCACGGATCGAGATCGACGCCCAATCAGGCCGCACACGGGTCAGACAATCGAGCTGCGTGGCAACGTCGAAGAGGCCTGCCGCCTCGGTCGTGATCTGGACGCGCAGGTCTGGCACTGCGCGGCTCAACTCTGCCAGGGTCTCGATATAGCGGCCGGGATCCAGCGAATGGCGCCCCTCAGCGTCACGCACATGCAGGTGCAGCGCATCGGCCCCTGCCCCGGCGCAGGCCACCGCCGTGGCGACGATTTGCGGCAAGGTTACAGGCAACGCGGGATGATCGGACCGGCCGCGCCGTGCACCGTTCGGCGCAACCATGATATAGGGACGTCTCATGGCGCGGACCTCCGATCCATTGCGGCCCGCAGCGGAATGCGGACCGCGTTACCAATTCCGGCTTATCAATACCGGCGTCAGGTGAACAGCAGGATAAGCATCGTGATGGACATGGCCATCATGCCCAGATTCTCGGTAAGGGAAACGAACCCCAGCGGCACGTTGGAATCCCCGCCCACACAGGCACATTTCAGCTCACGCTTGTCGATATAGACCGCCTTGAAGACGCTGACCGCTCCGACGGTGCCGATGAACAGCGCGGCGGGTGCTGCCAGCCAGATGCCGACCATCGCCGTCATCAGAATTCCCGCGCCCGTCTCCACGAATGGATAGATATAGCCATACCGCACCCAGCGTTTCGCCAGCAGATCGTAATTGAGGAACATGGTCGAGAAGCTCTCGATATCCTTCAGCTTTTGCAGCCCCAGCAATATCATCGAGATCGAGACGAACCAGCCCAGCGTCTGCCATGCGAACAGGGTGCCCAGCGCGTACCAGCTAAAGGCGAGTGCGGTCAGTGCCGCCACGGCAAACAGGGCAATGACCGGCGTATAGCTGGTATCATCCGCGTTCGGATCCCTCTTGCCGAAATGCACCTCCAGATCGTCATATCCGCCGATCCGCTTGCCATCGATAAAGGTCTGCGGCGTGGTTTCGACATTGTGTTTCGCCATGAAGGCGTCGGTTTCTTCACGCGTGGTCAGCGGGTGATCCTCGACGTCGTAACCTTGCCTTTCGAGGAGGTCCTTCGATTTCAGGCCATAGGGGCACGTGTGCTCCGGCATCACCATGCGGTAAAGTTCCGCGGTCTTTCCAGTATCGGTTCCAGACATCGTATTTTCCTTTGCAAAGTCGGTTATGAAATTTCGAGTCTCGTATTCATGGTATGTCGCGGCATCGGCTCGGCAACTTGGCCGCCTCCACCGCATCGACTGGGGTGGAAGCGACCGGTCATGAATGCCGCACCGGTCAGAACGATCGGCCTAGCCGTTCGCGGCGCGCGCATTGATGTCGTCATGGGTTGCCCGAATATCCTCGGGCCACGTCGATTTGATATAGGACAGCACGTCCACGATCTCCTCATCCGTCAGGCTGTCGCCAAAGGCCGGCATGGCCGAGGTATAGGACGCGTTTTCACCCAGAATCGCCCCCAGCCCATCGCGGGTCAGCGTGAACAGCACCGCGTCGGCATGGTGCCAGGTATGGCCCGTCTCATCATGCGGTGGGGCGGGCATCAGACCGTCGGGGCCCGCTTTCCTCCACTCGGGTTGCCCCTCCAGCTCGCGACCATGGCACGAGGCGCAGGACTGCCGATAGATCCGCCGCCCGTTCGCAGTTCTTTGCCGGTCCTCCGGATACAATTGCACCGTCGGTGACGAACCGTCGGAACCGGACATGGCCCAATAGCCAGCCCCCGCGATCAAAGCGAGGGCGGCCAGTGAAACGACTGCGATACGCATCCGCTCACCCCGCGAACGGGGCTTCGGAGCCCGCGCGATAGAACACCCGCCCGTCTGCCGCGTCGCCTCCGAATGCGATCACGTCGAAGCGTGCGTTCGGATCGTCACCCATTCCCGGGGACCCCACGGGCATACCCGGCACGGCAAGGCCAGTGATGGCAGGGCGGTCCCGCAACACAGCGGCGAGCGCTGCGAAGGGCACATGCCCCTCAAAGATATATCCCCCCGACAGCGCGGTATGACAGGAGGCCAACCGCAGCGGCACACCCAGCGCCGATTTTTGCGCATCGGGTTCCACCAGTTCCGCCACCGTCACGTCATAACCAAGCAATCGCGCCAGATCGGCCCAGGCATGGCAACAGCCACAGCCCGGTGCCGCCAGCACGTGAATGTCGTTGCCCGGCAGTGCGGAGGCGGCATTTGCCAGCGCCGGTGTGAATGCGCTCGTCAGGGCGCCACCGCCCAGCAGAGTCAGAAAAGCTCGTCGATTTGTCATTGAAGATCCTCATATCTACAGATGCCCCGCCACCGGCGCGACAGATCAGGTTCGATAGGGATCAGGCTTTGGGAGGGTCGATAGGGCCATCGGGGCTGAACGTGACAGGCGTGCGCCCCTGAAACGGACTGAACCTTACGATACGCGTTCCCGATGCGGTGATCGCAGTGTACTGAGGGTTCGCAATATCGCTCAGGCAAGAATTCGCATGCGCGCCTGACGTCTCGCAACAGGACTCATCCGCATTCAGTTGATGCATATCCGTTTGAGCAGGCAGAGGCATTTGAACAGACACGGGCATATCGCCATGCCCTTGGTCCAACGCGTGTACGACATCCATCTGCACCGCAAGGAGCAGAGCGAAAACCAGTAGAGAGGCGAGGAACCTGCGCATTCCCGATAACTAGGCCGGCAGGGTGGGCATGACAAGTTCAGGCCATGCCCACACGCCGGCATATATAGGACCGATCCGGCCCAGCACTCTGTCAGCCCTTACTCCCGCGCCCCTGAAACAGCAGGGACATAAGGCCCAGAATGGCGGAACAGACGATCAGCAGCAGCGAAACCGCGTTCAGGACCGGGGTCGAGCCATGCTTGAGCTTGTCGAACATCGTGATGGTCAGCGGCGAATCCGACCCGACCAGCATCAGCGTCGTGTTGAAGTTCTCAAAGCTCATCAGCACCGAAACGACACCGGCCCCCAGAATGGCGGGCAGCAGGAACGGCAGAGTGACCTGCCGGACCGCGCCCCATTTCGTGGCGCCCAGATTCAGGGCCGCTTCCTCCAGGCTTTGATCGAACTTCTGCAACCGGGCGGAAATGACCAGCGTCGCAAAGGTCGTGATGAACGAGAACTGCCCCAGAATGACGAGGATCAGCCCCGGCCGCAGACCGTCGAACCACAGGCCGGTCGCATCCTCCAACGTGTTGGCGACAGAGCTGGAAAAGACCAGGATCGAAATCCCCAGAATGACGCCCGGAATAATCAGCGGCAGCAGCATCAGAATATAAAGAACCCCCTGCCCGCGAAAGCTGTGCCGCACGAACAGGAACGCGTTGCAGGTTCCCACGGAAACCGCCATGCCCGCCACCCAGACCGCGACAAAGGCCGACGTTCCGATGGATCGCAGGATCGAGCGTTCGTGGAACACGCCGATGAAGGGCGCCTCATCGCCAAAGAACCAATCCAGCGTGAAGCCCTCCCACGGCAGGGAGGGAAACACGCTGTCGTTGAACGCGAAGGCGCACACCACGCTGAGCGGCAGGGCGAGATAGACAAAGAACAACGTCACATAGGCCCGGTAGGACCATTTCAGAACGCCCGATTGCGGTACGGTCGGGATCATCTCAACGCCCCATCGTTTCTGACAGGGTTTGACGCGACAGCTTCAACCCGACGAAGACGATACCCGAGGACAGCGCCAGCAGCAGGAACCCGAAGGCGGAGCCGAGCTCCCAGTTAAAGCGTGTGATGAACTGCGTGTAGATCAGCCCGGTAAACCACAGGCTGTCCTTACCCCCCAGCAGGATCGGCGTCAGGTAGTTGCCCAGCGACAGCATGAACACAACGATGCAGCCCGAAACGATGCCGGGAATTGCGTGGGGAATAATGATCTCACGCAGGATCGAAACGCCGGTGCCGCCCAGATCGTATCCCGCCTCAATCATGCTGTCGTCAAGGCTGTCCAGCGTAGTGACCAGCGGTACGATCATGAACAGGATCGAGGTATAGACCAACCCCACCATGATCGCCGCGTCATTGTACAAAAACTCGACCGGCCCCGCCGTCAGGCCAAGATATTGCAGCGCATTGGACACAATTCCCGTTTCGCGCAACAGGATCATCCACCCGAATGTGCGCACCAGTTCGGACACCCAGAACGGGATCAGACACATCAGGAACAAGGTGGTCTTCGTGCGCCCGCGCGTCATCTTCGCGATGTAATACGCGATGGGAAAACCCAGTATCAGTGTCAGCGCGGTGGTCGAAATCGACATGATCGCGGTGCGTGCGAATGTCCGCCAATAGAGCGGCTCATTGAAAAAGACAGCGTAGTTGCCCAAGCCCGTCTCGTACTCCCGAACACCCACCTTCTCACTTATGGACACGAAGAACAGTCCGATATGCGGCAGGATGATCAGCAGCACCAGCCATAGCAAAAGCGGCGCCAGCAGCAGGTAGAATCCCAGTTTCGATCTGTCCGAGGTCATCCTAGCGACCCTCGCCCGGATAGCATCTGGCCTGCTCCGGTTCCCATCGCGCATAAACCCTGTCGCCCTTGCCCAATCCCAGAAACGCCCCGGTTTGCGGCAGCGTGACGTTGAGCAGATCACCCGTGGCCGGATCGCGCAGGATGGCCAGGCTGTTGGCCCCGTTGAACAGAACGCTCTCGATCGTGTACTCGTCAGCATCCGCAACGGCCTCAAGCGTCAGTTGGATCGCCTCGGGCCGGATGAAGATCTGTACGTGCTGTCCCTTGGTCACACGCTCCGTGATCGTGCAGGCCTTCAGGTGCGATCCGTTGTCCGTAACCATCGTCACGGCGTCCCCGTTCACGGCGGTGATCTTCCCCTCGAAACGGTTCGCATCCCCGACGAAGCCGGCCACGAAGGCGCTGTTGGGGTCGTAGTACAATTCGCGCGCCGTGCCGATCTGGTCGAAACGGCCCTTGTTCATCACGGCGATCTTGTCGCTCATCACCAACGCCTCGGACTGGTCATGGGTGATATAGACGAATGTGGTGTTGAAGGCTGATTGCAGCGATTTCAGCTCGATCTTCATATGCTCGCGCAGCTTCAGATCCAGCGCGCCCAGCGGTTCGTCCAGCAGCAGAACGTCCGGTTCCAGCACCATGCACCGCGCGATGGCGACGCGCTGCTTCTGCCCGCCGGACAACTGACTGACCTGTCGTTCGGTGATGCCGGGCAGGCCGACCCGGTCCAGCACACGCTCCACCCGCTGCTTGATCTCCGTCTTGTTCACGCCGCGCTGTCGCAGGCCGAAGCCGACATTCTCCCCTATATTCATCATCGGGAACAGCGCCAGATGTTGAAACACCATCGAGACCGGACGCTTGTTCGGCCCAACGCCGATCATCGACTTGCCCTTGATCTTCAGATCGCCGCTGGTGGGGAACTGAAACCCCGCGATCATCCGCAGCAAGGTTGTCTTGCCACACCCGGACGGGCCCAGGATCGAGAAGAAGGAACCGGGGGGAACATCGAAGCTCACCTGATCGACAGCACGAAAATCGCTGAAATCCTTGGTTAGTTCGATGCATTGCAGGTCGGGGGTTGCGGGCATGTGCAGTGTCTTTCATTCAACGAAGAAGGGCGCGGATTGCGCCCTTCCCGTCATCATATTTTCGGATCGCTCAGTTCGCGGCGTTGATCCGGTCCAGCGCGGCACCTTCGAGCGTTTCCAACCCGGCAGGAACCGGCGGATACCACTTGATGTTGTCGATCGCTGCCTGATCGAAGCTGCCCTGATAGCGGGCCTTCAACTCGGCGCTGACACCTTCGTCGCCACCGACGGCAGCGGTGAAGTTACCTGCGGTGTTCGTGATCATCGCCGCTATATCAGGGCGCATCACGAAGTTAATCCAGTCGTAAGCCGCATCATCCGCCCGACCGCGCGCCGGCAGGACGAATGTGTCGATCCAGCCCAGGGCACCGGCCTCGGGCGCGACGAAGGTGATATCAGGGTTGTCGGCGTTCAACTGCCAGCCGCCCGTGTCCCATGCCATCGCCGCGACCACCTCACCTGACCGCAGCAGGTTCTTGATCTCGTCGCCGCCATCCCAATAGGTTTTGACGTTGTCCTTGCAGTCGATCAACGTCTGCTCGACCTCATCCAGAATGGCCTGATAGCTGTCGGTGTCGCCATATGCCGCAAATGGGTCAAGCCCCATCGAATAGGCAAAGCCGATCAGCGTCGGCCGCTTCAACCGATACGACACGCGGCCTGCGACCGCCTCATCGCACAGGTCCATGTAATCCGTCACATCGCCCGCCTCGGCAGTGTTCACCACCAGGCCGCTGGTGCCCCAGACATGCGGCAGGCCATAAACCTCACCGTCGAGCGTGGTGTTATCCGCGGTCGCGCTCAGCATCGAAGGGATGAACTGCTCGGCATCGACACGTGACATATCGATCGGCTTGTAGATGCCGAACTCCTCCTGCGCGCTGGTAATGCGATCCTGGCTGGGTTGCGCCAGATCGAAACCGCCGCCATTCGTGGCCCGCAGCTTCGCGATCATTTCCTCGTTGTTGGAGGTCGTCACCTCGACAGAATGACCGGTTTCCGCCTCGAACATCTCGATCACATCATCAGGTGCATACCCGCCCCAGGTCAGCAAACGCAGCGTTTCCGCATTGGCAGCGGCTACGGACATCGCCGTGATCAAAACCGTCGTGGTCAGCAAGCCGGATTTCGTACCCATGATAAGTTCCTTTGATTTGAAGTTGCCGCATTAATGCAAGGCCGACGCGCAATGTCCACTTTTTACGTGACGAAGCCATGACGCGCTCCGATAGCACGCAATCGCATCTGAAAGCGCGGCAACACGTGACCTGCTGCCCACTGAGTCGCCTAATTCACGGGTATTGCTCGATGGAATACGACGTCGGCAGACATAGACCGCACCGCGGCGATGGACCGGGTCTGCAATCTCATTCTCTAGGCTCCTGATGGAGCCGAAAGGATCATGTTGCTTAGAACTGAAAGCGGGCGTATCGCACAAGTGAATCACACCCATCTATCGCAGTGAGAGGATGTGGATGGCGAAAAGCCGTTTCTCTAAATAATTACAATGGCTTGGAAAGCCTGGCTGGGGTGGTAGGATTCGAACCTACGATACACGGTACCAAAAACCGATGCCTTACCGCTTGGCTACACCCCAACAGGTCAGGGGGTTATTAGTGGTGGCGGAACGGGGCTGCAAGTGGAAAATGCCCTCAGAAAGCTGCGATCAGTCTTGAGGGTCGTATCTGCGGACAGGGAGCCTACGACATGCAGGAATTTACCTTCTCAACGACAGGACGGATCGTCTTTGCGGCAGGAGCGTCGGATCGGCTGGGTGCCCTTGCAGCAGAATTGGGCGTGCAGCATGTGGGCCTGGTGACAGACCGCACGGTGAGGGAGCTGAGCCTCACGAAATCCGCTGAAAAATCAATGCACTCTGCGGGGTTGAAGGTGAGCATCTATGACGGCACCAGTCCTGATCCGACCGAGGATATGTTGGAGGATGCGCTGAAGCAGCTTGTCGGGTGCGACGGAATCGTGTCGATCGGTGGGGGATCTTCGCTCGACATCGCGAAGCTGGTCGCCGTGCGATTGTGCAGTTCTCAGCCTTTGGCGCAAATGTACGGCGTGGGAAATGTCACCGGCGCGCGGTTGCCGTTGATTCTTGTGCCGACGACGGCAGGCACGGGATCGGAGGTTACGCCGATTTCGATCCTGACGACGCGCACGCAGGAAAAAATGGGCGTGGTCAGTGAGGTTCTGCTACCGGACATTGCGCTGCTCGATCCTGATCTGACCCTTGGGCTGCCCCGCTCGGTGACTGCGGCGACGGGCGTGGACGCGATGGTTCATGCGATTGAGGCCTATACCTCGAAATTGAAAAAGAACCCGGTTTCGGACGCTCTCGCGCGAGAGGCTTTGCGGCTGTTGGGGGGCAATATCAAGCGCGTGTGCAGCCATCCCGATGATGCGGACGCGCGCGGCGCCATGCTATTGGGCTCCTGCCTCGCCGGGCAGGCATTTGCCAACGCGCCGGTGGCGGCGGTCCATGCGCTGGCCTATCCGCTGGGCGGTCAGTTTCATGTGCCGCACGGATTGTCCAACTGCCTCGTCCTGTCGGAAGTTCTGGCATTCAATGCTCCTCAGGCCTCAGAGCCATATGATGAATTGGCGCGGATCCTCTTCGAGGACGGGGTTACGCTGGCCGACGGATTTCGTGCGCTCGCGCCAGAGATAGGGCTGGTCACGACCCTGCGCGATGTCGGTGTCGGGGAACATCATCTGGAAGGTCTGGCCCGTGATGCCATGAAGCAAACGCGCCTTCTGGTGAACAATCCGCGTGAAGTGGCCTATGCGGACGCGCTCGAAATCTATCGCGCGGTTTTCTAGCGGTTCGGGTGCTGTGAGGTGTCTGCCCCTGCGCATGATTAACCGTATCGCAGGGTTTTTCCGGCCAAGGTGAAGCGGTACGGAGTCCTCCCTGCCCGTGCGAACTTGGAAGGGGCGCGATATGCCCCTTCCGATATTTCGTTTAGCCGATCCCGACGGAGCTAGAATTCCTCCACATAGACCACGCCCTGCGCCGATTTGATCGCCGCCTTGATCTGCGGCGTGACGCGGTATTCGTCCTTGAGCCTGATCTCCACGTCGCCCGGCAAGTCCGGGTGTTGCAGGATCAGGTTGACCGGCCCCCTGCCCCGGCGCGGGCCCGTGGCGCTGTCGGCCAGACGCGCGGCGACGGAGCCGAGGGCGTCCTGATCGTTGAGATAGATCTTCAGACCGGCGGTTCCGGCCTCCGCCACGATATCCTCGGCTGAGGTGACACCGCGCGCGAGCAGTTTCAGGCTGTCCCCCTCCATCGTGGCCTCGACGCTCATCACGATGTTCTGGCCCACATCGAACAGATCGCCCGCCTGTTCCAGCGTGTCACCGAACACGGTCACCTCGTAGAGGCCCGTCGGGTCCGAGCAGGAAACGAAGGCGAAGCGGTTGCCCCGCGCCGATTTGCGCACCTGCTTGGCCGAAACGGTGCCGGCCAGTTTCGTAGCAACGGGCCCGCCCTTCGCCTTGGCCGTGACGTCCGCCAAGGTCATCACGCGCTTGCGCCGCAGGGGCGGCATATAATCGTCGAGGGGGTGGCCTGACAGGTAGAAACCGATGGCCTGATGCTCCTGCGCCAAGCGTTCCGTCGGCAGCCAATCTTCGGGCATGGGCAGGCGCGGCGCGGGCAAATCCTCACCCGCGTCACCGAACAGACCACCCTGACTGGAGTTCTTTTCCTCATGCGTGGCGGCGGAGTAAGCCACCAGCTTGTCCAGACTGGCGAAGACCTTGTGCCGGTTCGCGTCCAGCAGGTCGAACGCCCCGGCACGGGCCAGCATTTCCAGCGGGCGCTTGCCCACCCGTTTCAGATCGACCCGGCGGGCGAAGTCGAACAGGTCGAGGAAGGGCTTGTCCGCGCTGTCCGCCCGCCGCGCATCCGTTATCAGGCGCATCGCCTCGACCCCGACGTTTTTCAGACCGCCCAGGGCGTAGACGACCTGCCCGTCCTTGACCGTGAACGTCGCCTCGGCGCGGTTCACGCAGGGCGGGATCAGACCGATTTTCAGGCGGTCGATCTCCTGCTTGTAGATGCTGAGCTTGTCGGTCAGGTGAATGTCGCAATTCATCACGCCGGCCATGAATTCGACCGGGTGGTTCGCCTTGAGCCATGCCGTCTGGTAGCTGACCACGGCATAGGCGGCGGCGTGGGATTTGTTGAAACCGTAATTGGCGAACTTGTCCAGCAGGTCCCAGACCTCCTGCGCCTTGGCCTGATCCACGTTGTTTTCGGCAGCACCGGCCAGGAATTTCGGGCGCTCGGCGTCCATCGCCTCCTGAATCTTCTTGCCCATCGCGCGGCGCAGCATGTCGGCACCGCCCAGCGTATAGCCGGCCATGTCCTGCGCGATCTGCATCACCTGCTCCTGATAGACGATGATGCCCTGCGTCTCATCCAAGATATGATCGACGGTGGGGTGCAGCAAAGCACGCTCCTTGCGCCCGTTCTTCACGTCGCAGAAGGTCGGGATATTCTCCATCGGGCCGGGACGGTAGAGGGCGACCAGCGCGATGATATCCTCGATGCAGGTGGGCTTCATCTGGCGCAGGGCGTCGCGCATGCCTGAGCTTTCCACCTGAAACACCGCCACCGTCTGAGCCGAGGCGTAGAGCTCGTAGCTGAGCGGATCGTCGATCGGGATGGCGGAGATGTCGTAGGGATTGATTTCGAGCGCCGCGCGCCGGGCCTTGCTGGCGTTGTCGTCGCCCTCGGGCGGATCCATCAACGGGGTGCCCTGCCCCTTGAGCAGGTCGAGCGCGTTCTGGATCACGGTCAGGGTTTTCAGGCCGAGGAAGTCGAACTTCACCAGCCCCGCCTGTTCGACCCATTTCATGTTGAACTGGGTGGCCGGCATGTCGGAGCGGGGATCCTTGAACAGCGGCACCAGCCGGTCCAGCGGACGGTCCCCGATCACCACGCCCGCCGCGTGGGTCGAGGCGTTGCGCAACAGCCCCTCCAGCGCCGAACCGATGGTCAGCAGGCGGTTGACGACCTCCTCCTGCCTGGCCTCTTCCTTCAGTCGTGGCTCATCCACCAGCGCCTGCTGGATCGAGACGGGCTTGACCCCCTCGACCGGGATCAGCTTGGACAAGCGATCCACCTGCATGTAGGGCATTTGCAGCACGCGGCCCACGTCGCGCACCGCCGCCTTGGACAGCAGCGCGCCGAAGGTGATGATCTGCCCGACCTTGTCGCGCCCGTATTTCTGCTGGACGTAGCGGATGACCTCCTCACGCCGGTCCATGCAGAAATCGATGTCGAAATCGGGCATCGACACCCGTTCGGGATTCAAGAACCGCTCGAACAGCAGGGAATAGCGCAAGGGATCCAGATCGGTGATGGTCAGGGCGTAGGCGACCAAACTGCCCGCCCCCGAGCCCCGGCCCGGACCGACGGGAATGTCGTGATCCTTGGCCCATTTGATGAAGTCCGCAACGATCAGGAAGTAACCGGGGAAGCCCATCCCCTCGATAATCTCCAACTCGAAATCGAGACGTTTCTGGTATTCCTCGACCGGGACGGCGTGGGGAATCACGGCGAGGCGGTTTTGCAGGCCCTCGTTCGCCTGACGGCGCAATTCGTCCACTTCATCATCGGCGAATTTCGGCAGAATCGGATCGCGTGTCGTCACGCGGAAGGCACAGCGATGGGCGATCTCGACGGTGTTTTCCAGCGCTTCGGGCAGATCCGCGAACAGGGCGGCCATCTCATCCGCGCTCTTGAAATAATGTTCTTCGGTCAGACGGCGGCGCGGCTCCGCCTGATCGACATAGTTGCCATCGGCGATACAGAGCAGAGCGTCGTGCGCCTCGTACATCTCTCTGACAGGGAAGTGCACGTCGTTGGTGGCGACCAACGGCAGGTTCTTGGCGTAGGCGAGTTGCACCAGTCCGGGCTCGCTGGCGGATTCCTCCTGTGTCCGGGTCGCGTCTCCGACGGGGTGGCGTTGCAGTTCGATGTACAACCGGTCGGGGAACATGTCGGCCAGTTGATCGGCTAGCATCGCGGCGCTGGGTGCGTGACCATCGCGGATCAGTTGCCCCAGCGGGCCCAGCGCACCGCCGGTCAGGCAGATCAACCCGTCCGAATGTCGGGCCAACTCCTCCAGCGTCAGGTGCGGCAGCAGATCGCCACTCTCCAGATAGGCGCACGAATTGAGCTGCATCAGGTTTTCCCAGCCCGTCTCGTTCTGCGCCAGCAATACGATCGAGCGAGGCTCCACCGGCTTTTCACCCGGTCGGGGCGGTCCTGCATAGGCCAGCGGGAACTGCGTGCCGATGATCGGATGCAGGCCGGCCTTTGCCGCGACCTCGGAAAATTCCAGCGCGGCGAAATTGTTGCAGGTATCCGTGACGGCCAGCGCGGGCATACCTGCGGCTTTGGCCATCTCGGGCAGTTTCTTGACCTGCAACGCACCTTCGAGCAGCGAATAGGCTGAGTGGACGCGCAGGTGGATGAATCGGGGGGATGTGGTCATCCTTCGACCTTATCGTGTGCCGTGCTCGTGAACCAGCGGCCCCGTGGGGTGCCTGCGGAAATTATGCCGGGCTTTACCCCGCCGGTCCACGGGCGTTAGGTATCGTTGGGAACCGAATGAAAGGGCGTTTGCCGGGTGAATGCACTGTTCGTGAAGATTTTTGCCGAGCGGAATTGCGGCGCTGCAGAACTGGGGCGTGATATCCGCAAGGCATGGCACGTCACCGAAATGCGCGGCGCACCCGAACTGGACCGCGCGAGCCTTCGCTCCATCCTCAAATCCGTCCCCCCGCGGGAGCGGGCCGCGCTGCACAACCACATGCTGGATACCGAGCATGACCGGATCCTGTATTCCGATTTCGGGTGGAGCGCGACGGCCCCCTCGCCGGACATCATCCAATCTGCGGCCCATGCGGCGGACACATTGTTCGTGGGTGTGACGATGCATCCCGCCGCCTTCGCCGCCGCGTTGAACGCCAGGCCGCGCACACCGGGTGCCGCGACCAAGCAGATGCCCCTGCCCGACTGGTTGGCACAGCCCTTTCCGATCCACCGGCGGGACGGGTTGGGCGATGAGGAACCGCGCCTGCCCCTGGCATTGTGGACGGCCAAGGCACGCGCGCTGCTAAAGCTCGCCGATACGGATCGTGAGGTGGTGCTGTTGCAGGCCGCCAATCTGCGAGAGACTGCCGAGGCCGCGCTGACCCCCCACATGATGCGTAAGGAGGACACGAAGCCCGGCTTTGCCAGGATCGAGGTGCCGAACTGGGAGCCCGCCCTGCGCCGTCTGCCGGGCCGCGATCTGCGCGAATTCCGCCTGCAACTGGACGATGGCATCATGCGGGCGCTGGGCTACGATCCTCTTTGACGGCCTTTTGTAGGGTGCGGATGCTGGCAGGTCTGTCGCGGGCGGCTTGCGGCCCCTGTGATTTTACCGTTTGATAAAAACCGTTGAAGGCAGCTTCGACGGTTAGAGGAAAGCTTTGCTATGATCCGGTTCATGCTCAACGGAGAGATCGTCACGGTCGAGGGGGCCGCGCCCACGGTCACCCTGCTCGATTGGCTGCGCGAAACGCGGGGCCTGACCGGCACCAAGGAAGGCTGCAACGAGGGCGATTGCGGCGCCTGTACCGTGACCGTCAGCACGCTGGATGACACGGGTGTGACACATCAGGCCCTGAACGCCTGCATCCTGTTCCTGCCGCAACTTGCCGGGAAGGCCGTGCGAACGGTTGAGGGGATCGCCGCGCCTGACGGTGAATTGCACCCGGTTCAGGACGCCATGGTCGCGGAGCACGGATCGCAATGCGGGTTCTGCACCCCCGGTTTCGTGATGTCGATGTACACCGCACACCGAACCGGGCGGGTCGATCACGACGATGTCTTGGCCGGAAATCTATGCCGCTGCACCGGATATGCCCCGATTGTTCGCGCGGCCCAGCGCGCGGCCTCCCGCCCCGTTCCAGCGTGGGAGATCGACGAACGCGCCACGCTGGAGGCGCTGGCGCAATCGGGGGACATGAGCGGCGAGGGCCTGTATCTGCCGGGCTCCACCGCGTCACTGGCTGCGATCTATGCCGCGCATCCCAACGCCACAATCGTGGCCGGTGCCACCGATGTGGGCCTGTGGGTGACGAAACAGTTCCGCCCGGTCGGTCCGGTGATCTTCACCCACCGCGCCGTCGATCTGGCCCGCATCGAGCGTGTGCAGGGCGGTCTGCGTATCGGGGCGGGCGTCACGCTCAGCAGGCTGCGTGGCGCGATGGCCGACCGCCATCCCGACTTTGCCGAGTTGATCCGCCGCTATGGCTCGGTTCAGGTGCGCAATGCCGCGACCATCGGCGGCAACATCGCCAATGGCTCCCCCATCGGGGACGGTCCGCCCGCGCTGATCGCGCTGGGGGCAGAGCTGACGCTGCGCCACGGTGAGGATCGCAGGCGGATGCCGCTCGAAGACTTCTTCCTCGAATACGGCAAGCAGGACCGGATGCCGGGTGAGTTCGTCGAGAGTATCTTCGTGCCCGATCAGGAGGATACGCTGGCCTGCTACAAGCTGAGCAAGCGGTTCGATCAGGATATTTCCGCAGTGTGCGGTTGTTTTGCGCTGCACATGGATGGAGGTGTTGTGGACGAGGCGCGCATCGCCTTCGGTGGTATGGCAGGTACGCCGAAACGGGCCAGCGCGGCGGAGGCAGCCCTGACCGGGCGCGCGCTGGATGAGGATGCGGTGCGGGAGGCTCAGAACGCATTGACCCAGGATTTCCAACCCCTCAGCGACATGCGGGCCAGCGCGGCCTACAGGATGCAGGCGGCACGCAACATGATCCGGCGCTATTGGCTGGAGCGGGTGGAGGGGGTGCCGACGCGCCTCGTGGGTCCGAAATCCGAAACGGGGGTCGCGTGATGGCGAGCGTTCACCAGCCCAAACCGCACGATTCAGGACCCCTGCACGTCACCGGGGCCGCCCGCTATACCGATGACATTCCCGCACCTGCCGGAACGCTGCATCTGGCCTTTGGCCTTGCGGCGGTCGCTCATGGGGTGGTCACGTCGCTCGATCTGGCGCCGGTTCGCGCCATGCCCGGCGTGCGGCTGGTTCTGGGGCCGGATGATTTCGCGCGGATGCCCGATGTCTCCCCCTCGCCCGCGCCGGAACCCCTGCTGTGCACGGGCGAGGTACAGTTCCACGGCCAGCCGCTGTTCGTCGTTGCTGCGGATACGCATTTGCAGGCCCGCCACGCCGCCCGCGCCGCCAAGGTCACGTTCGAGGAACGGGAACCGATCCTGACGATAGATCAGGCGCTTGCGGCAGGGCGTCTGCTGGAGGACCCGCTGGAGTGGGAGAAAGGCAGCCCCGACGACGCACTGGGCACCGCCCCGCACCGCGCGCAGGGCCGGATCGAGGTCGGCGGTCAGGAACATTTCTATCTGGAGGGTCAGGCCGCCATGGCGGTCCCCGGCGACGGGGATGAGATGCTCGTCCATGCCTCCACCCAACATCCGAGCGAAATCCAGCACAAGGTCGCACAGGCGCTGGACGTCCCCTTCGCCGAGGTGACGGTACAGGTGCGCCGAATGGGCGGCGGCTTCGGTGGCAAGGAATCGCAGGGCAACGCACTGGCCGTCGCCTGCGCCCTGGTCGCGCAGCGGACCGGGCGCGCGGTCAAGATGCGCTATGACCGCGACGACGACATGACCATCACCGGCAAACGGCACGAGATCCGCATCGACTACGACGTCGGGTTCGACGACACGGGCCGGATCGCGGCTGTCATCTTTGACCAATATGTGCGCTGCGGCTGGTCCGCCGACCTCAGCCTGCCGGTCGCCGACCGCGCGATGCTGCACGCGGACAACGCCTATGACCTGCCCGCCGCGCGCATCAGATCGACCCGGCTGCTGACGCATACCTGTTCCAACACGGCATTTCGCGGCTTCGGCGGGCCGCAGGGCATAGTGGGGATCGAACGGGTGATCGAGCATATCGCCGCCCATCTGGACCGCGATCCGCTGGAGGTGCGCCGCGCGAATTTCTATGCGCCGGGCAATACCGGTCAGACCACCCCCTACGGAATGCAGGTCGAGGATAACGTCATTCACGGCATCGTCGATCAGTTGACCGAAACCAGCGACTATTCCGCCCGCCGCGCGCAGATCGCCGAGTTCAACGCGACCAGCCCGGTCATCAAGCGCGGCATCGCACTGACCCCTGTGAAGTTCGGCATTTCGTTCACGCTGACCCAGCTCAATCAGGCGGGCGCGTTGGTCAATGTCTATACTGACGGCTCGATCCGGTTGAACCACGGTGGCACGGAAATGGGCCAGGGCCTGTTCACCAAGGTCGCCGCCGTTGCCGCCGATGCGTTCGGCGTGGATGCCACGCATGTGAAGATCACGGCGACGGACACCGCGAAGGTGCCCAACACCTCCGCCACCGCGGCGTCCAGCGGTTCGGATATGAACGGCATGGCGGTCAAGGCGGCCTGCGAAACGATCCGGGATCGCATGGCGCAACACCTGTGCACGGCCAAGGTTCTGTGGCACGACCGAGACGAGGAAGGCAAAGGCATCATCGACCGGGACGGGCATCCAGTGATCCGCGAACATGCCTTCGACTGCGCGCCTGACGATCTGGTCTTCGCCGCTGATCAGGTGAGCGACGGGACACATTCGATTCCGTTCTGGGCGGCAGTTCAGGCCTGCTACGTCGCGCGAATCTCGCTCAGCTCGACCGGCTATTACGCCACGCCAAAGCTGGCCTGGGACCGCATGCAGCGCAGCGGGCCCCGGCGGCCGTTCTACTACTTCGCCTATGGTGCGGCGGTGACGGAGGTGGCGCTGGACACCCTGACCGGGGAAAACCGCATCCTGCGCACGGATATCCTGCACGATTGCGGCAAGTCGCTGAACCCCGCGCTGGACATCGGCCAGATCGAGGGCGGTTATGTGCAGGGCGCGGGATGGTTGACGACGGAGGAACTGGTCTGGACTCCGCCGGGCCCCGCGACCATGGGCGGCAGGCTGGCCACTCATGCACCCTCAACCTACAAGATTCCGGGCTGCGCGGATCGACCACAGGTTTTCAACGTCGCCCTTTATGAAAATGAGAACGTCGAGGCCACGATCCACAGGTCCAAGGCCGTGGGCGAACCGCCTTTGATGTTGGGAATCTCGGCCCTGATGGCCTTGCAAGACGCGGTTCGGGCCGCAGGCTCGGACGTACTGCTCGACGCGCCAGCCACAGCCGAACGCCTGCTGAACGCAATAGAAACCTCACGCGGGTCAGGTTGGTGACGGCGGGCGCGCATACCGGGCGGATTGCGGCGGCGGCCTCATGAGCGGGTTCGACATTGAGGCGCTGCGCACGGCCTGTGTCGGCGGACCCCTGGTGCGGGTGCTGGTCGCCCGGCATCGCGGATCGGTCCCACGAGAGGCGGGCACCGCAATGTTGGTCACACCGACGGGTCAGCACGGCACCATCGGCGGCGGCACACTGGAATTCGAGGCGGTGACGCAGGCGCGCCGCATGTTGAAGGGTGGGCGCGCGACCGCCCTGCGCGCCGTGCCGCTGGGCCCTGCACTGGGGCAGTGTTGCGGCGGTCACGTCGATCTGGTTTTTGAACGGTTCACCCCCGATACCTTGCCCGCCGAACCCTCAGGCGCGGTGTTCGCACGTGCTCTCGATGGCGCGGCACAGATGCCTTTCCCCGTCGCCCGCGCCGTGCAGGCGTTGCGAGAGGGGCGCGAGGTTCCCGTGATGCAGGATCGCTGGATAGTCGAGCGGATCGCCCCTGCACAAACATCCCTTTGGCTGTACGGCGCAGGCCATGTCGGGCGTGCGGTGGTGCGGGTGTTCACCGGGTTGCCCTTCGCCATCACCTGGGTCGATGATGCCGCCGCCAGATTTCCCGAAGACATTCCCCATCACGCGGCCCCGCTGATGGCCGCGAACCCGGCGGACGCGGTGGGCCGCGCCCCGCTCGACGCGATCCATATCGTGCTGACCTATTCGCACGCGCTGGATCTGGAAATCTGTCACCGGGTCTTGCTGCGCCCGCACACGCATCTGGGGCTGATCGGATCGGCGACCAAGGCCGCGCGGTTTGCGAAACGGTTGCGTGAACTCGGCCATGCCCCTGCCACAATCGCCCGTCTAAATTGCCCTATAGGCGACAAGTCCCTTGGAAAAGAACCTGCCCAGATCGCGATTGGACTTGCGTCAGAACTTTTGCAGTTGCGAAATAACGTAACGCAGCTTACCGAATCGAGAGCATGAATATGCTTCTGGACATCTCAGGACTGAGGAAGGCCTATCCGGGCGTCGTCGCGAATGACGATGTCGCCTTTGATATCGCCCCCGGTGAAGTCCACGCGCTGCTG
Organism: Pontivivens nitratireducens; assembly: GCF_014235845.1. GTDB lineage: Bacteria > Pseudomonadota > Alphaproteobacteria > Rhodobacterales > Rhodobacteraceae > Pontivivens > Pontivivens nitratireducens. The sequence continues at coordinate 10,542 of NZ_JACJUQ010000005.1, read as the reverse complement.
GGTGAGAACGGCGCCGGCAAATCGACTCTGGTCAAGATGATTTACGGGCTGGTGCAACCCGATGCGGGCCACATGCGGCTGCACGGCCGGGATTATGCGCCAACCTCGCCCAAGGACGCGCGCGCCGCCGGTGTGTCCATGGTCTTCCAGCATTTCAGCCTGTTCGAGGCCTTGAGCGTGCGTGAAAACATCGCGCTGGGGCTGGACGAGGCGGTCGCACCGCGCACCCTGTCGGATCGCATTCGCACCGTCAGCCGCGACTACGGCCTGCCGCTGGACCCCGACCGCCTGATCGGTGATCTGAGCGTGGGCGAGCGGCAGCGGGTCGAGATCGTGCGCTGCCTGTTGCAGGATCCACGCCTGTTGATCATGGACGAACCCACATCCGTTCTGACCCCGCAGGAGGTCGAAACCCTGTTCGACACGCTGCGCCTGCTGTCGAAACGCGGGGTGGCGATCCTCTATATCTCGCACAAGCTGGATGAGATCAGAGTGCTGTGCGATCGCGCCACGATCCTGCGCGGCGGCAAGGTGGTGGCGACCTGTCTGCCACGGGATGAGACGCCGCGTTCGCTGGCCGAAATGATGATTGGCACCACGCTGGCGGACCCGCCGGTGCGCCGCGCGATTCCCGGTCGCACCCTACTGAAGCTGACGGGTTTGAGCCTGCCGACCGATGATCCGTTCGGCGTGACGTTGAGCGGCATCGACCTGACGCTTCGTGCCGGCGAAGTCACCGGGATCGCCGGGGTTGCGGGCAACGGTCAGGACGAGCTGGTCGCGGTCCTGTCGGGCGAAGCTCTGGTCGAGGCGGGTATGATCCGCTTCGACAATGCGCCCATCGGCACGCTCGGCCCTAACCGTCGCCGCTCACTGGGACTGCTCAGCGCGCCCGAGGAACGGCTGGGCCATGCCGCCGCGCCCGAGATGAGCCTGACCGACAACACCATGCTGACCGGACGTGTGCGTCAGCGGCTGTCCACGCAGGGTTTTCTGAAATGGAACGTCGCCGCGAACTTCGCCCGGGCGGTGATCGCGCAATTCGACGTGCGCACGCCGGGGGTGGATACGCCCGCGCGCGCCCTGTCCGGCGGAAACCTGCAAAAATTCGTCATTGGCCGCGAGGTGATGCAAAAGCCGCGGGTTCTGGTGGTCAATCAGCCCACCTGGGGCGTGGACGCCGCCGCTGCCGCCGCAATCCGGCAGAGCCTGCGCGATCTGGCCGCGACAGGCGCCAGCGTTCTGGTGATTTCACAGGATCTGGATGAGTTGATGGAAATGTCGGACCAGTTCGCGGTCATTGCCGGTGGAAGGTTGAGCGCCACCCGCCCCGCCGGCAGCATCAGCATCGAGGAAATCGGCCGCATGATGGGTGGGGGAGAAGCCGCATGATCCGTCTGGAACCCCGGCTCGCCCCGTCGCGCACCATGATGTGGGGCACCCCCGTTCTGGCGGTGATCGCCACGATGATCGCGGGGGGCATCCTGTTCGCCATTCTGGGCAAGAACCCGGTGGAGGCGATCTGGACCATTTTCGTCGATCCGATCCTGGATCCCTACAGCCGGGATGAGCTGTTCGTGAAGGCAGCGCCGCTGGTGCTGATCGCGATCGGGCTGTCCTTCGGATTCCGTGCCGGGATCTGGAACATCGGGGCCGAGGGGCAGTTCATCGTCGGGGCCATCGCGGGCGCGGCGGTGGGGCTGGCGTTCTATGGCACGCCAGCGATCTGGCTGCTGCCGCTGATGGCACTGGCTGGCATGGCCGCGGGCACGTTCTGGGCGATGATCCCGGCGTTCCTGAAGGTCCGCTACAACGCCAATGAAATTCTGGTCAGCCTGATGCTGGTCTATGTCGCCGATCAGTTGCTGCGTGCGATGGTCGCGGGTCCGCTGCGCAATCCGGCAGGTTTCAATTTCCCCGAAAGCCGCCTGTTCCACGACAGTGCCGTCCTGCCGCTGTTGCAGGGAATGCCCGGTCTGACGCAATACACCCGCGTGCATCTGGGGGTGCTGATCGCGCTGATCCTCGTACCGCTGGCCTGGGTTCTGCTGCGCAAGCATGTGCTGGGCTTCAACATTCAGGTTATGGGCTCCGCCCCGCGCGCGGCACGGTTTTCGGGCGTACGCCCGTCCTCCATCGTCTATATCTGCCTGGGCCTGTCCGGAGCGCTGGCCGGGCTGGCGGGGTTGTTCGAAGTCGCCGGTCCCGCCGGACAGCTGGTGCCTGCGCTGCCGCAGGGCTATGGCTTTACCGCGATCATCGTCGCCTTTCTGGGCCGCCTGAACCCGCTGGGCATTCTGGCGGCAGGGCTGGTGATGGCGCTGACCTATATCGGCGGTGAGAACGCGCAGCTTGACCTGAACCTGCCGCGTGCGGCGATCAGCGTGTTTCAGGGAATGTTGCTGTTCTTCCTGCTGGGGCTGGACATTCTGGTGCGCTACCGCATCCGCTTCGGCGCACGGGGGATCGCGCAATGATGGATGTTATCGGGCTGAGCGCCGATCTGTCGCTGGTCACGGCGCTGAGCTATCTGCTGAGCGTGCTGTTGCCCACGATGATCATCGCGGCGACGCCGCTTGTGCTCGCCTCGACCGGGGAACTGGTGGTGGAAAAGTCCGGCGTGCTGAACCTGGGCGTCGAGGGGATGATGATTATGGGCGCGGTCGTCGGCTTCATCGTCGCGGTGGAAAGCGGCACGCCCGTCGCGGGATTTGTCGTCGCAGCGCTGGCGGGGGCACTGCTGGCGCTGATCTTCGGATTTCTGACGCAGGTATTGCTGAGCAATCAGGTGGCGACGGGACTGGCACTGACGCTGTTCGGGCTGGGACTGGCGGCGCTGATGGGACAGACCTATACCGGCATCCGCCCGCCGCAGACGACGCGGTTGGACATTCCCGAAGTGTCGAATTTCCCCATCCTCGGTGATATGCTGTTTTCCTATGACTGGATCGTCTATTTCGCGCTGGCGCTGGTGGGGGCAGTCTGGTGGTTCCTCAATCACACCCGCCCCGGTCTGGTACTGCGTGCGGTGGGCGAAAACCACGATGCGGCGCACGCGCTGGGCTACCGTGTGATCACGATCCGTCTGGCGGCCATCGCCTTTGGCGGGGCCTGTGCGGGGATGGGGGGGGCGTATCTCAGCCTCGTGCGCGTGCCGAACTGGTCCGAGGGGATGACAGCGGGCATCGGCTGGATCGCCTTGGCCATCGTGGTGTTCGCCAGCTGGAAACCGGGGCGCGTCATCATCGGCGCGTGGCTGTTCGGGGGCGTCACGATCCTGCAAATCAACATTCAGGCCGCGAATCTCAACATACTGGCCATCGCCGCAATCGTGCTGGCGCTGGTCACGGTCGTGATGATCGCATTCAACCTTCGCACAAAATCGCGGCAGGGCTGGATCAGGGTGGCGTTTTTAGGGGCACTGGCGCTGCTTGGCTGGGCGATGGCCCTGACATGGCCGGATTTCCGTCTCGACTCCGCCTATCTGTCGATGACACCTTACCTCACGACGATCGTGGTGCTGGTTGCCATTTCCGGCGACCGCACGCGCGCGGCCCTCAACGCCCCGGCCTCACTGGGTCGGGTGTTCCACGCCTCCAACTGAACGAGGGGCGGGCGGGACGACCATATCAACAAGGAGACAGCTATGAAACTTCTCAAGTCACTGGGTCTGGCCACGGCGCTGACCCTCGCCACCGGGGGCGTGATGGCCGAGAGCCATTCCGAGGATCCGCTGAAGGTCGGCTTCATCTATGTCGGCCCGATCGGCGATTTCGGCTGGTCCTATCAGCATGAGCAGGGTCGCCTGGCCGTGGAGGAAGAGTTCGGCGATGCGGTGGAGACCACCTATATCGAGAGCGTCCCCGAGGGCGACAGCGAGCGTGTGATCCGTCGCATGGCACAGGATGGCACGGACCTGATCTTCACCACCTCGTTCGGCTATATGACGCCGACCCTGCGCGTGGCGGAACAGTTCCCCGACACGATGTTCGAACATGCGACCGGCTATCAGCGTGCCGACAATGTCTCGACCTATTCAGGCCGATTCTACGAGGGTCGCACCGTGCAGGGCATCCTGGCCGGGCATATGACGGAATCGAACGTGATAGGCTACATCGCGTCCTTCCCCATCCCCGAGGTTATCCGCGGCATCAATGCCTCCTACCTCGCCGCGAAATCGGTGAACCCCGATGTGGAGTTCAAGATCGTCTGGGTCTCCACCTGGTTCGACCCCGCGAAGGAGGCCGACGCCGCAAATGCCCTGATCGAACAGGGCGCTGACGTCATCATGCAGCACACCGACTCCACCGCCCCCATGACCATCGCAGAGGCGACATGGGACGGGCTGGAGCAAGGCGAGACCGGCATCTACGCCTTCGGTCAGGCCTCCGACATGATGGAGTTCGGACCCAATGCGCGTCTCTCCTCGATCATCGACAACTGGGCCCCTTACTATATCGAGCGCGTTCAGGCAGCGATGGACGGCACTTGGGAGAGCGCCGACGCATGGCACGGCATCGACCAGGGCACGACCACCATCGGCGCGTTCAACGAGAACATCCCCGAGGATGTCGCAGCCGAGGCGACTGCCGCGATGGAGGCGATCGCAGCCGGCGAACTGCACCCGTTCACCGGCCCGATCAACAAGCAGGACGGCTCCGTCTGGCTGGAAGAAGGCGAAACCGCCGATGACGGCACGCTGCTGGGCATGAACTTCTATGTCGAGGGCATCGAGGGCGCGATCCCGAACTGATCCTTCGCAGCAAGTGAATGTGACAGGCCCCGGCACCCCGCCGGGGCCTTTTGCGTTCCGGCTCACCGGTCGGGCGGCGAACTGAGACGGGAGTGCAGTGTATGAAATCGGGGCGGAGTGCCATCCGCTCATGGTCGGGAACACAGATATACCGGCCCATGCGGCAAGGCAGGTGCCCCAATGCGCCCTCTGTTTCCCGCGTTAACCGTCGTTCGGGAAAGGCACGGCTCTTGCCCTCGGCCCCTCGCGCCAATATGCCTTTGATCCAAGCAATGCGCACGACGCCACCTTGAGGGAGCCACCCATGACCATCGACAAATCCCGCCTGCCCTCCCGCCATGTGACCGAGGGTCCGGCGCGGGCACCGCACCGTTCGTACCTCTATGCAATGGGGTTGAGCGAGGAGGAAATCCATCAGCCGCTGGTCGGCGTCGCAACCTGCTGGAACGAGGCCGCGCCGTGCAACATCGCGCTGAACCGTCAGGCGCAAAGCGTCAAGCAGGGCGTCAAGGTCGCCCGCGGCACCCCGCGTGAGTTCACCACCATCACCGTGACGGACGGTATCGCCATGGGGCACGAGGGGATGCGCTCATCCCTCGCCAGTCGTGAGGCCATAGCGGACACCGTGGAGCTGACCATGCGCGGCCACTGCTATGACGCGCTCGTCGGGTTGGCGGGCTGCGACAAGTCCCTGCCCGGCATGATGATGGCGATGATCCGTCTGAACGTGCCGTCGGTCTTCGTCTATGGCGGCTCGATCCTGCCGGGCCGGTTTGAGGGCAAGGACGTCACCGTTCAGGACGTGTTCGAGGCTGTCGGTCAGCATCAGGCGGGCAATCTGTCCACTTGCGAGCTGGAAAAGCTGGAACAGGTCGCCTGCCCCTCCGCCGGGGCATGTGGCGGTCAGTTCACCGCGAACACCATGGCCTGCGTGTCCGAGGCGATCGGTCTCGCGCTGCCCAATTCCTCGGGCGCGCCGGCCCCCTATGAGAGCCGCGACCAGTATGGTGAGGCCTCGGGCCGCGCGGTCATGAACCTGATCGAGAAGAACATCCGCGCCCGTGACATCGTCACGCGTGAATCGCTGATCAATGCCGCGCGTGTCGTCGCATGCACCGGCGGTTCGACCAATGCGGGCCTGCACCTGCCTGCGATGGCGCATGAGGCGGGGATCGACTTCTTCTTGCAGGACGTGACCGACATCTTCCGCGAGACGCCCTATTTCGTCGATCTCAAGCCCGGCGGGCAATACGTCGCCAAGGATCTGTACGAGGCCGGTGGCGTGCCCGTCATCCTCAAGGAACTGGACAAGGCCGGCCTGATCTATCGCGACTGCATGACCGCCACCGGCTATTCCATCGGTGAGGAGATCGACAAGGTCACGCGTGAGGCGGACGGCAAGGTGATCCACCCGGTCGCGACACCGCTAAGCTCCACCGGCGGGGTCGTCGGACTGACCGGCAACATCGCCCCCGAAGGGGCCATCGTGAAAATCGCGGGCATGAGCGAGGAGCAATTGCAGTTCAGCGGCCCTGCCCGTGTCTTCGAGTGTGAAGAAGACGCCTTCGAAGCCGTGCAGAAACGCGAATACGAGGAAGGCGACGTGATCGTCATCCGCAACGAAGGCCCCTCGGGCGGCCCCGGCATGCGTGAGATGTTGTCCACCACGGCGGCCCTGTCGGGTCAGGGCATGGGCAAGAAGGTCGCGCTGATCACCGACGGGCGATTCTCGGGCGCGACGCGGGGGTTCTGCGTCGGCCATGTCGGACCGGAATCCGCCCATGGCGGCCCCATCGCGCTGCTGCGCAACGGTGACATCATCACGCTGAACGCGCGGGCGGGGACCATCTCCGTCGATCTGAGCGATGAGGAACTGGCTCAACGCAAAGCCGACTGGCCCGGCCCGCGCGCGACGAACTATGCCTCGGGGGCGCTGTGGAAATATGCGCAGCAGGTCGGCTCCACCTATAAGGGCGCGGTGACCCATCCGGGAGCAAATGCGGAAACGCATGTCTATGTCGATCTGTGACGTCAAGAAGGCTCTGTGCGCAGGGCTGATCCTGCTGCTCGGCGCGTGTGTCGAGCAGCAGGGCGCTGGCATGGCCGGGGGCGAGATCTCACGCAGTGAGGTCGAAATTCGCAGCGTCGTGCTGGAGCGTAGCGGAAACGCCGTCACCATCGCGGCGCCTCAGGGCTATTGCATTGATCCGCAAGTGGCCCATGAGGGCGCAGTCGTCATGGGGGGGTGCGCGGCCATGGGGGTCGAGGCCCCCCTGCCCGCCGGCGATGCCAGCGAAACGCTGGTCATGATGACTGCCAGCGTCGCAGATGCGGCGATCCCCGGCGATGGCCATCTGGCCGCGCGGGCCGCGCGACTGGAGCGCGCCTTGCAGAGCGAGCGGATCGCAGGCCTGCTGGCCGAACACCGGGGTGAGGCCCGACTGATCGAAACCCGCCTGCACGGCGACACCGTCTATGCCCTGGTCGAGGATAACGAAGCCACCGCCTTCGATGGGGCCGACCGGCGGTTCTGGCGCGCGATGAGCGAGGAAAACAACCGTATGGTCATCCTGACGGTGCGCGCGCTCGAAATGTTCTGGCCCGGCGAACAGGCGCTGCTGGAACGTGCGATCGCCCTGCGTGAGAGCATCCGGGCCGCCAATACCGGGCCGGTCTAGGCAGGTGCGCAGGCCAAGACGTGGCATCATCGGGAATCTGGTCATCCAGTGGGCGGCCCGCATCATGCGGCGTCGCCACAGACGCATCATGACAGCGCATAACGATCTGGCCACCCGTTGGACACGACAGGCGCGAAAGCTGGGCCGGATCGCGCGTGAGATCGAGATGGACGGCGGCGTGCGTCTGGCCAACAGATCGCAACGCCCCACCGGCATGCCCGACGACGCGGAAATTCTGCATCGTCCCAGCATCCTGGCCATACGCCAGAACCCCGGCGGGCATGTCAGCCCGCCGAGCGGGGCGCAACTGGCCGCAGATGTCAGCCTGCACCACGACATGAACCCACCCCGCATCGTGACGCGCCAGATACAGCGCGACGAGGGGCATCATGACTTTGCCCTGGATATCTGGAACACTCAGGGCAGTTTCATGTCGCTGGCCCTGGCCCTGCCATCGGAGCAGATGGCCAAGATCGCGCGTGAGGACCTGATCCGTCTGGACTACACCATCGACCTGGAACAGCGCTGCGATGTGTTCGCACGGCTCAATCTGATGCATGGTCCGAATACGGAACAGGTGGTGCGGCAGCTGGATCTGCGCAATCAGGGGGACGTGCTGGAATTCGACGTCCATTATACCGCCTTCGATCCGACACGGGCGCGCGAGATCTGGATCGACCTCATCTTCAACACGCGCCCGCTGAACCGGGTGGTGGTACGCGATCTGGTCATCTCTCGCCGTCCGCGCCTGTCGCTCTAACCCTATCGAGGATGTCATGACCCCGCAGACCGAAGACCGCTTCTGGATCGACAACGGTGTGGTGCACGCCCAGGTAAAGGCGGGTGGCTTCGTTCCGTTGGAGCTGGTTCTGGACGGCGCGGTCATCGCCCGCCCCGTGCCCCGACCTGTCGAGACGATGCCGGGATATGTCGAAATCGAGCATCCACTGCCGGTCGAGGTCGTGTCCAGCGGTGTCAGCGTGATATTTCTGCGCAAGCAGGGCGAGGAAACTCCTCTGGCCGCGCTGCCCGTCATCATCGGCAAGGGCGCGGACGAGATATTGCTGGCTGAGGTCGCCCTGCTGCGAGGCGAGCTGGAACTGGTCAAGACCGTACTGCGCGAACGCCTGCGCCGCGGCATCTGATCCCCCTCGCCTTGCGCCCGCGCCGCTCTATCGTTCTGTCCTGAAAGGGAGGGCGCGATGAAGCCGCACGACGTCTTGCAAGTCAGGCCCGACGGGCTGTATTGCCCCGCCGGGGATTTCTACATCGACCCCTCCCGCCCTGTGGACCGTGCGCTGGTCACGCACGGGCATGGCGATCATTGCGCCCCCGGTGCACGATCCCTGCTGGCCACACCCGAAACCGTCGCGATCGCCCGCACCCGCTATGGGGAGCAGGCATTCGAGAATTTTCAGGAGGCCCCGGTCGGGCAAACCATCCGCATCGGTGATGTCGCTGTGCGCTTCGTGCCTGCGGGGCATGTGCTCGGCTCCGCCCAGATCGTGCTGGAAACCGGTGGCGCGCGTGTCGTCGTCTCGGGGGATTACAAACGCGCGGCGGACCCGACCTGTGCCCCGTTCGAGCCGGTGGAATGCGACCTGTTCGTGACCGAGGCGACGTTCGGCCTGCCGGTGTTCCGCCATCCGCCCCTGCAAGGGGAACTGGACCGATTGCTCGCCTCTCTCGCCGCGTTCCCGCAGCGGGCGCATGTGCTGGGCGTCTACGCACTGGGCAAGGCGCAGCGCATCATGGCGGAACTGCGGGCGCGCGGCTATGACCGCCCTGTCTATCTGCACGGCGCGCTGCTCAAACTGACTCAGTTATACGAGTCGCTGGGCGTGCCCCTGGGCCCGTGGAAACAGGTGATGGAGGTGGAGAAGGAAGAATTGCGCGGGCAGATCGTCCTCGCCCCGCCCGGTGCCATTCAGGATCGCTGGGCGCGCCGGCTTCCCGATGCCCTGCCGGTCGGCGTGTCCGGCTGGATGCAGGTTCGCGCCCGTGCGCGGCAACGGCGCGTCGAACTGCCGTTGATCGTGTCGGACCATTGCGATTGGGACGCGCTGTGCCGCACCGTGACCGAGGTGAAGGCCCAGACCATCTGGGTAACCCATGGCGCGGAGGAGGCACTGGTGCACTGGTGCCGCCAGCAGGGACTGGAGGCCGCCCCGCTCAGCATTGCCGGGCGGGGTGAGGAGGATTGACCGCGACCTCGCGTCCCGCTTCCCCCCGCGTGCGGGTTGGACTAGAAGTCAGGCAAACCATCAGGAGACGAATATGATCGGACGCCTCAATCACGTTGCAATCGCAGTGCCCGACCTGGACGCCGCCGTCGCGCAATACCGCGATACGCTGGGCGCGGATGTCGGTGCGCCGCAGGATGAGCCGGATCACGGTGTGACCGTGGTCTTCATCACGCTGCCCAATACCAAGATCGAGCTGCTGCACCCGCTGGGTGAGGGGTCACCCATTCAGGGTTTCCTCGACAAGAACCCTTCGGGCGGGATTCACCATATCTGCTACGAGGTGGATGACATCCTCGCCGCACGCGACAAATTGCGGGACAGCGGCGCGCGGGTGCTGGGCAGTGGTGAACCGAAGATCGGTGCCCACGGCAAACCCGTGCTGTTCCTGCACCCCAAGGATTTCACCGGCACCCTGGTCGAGTTGGAGCAGGCATGACCATCACCTCCGTCATCGTGGTATTCGCGGTTCTGTGGTTTCTGACCCTGTTCATCGTGCTGCCCATCGGTGAGGTCAGTCAGGCGGAGGATGGCCGCGTCGTACCCGGAACGCCCGAGGGCGCGCCCGCCCATCCGCACATGAAACGCAAGCTGATCATCACCACGATCGTGGCCAGCATCCTGTCCACGATCATTTGCGGGATCATCATATCGGGTGTCATCACCATCGAGATGCTGGACGTGTTCGACCCGACGGGGTGAGAGCGCCGCTTTCCCAGAACCGAGGGCGCGCGAGGCGCCATCGGCGGGAAATCTGGAACCTCGAAAACCTGCGCCCTCTGGGTGAGGCCCTAGGGTGTGGACTCATTGATCAGCAATCCAGATGCGGATCGCTGCGAGCTTGATGGCTGCCAGGAAGTTCTCCGGA
>NZ_JACJUQ010000004.1 GCF_014235845.1 Pontivivens nitratireducens | reverse complement strand
GATGGTACTGCGTCTCAAGACGTGGGAGAGTAGGTCACCGCCAAACCTGTCAATACCTCCTCCGCTCTCTTATGATGTTTCACTATTCAAAAGGCACCCTGCGGCAACGCAGGGTGCCTTTTGCGTTCGGCCTGCTCTCATGCGGTAATCTGCGCTACATCACTTCTCGACGGTACGCAGGATGAGTTCGTCCAGGCGCACCTGGCATTTCCCCAACTCGTAGTTTTCGAGAATCCCCTGGCGCGCGGCCTTGCGCAGGGCTGCGGTATCGACCTTGTTGGCGAGCACGTCCGTGACACGTTCAGCGATCTCGACCGGGTTGAAGAAATCGACCAAAAGACCGTTTTCCCCGTCCCGAATAACTTCTTCGACCGGTTTTGTGCGAGAGCCGACGACCACGCACCCTGCTGCCAATGCTTCGAGACATGACCAGGACAGGACGAATGGATAGGTCAGATAGACATGCGCGGCCGAGACCTGAAGCAGGTTGAGGTAGCGGGCATAGGGCAGTTGACCTGTGAAGTGCACACGACCCTTTGGCAGCATGACCTCTTTGAGCAGACGATCCTTGTAGCTGTCGCCCTCAGGCAGATTGCGCCCATAGCTGACGCCGTTCGCACCGACGATCACGACATGTGCATTCGGACGTTTGGCGAGGATGTGTGGCAGGGCGCGCATGAAACTGTGAAATCCGCGATACGGCTCCAGATTCCGGGCGACATAGGTTACCACTTCATCGCCGGGTTTGAAGGTCTGGCCGCCGTCCACCGTAAAGGTGGCGTTGCTGTTGGGGCAGGCGCGGGTGCAATCAATTCCATCATGAATGACATCGATCCGATCGCGATAGGCGCTCGGAAACTGCTGACGTTGCCAGTTGGTGGGCGCGTACAGGGCATCGGCGGCTTCGGTGGCGATCAGATGGTGGGAGTTGCGCATCCGGGTGCGAAAGGCAATCTCCCCCCCGTCGGGATATTCCGGGTCGAAGTCGATATTCGTGCCGACCGAATTATAATAGAATTCACAATAGCTTATCAGGGGAGAGTCCGGGAATATATCCTTGAGGAACAGCGTTTCCCCCCAACCGGGATGGCCGATCATCACATCGGGAACGAAACCGGACTTTTTCAACTCGACGGCCTTGCGCGCCACACCTTGCCCGTACAGCACCGCATTCTCCGTCATGCGCAGATAGTGATGGGTTTCCTTGGCGGGTTTGCGGTGGGGCTCGTATTCGACCTTACCCACACCGGGTAGTCCCTGCTTCCCCTTGTGGGTAATGTAGATGACCTGATTGTCCGGGTTCGCGGCGAGCCGTGCCGCCACATGGCGAAATTGCGCCGGTGCATTCTGGTGAACGAACAGAACTTTCATCGGCGGGCTTTCGTACTGTGTATATCAGTGCGGGACCGTAGGAGGCGGCCCGTTTCAAGTCAACGCAGCGATAGGCCATTGCGTCCGCGTGTATGGTCCGTACAGTTGCAGATGCCTCGGGGTGGTCAATGGCCTGAGATGCGCGTGCGCAGACCCGTAGAACCTGAACCGGATCATACCGGCGGAGGGAAGGCTGTGGCGCAGGCCCCTCCTTCATCTGCCATGGAAGGAACCTCGCATGATCAAGAAAACGCTATTGCTTGCCACATTGACGACGCTGCCGTTACACGCGCAGGAGCTTGTGGTCTATACCTATGACAGTTTCACGTCGGAGTGGGGGCCTGGACCGCTGGTCGAAGCGGCCTTCGAGGTGGAGTGCGACTGCGACGTGACATTCGTCGGCACCGGTGACGGGGCCGCTATGGTCGCGCGGTTGCAACTCGAAGGGCCGGGAACCGATGCAGATGTGGTACTGGGTCTTGATACGAACCTGATTCAGGCTGCGCGACAAACAGGATTGTTCACTACGGCGCCGGACGACCTGACGCAGCCGGACTTGCCGGTCGCATGGCAGGACGATGTGTTCGTCCCGTTCGACTGGTCCTATTTCGCATTCGTTTACGAGTCTGATGTGCTGGCCAATGTCCCAGCCTCGTTCGAGGAGCTGGCTGCATCCGACATCAGCATCGTCATTCAGGACCCGCGATCCTCCACCCCCGGATTGGGGCTGCTGATGTGGATCGATGCCTTGTACGGGGATGAGGCGGGCCGGATTTGGCGCGGGCTTGCCGACAATATCGTGACCGTCACCCCCGGCTGGTCCGAGGCCTATGGCCTGTTTCTGAAGGGGGAAGCCGATATGGTCCTGTCCTATACGACGTCGCCCGCCTATCACCTGATCGCGGAGGAAGACGCCGGCAAGGACAGCGCGATGTTTGATGAGGGGCACTACCTTCAGGTCGAGGTGGCCGCCGCGCTTGCCGGCAGCGACCAACCTGAACTGGCGGCGCAGTTTCTGCGGTTTATAGCGTCTCAGGCTTTCCAGTCCGAATTGCCGACAACGCAGTGGATGTATCCGGCCTATGAAACCGATCTGCCGGACGGATACGATACCCTGAACGTGCCTGAAGTCGCGCTACTGCAAGCGCCCGAACTTGCTGCCGAGCGGCGCGATGCGGCGCTGGCCCTGTGGCGGGATGCGTTGAGCCAGTGAAGCTGACGGGATGGCTGGGGCTGACGATTGCGGTGTTGATCCTGCTGGGATGCGGGGCCGCGATTGTGGCGTTGATCGATATATCGGGGGGCGCATTCGCGCTGTCCCCCGCCGATCTGGCAGCGATCCGCTTCACATTGGTTCAGGCGGGCCTGTCTGCCGTGGGGTCCGTCGTGATCGCGGTGCCCCTGGCACGGGCGCTGGCGCGCCGCAGGTTTCCCGGTCGCGATGCCGTGGTGACGGCGTTGGGGGCACCCTTCCTGCTGCCCGTTCTGGTCGCGGTGCTGGGGCTGTTGGCGATCTGGGGCCGCAATGGGGCGCTTTCCAGCTTTCTGGAAGTTCTGGGCGCCCCTCGACTGAATATCTATGGTCTTACCGGGGTTGTGCTGGCGCATCTCTTTTTCAACATACCGCTGGTAACACGGCTGTTGCTGCAAGGATGGGCGAGCATCCCGGCGGAGCATTTCCGCCTTGGCCATCAACTTGGATTCAGCCCATATGTGCGATTCCGCCTGATCGAGTTGCCGATGCTGCGCACGGTCCTGCCGGGGGCTGGGCTGCTGGTGTTTCTGCTATGCATCACGAGTTTCGCCATCGCCCTGACCCTGGGCGGCGGGCCGAAGGCGACGACGGTCGAGCTGGCGATATATCAGGCGATCCGCTTCGACTTCGATCTGACGCGGGCCGGTATGCTGGCCGCGATCCAGACGTTGCTATGTCTGCTGGTGGCGGGGGTCGCGATGCTGACGGGCACCCCAGGTGAGGCGCGCGCCGGCATGATCCGAGCGGAGGCAGCGGGCGCGCGCGACGGGCTGTATCTGGACTACACGATCATCGGGGCGGCCGGGATGTTTCTGGCGGCCCCCGTCGGGGTCGTCATCCTGCGCGGTGCGCCTGCCTTGACGGATTTGCCCGCATCGGTGGTCGAGGCGGCGATCCGCTCGATCCTCGTGGCGATCACTTCGGCGGCTCTGTCCGTCACGGTCGGGCTGGCCATTGCGGTCGGGCTGGTTCGGCTCGCGATATTCAGGCCGCTGCTCGCCCGTCTGTGCGAGGGGGCGATCCTGATTGTGCTGGCGATATCGCCATTCGTGCTGGCAACCGGGTGGTTCATTCTGCTGCGGGGGCATGTCGATCCGTTCGCAATCGCTCTGCCGATGGTCGTGGTGATCAATGCGCTGATGGCGCTGCCGTTCGCGCTGCGGTCCTTCGTTCCGGCGGTCGCCCTGGCGGAGAGGACGGATGGCAGGCTGGCCGATATGCTGGGTCTGACCGGTGCGACGCGGCTGCGACACGTCCTGTTGCCCCATATGCGTGGGCCCGTCGCGTTCGCGGCGGGTCTGGCGGCGGCCTTGTCTATGGGCGATCTGGGTGTGATCGCGCTGTTCGGCTCCACCAGCACGGCGACCTTGCCCTTGGTCATGTATCAACTGATGGGGGCCTACAGGATGGAGACCGCAGCCGGCGCCGCCTTGCTGTTGCTGATCCTCAGCTTTGGCCTGTTTGCCGCGATCGACAGGATGGGAAAGTCGAATGATCCGATTTGAAGGCGCAGTGCTGCGGAATGGCGCATTCGATGTCCGCGCGGACCTGACGGTGGAGGGGCCGGGCATCTGCGCTGTGGTCGGGCCCTCAGGCTCGGGGAAATCCACGTTGTTGCTGGCGCTGGCCGGGTTCCTGCCGGTGGTACAGGGCCGGCTAAGTGTAGATGGGCGCGATATCACGCATGTCGTGTCAGCCCGGCGACCGGTCAGCGTTCTGTTTCAGGATCACAATCTGTTCGCGCATCTGAGCGTGACCGACAACGTATCGTTGGGTCTGCGGCCCGACCTGCGACTGTCCACGGATCAGGCCGCGCAAGTGCGCGATGCGCTGCACCGCACGGGGCTTGACGGATTGCAGGGTCGCAAACCCGCCGCCCTGTCAGGTGGCCAGCAACAGCGCGTGGCCCTGGCTCGCGCCCTGCTGCGCGACAGGCCTGTATTGCTGCTGGATGAAGCGTTCGGCGCGCTTGGCCCCGGTCTGCGTCGTGAGATGCTGTTGCTGGTGCAATCCGTTGCGATCGAACGGAACCTGACCGTTTTGATGGTCACGCATGAGCCGGAGGATGCCCGCACCATCGCGGATCATGTGATGTTCGTGGAGGAAGGGCAGGCGCACCCGCCCCTGACAGTGACCGAGTTTTTCGCAGAGCCGCCGCCCGCCGTCGCGGAATATCTGGGATTGTGAACGAAAAAGGCCGGGGACATGCCCCGGCCTTTCGCAACTTTGCCGCGTGGATCACTCCGTGCGGTGTTTCACATTGTACCAGAGCTTCTTGTTGGTCAGGTACAGCAGAACCGTCAGCAGGCCGAGGAACAGGACCGCGGTCAGGCCGAACGCCTTGCGCTGGTTCAGTTTCGGTTCTGCGGCCCACATCAGGAACGCCGCGACGTCCTTCGCCTCGCTCTCCAGATCGGTAGGGGCATGGTCGGCATGTTCGATGTCGTCCCCATAAAGCGGGGGCGCCATCGCGATCCAGCCACCCGGAAAGGCGGTGTTGCCGTAGAAGGTGATGCCGGCCTCGACCTTTTCCTCACCAGTGTAACCGGTCAGGATCGACGCGATGTATTCCGGCCCGCCGATGCCGTTGATCAGCGGACTGATGCCTGTGCCGTAGGGCCCGTGGAAGCCCGCGCGCGCCTTCGCCAAGAGAGACATGTCCGGTGCACCGGCAAGCTGCGAGCCCGGGAACGTGTCGGACAGGGTCGCGGGACGTTCATCACCGACCATCGCCTCCAACCCGTCGTCGGGAACGTAGTAGTTGCTGGCCAGCTCGGTGATCATATCCGCAGGCATGTTGGGACCGGTCGGTTCCGTCAGGTTGCGAAAATAGACCAGTTCCATGCCGTGACACGACGAACAGATCGAATTGTAGATCGCCAGACCGCGCTGAAGCTGTGCGGTATCATAGCGACCGAACGGCCCCTCGAAAGGGAACGCATAGTCGGTGATATGGGCCTCTTCCTCGGCAGCGAAGACGCCACCGGTGGTCAGGGTCAGCGCCGCGAGGGCCGAAAGGAGTAGTTTTTTCATTTGCTTGTCTTTCCCTTCGCCTGTCATTCCGCCGGAACGGTGCCAGCTTCGGCACTGGTGGCGGGATGTTTCGCGTCGAAATCTTCCTCGATGGTAACGGGCTGCTGCGTGGGCTCTTCAAAGAGACCCAGAAGCGGCAGAATCACCAGGAAATAGGCGAACCAGTAGATCGTACCGATCAGCGAGATTTGCGGGATCGGCGCCTCCGCCGGCATCGCGCCCGCCCACATCAGGACGATGAAATCGACGACCAGCAGGATGAACCACCACTTGAACATCGGGCGATAACGGCCCGAACGCACGCGGCTGGTATCGGTCCACGGCACGACGGCCAGAACGGCCAGCGATGCGAACATCACGATCACGCCCAGGAACTTCGAGTCGATCAGAACCACATCCGTGAACGGGATCGAAATCGAGAAGGTGATCGCCCGCAACATCGCGTAGAACGGCAGCAGATACCATTCCGGCACGATATGGGACGGTGTCACCAGCGGGTTCGCCGGGATGTAGTTGTCCGGATGGCCCAGGAAGTTCGGCATGAAGCCCACGATGGCCACGAAGATCGTCATGATCAGCGCCAGCGCGTAGAGGTCCTTGATGACGAAATACGGCCAGAAGGGCAGGGTGTCCTTCTGGGCGACCTCCTTGCTGTCGCGACGCACCTCGACACCGGTCGGGTTGTTGTTCCCCGTGGTGTGGAACGCCCAGATGTGGACCAGCGTCAGGCCCAGCAGCAGGAACGGCATCAGATAGTGCAGCGAGAAGAAGCGGTTCAGTGTGGCATTGTCCACCGCGGGGCCACCCAGCAGCAATGTCTGGATCGGCTCTCCGACATAGGGGATCGCGCCGAACAGGCCGGTGATCACGGTCGCACCCCAGAAGGACATCTGACCCCAGGGCAGGACGTAGCCCATAAACACGGTTGCCATCATCACGATCAGCATGATGACACCGATCAGCCACGTAACCTCACGCGGGGCCTTGTACGAGCCGTAGTACAGGTTGCGGAAGATGTGTGCATAGACGGCGATGAAGAACAGCGACGCGCCGTTCGCGTGGACGTAGCGGATCGCCCAGCCCCCGTTCACGTTGCGCATGATGTGCTCGACCGAGGTGAACGCCAGATCGACATGCGGTGTGTAGTGCATGACCAGCACGACGCCTGTGGCGATTTGCATGACCAGCGTGAAGACCAGAACGATGCCCCAGATCCACATCCAGTTCAGGTTCTTGGGCGTGGGAATCATCAATGTGTCGTAGAGAAGGCCGACAACGGGGAGACGCTTGTGCAGCCACTTCTCTCCACCGGAATTCGGCTCGTAATGGTCGTGGGGAATGCCACCCATCGGTATGCTCCCTTATCCGAGTTGAATGACGGTATCGGAGATGAACTCCGCGACCGGGACGTGAAGGTTCTGAGGCGCAGGCCCGCGGCGGATACGGCCTGCCGTATCATAGTGCGAACCGTGGCACGGGCAGAACCAGCCACCGAAATCGCCGGCGCCATCGCCCAGCGGCACGCAGCCCAGATGGGTGCACACGCCCTGCATCACCAGCCATTCACCGGATTCGCCCAAGGTGCGGTTTTCGTCCGTGGCGGGGCTGTCCACACCGCCGGGGCTGTTGGGGTTGCGTGATTCCGGATCCTTGAGATCGTCGAGCGACACCTGGCGAGCGTCCTCGATCTCCTCCTGCGTGCGGCGGCGAATGAACACCGGCTTGCCCAGGAACAGCACGGTCAGCTGCGTGCCCTCGGTTAAGCCTGACACGTCAACCGGGATGGACGCCATCGCCTGTACATCGGCGGACGGATTCATCTGATTGACCAGTGGCCACACGGCGGCGCCGGCGGCAACGGCCCCTGCGCCGGCAGTGGCCACGTAAAGAAAGTCGCGGCGGCTTGGTTCTTCTGCGGTCTGGGACACGGTACGCATCTCCCCTCTTCGGTTTCGGCCCCTTGCAATGGCGCGGGGCCAACGTCATCTTCCGATATCGCGGCAAAGTGCGGCGATCTGGGTTTCACCTACACCGTGCGCGCGTGTCGGTCCAGCAGACAGTGCGCCGCATGGTGCGCAAGCGATGCATCCGCGCCACGCAGGGAGGTCTGTCACTATGCGACTTGCGGTATTCGAGCCTGACATCGCGGCAAATCTGGGCGCGATGATCCGCATCTGTGCCTGCTTCGGCACCGGACTGGACGTGATCGAGCCGTGCGGTTTCCCCCTGTCGGACAAGGCTTTGCGGCGCGCGGCGATGGATTACATGCCCGAGGGGGGCTATCGCCGCCACGATTCGTGGGCCGCGTTTCGCCCCACGGTGCCGGGGCGTCTGATCCTGCTGACCACCGGTTCCAGCGTCCCCTTGCACGGGTTCGCATTCGAGGCGGAGGACACGTTGATGGTTGGGCGCGAATCCGCAGGCGTGCCCGATGCCGTCGCCGCCCGCTGCGATGCCGGTGTGCGGATCGCGATGCCGGGCGGCGGGCGCTCGCTGAATGTCGGGGTTGCGGCGGGGATCGCCCTGCATGAGGCCTTGCGACCCGTCTGACCGTCGTTTCGGACCTACAGGAATATCAGACCGGCGTTGAACAGGGTTTGGCAGTCGGAGGCATCGCGAAACCTGTTGGAGGATGACAGGCTTGCCGCGACCGCCATGCCCGCCCCACGAAAGCGGGGGTCGTCGCACTCACCGTCGAACGGATAGCTGCCGCTGTCATTGCCGAAGTTGATGCCGGTCGCCGCCGGAACGGGAACAGCCATGGGCGCAGCCTGCGTGGCTATCGGCGCCGCCTGTACCGCCATCGGCGCTGCCTGGGTTGCCACGGGGGCGGCTTGCGTGGCCATAGGCGCTGCTTGCGTGGAGATCGGGGCCACCGGAGTCGCCACCCGGGTGGCCTGTGGCGCCATCGGTGCGACCGGCGTCGCCGCGCGCGTGGCCGGAACAGCAGAGCCCTTGCCGGCCGCCGCCGGAGCCTGAACCGCGAGACCGGGCGATGTCGTCGCACATCCGGATATAGCGATCGACGTTGCCAGTAAAACAGGAATGGACAGCCGCATTTCGTTTCCTCTCTCTAAGAACTGGACGTCAGTGTGAGGATGAAAGCACGCCGAGGGAACGATAGATTTCGGAAAATACCGGAAATCTCCTGAAAAGAACCGGCCCGAAGCCCGTTTTTCAGTTGAGGATCAGCCCCGCGCCGCCATTTGTGCTACACCCAGCGCCGATAGAGCCTGTTCAACGATCTGCGGTGCGTTCATCGCAGCGACGTCGTACATCGCCTTGGGACTGTCCTGATCAATGAAGGTGTCAGGCAGGACCATCGGGCGGACCTTCAGTCCATGTTCCAACGCGCCCTCGACCGCCAGCAGATGCAACACGTGCGAGGAGAAACCGCCCACTGCGCCCTCCTCCAGCGTGATCAATACCTCATGCTCCCGCGCCAGACGCAGGATCATGTCGCGGTCCAGCGGCTTGGCAAAGCGGGCATCGGCCAGGGTGGTGGAAATGCCGCGCGCCTCCAGATCCTCATGCGCCTTGATCGCCTCGGCCATGCGGGCGCCGAAGTTCAGGATCGCGACCTTGGTGCCCTCACGCAGGATGCGGCCCTTGCCGATCTCGATGGGGATGCCGCGTTCGGGCATGTCCACGCCCATCCCCTCACCCCGTGGAAAGCGGAAGGCGGAGGGGCGATCGTCGATCGCGGCGGCGGTGGCGACCATGTGCACCAGTTCCGCCTCGTCCGCGGCGGCCATGACCACGAAATCGGGCAGGTTCGACAGATAGGCGATATCGAACGTCCCCGCATGGGTCGCCCCGTCCGCGCCGACCAGCCCGGCCCGGTCGATGGCGAAGCGCACGGGCAGGCGCTGGATTGCCACGTCATGCACGACCTGATCGTAACCGCGTTGCAGGAAGGTGGAGTAAATGGCGGCAAACGGCTTGCATCCGCCTGCGGCCAGACCGGCGGCGAAGGTCACGGCATGTTGCTCCGCGATGCCCACGTCGAAACACCGCTTGGGAAAGCGTTCCGCGAACAGGTTCAGCCCGGTTCCGTCGGGCATCGCGGCGGTGATGGCGCAAATCTGCTCGTCACGCGCGGCCTCATCCATCAGGGCCTTGGCGAAGACCTTGGTGTAGCTCGGCGCGTTCGAGGCGGATTTCTTTTGCTCGCCGGTGATGACGTCGAATTTCGCGCGGGCGTGTCCCTTGTCCGCCGCGCCCTCGGCCGGAGCATAGCCCTTGCCCTTTTTGGTGATGGTGTGGATCAGGACCGGACCGGTTGCGCGGGCGTGCACGGCCCGCAGGACGGCCAGCAACTGTTCCATGTCATGCCCGTCGATCGGGCCGATATAGGAAAAGCCCAGCTCCTCGAACAAGGTGCCGCCGACGGTCAGGCCCTTGAGCAGATCCTTCGCCCGCTTGGCCCCCTCGCGGAAGGGTGGGGGCAGCAGGCTGGCGGCAGTCTTCGCGGCATGTTTCAGTTCCTCGAACGGACCCTCGGCATAAAGACGCGAAAGATAGGATGACATCGCGCCGGTCGGCGGGGCGATGCTCATCTCGTTGTCGTTGAGGATCACGAACATCCGCTTGCCCAGATGCCCGGCATTGTTCATCGCCTCATAAGCCATGCCGGCGCTGATCGACCCGTCGCCGATCACCGCCACCGCATCGCCCAACCCCTCGGCGCATTTGCCGTGAAGCTCCCGCGCCATGGTAAAGCCGAGGGCCGCGGAAATGGAGGTGGAGGAATGCGCCGCCCCGAACGGATCGTAGGGGCTTTCCTTGCGCTTGGTAAAACCGCTCAGACCGCCTGCCATGCGCAAAGTGCGGATGCGGTCGCGCCGGCCCGTCAGGATCTTGTGCGGATAGCACTGGTGTCCGACATCCCAGATGATCTTGTCGCGCGGGGTGTCGAATACGGCGTGCAGCGCCACGGTCAGTTCCACCACGCCCAGACCCGCGCCCAGATGGCCGCCCGTCTCACTTACCGCGCTGATCGTTTCGGCCCGCAACTCATCCGCGACACGCGACAGTTCGGAATCGGAAAACTGCGCGAGGTCAGACGGAAAGGCCACGCGGTCCAGCAGGGGTGTATCGGGGCGTTGGGCCAAGTCGGGGTCTCCTCGGGAATCTGCTACGTCGTTCGTGAAATCGTATATCGGGCGGCATCCGCGAGCGCGTCTGCACGGGTGCCGAAGGGCCTTAGAGCAAAGATAGCCTGCGCGATCAATTCGTCCGCCTTTTGCCGCGCGCCATCCACGCCCAGCAATGACACATAGGTCGCCTTGCCCGCTTGTGCATCCTTGTTCAATGCCTTGCCCGCCGCCGCTTCGTCACCGTCCACGTCCAGCAGGTCATCGCGGATTTGAAAGGCAGCGCCCAAGGCATCGGCATAGCGGGTCAGCGCGTCCCGCGCGGTGCTGTCGCTCTGCCCCAGAAGGGCGCCGGACTGGGCCGCGAACCGGATCAGGGCCCCGGTCTTCAGCGCCTGCAAAGTGCGGATTTCGACAAGGTCGAGCATTCGGCCCGCCGTTTCCGCCGCGATATCCATCGCCTGTCCGCCAACCATTCCCCCCTGACCGGAGGCAGCGGCCAGCGCGGAAACCAGGGCGATCCGCACCGACGGATCGGGATGTGTTGCGGGGTCGGACAGAATCGCAAAAGCCTGCGTTTGCAGCGCATCACCGGCCAGAACCGCTGTCGCCTCGTCCCATTTGCGGTGCACCGTCGGGCGACCGCGCCGCAGATCGTCGTCGTCCATGCAGGGCAGGTCGTCGTGGATCAGGCTGTAGGCGTGCAAGCATTCGATGGCGGCGGCGGTATTGAGCGCCCGATCGCGCGACACGTCGAACAGGGCGGCACTTTCCACCACCAGAAATCCACGCAGGCGCTTTCCACCGCCCAGCGTGCCCCAGCGCATCGCCTCGGCAATCGCGTCCCCGGTGGGCAGCAGCGCATCGAGACGCGCTTCCAGATCGGTGGCAATGGTGCCCAGATATTCGGGAAAATCCCGCATTATTCGTAGCTTGCCGGTGTCGCGCCGCTGCCCTCGCCGGTGATCTGGGCGATCTTCTCCTCGGCGCGGCCGAGCTGGGTTTCGCAATGCTTTTTCAGCGCGGCACCACGTTCGTAGAGCGTGATCGACTGTTCCAGCGCGACATCGCCGCGTTCCAGCTTGGCGACAACCTGTTCCAGTTCCGCCATGGCTTGCTCGAAAGTGAGGTCCTCGACCTTGGGTTCGCTCATCGCTTTTCCTTTTCGATCAATACGTTGACATGGGCCGCGACGGCCTCGGCCAGCGCGTTCAGATCATAGCCGCCTTCGAGTATGGACACGATCCGTCCCGCGCAATGCCGCGCTGCGATATCGCACAGCGCCTGCGTTAGCCAGACGAAATCCGCTGTCGCCCAATTAAGGTTCGCCAGCGGATCATCCTTGTGCGCGTCGAACCCGGTCGACAGGATCAGCAGGTCCGGCCTGTATGCTTCGAGGGCGGGAAACACCTTGCTTTCATAAGCTTCGCGCATTTGCGCGCCGCCACTTTCAGGCGGCAGGGGCACGTTCAGGATGTTGCCATGCGCGCCACGCTCATCGACGTCGCCGGTGCCGGGCCATAGCGGCATCTGGTGGGAGGAGATGAACAGCACCCGCTCCTCATCCCACAGCAGATCTTGCGTTCCGTTGCCGTGATGCACGTCGAAATCGACGATGGCGACACGGGCCAGGCCGTGCATGTCGAGCGCGTGTTTCGCAGCGGCAGCGACGTTCCCGAACAGGCAAAACCCCATCGGTGTGGTCTTTTCCGCGTGATGTCCCGGCGGGCGCATTGCGACGAATGCATTGCCACCGTTGGACAAGACCTCATCCACCGCAGCAATCGCGCCGCCGGCTGCATGCCGTGCCGCCCTCAGTGATCCGGGCGACATCCACGTGTCGGCATCCAGCTGAGCGAGGCCGGACGCGGGGCTGGCGGCGGTGATGGCGTCGATATGGCGCTGCGGATGCACGCGCAACAGCGCCGCGTCCGTAACCTCGGGCGCATCCCTTCTGTTGAGCGTGTCAAAAGGGGCGAGCGCCTTGAAGATCGCCTCGATCCTGGCGGCCCGTTCGGGATGGCCCTCAGGTGTCGCGTGGTCGAGGCTGGAAGGGTGAGTGAACAAGACTGTCATGGCCACACGTTAACAGCCCTGAAAACCGGCGTCACGGGGGGCTGCCCGGATTCCGTCCCCTCAGTCGGGAACCAGCATATACCCCGCACCCCGCACGGTTTGCAGGTAACGGGGGGATTTCGGATCGCTCTCGATCTTGCGCCGCAATCTGGTGATCTGCACGTCGATCGCGCGTTCCTGTGCCTGACCGTGATCGCGACCCAACGCCTCGATCAGGGCCTGACGGGTGATCGGGGTGTGCGGCTCGGCGGCGAAGATTCGCATCAGGGTCTGCTCGGTCGAGGTCAGCCGCACCTGCGTTTCACCCTGCCACATCTCACCCCGCCCGATATCATAGCGTACCGGGCCGAGCTGCATGGTCTTGGGCGGTTCATCCTTGCGTGGCCCCAGCGGGGCGCGGCGCAGAATGGCGTTGATGCGCGCGACCAGTTCACGCGGTTCGAACGGCTTGGGCAGGTAATCGTCGGCGCCTGCCTCCAGCCCGGTGATGCGGTCGTTGGCATCGCCGCGGGCGGTCAGCAACAGGATCGGCGTCGTGATCGTTTCGCGCAGCGCGCGGGTCAGGCTCAGACCATCCTCGCCCGGCATCATCACGTCGAGCACGATCAGATCGAATTCCAGATTTTCCAACAGCCGCCGGGCATGGGCGGCATCGCGCGCGCCCGAGACGAGGAAGCCCTGGCGAGACAGGAACTTTCGCAGCAGATCGCGGATGCGCTGGTCATCGTCCACAATCAGGATGTGGACGTCCATGGCCGGATCACTCACGCTCTTCCTCCATCAGGCTGAGCACGCGTGGGCGCATTTCGGGGTCGATCATCTGTTCCAGAACGGTGCGGAATCCGTGCACGGCCTCGGGCCCGGCCTCCATATACGCCTTGCGCATTCGGGTCCGCTGGGATTCCGACAGGGTGCGCTCCAGCGTTTTGCCGTTCTCGGTCAGGTAGAGGTTGCGCTGCCGGCGATCGACCTGACCGATGCGGCTTTCGATCAGGCCATCCTCGACCAACTGGCGAAGCACACGGTTCAGCGATTGCTTCGTCACCCCCAGGATGTCGAGCAGGGCGTTGACCGTCACGCCGGGACGGCGGTTCACGAAATGCAGCGCCCGGTGATGGGCGCGGCCATAGCCGTAATCCTCCAGCAATCGGTCGGGATCGGCGGTAAAACCGCGATAGGCGAAGAACATCAGCTCGATACCATTGCGAAGCTGATCGTCCGTCAGGAAAAGGAGTTGCTCACTGCGCGGGGCCGTGGCGGCGAAACGTCTGCTCATGGTCGGTCCTGCTTCTGGGCTGCGGTCCTTTTTAAGTCAGTCTTATTGACTATCCAAGACCGGAATGCTAGCCGAACCCTGTTTTAATGAAATATAATGGCCAGTGCGGGCACTTTCGCGCAACATATGAAAATCTTGGCCGAGCGGCCGTAATACGAGGGGATGACCATGGCGGGTGGATACGACGATCGGGATGGACACATCTGGATGGATGGCAAGATGGTGCCGTGGCGGGATGCGAACGTGCATGTCCTGACCCATGCGCTGCACTACGCATCCGCCGTATTCGAGGGGGAGCGCGCCTATAACGGCACGATCTTCAAGAGCCGCGAACATTCGGAGCGGCTGCTGCGCTCGGGCCGGCTGATCGAAGCGGAGATCCCCTATACGGTCGATCAGATCGAGGCGGCGAAGGCCGAAGTCCTGAAAGCCAGCGGTCTGAAGGACGCCTATGTCCGTGTGTTGGCATGGCGCGGATCGGGTGAGGATATGGGCGTCGCGTCGCAGCGCAACCCGGTGCGTATGGCCGTCGCCGCCTGGGAATGGGGCGCCTATTACGGCGATGCGAAGATGCAGGGCGCCAAGCTCGACATCTCGAAGTGGAAACGCCCCTCGCCCGAAACCATCCCGAGCGAGGCGAAGGCCGCCGGTCTTTACATGATCTGCACCATGTCCAAGCACGCGGCGGAGGCCAAAGGCTGCTCCGACGCGCTGATGATGGATTATCGCGGCTACGTGGCTGAGGCGACGGGCGCCAACGTGTTCTTCGTCAAGGACGGCAAGGTGCATACGCCCACGCCCGATTGCTTCCTCAACGGGATCACACGCCAGACCGTGATCGGAATGCTGCGCGATCGGGATGTCGAAGTGGTCGAGCGTCACATCATGGCCGACGAACTGGACGGCTTCGAGCAGTGCTGGCTGACCGGAACCGCGGCCGAGGTGACGCCCGTCGGGCAGATCGGGGAACACACGTTCGAGGTTGGCGCGTTGGCCCGGATGATTGCCGAAGATTACGAAAAGCTGGTGCGCGGGGAGGCCTGAGCCCCTCTCGGACTGCGCCATATCCTCGCCGCTGGCGTCCTTGGATGGGATGCCTCCGGCGGGGATATTTCGGGAAAGTGAACCGTTACTCCGTCGCGTTCGGGGTGAACAGAGGCGCGCCGTTCATGCGATAGGCGGCGATGGTCGCCTGTCCTTGCGGGCCGGTAATCCAGTCCACGAATATCCGGGCGCCTGTCGCATTGACGCTCGGGCAGTGGTCGGGTGAGACGGCAATGACCCCGTATTGATTGTTCAGATCGGCATGCCCTTCATAGGCAATGATCAGGTCCGCCGAATTGGCGAAGGTCAGCCACGTCGCGCGGTCGGTCAGGGTGTAGGCATCCATCGCGGCGGTGATGTTGAGCGTCGCACCCATGCCGGATCCGGTTTCGCGATACCATGTGCCCGACGACGTGGTCGGGTCGATGCCGGCCGCGCGCCACAGCTCCGTTTCGCGCCGATGGGTTCCGCTGTCATCCCCGCGAGAGAGGAAAGGCCCCTGCGCGCGGGCGAGAAGCGTGAGCGCATCCGCCGGACTGTCGGCCAGGATGACATCGGGGCCGATCAGGATGAAATCATTGTACATCACATCGCGGCGCGGCAGTCCGTATCCGGCGGCGACAAAGGCGTCCTCCGCCGCGTGGGCGTGGACCAGCAGCACGTCACCGTCGCAATTCGTGGCATTGCGGATCGCCTGTCCGGTGCCGACGGCGACAACCCGGGTTTCAATGCCTGTCTCGGCCTCGAACACCGGCAGCAAATGATCGTAGAGGCCGGAGTTCTGGGTCGAGGTAGTGGACTGGATCAGAATGTGATCCTGCGCGACTGCAGGCAGCGTCAGCAACACGAACAGGGATGCGAGGCGGATCATAGGTAGAGATCTCCTTGAAGATAGGCGGCAGCCTGCGCCGAGGCTGGCATATCGAAAAAGCGGGCGGCGGGGCTGTGTTCGGCCACCTGCCCGTCGTGCAGGAACAGGATATCATCGGCCAGGCGGCGCGCCTGACCCGCATCATGCGTCACCAGGATAACGCGTACCCCCTGGGCGGTGGCGCGCAGGATCAAGGCCTCGATGGCGGCGGTGGAGCGGGGATCGAGGTTGGATGTCGGTTCGTCCAGCAGCAGCAGGTCCGGGGCGGCTGCCATCGCGCGGACGAGAGCGAGGCGCTGCTGCTCCCCCCCTGACAGGGCGCGGGCCGGGGTGCGGGCGCGGTCCGTCAGATCACCGAATGCCAACAGCTCCATCGCGCGGGACAGCCGACGGCGCCGGGGCACCCCGTATTGCCGGAGGGCGTGGGACAGATTGCCCAATGTCGATCGGCGCAGCAGGACAGGTCGCTGGAACACCAGAGCGATGCGATGCTTCTCGGGCGCGTCGGGCCAGGCAAAGTGCACGGTGCCGCCATCGGGCTGGGCGAGCCCGGCAAGCAGGCGCAACAATTGCGTCTTTCCCGCACCGTTCGGCCCCATGATAGCGGAGACATCTGCTTGGCCCAGTTCGGCGCTGAGCCCGCGCAGGATCGGCTGTCCGCCGCGCCGAAGCTGTATGTCGTGCAACCGCACGGCCGGAGGCCGGGTCTGCGCCCCGCGATGATGTGCCAGATTGGTCAGGCGGTTGCTTTCAACCATCGGCCAGCCTGCGTGCAGTGGCCCGCATTCCCATCAGCGCGGCATTGATACCCAGCGACAGCGCCAGCAGGATCAGGCCGAGGCCCAGGGCAAGTTCCAGCGCCCCGCGTGAAGTTTCGAGCGCAATGGCGGTGGTCATCACGCGGGTGACATGGTCGATATTGCCGCCCACGATGATGACTGCGCCCACCTCCGCCAGTGCGCGGCCTGCACCGGCCAGCACGGCTGTGGTCAGGGCGAACCGTCCGTCCCACATCAGGGTCGCGGCCTGGGCTGTGCGGCTCATCCCCATAGTCGCGAACAGGTCGCGGTATTCCTCGGACAGGTCCGCCACGATCTGCGCGGTCAGGGCCGCGACGATGGGCGTGACGAGGACCGCTTGCGCCAGAATCATCGCGGCGGGCGTGTAGAGCAGGCCGAGGGGGCCAAGCGGGCCCGCCCGGCTGAGCAGCAGGTACAGCGTCAGCCCGACCACCACCGGTGGCAGGCCCATCGCGGCGTTGACCAAAACCAGCAGCGGCAGGCGGCCGGGAAACCGGCCCGCGCCGAGCGCAGCCCCCAGCGGAAACCCGATCAGGCAGGACAGCGCCACCGCCGCGCCCGAGACCAGCAACGACAGCCCGACGATCTGCATCAGGTCCGGGTCCAGCGTCAGCACCAGATCGAATGCTGCGAAAAACGCGGTCGTGAAATCCTGCATAACCTGCTCCGCTGCGTCGGTGATCTGCGTTCCGTATCCAGCATAGGGCTGCGCGGCGGCGACCGCCAATGTCCCGCGACAAATTCGCGGAGCTGAACCGCACACTAGCGGGGGCGAGGCGAACATGACCGGCGATCGTGCGGAACAGTCATGCGCGCGCGGTTTGAGATTGCGCGCGACAACACGTCGCGAATCGGCTATTCGGGCGCGTCCCGCCGTTGCGTAGGGTTGAGCGAACGGGGCAAAGTTGCTAAATTATAATAGTCTCGCGTGCCATTCCGGTGCGCAAATGAAGGAGGACATCGTTCTGTCGGAACGTGTTGCCGCGGTGGACACCACCGCACCGGACAGTGCCACGGTCACTACGGCACGAAACGCATTCAGCTCGGCAGAGATGCTGGCGCTGGTGCTGGCCTCGCTCGACGATGACAAGGCCGAAGAGGTCGTATCCATTCCGCTCAAGGGTAAATCCGCCATGGCGGACCATATGGTCGTGGCTTCGGGGCGATCCTCTCGTCAGGTTTCCGCAATGGCGGAAAAGCTGATTGATCGCGTCAAGGCGGCGACCGGAAAGTCGGCGCGCGTCGAGGGGCGTGACACCGGCGATTGGGTGCTGATCGACGCGGGCGATGTCATCGTGCATCTGTTCCGGCCGGAAGTGCGCGAGTTCTACCAGCTGGAAAAGATGTGGCTCGGCCCGATGGGCGAGCCGGATCAGCCGTCGACCTGATCGCGGCGTGCGGATTGCCATTGTCGCTGTCGGGCGTTTGCGTACAGGGCCCGAGAAGGACCTGATCGAGGATTACCTCGCTCGGTTCGACCGGTCCGGGCGGCCACATGGCCTCGGCCCGGTCGAGGTGATTGAGGTGGATGACCGCAAGGGCGGCGGCATGGCGGGTGAGGGCAAGCTGCTGGATGCCGCGATCCCCGCCGGTGCGTGGCGCATCGCGCTGGACGAGAGGGGCAAGCTCATCTCCTCGCCCGATTTCGCGACCATGCTTCAGGCGCGGGCAGATGACGGTCAGCGAGACATGGCGTTCATAATCGGGGGCGCAGATGGTATCGCGCCTGCTTTGCGAAAGACATGCCACGCTTCACTGAGTTTCGGGAAAATGGTCTGGCCGCACATGCTGGTGCGGGTGATGCTGGCCGAACAACTGTATCGGGCCGCGTCCATACGGGCGCAATCGCCGTATCACCGGGCCTGAGAGAGATAGATTCTGCCGGGAAATATCGTAGCGATACGCGGCGACTAATCGTCGATCTGGCGGGCAACCTCTGGCAGCATGACCGGCACCCCCTCCGTCACCGGATAGGCGAGGCCGGCATTGCGTGAAATCAGTTCCTTCGCCTCACGATCATAGACGAGCACGCCCCGCGTCACGGGACAGACGAGTGTTTCCAGCAATTTGCGATCCACCACCTGCGTCATCCTGCGCCCGCCTTCATTGCACGATCGACGTGTCGGTGCCATCGCCGGCGCGCAGGGCGAACTCCATCAACATCACCAGAGTCTCACGCCGGGTGGCCAGGGACGGCGCTTCGAGCAAGGCCTGCTTCTCCTCCGCCTCGAACGGGCAGAGCATCGACAGGGAGTTGATGAGCAACTCCTCATCCGCTTCCTTGAGGCTGTCCCAGTCGCTGGACAGTTGCGCACTGTCGAAAAAGCGCGACAGCAGGTCGAGAAAGGCGTGGCGGTCGAAGGCGTCGTCCTTCTCCTCGACACCCAGATCGCGGCCGAAGCTGCCCCAATCCAGCCGCGCGCGGCGGTAGGGGGTAAAGCCCTCGACCTCCTCGATCAGACGAAAGCGGGATATCCCGGTGAGAGACACGATATAGCGCCCGTCATCGGTTTCGGAGAATTGCGTGATGCGCCCCGCACAGCCGATGGAATGCAGGCGCGAGGTGCCCTGCGGCCCCTCGGCGGGCTGGATCATGGCAATCATCCGCTCCGGTGTTTTCAGCGCGTCGTCGAACATCGCCAGATAGCGCGGCTCAAACAGGTTGAGCGGCAACCGCGCACGGGGCAGCAGCAAGGCACCGCCCAGCGGAAAGATCGGCAGGACCTCGGGCAGATCGGCTGCGGCGAAGCGGCGCATCAGGAAAAGATCATCGAGCTGAGACGGCGGCGGCCCTTCGCCGTGGCGGGATCCTTGGGGCCCATCGCGTCGAACAGCTTGAACAATTGCTGGCGCGCGGCGTCGTCGTTCCAGTCGCGGTCGCGGCGGAAGATCTCCAGCAGACTGTCGATGGCCGCGTCGTTTTCGCCTGCGCCGATCTGGGCAAGGGCCAGGTCGAAGCGGGCCTGATGATCGTCGGGTGCGGCCTCGACAGCGGCTTGCAGCGTGTCCAGTTCACCCGCACCGGCGCTGGCCTCGGTCAGCTCGATCCGGGCGCGCACGGCGGAAATCTCCGCCGCCTCCGCGACCTGTTCCGGGGCGGCGTCCAGAACGGCCTTGGCCTGTGCTGTCTCACCCAGTGCCATATAGGCATTGGCCAGTCCGGCGATGGCGCGGGGCTGAGCGGGGTCTTCCTCCAGTATCGCGGCGAAGACCTGCGCGGCATCCGCGACCTCACCGGCATCCAGCATCTGCTCGGCCTGCTCGATCGCCTCATCCAGACCACCGGACATATCGCCGCCTGCGGCCTGCACGGTCTTCTCGATGAAGGCCTTGATCTGGCTCTGCGGCAGAGCGCCCTGGAACCCGTCGAGCGGTTGGCCCTGATAGAAGGCATAGACGGTGGGCACGGATTGGATGCGAAGCTGGGCGGCGATGGCCTGATTCTCATCCGCGTTCGCCTTGACCAGCTTCACCGCGCCGCGTGCGCCGGTGACTTCTGCCTCGATCATCGGGATGATTTGCTTGGATTGCGGAACCATCGCCGACCAGAAGACGACAAGGACCGGAACCTGCTGCGAGGCATCCACGACATCCGCCATAAAGGTGGCCTCGGTCGTGTCCTTGATCAGATCGGCGGTGTTTCCTGCGGGCGTGGCGTTGAGTTCGAGCATCATCTCTCTCTTATATCATATCTGCGCATATACGGCAGTATTGCCGCGGCAGATGCGTCAATTCGCGTTAGCGGCCAGTCCTGACGTCGCGGTCAGGGCGGCCTGTTCCAGTGCGTCGAAATCGACCAGTTCCGCCATATGGCCGGTATGGTCGAAGACGCGTATCAGATCTGTTGTGGAAATGGCGATGGTCGCCTCGTTGTGCAACGGGTGGCAGTGAAGTGTGTCGCTGTTCATCATCTGGGCATCCAGAACGATCCGTACAGCGTTCTGCGTATCGTTCACCACCGACAGCGGCGTGACCGCGCCGGGTGTGACGCCCAGATGGGTCAGCAGCAGGTCGGGCCTGGCGAAGCTGAGCTTCTTTACCCCGATGGCGCGTTCCAGATCGCGGATGCGGATGCGGCGGTTTTCCTCGCAGGTGACCAGGATCAGCGCGCCGGATTTGGATTTCAGGAACATGTTCTTGCAATGCGCGCCGGGGGTGTCGCGGACGGCAGCCTGACTTTGCTCGACGGTGAACAGCGCCTCGTGCCGTGTCAGCGTGAAGGGGATGTTCAGTTCATCCAGCAGTTCGACAAGATCGGTTTCGGTTTGCGCTTGTGGCATGTCGGTCCTCCCTTGCGCGGTGATGTGGTCGCCCCGATGGGGGGGCGCCACGGTTGGCGCGGGCAAGTTAGCGGCTGAGCGGACAGGCGCAAGGTATCGGCTTGCGACAGGTGCGAATGGCGCGTGCGAAGGTGGGTGAAAACCGGTTCGCGGAATATGAAAAAACCACGATTTTCCGCTTGCGGCCTCCGCACGAATCTTTATACATCGCCCCACCCAAGGATGCGGGCGTAGCTCAGGGGTAGAGCGCAACCTTGCCAAGGTTGAAGTCGGGCGTTCGAATCGCCTCGCCCGCTCCAAATTTTCCTACTTACATTGTTAGCGTGGTAGGGAATTTGGAGCGCCGACGTGATGCGCGACGTTCCCCCCGATCTTTCTTGACAATCCGCCGTATCGCGCCGCAAGTGTGTGGCGTTGGTTCCCGCCATCCGGCGGGTGAAAAGGGAATGTGCACGGTCATCAGACTGCAAGCACAGCCGCCCCCGCGACCGTGACCGAAGAGGTCCCTCACGCCACTGACCGCAAGGTTGGGAAGGGGAGGGGCCGCCGGGGGACCCCCTCCGAACTTCGCAAGCCGGGAGACCTGCCAGCAAGAGATGTAACCGGCGAACGGGGTGTTTCGTGACTGGCATGTGCAGGCTGCGTTTCCCCGCCTGTTCGCTGGCACTCCTCCCCGCCGTCCGCGTAAGGTAAGGCTGGTGCGATGGTAAAGACCGTTCTGATGGTATGTACGACCTGCAAGGGTGTCGGAGAATACGACCCCGAGGCCCCGCGCCCCGGTGCCGTGCTGATGGACGCGCTGGCCGCCGAAACCCTGCCCGAAAATATCGAGCTGCGCCCGGTCGAATGTCTGTCGGCCTGCAATACCGGCTGCGCCATCGCATTGGCCGCGCCGGGCCGCTGGACCTATGTTTACGGCCGTCTCGACCCGGCCGAGCATGTGGCACAGATCGTCGAAGGGGCCAGTGCCTATGCCGCGAGCGAGGATGGCCTCGTGCCATGGCGGTCGCGTCCGCAAATTTTCCGCAAGCAATCCATCGCGCGCGTTCCGCCGCAGGAGTGAACATGACCGACCTGAACAAAATCCCCGTGACCGTCATCACCGGCTTCCTCGGCTCGGGCAAGACGACGCTGATCCGGCATCTGATGCAAAACCCGCAGGGGCGGCGTCTGGCCGTTCTGGTCAACGAATTCGGCACTGTCGGCGTGGATGGGGAGATTCTGAAGGCCTGTGCCGACGAAAACTGCCCTGAGGAAAACATCGTCGAGCTGGCCAATGGCTGCATCTGCTGCACGGTTGCCGATGATTTCATTCCCACGATCGAGGCGCTGATGGCCCTGCCGCAAAAGCCCGATCACATCGTGATTGAGACCAGCGGTCTGGCCCTGCCCAAGCCCTTGCTCAAGGCCTTCGAATGGCCGGCGATCCGGTCGCGCATCACCGTGGACGGTGTGGTCGCGCTGGCCGATGCGGAGGCTGTCGCCGCCGGTCGTTTCGCTCCGAACGTCGAGGCGGTGGAGGCGCAACGTCTCGCGGATGATTCGCTCGATCACGACACGCCCTTGTCCGAGGTGTTCGAGGATCAGATTTCATGCGCCGACATTATCCTGCTGACCAAGGCCGATCTGGTCGATGAGGCGCAGATGCAAAAGGCCCGCGACGTGATCGCCGCCGAATCCCCGCGCAAGGTATCGGTCGTGGCTATAAGCGAGGGCGACGTGGATCCGCGCGTGATCCTGGGGTTGGAGGCCGCAGCGGAGGATGATCTGGATGCGCGCCCCTCGCATCACGACGGCCATGACGACCATGAGCATGACGATTTCGACACCATCATGGTGGACCTGCCGGAAATCGCAGATACCGACACGCTGAAATCTGCGATCGAGGGCTTGGCCCGGTCGCATGATGTACTGCGGGTCAAGGGCTACATCGCGGTCGAGGGGAAGCCCATGCGGATGCTGGTACAGGCCGTGGGTGACCGGGTGCGGATGCAGTACGACACCCCGTGGGGCGGTCGGCCGCGCGTCTCCTCGCTGGTGGTGATCGCCGAGCATGACCGGATCGACCCCCCTGCCATTCGTGCCGCGCTGGGGGGCTGACGCACGATGCACGTCATCTTCCGCGAGAGCCACGGACTGGATCAGGGCGACACGCCGTTCGATGTCGGGCAGACGCCCGCCGATCTGGTGGCGATGTCGTTTTCGGATTCCGATCTGGGGGCCTTCGCGGCGGGATGGCATCGGGCCAGGGGCGGCTTGCCCGGTTTGCGGCTGGTCAATCTGGTGGCCCTGAAACATCCGCTGTCCGTCGATACTTACGTGGAGAACACGTTGCAGGCCGCGAAAGGCATCCTGATCCGTCTGATCGGCGGCGCGGGCTACTGGTCCTATGGCCTGATGCAGGTGCAGGATCTGGCCCGTCGCAAGGGGATCGCGCTGGCGATCCTGCCGGCGGACGGGCGAGAGGATACGCAGTTGGACGAGTTGTCCACCGTACCGGTCAGCACGCTGCGCCGTTTGCAGCATCTGTGCGATGCGGGCGGGGCTGCCGCGGCACAGGCGGCGCTGGCACAGATGGCGCTGGCGGCGGGTCTGTATGCCGGGCCGGTGATCGGGCAGAAATCCGTGCCGGATTTCGGATTCTATACTCCCGAGGATGGCGTGATCGCACAGGTGCCGCAGGATGCGCCCCTGGTCGTCGTCAGCTTCTACCGCAGCTATCTGACGGCGGCGGATACCGGCCCGGTGGATGCGCTGATCGCGGCCTTGCGCGATCGGGGATTTGCGGCTGTAGGTGCCTTCGCGCCCAGCCTGAAACAGCCAGAGGCGGCGGAATGGCTCACGGGTCAGCTGAAACGGCTGCAACCGGTCGCCATCGTCAATGCGACAGCGTTTTCCGCGCAGGGGGCAGGTGGGGCCGCATCGCCGCTGGATGTGGCGCAGGTGCCGGTCTTTCAGGTGTCGCTGTCCACGGCGCGGCGCAAGGATTGGGCGCTGGGCGACCGGGGGCTGTCGCCCGCCGATCTGGCCATGCATGTGGTCCTGCCCGAGGTTGACGGACGGCTGTTCGCCGGGCTGGTCAGCTTCAAGGAGCCGGGCAGGAAAGACCCCGATCTGCAATTCGCCCACTTCGGCCACCGCCCGCAGGTGGACATGATCGCGGCGGCGGCGGACAAGGTGGCGGCGTGGCACCGACTGGCGCAGGCCCCCGTGGCGGATCGGCGGCTGGCTGTCGTGCTGTCCACCTATCCGGGGCGCGACTACAATCTGGCGCATGCGGTCGGGCTGGACCCGCTGCAATCGAGCGTCGCGATGCTGGCCGATCTGGCCGCCAAGGGCTACACCGTCGATGTGCCGCAGGATCTGGGCCGCGCGCTGGAAACGCAGGTCATCGAATGGCCGGTCGCCGATTACGTGACAGCGCTGGAAACCTTGCCCGACGCGCTGCAAGAGGATCTGCTACAAGCATGGGGCGCGGTCGAGGATGACCCGGATGTGACCGGCGGCATGTTCCGTTTCCGTGCCGTCACGGCGGGTAACGCCCTGATCGCCTTGCAGCCGGAACGCGGCACGGTGGCGCAACGCGATGATGATTATCACGATCTGGCTCGCACACCCCGGCACGCCTATGTCGCGTTCTATCTGATGCTGCGGGCGCGCGGTCTGCACGCGCTGATCCATGTCGGCGCGCATGGCACGCTGGAATGGTTGCCGGGCAAGTCCGTTGCCCTGTCACAGGCGTGCTGGCCAGAAGTGCTCAGCGGCCCGACACCGACCATCTATCCGTTCATCGTCAATGATCCGGGTGAGGCCGCGCAGGCCAAGCGGCGGATCGGGGCGGTCACCTTGGGGCATCTGCCGCCGCCGATGGCCGAGTCCGCTGTGCCCGATGTGCTGAGCCGGCTGGAACAGTTGCTGGACGAATATTCTACCGCCGACGGTCTGGACCCGGCGCGACGCGACCGGTTGATCGGCGCGATCCGGGATGAGGCCCGCGCGCGCGGGGTTGAGGAGGATCTGGGCCTGACGCCCGACGCCTCGATGGCTGAGGCGATCACCCGCATCGACCGCTTCGTCTGCGATATCAAGGAAAGCCAGTTCGGTGACGGCCTGCACGTCTATGGCTCCGGTCAATGCGGCGCGGCGGAAATGGCAGGGCTGCACGCCGCGCTGGACGGAAGGCGAGTGCCGGCAGGGCCGTCAGGCTCCCCCTATCGCGGACGGGGCGACGTGATGCCGACCGGGCGCAACCTGTTCACCACCGATCCGCGCGCGGTCCCGTCGCGGGCCGCACATGCGCAGGGCGTCAAGCTGGCCGAGGAATTGCTGCGGCGACACTTGCAGGACCATGGCGACTGGCCGCGCGGGCTGGTCGTCGATCTGTGGGGGTCCGCCACGATGCGCACAGCGGGTGAGGAATTTGCCATGGCGCTGCATCTGGCCGGTCTCGCCCCGATCTGGGATGACGGGTCCGAACGTGTCAGCGGGTTCGAGATCGTGCCGCTGGTCCTGCTGAACCGGCCCCGCATCGACGTGACCCTGCGTGTCAGCGGCCTGTTCAGGGACGTGTTTCCCGGGCTGGCGCAGATGTTCGAGCTGGCGGCAGATGCTCTGGCCGATCGGGACGAGACGGCGCAGGACAACCCCTATCTGGCCCGCACGCCGCGTGTCTTCGGCCCGAAGCCGGGGCAGTTCGGCCTGGCCATGGGGGCGGACCTCGACATCTATACCGACGACGCCCGCACCCGGGCGGGTGAGGCGTGGTTGAGCGCCTCCGAATGGGCGATCGACGCCAAGGGCGATGCCACACGGGATCGCGCGGCATTGCAGGCGCGGCTGGGGGCGGCGGATGCCTTCGTGCATGTGCAGGATCTGGCCGAAACGGATGTTCTGCTGGCCGAGGATTACGCGAGTCACGAGGCGGGCTTCGCCGCAGCGCTGGCGGCGCTGGGCCACGCGCCCCCGGCGCTGTACCACATGGACAGCACGCGGATGGACAGCCCCCGCGCGCGCACCCTGCCCGAGGAAATCGCCCGAGTCGTCCGGGCGCGGGCCGCGAACCCGGCATGGGCGGACGGCATGATGCGCCACGGATTTCGCGGCGCGGCGGAGGTTGCGGCCACTCTCGACAACATGGCGGCCTTCGCGCATCTGGCGCAGGTCGTGCCCGGGCACCTGTTCGACGCCTATTTCGATGCCACGCTGGGGCGCGACGAAGTGGTCGCGTTCATGGAGCGGGAAAACCCGGCGGCCCTGGCCGCATTGCGGGCGCGGTTCGCGGCCCTGCATGCGGCGGGTCTGTGGGTGACGCGGCGCAACTCGGTTCTGGCGGAGTTGTCGTGATGACGCCGCAAACCGCAAGCCCGATCGTCAAGGGATGGTGCCCCGGCGCGCTGCGCCCGATGATGTCGGGCGACGGATATCTGGTGCGCATACGCCCCCCCATGGGTCGGTTGAGCATGCGGCAGGCCAGCGGAGTAGCAGCCCTGTCCGCGCGGTTCGGGAGTGGGCTGATCGACCTGTCGGCGCGGGCCAATCTGCAACTGCGCGGTGTTGCGGAACCCGCGCTGGGTGACGTTCAGGACGGCTTGCGCGACCTGGACCTGCTGGATCCGGACCCGGCGGCCGAGTCGCGGCGTAACCTGGTGATCTCGCCGTTTTGGACAACCGGGGACCTGACGCAGAGGATCGCGCGCGATCTGCAAGCGGCCTTGGTTGACGCGGTCGATCTGGACCTGCCCGGAAAGTTCGGGTTCGCCGTGGATTGCGGTGCGGCACCACTGCTGCGTGAGACCTCCGCCGATATTCGGATCGAGCGTGGACGCGATGGTCTGATTTGCCGCGCCGATGGCGCGGGCGAGGGCTGTGCGGTCAACGTCGACACCGCCGTCACCGTCGCGCTGGACATGGCACGGTGGTTCCGGACCGGCACGGAAAAGCGCATGGCCCGGCTGGTGCGACCGCTTCCGCATCGGTTCACGGGGGCTGTGGCGCGCCCGGCTGGTACGGTCGATAGGACGGGGCTGGCGGGCTTTGCCTTCGGGCGGATTCGGGCGGAGGTTCTGGCCGCGCTTGGCGCCGTGCGCCTGACCCCGTGGCGAATGCTGTTGGTGGAGGGGGGCATGGTCCCGGATCACCCCGATATTCTGCGCCCCGATGATCCGGTCCTGCGGGTCTCCGCCTGTCCGGGTGCGCCGGATTGCGCGCAGGGTCTGGTCGCGACGCGCGAGGTGGCCAAGGCCCTCGCAGGCGCGCTGCCCCACGGCAAAGGCCTGCACGTTTCAGGCTGTGCCAAGGGCTGCGCCCATCCGCGTCCGCAGGATTATACCCTGACCGGGCAGCCCGGCGGACGCTTCGTTCTGATCCGAAACGGTTGTGCCGGTGACGTGCCGGTGCGATCAGACCTCGACCCGTGCGCGCTGATCGCGGCACCCCACGAATTATTCGAAGGCTGACCATGCCCCATACCTATGTGACCGATGGCGCGGCCATCTATCTGGAATCCTTCGCTACGATCCGGCGTGAGGCGAACCTGTCGCGCTTCACCGCCGAGGAGGAGGTCGTTGCCGTGCGCATGATCCACGCCGCCGGCATGGTCGGGCTGGAGGAGCACATCGCCTTTTCCAGCGACATGCCCGTCGTCGCGCGCGCCGCGTTGGAGGCTGGCGCCCCGATCCTGTGCGATGCCCATATGGTCAGCGAGGGGGTGACGCGCACGCGCTTGCCCGCCGAAAACGAGGTGATCTGCACCCTGCGCGATCCGCGCGTGCCCGATATGGCCAAGGCGATGGGCAACACACGCTCCGCTGCGGCGCTGGAACTGTGGCGACCGCATCTGGCCGGGGCGCTGGTGGCGATCGGCAATGCGCCGACGGCCCTGTTCCATCTGCTCAACATGCTGGAGGATCCGGATTGCCCACGTCCGGCGGCCATCATCGGCTGCCCTGTCGGATTTGTCGGAGCGATGGAATCAAAGGCCGCCCTGATGGCGGCCCCCCCTGTGCCCAGTGTTGCGGTCATGGGGCGGCTGGGCGGATCGGCCATAACGGTGGCGGCGATCAACGCGCTGGCCAGCCGCAAGGAGTGAGAGCATGGGCAAGGTAATCTGCACGGGTCTGGGCCCCGGCAACCCCGATTTGATGAGCGTCCGCTCGGACCGTTTGATCCGGGGTGCGGCGCATGTGGCGTATTTCCGCAAGGAGGGCCGCGCGGGGCAGGCGCGCCGGATTGTCGAGGGGATGCTGACGGACAGCGTGACGGAATATCCCATGGAATACCCGGTGACGACGGAACTGCATTTCGGCTCCACTGAATATCGGGCGGTTCTGGCCGCTTTCTACGACGACTGGGCGGACCGGCTGGCCGATGTTGCGGCGCGCGGTGACGTGATCGTTCTGTGCGAAGGCGATCCGTTCTTCTACGGCTCGTTCATGCACCTGCACTCCCGCTTGCAAGGGCGGGTGGAGGTCGAGGTCGTGCCGGGCATCACCGGCATGTCCGGCTGCTGGACCGCGACGGATCAGCCGATCACCTGGGGCGACGACGTGCTGACGGTTCTGATGGCCACCTTGCCCGAGGATGAGCTGGCATCGCGGGCCGAGGGGTCGGACGCGCTGGTCTTCATGAAGATCGGGCGCAACCTGCCGCGCGTGCGCAGCGCCTTGCAGCGCGCCGGAAAGCTGGATCGCGCCTGGCTGGTCGAGCGTGGCACGATGCCGGGGCAGAAAGTGATGAAGCTGACCGATTTCGACGGTGAGGTGCCCTATTTCGCCATCGTCGTCGTGCATGGACAGGGGCGCAGACCATGAACGCCCCGACGCAAGGTTGGGTTGTGATCGCGGGTCTGGGACCGGGGGACGAGGCGCTCATAACCTCGCAGGTGCGGGATGCCTTGGCGCAGGCGACGGACGTGGTGGGCTATATCCCCTATGTACGCCGGATCGCGCCGCGCGACGGGCTGACCCTGCATGAAAGTGACAACCGGGTGGAACTGGACCGGGCCGCCCATGCGCTGGATATGGCGGCGCAGGGCCGGCGCGTCGTCGTGGTGTCGTCAGGCGATCCGGGCGTCTTTGCCATGGCCTCCGCCCTGTTCGAGGCGTTGGAGGCGGGGCCGGAGGCATGGCGCGAACTGGATATCCAAGTGCTGCCGGGCATCACCGCCATGCTGGCGGCGGCGGCGCGGATCGGGGCACCGCTGGGCCATGATTTTTGTGCTATCAACCTGTCCGACAACCTCAAGCCGTGGGCCTTGATCGAAACGCGGTTGCGCGCGGCGGGGGGCGCCGGTTTCGCCATGGCGTTCTACAATCCACGCTCGAAAAGCCGCCCGCATCAGTTCGCGCGCGCGCTGGAAATCTTGCGTGAGGAATGCGGTGGTGACACGCTGATCTCCTTCGCCCGCGCCGTCAGCACGGAGGAGGAACGGATCGTGACAGTGACGCTGGACGAGGCGACGCCGGACATGGCGGACATGCGCACCGTCGTCATCGTGGGCAACCGGGATACGCGCCGCGTCGGTCGGTTCGTCTATACCCCGCGATCCGCTGAATGAGTAAGCCAGCGCATAACCTCGGTCTGCGTGGCGAAAACGGTGCGTGCGGGTATCGCTGGCCGGTCGATCATGATGACCGGCAGGTTCAGGGTGCGGGCCGCGTCGAGCTTTGCCCGTGCGCCCTCGCTGCCGGAATTTTTCGAGACGATCACCTCGATCCCGTGGTCGCGCAGCAGGGCGAGGTCGGTGGCGTAATCGAACGGCCCCTTGGCGATGATCACGTTCGCACGCGGCAGGGGCAACGGTTCGGCGGGCGGGTCCACCAGGCGCAGCAGATAATGGTGCGGCCTGTCCGCGAACAGCCCGATATGCTGCTTGCCAATGGCGAGGAAGACCCGCGCCGCGCGGTCGGGCAGGGCGCTGGCCGCAGTCTCTATATCAGGCACACGGATCCAGGTTTCCTCAATTTGCCATGCGGGGCGTTCGAGGGCGCAGAGCGGTCCCTCGCAGGCGGCGATGGCATTCCGGCTCATCCCCGCGGCGAAGGGGTGCGTGGCGTCGATCACATGCGTGATACGCTCGGATGCCAGATAGGCGCGCAAACCGTTGATGCCGCCGAAGCCGCCTGTACGGGTCGGGATCGGTTGGCGGACAGGATGGCGCGTGCGCCCCGCATAGGAATAGACGGCGTCGATCTTCGCCGCGTGCAGGGCTTGCGCCATGCGGTTGGCCTCGGTCGTGCCGCCGAGCAGGAGTACGCGCATGTCTGATCCCCGCATCACGATCATCGGATTGGGCGAAGACGGTCGCGACGGGTTGAGCGCGGCGAGCCTTCGGGCCCTGGACGCAGCCGATATCATATTCGGCGGGCCGCGACATCTGGAATTGGTGGATGCCGGGGCCCGGGGCGCGGCGTGGCCGGTGCCGTTTTCGATCGCGCCGGTCCTGGCGCATCAGGATCGGCGGGTGGTCGTACTGGCCTCGGGCGACCCGTTCTGGTTCGGGGCCGGGGCGATGCTGGCGGAGGCCTTGCCCCCCGGCGCATGGGTCGCGCATCCCGCGCCGTCCACCTTCGCACTGGTCGCGGCGGCGCTGGGCTGGCGGATGGAGGCGGTGCAATGCATCGGCCTGCACGCGGCCCCGATGGCGCGTTTGCGGCCCGTGTTGCAGGACGGCGCGCGGCTGATCTGCACGATGCGCGATGGCGCGGCCCCGGCGGAGCTGGTGGCCTATCTGTGCGAAGCAGGCTTCGGCGCCTCGCGCGTTATCGTGGCGGAGGCGATGGGCGGTCCGAAGCAACGTGTACGCTCCTGCACGGCGCAGGCCTTCGATCTGACGGATGTACGGGCGCCCGTTATGGTGGCGGTTGAGGCGCGTGGGCGCGGCCTGCCGCGCACCTGCGGCCTGCCCGACGATCTGTTCCAAAGCGACGGTCAGATCACCAAGCAACCGATCCGGGCGTTGACCCTTTCGACCCTGACGCCCCGTGCGGGGGAACATTTGTGGGATCTGGGGGCGGGATCCGGCTCCATCAGTGTGGAGTGGTGTCTGGCGGGGGGCGGCAGCGCCTCGGCGGTGGAAATGCGGGCGGACCGCGCGAAAAACATCGTCGCGAACGCGGCACGGTTCGGACTGGATCATCGGATCGGCGTGACCACCGCGCGGCTGCCCGCAGGGTTGGCGGCACTGCCCACGCCCGATGCCGTGTTCATCGGCGGCGGCGCGGGTGAGGCGATGTTGCAAGCCGTCTGGGACGCGATGCCGACGGGCGCGCGCCTGCTGATGAACGGCGTCACTCTGGAAACGGAGGCCTTGCTGGCTGGCTGGCACGCCAATCACGGGGGGCGGTTGATGCAGGTTTCCATCGCTGAGGCCGAACCGCTGGGGCGGATGCGCGGCTGGATCGCCGCGCGTCCCGTCACGCAGTGGAGCGTCGTGAAAGGAATATCATAGGATGAAAGTTGCGGGAATCGGATTTCGTGCCGAGGCCACCGCCGCCGCGATCCATGACGTTCTGGGCAATGCGCAGGTGGATGCCCTGGCCACGCTGGACCGCAAGGCGGAGGCCCTGCGCGACCTGATCCCCGGTCTGCCGGTGATCGGGGTGGCACGGGCTGCACTGGCAGGGGTGGAGACCTCGACGACCTCCGCCCGGGTGCTGGCCGAATTCGGAACAGGCTCCCTGGCGGAGGCAACGGCGCTGGTCGCGGCTGGACCGCAGGCGCGCCTGATAGTAACCCGGCGGATATCGTCGGATGGCATGGCAACTGCCGCCATAGCGGAAGGACAGGATGGATGACCGTACATTTCGTAGGCGCGGGGCCGGGGGCCGCCGATCTGATTACCTTGCGCGGGCGCGACCTGATCGCGGCCTGCCCGGTGTGCCTGTATGCCGGATCGCTGGTGCCCGCGGCCTTGCTGGAGCATTGCCCCGAGGGCGCGCGGATCGTGAACACCGCGCCGATGTCGTTGGATGAGATCATCGCGGAAATATCCTCGGCTCACGCGCAGGGGCTGGACGTGGTGCGGCTGCATTCGGGCGACCTGTCGATCTGGTCGGCCATGGGTGAGCAGTTGCGCCGGCTGTGCGCGCTGGACATTCCCTATGACGTGACACCGGGGGTTCCGGCGTTCTCGGCTGCGGCTGCGGTGTTGGAAAATGAGCTGACGCTGCCCGGCGTGGCGCAATCGGTCGTGCTGACGCGCACCTCGGGCCGAGCGAGCGCGATGCCCTCCGGCGAGACGCTGGAAAATTTCGCGCAGACCGGCGCGACGCTGGCGATCCACCTGTCGGTGCATGTCTTGTCGCGTGTGGTGGAGGAGTTGACCCCTCACTACGGCCCTGACTGTCCGGTGGCGGTGGTCTGGCGCGCCAGCTGGCCCGATCAACGGGTCGTGCGCGCGACGCTGGGCAATATCGAGGCATCGGTGGGTGAGGAGGTGGCGCGCACCGCGCTGATCCTCGTCGGTCCGGCGCTGGCCGCCGAAGGCTTCGACGAAAGCCAGCTTTACGCCGGCGATTACGACCGCCGGTTCCGGCCTGTCGGGACCCGGCCACGGTTCCCCGAAGGGACGGAATGATGCAGCCGGGTCTGATGATCTCCGCCCCCGCGTCGGGGACGGGCAAGACGACGCTGATGCTGGGCTTGCTGCGCGCCTACCGCGATGCGGGACTGACCGTGCAGGCGTTCAAGAGCGGGCCGGATTATATCGACCCGGCGTTTCACCACGCGGCGTCGGGGCGACCGTCCTATAACCTCGACACGTGGTCGATGGATGCCAATTTGCTGGACGGGTTGAGCGCGCGCGCAGCAGGTGCCGATCTGGT
The DNA here is from genome assembly GCF_014235845.1 of Pontivivens nitratireducens. Taxonomy (GTDB): domain Bacteria; phylum Pseudomonadota; class Alphaproteobacteria; order Rhodobacterales; family Rhodobacteraceae; genus Pontivivens; species Pontivivens nitratireducens. Next base: position 247,246 of record NZ_JACJUQ010000004.1, on the reverse strand, counting down.
GCTGGCTGAGGGCTCCATGGGATTGTTCGACGGTGTGCCGCTGAACGGGCGATCCGGCACCGGTGCCAGTGCGGACATGGCCACCCGCAACGGCTGGCCGGTGGTTCTGGTGATCGACGTGTCGGGACAGGCGCAATCGGCGGCAGCGACGGCGCTGGGCTTTCGCGACCTGCGCCCGGACATGCCGTTCGCGGGCGTGGTGCTGAACCGGGTGGCCAGCCCCCGGCACGAACGCCTGATCCGCGAGGGGATGGAGGCCGCCGGGATCGAGGTCTTCGGCGCGTTGCCCCGCAACAGCCACACCGAGATGCCGGAGCGTCACCTCGGCCTTGTCCAGGCGTTGGAGCATGAGGGCATCGACACCTTGCTGAACGATGCGGCGACGTTCATTCGCGGCAATCTCGATTTGCAGGCGCTGCGGGCGGCGGCGCGGAGCAATCCGATGCCCGAGGCTGCGCCCCTGGCGGCTGTCGTTCCGCCCGGTCAGCGGATAGCGCTGGCGCAGGATGCGGCGTTTTCCTTTGTCTATCCCCATATTCAGGATGGCTGGCGCGCCGCAGGGGCCGAGATCCTGCCGTTCTCACCCCTTGCCGATCAGGCGCCCGACCCGAGCGCGGATGTCGTGTGGATGCCCGGCGGCTATCCCGAGCTTCACGCCGGACGGATCGCGGCGGCGCGGACCTATCTGAAGGGTTTGCGTGACTTCGCCCGGACAGGGCCGGTGCATGGTGAATGCGGTGGCTACATGGCGATGGGCCAAGCGTTGATCGACAAGGACGGGGTGCGGCACGAGATGGCCGGGCTGCTCGGCCTCGTCACCTCGTATGAGAAGCGCAAGATGCATCTGGGCTATCGCATGGCGACATTGCCCGACGGGCAGCGGTTGCGCGGGCACGAGTTTCACTATTCCTCGATTCTGGAGCAGCCCGACGCCCCCCTCGCAGATGTGACCGATGCGAACGGTCAACCGATGGTTGAGACCGGATCGCGCCGCGACCATGCCACCGGTACGTTCTTTCACCTGATCACGGCGGAGGGGACATGAGCGGTTTCGTCAGCTTCGTATCCTCCGGTCCCGGCGACCCGGACCTCCTGACGCTCAAGGCAGTGGACCGGTTGGGCAAGGCAGACGCGATCCTGTTCGACGACCTGTCCGCCGGGCCGATTCTGGATCATGCGCGCAAGGATGCTGATCTGGTGGGCGTCGGAAAGCGGGCAGGGCGGGCCTCACCCTCGCAGGATCACGTCAGCCGTCTGCTGGTGGACTACGCCATGGCGGGCCAGCATGTCGTGCGCTTGAAATCCGGCGATGCGGGCATCTTTGGCCGGTTGGAGGAAGAACTGACGGCGTTGCGAGCCGCAGCGATAAAGTACGAGATCATTCCAGGTGTCACCTCAGCCTCCGCCGCGGCGGCGGCGGTCGGTATTCCGTTGACGCGCAGACTGGTCGCCCGGCGGGTGCAGTTCATCACCGGCCACGACATCGCGGGCGCACTGCCCGAAGATATCAACATGTCCGCCCTCGCCGATCCGCAGGCCACAACCGTCGTCTACATGGGCAAGCGGACATGGCCAAAACTGGCGCGTCAATTGATGGATGCCGGTCTGCCCGACGACACGCCCGCGCTGCTGGCCCATGCCGTCAGCACACCGGAGCAGAGCGTCGAGCGGATGAGTGTCGCGGCACTGGCAACCCGGCTGGAGGCCACCAGCAGCACCACGCCCGCGCTGATCCTTTTCGGGGCATTGGCCCAAGGCGACGATTGACACACGGCTTTGCAGCATGGCAACTGAAAGGGACGGTTCCCGGCGATATCACGATGTCGGGATCAAAAGGGAACACGGTGCGGTGTGCCGAAGCCACGCCAATACCGGGACTGCCCCCGCAACTGTAGGCGGAGAGTCCGTTCGATGAATGCCACTGGCCCCCGGGCTGGGAAGGTTCGGACGGATGTTGACCCGCAAGTCAGGAGACCTGCCGTCATCCCCCTCGCAAGGCGAACCGGGGGGCGCTAAACCGGGCCACGGCCCAGCACTGAAACGCCGTCGGGTGAGACGGTCTTGAAAGGATGAACTACATGCATATCGAACCGGGCCTCGTTGATGGCGCCAAGATCGGACTGAGCTATGCCACCGCAGCAGGGGCGAGTGTTTATGCCGCGAAGCTGACCTGGAAAACGCTGCTGGAAAGCGGCCCCGTGGCGCTGATCGCGCGGGCGCTGGTCGCGACGGTCGCGGTTTTCGTGTTCTTCGAGGTGCTGCCGCATTTCGCGGTTGGCGTGTCCGAGGTTCACTTCATCCTCGGTTCCAGCCTGTTCCTGATCCTCGGCGCGGCACCGGCTGCAATCGGCCTCGCGCTTGGACTGCTGTTGCAAGGTATGCTGTTGGCGCCGACCGACCTGCCGCAATACGCGATGAACGTCACCACACTGCTGGTGCCGCTGTTCGCGCTGCAAGCGATCGCCGCCCGCCTTATCGCGCCGGGCACCGCCTATGTCGATTTGAGCTACCGCCAGGTCGTGGCGCTGTCCGCGTCGTTCCAGGGCGGCACGGTCGCCTGGGTCGCGTTCTGGGCGTTCTATGGACAAGGCTTCGGGGTGGAGAATGTATCCTCCGTCATGGCGTTCGGTGCGGCCTACATGACGGTCGTGCTGATCGAGCCGCTGCTTGATCTGGGATTGCTGGCCGGTGCCAAGGCCATGCGCGACAACAAGCTGTTCACGCCGCGCCTGCACAACGCAGCCTGATCCAAGCCCATCCAGTACGCGAACGCGGTCCCTGCACGGGGGCCGCGTTTTTCATAAGGGGTCAGCGATGATCGACCTGATGCTGATCGGTATCGGCACCGGCAATCCTGAGCATGTGACCTTGCAGGCAACCCGGTTGCTGAACGATGCGGATCTGATTCTGATCCCGGACAAGGGCGAGGACAAATCCGATCTGGCGCGGGTCCGACGGCAGATTTGCGATACGGTCCTGACCGGAGGAACGAGGGTCGTGTCCTTCGACCTGCCGACACGGGACGAGGCGACGCCGGATTACCATGCTCGCGTCGTGGATTGGCACGATGCGATTGCGGCGATCTGGGTGCGGGAAATCCGCGAAAACCTGGGGCCACAGGGCAAGGTCGCGTTTCTGGTCTGGGGCGATCCTTCGCTTTATGACAGCACGCTGCGGATTGCGGAGCGGGTTGCGAAGATCCTGCCGTTGAGGGTGCGCGTGGTGCCCGGCATCACCAGCCTTCAGGCGCTGACAGCGGCGCACCGCATTCCGATCAACGATCTGGGCGCACCGTTCACGGTGACCACCGGGCGGCAGTTGCGCGATAGCGGCTGGCCCGATGGCGTGGACACGCTGGCCGTAATGCTGGACGGGCAGTGCAGTTTTCAGTCCATCCCGCCCGAGGGGGTGCATATCTGGTGGTCTGGCTATGCCGGGATGATTCAGGAAATCAACCTGTCCGGCCCCCTGGCCGAGACCGCACCGCAGATCATGGCCGCACGGGCCGCGGCCCGGGCACAACACGGCTGGATCATGGATATTTATCTGATGCGTCGCCAGACGCCGCGAGGAGACACCGATGAGTGATGACACCGACGCCCGCCATGCGGAGAAGATGCGCAAGATCAAGGCCGCGCGTGACAAGATGATGCAGACCAAGACCGAGGAGAAGGGCCTGATCATGGTCCATACAGGTCCGGGGAAGGGCAAGTCTTCCTCCGGCTTCGGAATGATCATGCGATGCATCGCGCACGAAATGCCCTGCGCCGTCGTTCAATTCATCAAGGGCAACTGGGACACGGGTGAAAAGACATTCCTGCGCGAACGCTTCGCGGACGAATGCCAGTTCATCGTCTCGGGTGAGGGGTTCACCTGGGAGACACAGGACCGCGCGCGCGACATCGCGGCGGCCGAAGCAGGCTGGGCCAAGGCGAAGGAGCTGATCCTGAACCCCGATATCCAGTTCGTGATGCTGGATGAGATCAATATCGCGCTGCGCTACGATTATCTGGACATCAACGAGGTTGTCGAATTCCTGCTGACCCAAAAACCGCAGATGACCCATGTTCTGCTGACCGGTCGCAACGCAAAGCCCGAACTGATCGAGGCCGCCGATCTGGTGACGGAGATGTCGCTGATCAAGCATCCGTTCCGCGACGGGATCAAGGCGCAGGTCGGCGTCGAGTTCTGAGCCGCAAAACGAAAGACGCGGCGAGGGTTTCCCCTGCCGCGCCAAGCGTAAGTATATGATCTAGGTCATTTTGGTCCGGCAAAGAACCAGATGATGAATCCGATGACCGGCAACACCAGAACCAGAAGAACCCAGAGCACCTTTGAGCCCGTGCTTGCGCCCGAGCCGAGAATCTTGATCAGTGCCCAGAGCCAGAGGCCGAGCCAGATAATTCCAAGAATGAATTCCATTTTCAGTCCGTCCGTTCAGTTGCGATTGTATAAGTAACAGCGCAGCCGTGAATTGGTTCCGTTCCGCGTTAGTTGTCGCTGCCGAACCCGGGTTGCCGACCTGGTGTCGAACAGCATCACGTGTGCCGGATCGAAGCGGGCCAATCATCCGCTTATCCCGGCCCGATGGGTGGGGTTCTCATCACGGTCAAGCTGGTTGGGCTGGGTGTATACCCGAAGCCATTCCAAGCTATATCCTGTAATGCAGACGCACCGGAACGCCGACCCCGATCTACTGTTTTACTGGGCCGGGATATCCGCCCCTAACGCGGGAGAGCCATTGATGACCGAATACGCGACCTTTCATGACCTTGCCGGACAGTCGGTCTTCATCACCGGCGGCGGCTCCGGTATCGGGGCCTCCCTGACGGAAGGGTTCCTTGCTGCTGGGGCGCATGTCAGTTTCGTCCAACGCTCCGATGCGACGGAATTCTGCGACCGGATGGAGCGTGAGCACGCCAACCGTCCGCACTTCATGAAATGCGATATTACCGATATCGATCACCTCAAATTCTGCATGGATGAGGCGGCAGACAAGTTCGGCGCGATCACGGTTCTGGTAAACAATGCCGCGAACGATACGCGGCACGACACGTTGGACTACTCGGTCGAGGATTGGGACTGGAACCACGCGGTCAATCTGCGCCCACATTTCTTTACCACGCAGCATGTGGTGCCCGGAATGCGCGCGGCGGGGGGCGGTGCGATCATCAACTTCTCCTCCGCGTCCTATGGCATGGCCAATGCGGGCTATCCGGCCTATGTCGCGGCGAAGGCGGCGATTCTGGGTCTGACGCGCACCCATGCGCGTGAGTTCGGGCCGGACGCGATCCGTGTCAACGCGCTGGTCCCCGGCTGGGTCCTGACTGATCGTCAGATGGACTTGTGGGCCACCGAGGAGTCGCTGCGGGAGCATCTGAACGGGCAATGTCTGAAGGAGCACCTCGTCGCGCGGGACATCGTGGATGCAACTTTGTTTCTGGCCTCAAAGGCCAGTCGGATGATGACCGCTCAGGCACTGGTCGTGGATGGGGGCGTGGTGTTTACCGGATGATGAAAGCTGAATGGATCGCCGCTGATTGGGGCATGTCGAACCTGCGGGTCTGGGCCATGAACGGACGCGATGTCGTGGCCCAGGCGACCTCGGACGCGGGCGGAAGCGTGCTGGACCGCGACCAGTTCGAGGGTACCCTGCTGACGTTGGTATCCGACTGGATCGACGGGCCAGTGGACCTCTGGGCCTGCGGAACGGTCGGATCGCGGGAGGGTTGGGTCGAGGCACCCTATCAACCCGTGCCATGCGCGCCCGCCGCGCGTTCCGTCATCGCCCCGACGCAGGATCCGCGCTTGACCGTGCACATCCTGTCAGGCGCATCGCAGGCCGAACCGACGGACGTGATGCGGGGTGAGGAAACGCAGATCGCCGGTTTCCTGTCCGGGCAGCCGGATTTCGACGGCGTGCTGTGCCTGCCTGGAACCCATACGAAATGGGCGCGGATCAGCGCGGGCGAGCTTTGCCATTTCCGCACCGCTATGACGGGTGAGTTGTTTCAGTTGCTGGAGCAACGCTCCGTCCTGAATCATTCGGTTGGCGACGGATGGGACGGGGAGGCTTTCGCAACGGCGCTGGACGACGCGCTTTCACGGCCCGAACGGCTGGCCACGGCATTGTTCGGCATTCGGGCTGCGGAAGTGCTCAACGGCAGCGACGGTGCAGCGGCGCGGGCGCGATTGTGGGGAACCCTGCTCGGTGTGGAACTGGCGGCGATGAAGCCATATTGGTTGGGGCAGGAGGTCGCCCTGATCGGCGCGCCGAACGTGACCGAAACCTATCGCGCCGCGCTGGAGGCCGTGGGCCTGACAGCACAGTGTCACGACGGAACCGCTATGGTACTGGCGGGCCTGATCGCCGCACGGGAGGCATCATGAGGCATCTGATCGCGATCCTGCGCGGGGTTGAGCCGCAGGCGGCAGCCGCGATTGCCGAGGTTCTGGTCACGGCGGGCATCACCCGTATCGAGGTGCCGCTGAACTCCCCCGATCCGCTGACCTCGATCCGCAACATGGTCGGCGCGGTGGGGGATCGTGCCGAACTGGGCGCGGGCACGGTTCTAACCACAAAGCAGGTCGCCGCGGTTAAGGAAACCGGGGCCACCTTCATCGTATCCCCCAATTGCGACTTGCAAGTGATCCGATGCACGAAAACCCTAAGAATGAAGTCCTTTCCCGGGGTTTTCACGCCCAGCGAATGTTTCGCCGCCCTCAAGACCGGAGCCGACGCGCTGAAACTGTTTCCCGCAGGCATGGCGGGGATCGAGGGCTTGAAAGCTATACGCGCCGTGCTGCCCGAGGGGACGCTGGTCTATGCTGTGGGTGGGGCGCGGTCGTCGAACTTTGCCGACTGGGCGGCGGCCAGCGCGGATGGCTTCGGCCTCGGCTCCGCCCTCTACAAACCGGGGATGTCCCCGCGGGAGGTGGCGGACCGGGCCGCAGCCGTCGTCACGGCCTATGACGGGGTCTTCGATGGCTGAGATCTATGACGACCGTCTGTGCGAACTGGGGGAGGGGCCGCTGTGGCACCCCGACCGTGGCGAGTTGTTCTGGTTCGATATTCTGGGCAAGCGGCTCTACACCAAGGCGCGCGACTGGTCCTTTGACGAAGCCCATTCCGCGGCGGGCTGGATCGATCACAACACGCTGTTGATCGCCAGCGAAACCGGCCTGTGGATGTTCGACATCGACGACGGGGCGCGGACCCTCGTCGCGCCACTGGAGGCGGACAATTCCGCCACCCGCTCGAATGACGGGCGCGCGGACCCGCATGGGGGATTCTGGATCGGAACGATGGGCCGGAGGGCAGAGCCGGGTGCGGGGGCGATATATCGCTACTATCGTGGCGAAATCCGCAAGATGTTCGACCGCATCACCATCTGCAACTCGATCTGCTTCGCACCGCAGGGGGACCGGATGTATTTCTCGGATACGGCGGCCAAAACGATCTGGACCGTCGCGCTGGACGGGCAGGGCTGGCCTGTCGCGGGGCGGCAACTCTTTGTGGAGGCCGAAGGATGTGACGGCGCGATTTGCGATGCGGATGGCTATATCTGGTCGGCGCGCTGGGGGGGCGGACAGATCGTGCGGCATGCGCCCGATGGGCGGGTGGATCATGTGGAACATCTGCCGGTGGCGCAGGTCACATGCCCGGCCCTGACGCCGGAAGGGACCCTGTACGCGACCACCGCCTATGAAGGAATGGACGCGGCCGCCCGCGCCGCCGACCCCCTGTCAGGCGCGGTCTTTCATGTTTGCGATGGTGTGCCGGGGTGCGGTGAACCCAAGGTGATCTTGTAAAACCGCAACTTGGGTCCGAGGGCAGTGGAGCAAAGATGAACCGCCGCCCCCTGCGTGCCGAAATTTACGGATCGCTGCACGGTATGCGGCGTGCGCTATTCCTCATCCAACACGTATTTCTGGCGCAACATCTCCAACGCCTTGACGGAACCATGCTGGGTTTCCAGTTGCAGGCGTTCCTCGTCCCGCCGGCGGAATTCCTCGATCAGATCGTCGCAGATTTCCGCGTCGCCCAGTTCCTCTAGCCCACGACGCGCCAGCAGAAGCGCGCTTTCGAACTTTTCACGAACGACGAAATCAGCGCCGGCCGCGCGCATCAGGTTCTCAGAGAAGCGATCATAGGTGTCGGCGAATATCTTCAGCTGGGGGAACCGCTCGCGCAGTTTCTCCACCGTTTCGACGCCTCCGTGCCTGTCGTCTATGCACAGAAAAAGAATATCCGCGCGTCCTGCCCCGGCACTCTCCATAATGTCGAGCCTGCGGGCGTCGCCAAAATAAACGCGTGTGCCAAAGGTTTCCGCGATGCGGATGCGGCGGGGGGAGTTGTCGATGATCGTAACTTCGACCCCCCGCATTCTGAGCAGCCGCGCGACGATCTGCCCCACACGCCCGAACCCCGCGACGATGGCCCGCGTCTGCTTTGCCGCGTCCGGGCCGTTCATTCCGTCGGCGGTCTCGTCCTCCCCACGGTCGAGGATGCGTTCCGCAACCGCGACAGCGCCGGGTGTCAGCACCATGGACAATGTGACGATGGCCGATAGCGTGGCGGGGACAGTCCCGCTCATGATCCCGGCGCTGGTCGCGAGGGACACCATGACAAAGGCGAATTCCCCCCCCTGACCGATGGTCGCCGCGATCCGCAGCGCGTCGGCATGGGGGGAGCGGAACAACCGCGACAGCCCGTACAGCACCAGCGCCTTGACCGCGAACAACCCCAGCGCCCCGCCGATGACGATCCACCAGAAATCCGCAATGAGCGACCAGTCGAGCGTCATCCCGAAGCCCATGAAGAACAGGCCCAGCAGCAATCCGCGAAACGGCTCGATATCCGTTTCCAACTGGTGGCGAAACTCGCTCTCCGCCAGCAGGACGCCTGCGATGAACGCCCCCAGCGCCATGGACAGCCCGGCCGCGTTCATCAACAGAGCCGCGCAGATCACCACGAGCAATGCCGCGGACAGGAACAATTCGTTTGAGCCGGTAGCGGCCATCACCCTGAAAAACGGGCGCATCAAATACCGGATCGTCACGTAGAGCGCCAGCACGGCCCCCACCGCGATGCCACCTTCAATCCAGACGTTCCCCTCCGGCGTGGAGGCCGGGCCGAGGAGCGCGACCAAAGTAAACAGAGGCACAATGGCGAGATCCTGCGCCAGCAGGATGGAAAACGCCCGGTCGCCGTAGGGCGCGTTCAGGTCCTGTTTCTCTCGCAGGATCTGCACACCGAATGCGGTCGAACTGAGCGCCAGCGCGCCCCCGGTCACGATGGACGTGGGAACGGACACTCCCGCCAGATAACAGAACCCGGCGATGATCGCTCCGGTTAGGACGATTTGCAGCGTTCCCAGCCCGAAAATGTCGGACCGCAATCGCCACAGCCGCGCGGGCTTGAGCTCCAGACCGATGATGAACAACAGCAGGACGACGCCGAACTCGGCAAAGTGCAGGATCCCGTCCACATCGCTGAACAGGCCCAGCCCGAACGGTCCGATCACGGCTCCGGCGGCCAGATAGCCCAGCACAGATCCCAAACCCAGCCGGTTGAAGATCGGAACGGCGATGACGGCAGAACCAAGGAAGATGGCGGCAGACAGCAAAAGAGGATCGGTCGCGACTTCGGTTGCCATTGCCCCCTCCTACAGATGGTCCCGCCCGCCGGTGGGTATGGCGCAACCCTAGCCCCCGCAGGGGCCAGCCTCAACTGTATGATGGCATGAAAACCAGTAGGTTGCGCCGATCAGTCGGCGTGAACCAGACCGAGCGCATGGACGATGTGAATCGGAATCGTGGACAGGGGAATGCCCGCATCACGGATCGTTTGCAGGATTTCAGACCGCGTCATACCGGCCAGACGGAACGCGGACACGCCCGTCGCATTGGAAATTTCGATGAAAATATCCGCGTTGCGACCCGACACGATCGTTTGAGCGGCCCGGACCATAGATCGAATGGCATTCATGTGATTCCCTCCAACTCCACTGGTTATCAAGTGTATACACCCTGATGCGACTACAAGGGTGTCCCGGTGGTGGGGGTCATACCAGGTCCTTGGGAACCGAGAAATGTTCGAACCGGCACGACTTGAATGTCACCTTTGACCACTTTTCCTCCTGAGTGGACAGGATTGCCAGCCCGGCTGTCGGAAAATGGGTAAAGGCCCGTGCGCAGGTCGGCCCGATTTTTCCGTCGGACAACTTGCGCGCGAAGGCACTGACGCCGGGCTGATGCCCCACGATTGCCACCGTTTTGGCCTTGGACGACGTGGACTGCAGGATTTTCAGCATCGTGTCCGGATCGGCCATATAGAGCGCCTTGTGCGTTTCCGCCTCGACCTCACCCAGGATCGGCTTCATGCGCTCCCACGTCTCCACCGTGCGGGCGGCGGGCGACAGCCATACGGCGTCCGGGACCGCATCGAGCTCAACGATCTGTGCGGCCATCAGCGCTGCGGACAAACGCCCGCGTTGGTTGAGGGGGCGCGCGATATCCTCTTGATCTGGATCGGACCAGGAGGACTTTGCGTGGCGGATCAAAACGATTCTCTTCATGCAGCAATACCGAATTAAACCCTTGTCATAATCAAGGACGTTGCGGGAAAAATCGAACCGCCCGATGCCAGCGGCAAGGGCGTTGGCCATGGCGATCAGGCCTTGATGAGGGTTCCCGCACCATGTTCCGTGAACAGTTCCAGCAAACAGGCATGGGGCGCGCGCCCGTCCAGGATGACCACGGCACCGACGCCCTTTTCCATCGCGTGCAGGGCCGTTTCCGTCTTGGGGATCATCCCGCCGGAGATGACACCCTCATCCGTCAGGCGGCGCACGTCGGCGGGGGTCAGGCGCGTGACCACATCGCCGTCGGCGTCCTTGACTCCGGCGACATCGGTCAGCAGCAGCAGGCGATCCGCCTTCAATGCACCGGCCAGCGCCCCGGCGGCGGTGTCGCCGTTGATGTTGAACGTCTCACCGTTGCGACCTGCGCCGATCGGGGCCACGACGGGGATGAAATCGCTGTCGGTGAACAGCTTGATCACGCCGGGATTCACCTCCGACGGTTCCCCGACGAAACCGAGGTCTAGCACCTTCTCGATATTGCTGTCAGGATCCTTGCGGGTCTTGGTGGCCTTGTCGCACACGATCAGCTTGGCGTCCTTGCCGCTCAACCCGACGGCGCGCCCCCCCTGATCGTTGATCGCCTGTACGATCTGCTTGTTGATGCGACCGGCCAGCACCATTTCGACGACCTCGACCGTTGCCTCATCCGTCACGCGCTTGCCGTCGATGAATTCGGATTTGATGGCGAGCCGTTCCAGCATCTGGTTGATCTGCGGCCCGCCGCCGTGAACCACGACCGGATGCACGTTGCATTGCTTCATCAGGACGATATCGCGGGCGAAGCGTTCCATCGCCGCGTCGTCGGACATTGCGTGACCGCCGAATTTGACCACGACCGTCGCACCGTCATAGCGTTGCAGATAGGGCAGCGCCTCGGACAGTGTGCGCGCGGTGGCGAGCCAGTCGCGGCTCGATGCAGTCGATTTTTCCATCAGTTCCATCCCCAACTCTCAGTTCAGGCCCGCGATGATCGCGCGCAGGGTCTCGACCCCGTCCCCCTTGTCGGAGGAGGTCAGTATGATTTCCGGATAGGCGGTCGGATGCTTGGCGATGATCTGCCGGGTGCGCTCCAGCGATGCTTCCAGCTCAGCCGGGCGCGGTTTGTCGATCTTGGTCATCACGGTGTGAAAGGGTACCGCCGCGCGGTCGAGCACGGACATGATTTCCTCATCCACTTCCTTTGCGCCATGGCGGCTGTCGATCAGCAGGAAGACACGACGCAGGGTCTGGCGCCCGGCCAGATAGTTCTTGAGCAGCGCCTGCCATTTCGCGACCACCGCAACGGGTGCCTTGGCGAAGCCGTAGCCCGGCAGATCGACCATGTAATGCGTGTCGGCCAGCGCGAAGAAGTTGATCTCCTGCGTGCGGCCGGGTGTGTTCGAGGTCCGCGCCAATGCCTTGCGTCCGGTCAGCGCGTTGATCAGGCTGGACTTGCCCACGTTCGAGCGGCCCGCCATGCAGAATTCCAGTCGGTCCGCTGGGGGCAAGCCCTCCATCGCGACCACGCCCTTCACGAATTCGCACGGGCCCAGAAACAGCGAGCGGCCCTTTGCCAGCGCCGCCGCGTCCGGTGTTTCGGCCAGTGGGAAACGAGGGGTCATGGGGCGGCACCTTCCAGAATTGTCCATGTCGCGGGCGATCGGCCCGGACGGTGAGCTTCGGGATACTTCATGCGCCGTCCGGGTGCGAGATCAAATTGCGTTCGCCAGCGCGTCGATATCGGCGGCGCGGATCGCGTTGAGGTTGCGCGTGATCCTGTCCACCGGCCAGTCCCACCAGGCGATCCCCAGCAACCTGTCCACGATGTCGGCGTCGAACCGGCGGCGAATCTCGACCGCGGGATTGCCCGCGACGATGGCATAGGGGGCGACGTCGCGGGTGACCATTGCGCCGGTCGCGATGATCGCACCGGCCCCGATGGTCACACCGGGCATGATCGTGGCGTCCCGCCCGATCCAGACATCGGCTCCAACGATGGTATCGCCGCGCTGTTCGGCCACCCATGTGGCGGGATCAAACCCCTCCTGCCAGCCATGACCGAAAATATTGAACGGAAAGGTCGAAAACCCGCCCATGGCATGTGCGCCGCCATTCATCATGAACCGTGCGCCCGTGGCGATGGCACAGAACGCGCCGATCCGCAGGCAGTCGCCAATGAAATCGTAGTGGTAGAGGACGTTGCGCTCGAAGAAATCCTCGGGCCGCGCGGGATCGTCGTAATAGGTGAAATCCCCGATCTCGACATTCGGGCGGCCAGCGGCCAACGGCTTGAGAAAGACCACACCGGGCGCGTGTTCGAGCGGGTGGAGCGTATCAGGATCGGGTCCGGTCATGCACGGTAGCCTCATCGCCAATATGGACTTCACCGCCCTCGACGCAAACGGCATAGACACCGAAATCGCGGTGGCCCCAGTTTTGCGCCAGAACGTTCAGCAAATCCAGATCATCGCGCCCTGTAACGGGGTTGGCATGAGTCGCGCGGCAGCGTGTGATCCGTTCGCGAACCTCCAACAGCGCAGTCCCGATGCGCAGGCATTTGCCGATCCAGTTCCATTCCTCCCACGGCTCCAGCCCGTCCAGCCATATATTGCCCCGGAACCGCCGGCGATCCAGTGTCGCGTCCGCCGCCGAACCAAGCGCACTGCGTGAGGCATCCGACAGGAGGGAGATCGAGGGGAACGCGGCGTCGGTCATTCCCTGCTCGCGGGATGTGACCAGTCGTTCCGGCGCAGGCCGATTGTCGGGGTAAAGGGGTCTGATCCACTCGATCAGGTCATCGCCCTGTGCGGGCAGGGCAACCCGCAGGTCGGGCCGGTCCGGATGGGTGAAGATATAGTTATCCCCATCGGGCCGGGCGGATACGGCCATCAGGCTGCCCGCCTTTGCGCCACGCACGAAATTACGGCATGCAGCCCAGGCGCCGGTCGTTTCCGCCCCCTGTTGTGCGATGGCGAAGGCGCGGTCCCCGGGCAGGCATTCACCCGCCCGCAGGATTGTCGATTGCAGTGGTTCCGCCCCCACCCCCTTCACCGGATGGCGCCAGAGGGCGGAGACCCGGATCACTCCGCGTCCTTCTTTTTGCGGAACTTCGAGTGGATGTTGCCCAGCAAGTCCACCTTCACGCCCTGGCTGCGCATGATCAGGTATTGCTGCGTGAACGTGATGGTGTTGTTCGCCACCCAGTAGATCACCAATCCTGCGGCGAATCGGCCCAGCATGAACATGAACACGAAGGGCAACCACGCGAAGATCATCGCTTGCGTCTTGTCAGCGGGCGCCGGGTTCAGTTTCTGCTGCAACCACATGGTGATGCCCATCAGGATCGGCCAGACACCGATCGACAGGATCGCGATGAAGCTGGCAGGGTCCGGTGCCTCGAACGGCAGCAGTCCGAACAGGTTCATCCACGAGGTCGGGTCGGGCGCGCTGAGATCTTGCACCCAGCCGAAGAACGGCGCCTGGCGCATCTCGATCGCGACGAACAGCACCTTGTACAACGAGAAGAAGATCGGGATCTGCAACAGGATCGGCAGGCAACCCGCGGCGGGGTTCACCTTTTCCTTCTTGTAGAGGGCCATCATCTCCTGCTGAAGCTTGGCGCGATCCTCACCGGCCCTTTCCTTGATCGCCTCCATTTCGGGCTGGAGCTTCTTCATCTTCGACATCGAGACGTAGGATTTGTACGCCAGCGGGAACAGCAGCGCCTTGATGAACAGGGTCAAGAGGATGATCGAGACACCGAAATTGCCGAGGAAGCTGTTGAACAGCGTCAGCAGCCAGTGGATCGGCTTCGTCAGGAAGAAGAACCAGCCCCAGTCGATCGAATCCACGAAACGTTCCACACCCAGCGCGTCTTCGTAGCGGGTCAGCACGTCACGTTCCTTCGCACCGGCGAACAGGCGCGAGGTGCTGTCAGTCTGCGAACCTGCCGCAACCTCAACCACCGGCATCCGCACCTGGGTGGAATAGGATTCCGTGCGGTCCGAATAGCGCACCACCGATGTGAACGGCCCGCCCTCGGGGATCAGGGTCGTCATCCAGTACTTGTCGGTAAATCCGATCCAGCCGCTGTTCTGGACGTCGATCAGCTCGACATTCGCGTTCTCACGCACGTCGAAATCGTTGTCGGGCATGTTGTCGTAGTCGATCTCGTGGATCTCTCCGTCACTCTCCCGAACCACACCTTCGTGCAGGATGTAGAAGCCGATGGTCTCAGGCTCACCAATGCGGTCGATGATACCATAGGGGTACATGCGCACGGCTGCATCGGTCGTGTTTTCCACGGATTGCGTGACTGTGAACATGTAATCATCGTCCACGGTAAACGTCTTGCGGAAGATCAGACCGGCGCCGTTGTCCCAGCTGAGGGTAATGGGCGTGTCGGGGGTCAGGGCCTCACCGCTTTCGAGCTGCCATTCCGTCGTCGCACCGGGAACCTGATCGGCGGGCAGACCACCGGCGGGCGCCCAGCCGTGCTGCACGTAATATGCTGCCGGACCACCTGCGGGATTGAGCAGAGTCACCGTTTCGCTGTCGGGATCCAGCGTTTCGCGGTAGTGGGTCAGGTGCAGATCGTCGACCCGTCCGCCAGTCAGGGAAAGCGAACCGCTCAGACTGGGGGTCCGGATCGCAACACGATCCACGCTGGTCAGGGCGGCATCTCGATTTTCGACAACCGGCGTATCGACTGCGGGCACGCTGATGTTACCTGCGGGGGTGCCATCCGCAACGTCGCCCAGCAGCTCTTGCTGGACGGCCTGTTGCTCGGCTGTCAGCGGCGTTTGCTCGACCGGAGGGAAGAGAACGGTCCAGCCAAGCAGCACAGCGAGGCTGAGCCCCATTGCCAGGATCAGATTTCTGTTATCGTCTTGCATGCAAAGTAGCCCCTGCGCGGCGGATATTGACGGGATGCAGGCGTTCAACAGGTCACATCGCTAAAGGTCAAGGGCTTTCCCCCCGATGGCCACCGCAACCGGCCCTATGCCGAGGCCGCGCGACTGCGCCTTCGCCCGTGATTGAGCATGCGATGTTCGGCCAGCCACTGCAGCGTATCCTCGAACGCCATGGGGCGGGCGATGTTGTAGCCTTGCAGCGATGTGCAGCCCAGGGCGGTGACTTTCGCACGCTCCTCCGCTGTTTCGACCCCCTCCGCAATTGTGCTGACACCCAGCGCCGTGGCCATGCGCACCATTGCATCCGCCATGACCGACAGGTCCTGACGTTGGTCGATGCCCGATACGAAACTGCGGTCGATCTTGATCCGGCTGGCGCGCAGGCGCTGGATGTTCGCGATCGAGGCATGGCCGGTGCCGAAATCGTCCAGTTCAATCGCGAAGCCTGCCTCGGCAAGGTTGCGGATAATGCGGACGGCCAGCGCATCGTCTGTTTCGATGGCCACTGTTTCCACGACCTCCAGCGCCAGACAATCCGCCGGCAGGTCGCGTTGTTCGAGAGCCCACTTGATACGATCGGCCAGCAGGATGTCGGCGAGTTGCGCGGCTGAGTAGTTGACCGCAACGTGCGGTACGGAGAATCCAGCTGCCGCCCAGCCCTGCCACGCGTCGAGAGCCTGATCCAGCATGTGCGCGCCGATCTGATCGGCCAGTCCCATCTCCTCCGCTATTTTCAGAAACTTCGCCGGTGATAGCAGGCCGCGTGTCGGATGGTTCCAGCGAATCAGCGCTTCAAACCCGGTCACTTCCCCACCCTGTGCACTGACCTGCGGTTGAAAGAATGCGACCAGCTCCTTTTTTTCCAAGGCCCTGCGCAATTCGCGGCTGAGCGCGTCGCGCAGGGCGACCTCCTCCATCATCGCCTGCGTGAACAGGCGCAGGGGGCCCTCCTCTCCGCTGAGGGTGGAGCGCAGTGCGATGTCTGCCCGAACGCTCAGCGATTCGGCGTCCGTCGTTCCGGTTGCGGACCAGACCGCGCCGATCACGCAATCCATGTGGCGCGCCCCCTGCGCCAGGTCGAAGGGCTCGCGAACCGTGCGACGCAGGGCGGCGGCCCGTGTCATCAGGTCGTCGGGCGTGGGCACATCAGTCGCGAATATCAGAAACTCATCGCCGCCGATCCGTGCCACAAACTCCCTCTCACCGATGCTCTGCAGCAAGCGCCGGGCGGTTTCCACCAACACCTGATCGCCCGCCTCATGACCCAATTCCTCATTTATCATGTGGAAATGGCAAAGGTTGAGGTGAATCAGACCGACACTTTCCTTGCGGCGGCGGGTGATGTGCCGGTCTATCAGCTCGGCGGAACGGGTCCGGTTCGGCAGGCCGGTCAGCCGATCATGCCCGGCGGTATGCGCAAGCGCATCTTCGAGCGCGCGTGCGTGTTCGGTGCCGTCCAGCACTGTGCGCGAAAGGGGGCGCAGAACAAAGAGCCATAATGAGAGGCTCGCCAGCAATACGATTCCCGCCAGCGTGATCAATGCGAATCGGATGCGCCCGCGCGCATCCGTCGCATCCGCCGAAAGCATGTCTGCCCAATCGCGCAGCGTTGCATTGAGGTCGACCCCCGCCAGCAGACCTATCTGCTCGACGATATCGCCTATCGGCAGGCCTTCCGTCGGGTTGCGAGTGAGCGCCGTGAGGGCGAAGAGTTTCGCAAGGCTGTAGTCGAGCGATGCGGCGATCCCCTGTGCAGAGTGCCCGAACGCGAACGTATCCTGTCGCGCGGAAATCCTCGTGGTCAGCAGGTCGAGCCGCGTCACCAGATCCTGTCTTGCCAGTGTTTCCTCTGACGCTAACGACAGATGCCGCGCGGTGGTGGCGTAGCTGCGCAGATCGGAAATCTGGCGTTCGATCAGCACCTGCTGCGCTGAAATCGCGTCGATTCGTCCAAGCTGTTCGTGCATCGCGATCATTTCGAACCCGGTCAGCAGGAGCATGATTGCCATGCCGGCAAGGCTGCCAACCATCGCGCGCCGCGAAATCTGCGCGCCCAGCCATACCTTACCGCTCGATCTGATCACGTCGCCCCTCCGCCTGACGAAGTGACCCTAGCGGTCGGTTCCTTGCGAACCCATTAACGGTGCCCATGCAAAAAGGCCGGAGCGATGCCCCGGCCCTTCAATACGGTGGAGAGGACGATCAATCGTCGCTCTCATCCTCATCATCGCTGTCGGGCAGATTGAACAGGCTCTCCGCGTCCGGCAGCGCCTTCTCCCGCTCGGGCGCATCGGCTGCGGTGTCCGAGAATGTGAAGTTTTCCAGCCCCTCCATCGCGGTGGGAATGCGGTTTTCGGAGGCGAGGCTTTCGTCCGTGCTCATCAGCCGCATCTTTTCATCATCCGTCAGCACATCGCCGTTCTTCGCCTTCGCGGCGACGGCCTTCGCAACGGCAGCGTCCAGTTCGCCCTGACGACACATGCCCAATGCCACCGGATCGACTGTCTGGATATTGGCGATGTTCCAGTGCGTCCGGTCGCGGATCGACTGGATGGTCGGCTTGGTCGTGCCCACCAGCTTGGAGATCTGGCCGTCGCTGAGTTCGGGGTGGAACTTGACCAGCCACGCAATGGCCGAAGGGCGGTCCTGACGCTTGGACAGTGGAGTATAACGCGGGCCTTTGCGCTTTTGCTCGCCCTCGGCGGCGGCATTGTATTTCAATTGCAGCTTGGCCTTGGGGTTTTCCTCGCAGCGGGTGATTTCTTCCTGCGTCAACTGGTTGTTCACGATGGGATCGAAGCCCTTGATCCCGACCGCGACCTCGCCGTCTGCGATGCCCTGAACCTCCAGATCGTGCAGGCCGGTGAAGTCCGCGACCTGCTTGAAGCTGAGTGTGGTGTTGTCCACCAGCCAGACGGCGGTGGCTTTCTGCATGATAGGAAGCGCCATGTCGTGCCTTTCAGAAAACTGCAATCTTCTCCCGTGCCGAGAAATCGGTAGGCCGGGGCCGCAGTCCGTTTCCGTTTGGGGAATTCCCACCGTATATAGGCGGTAGAGGACGAAGGATAAAGGGGTTTCGACATGCGATGGTTTCTGGTCTTTCTCATGCTGGCATTGCCGGTCAGTTCGCAGCATCGGGAGCAGGATCAGGCCGGAGAGTTCGATTACTACGTGCTGAGCCTGAGCTGGTCGCCCTCATGGTGTGCTGCGACCGGCGACGCGCAGGGATCGCCGCAATGCGACCGGGCGCTGGGTTTCGTCCTGCACGGGCTGTGGCCGCAATACGAGACGGGCTGGCCCGACTATTGCCGCACGTCCAATGGCGATCCGTCGCGGCGCCAAACCGGCGAGATGGCCGATATCATGGGAACCGGCGGGTCCGCATGGCATCAGTGGCAAAAGCACGGTCGGTGTTCCGGGCTGCGCGCCACCGACTATTTCGCCCTGTCGCGAGAGGCTTACGAGAGCATCGAGCGACCGGACATCCTGCGTCAGGTGCGTGAGACTCTGCGGCTCGACCCTTCGGTGATCGAGGCCGCTTTTCTGGAGGCCAATGACGATCTGGAGGCGGACGGCGTGACCGTAACCTGCCAGGATGGCCGCATTCAGGAGGTGCGCATCTGCCTGACCCGCGATCTGGAACCGCGCCGCTGCGGGCGCGACGTGATTCGCGACTGTTCGCGCACGGCCAGCCTGCCGCCCGTGCGCTGATCGTCAGGGGACCAATACGATCTTTCCGATATGGGCCGAACTTTCCATGTAGGCGTGCGCCTTGGCTGCCTCCGCCAGGGGGAAGGTCGAGTCCATCACCGGCGCGATCGTGCCCGCCGACAGCAGGGGCCAGACCTCACGTTCCACCGCGCGCGCCAGATCCGCCTTTACCAGATCACTGCGCGGACGCAGAGTCGATCCGGTCAGTACCAGCCGCTTTACCATGACCTGCGCGAAGTTTACCTCCGCCTTGGGTCCGCCGAGGAAAGCAATCATCGACAGACGGCCATCTTCGGCCAGGGCCTTGATATTGCGGGGAATGTAGTCTCCGCCAACCATGTCGAGAATCAGGTCCAGGCCGCGCCCGTCGGTGAACGCCTTTGCTTCCTTCACGAAATCGGCCTCGCGGTAGTTGACGGCGAGGTCCGCGCCCAGCTCGCGGCAGCGGGCGCATTTCTCATCGGTGCCGGCGGTGGTCATCACCCGCGCGCCGCGCGCCTTTGCCAATTGAATCGCGGTCGTGCCGATGCCTGACGTGCCCCCGTGGACGAGGAACGTCTCCCCCGCCTGCAAGCCGCCGCGATCGAACACGTTGATCCAGACGGTAAAGAAGGTTTCGCACAGCGCCGCTGCCTGCTCCCACGAATAACCGTCGGGGATCGGCAGCGCATGTTCCGCCGGTGTCGTGACGTATTCGGCATAGCCACCGCCGGGCAGCAGGGCGGTGACCGCGTCGCCCACCGACCAGCGGCTGACGCCTTCGCCCACTGCTGTGACCTCTCCGGCTGCTTCCAGCCCCGGCAGGTCGGAGGCGCCGGGGGGCGGATTATACGATCCGGCGCGATGCAGCGCGTCGGGGCGGTTCACGCCGATCGCCTTGGTGCGGATCAGGATCTGCCCGGCCTGGGGCACGGGAATGGGACGCCGGGCCTCGACCAGAACCTCCGGCCCGCCGGGTTTCGAGATTTCGATGCAACGCATGTCGGTCATTGAAGAGTCCTCGTGAAAATGGATCAGGCGGCGCCGGACCACGACCAATACAGCGCCCGTGCGCGTGTGGCCACCGGGCCGGGCTGCATTTCCCGGTCCTCGAACCGCTTGACTGCCGTAACCTTGGAGGCGTTGCCGGTCAGGAAAATCTCATCCGCCTGGGCGAAATCCTCGACCCCGAGCGAGGTTTCCTCCACCGTCATGCCGTCCTGCGACAACAGCGTGATGATCCGCTGCCGCGTGATGCCGTTGAGGAACGTGCCATTGGGAACCGGCGTGCGCACGACGCCATCCTTGACCAGAAAGACGTTCGCGGTGGCCGTTTCCGCAACATGATCCCAATCATCCAGTGACAGGGCGTTGTCAAAGCCCCGCTTGCGGGCCTCGGTCAGCATTCGCCCGTTGTTGGGATACAGACAGGCGGCCTTCGCCTCGGTCAGGGCGGTGTCGGGCCGGGGTCGGCGAAACGGGGATACGCACAGCGCGATCGCTTGCATCGCGGGCAGGGGCATCGCCTCGATACACAGCGCGAAGGCGCAGGAGTCCGCCTTGGCCGCGATCATCGCTTCACCGCCTTCCTTGCTCCACATCATCGGGCGCACGTATAGCTCCGCATCGTCGGGGTAGAGGGCGATGCCCTCCCGCGCGATCTCAAGCACGCGCGCCGCATCCATCGGCGGCGTCATGCCCATCGCGATGGCAGAGCGCACGATCCGCTGGCAATGCAGGTCCAGATCGGGTGTGACCCCGCCAAAGGTGCGCGCCCCGTCGAAGACCATTGTGCCCAGCCAGGTGGCATGGTCGGCGGCACCCATGATTGGCGTATTGCCCTGGTGCCACTCCCCCTCGTACCATGTGCGGATATCGCTTCCGATCGCCATGCGATGCTCTCCATTTGTGTCAGTCCCGCTGACCCTAGGCAGGGTGCCGCGGCGTTGCAATCCACAGGCGTGCGATATAGGTGAGCGAAAAGAGACACTGGGGGCTGCACTGGCATGAGCTGGATATCCAACTTCACCCGTCCAATGATAAATTCGCTGTTTTCGCGCCGCGAAGTGCCGGAAAATCTTTGGTCGAAATGTGACAATTGCGGAACGATGCTGTTCCACAGGGAACTGTCGGACGCGCTGAACACCTGCCCGACCTGCGATCATCACATGTTCATCACGCCGCGCGATCGCCTGTACGCGCTGTTCGACGGTGGGCTCTTCACCACGGTGGAGGTCACGGATCCGGTTGTCGATCCGCTGCATTTCAAGGATCAGAAGCCTTATCCGAAACGGCTGGCCGATGCACGAAAATCAACCGGTGAGCATGAGGCGATGCTGGTCGCCGAGGGCAAGATCGGTGATCTGACATCCGTTGTCGCGGTGCAGGATTTCTCGTTCATGGCCGGTTCCATGGGCATGTATGTCGGCAATGCGATCATCGCGGCCGCCAAGCGCGCGGTGGAGCTGCACGCCCCGCTGATCCTGTTTTCCGCCGCCGGGGGCGCGCGGATGCAGGAGGGGATTCTGAGTCTGATGCAGATGCCCCGCAGCACGGTCGCTGTCGATATGGTCAAGGAGGCGGGCCTTCCCTATGTCGCCGTCCTGACCCATCCAACCACCGGTGGTGTGACAGCCAGCTACGCGATGCTGGGCGACATCCATATCGCGGAGCCGAACGCCCTGATCTGTTTCGCGGGCCCGCGTGTGATCGAGCAGACCATCCGGGAAAAGCTGCCCGAGGGTTTCCAGCGGGCCGAGTATCTGCTGGATCACGGAATGCTGGATCGCGTCGTGCATCGGTTGAAGATGCGGGATGAACTGGCAACGCTGCTGCGTCTGCTGCTCAAGGAACGTCCGCGCAGTCACGGGGATCTGCCCCCCCCGACCCCTGTGGTCGAAAAGGAGGAGGCGGAACCCGCCGCGCAACCGCAGGCCGCCAAACCCGCATGAGCGACAGCGGCACCGATCTGGTGTTGCAGCGGCTGATGTCGCTGCACCCCAAGATCATCGACCTGACCCTCGACCGGATGTGGCGCTTGCTGGACGCGCTGGGCAATCCGCAGCGTGATCTGGCGCCCGTCATCCATATCGCGGGCACGAATGGCAAGGGCTCAACCCAGGCGATGATCCGCAGCGGGCTGCAGGCCGATGGCCACCGGGTCTGTGCCTACACCTCCCCGCATCTCGCCCGGTTTCACGAGCGTATCAGACTGCCCGACGGCTTGATTTCCGAACAGGCGCTGATGGACACGCTGGAGGAATGCGAGCGGGCGAATGGCGGCGTGCCGATCACCTATTTCGAGATCACGACCTGCGCGGCCCTGCTGGCCTTTGCCCGCGCGGATGCGGATTACACCATTCTGGAGGTCGGCCTGGGCGGTCGCCTGGATGCCACCAATGTCGTGGACGCACCGCGCCTGACCGTCATCACGCCGGTTTCCATCGACCATCAGCAATATCTGGGGGATACGCTGCCCCAAATCGCGGGGGAGAAGGCGGGGATCCTTAAGCCGGGCGTTCCCGGTATCATCGCCCGGCAGCAGGACGAGGCGCGTGAGGTTATCGAGGCACGGGCGCAGGCGCTGGGTGCGCCACTCTCCCTCGCCGGTCAGGATTGGGACGCCTACGAGGATCAGGGTCGCATGGCCTATTTCGATGAGGATGGCTTGCTCGACCTGCCGCTGCCGTCTTTGATCGGCGCGCATCAGGTGCAGAATGCGGGTGCGGCGCTGGCCACCCTGCGCGCGCTGGGTGTGTCCGAGGCGGGATGCCATGCCGCGGTGACGCAGGCGGAATGGCCCGCGCGGATGCAGCGCCTGCGCACCGGCCCTCTGGTGGCGATGGCGGGGGAGCGTGATCTGTGGCTGGACGGTGGCCACAACAGCGCCGCCGGCCTCGCGGTGGCGGAAGCGATCGGCAGGCTGCCCCAGCGTCCGCTGCATCTGATCTGCGGCATGTTGAACACCAAGGATGTCGGAGGTTTTTTGCGCCCTCTCGCCACCAAGGCGCAGCATCTGCACGCAATATCCATTCCCGGTGAGGCCGCCACGTTGCGCGCCGAGCAAACCGCCGAGGCAGCGCAGGCCGTGGGCCTGCCTGCGACCACCGCCGCCACGGTTGCCGATGCCCTGCAGGCGATCCCCGCGAATGCGCGGGTTCTGATTTGCGGATCGCTCTACCTTGCCGGGGCCGTTCTGCGCGAAAACGGCTGAGGGGCCTCAGCTCGACGGTGTGTCGAGCGGGTCGAAATTGCCGCGTCCGCCATCGACCGCCAGGATTTGCCCGGTAACGAAGCTCGCCCTGTCGGACGCCAGGAACAGGGCTGCCTCCGCCGCTTCCTCCGCATCGCCGATTCGGCCCAGCGGGGTGACGGCGGTCAACTCCTTGCGCAATTCCTCACGCTCCTTCAACGCCTCCTTCAGATGGCCGGTCATCACGCCGCCCAGTGCGATGGCGTTCACCCGCACGCCCTTGGGGGCGAGCGCCACGGCCAGGCTGCGGGTCATCTGGTCCAGAGCGGCACAGCTGACCGAATAGGCCAACAGCTCCGGCAGGGTTCGTTGAGCGGAAATCGAGGTGATGTTCACGATGGAGCCGACATTGCGGGCATCGCTGCCCTCCGCCTGCGCGATCATCTTCTTGGCGACCATCTGGCTCAACCGCAGACCATTCTTGACGTTCTGTTGCATCAGCGAATCGAACACGTCGCCCTGCGGGTCCAGCGGATCGTGCGACAGCACCTGACGCGAGCCGTTTACCAGAATGTCCACCCGCTCGAAATTATCTATGGTGGTGGCCATCAGGTTGGCGATGCTCAACTTCTCCCGCAGGTCGCAGGAAAAGCTGCGGACCATATCGCCATCCTTGGACAGCGATTTGGCCTCGGCCTCCAGCCGTTCGTCGTCGATATCCGCCATCATGATGCGGGCGCCTTCCTCACGGAACTTGCGCGCAATGGCCAGACCGACCCCGCTTGCCGCGCCCGTGACGATCGCGGATTTTCCAGTAAGAGACCCCATGTCAGCTCCATGTTAACGTACCGCGTCCCTACGGTAAGTGATGGCATATAGGACAGATGCGTTGGACTTGCGAGGGCGGTCCGGTCTGCTAGAACTCGGCATGATCTTTGAGAATGGGGAGCATCATGGCCACGAACGCAGATTACAACGAGAATTTGCCGCGCAAGCAGGCGAACCACCAACCGTTGACGCCCCTGACCCTGCTGGACAGGGCGGCGCGGGTGTTTCCCGATCACGTCGCGATCATCCATGGCGACCAGCGCGTCAACTATCGCGATCTGCTGTCGCGCTCTCGCCGTCTTGCCTCCGCCTTGGTCGCGATGGGCGTTAAGCGGGGCGATACCGTTTCGGCTTTGCTTTTCAACACCCCCCCGATGATCGAGGCGCATTACGGCGTGCCGATGACCGGCGCCGTTCTCAACGCGCTGAACACCCGTTTGGATGCGGCCACGCTCAGGTTCATCCTGGGCCATTGCGAGGCCAAGGTCCTGCTGGTGGATACGGAATTGGAGCCGCTGGCGCGCGAGGCATGTGCCGATCTGGACCAGCCGCCGCAACTGGTCGTGTATCACGATGCCACAATCTCGACCCAACCCTGCGAATACGAGGCCTTGCTGGCCACCGGCGACCCGGATTTCGACTGGTCGATGCCGCAGGACGAATGGGATGCCATTGCGCTGAATTATACGTCCGGCACCACGGGTGATCCAAAGGGCGTCGTGTACCACCATCGGGGCGCGATGTTGCTGGCGACCGGCAACGTGGTTCATGCGGGAATGGGCAAGCATCCGGTCTATCTGTGGACCTTGCCGATGTTTCACTGCAACGGCTGGTGCTTTCCCTGGTCGCTCAGTGCTGTCGCCGGAACCCATGTCTGCCTGCGACAGGTCCGGGCCGGTGCGATGTTCGACGCAATAGCGGATCACGGCGTGACCCATATGTGCGGTGCGCCCGTGGTGATGAGCACGCTTCTGGACGCATCCGCCGAGGAACAGCGCGAGATGCCCGCCCGTGTCGCCTTCTTCACCGCTGCCGCCCCGCCGCCCGAAACGGTTCTGGCCGCGATGGGGGATGCGGGATTCGACGTGACGCATCTATACGGTCTGACGGAGATCTACGGGCCCGCCGTGATCAACGAATGGAACCGTGACTGGGATGCGCTGTCCACGGGTGAGCAGGCCCGGCTGAAGGCGCGCCAGGGCGTGCGCTACGCCGCGCTGGAACAGCTCGACGTGCTGGACGCGGACGACCGACCTGTGCCTGCCGATGGTCAGACGATGGGTGAGGTCGTGATGCGTGGCAATGTCGTGATGAAGGGGTATTTCCGCAATGAGAAGGCGACCGAAGACGCCTTGCGCGGCGGCTGGTTCCGATCCGGCGATCTGGGGGTGAAGCATCCCGACGGATATATCCAGCTCAAGGATCGCTCGAAGGACATCATCATTTCCGGGGGCGAGAACATCTCCTCCATCGAGGTGGAGGAGGCGCTTTACCGCCACCCTGCGGTCGCGACCTGTGCCGTGGTGGCACAGCCGGACGAGAAATGGGGTGAGACGCCATGCGCATTCGTCGAACTGCGCCCTGACATGCAGGCCAGCGCGGATGAGATCATCGCCCATTGCCGCGCGGAACTGGCGCATTTCAAGGCGCCCCGATACGTGGTGTTCGCGGAATTGCCCAAAACCTCGACGGGGAAGGTTCAGAAGTTCGAATTGCGAGAACGGGTCAGGAAGGGCTAGCGCGGCGCGCGCCAGCCTGCGGCCTCTGCCTCCGCGACCGAGCAGAACCAGCGCTCGCTCGCATTGATCGACGTGCGGTCGTAATACTGGCTGCCGGGCACATGATAGATACGTCCGTTCGCGCTGATATTGCCCTTGATGGCGCAATCGGAATCACGGGGCGTCGTCGTTGAGGAGGTCTGGGCGGCGCGCCACACCCAGGCGGGTTGAGCCGGATCGACCCACATGCCGTGGCCCGATCGGGCCGCCTGCTGCGTCTCGAACGTGTAGTCGGGGGGATAGCGCGGTTCATCCATCGCATAGCCAGACATCACCATGGCCCGGCCCAGATCAGCGATCTGCGGGGTCGAGCAGGTGCCCGCGATCCGGTCATAGGTTCGCCCGCCGTTCAGCACGCATGTTACGGTATCGTTTCCGATCAATGCGACCAGGGTTTGCGTCGCTGCGATCCCGCAGGCGCTCGTAACGCAAGGCTGATGCCGCTCCGGCGCGTCGATCCCGGCGAGGCGGACCTTGACGCCCCCCACCTGCAACGTGTCGCCATCGGTCACATCTGCAAACCCGCTGACCGACTGGGCGGCAGCGGGCAGGGCGATGACCAGCAATAGAACGAAAATTCTTAACATGAATTAACATTGGTTAATTCAAGAGAGGTGCGCAAGAGAATTCGGTAAGAAAGGTTAACGCTTGATGGGCCGCTCCGCTTCGAAAACCTTGAACGCGCCGGGTCCGGGAATTTCCTGCCATTTCTTGAAGCTCTCCGTCAGTTGCGCCTCGTATGGCAACTGGCGGTTCGCGACGAATAGCGCCTTGCCGCCCGGTTTCAGCAAGCGTGCCGCAGCTTGAATGAACGCTTGCCCCAGCGCGGGTTCGGCGGCGCGACCATGGTGAAACGGCGGATTGCTGATGACCCAGTCGAAAGAAGCGGACCCGTTGAGCGCAGTGACATCGGCCCAATGAAAACCTGCCCGCTCATCGACGACATTCCGCCGAGCGGCGTCCAGCGCGTTCCCGTCCGCCTCGTACAGCGATAGCGAGGTCACCTCTGGCGCGGTTGCAAGCAGTTGCGCGCTCAACCAACCCCAGCCAGCACCCAGATCCGCGACAGCGCCGCCAATCCGATCAGAGAAATGTTCGGCCAGACGAATCGATCCCGCATCGGGTGCATCGGCCGAGAACATTCCGGGCGCGGTGATCCAGCCCCCCTCAATCGGGGAGGGCTGCGCGGCGTCGAACCAGTCGCGCGTCACTTCCGCGGCCTCTGCAGGCGTGTCGATGGTGAAGAGCTTGCCGTGCGCCTTTGACAGAACCTCACCCACGGGCAGGATCTTGCGCACTTGCCGCAAAAACGAATCGACGCCAGCATTTTTCTGGCCGGTGACGATTATCAGGGCTTGCGGCGGAACCATCTGACACGCCCGCGCCAGCAAGCCGAAATTTTCGACCCGCGAACGGCCCAGACAAACGATCATGGCGTCTTGCGCGCCGTCCAGCACCTCAACGACGTTCAGGCGCATGTCGGTCATACGGTCGTGATCGACCTTGTTGCGCTGCTCAAAGGTGATCGTATCCGCGAAATCGTGCCAGCCGGGGTCGGGATCCGCGCCCAGGCATCCGACCTTCATGTCCGACAGGTCCAGCCCGCTCAGCTCAAGGCGTACAGGGTCGCTCATGACAAGCGCCTCATTCCTTTTCCATCGTGCATTGCAGCGGATGCTGATTGCGCTGGGCGTAGTCCATTACCTGCGTGACCTTCGTCTCGGCAATTTCCCGCGAAAAAACCCCGACCACAGCGACACCCTTCTTGTGAACGGTCAGCATGATCTCGACCGATTGGGCATGCGTCACACCAAAGAACCGTTGCAGCACGTGCACCACGAATTCCATCGGTGTGTAGTCGTCATTGAGGAGCATCACCTTGTAAAGCGGCGGCTTTTGCGTTTTCGGACGGGTTTTCGCCGCAAGGCCGAGGTCGCCTTCACGGTCGGAATCATCGTTGTTCATACTCAGGAATTTACGTGTCATTGCGCCCATATGTCCCTTGCAGACAGGATTCACAATATATTCCGTCCACTAAACGAGAAAAGGGGGCCTAAGCCCCCTTTTCGTAACAGTGCCTTGATCCGGCTCAGGCGGTCATGGACTTCATCGCGGACTGCGCCGCAGTCATGCGCTCACCCATCGGCGCGGTCACATCCTTGGCGGAAGAAACCATCATCTCGTTGATCTTCGTCGCCTGCTTCATCCAACCGTCGAACATGGTCTGAGCGAAGGCGGACTGCTTTTCGAACAGCTCGGTCATCGTCTTGGACGACGCCATGTCCTTGGCTGCGGCAACGCCTTCCTCGAAGGATTTCTTGGTGAAGGTGGAGACTTCGGTGCTGAAGCCTTCGGCGACTTTCGCCGCGATCTCACCCGATTTGACCATCGCGTCGAGGTTTTCCTGACCGAACGAGGATGCTTCCTCGAAGCCCTTGGTCATTTTCTCGACCGTATCGGTCATCGTCTTCTGTGCGTCTGCAGCAAAGGTTTCCATCTGAGCAGCGGTGTCTTTTGCAGTGGTTTTGGTAGCCATGATAAAACTCCATCCAATTCGTTTGGACGAACATCTCGTCCTTGTGGATAAGAATTAGGTATCATGCTGCACTGCGTCAAGGTTTTTATGTTGCGGTGCACAAAATTCCTTGCCCCGGAATTGTTTTGAAATTTTATCACAGCCCTTCGACCGTGAACGGGATAAGAAGAGTCTTGACCGTGAATGTGGGTTAATCGTTGCAATTCAAACCGATCCGTTGCTAACGTAATGTAAATCATAATGGGGCTGAATAAATCGGCCCATTACCGTGGCAGGCTTTCGTCGGAGTGACCGATGCATATACGTATTTTGAGTTTCGTGCTGTTAGCGGCACTGAGTTTCCTGGCGCCCGCTGCACAGGCGGCTCCCTATGCAGCGATCGTGCTGGATGCGCGGGACGGCAGCGTCCTGCATTCACGCAGTGCGGACACACCGCTTCATCCTGCATCGCTGACCAAGATGATGACGCTGTACCTCGCGTTCGAGGCTGTGGAGAGCGGTCAGCTCGACCTCGATCAGCAGATTCGAATCTCGCGCAATGCGTCGAGCGAGCCGCCTTCCCGTCTGGGGCTCAGCGCAGGTCAACGGATTTCCGTGCGATATCTGATTCGCGCCGCCGCCGTGCGTTCCGCCAACGATGCGGCCACGGCGTTGGGTGAGGCGATCGCCGGATCCGAGCAGGCCTTTGCGCAGTTGATGACCGAAACGGCGCGGTCCCTGGGGATGACCCAGACGACTTTTCGCAACGCACACGGGCTGACCGCGAATGGCCATATGTCCACCGCGCGGGACATGAGCACGCTGGCGCGACATCTGTTCTACGACTATCCGCAATATTACAACATCTTCGGTCGTACCTCGACCAGTGCCGGGGTGGCGACGGTGCGCAATACCAATCGCCGCCTTCTCAATGGCTATCGCGGTGCTGACGGGATCAAGACAGGATATACCCGCGCCGCCGGTTACAACCTGGCAGCCTCCGCCGAACGAAACGGGGAGCGTGTGATCGCGGTCATCTTCGGCGGACGCAGTTCCACCTGGCGTTACAACCGCATGGTCGAACTGCTCGACATGGGATTCGATCGGGCGCCCTCCCGTGTCGCGGTGGTGCGCCCGGGTCGCGTCGCGGTCGGCGCGGTCATGGCCTCGACCCGTCCGATGCCGCGTGGCGCCAGTGAAACGACGCAGCTTGCAGCGGCGGCCAGCCTTGTGGGCAACGCGTTCGTATCCTCCGCCAATGCCGCGACGAGCGAGACTCAGACCTCCTCAACTGTGCCGCTGCGGATAAGCACGTCCACATCGGGGCAGGGCGCGCCGATGGCGGCGCCCCGTCCCCTGCCGCGGCCTGGTGGCGAATGGGCGGTTCAGCTCGGTGCCTATAGGGATGCGGATTTCGCGGAATCCGTGCTCACCGAGGCGCTGGTTGGGGTCACAGAGCCGTTGGTCGGCGCGCATCGCAGTGTCGGACAGACCGTCGTGAACGGTGTGCCTCTCTATGCTGCGACCTTCATCGGGTTGAGCGAGAATCAGGCGACCGCGACCTGCAGCAGCCTGCACGCGCAGGACCGTATCTGCCGCATGGTTCGCCCGAACGGCTGACCGGTTCGCCTAGAACTTGACGGACACGTCCGGCAGGTTCAGCGCCTTGACGACATCCCGAACCTCCTGCCGCGCAGCGAGGTTCGAGATGTTCAGGCTCACCTCCCCGGTATCCTTCAGATCCAGCAATGTCAGGCCGGACAGGAACATCTCCCGGAACACAACGCGTTCGCCGAATCCGGGAATCACCCGAAATCCGATCCGCTTGCTCAGTTCGGTCAAGGCACTGCCCACCCGCCGCTTGTTCCGCGCATTCAAGGTGGCGATGCGGTTGCGCAGCACCACCCAGTCCACCGGCTTCAGCCCGGCGGTGGCGCGCAACTGACGCGCCTGCCAGACCATTTCGGAATAGACGCTGGGGCCCAGCACCTTGCCGGTTTCCGGGTTCAGCTTCGCCAGCAGGTCGAAGTCAATCAGACTGTCGTTCATCGGCGTGACCAACGTATCCGCCGCGGCGTGTGCCATCTGCGCATAGCGGGTATGTGAACCGGGGCAGTCGATCAGGATGAAGGAGCAGGTCTGATCCAGCCGGTGCAACGCAGCGGCAAACCGATCCTCCTCCTCCTCCTTCGCGGCAGTCACACTGTCGAGGGTCGAGTATCCCAGCGCCTCGCGTATGGGCATGGGCAGCTTGGTTCCGGTGCGGGCGACGAAGGCCTCACGGTTCTCAAGATACCGGAAAAAACTCTTCTGCCGCAAATCCAGGTCGATCACGCCGACCTTGTGGCCACAGCGCGCGAGGGCCGCGAACAGATGCATGGAGGTCGTCGATTTGCCGGACCCCCCCTTTTCATTGCCCAGCACGATAATATGCGCCACGTGAACTCTCCCATACAAAAAAGACGCGCCCCGTGGGCGCGTCTTTCCTTGATACACAACGCCCCGCAGGGCGAAAAGACGTATAGGCTATCAGAAGCCGAGACCGTCGTACTTCGCCTTGAACTTCGACACGCGACCACCGGTATCCATCAGGCGCGAGGTGCCGCCGGTCCATGCCGGATGCACGGAGGGATCGATGTCGAGGTTCAGCTGAGCGCCTTCCTTTTGATAGGTGGAGCGCATCTGAACGATGGTGCCGTCGGTCATCTTCACGTCGATGACGTGGTACTCGGGGTGGATATCTTTTTTCATGGGTCTGGTCCTTTGACGTGACTGAGCGGAGAGGACAGGCCATTCTCCGTCGCCACAGGGGTAAACGAAGCTGTCAGCTACCCCGGATCGGATGTACGTGCAAGCCCCTCAGTGCGACTGTCGTGCGCGTCGCAGGGCACGCAGGTCTTCGCCCGATGCTTCTGGCCCGGCCAGATTTTGCCGCACGAAGGCGCGAATTTCTGCTTCCTCATCCAATAGCTGACTATAGGACAGTGCGGCACCTGCCGCTGTCGTGGAGAAATGCAGGCTGATATAGGCCGTGAGCGCAGCCGGTGCCACATAGGCTGTCAGGTTGCCGTCCCCGATTTGCAGTGCGGCCAGCACGAAAATGCTGAGCAGGACCACCACGACAGCATTCAACGCCTGCGCGATATAGTACAGCACCGTCAGTTTCCAGAAGTTGTAGCCGACGCCGAACGTAATGTCGTGACGGGGTTTCTTTTCCGCCGCGTTCGCCGCCGTGGCCGCCATGGCGGTGCCCATCGCGCCGAATCCCAGGGCGGCGATGATCGAGAACAGCCATCCCGCCGCCTGCGCAACCCTGCGCAATTCCTCGCTCAAACCAGTCAGATCGGGCGCCACGCCGGTTGTGGCGAAGTCGGTCGCGACATCCATCACAGCCGTGTCCAAGCCGACCGCCAACAACGCCGTCACCACGACGAAGGCGACAGTCTGCACGATATTGATCGGCAGCAGGTTCATATAGGCCAGCCGCATCTGCGCCTTGGTCAGGTGATCAATCGTAGGAGGAGTCGTGCGCCCGACCGTTACCAGGGCCGCCCGCAGCGCGGCCATTCGCACGATCGCAATGCAGGGTGTGGTCAGCAGACAGACGAACACCAGTTTCCACAACGGGTTCGGCGTGTTCTCGATCAGCCCGAAATAGATCAGCGCGGTCAGAACCGCGACCGGCAAGGTCCGCATGAAAACGGACGGCATCAGTCGAACACTGTCGAGGAGGAGGAGATACATCGTGCGCCCGATCCTGTGAGGGGGCAGGATAAACCGGATTTCGCGTCGGGTACAAACGGAACAGGCGCCCCCTGCCGGGGACGCCTGATGTGTTCGACCGTCGCGTAGGGATCAGCCCTTGGGCGCGCGGTAGTTGGTCTTTTCCGTGATGCGGGCAGATTTGCCGCGACGATCACGCAGATAGTACAGTTTCGCGCGACGTACCTTGCCGCGACGAACGACGGTCACCGTGTCGATATTGGGCGAGTGAAGCGGGAAAACACGCTCGACACCCTCGCCGAAGGAGATCTTGCGAACGGTGAAGGATGCGCCGATCCCCGTGCCGTTGTTGCGCGCGATCACGACGCCTTCGTAGTTCTGAACGCGGGAGCGTGTGCCCTCGGTCACCTTGTAGCCGACGCGCACGGTATCACCTGGTGCGAAGTCGGGAATGTCTTTTGCAAGCTCTGCAATCTGCTCGGCTTCGAGGGTCTGAAGCAGGTTCATGTCTGTCGTCCTTATGATCGCCTTTGCGGCGAATGTTTGCGCGTATGAGAGCTTCGGTCGCTGTTCGGGCTGCGGCATTGCCGGCCCGCCGAAGGTCGATACGTCTTTCCTTGTATGAAACCGCATCCCGGTGCGGCAGGCAGGCACCTGCCGGGACATGGTTCCGAAACCGGGAAACCCCCGGCAAGCCCCGCGCATAGCCCAGCTTGGGGTGAAGTTCAACTGCCTTCGTGATCCTTGCGCGCCTGATATGCGGCCCACAGGTCCGGGCGTCGGTCCTGTGTCAGCTTTTCGGATTGCGCACGCCGCCACTCCGCGATTTTCCCGTGATGGCCCGAGATCAGAACCGGCGGCACCGCGCGTCCTCCCCAGTCATTGGGGCGGGTATATTGCGGATGTTCCAGCAGGCCGGAGGAAAAGCTTTCCTCCTCCACCGAGCTTGCATTGCCCAGCACGTTCGGAAGCAAGCGCACCGTCGCGTCGATCATGGCCTGTGCGGCCAGCTCACCGCCGGTCAGTATGAAATCGCCGAGGGAGACCTCAATGATCTGCCGCGATTCGATGATGCGCTCGTCCACCCCCTCGAACCGCCCACAAAGCAGGGTAACGCCCGGCCCGGCGGCAAGGTTATGGGCCATTGCCTGATCGAACCGCCGTCCGCGCGGGCTGAGATAGATCAGCGGGCCGACGACGGGCCGCGAGGCGATTGCCGCATCCAGCACGTCAGCCCGCAGCACCATTCCCGCGCCGCCGCCCGTGGGCGTGTCGTCCACCGCGCGATGTTTGCCCAGACCGAACTGACGGATATCCGTCACCTCCATCTGCCACAGCCGATCCTTCAGCGCCTTGCCGGTCAGCGATTGGCCCAGAATGCCGGGAAACATGTCTGGGTACAGCGTCAGGACCCGCGCGGTCCACGTGTTTTCCAGTTCCCGTTCCTGCATCAGGTCGCGCGGTTGAGCACTGGCGCTGATCGACTTGCGACCCAGCGAGCGCATCAGCGCTCACCCCTGCCACAGATCAGCAGGCCGTTGGTAATGCGCGTCATTCCGGCTCCTCGCTCAGATCGACGATCACACGTCCGGCGGTCAGATCGACGGTGGGAACGGCGTGGCGGGTGAACGGGATCAGGGTTTCTCCCTTTGGCCCGGTCACCTCCAGAATATCACCGGCCCCGTGGTCATGGACGGCGTGCACCCGGCCCAGTTCGACGCCGCCGGTATCCAGCACCAGCAGACCGATCAGATCGGCATGATAGAATTCGTCATCCGGCAAATCGGGCATTCTGGCCCGTTCGGCGTATAGCCGCGTGCCCTTCATCGCGTCGGCTTCTTCCTTGGTGGCGATGCCGGACAGATGCGCGGCCAGGCCGTTCGCGACGGGGCGCGTTATCGTCACATCGAAACTGCGGGTGCCGTCCTCGGTGAACAGGGGGGCATAGCTGGCGATGGCCCTGGGGTCCGAGGTGAAGCTCTTCAACCGGACCTCGCCCTGCACACCGAATGCGCCGGATATCGCGCCGACGCAGATTAGATCGCTCATCTTGTCAGGACCTCAGGTTTGGGGGCTTCGGTTTCCCAGCCCGCGCGGATCAGTTCGGGGGTCTCGGTCTCCTCCTCGGGCCAGCCGAGGCACAGATAGGCAACCAGCTCCCACTCTGCCGGCGCGTCGAGGTCGCTGCACAGTTTTACAGGGTCGAGGATGGACACCCACCCCATGCCCAACCCGCGGCTACGGGTGGCAAGCCATAGATACATGATCGCACCGGCGACGGAATAGGCCCGCATCTGCGGCATTGTTGCCGCGCCCAGGCCCGAACCCTTGCGGGTGGTGTCATCGCAAAACACAGCGAGGTGGACTGGAGCCTCTCGCAGCCCGGACAGTTTCAGTCCTGCATAGCGTTTGGCCTGATCGCCGGAATAGCCCTGCAATGCCTGGGCGTTCGCGGCCTCGAAATTCTCGATCGCGGCGGCGCGGGCGCTGTCGCTCTCGACATGAATTAACCGCCAGGGTGCGCTGAGTCCGACCGAAGGGGCATGGCGCATCTGGTCGAGGCATTCATCGAGAAGGTCGTTCGGAACCGGGCGATCCGTGAAGCGCCGCACGTCGCGGCGCCACTTGAAGAGTTCGTTCAGTTCCGCCGTGAAGTCAGTTGAGAAGGAACGCATCGCGGCTCCGTTATGGACTGATGGCGAAACGCCGGTCCCCCCGGGGGGAACCGGCTCAGAGAGTTTATTCTTCGGCTGCTGCGGGCTCTTCCACAGGGGCTGCCGCTGCTTCGGCGGCGGCGGCCTCCTTGGCGGCCTTTTGCTCGGCACGTTCCTTGGCCTTTTTGCCCGGCTCGGCCTTCTTCATGTTGGCGCGCTCTTTTTTCTCAACGATGCCAGCCGCTTCGAGGAAGCGGGAAACGCGATCCGTCGGCTTGGCACCGGTGGACATCCAGTAGGCAACGCGCTCGGCGTCCATCTTGACGCGTTCCTCGTTGTCCTTGGGCAGCAGCGGGTTGTAGGTGCCCAGCTTCTCGATGTAGCGGCCATCGCGGGCCATGCGGCTGTCAGCTGCGACGATGCGGTAAAACGGGCGCTTCTTGGAACCGCCGCGTGCGAGACGAATGGTAACGGCCATGGGTATCTCCTTGATCTGGTCGTGTATGGGTCTGAAATATCAGACGTTTTCCTGGTATTGTTCGTGGTGACGGATAACTTCCTGAATAATGAAATTCAGAAATTTCCGGGTGAAGTCCGGGTCGAGACCGGCATCGGCCGACATTGTTTCGAGCCGGGTAATCTGTTCCGCCTCGCGCGTCGGGTCGGAGGGGGGAAGGTCATGTTCCGCCTTGAGCTTACCCACCGCCTGCGTGCGCTTGAATCGCTCGGCCAGAGTAAAGACGAGGATCGCATCGAGGTTGTCGATCGAGGCGCGATGTTCGGCCAGAACGGAACGGGCAAGGGCGATTTCTGCGGTCATCCGTTCGCTCCGAAACCGGAGGTTACGCTATAGCCGCGCTGCGCCGTAACGGAGGGGTTTCCGCCGACAAATGCCGGAAAAATTGCAGACATACGGCTCATTTCTTCTTTCCCAGTCCGCCCAGACCGGGGGGCAGGGACGCACCGCCAAGGCCCGGCAATCCGCCGGGCGCGGTGCCGCCGCCGCCCATCCCGCCGGGAGGCGTCATGCCGGGGGGCATTCCTGCACCACCGCCCATTCCGCCCTTGCCCATTAGCGCGCCGAGGCCGCCGCGCATCAGGCCCTTTTTACCCATTTTGCCCATCTTCTTCATCATGTCCGCCATCTGGCGATGCATCTTGATCAGCTTGTTGAGGTCGGACACTTCCATGCCCGCACCCTTGGCAATCCGCTTCTTGCGGCTGGCCTGAAGGATGGCCGGATTCCGGCGTTCCTGCTTGGTCATCGAATCGATCAGGGCCATCTGGCGTTTGAGCACCTTGTCGTCCAGCCCGGCCTCATCCATCTGCTTGGACAGCTTGCCCATGCCCGGCATCATACCCATGACGCCCTGCATGCCGCCCATCTTCTGCATCTGTTCGAGCTGCTGTTTGAGGTCGTTCATGTTGAACTGACCCTTCTGGAGGCGCTTCATCATGCGCTCGGCTTGCTCGGCCTCGATCTGTTCCTGCGCCTTTTCGACGAGAGAGACAATATCGCCCATGCCGAGGATACGGCCCGCGATGCGTTCCGGGGGGAATTCCTCGATGGCGTCCATCTTCTCGCCCAGACCGACGAACTTGATGGGCTTGCCCGTGACTGCGCGCATCGAGAGGGCGGCACCGCCGCGACCGTCGCCGTCCATCCGGGTCAGCACGACGCCCGAGATTCCGACACGGCTATTGAAGTTCTCCGCCGTGTTCACGGCATCCTGTCCGGTCAGGCCATCGACCACCAGCAGGGTTTCGTGGGGCTTGGCCTCATCGCGAACGGCGGCAACCTCATCCATCAACTCATCGTCGATGGACAGGCGGCCCGCGGTGTCGAGCATGTAGATATCGTAGCCGCCCAGCGTCGCCTGCTGCTTGGCACGCTTCGCGATCTGCACGGGGGTCTGTCCGGGCACGATGGGCAGCGTATCGACGCCGATCTGCATCCCCAGCACGGCAAGCTGTTCCATCGCGGCAGGCCTACGGGTATCGAGCGAGGCCATAAGGACGCGTTTCTTGTTCCGCTCCGACAGACGCTTGGCCAGCTTGGCAGTGGTCGTGGTCTTGCCCGAGCCTTGCAGGCCGACCATCAGAACGGGGGCGGGCGGCGATCCGACCTTCAACTCACCCGCATTGGCATCATCACCGGCCAGGGTCTGGACCAGTGCGTCATGGACGATCTTGATGACCTGCTGGCCGGGGCTGACGGATTTGGTGACGGCCTGCCCGGTGGCCTTGTCCTGCACGGATTTGACGAAGTCGCGCGCGACGGGCAGGGAAACGTCTGCCTCCAGCAGGGCGACGCGCACCTCGCGCAGAGCGGTGCCCACGTCCTCCTCGGTCAGCGCACCCTGACGGGTCAGCTTTTCAAGCACACCTGAGAGGCGGTCGGACAGATTCTCGAACATCGCGTCGCTCCTACATTCGGTCTGCAAAACGGCGAAAGCACCGGTGGGCGCAACGCGCTGACCGGTGGCGATCCCCGGCGCACAGGCCGCGGACCGGAAGACGTGGCTTCCGGGGTTGGGGGCGTGATTACCTTCTCAAGTCGCCGGGGTCAAGATGCCGGTGGTTCAATGAACCAGAACGGCATAGTTGAGGTATTCCTGCACCGATGGATCGGCGGGGTCTGCAGCACCCAGATATTCGACAGGGATGTAGGCCTGTTCGATATCGGAGTTCCAGCAGTCCATCTGATCTTCGGGATCTGAGCCGACGGTATCCGCACAGCTTTGAACCATGACCGGTCCGGTAAAGAACAACTCCACCACGGCCTCCAGTTCCGCCACATAAGCGCCGGCATAGGCATCGGCCTGTCCGCCATGTGAGACGGGGTTCGACAGGGCCTCGCAGTTCACCAGGGCCACATTCTGACGGCGCCGTTCGGTCGTCTGCTCAGCCGAGGGGTTGTTGGAGGTGAACTGGAAATGCTCCGGCAGGCTTCGCACCGCAGTGTCGTCGTTCTCCGGCCCGTTGGAGGCGGAATAGGCGAGCAGTTCTGTGGTCTGCCGCTCGATCCGCGAATAGCCGTCATACATGCTGAATGACCCTGCCACGTCCCATTCGAACGCGGTGTCGGGATTGTCCAGATCCAGCGCGTAGGTGTTCATGTACGGGGAATAGTAGGTCGAGAAATACTCGACGAAGCTGGGTACGCGCCCGAACATGATGTCATAGGACGGGCTGCCGACCCCGGTGAAATCCTGCGTCGTGTCCACATGGGCGGAGATCAGGTAAAGGTCCAACTCAACCTCGCTTGTCCAGGTGATCACGGCGGTGTCGTCAACCTCCACCTGATAGTCGCGCTGGCTGTTCGCGGGCAGGGAGAAGATTACGCTTCTGTGGTCGGTTTCGAACCCGAAACGGCCGGTCAGATCCATGTCCGTGTAGTTGATGATTCTCCAGCCGGTAATCTCAGGGTTCGAGGCACTGGCGCCCAGGCTGATGATGTCGGTATCGGGGGTGGATGCGGTCGCGGCTTCCTCGCCCTCGACGGCGTCACCCTCGGCGGCGGGGTCTGCTTCGGTATCCTCGACCGATCCTTCGGTTGCATCCCTGGCTACGGCGTCTTGGGTGGGGGCGGCGGACAGGGGACCCATGCGCCAGCCGCTCGCGGAATCATCACCCTCGGTGAACGGCAGCGCCATGTACGGGTAGGGTGTGCAGGCCGAAGGGTCCCCCTCCAGGCAGTCGGCGCCCAGCATCGGCCCCCATGCCCCGCCATGGCCGTCGCCCTTCATGTGGTTTCGACGCGAGGCGGTGTTGACGATGTTGTCGGGATAGGCGGCAAGAGTGAGGATCCAACGTTCGCGTTCGGCAGCGGCGCTTTCGTAAAAGCCCTGATACCGGTCGATGCGGGTTTGTCGGTTTTGGCCTGCCTGCTCATCGGCGATTCTGCCGGACCAGCGGTCCATGTCGGATTCGGCCTCCGCGATGCGACCCTGCTGGATATAGTCGATATATTCGGCGCGGGTGAGGTGGCCGTGATTGGCGACGTAATCGGGGGAGAACGCGCGATCGGACGTGGTCGGTTGGTTCAGAATGCGGTCCAGCGGGGCATCCCAGATGTCGAACAGGGAATTGAGAGCGGTGGTGATGGTCTCCGGCTCCGCCGCCTTGATGAGGACCTCGCCACCGATGCACTGCATCTGGCTGTCGATGGTGGCCAGCAAACAGGTGTCGCGCAGACGCTCCATCTCCTCATCCGTGGCGGGATAGGTCCACGGGTCGGTCGATGTGGCCGCGCCGGGGTTGCCGTTATAGGCGGCGGCCTCAAACGCGCCGAGGCCGATATCGTCGCACACACCGGCATTGTCGGCGCCGATCTCGTTGCGCGGATCCTTGAACAGACCGACGCGGATGGCACCGTCATTTGTGCTCAGCGGCATCGGGGTGGTGCTGTCCGCCTGACGGTCGGTCGTCAGGAGCATCCGCGTGCCTTCCTGATTTTCCATGATCTCAGTGAAGGATTGTCCGTCGGCGTTACCCTCGAACGGGTTGCACATCACCATCGTGCTGATTTCACCGCAATAGGAGACCTGCATCCGCGCGACCGCGAAGGCGGACAGGTTGATCGAGGTGGTCTTCTCGATCGCGCCGTCATCGGTATTTTCGGCCAGGGCCTGTCGCCATGCGGAATCCTGACTGGATGCATCGGCGGTGCCATCCCCATCGACGTCGATGAACATCGTACCTTCATTTATCTTGTTGCGGCGGGCCTGTTCGGTGGCGTCGCTGTTCAGGCCGATCGACAGAAACGCCAGGCGAATGGTGCGGGCCTCAGCCTCAACAAAGACATGTGTGGCCAATTGGGGGGCCGCGGTCTCCAACTCGGCCATCATGGCCTCGGAGAAGGTGCCGGTCTCATCTACCGGGTTGTCGATCATGAATGTCAGCGGCAGGGCGATCGCGAAGTCTTCCTCATCATCGGTGAAGCTGGAGCTTTGTGCGACAGCCACCGCCGCCGCCGTGGCGCGCTGTATCGAATCCGACTGACCGTCGAGTTCCGCCGCCGCGGCCAGGGCCGCCTTGTCCACGAAGCTTTGCATCTGCGAATGGGCGGAATAGGCGCGCCCGAAATCGATGACCAGTCCGGCGGATGTCAGCAGCATGACCGAGAAGATCACAACCTGAATGGCGACGACTGCGCTGTCGTCCCTGCGAAACCGCTGCACCAGCCCAATGATTGCTGCAAACATAGAAATCCCCCACATCCCTGGTCCGAAATCCGTTCACATACGAAGCCCCCACGGCATATATGATCGGACCGCCACGTCGATATGACGCATGGCAAGACACGTGGCAGAATGCCAAAGCAATTTCGTTTGCGCAATCTCCACGCTGGTATCCGGCGACATTTGCAACCAAATAGCGATCAATGACACACGAAGATGTGTCAGGATTGAGGTAGAACAGGAAAAAGTGTTGCGCGATGGACACGTTTAAGGCGAATAAGATAGCGGCTTTGTATCGGTTTGCGCGAATCGAGCACCCGGAATTACTGCGTGATCGCCTCGACGATACGTTAAGCAAACTGAACATCAGGGGCATTCTGCTGGTCGCGTCCGAGGGGATCAACGGCACGCTGGCCGGGTCCGAGGCCGCGATAGATGCCGCGATCGCCCATCTGCGCGCAATCCCCGGTTGCGAGGGCGTGCAGCCGAAATACAGTTTCTCGGATGTGCAGCCATTTCGCCGCCTGCGTGTCCGGCTCAAGCAGGAGATCGTGACGCTGGGCGCGGGGGAGGTCGATCCGAATGCCGCAGTCGGGCGCTATGTTGCCCCGCAGGATTGGAACGACCTGATCGCCGATCCCGACGTGGTGCTGATCGACACCCGCAATGATTACGAGGTCGCCGTCGGCTCGTTCGAGGGGGCGCTGGACCCCGGCACCCGCAGCTTCGGTGAATTTCCCGAATGGTGGCGGCGCAATGCGGCACAGTTCGAGGGCAAGAAGGTCGCGATGTTCTGCACCGGCGGCATTCGTTGCGAAAAATCGACCAGCTGGCTGATCGGGCAGGGGGTGGAAGAGGTCTATCACCTTCAGGGCGGCATCCTGAAATACCTCGAAGACATGCCGGAGGAGCAGAGCACCTGGCAGGGTGAATGCTTCGTGTTCGATGAGCGTGTGACGGTGGGCCATGGGTTGAAACCCGGCCCGCATGTGCTGTGCGCCGGTTGCCGCAGGCCCTTGGCCCCCGACGATCTGACCCGCAACGGGTATGAGCGGGGCGTTAGTTGTCATCACTGCATAGATGAACGCACGCCCGAGGATCGCGCGCGGTTCCGTGAACGCCAGCGTCAGATCGATCTGGCCGCCGCGCGGGGTGAGGCGCATCTGACCGGGCAGAAGCCCGAGAGCTGAGGGCGCTGGTCGGCGCCCCCGCTGCTGTCCTCAGACCTGTTCGATGCGCAATGCGACCGGCGGGGCAAGGCTGACATCGCTGGCCGCAATCCGGCTCAACGCCGCATCCAGATTGGATCGCAGGCAGTCATGCGTCACGATCAGCACCGGTACATTGGTGCCGTCATGGTCATTCTGCCGCATCCGGTCGATGGAGATCCCCTCATCCGCCAGAATCTGCGCGATCCGCGCCAGCGTGCCGGGAGCATCGGTCAGGGTGAAGCGCAGGTAGTGGCTGGCCGCCCCGGCATTGGCCGCGCGGTTGGCCGCGCTCAACGAATGGGCCGGTTGGCCGAAGGCCGGAATGCGCAGGCCGCGCGCGATGTCCATCACGTCGCCCATGATGGCGGAGGCCGTCGGCCCCTCGCCCGCGCCGGGGCCGGTAAAGACCGTGCGCCCGACGAAATCACCCTCGACCACCACCAGGTTCGTGACGCCCTCCAACTGCCCGATCGAGGAGCGGGCCGGCACCAGAACCGGCTGCATCCGCTGCTCCAGCCCCTCGTCGCTCATCCGGGCGACGCCCAGCAGCTTGACCTTGTAGCCCAGTTCGCGGGCCTGCGTGATGTCGGTCAGCGAGATATGCTCGATCCCCTCGATCGTGACACCGTCGAAATCCACGCGCGTGCCGAAGGCGGTCGCGGCGAGCAGGGCGAGCTTGTGCGCCGCGTCGATGCCGCCGACGTCGAAGGCGGGATCCGCCTCGGCGTAGCCCAGCTGTTGTGCGGCGGCCAGCACGTCCTCGTAATCGGCCCCGGTCTCCTCCATCTGGGTCAGGATGTAGTTGCAGGTGCCGTTCATCACGCCCATCACGCGCTCGATCCCGTTGCCGGCCAGACCTTCGGTCAGGGCCTTCATGATCGGGATGCCACCTGCGACGGCGGCTTCGTAGCGCAGGGCGGCGTCGTTCGCCTCGGCCAGTTCGGCCAACGCCTGACCGTGGCGGGCCATCATGGCCTTGTTCGCGGTCACGACATGCTTGCCCGCAGCCAGCGCGGTTTCCGTCAGCACCTTGGCGGGGCCGTCCTCACCGCCCATGACCTCGACGATCAGGTCCACGTCGTCGCGCCGGGCGAGGGCGACCGGATCGTCCTCCCACGCGAAGGCGTCGAGCTTCACGCCGCGATCCTTGCCCCGCGACCGCGCCGAAACGGCGACGATGCGGATTTCACGACCCGAGCGGGCCAGCATCTTGTCCCCATGGGTCTGGACCATGCGCACGATCCCGGTGCCGACTGTGCCGAGCCCGGCAATGGCGATTCGAAGCGGTTGGGTCATGGGATCGTCCTTCATGCGTATGGATCGCGCATGTGTAGGCGAGGGGTCAGTGCCGTGCAACGGGGCTTGATCGCCGGATGGGCCGGACTTTGCCAGCGGATGGGAGGTATTCACGCTGTGTTCCGCTTTGCGGGAAAGGGGAGACGGG
Source organism: Pontivivens nitratireducens (assembly GCF_014235845.1). Classification (GTDB taxonomy): domain Bacteria; phylum Pseudomonadota; class Alphaproteobacteria; order Rhodobacterales; family Rhodobacteraceae; genus Pontivivens; species Pontivivens nitratireducens. Next base: position 204,490 of record NZ_JACJUQ010000004.1, on the reverse strand, counting down.
ATATGGTGGAGGTAATCCTCAAGCCCCCAATATGATGTGTGCCCATGCCGCGTGACAGTGCCCCTGCCTTTCTGGATGTCGAAACCTCGCTGACCGGGCGTCGCTGGATCGGCATGTCCGAGCAGGAGGCACGCGCAGCCGCGCAACTGGTGCAGGTTTGCGGCGTGTCCGACCCGGTCAGCCGCGTGCTGGCCCGGCGCGGCATCGAAGCGCAGGAGGTTCCGGGCTTTCTGGCGCCCAAGATGCGCGACCTGATGCCCGACCCGTCCTCGCTGAAGGATATGGACCACGCAGTGGCACTGTTCTGCGATCACGTCCGGCGCAAGTCGCGGATCGCGATCTTTGCCGATTACGACGTGGACGGGGGGGCCTCCGCCGCTTTGCTGATCGACTGGCTGCGACAGATGGGGCTGGCGGCGACGCTCTATATTCCTGATCGGATCGACGAGGGGTACGGCCCGAACGTGCCTGCCATGCAGGATTTGGCCGGGGCGCACGATCTGATCGTTTGTGTGGATTGCGGCACGTTGAGCCATGAGCCAATCGCCGCGGCGAAGGCAAAGGGCGCTGATGTCATCGTGCTGGACCACCACCAGGGGGGGGAGGTTCTGCCCCCCGCCGATGCCGTGGTGAACCCGAACCGGCAGGATGAGGACGTGGCCTGCACCTATCTGTGCGCGGCGGGCGTCGTGTTCCTGATGCTGGCCGGTGCCAACCGGGCGATGCGAAATGATGGTGCTGTGCCCGACCTGATGGCGATGCTCGATCTGGTGGCGCTGGCCACGGTGGCCGACGTGGCACCCCTGATCGGGTTCAATCGCGCGCTGGTGCGGCAGGGGCTGACGATCATGGCGCAGCGGGCGCGGCCCGGATTGGTGGCGCTGGGCGATGTGGCGGGACTGAACACGCGCCCCTCCGCCTATCATCTGGGGTTCCTGCTGGGACCGCGCGTCAACGCCGGCGGGCGCATCGGTGCCGCCGATCTGGGCGCGCGGCTGTTGGCAACCCAGGACCCGGATGAGGCGGCGGCGCTGGCGCAGCGTCTCGAAACGCTCAACCGCGACCGGCGCGAGATCGAGGCGCAGGTATTGGTGCAGGCGACCCAACAGGTCGAGGCGCGCGGCACCGATGGCCCGATGGTCTGGGCCGCGGGCGAGGGCTGGCATCCGGGTGTCGTCGGGATCGTCGCTGCCCGTCTGAAGGAAGCATTCAACCGCCCCGCCGTGGTGATCGGGCTGGAGGGCGGCATCGGCAAGGGGTCCGCGCGATCCATCGCCGGCGTCGATCTGGGCGGTGCCGTCGCAATGGCGACACATGAAGGGCATCTGCTGAAGGGCGGCGGTCACGCGATGGCCGCCGGCCTGACCGTAGCGGAGGCGGCGCTGGATTCCGCGATGGAGCGGTTGTCGGCGCTGCTGGCGCGGCAGGGCGCGGGCAAGGCGGGCCCGGCGGACCTGCGCATCGACGGGCTGATCGCCGCAGCAGGCGCGACCCCGGAACTGGTTGAGAGCATCGAGGCCACTGGCCCGTTCGGTGCCGGGGCCGCCGCCCCGCGCTTCGCGCTTAGCGCCCAACGTATCGCGTTCGCCAAGCGTGCGGGAGAGAATCACTTGCGCCTGACCCTGACCGGCGAGGGCGGCGGACGGATCGACGCCATCGCATTCCGGGCTTTCGACAGCGATATCGGCCCCGCGCTCAGCGAACATGGCGGGCGTGCGTTCCATATCGCCGGAAAGCTGGAGATCGACGAATGGGGCGGGCGACGTAAGGTCAAGCTGCGCGTGGATGACGCGGCACCGGTATGAAACCCTGAAATCGGTCGTAAGCGTGGCCTTGGTGCATTCTATCGTTGCCGGATCGTGCAATCGCATGAAAACTCGCCGCAGCTTGGCGGTTCTGACAGCACCGTTCCGGGTGCACCGACACGGTAGCGGGTTGAACGGCGGCGCGCGCGCCGTCATGCTGCACGCCCTGTCGCCTTTAAGGAGCGTTGCGAATGCGTGTCGAGCCTGCCCCCCGCATCTGTTTCGTCTCTTCGCAGACTGCTATCGCACATGATGCGATGACCCGGCTGGAATCGGCCTATGGCTCCGTCTCCGCGCATGAGGCGGACGTGATCGTGGCGCTGGGCGGTGACGGGTTCATGCTGTCCACCCTGCACGCGACCGAGGGTCTGGACGCGCCCGTCTACGGCATGAACCGGGGGACCGTCGGGTTCTTGATGAATGCCTATAGCGAGGATGACCTGCTCGACCGGATCACCGCCGCCGAAACGGCCGAAATCCACCCGTTGCGAATGATCGCGACCGACAGGTCGGGTGAGACGCACAGCGCGCTCGCCATCAACGAGGTCTCGCTGCTGCGCATGGGACCGCAGGCGGCGAAGCTGCGGATCGGTATCGACGGGCGGGAACGCATGGCGGAACTCGTCTGCGACGGGGCGCTCGTCTCCACCCCAGCGGGATCGACGGCGTATAACTATTCCGCGCATGGTCCGATCCTGCCCATCGGGGCGGACATTCTGGCGTTGACGGCGATGTCCGCCTATCGCCCCCGACGCTGGCGCGGGGCGCTGTTGCCATCGCATTCCGAGGTGACCTTCGACGTGCTGGAGCCGGAGAAGCGCGGCATTGCCGCCACCGCCGATTCCGCCGAGGTGCGCGACGTGGTGCGCGTTATTATCCGCTCCGAACCGGAAGTGACACATCGCCTGCTGTTCGATCCCGGACACGGGCTGGAGGAACGCCTGATCCGCGAACAGTTCGTCTGAGCATTTTCTGTTCCAATGCCGCGTCATTGGACAGCGCGGTCACCGCGCCTACCTACAGCATCAACCCCGCTGAAGGAGAGTGCGATGTATCGTCTGGTCATTTGTTTGCTGCTGGCTGCCCTGCCCCTGCGCGCCGAGGAAATCGGTGAGGTCACGACCGCGTGGCGGTTGCTGGGCGCGAACCACCGCATCGTGGTCGAGGCGTTCGACGATCCGGAGGTCGAAGGCGTCTCCTGCTTCGTTTCGCGCGCCCGTACGGGCGGCATAACCGGGTCGCTGGGTCTGGCGGAGGACACGTCGGATGCGTCCATCGCCTGCCGCCAGGTCGGGCCCATCAGCTTCGATCCGGATGAGCTGGAGGAGGGCGAGGAGGTGTTCGGTCAGCGCGCATCCATCCTGTTCAAGCGCGTGCAGGTCGTGCGGTTCTATGATGAAAACCGCAACACTCTGATCTATCTGACCTATTCGGACCGCTTGATCGAAGGCAGCCCTAAGAACTCGATTTCAGCTGTGGTGATCCGCGACTGGTAATCCCTAGCGGTAGCGTAGGGCAACGACCTGGGCGAGGGTGAAGATGTTCTCACGCTCCGTCGTCTTGAACGTGCCCCGGTCGAGCAGATCTCCGAAGGCGGAGATCTTCTCATCCATCGTGCTGGGCTGTCCGATGTCGATCTGATCCACATCGGTCAGCAACTGTACGCCGTCAAAGGCCTCAACCCCCAGCACGTGATGGGAATAAGCGGCGGCGATTTCCAGCGCCTCCGCCGCACGGCGCGGATGCCGCGCGCGCGCATATTCGCCAAGGCTGAGCAGGGGGCGCGTCGCGTCGGCCTGCCTGTTCTCGGTCTGCTGCATTGCCCGGTCCAGCGCCGAGGACAGCATGTCGTCCGGCAGATCGGGGGCTTGCGTCTCGATATCCTCCACATTGTCCTGCCGGGGTGGTTCTGTGCCCTCCACCCCGGGGGTGTGGGAGACGACCAACCGCCCCTCCTGAACCGTAGCGGTGACCGGCCCGGTCGTCGCGAGGGCCGCTTGCAGTTCGGCCAGCGGCATCACGGACCTGCCGAAGTCGGGGTTGCGCCGCTCGACATCCTCGCAAAACGTGACAAGTCGCTGCAACAAAGGCAGCGGATCTGCGATACCTTCCAGTTCGCACGAGAATGCACCGAAACTGAGGGAGATGCGGGATGTCTGGGTCATGGGGTCGTCCGAATTTCACGTTCGCAACTATTGCCGCGCATATCGGGCAGGGCAAGGGCTCGGGGTCTGGTGTGACTGATATGGTTCTGAGCACGTCGCGCCCGGTCCTGCTGGTCGGGGGTGCCCCTGTGGACGCGGGCGATCTGGCCGCGCTGTCGGGGCGCTATCACCGCATCGTGGCGGCGGATGGCGGGGCGGATCAACTTGCTGGTCACGGACTGCGCCCGGATGCGATCATCGGCGATCTGGATTCGCTGCGTGCGCCGGCTGGGTGGGGTGACGTGCCGGTGCACCGCATCGCGGAGCAGGACAGCACCGATTTCGACAAATGTCTGGCGTATGTCGATGCGCCGCTGTTTTTCGCGGTCGGTTTCAGCGGCGGGCGCCTGGATCACGTGCTGGCCGCATTTTCCACCGTGGCGCAGTCGGGCGCGCGGGTCGTATTGCTGGGCGACGGCGATCTGTGCTGCCGATTGAACGAGAGCATCCGGTTGAAACTGTTACCCGGAACGCGGGTGTCACTGTTCCCGATGGGCGCTGCGCAGGGTGTGTCGAGCACCGGCCTGCGCTGGCCTGTCGATGGGTTGGACATGGCCCCGGCGGGCCGCATCGGCACCTCGAACGAAGCGACCGGCCCGGTGGAGATCGCGATGCAGGGTGGCCCGGTCCTGCTGATCCTGCCGCGCGATTGCCTGAACGAACTTCTCGAAGAGATGGAGGCCTCAGATGTTTAGAAACCTCGTGCTTTGCCTGGCGATTCTGAGCGGATGTGCCACGGGCGGCGGTGCGGTGCAGCCCGCGACCCCGGATGTCGCGCAGGAGGTCGTCCAACGTGTTCTGCAAATGGATTGCGGCGAACTGTCCACGACGGAGCGGACGTTGAGCCTGATCGAGGAGGGGCAGGTCCTCGCCCGTATCCTGCTCGCCAGCGGGCAACTGGCGGGAACGGGCCTGACCGAGGGGCTGCTGGGCCAGACGGAGGAGGCCCGCCGCCAGACCGGGCAATTGGTGGATTTCATGCAACTCGTGCGTTTGTGTCCCCGCTGAGGATCACGGGACCAGCCAGCGCCCGCGCCAGTTTTCGCCCGCAGTGAACAGGGCGCGGCGATGCAGGTCGCGGTCCCGATGCAGCAGCTCGACCTCCTGCAGGTGCAGCCGGATGAGGGCGAAATGCGGTTGCTCCTCGAACGTGATGTGCCGGGGATCGGCGATGGGCGTGCCGGGATGCGGCGTCACGCGATAGATCCGCTGACCATGATCGGGCAGGGCAGCAAATGCCTTGGCCGCGATCCGATCATCACTGTGCACTTGCGCAGCCGCCCAGAGGCGGATTTGCAGGGTGTTGTGCGCGTCCCAGACATGCAGGTTGGCTGTCGGATCGGCGCGAAGCTGTGCCACCTTGCCCGCGCGGGCATCACTGTGGATATCGAGCGTTTGCGCCGCCCGTGACACCGCGCGCAGCACCACCGTGCGCATCTGTCCGTCGCCGGTGGAGAGGGTAGGGCGGTTGGTGGCCAGCGTCCGATCCGTCACGCCGCGTTCCAGCAGATCCCACATCAGATCGAGCAGATCATTCATATCCCGTCATCTCCAGATATCCGATGCCGTCGTGACTGCCCTCGACATGGATCGGACCCTCCCAATAGGGAAACAGCGTGTCCATCCAGGCGTCGGGGTTCAGGGGGCGCGTCGTGATGTCCAGCCCCCGCTGCGCGATCTGCACCCGCCACGCGATGGGAACCTGCGGGCCGGAGGTTTGCGCCCGCTCCAGTTCGGTAAAGCTGAGCGTGTCGCCGTCCAGCGGGTGCGGCGTGCCGTCCGCGTCTATCCACGTGCCGGAATGGAACGGCGCGCCGCTGTTGTCGCGCAGGCGGAAGGCCATCAGTTTCTCACCACTCTCGAAGTGGATGGAGAACCAGTCCCAGCCGTCCTGAGTCTCGGCCAAGGGCTGTGAGGACCATTCCCGGTCGAGCCATGCCTGACCCGTGACGGGTGTGGGAACGCCGCCGATCTCGATCATCCCGGTCAGGTCGTAGAAGGGCTGCGAATAGTAGTACGAGGCCTGACCCGCCCCCGATTTGACACTGTATCCACCGTCGCCCTGTGCGACAAAGGGTGCCGAGGTCGCGAGGTCGAGCGTATAGGCGAACCCGTCGCCACGCGCCCGAACCGTCACCTCGGTCAGGTCTGGACCTGCTATTTGCCAGTCGTCGATCCAGGCGGCGAATGGTTGCGCGGTGACACCGGCCTGTCCGATTCCGCCCCGGGCGAATGTTTCGGCCACGAAATGGCGGTCTGCCGTGGTCAAGGCGGCATGACCCATCCAGATCTGCGGACTGGCCCAGCCTTCCCCTTCCCCGGGTGCGAGAGCGGAGCGGAACAGCGTCCATTGCGCACCATAGGTCGCCCCGTCCGGTCCGGTCATGTTGGCGGTCAGATACCACCACTCGATCCGGTAGTCGGGATGTGCCGCGTGATCGGTGGGAAAGGTCAGGGTGGCGCCCCGCTCAGGCGTTGCGAACCCCTCCTGCGTGGCCGTGCCCAGACCTGCGAAGCCCTGTGCGAAGGCCAGTGTCGGCAACAGCAACAGGAATACCAGAACTCTCATGATCTACCTCTCGCTCGCAAAGACGCCCAGCAACGTTCGGGGGGCGGTTCGGGCAAGGCGCAACACCGGCAGCCCGGCCGCCACCGTCGCAGTCAGCAACGCCAGCCCGATCAGGCGCAGCCAGTCCATGGGATAGAGGTTCATCGGCAACCGCCACCCGAACGCCATCACGTTGATGACATTGGTCAGAACCCAAGCCACACCCAGCCCGATCGGTATGGACAGGATCGCCGTCAGCAGTGCCAGGGCCAAAACCTTCACCAACTCCGCCCGTGCCAGCGCCGCCCGCGTCAGTCCCATCGCCCACAGTGGCGCCAGTGAGGGCAGCCGCATCAGTTGCAATGTCAGCATCGCCGTCAGAAGGGCCAGGGCCGCCACCGCCAGTGTCAGGATGTTCAGGGCCCCGGTGACGGTGAATGTCCGCTCGAATATGGCAAGGGACAGCGCCTTGATCGCGGCCTGATCGACAACCTGTTCGGATGACAGGCCGAAACGCGCGCGCGCCTCTTCAATTACTTGGGGGGCGTCCGCCGTCCGCAGGGCGAAGCGCAGGCGTTCGATATCGGGATAGCGGGTGGCGAGCAAGCCAACGTCCACCATGACCTGATCGACGGGATTGCCGTAATCCGAATAGATCGCGGTGATCGTCAGCGGCCAGTCCGTGCCATCGGGGGTGGGCAGGATCAACGCGTCACCGGGGCTCAGATCCCGCCGCGCGGCCATCTGTTCGTTGATCAATGCGCCCTCACCGCTGGCGACGGATTGCCACGCGCCCGGCAACGCCTCGATCAGCGGCCAATGCTCGGAATAGGTCGGGTGCTGTGCGACCCCGTAGATGGAGATCGGAACCGCGCCCAGCCGTGCCTCTGCTGACCAGATCGGCAGAACCGCATCCACCCGGTCCGTGGCCCATGCGTGAATGGCGCGGCCCTGTTCAGCGTCGCTGGCCGTGACATAGACCTCCGCGACGAGGCGCTGGTCCAGCCAGCCGGTGAATGTGTCGCGAAAGCTCATCACCATTGTGCCGACACCGATATTGGCGGACAGTGCCAGCAGCAGCGCCATCAGGGCCAGCGACAGACGCGACATCTGTTGTCGTGCATCCGCCCAGCCCCATTGGGACAGCGGCCCGCGCGCACGGGCGGCCCCGATGCGCAGGATTGTCGCCAGCACGACGGGCAACGCCAGTGCCGCTCCGATCAGCAAGGCTCCCATCAGGGCAAACCCCGCCGTCAGACTGGAGGCGGTGAAGCACAGCACCAGCGCCAGCGCAAAGCAGCCCAGTGCCGCGATTCCCTGCCAGAACTGCGCGCGGGCCTGCGCGCCGTGCCAGGCCTCCGGCATTGCTGCCGACAGAAGGGGCATGCGTGCCGTGCGCCACAGCGTATCCCCCGCCGCCAGCGCCGCGCCGCCCATCGCGATCAGCAATCCGGTCGCCCACCATGCCGGACGTAGCGACAAGCTGCCTGAGACTTGCGCCCCGTACAGACCTTCGAGCGTGGCGGCCACGTCGGGTAGCAGACTGGCCGCGATCAGATAACCCAGTGCCACGCCCGCGATTCCGGCCAGCAGGGCCAGCGCCGTCAGTTCCGCGACCATGACCAGCATCAGACGTCGCAGCGGCACACCCAGTGCCCGCAACGTGCGCAGCATCGGTTTGCGCTGCTCAAAGGCCAGCCCGATGGAGGAATAGACGATGAACAGACCCACGGCGAAGGCCAGAAACCCGAACGCCGTCAGGTTGAGGTGAAAGCTGTCGGTTAGCGCCGCGATGCCACCACCGTCCCCGCGCGGGGCAATCCGGTCAAAGACCACGCCGCTTGCCTCGGCTATGGGAGGCGCACCTTGCACGCCGGGCAGCAGGATCAGGCGGCTCAACTGACCCGGCATTGTCAGCAGCGTTTGCGCCAGGCCGATATCCATCACCAGCGTTCCGGGGGCGATACCTTCGACGACCCGCACGGGCGGCAGGTCGACATCGGGGGGCAGGGTCGTTGACGCCGATATCAGGATCAATCCGGTCGGTCCGAGGAAATCCGTCAGGTCTGCCCCCTGCAAATCCGGTCGGGCGGGCAGGCTGGCCGGTGCGGTCACAGGGTCGATGCCCAGAACGCGGTAACGCTCCCCCCCCAGGCGCAATGACCCCTCAACCACTGGTGAGACATCCCAGCCCGCCCGGCGCAGGGCGATATACGCCTCCTGATCGAAGGTTTCCGCACCGCGCGGTTGCAGGCTGTCGAACCGGTCGGTGCCCAATGTCGCCGCAGCCTGGGCATAGCTGGCGCGGGCCTCCGCGTTGATTGCCTGCACGCCCGACCACAGCGCGGTCGCCACCGTCAGACCCAGCAGCAGAGTGACGATCTGGAACGGGCGGCTGCGCCAATGCGACAGCAACGTGCGCAGGATCAGCCGGTTCATAGGGCCGACACCTGCCCCAGGCTCAGATGCACCCGGCGGTTCAGTCGTGCGGCCAGAGCGGCGGAATGCGTCACCATCAGCAGGGTCGCCTGCGTTTCAGCGACCAGATCCAGCAGCAGGTCCATCACTGCGCCGCCGGTCGCCTCGTCCAGATTTCCCGTCGGCTCATCCGCGAGGACCAGCGCGGGACGCGCGGCGATCGCGCGGCCCACCGCGACCCGCTGTTGCTGACCGCCCGAAAGCTGCTCCGGCCAGCGGTCCGTCAGGGGACCAAGCCCCAGCCGTTCCGTCAATCGCGCCTGCCACGCCGCATCGAAACGCCCGGCGAGGCGCGCCTGAAACGCCAGATTGTCACCGACGCTAAGACTGGGGATCAGGTTGAACTGCTGAAAGATCACCCCCACCCGATTGCGCCGCAGATCGGCGCGGGCGCGATCGTTCAATCCGGCCAGCTCCTGCCCGTCGAGGCGGATCGAGCCTGCGTCGAACGTGTCGAGGGCCGCGATCAAATGCAGCAGGGTGGACTTTCCCGACCCGGATTCGCCGGTCAACGCCACACACTCCCCCCGCGTGACGGCCAGATCGACACCGCGCAGGACCGGCAGCGGCTGCCCTGCCGTTTCGAACGATTTGTGCAGGTCGGTCACAGTCAACATGGGTGCGGTCTCCGCTTGCGGCTGTCGAGAGACTAGCGATTTGTCGTGTGAGCGCCATCGCCATGATCCTGACGGGGTGTCGCATGATGCGGCGCAAAGGCAGGAACCGGTGGGATGCTTCTAACGCAGGTGTGCAGCGGATGATCTCGCGTATTCAAAACCCGCAGCGGAAGGGCCCCCCTCCGCTGCGGATATGTGATCGGGTCCGGATCAGCTCGGCGCAGGCGGACGAATGCGGAAGAACAGCGCGTAAAGCACCGGCACGGCCACCAGCGTCAGGACCGACGCGAAGGCGAGACCGCCCATGATCGTCACCGCCATCGACGCGAAGAAGGCGTCCGGCAACAACGGGATCATCCCGAAGATCGTCGTACCCGCCGCCAGCACCACGGGGCGCAGACGACTGACCGATCCATCCACCACGGCCTTGTAATCCGGGCTACCTTCCTCGCGCTGCAAGTCGATTTCCTCGACCAGAACAATGGCGTTCTTCATCAGCATGCCCGAAAGCGACAGGAAGCCGAGCAGAGCGGTGAAGGTGAAGGGCAATCCCGTCAACAGCAGACCCAGAACCATGCCCGTCACGGACATCGGCACGACAAGCCACAGGATCAGCGGTTGGCGGATCTTGTTGAACATCAGGATCGAAATCGTCAGCATGACAAGGAAGCCCAGCGGAAGCTGCTTTCCTAGGCTCTCCTGCGCCATCTGGGCGCTTTCGAATTCGCCGCCCCACTCCATCGTATACCCCTCGGGAAGGGCCATGGCCTCAATATCGGCCCGAACACTTCGGAAGGCTTCATCCGCAGTCAGATCGCCGCGTGCACCGGCGAGGACCGTGATGGTCCGTTCCCGGTCACGGCGGTGAACGAGTGCCTCGGCAGTGCGTGTTTCGAAACCCTCCACCAGATTGGTGATCGGAACGTAGGATCCAGCCCCATCGGACCACACCGACAGATCGCGAAGTCGGTGGACCCCGTCACGCTCACTCTCAGGCAGGCGAAGATGGATCGGGATCACCTCGTCATCCTCGCGCAGCTGACCGACGCGCAAACCGGACGTGCCGTATTGAACGGTGTCCGCGATCGCGCCGCGGGTTGCACCGGCCAGGCGCATACGCGATTCATCGACGACGGGTTCAACCAGAATTTCTCGCTGCCGCCAATTGCTGCGCGGATTGGTGAGTGTGCCGGCATCCTCGAAAATCCGCATCGCATCATCGGCAAGCTGACGCAGAATGACGGAATCGGGACCGGAAAACCGCACCGCCACGTCCGCACCGGCAGGGGGCCCGAACACGATCTGTTCGACGCGGATCAGGGCGTGGGGAAATTCGGCGGGCAGATCCTGGTTCAGCCGGTTCGCGATTGCCGGAATCGCCTCGGCATCCGCCACCCGAACGATAAGCTGTCCGTAGCTGGAATCCGCCTGCTCCGGATTGTAGGTCAGCATGAAGCGGCTGGCACCGCGCCCCACGAGAGTTGTCACGCCCGTGACGTCTTCCTCCGCCAGAAGAATCTGCTCCAGCCGCTCCATCTCATCATCGGTGACATTGATGTCTGTCCCCTGGGGCATCTGGACCTCAACGTAGAAGATCGGCGTGTTGGAGGCGGGAAAGAACGCCTGCTTGACCTGCCCGAAGGCCATGACCGACCAGACGGTAATTCCCACGATCACCAGAACAACCAGCACGCGGGCGCGCAGGGCCATCCAGAGGAAACGGCGGTAAATGCCGTAGAACGCACCCTTGTACGGATCGTCAGAGACTTCCTTGGGCGCGCGAAGCAGCAGCTTTCCCAGATAGGGCGTGACCGTAACGGCGAGCGCCCAGCTCATCAGCAGGGAGATCCCGATGACTGCGAAGAGCGAGAACAGGAACTCACCCGTCGCATCAGGTGACAGGCCGATCCCGGAAAACGCCATGATCCCGATGACCGTCGCACCCAGCAGCGGGATCGACGTGGCGGTTTCCGTCTCGGCCGCGGCGTCCTCCGCCCGCTTTCCGCGCGCCATTCCGATGACCATACCTTCGGTTATGACGATGGCGTTATCGACGAGCATCCCCATAGCGATGATCAAGGCGCCAAGGCTGATCCGTTCCATGGCGATTCCGAATACGGACATGAAGAAGAGTGTAGAGAAAACGGTGAGTCCCAGGGTCGCGCCCACCACGAGGCCCGGTCGCCATCCCATGGTCAGCATCAGCGCGGCAATGACGATACCGACGGATTGGCCGAGACCGACGAGGAAGCTCGAAACGGCCTCGTCCACAACGACGTGTTGTTCGTAGATCGGAACGATCTCGACCCCCTCGGGCAGCGTAGCCTTGAGGCTTTCCAAACGGTCGGCGACCTCATTGCCGACCTCCACCACGTTTCGGTCCGTCAGCGCCGACACGCCCAAGGTGAAGGCCGCGTTTCCGTTTTGCCGAATGATCTGGCTGGGCTGATCAGCCTCATCACGGGTTACGTGGGCAATATCATAGACCGCTACCTGACCGACCTGTCCCGCAACGCCGAGGCGCAGTTCCTCGATGCCTTGCGGGCTGACATAGCCGGGTGGAACCGACAGGCTGATCCGGGCGGGGCCTTCTGTAATCGCACCGTTGTTCAGGACCTGATTTTCATCCGCCAGAAGGCCCAGGATCTGGTTTGGCGGCAGGCCAAGTTCCGTTAGCCGCGAAGAGGGTATCGAGATATTGATGACCTCTTCGGCCAGACCCTGAACCTCGATCTTCGCGACGCCATCGACGGTGATCAGGCCCAGGCGCAGGCGGGTCGCCAGATCGCGCTGTTCCGTCGGGCTCAACCCTTCAGTCGTGACCGCATAGAACATGCCATAAACGTCGCCGAAATCATCATTGATGATCGGCGGCTGCGCGCCTGTGGGAAGTTGCGCCTCGACGTCGCTGATGCGGCGTCGCATCTCGTCCCAGACCTGCGGAATTTCATCCGGGCCATAGGTCATCTCGATCTCGACGGTGATCTGCGCCATGCCGGGCATGGACTTCGATTCCACCCGGTCGAGCTGCTTCATCTGTTGCAGCGCGTTTTCCACGACGTCGGCAACTTCCTCTTCAACTTCCTCGGCTGTGGCGCCGGGATAGGGCACGAAGACAAGCGCCGTCTTGAGGGTGAAGCTGGGGTCTTCGAGACGACCCACCGTGGTCAGCCCCCAATAACCGCCAACGAGACAGAAGATGATGGCGAGCCAAACCGCCACAGGACGTTTGATGCTCGCGCGTGAGATGCTGAATGCCATGAATCTATCCGGTTCTGCTTGAATACGGGATCAGAAACCCGAAACCGCTACTGTCTGGTTGTCTCTGAGCCGCCACCAACCGCCGGAAACGACGACCTCGTCGCCCTCCAGGCCCTCAATGACAATAATCTCGTCATCGACCGGCAGCCCCAGCTGCACCGTCCTGCGCTGCACCTGATCGGTGGCTGGGTCATATATCCAAACGGACGGATCGGTTCGGCTGGTCGTGTCGATCGCCGAAACGGGAACGATGACGGATTCCATCTGATTGTTGCCCGCCGCGATCACGATGCGCACTTCGGCTGTCATGCCGGGCAAGAGGCGCGGATCGATATCGCCTGTGATTGCGAACTCCAGATCATAGGTTTGCGCCGTCGGATCGGCATCGGTCGAGAATGAGCGAAGTGCCAGCGTCGCGGTGTATCCCGGCACGGCGGGGAAACGGGCCACGATGTTGAAGGCATCGGGCGCGGAACGCGCGATGGCGGCAAGCTCCTCCGGCAACGAAATCATGATCCGCATCTCGCTGACATCCTGCAGGCGGGCGACAGGCGCGGCGGAGGTGACGTTGACGTATTCCTCGACGAAGGTACGCGCCACGATGGCATCAAAGGGCGAAACGATTTGCGTCTGGGACAAACGCCGCTGCGCCTCACGCAGCGCGACGTCCGACTGGGCGAACTGCGCGCGCGCCGTATCGAGCCGGGAATCGGCCGCGACCCCCCGCTCGGCCAGACTCTCCGCCCGCTGAAGCTCGGAGTTCGCGAGTTCAAACGAGGCCTGGGCTCGATCGACGGCAAGGTTGAAATCAGCCTGATCGAGCGACGCAATCACGCCGCCTTCGGGAATTCTATCGCCCGGCTCCACGTCGAGCGAGATGATCTGCCCCGGCACCTGAAACGCGATGTCCACCGTGCGCGCGGGTTCGACGCGGCCGGCAACGGTGCGGGATTGATTGATGATACGGCTGAGCACGCGGGTCACCTCGACCGTGACCGGGCGATCGGCCTGGGGTGCGCTGGTTGCCTCGACCGGTGCATCCTCGGCGTCTGCTGTTGTCTGAGCCCACAAATCCGTCAGCGACCAGGGAAGGAACGGCACAGCCAGGGTCGCCGCAGCCACGATCGCAATGACAGAAGCGATCCGTTTCCAGCTGCGGTTCGTTTTATTCGAGTTCATCAATCATAGTCCTTAATCTCGCGATGACGCGCTTTTTGACGTCCGCACCGCCATCCGGAAGGTCCAGAAGCCTTTGAAAACGCAGCCCCTGTATCGCCAGAACGACAATCATCGCAGCCTCGGCGTCTCGCGTGTCAGTCAGTATACGTTCAAGGTCGCCAGTCAGATCAGCCCGCAGTGGATCGAGCAGTCGCGGATCGGATGCGGCGGCGGCAAGTATCGCCATCGACAGGTCGTCGCAAGTGTCCTGCGATTGCAAAACCGTTTCGAGATGACCCCGTAAAGTTCGTACCGGATGCTGTTCCGGCAACCTCGTCATTATCTTCCGATGCTCGGACAGCATCTGATCCATCAGCCCGCAAAGCAGAGCCTGCTTCGTGGGAAAGTTGTAGAGCACTCCACCCTTGCTGAGACGCGCCTCCCTTGCGACCGCCTGGATCGTTATTTTTCCAACCCCTTCACGGGTGGCGATCGCGCGGGCCGCTTCGAGTATTCTGGCAGATGCGTTGCCGGATACCCCAGTCTGACCGGATGCTTTTACGTCCCCCGATACCTTTGCCTGCATAATCCGCTTCACAACTGTACCGTCCGGTCGGTTTAAATCCCGGCAAGAGGTAGTGCGGGCCATCTGTAGGGTCAAGTAGCCGAATCGCGCCGTTCTGCGCAGTAATTTCGAGGCGTCTGCAAGGCTGTCCGAACTGGTCTCGGTGTGGCTTTTTCAGGCTTTCAACGCAGAAAAGCCCGCGCTGATTGGCAACTCAGGTGGTTCCTGAAACCTCGCCGGCAAACACACCCTCATCCCTCCATCGTTCCGCGATATCGCCCAAGGCGTCCAGAATGCTCCGCAATTCACGTCCGCGAGAGGTCAGGCCATAGGTCACCGCCGGGGGGATCGTCTCCTCCTGAACGCGCCAGACGACCCCTGCACCCTGAAGCATTCGCAGACGTTCGGTCAGCATCCGGGTGGATATTCCCGGCACGGCGCGTTTCAGCGCCCCGAACCTTTGCGGGCCCTGATCGCTCAGAACCCAGATGATATAGGTGGTCCATGGCCCCATCAGCAGGCGCAGTAGCGAATCCATCGGGCATTGCGGCGGTGTCTTGGCCATGGGGTGCTTCCTTGAGGTGGTTACTTTTAAGTACCTGATTTATTTTAGGCTGCAATCGACTATTCCGTATCAAGCGAACGCTGGAGATCTCCGTCAAGCCGCGAAGGACAGACAGATATGAGCCCGATGCCAACTCTTTTCATTCCTCATGGGGGCGGTCCGTGCTTTTTCATGGAATGGAATCCGCCCGATACGTGGGATAGACACCGCGCGTTTCTGAAGGCCCTTCCCGCCAGTCTGCCGGTGAAGCCAAAGGCGCTGCTGGTGATTTCGGGCCACTGGGAGGAGCGGGAGTTTACCGTGCAGTCCAACCCGGCACCGCCGCTGCTGTTCGACTATGCCGGTTTTCCACCCAGCACCTATGAAATCTCCTGGCCCGCGCCCGGCGATCCGGCGTTGGCCGACCGTGTAAGCAGGCTTTTACAGGACGCAGGCTTTGACGCTGGCACCGATGCCAGGCGTGGATTCGACCACGGTGTCTTCGTGCCGCTGAAGGTGGCCTTCCCGAATGCCGGTATTCCCACCGTACAGCTCAGCCTGCGTGGTGATCTGGACCCGGAGGCACATCTGAAGGCGGGTCAGGCGCTCGCCCCCCTGCGCGACGAAGGCGTCCTGATCATCGGATCGGGCAACACCTATCACAATATGGCAGTGATGATGCGTTCGATGCATGGCGGGACGGCGGGTGCCATCGCCGGTCTGGATTTCGACCGCTGGCTGAGTGAAGCGGTCACGCATCCCGATCCCGCCCAACGCAACGCAATGCTGGCGAACTGGGCGCAGGCCCCCGGCGCGCGTGAGGCGAACCCGCGTGAGGAACACCTGATCCCGCTGCATGTCGTGGCCGGCGCCGCAGGGGCGGATCGGGGGGTCAAGACATTGGAAGATCATGTAATGGGCGCAGTTGAAAGCGCCTTCAGATTCGGGTGATATCATGAGTTTCGAATTGCCATTCCGCACAGGCCCGCGCCCGCAAACCACGGGCTGCGCACCGCACGAACAGGTCTCGCAGAACGCACCGGCAGAGGTTCACGCGTTGTTCAAACGCCGCGCATTCGAGCTGCCCTTCGTCGAGCGCCGGGCCTCCGGAATCTCGGTGCCCGGAGCGGAGGCTTTGGTCCTTTCGCACGTTCATGCGTGCGGCCCGCGTGAGGCCTTCCTGATCGGCCGCGAATTCGCCCATGTGCACCCGGCCTATGACGGCTCGTCGCACATGATGCTTCCCTTGCCGGTCGTCGATGAACTGACCGCAAAGGGCTGGGGCGAACTGCACCCCATGGCAAGGTCGGGACACATCCCGGCGACAGCGGTAATGGCCTTCGCCCCGCGTGATGCGGAGGAGGTGGAGGTGATGCTGCGGCTGCTGAACGCCAGCTGGGACTTCGCGCGTGGCAAGCTGGCCAACCCGGCCCCCGTTCATATCCACGACTGAGGGCGCGTCCCTCCACCTGTTTCCGAGAGCGCGGCTCACAACCAGGGGATAGTGCTTCGTGCGAACTGTTCAAAAAACGTTGGTTTTTGGAAGACCCTCAGGAACGGTGTGCTCTGAGGGCTTCTGGCACCGATATGAATAGTAAGAGAGTTGCGGCAATCATAAAAAGCCAGATCCCGACAATCTGAAACAAGAGTGCACCGCAGAAGCCGCCAAAGGCAAAACAGGCGAGGGTCAAACTATGCAGCCGGAGCTTTGGCGCGGCCTCGTGACGGGATTTTTCGCCCCCGACCATTGACGCCAGCTCGATACCAATGTCGGTCGCCATTCCCGACACATGGGTTGTGCGGACCCGTGCCCGTGAAATCATCGTCGTCACAGCGTTTTGAAGGCCCATGACAAAGCTAAGGACAATAACTAGAAACGTCTCGTGTTTTGTGACCGATGACATGGCAAGGGCGGTGCCGACGAGCAGAAGAATGATGCCCTCGGCGGCAATTGCCAAAGCGTAGACTGAGCGGAGTTGGCGACGTTCACCTGCTTGAATTGCAAGGGCAACCATGCCTGCACCGCAGATAAAGGCCAAGACCAGCCCTAGGAAAGAAAACGCGATGAGGGGCGCGCCATTCGCGATGATGTCAGCAAACGCCGAGATGTTCCCCGTCATGTTTGCCGTGAACGAACCGGCGATAAGAAATCCGACAGCGTTCAGCGCACCAGCGATTGAGGAAAGTAGGCCTGCCAGAACCAGATCAATATTTGAGGTGCGGGCATCGCCAACTCTGATGAGCATTATAATTCCAAATGGTCAGGTCACTCAGAATGGTATTACCCCCATATCCATGCAACAGGCATTCAAAATCGTTCAACAAACCCTCGTTTTTGGGCCATACGTAAACCGCCTCATTAGAGGCGACGAGAAGCCTCCTTCGAAACCCAAGGCCTTGTTGCAGGTTTTTGACCGTCTCGTGACAGCCGACATTCGCTGCGGTCTGCATGAACTGTAGCCATGCCGGATTTTCCCCGTTGGGTCATTTGATGAC
Source organism: Pontivivens nitratireducens (assembly GCF_014235845.1). Lineage (GTDB taxonomy): Bacteria > Pseudomonadota > Alphaproteobacteria > Rhodobacterales > Rhodobacteraceae > Pontivivens > Pontivivens nitratireducens. Next base: position 186,814 of record NZ_JACJUQ010000004.1, on the reverse strand, counting down.
GTAACGGTCAAAGCCATCTTGATACTTCACATGAAAAATGGCGCGCCGAGGAGGATTCGAACCCCCGACCCCCAGATTCGTAGTCTGGTGCTCTATCCAGCTGAGCTATCGGCGCGTCGTGGAGGCTACCTATCGCCGCCCATTCGGGTTTGCAAGGGCGAAATCGGGGTCTGGGCGACCAGGCGCAAATCTCGGGTCGGAAGCGTGATAACGAAGGTGGTTCCCGCCGTCGTTGTTTCCGCCAATTCCAGCCGTCCGCCATGGCCCAGCACCAGTTGCGCCGAAATTGCGAGGCCAAGTCCGCTGCCCCCCCGACGCTGTCCGCCCTGAAACGGCTTGAACAGATGCTCAATCGCCTTGGTCGGCAATCCCGGTCCGGTATCGCTGACCGTGATGCAATGTTCGCCGGACCGTGCGTCGCAGGCAATGACGACCCTGCCGCCTTCGGGCTGGTTTTCCATCGCCTGCCGTGCGTTGCGCACCAGGTTGAGCAGAACGCGGTAGAACTGTTCGGGATCGGCCTCGATCCTCGTGTGCGGCGCGACCTCGTTGGCAAAGCTTACGCGGCTTCCCCCGCCTCCGTCGCGGACCAGCAATTCCGCGTCGAACACATCGTCGACCAGGGCGTGCAAATCGACGATGCGCCGTTCGGGCGCGGCTTCCTCGGCCTTGCCAAAGCTCAGGGTGCTTTCGCACAGACTGACCGCACGATTGAGCGAGTTGATCAGTTTGGGCGCCGTGCGACGGACGGCGGGATCGGCGGAATTTTCCAGCCGGTCCGCTATCAGCGTGGCCGTGGTCAGCATGTTGCGCAGATCGTGGCTGATCTTGGCGACGGCTTCCCCCAGCGTGGCGAGGCGGTCCTTTTGGCGCAGCGCGGAAATCAGCCGCACCTGCATGTCGGACATCGCCTGTTCGGCGCTGCGAAATTCACGCAGGTTGGATTCGGGGCGGATCACCCTGTCGGGGTTCTGATAATCATCCCGGAACGCCGCCATATGGCCGATCACCCGCTTGATCGGCACGCCGATGAAGCGGTCTACCGCCGTCAGCAGCAGGGATGCGGTGATGACCGAGATCAGCAGCGACAATCCCAGAATACGCAAGCCATAGCTGATCAGTGCTTCACGCAGCGGTGTTTCGGGCAGGGTGATCTCGATCGCGGTGCCACCGCCCTGCACGGGCAATCCGATCACCCGGATCAGGCGATCCCCCCCCAAGGCCATCACATACAGCGCATCGCTTATCAGTTCGACAGGTCCCGCCTGCCGCAGGTCATAGGTCTCCGCCACCATATCGGTCATGGGTGAGGTCAGGACCAGTTCGCGCATGAAGTCGCGGCGCAGAACGATATTGGTCACACCCGCATTGGCCAGAAGCTCCTGCTCCAGTTCCGGGGCGATCGTGTCGTTGGGTGTCGCAAGGATGGAGAGCGAGGCGATTTGCGCCCGCTCCAGCCGTTCCTGCAAATAGTCCGTGCGAAAGCGGGCGACGGTCGGCACGAAGATCAGGATTTCCGCAACCATGACGAAAATCACCGTCAGCGCGAGGACCCGTCCTGCCAGTGAGTTGAACATTGCGAGCGTCCCGGTCCGGTTTCTGCGCGGTACTGTACACCGCGCAGACCAGTTCCGTACAGTCAGCGGTCAGAGTGCGGCGAAACGCATCAGGTGGACATCCTCGTCCCCCATGATCGGCGCCGTCATCACCAGCCGCTTGGCCGCGTGGGCGACATCGTATTCCCATGTCATCGCTATGCCGCCATGCAGCTGTATCGTCTCCTCCGCCACCAGACGCCCGGTTGTGGCGGCGGTGTATTTGGCGGCGGCGGCGTATTTTGCCGCCTTGTCCGTGCCCAGATGGTGGCCGACATTGATGACGGCAGAGCGGGTCTGCTCGATCTCCGTCACCATATCTACGGCGCGATGTTGCAGTGCCTGGAACTTCGACAGCGGCACGCCGAACTGCTTGCGTGTCTTGAGGTACTCGACCGTGGTGTCCTTGCACCGCTCCATCAGACCCAGCGCCTCTGCCGACAGGGCCAGCAGGGTGGTGTCGAGCAGATCGGCAGGGGCCATGTCCAGCCGGGTCGCCGATGCGCCGTCGAATCGGACATCCGCGCCCCGCCCGCCGTCCATCAGGGGATAGGGCGTCAGGTGCGCATCGGTGGCCTGCACAGCGAACAGGGCAGGGGTGTCACCCTCCATCGCGGAGACGACGAAGATATCGGCAGCCTCGGCATTCGCCACCGCGACCTTGCTGCCGGTCAGAACGCCGTTTTCCACCTTCGCGCTCAGGCGATCCGGGTCGAAGGCTGTGCCTGCCTCGGAATGGGCAAAGATCGGGATCAAGCTGCCAGCGATGACCTCGTCCCGCTGATCCTGTGTCAGCGCCGCCGCGGCCAGCGCGCCGTGGAAGGGTTCCACGACCAATGCGCGGCCCAGCCGTTCGAAGATCAGCGCAATGTCGGCACCTTCGCCGCCGAACCCGCCCTGATCCTGGGTGAACAGGGCGCCGATCAGGCCCAGTTCGGCCATCTCCGCCCACATTTCACGCGACCAGCCGGCATCACTGCCCGCGATTTTCATCCGTGTGGTGTGGTCGTAGCGCCCGGTCAAGAACCGGTCGAGCGTGTCGCCGAGCATACGGCGGTCGTCCGTCGGGTTGAAATCCATGTCGGGCCCTCAGAATCCGAGCATCGCCTTGGAGACGATGTTCTTTTGAATTTCGTTGGAGCCGCCGAAAATCGACAGCTTGCGGTTGTTGAAATAGTCCTTGGCCGCCCACGCGGCGCCCTCCGGCCCGATTTCGGGGCCGTTATAGCCCTCCTCCAGCGCCTCGGAGATGAAGGGCTGCGCCTGCGGTCCCATCGCGCGCATGAACAGGGCGTTGATCTCCTGCCGAATCTCGGTGCCCTTGATCTTGAGGAGGGAGCTTTCGGCCCCCGGCGCGGCCCCCCCTGCGGCGGAGGCGAGAACGCGCATGTTCGTCGTTTTCATGTTCTCCAGCGCGATTTCCACGCGGGCGACACGAGCGGCGAACAGCGGGTCGGTGGCCTTTTCCGTCTTGCCGATGACGGCCTTCAGTTCCGCCAGCGCGGAGGTGGAGAAGCCGACACCCGCAATGCCCGTCCGCTCATAGGTCAGCAGATACTTGGCAAGGGTCCAGCCCTGATTCTCGGGCCCGACGAGGTTTTCGACAGGCACCTTCACGTCGCTGAACCAGACCTCATTCACCTCATGATCGCCGTCGAGCAGGTGGATCGGACGCACCTCGATGCCGGGTGTCTTCATGTCGATCAGCAGGAAGGAAATCCCCTCCTGCGGCTTGCCCTCCTTCGAGGTCCGCACGAGGCAGAAGATCCAGTCGGCGTGCTGGCCCAGCGTCGTCCATGTCTTCTGGCCGTTGACGATGTAGTGATCGCCTTCCTTGATCGCCGTCGTCTTGAGGCTGGCCAGATCGGATCCCGCGCCCGGTTCGGAATAGCCCTGACACCACCAATCGGTGCCGTCGAGGATCCGGGGCAGGTAATGCGCCTTCTGCGCGTCCGAGCCGTATTTCAGCAGCACCGGGCCCAGCATGCTGACGCCGAACGGCACGATGCGCGGCGCGTTGGCCATGGCGCACTCATCCTCGAAGATGAACTTCTCCACCGGGCCCCAGCCGGGGCCGCCGTATTCCTCGGGCCAGTGGTTGGCCAGCCAGCCGCGTGCGTGCAGCTTGGCGTGCCAGTCCTCCATGTCCTGCTTGCTGAGATGTTTCGAGGTCCGCACCTTGTCGGCGAGGCGTGAGGACAGGTTTTCGTCGAGCCAGGCGCGCACTTCGGCACGGAAGGCATCCTGTTCAGGCGTAAAATCCAGATTCATGCGATTTCTCCGGGTTCAAATCTCAACTTCAGTGAATTTCCAGAAGCCCCGCGGCCCCCTGTCCCCCACCGATGCACATCGTCACCACCGCCCATTTCGCGCCGGTGCGCTGCCCCTCGCGGATGATGTGGCCGACCTGACGCGCGCCGGTCATGCCGAACGGATGGCCGATGGCGATGGCGCCGCCGTTGACGTTCAGCTTGGCGTTCTCGATGCCCAGCGTGTCCTGAATATACAGCACCTGCGAGGCGAAGGCCTCGTTCAGTTCCCACAGGTCAATATCCGAAACCTTTAACCCCGTGCGTTCCAGCAGGCGTGGCACGGCGAAGACGGGTCCGATGCCCATCTCGTCCGGCTCACACCCCGCGACGGCGAAACCGCGGAAGGTGGCGAGCGCCTGCTTCCCCTCGGCCTTCGCCGCGTCCGCCGACATCAGCATGACCCCCGCCGCGCCGTCCGACAGTTGCGAGGCGTTGCCCGCAGTGATGAAGTTGCCCTCACCGCGCACCGGCTCCAACGAGGCGAGGCCTTCGAGCGTGGTCTGGGGGCGGTTGCAGGTGTCGTGATCGACGGTGACGGCTTTCTCGGAGATCTCCTTCGTCTGCCGATCCTGCACGGCCATGACGGTTTCGATCTTCATGATCTCCTCGTCGTATTTTCCTGCCTCGACAGCGGCGGCATAGCGTTGTTGCGATTGCAGGCTATAGGCGTCCTGCCGCTCGCGGCTGATGCCGTAGCGTTGGGCCACGATGTCCGCCGTGTCGATCATCGGCAGGAAGATCTCGGGCTTGTGCTTGAGCAGCCACGGATCCTCGTCCATCGGGCCGGGCTTGGGAGAGATCATGCTGACACTCTCGATCCCGCCGGCGATCACAGCATCCGCCCCGTCATTGACGATATAGTTCGCGGCCATGGCAACGGATTGCAGGCCGGATGAACAGAACCGGTTGACCGTGGCACCTGCGATGCTGACCGGCAGACCGGCGCGGATCACGATCTGGCGTGCGATATTGCCGCCTGTGGTGCCGGATGGATAGGCGCAGCCGATCACGCAATCCTCGATCATGGCGGGATCGATTCCCGCACGGCGCACGGTTTCGGCGATCACGTCACCGCCCAGCTTTGCGCCATGAGTGCGATTGAATTCGCCGCGTCCGGCCTTGGTCAGCCCGGAACGGGCAGATGATACGATGACGGCTTCACGCATGGTGGCCTCCCCAATAGTTGTTTTGTCGAAGCTTAGCGTTGTTCACACACCATGCGCGCCTGACGTCGCGTCGCATGTGTTCCGCACCCAGCTTGCCACCTTGGGGCGAAGCATCTTGAGTGTGCGCGGTTTCGTTCCCATATTGCATATCGAAGGTCGCTGCATCGCGGGGCCTTCGCTGTCGCTTTATGAGGACACTGACAATGACACGACACACACTTGCGTCGCATCCCTTCCTGCTCGGGTTCGAGGAGCTGGACCGGCTGGTCGAACGCACGGCCAAGGCCGGATCCGAGGGGTATCCCCCCTATAATATCGAGCAGGTAGGCGAACGCTCCTACCGCATCACGCTGGCCGTCGCCGGCTTCGCTGAGGAAGACCTCTCCATCACGGTCGAGGATCGCCAATTGATGATCCGCGGGCGTCAGGTGGAATCGGAGGATGAGCGGGTTTTTCTGCATCGCGGCATCGCAGCCCGCCAGTTCAGCCGATCCTTCGTTCTGGCCGAGGGGGTGGAAATCACCGGCGCGGTCCTGGAACACGGATTGCTCAACATCGTGCTGGAACGCAAATCCCCCGACAGGGTGATCCAGACCATTGAAATCAATCGCGCGTAGGAGGGGATATCATGACGACCGAAACAAGAACACCGAACCGGATGACCGAGCGCACCGTCTACGTGCGTCAGGTGGCGACCGCAGACCTGCCGCAGGAGGTTCGCGACCAGATCGATCAGGCCACGATCTATGCGATCCACACCAATACGGGCGAGCGGATCGCGCTGGTCGCAGACCGGGCGACGGCCTTCATCGTCGCGCGGCAGAACGAGATGGCACCCGTCAGCGTACATTGACCTACGGGAACGACACACGCTTTTCCTGAAACGGCTGTAAAGGCGCTTTGAAAGCAGCTGTGAAACAGTACAGGTTGTGGCGAAGCGCAAGTTGAGGTTCCGATGTCTGCCAGACCCCCTATCTCCGTCTTTCTGATCACATTGAACGAGGGGGATCGACTGGGGCGTACTCTGAGCGCGGTTCGCGACTGGGCCGATGAAATCATCGTAGTCGATTCCGGCAGTACCGACGATACCATCGCCATTGCGAAGGCAGCGGGTGCCAAGGTTTTTCATCATCCCTTTGCGGGCTATGGGGCCCAAAAACGGTATGCTGAGGATCGTTGCACCTACGACTGGCTGCTGAACATCGACGCGGATGAGGTCGTGCAGCCCGATTTGCGGGATGAGATCGACGCGATACTGCCCGATGCGAAGCCTGCTTTGTTCCGTATCCGCATCCTCAACGTCTATCCGGGCGACATCAAGCCACGCCCCTTTGCTGATGATTACAATGTCGTGCGGTTTTATCACAAAGCGGCCGGTCGGTATCGCGACCATCCTCTTTATGATCGGGTCGTGGGACAGCAGGATGCGTCAGAAGTTCAGTTGAACGGCCCGATTTACCATTACTCGTTTTCGAGCTGGGGGGCTTTGGTCCAGAAAATCGACCCTCTCACGACGTTTCAGGTGCAAGCTGGAAAAGATAAGTCGCAATGGTCGCTGCGCGTGCGGCTGATTACCGAAATGCCGATGCAGTTTATCAAGGTGTGGGTGTTTCGACGCCATATCTTCGGCGGGTGGAAGGGGTTCGTCTTCTCGGTTATCTCTGCATTCGGTCGGTGGCTGCGCATCGCGAAGATGCTCGCCAAGGCCACCGACCGTTAGGGTCAGGCGACCTCTGCGCCATAGCCGAGGGGTTCGCTGACCGTATCCCCTTCGTTTTCCGCCAGAAAGCGTTCCGCCTCCAGCGCGGCCATGCAGCCCATCCCGGCGGAGGTTACGGCCTGCCGGTAGATGTGATCGGTCAGATCCCCCGCCGCGAAGACGCCGGGGATCGAGGTCGCGGTGGAATCCGGCTTCGTCTTGACGTAGCCGCCCATGTGGGTCTCCAGCTTGTCCGCGACCAGTTCCGAGGCGGGCGCATGACCGATGGCGACGAACACGCCGGCGCAGTCGATCACCTGAGTCTCACCGCTGCGCACGTCCTTGACCCGCACACCGGTGACGCCCAGCGGCGCGTCGTCGCCCAGAACCTCGTCCAGCTCGTGGAACCACAGGGGCACGATCTTCTCGTTCTTGATCAAACGGTCCTGAAGGATCCTTTCGGCCCGCAATTCATCCCGGCGGTGGATCAGGGTGACCTTGGAGGCGAAATTGGTCAGGAACAGCGCCTCCTCCACTGCGGTGTTGCCGCCGCCGATCACCACGATTTCCTTGCCACGATAGAAGAAGCCGTCGCAGGTGGCGCAGGCCGATACGCCGAAGCCTTTGTACTTCTCCTCGGACGGCAGCCCGATCCATTTCGCCTGCGCCCCGGTCGCCAGCACCAGTGCGTCGGCGGTATAGGTGGTGCCGCTGTCGGCAAAGGCCGTGAACGGGCGCTTCGACAGGTCGAGCGAGGTGATGTGGTCGGCGACGATCTCAGTGCCCATCGCCTTGGCGTGGGCCTCCATGTTGACCATCAGGTCGGGGCCCTGAATCTCAGCGTTGCCGGGCCAGTTCTCAACCTCGGTTGTGGTGGTCAGCTGCCCACCGGGCTGGATGCCCTGAATCAGCAGCGGTTCCAGCATGGCGCGGGCGCCGTAAACCCCGGCGGTATATCCTGCGGGGCCGGAGCCGATGATCAGCAGGCGGGTGTGACGTGTGTCGGACATGATATGGCTCCTTCGGGCTGGTCTCACGATATAGCGACCCGCGCCGCCGGGTTAAAGTCCGATGCGCTCGATCACCATGGGCGCGATGCGATCGGCCTCCCGCAGGGGGGTGTAGGTCCAGTGGGCGGGGCCGTCCGCCGCGTCCCTGATAATGTCGCGCGCGAACAGCGCCTGCTGAAACCGCGCGAATTTCGGGGTGAGCGGCCCGGCACCGCTGACGTAGAGCGGCAGACCCGTCGCCGCCGCCTCGCTGATCATGTTGACGCTGTCGCGGGTCACCAGGATCGCATCCGCCATGTGCAGCCATCCCGGATAGGGGTTGGGCGCGGATCCGTCCCAGACCGTCATCCGTGCAAAGCGGGCGCGCAACGCGTCGATCACGGTTTGCGGCGTCCTGCGCGATGGCGTGGCGTAGAGGATGTACCCCGCCGCTTCGAACCGGGACAGGTCCGCGATCAGGGCGTCGGTTTCGCGCGGACCGAACTCCGCGCTTTTCGACGGCCCTCCGATCAGCGCGACCAGCGCGCGGGGGGGGAGGGGGGGCAGCCCCTCGGCCGCCTCCGCGATCCGTTGCGGCGTCATGGTGTTGAGCGAGCCGAGCGTCGTGATGACATTCGGTGCCTCCAGCCCATCATGCTCCGGGGTGATCACAAGGTCGAACCAGTTCAGCGGAACGGTCGGAGCGAGGATCGCGACGGCCCTGGCGCCGCGCCTGCGGGCCTGCGCCGCCATCACGTTGCCACGTCTGCCGGCCCCGATGACCAGATCGGCCTGCGGTGCCTGTCCGTATCCATGGCGCGTCAGTCGCAGCGCCATACCGCGCCAGAACGGGTTGACCTGAACGTCATGAACACTCATATCCGCTGCCTGAAATCGCGAAATGGCCTGTGCCAGCCCCTCGGCCTGAACACGGTTCGCGGGCCTTCCGTCCGTCACGATCGCAATGTTGAGACGTTTGCGTGACAATTATTGCGTGTCCCTGAAATATTATTGCGTTCCCGTGAGCTTTTGCCTATCATACGGAAAAATTGGCGTGGGCTTCCACGTAACGAACCTAAAGGCCCCCATGCCCAGCATCAAGCTCGACCCGATCGACCGCAAAATCCTCGCCGAATTGCAAGCTGATGGACGTATGACCAACGTGGAGCTGTCGCGCCGCGTCGGCATCTCCGCGCCGCCTTGCCTGCGCCGCGTTCGCGCGTTGGAGGAAACGGGATATATCACCGATTATCATGCACGCGTGAATGCGCGCGAACTGGGGTTCGAGGTGCAGGTTTTCGCGATGGTGTCGCTGCGCTCGCAGGCGGAGAAGGACCTCTCCGCGTTCGAGGCGGCCTGCCGTGCGTGGCCCTTGGTGCGTGAGTGCCATATGCTCAACGGTGAGATCGACTTCATCCTCAAATGCGTGGCCCCGGATCTGTCGAGCTTTCAAAGCTTCCTGACCGAGGATCTGACCTCGGCGGACAATGTGGCCAGCGTCAAGACATCGCTGGTGATCCGCAATGCGAAGAACGAGCCGGGCGTGCCGTTCGACGTGCTGGAAGCGCGGGTCGCTGACGGTGCGCTCTAACTGCCCTGCGCGGACCTGCGTGCGCGCACGATCTCACGAATGCCGTCCTGCTGCGTCAGTTTTTCAGCCGTATAGAATGCCAGTCCGCGCCGGTCGCGGTTACTGATCCCACCGCTGAGGGTCGTCTGCGTCACGATGGCGACCCGGAACAGGGCGATGCTGGTGCCCCCCTGATCGCGCACATCCCAATCCATTATCAGCGTTGGTGTCCCGTCCTGCTGCACGCGGGTCAGGCGGCCGGTCATGTTGAGGATCAACTCGCGCCCGGTCATGGTCCTGAACTGGAACTCCGGTCCCAACAGGCGCGCGGTTTCGGCTGCCACCGCGTCCGCGGTCGCGGCATCATTGCGGAAATCGACACGGATCGTCATGACGACATCCTTCGCCAGCAAGGCGGACCGGGGGGCCAGTCCGGCCTGATCCAGCGCCGGGTTGCACGCGGCAAGTGACAGCAACAGCAACAGCAACAGCACCCGGATCATCTGACCACCATGCCGGACAGGGGGCAGATGTTGGGCAGGGGGCAGCTCACAGACGGATACACGCGATCTGACGCCCGTAATCGACCTCACCCCGATGGGTCGTTCTGCGGAAGGAGAAGAACCGGTCCGGCTCCGCATAGGTGCAATGTCCGGTCCATTCCGCGGTGACCCCGGCATTGCGCAGCTTGGCCACAACATAGGAGGGCAGGTCGAACTGCACCTTGTCATCACTGCGGCCCCCGGCGAAGAACCGGGTGTTGCCGCCATCCTCCGCCAGCACGTCATCCATGAAATCCAGTCCGACCTCGTAATTGCGCTGGCTGATTGTCGGGCCGACGGTGGCATGGATGCCTTCACGTGTTGCACCCAGCGCCAGCATGGACGCGACCGTCGCCTCCAGCACGCCGCCCACGGCCCCCTTCCAGCCGGCATGGGCCGCACCGATCACGCCCGCCGCGCTGTCAGCGAACAGGACAGGCGCGCAATCGGCGGTCAGGATGCCCAGGATCAACCCTTCGTGCCGTGTCACCATGCCGTCCGCTTTGGGACGCTCCGCCGGAATGGCGTCCAGCGTGACCACATCGGGACTGTGGATTTGTTGCAGTGAGATCAGACTGTCGAGCGTGCCGCCCATCGCGGTCGCGACGCGGGTGCGATTGATGCGCACCGCCTCCGCCTGATCGGACGATCCCGGCCCGCAATTGAGGCCGCCGAAAATGCCCGACGATGCCCCGCCCCGGCGGGTGAAAAACCCGTGCCGAACATCGGACAACCCATCGGAGACGAGAATTTCCAGCGTCATCAGACTTGAACACCCTTGGTGGTAAAATTGCGAAAGCCGGGCAGGGGCGCGTGTGCGCTCAGCCCTAATACCTTGAACAGCGTTCCCATTTCCTGCGGATGCGTCAACCTTCTATGTGCGGCGGCAATACCCGTATGGTGCCGGGCCAGTTGCTGCGCCCGGGCGGTGATGCCCAGAAGTTCCAGAAACGCGCCCTGATCCTCGATCCCGTGGGGCAGGCCCGCCGCGCGGATCAGATGCCCGAAATTTACATGTGCCGTCAGGTCAGCCTCACCGGGGGTGGCCAGCGGATCGACGGGCGCCTGCGCGCGCAGCGCCTGCAGGGTATCGCCCGTGCCGTCACGCGCCCCGTAATCGAGGATCAGTGCCGCCCCGCCCTGCCGCACCCGTGCGGCGATGTCGTGCAGGATCGGCGCGGCGGCGGGACACCATTCGACCAGCGTGCCCTCGGGCACACCGGCAAACAGATCGTCGAGCACAGGTTGCGTCGATGCCGGCAACAAACCGAAGGACAGGGCACCGTCCTGCAATCCCACGGCGCGTTCCGCCCAACCACGGCCCTGCCGCACGAACTGGCGGATCGGCAGCGCATCGAAGAATTCGTTCGCCACGAACAGGACCGGGCCATCGGGCAGATCTCCGACGCTGTCGTGCCATGTGACCGGGCGGGGGTGCAGTGCCTCACGCTGTCGCGTTCGCAACACGGGCGACGTCTCGATCAGGTGGACCTGCATCGCGCTGTGAAAACCCGGCACCCGTGCGGTCGCGCGCAGGATGTCCGCCATCAGGGTGCCTCGACCCGGTCCGGCTTCGGCCAGAACCATCTCTCCACCGCCCTGATCCTGCCAGATCTGGGCCAGTGCCAGGCCGATCATCTCTCCGAATATCTGGCTGATCTCAGGCGCGGTGGTGAAGTCGCCCGCCGCGCCGAACGGATCGCGCGTAATGTAATAGCCGTGCTGCGGATGCTGCAGGCACAGGGTCATGTAATCCGCGATGTTGATCGGGCCGGACAGGCTGATCTGTCGCCGCACGATGTCGCCCAGCTCGCTCATGCCTTGCGACGCGACCACAGCACGAACGCGATGCCGACGGCGATCATCGGCAGGGACAGGATCTGCCCCATGCTCAACCCCGCCCATGCGCTGTCACCGAAGCGGATGACCTGCCCGAACGGATTGCCGGCGCTGATATATTGCGCGTCACCCTGACGAAAAAACTCGACGAAGGTCCGCGCCAGCCCGTACCCGATGAAGAACATCCCCGTGACCAGACCCGGACGCCGCAGCGCCTTGAACCCCCAGACCGCCAGCAGCAGAGCACCGAACAGTACGATCCCCTCCAGCCCGGCTTCGTATAATTGCGAGGGGTGGCGCAGGCACGGCGCACCGGGGGCGAGTGGCCAGAAGTCGGGGCAGGTTTGTGCACGTGCCCCCGGAAAGGCGACGCCCCACAGCATGTCGGTGGGTCGCCCCCACAACTCCGCGTTCACGAAATTCGCCACCCGGCCCAGCAACAGGCCGATGGGGGCGACCAGCCCGATGATGTCCGCCAGGCTGAGGATGGGGATACCGCTGCGCATGGCAAAGGCGACGATCGCCACGCCCATCCCGATGAACCCGCCGTGAAAGCTCATCCCGCCATCCCAGACGCGCAGGATATCGGCCGGATTGCTCAGGAAATAACCGGGCTGATAGAACAGGACGTAGCCCAGACGCCCGCCCAGAATGATGCCGAGGATTGCCCAGGTGACGAAATCCTCCAGATGTTTCGGCGTGACCGGCGAGGGGCCGCCCCACAGGGCATCGCGTCGCGTCACCATGGCCGCCACCCTCCATCCCGCGACAATGCCGACGATATAGGCGAGCGCATACCAGCGCAGCGCGAGGGTAAAGCCGAACACGCTGAACTGGAATGCGATGGGGTCGATATCTGGAAAGGGCATGGCCTACCTCGTCTTGGGCCTCATGTTGAACTGCGTTCCCTACCCCATGACAGGACGGGGAAGTCAAGTCACGCTTGCCTCAGGGCTGTGCCGCTCCCATATCAAATGCCACAGTGACAGGAGAATGAACCGATGCAGAGCAGAAACCGTATTCTGGACGATGTGAGCCAGTTGATGACCAACGCGATGGGCGTGGCGCAGGGCGCCCGTTCCGAGGCAGAGAATGCCGTGAAGAACCTGATGGATCGCTGGCTGGCCGATCGTGATTTCGTCACGCGTGAGGAATTCGACGCCGTTCGCGCCATGGCGCAAAAGGCCCGCGAGGAGAACGCATCCCTCGAAGCGCGGATCGTGGCGCTCGAAGCGAAGCATTCGGGGTAACCCCTTACGGCCCTCCCTCCTCGCTTGGATCGATGTGAGGAGGGAAGGTCACGGCCGGTTAAAGTGGGCCAGTTAAAGTGCCATGGCGATAGGGCTGCGAAAGGCCCGCGCCATGGCTTTAAGCACCGGTCAGGTGCGCACGTCCGGTGCGTCGCGGCCCGTGGCAGCCCGAATGCCCGCAATGGCCTCCGCCGCGTCGATCACGTCTGACAGCGCCTCCTGCGGATCGCGGTCGAATTTCGTGGGGTCTTCCTCCACCTTTTCCAGATAGACCCGCAGGGTCGCACCCACCGTTCCGGTGCCCGACAGTCGCATCACGATGCGCGCGCCCTGGCTCAGCACGATACGAATGCCCTGATGCGCGGCGACCGACCCGTCCACGGGATCGGTATAGGAAAAATCGTCCGCCTCGATCACGCGAAGCGGTCCGAATTCGGTGCCGGGCAGGCTGTCCAGCCGCCCGCGCAGATCGTCGATCATCGCCTCCGCCGCGCCTGCATTTACCCCCTCGTAATCGTGGCGAGAGTAGTAATTGCGCCCGTAGGTCGCCCAATGATCGTGCAGGATGTCGGCCACGCTCTGCCCGCGCACAGCCAGAATGTTGAGCCACAGCAGGACCGCCCACAATCCGTCCTTCTCACGCACGTGATCGGAGCCGGTTCCGGCACTTTCCTCACCGCACAGGGTCGCCTGACCATCGTCGAGAAGGTTGCCGAAGAATTTCCAGCCGGTCGGAGTCTCGAATGCGGGAATGCCCAGCTTTTCGGCCACCCGGTCCGCCGCGCGGCTGGTCGGCATGGATCGCGCCACGCCCATCAGGCCGTCTGCATAGCCCGGCGCCAGATGCGCGTTGGCCGCCAGCACGGCCAGGCTGTCGGACGGGGTCACATAGATGCCGCGCCCCACGATCATGTTCCGATCGCCGTCGCCATCCGATGCCGCGCCGAAATCCGGAGCGTCCTGCCCCATCATGCGGTTCATCAATTCATGCGCCCAGACCGGATTCGGGTCGGGATGCCCGCCGCCGAAATCGGGCGAGGGGGTGCCATTGACCACAGTGCCGGCGGGGGCACCCAGCTGAGCCTCCAGAATCTCATGCGCATAGGGGCCGGTGATGGCATGCATGGCGTCGAAGCTCATGGTGAAGCCGGATGCGAACAACTGTCGGATCGCATCGAAGTCGAAGAGGAAGGACATCAGCGCCGCGTAATCCGCAACCGGGTGCACGACCTCGACCGACATCCCGCCCAGCGTTCTGTGCCCGATGGTGCCCAGATCCAGATCCTGCGTTTCGACGATATGATATTCCGTCAGGCTCTGTGTCCGTTCGAAGATCGCCTGCGTGACGGATTCCGGCGCGGGACCGCCGTTGGCCGTATTGTACTTGATCCCGAAATCCTCATCTATCCCGCCGGGATTGTGGGAGGCCGACAGGATCAGACCGCCATCCGCGCCACGTACGCGGATCAGGTTCGAGGCAGCGGGCGTGGACAGCAGCCCCCCCATGCCGACGATACAGCGTTCGGCACCGTTGGCCGCAGCCATGCGCAGGATCACCTGAATGGCTTCCTCGTTGAAATAGCGCCCGTCGCCGCCGATCACGAAGGTCTTGCCACTGGCCCCGCCAATCGCGTCGAAGGTCGATTGGATGAAGTTCTCCACGTAATGCGGGGTCATGAAAACCTTGGTTTTCTTGCGCAATCCCGACGTTCCCGGCTTTTGTCCTCCGATAGGTCTGGTTTCATGCGTAACGGCCTGCATATGTCTCTCCCCACATTTGCGCAAAACAGTGCTGTAAACCGGGTTTAACCGCAAGGCCGCGCAGGCGCATCCCGCGAATCCAGCATGGTTTTCCTGCAATGTGCGCAGCGGCGGGCCGGGTGAGGGTGCCCTCACGCGCATTCCGCTGACCTTGCCCTCCCTCCGGTGGCGTTCTATTCCTGAGCGGTGAAGTCGGGATTGAGGGTCTTGTGAGCGAGAACGGCATAAGCAGACTGGGCTGGATCGTGACCGCGCTGTGCGTGTTGCCAATGTGTGCCGCCATCGTGGCGGCGCTGCTGGGCGATTTGCAGACTTGGGAAATGCTGGCCGAGACCGTGTTGCCGCGATACATCCGCACCACGCTGATCCTGGTCCTGTGCGTCGCTGTCGGAACGGCGGTGGTGGGGACCGGCGCGGCGTGGCTGGTTACACTCTACGATTTTCCGGGCCGGCGTTTGGTTGAGGTGGCACTGGCGGTGCCGCTGGCCTTCCCGGCCTATGTGTTGGCCTATGCCTATACCACGCTGCTGGATTATCCGGGCGCGGTTCAGACCGGCCTGCGCGCGCTGTTCGATTGGGGGCGGCGCGACTATTGGTTCCCCGAGGTTCGATCCACGGGTGGCGCGGCGATGATGCTGATCATCTGCCTGTATCCTTACGTTTATCTGTTGGCGCGGTCCGCCTTCAGGCAGCAATCGGCCAGTGCCTATCTGGCGGCGCGCACCTTGGGGCAGACCCCGTGGCAGGCGTTTCGCCGCGTCTGCCTGCCGATCGCGCGGCCCGCCATCGCAGGCGGCGTTGCCCTGACGGTGATGGAGACGATCGCGGATTACGGCACGGTCAGCTATTTCGGGGTGCAGACCTTCTCCACCGGGATTTATCAGGCGTGGTTTTCCATGGGCGACCGGGCGGCGGCGGCCCAACTGGCGCTGTGCCTGCTTGGCTTCGCGCTGTTGCTGGCAACGCTGGAGCGTATCCAGCGCGGGCGTGCGCGGGCGCATATGCGCGGTGTCTCGGGCCAACTGTCCGCGATGGATGCGACACGGCTGTCAGGTGTGCGGGCACTGCTTGCCTTCACCGCCTGTGCGATCCCGGTCATGGTGGGATTCGTCATTCCCATCATCATGCTGGGCCTGATGGCGCTGAAGGCGGATCAGAGCTTGCTGGACCCGCGCTATCGCGCCTTCATGGCGAACTCACTGACACTGGCGGGCATCGCTGCGGTGCTGACGGTGGCGGCCGCGACGCTTCTGGCCTTCGCCGCGCGCCTGCGACCGGGGCGCAGGACGACGGCGATGCTGTTGCTGGCCGGTCTGGGATATGCCGTGCCGGGTGGCGTGATCGCGGTGGGTCTGCTGGTGCCCTTCGCCCATCTGGATAACGCCATCGACGCAGTGATGGAGGCACGGTTCAACATCGACACGGGTCTGCTGTTCACCGGTTCGATCTGGCTACTCGTGGTGGCTTATATGTCCCGCTTCATCGCGGCGGCCCTGTCGGCCATCGACGCAGGCATGGGCACCGTCGCGCCGAACGTCGATGCGGTGGCGCGCACGCTGGGCCTGTCGCCGGGGCGGGTGCTGACGGGGGTGCACTTCCCCATCCTGCGCGGCACGATGATGACCGCGCTGCTGATCGTGTTCGTCGATGTGATGAAGGAGCTTCCGGCCACCCTGATCATGCGACCGTTCAACTACGACACGCTGGCGGTGCAGGCGCACCGGCTGGCGGCAGACGAGCGGCTGACGCAGGCGGCGGTTCCCAGCCTGGTGATCGTGGCGTTCGGATTGCTGCCTGTGATCCTGGTCTGTCGCTCGATAGGGGAGCGTCGAACCGCCCGCCCCCGCCGCCGCCCCGACGCCGCGCAGGCCGAGGGTGTGCTGTAGCCATGAGGGTGTGCTGTAGCGATACTGGCGCTCAGCCTCAATAATGCGGGGGCCGTTGATCCGACAGGGGCAGACCGCTGGCCTGATCCGCCTCCTGCTCCGCCGCGCGGGTCATCAGCATGTTGACCCGACGTTCCAGCAACTCGATCCGGTTCGCCTGATCGGTGACGACCTCGTTCAGATCCTCGACCACGCGCAAGGCCTCGGCCAGGGCTTCCTGCATTCGGACCGTATCGCTCATACCGGATTGGGCACCTGACGCCCCGTCACGAATGCCTCGACATTATCCAACGCCATGTTTCCCATCGCTTCACGTACCTCCAATGTGGCTGAGCCCAGATGCGGCAGCAGCACGGCGTTGTCCAGTGCGCGCAGACGGGCAGGGACGGCAGGCTCGGCCTCGTACACATCCAGACCGGCGGCGTAGATCGCGCCGGATGCCAGGGCTTCGATCAGCGCGCCCTCATCCACCACATCCCCGCGTGAAGTGTTGATCAGAACGCCCGTGGGTTTCATCGCGGCGATGGCGGCGGCACCGAACAGATGCCGGGTGTCCGCGCCGCCGGGAGCATGGATTGCCACCACATCGGCCTGTGCGGCCAAATCCTCGACCGTGTCGAGCCGTTGCGCCGGAAAATCCAAATCCTTGGCCGAGCGATTGTAATACAGGATCCGCATTCCAAAGCCGTGATGCGCCCTGCGCGCCATTGCCTGACCGATCCGGCCCATGCCGACGATGCCCAGTGTCCGCCCGGTGACGGATTGGCCCAGCATCTGCGTTGGCGTCCAGCCGGGCCACGCATCCGCGCGGACCATCCGCTCCCCCTCACCGGCGCGGCGCAGGGCCATCAGCATCAGCGCCATCGCCAGATCGGCGGTCGCATCGGTCAGAACGCCGGGCGTGTTGGTCACGGTGATGCCCGCGGCATAAGCGGCATCGGCGTCGATATGATTGTAGCCGACCCCGAAATTCGCGATCAGACGGCAGCGCGGATCACCGGCGAACATATCCGCCGAAAACCTGTCGCCCAGCGTGCACACCACGGCGTCATAATCGCGCAGCAGGGCGGCGCGGTCCGCGTCATTCAGAACCGTATCGCTGTCGTGCAGGTCCGCGCCCATGCCGCGAGCGCGGGCCATGACGCTGTCGGGCAGTCGCCGGGTCACGAAGATCTTCATCAGTGCATCCGTCCCCCGACGGGCACGGGACCGTCCGGTCCGACCAAGACAATCTCACCCGATGCGTCGGGCAGACCCAGCACCAGGACCTCTGACATGAACGGTCCGATCTGGCGGGGCGGGAAGTTCACGACCGCCATCACCTGCTTGCCGACCAGGACGGTCGGATCGTAATGCGCCGTGATCTGGGCGGAGCTCTTACGCTCACCTATCTCGCCGCCGAAATCGATCCACAGCTTGATCGCGGGCTTGCGCGCCTCGGGAAAGATTTCCGCGCGGAGGATTTCCCCCACGCGGACATCGACTTTCATGAAGTCGTCGAAGCTGATCTCGTCGCTCACTTCGGCTTCGCCATCTGTTCCAGCTCCGCGATGGAATCGCGCATACGGGCGGATACGATTTCCCAGGCGCGCGCGTTGGCCTTTTGGGCCTCGGTCGCCAGTTCGGTGCTGAGATCCATTGCCTTTTGCACGCCAGCGGCCATGACCTCCTGCGCCTTGGCCGGATCGCGGGCGGCCTCGGCCGAGGTCTTGGCCTCGCTCATCATGGTTTTCATCATCTCGACCTGCTTGCTGAACAGATCCTTGTACGCCTCGGACGCGGCGGTGTTCGCGGCCTGAAACGCCTCCATGTTGCGGTTCTGCATGTCGCTGAGCGCAGCAGGATCGAAGCCCTGCATCTTGGGCATCATGTCCGCGAAGGGCATTTGCTGCATCATCTTCATCATCGCTTCGGGGTCGAAGGGGTTGAAGCTCTTGTCCATCGTCATTCTCCCAGTTCGCGCGAGCGGTCCGCCGCGGCGTTGACGGCCCGGCGCATCAGTTGCGCCAGACCGGTTTGCTCATCCATCAGGACCGCCAGCGCCGCTGCGGTGGTGCCCCCCTTGGATGTTACGTTGACGCGCAGCCGCTCAGGCGTCTCGTCCGCCTGCTCGGCCAATACGCCGGCACCTGCGACAGTCGCGCGGGCCAGGGTCATTGCCAGTTCGGGGGCCAGCCCCTGTGCCTCACCCGCTGCGGCCATCGCCTCGATCATATGGAACACATAGGCCGGACCGGAGCCGGAAACAGCCGTCACCGCATCCATTTGCGCCTCGTCCTCGATCCGCACGGTCTGACCGACGGCCTGCAACAGCTCCTCTGCCAGATCCAGCGCTTCGGCCCCGGCGGCGGCATTGCCCACGATCGCGGTGATGCCGCGCCCGACGGCGGCGGGTGTGTTGGGCATGGCGCGTACGATGGCGGCCTTGTCTCCCAGCACCCGCTCGAAATAGGCCAGCGTCGATCCCGCCGCGATGGACAGGAATATGGTGCCCCCCTGTGCCAGATCGCTGATCTGCGGCAGCGCGTCTGTCATCATCTGCGGCTTGACCGCCAGAATGCAGATTGCGGGATCCTTGGGGGGCGGCTCGTTCAGCCGCAACCCCTGTTGCGCCAGTGATTCGAGCCGGTCCGACGGGTAGGGATCTATGACGGATATCGAGGAGGGCGCGACGCCGCGCGCCAGCCAGCCCTCCAGCATTGCGGATCCCATTTTCCCACAGCCGAGCAGGACAAGGCCCTGACGGTCAATTCTCTCCAGCGACATGGAGCCTCCGCAAACGTTTAAGGTCAGGCCCGACCATACGCCTGTGACATCGCGATTCCCAGAGCCTGCTGCGGACAGGCACCATCCTCCAGACTGATCTGGAACGCGGGATAATACCGCTCACAAGCCTCGATCGCGGCGGCAATCATGTCGTCGATCTGGGTTCCGCTGGCGCTGGCATCGCCGGCCAGGTTCAGCCCGTAGCGAAACACGATCATGTTGTGTTCGGGCCAGGTGGTGAAACTGCCGGACCACAGGGTGTCGTTCGCCCCGTCGATCACCTCCAGCACGGCGGGGCGTCGTTCGGAGGGGACATCCAGCTCGAACGTGCAGACCAAGCGCAGCGTCTCGTCATGGGGGGACCAGGCGAGGCTCAGCGAATAGGTCTGCCAGCTTCCCTCGATGCCCATCGCGATCTGGTTGTCCGCAACGCGATCGAAGTCCCACGCATGATGCGAGGCGAGCGTTTCCACGATGTCGATCGGGTCTGCGTCCTCTGCCGTGAGGTAATGTTCCAGCGTGTCCATGCCGCGCTCCTTTTTGGTGCGCCCCGGCAGGATGGCCCGCTAGGGCTGGTCAGCTCGTCGATATGGGCACGTGGGATGCACGTGCCCTACCAGATATCGTGGTTGCAGATGGCGGCTGTGTAAAGCGTCAATTCACGACAGTCCGGTGACGGGATCGCTGACGCGATGTGTCCGGTGTCATGTCTATTGAGAGGAAGTGGTACGCCCTACGGGACTCGAACCCGTGTTTTCGCCGTGAAAGGGCGACGTCCTAGACCACTAGACGAAGGGCGCATTCAGTGGCGAGTGGTCGTAGTCGCCGCGCTGTGAGGGGTTACTAGAAGAATCGTTTCGGGGGTGCAAGAGGCAAATTTCCGCTTTTTGCACCGCGTTTACACCTGCGCGCGTATTCTCAGGATCGCTCGTGCATGCGCGCCACTCGAAACCCGGTTTGCCCGCTATGCGCACGGGTCAGGCCTGTTAAGGGTTCCACCGCGACGCGCGTCGGCTTAGGACAACGGCAGGATCAATTTCGGTTCCGCGCCTTGCCGCGTCGTTTCGCGACAGTGATGGGCGGGAGCGAACCCGCATAGAGATGCACGATACCATCGAGGAGACGACAATGCCCAATTCCGTACGCGACGCAGGCTTCTTCACCCAACCCCTGGCCGAGCGCGACCCCGAGCTTTACGGCTCCATGACCGATGAGTTGACGCGTCAGCGCGACGAGATCGAGTTGATCGCGTCCGAGAACATCGTCAGCCTCGCCGTGATGCAGGCGCAGGGCTCCGTCCTGACCAACAAATACGCCGAAGGTTATCCGGGCCGTCGCTATTACGGCGGATGTCAGCATGTTGACGTGGCCGAGAATCTGGCCATCGACCGCGCCAAGCAGCTTTTCGGCTGTGATTTCGCCAATGTGCAGCCCAATTCCGGCTCGCAGGCCAATCAGGGTGTGTTCACCGCGCTGCTGAAACCCGGCGACACGATTCTGGGGATGAGCCTGGACGCGGGCGGCCACCTGACCCACGGGGCGAAGCCGAACCAGTCGGGTAAGTGGTTCAACGCCTTACAATATGGTGTGCGCCGTCAGGACAGCCTGCTCGACTATGAGGAGGTTCAGCGCCTCGCCACGGAACATCAGCCCAAGATGATCATCGCCGGCGGCTCCGCCATTCCGCGCCAGGTCGATTTCGCCAAAATGCGTGAGATTGCCGATTCCGTCGGTGCCTACCTGCTGGTCGACATGGCGCATTTCGCCGGGCTGGTCGCCGCAGGCCACCATCCCTCGCCGTTCCCGCACGCCCATGTTGCGACCACCACGACGCACAAGACCCTGCGCGGCCCGCGCGGCGGCATGATCCTGACGAATGATGAGGCGATCGCCAAGAAGGTGAATTCCGCCATCTTCCCCGGCATCCAGGGCGGCCCCCTGATGCATGTCATCGCCGCGAAGGCTGTGGCCTTCGGTGAGGCGCTGCGCCCCGAATTCAAGACCTATCAGGCGCAGGTGATCGCCAATGCGCAAAAGCTGGCGGACACGCTGATGAAGGGCGGGATCGACATCGTGACCGGCGGCACCGACACACATCTGGTGCTGGTCGATCTGCGCCCCAAGGGCGTGAAGGGCAACGCCACGGAGCAGGCGCTGGGCCGTGCCCATATCACCTGCAACAAGAACGGCATCCCCTTCGATCCCGAAAAGCCTATGGTGACCTCGGGCATCCGCCTTGGCACACCCGCAGGTACGACCCGCGGATTTGGTGAGGCGGAATTCGAGCAGATCGGCAAGCTGATCGTGGAGGTCGTCGATGGCCTGGCTGCGAATGGCGAGGACGGCAACGCCGAGGTCGAAGCCTCCGTCCGCGCGCGGGTAAAGGACCTGTGCGACCGCTTCCCGATCTACCCCGAGCTATAAGCCTGACGATGGAGGGCGGCCCCAGTTGGCCGCCCTCCACCCCCCCTCTCTCTTGAAAATCTGAAAACCCTGTCTTCATTGGCCTCACGCCAAGGAAGGCTCCCTCACGCTTTCCGCACAGCGGAAACGCGCCCGGAAAACGGGAACTCCTTGCTCGTCAAATGGTTAACGACTTGTTCGAGTATTTTTATTCAGCGTTTCAAGGAGCCCCCCATGCGTGGCGTAACCTATCACGGTACCGGAGATTTCCGCGTCGATACCCATCCCGATCCGATAATCGGTCATGAGCGCGATGCCATCATCCGCGTGACCTCCACCGCGATCTGCGGGTCCGATTTGCATATGTTCGACGGTTTCATGCCGGAGATGAAAACCGGCGACATCATTGGCCATGAATTCATGGGGGTGATTGAGGATGTCGGCTCCGGGGTGGGCAACCTCAAGAAAGGCGACCGTGTTGTGGTGCCGTTCACCATCAATTGTGGCCACTGCCATTGGTGCCAGAACAAGCAATTCTCGCTCTGCGATGAATCCAACCCGGATGCCGAAAAGCTGGCCGCGATCACTGGGCAGGCGGCTGCGGGCTTGTTCGGTTTCTCGCACCTTTACGGCGGCTACGATGGCGGTCAGGCGGAATATGTCCGCATCCCGTTTGCGGACGCCACACACCTGAAAGTTCCGGACGGCTTGACTGACGAGCAGGTCCTGTTCCTCTCCGATATCTTCCCCACCGGCTGGCAGGCAGCTATGAACGCTGAGGTCAAACCGGGCAGCACCGTCGCAATCTGGGGCGCTGGTCCTGTCGGCCTGTTCGCGCTGAAATCCTGCCTGCTGCTGGGTGCCGAGCGTGTTTTCGTGATCGACGACGTGTCGGAGCGTCTGGCAATGGCCAAGGCTCATGGTGCCGAGGTCATCGACCATTCGCAGGTCAAACCCTATGATGCCCTGATGGAGCTGACCAATGGCATGCTCCCCGAAAAAAGCATCGACGCGGTCGGGCTGGAGGCGCACGGCACTGGCGTGATCGACACCATCTATGACAAGGTGAAGACCGCGACGATGCAGGAAACCGGTCGTCCGCACGTTCTGCGCGAGGCCATCATGTGTACGCAAAAGGGCGGCATCCTGTCGATCCCCGGCGTCTATGCCGCGATCGTGGACAAGTTCCCCATCGGCGCCGCCTTCGCCAAGGGGCTGACCTTCCGCATGGGCCAGACCCATGTCATGCAGCACGCCCCCACGCTGTTGGAGCACATTCAGGAGGGCCGCATCGACCCCACCTTCCTGATCACCCATCGCGGCAAGCTGGAGGACGCGCCGGACCTCTACGAGACGTTCCGCGACAAGAAGGACGACTGCGTCAAGGTGGTCCTGACCCCATAACGGCCCTGACCATAACGCATAAGCGGCGGCCCCTTCCGAGGGACCGCCGCCACTTTGCTCCAGAAATATCCAAATCCATCGTCGCCGCGCTTACTTCCGCTTGCGAAGGCTTTTCGCCGGGTTCACGGCTCGCTTGTACGGCTCGCCAGCCTGTTTCGCGCGCTGCACCGCCTGCGGTTCCGCCTTGATGCCCAACTGGTCGCGCAGGATCTTGCCGCGAATCTCCTCGACCTCGCCGTCCTTCATTTCACCCAGTTGAAATGGGCCATAGCTGACGCGGATCAGGCGGTTCACGTCCAGTCCGACCTCGTTGAGCGCGCGGCGAATCTCGCGGTTCTTGCCTTCCTTCAGTCCGATGGTCAGCCAGCAATTCGCGCCCTGAACCCGGTCGATGCTGATCGACATCGGGCGGAATTTCTCACCGTCGATCACGATGCCGCGTTCCAGCGGTTTCAGCGTCTGCTCCGTCGGGTTGCCCTTGGCGCGCACCCGGTACTTGCGGGTCCACCCGGTCGAGGGCAATTCCAGCTTGCGCTTCAACTCGCCGTCATTCGTCAGCAGCAGCAGGCCTTCGGAGTTCAGATCGAGCCGCCCGACGCTGAGCACCCGTGGCAGATCCTCGGGCAAGCGGTCAAACACAGTCGGA
The DNA here is from genome assembly GCF_014235845.1 of Pontivivens nitratireducens. Lineage (GTDB taxonomy): Bacteria > Pseudomonadota > Alphaproteobacteria > Rhodobacterales > Rhodobacteraceae > Pontivivens > Pontivivens nitratireducens. Next base: position 162,986 of record NZ_JACJUQ010000004.1, on the reverse strand, counting down.
CGGCCTTTTTCATCCCGCTCGGACGTCACCAGCCCGACAGGCTTGTAATAACGCCACATCCGCGGCGCCTCGGCTGCGGCCAGCGGGATGCCGTCCACCTCGATCCGGTCGGAGGCGGTGACGTTCAGCGCCGGGCTGTCGATGGTCTTGCCGTTCACGCGCACGCGCCCCTCACCGATCAGGCGCTCGGCCTCGCGGCGGGAGGCGCGACCGGCGCGCGCCATGCGTTTGGCGATCCGCTCGCCCTGAGGTGTGGTACTGGTCATCCGCTTCGCATACGCGCGGCAGGCCTTTGGCGCAATGGTGGGTGTGGGGGCAGGTGCCTCCGGCGGGGATATTTGGGGAAAGTGAACGGGCTTGCACGGGGCGCCGGGGGCTTGCACGCTTCGTGGGGGGCGGGCAGACAGGGGCATGACACGTTTCAACTCCCATATGGATGCAGCATTTGTCGAGGCGCAGGCCGCCGCGGCGCTGGGTGAGGTGCCGGTTGGCGCGGTCATCACGTTGAACGGACAGGTGATCGCGGCCGCAGGCAACCGGACGCGGACGCTGAACGACCCCACCGCCCATGCCGAGATTCTGGCGATCCGCGCCGCGTGCGAGGTGCTGGGGCAGGAACGGCTGACGGGGGCCGACCTGCATGTGACGCTGGAACCGTGCCCGATGTGCGCCGGTGCCATCGCCGCTGCCCGCATCACGCGGCTGTATTACGGTGCGTCCGATCCGAAATCCGGTGGGGTGGAGCAGGGGGCGCGGGTCTTTGCCCATCCTCAATGCCACCACGTCCCCGAGATCTATCCCGGCATCCGCGAGACGCAGGCCACGGAACTGCTGCGGGGGTTCTTCGCGACACGGCGCTGAGCCGCGCTCCCTTGACTTCGCAGCCCCGGCGCGGTGTATCGGCGCGGACCGTCCGCATCCAGCGCACGCCCATCCGGGAGAGATAAAATGCACGCCTATCGTAGCCATACCTGCGCCGACCTCCGCTCCACCAATGTGGGCGACGATATCCGGCTGGCGGGCTGGGTCCATCGGGTTCGCGATCACGGCGGCGTGCTGTTCATCGACCTGCGCGACCATTACGGCATGACGCAGGTTCTGGCCGACAGCGACAGCCCGGTGTTTTCCGAGTTGGAGAAGGTCCGCTCCGAATGGGTGATCCGCATTGACGGCACAGTCAAGGCGCGCGACCCCGAACTGGTGAACCCCAATATCCCGACCGGAGAGATCGAGGTCTATGTGCGCGGTCTCGAAGTGCTGGGCAAGGCGGACGAACTGCCGCTGCCGGTCTTTGGCGATCAGGACTACCCCGAGGAAACGCGCCTGAAATACCGCTTCCTCGACCTGCGCCGCCAATCGCTGCATGACAACATCATCCTGCGGTCGGACGTGGTGAAGTCGATTCGCAAGCGGATGTGGGACATTGACTTCAACGAATTCCAGACACCGATCATCACGGCGAGCAGCCCCGAGGGCGCGCGCGATTTCCTCGTGCCGTCGCGCCTGCATCCGGGCAAGTTCTACGCGCTGCCGCAGGCCCCCCAGCAGTTCAAGCAGCTGATCATGGTTGGCGGCTTCGACAAGTATTTCCAGATTGCACCCTGTTTCCGCGACGAGGATCCGCGCGCCGACCGCTCCCCCACCGATTTCTACCAGTTGGACGTGGAGATGAGCTTCGTCGAGCAGGAGGACATCTTCGCCACCGTGCAGCCCGTCATCCAGGGTGTGTTTGAGGAGTTTGGCGGCGGACGCAAGGTCGATACCGACTGGCCCCGCATTCCGTACGCCGAGGCGCTGGCCAAATACGGCTCGGACAAACCCGACCTGCGCAACCCGATCATCATGCAGGACGTGTCCGAGCATTTCGCAGGCTCCGGCTTCGCGATCTTCGCCAAACTGTTGGAGCAGGAGGGCACGCAGGTCCGCGCCATCCCCGCGCCCACGGGCGGCTCTCGCAAGTTCTGCGACCGCATGAACAAGTTCGCGCAGGAGCAGGGCTTGCCCGGCATGGGGTATATTTTCTGGCGCGATCAGGGCGAAGGGATGGAGGCCGCAGGCCCCCTCGCCAAGAATATCGGGCCTGAGCGGACTGAGGCGATCCGCCAGCAGCTTGGCCTCGAAGTAGGCGACGCCGCCTTCTTCCTCGGCGGTAAGCCCGAGGCGTTCGAGGGCGTCGCGGGTCGTGCGCGCAACGTCATCGGCACGGAGCTTGGCCTCAGTGAGACCGACACCTTCCGCTTCGCCTGGATCGTCGATTTCCCGATGTATGAGAAGACCGAGGATGGCAAGATCGACTTCTCGCACAACCCGTTCTCGATGCCGCAGGGCGGGATGGAGGCGCTGGACGGCGATCCGCTTCAGGCGCTCGGCTATCAATACGATCTGGCCTGCAACGGCTATGAGCTGGTCTCGGGCGCGATCCGGAATCACAAGCCGGAGATCATGTATCGCGCGTTCGAAATCGCGGGCTATCCCAACTCCGAAGTGGACAAGCGGTTCGGTGGGATGGTCAACGCCTTCAAATATGGCGCACCCCCCCACGGTGGCTGCGCGGCGGGCATCGACCGTATCGTGATGCTGCTGGCGGATGAGGCGAACATCCGCGAGGTCATCATGTTCCCGATGAACCAGCGCGCCGAAGACCTGATGCTGGGCGGCCCCACGGACCCCACGAATGAACAATTGCGTGAATTGCATCTGCGGGTGGTGAAGGAAGACTGATGCTGAACGATCTGCGTGCTGCGGGTTTCGATATCGAAACCCGCAACCATGCGCAGGCCATCCTCGTGGGCGATTTTCCGGAGGTGGCCGCAGATCTCTGCGAAGTTCTCTCCAGTTTTTCCATCGAGGCGCGCGAAGTCATCGGCAGCGGTGGCGGTCAGGCGAAATCCACCATGCGTTTGCGCGACGCCCTTTACGACAAGGGCTGGCCGAAACACGAATTCGTCGTGCAGACCATCGTGGACGGGGTTGAGCGCGAAGCGATCAGCCATGAGATCGACCACATCCATCATGCCGCCGCCGGGACGCTCGCCCTGGAAATCGAGTGGAACAACAAGGACCCGTTTTTCGATCGGGACCTTGAAAATTTTCAGAGATTGCATGCGCAAAGTGCGATCTCTCTGGGCATCATCATCACGCGCGGCGCGAGCCTGCAATCCTCGCTGGAGGATATCGTGGAGTGGACACTGCGGCGCGATGGCATCCTCGACGTGTCCGAACTGGAGGATTGGGGCATGAAGGAGCGTACCGCCCGCCAGAAAAGAATGCTCGATGCTCAGCTGGAAAAGCAGGTGCCCTTTGCCAGAGCATTCGCGCGGTCATTCGTGGCGGATAAGTATGGCCAGGCGACGACACATTGGGAGAAGCTCGCCACCCGTATCGCGCGCGGGGTGGGCAATCCATGCCCATTGGTGTTGATCGGATTGCCGGTCGGGGTCGTTACGGATTATTCCGCCGCGACGCCGGAATGATAGGAATAGGTCTTCCAGTCCGGTTTGTAATCCGCGTCCGCCTGATTTCCCCACGTGGTCCAGCCATCGCGCACGCCGCGACTGAACAGTTCCAGATACGGACCCCATGAGCAGCTTTCGATAAGCTCGTATTGTTCATCTGGCTTGCGGGAATGTTCACGCTTGCGGGTCTGGATCATGTTGACCTGACGGCGTCCGGCGGCCTCGGTCCGAACGTTCTTGCCGCGCGTGCCGAACAGCAAAATCTCCGTCACGTTTCGAAAGTAGAACCCGACCCCACGCCCGTCGGAGCCGCCATCCTTGCGGATTTTGTGCCAGATGATGTTCGACTTGTATTCGAAACCCCATGCGGACAGGACTTTCAGTCCGTCGGGTAGCAGGGCGTTCGGCACCCACATGTAACAATGGGCGCGATCCTCCAGATGCTCTGCCACGGGCAGGGCGCAGATATCGTCGAGGGTCATGGTCGGATAGCGTGCGAGCCGTTTATGCTCCGGCGCGACCTTTCCCGTGCGATTGGTGAATCGCCAAGGGGGATCCGCCATGACGCAGCTGAACTTGCTACCGTTCAGGAACTGTCGCAAATCTTGTGAAGGGTTCGTATCCATATCCAACATATTGCGCATCCACAGCGATATTCCAACCGAAAAGTCAGAAGAACGTTACGTGAACGAACGTTGCGGATCCAGTATTATCTCACCTGCACCCTGACGCTCCGCCCTCGTCCAGCCAGGTTGTGATGTCGGTGAAGGTAGGCGCGCCACGCCGCAGATAGCCGTAGGGCGACATGGCGGAGATGATGTCGATATGGCCGACCCCTTCGTAGAGGCGCTCCTCCACCGGGTTGCCGGCGGCGCGCAGGGCGGCGCTCATCAGTTCGGTATCCTCGGCATGGACCGTCGTGTCGGCCAGACCGTGCAGCAGCAGGGAGGGTGGCTTGGGCCCTTGGGCGAAGTTGATCGGCTGGCTGTCATCGCGCGTGGCCTCGGGGAAGGTGACGCGGTGGGTTTCCTGTGTCAGCGGCAGGAAATCGTAGGGGCCGGAAATCCCGACAAAGCCCGCGAAATCGCAATTGCTCCGCCCCACGGCTTGCATGTAGCGCGGGTCATAGGCCAGCAGCGCCGCGATGTGCGCCCCGGCGGAATGACCCATCAGGACGACAGGGCGATCACCTTGCAGAAAGTGATCCGCCGCTAGGGCCGCGTCCTCGACAAATCCCGGAAACACCGTTCCGGGGCTGAGGCGGTAATTCACGACCGCGACCGGATAGCCCGCATCCCCCAACGCCGTGCCGAGGAAACGATAGATGTCCTTGGAACCCTCCATCCACGAACCGCCGTGCACGAACAGGATCAGCGGGGCGTCCACCCCCGCGTTCGCGGGTTCGTACAGGTCATAGGCATGACGCTCCAACGGCCCATAGCTGAGCTCCCTCTGTTCGCGCACCATGTCCGAACCTGAGACAGAATTTAGAATCGTGACGGGGGAGCATCCCGCAGCGAACAGGGCGACGAAGAGGCTGGCGATGCGGCGCATGATATCTCCTGACTTTCGGATGACGCTAGCCGGCAGAGCCGCCCTGTAAAGCCGCGCAATACCGCGTCAGGTGGGGCGTGCGAGTTTGTAGACCATCTTGTCCAGACCCGTCTGCATCTTGGGTGCCATCAGTTTCAGCCCCTGCATCAGCATCTTGCCCTTCATCGACGCACCTGCGAAATCCAGCACCACTGCCAGGTCGGTGCCGTCGCCCTCCGCGCTCAGCACGAATTCCAGGGTGATGACCAGCCCCTGCGCCGTTGCCTGATAGATCAGGCGGTCGGGGGCTTCGCGCACGGTGCACACCAGATCGGCCTCCACATCCGCGCCGTTCATCTGCGCCTTGACGGTCCATGCATCGGGACCGGCGGGGATCACCTGCATGCTGTCGTTCAGGCTGGCAAGTCTGGCCGGATCGCTCAACCGGGCGTAAATGTCGGCGGGGCAATCATCCAGACGGGTTCGGGTCGTCAAGTTCATTTCAGGTCCTGTCTTCCAGCCACATGTCGAGCAGATGGCGTGCAATGGCACCCCGTCGGGCTGGCATGATGTCCGGATCGCCACCGCCCATCGCACGCATGCAACGTTCGCGGCTGATCCAGATCGCATCCTCCAGCTCGACCGGGTCGAGTTTGATTTCAGTGTCCAGCGCCTCCCCCGCGCAGCCGATCATCAGCGACGCAGGAAAGGGCCAGGGTTGCGAGGCGAGATAGCGCACCGCCCCCACATTGACCGCGGTTTCCTCCATGACCTCACGTCGCACGGCGGCTTCGATGGTCTCTCCCGGCTCCATGAAACCGGCGAGGAGGGAATACATGCGCTTCGGCCATCCGGGGGAGCGGCCCAGCAGCACGTCGTTGCCATGAGTTATCAGCATGATGACAACCGGATCGGTGCGCGGGAAATGCAGCGCGCCGCAGGCGCCGCACATGCGCGACCACCCCCCCTTGATCGCGTCGGAGGGCTGGCCGCATTTCGCGCAAAAACGGTGCGAATGGTGCCATTCCAGAATGCCCCGCGCCATCGCCGCGTTACCGGCATCTGTTGGCGTCAAACGTACCATGTTGGCGCGCAGATCGCCGAAGGACGTGCCCTCGGGCAATCCGGTGCCGTAATTTCGGGATGGATCGAGGAACGTCGCCAGCTCCGCCGGGTCGCCCGCCGGTTCCTTCCACGTGGACAGGTCGGCGGCGAAACGTGGTGCGCCGGTCTGCGTCAGACCCAGAAAAATCGGCTTTTCCCGTCCATGATCCAGAACGGCATGATCGCTGGGCAGCCAGATCAGGTCCGGCTGCGGACCATCGCTGAGCAGCGGTTTCCCGCGCCAGACCGCCATCACACCCGCCTCGGGATGCGCCCAGGCGGCTGACAGGCCCGCCTCGTCCTCGCGGATATGCGCGGCCCGGTCTATGTCCGCCCCGCCGAATGTCACCTGCTCGTCCATCACGCTCCGCCTTCGTGGTTTCGCTTCGCAGCTATCACGCACGGGGGCAGGGGGCAAAGGGGAAGGGGGCGCGGAGTGTACGATCTGGCCCTGCTGTCCCCCCATGCCTGAAGGCAGGCCCCTTCCCACCGACCGCGGGACGGTCTAGATGTTCGCCAGCACAGCAAAAGGGTCGCGCATGTCATTCTTCGGTAAGCTCAAGGATCGCCTGACCAAATCCTCCAGCAAGCTGGAGCAGGGTCTGGACGCCATAGTGGAGGAGGCACCCGCCCCCGAACCGCAACCCGCCCCGACACCCGATCCGCAACCGGCCCCGGTGCCCACGGATGCGCCCGCGCCGAAACCCGGCTTCTTCGCCCGGGCGCTGGGACGCAGCGATGCGCCGCGCCGGATCCTCGACGATGCGATGCTCGAAAGCCTTGAGGAAGTGTTGATCCAGTCGGACATGGGGGTGGAAACCTCGATCAATGTCGCCGCCGCGCTGGCCGAGGGGCGCTTTGGCAAGCGGTTGTCCACGCCCGAGATCAAGGACGCGCTCGCGCAGGAAATCTCGAAGATCATCGCGCCGGTCGCCCGGCCCATGCCGCTTTACGCCAAGAAGCCGCAGGTCGTGCTGGTCGTCGGCGTCAACGGGTCGGGCAAAACCACGACCATCGGCAAGTTGGCATCCCAGTTCAGGGCGGCGGACAAGTCGGTGGTGATCGCGGCTTGCGACACATTTCGCGCCGCGGCGGTGGAGCAGTTGCAGGTCTGGGGGGATCGCGCGGGCGTTCCCGTCCTGACCGCCGCGCAGGGGTCCGATCCGGCCTCCCTCGCCTATGAGGCGATGGTCCGGGCGGAGGCGGACGGTGCCGACCTTCTGATGATCGACACGGCGGGCCGCCTGCAAAACCGTGCCGACCTGATGGAGGAACTGGCCAAGATCGTCCGTGTGATTCGCAAGAAAGACCCCGACGCGCCGCACAACACTCTGCTGGTTCTCGACGCCTCCACGGGGCAGAACGCCGTCGGTCAGGTCGAGACATTCCGAAAGATCGCCGATGTCACGGGCCTGGTGATGACCAAGCTCGACGGCACGGCCAAGGGCGGTGTCCTGGTGGCGCTGGCCGACAGGTTCGGCCTGCCGATCCATGCGATCGGGGTGGGGGAGAATATCGAGGATCTGCAAGCGTTCGACCCGGACGATTTCGCCCGTGCCCTGACCGGCGCCGATGCCTAGGCGCGACCGGCCGATCGGCTCCACCCCGCATCTGTCGCCGCTCCCCGCCGCGAAAGCGGTATCACTCCTTGTCCGAGGACAGTTCCTTCTCGACCCGTGTTGTGATCTTGCTCAGCAGCCACAGCACGATCAACGTCATGATCGTCGCCTGCAGGGCCAGCATCAGCCGCCCCGTGCCGCAGGCCAGCCCGACCGCGCCGGCCAGCCACATGCTGGCCCCGGTGGTCAGCCCCTTGACCTTGCCGCGCGAGGTGATGATCGAGCCCGCCGCCAGGAACGCGACACCCGCCGTCACCGCCTCGATCAATCGCAGGGGGTCGAACTGCACGCTCTCGCGGTCGGTCGCGCCCATCAACTCGAACGCGATCAGGGCGAACAGACAGGCCGCGAGGGTAATCATGATATGCGTGCGCAGTCCCGCCGGATGATTGTCCGCCTCACGCTCCAACCCGATCATGCCGCCGAAGATCAGCGCCGCGAACATGCGCAGCATCGCGATGGCGGGCGGAACGGCCGCATTCGGATCGACGAATTCCGCGATGATCGTATCGAGCATACGAGAGTCCCCTCAGACATTTGCAGACAGATGACAGATAAATCGCTTCGGCGCTGCGTCTATGCGCCGCGCCCCGGAACCGCCACCCTGGCGGGTCGAATGCCTGGGTGTTTTTCTGTGCAACAACAGCGCAGCCGCAGGGCCACCGCCGCGCAGCCAGCCATTTTTGCGCAGGTCGTGACCCGATGACAGACTGGATCGCGGGTATCGAGGGCACCGCCGCAGGGCATCAGATGGCGATGATCCTTGCCCTGACCTCGGCTGTTGCGCACGCCCTGTTGGGAGCGTTGCAAAAGGGGCGGCACGACCCGTGGCTGACCCGTGGAGCGATTGATATATGCTACGGGCTGATGGCCCTGCCGGTCGCGCTGTTTGTGTTCCCGCTGCCTACGCCGCAATTATGGGCGGTTCTGGCAGGCGTTTTCGGGATCCATGCAGGCTATAAATGGCTGCTGGCGATGGCCTATTCACGCGGCGCCTATACGGTCGTCTATCCGGTCGTGCGCGGCACTGCGCCGATCATCACGGTTCTGGCTGCGGGGGCGCTGTTTCACGAGCGGTTCACACCCTTGCAATGGGGGGGAACGGCTTTGCTGTCCCTGGCTATTTTCGGCCTCGCCGCTGTGAACCTGCGCGCGGCGACCGTGGGGCGGGCCGCGCTGGGGGCGGCGCTGGGCCTTGCCGTTGTGACGGGAATTCTGACCTCGCTCTATACCGTTTATGACGCCTTTGGCATTCGCATGGCGGAAAACGCCTTTACCTTTCTGGCGTGGTTTTTTGTCGTGGACGGGCTGGGGCTGTTTCCCTGGGTCGCGCTGGCGCGGTGGAAACGTATGGAAAACCGGCCCGATCCCGGCCCGCTGATGCTGCGGGGGCTGGTGGGGGGATTGCTCGGCTTCGTCAGTTTCGGCGCGGTGATGCTGGCCACCCGGCTGGACAAGGTCGGTGAGGCGGCGGTACTGCGCGAGACATCGACCGTCTTCGCCGCTGCAATCGGCTGGCTTTTCCTGCGCGAATATGTAGGACCGACCCGTGCCGTTCTGATGGCGCTGATCGCCGCCGGAGCGGTCCTCGTGGAAATGGGAGGCTGACATGGCCGACGCGAAAAAAATAAATCCCCTCCTGAAGCTGGCATTGGAGGTCGGCCCCGTCGCCGTCTATTTCTACGCCTATCGCCGCTTTGCGGACGGGGTGACATATGGCGGAACCGAATATTCGGGCGTCGTCGCGGCGACGGCTGTTTTCGTGCCGCTGATCCTGCTGTCGCTGGTCATCAGCTGGATCCTGACGCGCACCTTGCCGCGCATGGCGGTGTTTACGGCGATTATCGTCGTTGTTTTCGGCGGGCTGACGATCTGGCTGAACGACGACGTGTTTACCAAGATGCGCCCGACGGTGGTCTACGGCCTGTTCGCCTTCGTGCTGGGAACCGGTCTGTGGCTGCAGGGGCGCAGCTATCTGCGCTATCTGATGGGGGAGGTCATGCCCCTGACCGAGGAAGGGTGGATGCTGTTCACGCGCAATTGGGTGTTCTTCTTCGCCGCGATGGCCGTGTTCAATGAGTTCACGTGGCGCGTTTTGGGTGAGGAAGCGTGGATCTGGCTCGACACGTTCGGGCAGATGATCCTGACCTTCGTTTTCCTCGCCACACAACTGCCCATACTGACCCGCCACACGGTCGAGGATGAGGATCAAGGCTGAAACGGCACCTCAGCCATGCCTGCTTTGTATGCGACATGAATGCCGCAATCTGTAGAGTGCGCGGATGATCTTCCTTCGTGGCATCTTCCTCAAAATCGCGTCGGTCGCGGTGTTCGTGTGCATGTCCGCAATCGTGAAGGCCGTGTCCGACACCGTTCCCGCGGGTGAGACGGTCTTTTTCCGCTCGATTTTCGCGGTGCCGGTGATTCTGGGGTGGCTGTTGCTGCAACATGACAACCTGCGCGACGGGCTGAAGACGGCGAATCCGATGTCGCATCTGTGGCGGGGGGTTGTGGGCACCACCGCAATGGCGCTGACGTTCACGGGTCTGGGCCTGCTGCCCTTGCCCGAGGTGACGGCCATCGGCTATGCCGCGCCGCTGTTCGCGGTGATCCTGGCCGCGATGTTTCTGGGTGAGCAGGTGCGTCTGGTTCGGCTGGCGGCGGTGTTCATGGGGCTGATCGGCGTTGGCATTGTTCTGTCGCCGCGCCTGACGACGCTGAATTCCGACGGCCTGACCGATGCGGAGACGCTGGGCGCGGTGATCGTCCTTGCCTCAGCCGTGTTCGTGGCGCTGGCGCATGTGTTCATCCGCAAGCTGGTCGCGACAGAGAAGACGACCGCGATCACGTTCTGGTTTTCCATCACCGCCAGCGTGCTGTCGCTGATGACGCTGCCGTTCGGCTGGGTTCTGCCGGACCCGGTGACGTTCGGGCTGCTGGTCGGGGCGGGGCTGCTGGGCGGTGTCGGGCAAATCCTGCTGACCTCGGCCTATCGCTACGCGCCCACAGCGGTGATCGCGCCGTTCGACTATGCCTCGATGATCTTCGCGTTGATTCTGGGATACGGTTTGTTCGGTGAGGTGCCGACGGGCAGGATGCTGATCGGCGCGGCCATCGTCGTGGCGGCGGGCCTGCTGATTATCTGGCGCGAGCAGATGCTGGGGATCTCGCGCAAGGAACAACGTCGCGCGCAAACACCGCAAGGCTAGGCTTGCCCGCGCGGCCCCGGCCCGCTACCCCTCCGCCAACGGAGGGTGCCATGCTGATCTACAAGATTTTCCGACAGGCCGAATGGGACGCGCTGCGCGCCACAGGCGAAACCGCCGGTGCGCCGATCGACCTGAGCGACGGCTATATCCACTTTTCCACAGCCGAAACCGTGCGTGAAACGGCGGCGAAGCACTTTGCCGATGTGGATGGCCTGATCCTCGCCCTGGTGGACAGCGACCGGATCGCGGATGCGCTGAAGTGGGAGGTCAGCCGTGGCGGGGTGGAGTTTCCGCACCTTTACCGACCACTGGCACTGAACGAGGTTCACGCGCACGCCCCGCTGCCCCTGCGGGACGGTGCGCATGTCTTTCCGGAGGGGATCGCGTGATCGAACGCGCGGGCCTGGCCCTGCTGCACCGGCTCGATCCGGAGCGGGCGCACCGCTTCGCCATCCACGCCCTGCGCGCGGGATTGGTGCCGCGCCCCGGTCCTGTGACCTCTCCCCGTCTGGCCACGCAAATCGCGGGCATCGACCTGCCGAATCCGTTGGGCCTCGCCGCCGGGTTCGATAAGAATGCCGAGGCCGTCGACCCCCTGTTGATGAGTGGTCTGGGCTTCGTCGAGGTCGGCGCCGCGACTCCGCGCGCCCAGCCCGGCAATCCGAAACCACGCCTGTTCCGGTTGAGCGAGGACCGCGCGGTCATCAACCGCTTCGGGTTCAACAATGACGGGATGCAGGCGATCACCGCACGCTTGCAAGCACGCAAGCGTCCCGGCGTGGTCGGCCTGAACCTCGGCGCGAACAAGGACAGTGACGACCGAGCCGAGGATTTCGCCCGCGTCCTGACCCATGCGGGGCCGTTCATCGGCTTCGCCACGGTCAACGTCTCCTCCCCCAACACGGAGAAGCTGCGCGATCTGCAAGGCGCGCAGGCGCTGGCCAGCCTGCTGGACGGTGTAATGGTGGCCCGCGATGCGCTGGCCCGACCGATTCCCGTCTTCCTCAAGATCGCGCCGGATATGGACATGACCGCGCTGACCGAATTGTGCGATGTGGCGGTTTCGGCCAAGGTCGATGCCATCGTCGCTACGAACACGACATTGCGCCGCGACGGGCTGCACGGCCCCCATGCGGGCGAGGGCGGAGGGCTGTCCGGGGCGCCCCTGCGCGATCTGGCGCAGCAGGTGCTGGCGGAGGTCTATCGCCTGACGCAGGGCAAGGTGCCGCTGATCGGGGTCGGCGGCATCGCCAGCGGGGCGGACGCCTATGCCCGGATTCGGGCGGGGGCCACGGCGCTGCAGCTTTATTCCGCGCTGGTCTATGGCGGCATGGGCCTGATCGCCACGATCCTGCACGATCTGGACGCGCTGCTGGAGCGGGACGGCTTCGCATCGGTGGCGGATGCGGTCGGGGTGGATGCGGTGAGGCCGAATGTCTGAGACCGCCGCGACATCGCCGCGCTTGCGCCTCTGGGGCCGCGTGGATAAGTCGTTCGCATGAACATCTGGGAATTCGCCAACCCCGCGCGGTTCACGCGCCTCGTCAGTCGTGTCCTGCCCTGGGTGGCGGGTGCGGCGGCGCTGTGTCTTGCCGTGGGGCTGATCTGGGGGTTCTTCTTCACCCCTGACGATTTCAGGCAAGGCTCAACCGTCAAGATCATCTATATCCATGTGCCCGCGGCCTTCGTCGCGATCAATGCGTGGCTCATGATGTTCGTGATGTCGCTGATCTGGCTGATCCGGCGGCACCATGTCAGCGCGCTGGCCGCCCGCGCCGCCGCCCCCGTCGGGGCCGTGATGACGCTGGTGGCCCTGCTGACCGGCGCGATCTGGGGGCAGCCGATGTGGGGCACGTGGTGGGAATGGGATCCCAGGCTGACCTCGTTTCTGATCCTGTTCGTGTTCTACCTCGGCTATATCGCGCTGTGGCAAGCGGTGGATGAGCCGGACACCGCAGCCGATCTGACCGCGATCCTGTGTCTGGTCGGCTCCGTCTTTGCGCTGCTGTCACGCTATGCCGTGCTGATCTGGAATCAGGGCCTGCATCAGGGCGCTTCGCTGAGCCTGGACAGGGAGGAAAACGTCGCGGACGTCTTCTACCAGCCGCTGCTGTTTGCACTCGCAGGCTTCGTGCTGCTGTTCGTCGCGCTGGTGCTGCTGCGCACGCGCACGGAAATCCGGGCGCGGCGGCTGCGCGCGCTGATGCTGCGGGAGGCCGTGTGATGTTGGGGGAATACGCGCCGTTCGTCCTCGCCGCCTACGGCGTGACCATCGCGCTGGTCGGCGGGCTGGTCGCGCTGTCGGTCTGGCGTGGTGCGAGGGTCCGCGCGGCACTGGAAAAGGTGGAGCGCAAGGATGGCTGAACGTCGATTTTCCCCGATCCTGATCGTGCCGGTGCTGGCGATGATCATCCTCGGGACGTTCCTTTGGGGAATGTTGCGGGACAATCCCGACGAGCTGCAATCGCAGTTCATCGCACAGCCCGCCCCGCCCCTGAACGTGGAGCCGTTCGGCGGCCCCCTGCCCGAACTGGGCGGTGAAGTGATGCTGGTGAATTTCTGGGCCAGTTGGTGCGGTCCGTGCCGGATCGAGCATCCGGTGCTGATGGAACTGGCTGCAAGAGGTGTTCCAATTATCGGGATCAATTATAAAGATGATCCCGAAAACGCACGCGCATTTCTGGCGGAGCTGGGCGATCCTTATGTGGCGGTTGGAGCAGATGTGACAGGGCGCACCGGCATCGACTGGGGTATATATGGCGTGCCCGAAACCTTCATCATCAACGCGGAGGGGCGGATTTTACTGCGCTTTCCCGGCCCGGTGACGCTTGACGCATTGGCGACGCGCATGCGCTCCGCTGCTGAGGACGCGCTACTGCGCGCCGCATTGGCGGAGGCGCTACTGCGCGCCGCATTGGAGGAGGCGCTCGCTAACCAGTGATGTTAAAATCAGGCTCCAGCCAGCCAAGCTGCCGCCGCATCGCGGCTCGCGCCAGTTTCAGCGTCATCGCCTTGCGCCGTGCACCGGGCATCTTTTCAAGCGGGGCGTCGCGCACGATTGCGGCGTCGAACCGGTCCGCGATCATCAGGCCGGTATCGTCGGGCAGAACCTCGACCGGGAAATCCTGCGGCACGGCCCAGAAGAATCGGTCGCACCATTCCAGGTAGTTTTGCCATTTCGTGTCCGATCTGAAATCGGCCAGAGAGCTCTTGCACTCCACGATCCAGATCTCGCCCTTCGCCGTCAGCCCGATCACATCGACGCGCAAGCCGCGCACCGGCGCGAACTCCGTCAGTGCGGTCATGTCGAGCGTGTCGAGATGCCGCCACACGCCGCGTGCAATCTCGAATCCGGGGGCCATGCTGTCTGTCATGGGCCCATTGGAACGTACAGGGAACGCGCCGTCAATGTCAGAGTCGACACCCCCCTTGCATCCTGCAGTGATCGGCATACCTTGTGTCCCGGCGGGTGCTGTTCTTCGCGTGAGGGCTCTACATTCACGAGGCCTTACTTTTTCTTGAGGGAACTGGCTCTGCGACTGGTCCTGGCCTATCGCACCTGGTGCCCACCTGGTTTTCCAGGTCCCGAGAATAAGTTGCCCAACGGTCGCTACGGGCCCGCCACTTGATTCCCTGCGGTTTGCAACGTTAGCGTCGCGGGATGACCGAGACCAAATCCGACCTTAGAAAACGCGCCTTCGCGGCACGCAAGGCTGCTCATGCCGCTGGCCAGGGGGCAAGGCAGGGGGAGGCGACGTCTCATCTGTTGGCGGAGGTTCTGCGCCAGCCCCCCGGCATCGTCGCCGCCTACATGCCCATCCGGACGGAGATCGACCCGCTGCCTGCCATGCGCACGCTGGCCGAGCGGGGACATACGCTGTGCGTGCCGGTCATCAGGGCCAAGGCCGCGCCGCTGGAATTTCACGTCTGGACGCCGCGCGGCGCGATGATTTCCGGCCCGTTTGGGGCGTTGGTGCCCGAAACGGGTCAGGTGGTGCAGCCCGATACGCTGATCGTGCCGCTCGTCGCCTTCGATGATACGGGGCACCGGTTGGGCTATGGCGGCGGGTTCTATGATCGCACCTTGCAGAAGTTGCGGGCGATGAAACCTGTCCGCGCCATCGGTTTCGCGTATGCGGCCCAGCGGATGCCATTGATCGTCGAATCCACGGATCAGCCGCTGGACGTGATCGTGACGGAGCATGGCTCCCTTGCGCCATCGGCCGTCAAAGGCTAATCCGGCAGCATGCGTATTCTGTTTCTTGGCGATGTCATGGGCCGCTCCGGCCGCCGCGCGATCAGCGAGGGCCTCGCCGACCTTCGCGCGCGCCTGAAAACCGATTTCGTCGTCGTGAACGGTGAGAACGCTTCGGGCGGTATGGGCCTGACCGGCGCGCATGCGAACCTGCTGTTCGAGGCAGGAGCAGATTGCGTCACGCTGGGCGATCACGCCTTCGATCAAAAGGACATGCTGACCCATATCGCGGGCGACGATCGTATCGTGCGCCCCCTGAACTTCGCCAAGGATGCGCCGGGACGCGGCGCGCGGATTTTCGAGGTCAGCCGGGGCCGGTCGATCATGGTGGTGCAGGCATTGGGCCAGGTCTTCATGAAACGTCCCTTCGCTGATCCCTTCTCCGCGTTGGAGGCGGAGTTGAAGCGGGTTCCCATGGGCGCGCGCGTCAACGCCACGCTTGTGGATTTCCATGCCGAGGCCACGTCCGAGAAGATGGCGATGGGCCATTGGTGCGATGGACGGGCCAGCATGGTCGTGGGCACGCACACCCATGTGCCGACCGGCGATGCGCAGATTCTGGGCAAGGGCACCGCCTATATGACCGATGCGGGCATGTGCGGCGATTATGACAGCGTGATCGGTATGGAAAAGGCCGAGCCGATGCGCAGGTTCATCACAGGCATGCAGAAAACCCGGTTTACCCCGTCCGACGGGCCCGCGACCCTGTCGGGCTTTTTCGTTGTGACGGATGATCGGACCGGGGCGGCCAAATCCTGCCACCCGATCCGGGTCGGCGGGCGTTTGGGGCAAAGCCTGCCGGAAGCGTCTTCGGACTGATCGTCTTTTCCGCCGTGCACATATTCCCCCACGGGGGCAGTCGCGCCCCCGCGCACCGATCCCTACTTGAGTGCCACCCCGCGCTGCGCCATTGTCGGCGCAATGCGCTGATGGGGCCGCCAGAATGACCGAATTTATGTCTTTCCACTATGCCGGCGCGATTGCGGGCCTGCTGATCGTCTTCGCGATGTTCGGCCTGTTCCTGTTGGAACGCTGGCCGGTGGAGGTCGTGGCCATGGTCGCGGCGAGCACCATGGTCGTGACCGGATTGGTCGATCAGGACGCGGTTCTGTCGTCGATTGCCAACCCCGCACCGTGGACGATCGCGGCGATGTTCATCCTCAGCGGGGCGCTGGTGCGAACGGGCGCGCTGGCGGCGCTGACCCTGCCGATCGCCGCACAGGCGGACAAGCGGCCCGTGGTGGTCATCGCCACTCTGGCAGGCTTCACCGTGCTGGCCTCCGCTTTCATGAACAACACGCCGGTCGTGGTGATGCTGATCCCAGTGGTCGTGGGTTTGACCCAACAATTGGGTGTGACCCCGTCCAAGCTGCTGATTCCCCTCAGTTACACGGCGATCCTGGGGGGGCTTCTGACGCTGATCGGCACTTCCACCAACCTGTTGGTGGACGGTGTCGCGCGTGAGGCGGGAATGGCCCCCTTCACCCTGTTCGAGATCACGCCACTGGGCATCGTGCTGGTCGTCGTCGGTCTGATCTACATGCGCATCTTCGGGCCGATCCTGTTGCCTGAGCGTCAGTCGATGGCCGGTTTCCTGACGGATCGCAAAGCGCAGAAATTTTTCACCGAGGTGGCAATCCCGGCCGGTTCGCGCCTTGTCGGGCGCCCCGTGATGGAGGTCGAGCTGTTTCGCCGCGACGGAATGCGGGTGATCGACGTGTTGCGCGGCGATGCCTCGCTGCGGCGCAACTTCCCCGAGGTGGAGGTGCGCGGCGGCGATCGTGTGGTGTTGCGCACGGCGGTGAACGAGCTTCTGGGGCTCAAGGAAAGCCCCGACGTGGTCATGGTGGATCGCGCCGATGGGCGGACGATGGTGACGGTCGAGGCGCTGATCTCACCCGGTTGCCGTCTGGTCGGGCGCACGCTGGGCGGGTTGCGCCTGCGACGGCGCTACGGTGTCTATCCGCTGGCGATCCACCGCAGGAACCAAAACCTTGGCCGTCAGATGGACGATGTGGTCGTGCGCGTCGGCGACACCCTGCTGATCGAGGGCGACCCCGAGGATATCCAGCGTCTAGCCCGTGACGTCGATCTGGTGAATCTGGCCGAACCGATCGAGCGGCCGTACCGCCGGACCCATTCCCCCATCGTGCTGGCCGTGCTGTTCGGTGTCGTGGCGCTGGCGACGTTCGGCATAGCGCCCATTCACATCCTCAGTCTGATCGGCGTTGCTATCGTTCTGGCGGCGCGTGCGATTGACAGCGACGAGGCGATGGACTTTGTGGATGGACGGTTGCTGGCGCTGATCTTCTCGATGTTGATCATTGGGCGGGGCCTGCAGGATGCGGGCTCCGTCGATCTGATCGCAAATACGGTCGCCCCCTATTTGGGTCTGCTGCCACCGCCGCTGATGGTGTGGGCGGTCATCCTGATGACTTCGATTCTGACGGAGCTGGTCAGCAATAACGCAGTGGCGGTGGTGGTCACGCCGGTGGCGATCGGGCTGGCGCAGGCGCTGGGCGTCGATCCGCGACCGCTGGTAGTGGGGGTGATGGTGGCGGCCTCGGCCAGTTTCGCCACACCCATCGGCTATCAGACCAACACGCTGGTCTATGGTCCGGGAGGGTATCGGTTTACCGATTTCGTGCGGATCGGGGCGCCGCTCAACCTGCTGATCGGCGCGGTGTCGGCCTTCATCATTCCGCTGCTCTGGCCGCTTTGAGGGCGTGCGCACCGGGCGCGGTGCGCTTCGCAGAACCGGCCCGCGACCCCTCGCTTGAACACAGGGGCGCGCCTGACCTATAAGGCGCGCAGCATTCATCTTCTGCAATACGGGAGGCCCTTCATGGCCGGCCATTCCAAATGGGCAAACATTCAGCATCGCAAGGGCCGGCAGGACGCCGTGCGCTCCAAGATGTTCTCCAAGTTCTCCAAGGAGATCACCGTCGCGGCCAAGATGGGCGACCCCGATCCCGAAAAGAACCCGCGCCTGCGCCTCGCGGTGAAGGAAGCCAAGTCGCAGTCCATGCCCAAGGACAATATCGACCGCGCCATCAAGAAGGCCATCGGCGGCGATGCGGAGCATTACGATGAAATCCGCTATGAGGGCTACGGTCCCAACGGCGTCGCCATCATCGTCGAGGCGATGACCGACAACAAGAACCGCACCGCGTCCAACGTCCGTTCTATTTTCTCCAAGAACGGCGGAAATCTGGGGGAGACCGGCTCCGTCGGCTTCATGTTCGATCGCAAGGGTGAGATCACCTATAGCGCTGAGGTCGGTGACGCCGACACCGTGATGATGGCCGCGATCGAGGCCGGCGCCGAGGATGTCGAGAGCACCGAGGATGGCCACACCATCTATACCGACGCCAACGACCTGAACGCCGTCTCCACCGCGCTGGAGGCCGCGCTGGGTGAGAGTGAGAGCACCAAGCTGATCTGGAAACCCCAGACCACGACCGAAATGGGGCTGGAGGACGCGCAAAAGCTGATGCGCCTGATCGAGGCGCTGGAAGACGACGACGACGTGCAGACCGTCACCGCCAATTTCGACATCTCGGATGAGATCATGGAACAGCTCTGATCCATTCCGCCGGTCCTGTCGTTCGTACAGGGCCGGCCGATCGGTCGGCGCTTAGCCGGTGATCCGGGTCAGATGCCGAAACCGCAGGGCCATCATCGTCACGCTGACGATGCTGGCCAGCAAAATGCCCTGATAGATGCCGATCACGCCCGCTCCGCTACGGATGCCGAACCAGTATCCGGCGGGCACCATCACCAGCCAGTAGCTGACCAGATGCATCGCCGTCGGCACCCAGGTGTCGCCGCGTCCACGGCAGGCATGGCTCAGCACCGACTGGTTGCAATCGAACACCAGCGCCAGCGTCATCCAGGCCATCACCGGGGCCGCCGCCGCCAGCAGGACCGGATCGGTCGTGAACAGGCGCAGGGCCTGCATCGGAAAGGCGACGTAGATCACCGCAAACAGGCTGGCCAGCAGCGTGGTCAGCCCCAGCCCCGTCCACCCGGCCAGCGCCATGCCCCGCGCGTCGCCGCGCCCCCACGCATTGCCGACGCGCACCTGTGTCGCGGCTGCCAGCCCGAACGCCATCATGAAGGTCAGCGCCAGGAACTGGAACACCACCGCCTGCACGGCCAGCGCCATGGTGCCCAACCAGCCCACGAACAGCGTCATCATCACGAAGGCTCCGGCCTCGAAGCTGAACGACAGGCCTGCACCGTATCCGATGCGTCGCTGCTCCGCCGCCGTGGGGGCATTGGGTGACACCTGACCGATGCCATAGCGGGTGCGATCCGGCAGGCGGTGACGGGTATAGAGCCACAGGCCCGCCGCCAGCAGGGCGGAGTTGATGACAGTCGCCAGCGCGGCGCCTTCGGCCCCCATCTGAGGGAACGGCCCGATACCGTGAACCAGCAGGATGTTCAGCCCCAGATTCGAGATATTCGCCAGCGCCACCGCGAACATGCCCACCATCGGACGGTGAAGCGATTCCAGAAAGGTGGTGGTCGCAAAGTAGACCGCAACGAAGGGCAGCGCCAACGCCACCAGCCGCGTCACCGATCCCGCACTGGCCGCGCGCGCAGGCGTCTGACCCAGCAGGGCGAACAGTTGAGGCGAGAATTGCAGCAGCACGGCCAGCGCGCAGCCGATCAAGGCGCCATAGACCACGCCGCGCCACCAGATCGTGCCGGCCACATGGTCCAACCCCGCGCCTGTGCTGCGCGCCGTCAGAACCCCGATGCCCATTGTCAGCCCGCCCATTGTGGCGAGCAAACTGTCATATATCGACAGACCCAGCGTATAATCGGCAAGCTCCTCAGCCCCCGCCCGGCCCAGCACCATCACGTCCGCCGTGGTCAGGCCGACCAGCCCCATCCGCGCCAGCATTACCGGCCAGGCGAGGATCAGAGTCCGCCGAATGTGATCGGCAATGGTGTGATTTGGCAGGGTCGCATCGGTCATCCGTCCCGATACACCCGCCGCATGTCTGCGCCAAGTGCGCGATTGTACCGGCGCGATTCGGGCGGGGTACTCCTGATCAGACCTCGATCAGATCCCCCCGATCAGGCCACAATGATTGTCCCTGAGCGATCAGATCTGGGCACCCTCAACGTGATCCTTGAAATCCTCGAAGAACTTGTCCGCCATCTTCTTGGCGAAACCGTCCACAATGCGTGAGCCGAGCTGCGCCAGCTTGCCGCCGACCTTCGCATCCACGGTATAGGCCAATTCCGTGCCCTCGGCGGTTTCGCTCAGCGCAACGGCCGCCTGACCCTTGGCGAAGCCTGCCGCGCCGCCCTTGCCCTCACCCACGATGCGATAGCTTTCGGGCGCGTTCACATCCTCCAGCGTCACGGCGCCCTTGAAGGTCGCCTTTACCGGGCCGACCTTCTGCACGACCGTCGCCTCGAAGCCGTCATCAGCTGAGCCGGACAGTTCCTGACAGCCGGGAATGCAGGCCTTCAACGTCTCGGGATCGTTGAGCGCGGCCCACACGGTCGCGCGATCCGCGGCGATCAGGCGGGTGCCGGTAAGTTCCATGACGTATCTCCCTTAACAGTTTGCGCGAACCCTAGGCGCGCATCGCGATCACCGCAACGGGCGTTCAATCCAGCGCATAGGGCAGGCTTCCCCGCTGGTCGGGATCAATACGGACGGGGCGTTCCAGCGGCGGCACGGCGCGTTGATGGCATTGAATGCGCGGGCAGATCCGGCACGAGACGCCGATCGGTTCGAATGATGGCGCGCCATCGACCATACCGTCCGCATAGACCAGCTCGGACGCATGCGCGATCTCGCAGCCCAGCCCGATGGCTTGCCGGCGGACGGGCGCGTCGAAGCTGCCACCGCGTTTTGACACGTCACGCGAAAGGCAGAAATAGCGCACGCCGTCGGGGGTTTCGGCAAGTTGCCGCAGGAATCTGTCGGGCCGTTCAAACGCGGTATGGACGTTCCACAACGGACAGGCACCGCCGAACCGTGCGAATTGCAGATGCGTTGCGGAATGGCGCTTGGTGATCGTTCCCGACGGGTCCACCCGCACGAAAAAGAACGGCACCCCCCGCGCGCCCGGTCGTTGCAGGGTGGACAGACGGTGCGCCACCTGCTCGATCGATGCGCCGAAATCTCTCGCCAACCGCTCCAGATCGTGCCGGGCGTCGCGGGCGGCCTTTGCAAACCGGGTGTAGGGCATCTGTGCCGCTCCGGCGAAATAGTTCGCCAGACCCACCCGTGCGATGGCGCGTGCGCCCTCCGAGGTGAACCGCGCCAGATCCAGCGTGGCGTCGATCAGCTCCCCATGGGCGATCATGCCGATCTGATGCAGGGCCTGAAACACCTGGGTCTGCACGCTCACCGAATCCGACAGGGTCAGCACCGTGCCATCGAAATGACGCACCGGCCCGCCCGACACGCGCCGCAAGGTCATGCCTTTATCCGCCATCCAGATCGTCAGGTCGTCCATGATGTCACGCCCGGACAGGTTGCGGCTGGCAAATCCCTCCGCCGCGCGGTCAATGGCGTCGATGTAATTGTCGCAATAGTGGAAGAAGTCGCGGACCTCCTCCCACGGTTGCGGGACCAGCCCGGTATGGGCGAGCTTCTCATCCAGCGTGGCGAGACGCTCGGTCGTTTCCTTGTGCTGCCGATGCAGTTTGAGAAAGGCCCGCGCCAATGCGGGCGCATTGCTGGCGGTCAGAGTCAGATCCGCCTGCGGAACGTCGTCGAATTCGGGGTCGGCCAGGGCCTCACGCATGTCGGTGGCGATGCGCTCTGCCTCACCAGCCTCCAATGTCGTGATGTCGTAGGCGAATTCCCGCGCCAGCGCCAACAGGACGGAGGAGGCGACGGGCCTGTGATTGTTCTCCATCTGGTTGAGATAGCTGAGCGAGACGCCCAGACGCGCCGCGAATGCCTTTTGCGTCAGTTCATGCGTCCTGCGCAGTTCGCGGAGTTTCGCCCCGGCATAGAGTTTCGTGCGCGCCATCTCACCTTACCCGCTTTGCAAATTCGCAATTCGCATTGTGGATATCAGATAAACTATGCAAATCCACGTTATTTTGGTTTCAAGCTGCCTTTCGCCCGGCTAGTCTTGGGGCAAATCAGGCTTGCGGAGGGCCCCGTGAAGGACATTCTCGATCAACTCGAACAACGCCGTGCAGATGCCCGCCTTGGGGGCGGTCAGGCGCGGATCGACCGGCAGCACCAGAATGGGAAGTTGACGGCGCGCGAACGTCTGGACGTGCTGCTCGATCCGGGCAGTTTCGAGGAATACGACATGTTTGTCGCGCATCGCGCGGTCGATTTCGGGATGGAGCAGCAAAAATACCCCGGTGACGGCGTCGTTACCGGCTGGGGCACGATCAATGGGCGGCAGGTCTATGTGTTCAGTCAGGATTTCACCGTCCTCGGCGGCTCCCTGTCCGAAACCCACGCGCAGAAGATTTGCAAGATCATGGACATGGCGCTGCAAAACGGCGCGCCTGTGATCGGTCTGAACGATTCGGGTGGCGCGCGTATTCAGGAGGGGGTCGCCTCCCTCGCCGGATATGCCGAGGTGTTCCAGCGCAATATCGAGGCCTCGGGCGTCATCCCGCAGATCTCCGTCATTATGGGGCCGTGCGCGGGCGGGGCGGTATATTCCCCCGCGATGACCGACTTCATCTTCATGGTGCGCGACAGCTCCTACATGTTCGTGACCGGTCCCGATGTGGTGAAGACCGTGACGAATGAGACGGTAACGTCCGAGGAACTGGGCGGCGCGTCCACCCACACCACCAAGTCCTCCGTTGCCGATGCCGCGTATGAGAACGACGTGGAGGCCCTGGCCGAGGTGCGCCGTCTGGTGGACATGCTGCCATTGAGCAACCGTGAGAAACCGCCCGTCCGCCCCTCCTTCGACGATGCGGACCGGGGGGATTACAGCCTCGACACGTTGATCCCCGACAACGCGAACACCCCCTACGACATGAAGGAACTCATCACGAAAATCGCGGATGAGGGCGATTTCTTCGAGATGCAGGCCGCCTATGCCAAGAACATCCTGACCGGGTTCATCCGGTTGGAGGGGCGCACCGTCGGCGTCGTCGCGAACCAGCCTATGGTGCTGGCCGGGTGCCTCGACATCGCCGCCAGCCGCAAGGCCGCGCGCTTCGTGCGCTTTTGCGACTGTTTCGAGATTCCGCTGCTGACACTGGTGGACGTGCCCGGCTTCCTGCCCGGCACCTCGCAGGAATGGAACGGCGTCATCAAGCACGGCGCGAAACTGCTGTTCGCCTATGGTGAGGCGACGGTACCCAAGGTGACGGTCATCACGCGCAAGGCCTATGGCGGTGCCTATGACGTGATGGCGTCCAAGCATATCAAGGCCGACGTGAACTATGCCTGGCCCACGGCAGAAATCGCCGTGATGGGCGCGAAGGGCGCGGTCGAGATCATCTATCGCAACGAACTGGGCGATCCGGACAAGATCGCGGCGCGCACCGCCGATTACGAACAGGCCTTCGCCAATCCGTTCAAGGCGGCCGAGAAGGGCTTCATCGATGAGGTGATCTTGCCCCACTCCACCCGCCGCCGCCTGACCCGCGCCTTTGCCTCGCTGCGCAACAAGAAACAGGCGCTGCCTTGGAAAAAGCACGACAACATTCCACTCTGATAGAAACCTACGTTTCGAAAGGAGGACAGGACCATGACCAAGGACCACGGAAAATCCATCAAGGACGATGAGAAATACGAGGCGCTGCGCGACGAGGGCTATTCCAAGTCCAAGGCCGCCGCGATCGCCAATGCGGGCGATTCCGCCTCTGAAAAGGGCGGCTCCAACCCGCCTTATGAGGAGTGGACGAAAGAGGAGTTGTACGATCGGGCACAGGAGCTCGACATCGAGGGGCGCTCGGACATGAGCAAGGACGAATTGATCGAGGCCTTGCGCAAGTGAGCCGGAGGGGCTGGCATATGGATCGCGACGCGGACGTCCTGACGCTGGCCCGACAGCGCCCCGCCCGGTTCGATGTGGCGGCCCGCACCAGCTTCCCACCGCTTCGGCGCGGGCGGCTGGCCCATCTGATCCGGCAGGACCTGTGGCGGGCATTGCAATCGCTGCGGGGCTTTTCGCCAGTGGTGCGGATCGCAACGATGCCCGGCGGGCTGATGGTGACGGCAGGGGGCCGCGTGTCCGGCCCTGTCGCCCCGACCGTGCAGCGCCGCATCGCCGCCCTGTTGGAGGATCCTGAACGTCGCGCCCGCTGGAGCACGAACGCGCGTCTTGGCGATCCCGCCGTCTAGACGGCAGACATTCCGCGCGACCCGATGGGGCGATCGCGCGGTGGCATTGGAGAGAGACGAGAGATGAAGACGCTTTTCACCCTTTTGCTGCTCACGGCCCCCATCGCCGTGCCCGCATGTGAACTCGATGCGATCCGGGCGGCGGCGCGATGACTCCAACGATATCCAGTATAGGACGCATTAAGCTGCTGTGGAACGGTTCGCCTGCGCAAACGTTTTTCCCTGAGACATGTAGTTTCACAGGGTCAAAATTATGTTCGCACGTCGTGTCACCGTCCTGTCGGGTTCGACAGATCAAAAGATCGGTGCCATTCCAAGTGCGGGCCCTGCCAGCGACTGATTGCAATCGGGGCGCTGCGCGGCCTCGATGCGCATCGCCTCTTCATCAAGCCCCTAGAGGGGCTGACAGGAGGATAGAATGTCTATTTCCAAAATGCTCAGCGCAGGAGCCGTCGGTTTCCTGCTTCTCACCAGTGTCGCAGGATGCGAAGTGGCGACGGGTGCGGCAGTCGGCGCAGGTATTGGCGCGGTCGGAGCCGAAGCAACCGGTAACGACGTCGAGGACGGTGCAGCCGTCGGCGGCCTGGTTGGCGCAGGGATTGGCGCGGCCAACTGATTGGCGGGCATCCCCCCGTCCGAGGGGGATGCAATGCTGAAACATCGCGGTTTTCCGGGCCGTTTGCGCGGCACGGACTATCAATTCACGATTCGCCGTGCCGCCACGAAGGGCATCACGGAGATCAAGGCGCGGGAGCGGTATCGCGACCGCCGCAAACCTGATCTGGAGGCAGACGAGGGGTTCCTTGCCGCCCTGATCGAAGCGTTTGGCGATGAACCGTTCGAGCGTGGCAATCTGGATGCGGGTCGCCTGTCCTGGCTGTTCGGTCGGGAGGTGGTTCCCGCTGAGGAGCCGTTCGACCCCGCCTCCTACGAAGCGTTGTTGCGGGTGGACATGGATGTCGCCCGCCGCAACTTTCCCGATATTTTCATCTGATGCGCGCGGGGCTGTTCCTCATGTCGCTGTCGCTCGGCGGGTGCACTGTCATATCTGTGGCGGGCGCTGGCATTTCCGCTGTCGGCAAAGGCATCAGCGTGGCGGCAGATGTCGGCTCGACTGCCGTCGGCGCCATTGTGCCGGGGGGCTAGCTCATGTTTTCGATCCAAATCCTGCGAGGCCCCGTGCTTCGCTTCTTCACTCTCTTTCTCACCCTGTCGATGCTGACGGCCTGCACGAGTGCGGGCATCGGCGTGGGGCCGGGTGGGGTAAATCTCAACCTGGGCGGTTCTGTCGGCGGCGTGGGCCTTGGGGCCAGCGTGCCCGTCAATTGATCGCCTGTCCGCAACTCCTGTCTGCCTGAACGAAAGATCTGCTCATGTTCAAGAAAATCCTCATCGCCAACCGGGGCGAGATCGCCTGTCGCGTCATCAAGACCGCCCGCAAGATGGGGATCGCGACCGTCGCGGTCTATTCCGATGCGGATCGTGACGCGCTGCACGTCCAGATGGCGGACGAGGCCGTGCATATTGGGCCGCCGCCGGCCAATCAGTCCTATATCGTGATCGACAAGATCATGGAGGCGATCCGCCAGACCGGGGCAGAGGCCGTGCATCCCGGCTATGGCTTCCTGTCCGAACGCGCCGAATTTGCCGAGGCGCTGGCCGCCGCGAACGTCGCCTTTATCGGACCGCCCGTCGGCGCGATCGAGGCGATGGGCGACAAGATCACGTCCAAGAAACTGGCGGCGGAGGCCGGCGTGTCCACCGTTCCCGGCTATATGGGCCTGATCGACGATGCCGAACACGCCGCGAAAATCGCGGGCGAGGTCGGCTATCCGGTGATGATCAAGGCATCCGCGGGCGGCGGCGGCAAGGGGATGCGCATTGCCTGGAACGACGACGAGGCGCGCGAGGGTTTCGCTTTGTCCAAATCGGAGGCGGCAAATTCCTTCGGTGACGACCGTATCTTCATCGAGAAATTCGTGACCCAGCCCCGCCATATCGAAATACAGGTGCTGGGCGACAAGCATGGCAACTGCATCTATCTGGGTGAGCGTGAATGTTCCATTCAGCGCCGCAACCAGAAGGTCATCGAGGAAGCCCCCTCGCCATTTCTGGACGAGGCGACGCGCAAGGCGATGGGTGAGCAATCCGTCGCGTTGGCCAAGGCGGTGGATTATTGCTCTGCCGGCACCGTCGAGTTCATCGTCGATGGCGACCGCAATTTCTACTTCCTGGAAATGAACACCCGCTTGCAGGTGGAACACCCCGTGACGGAGCTGATTACCGGCGTCGATCTGGTCGAACAGATGATCCGCGTCGCCTATGGCGAGCATCTCGAAATCCAGCAGGACGACGTGAAGCTGGACGGCTGGGCCATCGAGAGCCGCCTTTATGCCGAGGATCCGTTCCGCAACTTCCTGCCCTCCATCGGGCGTCTGACCCGCTACCGCCCCCCGCAGGAAATCGAGCGACGCGTGCGCAACGATACCGGCGTCTATGAGGGAGGTGAGATCAGCCGCTTTTACGATCCGATGATCGCCAAGCTGTGTTCCTGGGGCGCGACCCGTGAGGCCGCGATCGAGGAGATGCGCGGCGCGCTCGACCGGTTCGAGGTGGACGGCATCGGCCACAACCTGCCGTTCCTGTCCGCCGTGATGGATCACCCGCGTTTCGTTTCGGGCAATATCACCACCGCCTTTATCGAGGAGGAATACCCCGAGGGGTTCGAGGGCGCGGCCCTGGCCGATACCGACGCAACCCGCCTGTCCGCCGTCGCCGCGGCCTGTCATCTGGTGCGCCAGCGGCGCGCGGGGCAGGTGTCCGGCGCGATGGAGGGACGCGAATACAAACCCGGTGCGGACTGGGTGGTGCAAATGTCGGGCGACAGCCGCCCCGTCACCGTCACCGATGCGGGCGATTGGTTGTTCAAGGTGACCATCGACGGCGCGACCCTGACCATTGACCTGACGAAATGGCGTCCCGGCGATGTGATGATCGACGCTGCGGTCGATGGTGTGCCCATGCCGCTGAAGGTCACGCGGATCACCGACGGCTATCGCATCGCGTGGCGCGGTGCCTCTCGCAAGGTCTTCATCCGCTCGCCCCGGGTGGCCGAGCTTGCAGCGCTGATGCCCGAGAAGCTGCCGCCTGATACATCCAAGATGCTGCTGTGCCCCATGCCCGGTCTGGTCATGTCCATCGCCGTGGCCGAGGGCGATGAGGTGCAGGAGGGGCAGGCGCTTTGCACCGTCGAGGCCATGAAGATGGAGAATGTCCTGCGGGCTGAGCGCAAGGGGGTTGTTTCCGCCATCAAGGCCGAACCGGGTGACAGCCTTGCCGTGGATGCCGTCATCATGGAATTCGAGTGACGTGACCGGCGCGACACCGCATATCCCGTCCCCCTTCCGCCCCGCATCTGGTGCGCGGATCGCGGGGGAGTCGGCGGTGTCGCGCCATTTGCAGGTGAGGACCCCCTCAGAAGAAATGTCCGACGCGGCTCAGCCATATGGTCGGCGCGGTGCAGCCACGTCAGATTCGCGTATGTTCGCTAAATGTTCTATTCTGACGGCTTCCCTGAGTCGCCTGGATCGGACCGATGGACCTGCACGTCAGCACGCTGTTTTTCGACATGACCTCCTATTTCGCCTCCGTCTGGCAGGCGGAGGAACCGGCCCTGCGCGGGCATCCCGTCGGAGTGCTGACCACGGATGCACCGGGCGCGGCCCTGATCGCCGCAAGCAGGGAGGCGAAGGCGCTGGGCGTCACGGGCATGATGCGCGCGGCCGAGGCGAGAAAGATCTGTCCCTCCATACAATTCCGGGTGGCGAAACACGATCTGTTCGTGGACTACCATCACCGGATACGCGACGCGGTGGACACCGTCATTCCCATCCATCGCGCACATTCGGTGGACGAATTCTCCTGCCTTCTGACCGGATCGCAGCAGAAGTTGAGCCGCGCCCTGTCCATCGGCGCGGATTTGCAGAATGCGATACTGGAACAGGTCAGCCCCGCCCTGACATGTTCCGTCGGGGTGGCTCCGAACAAGATGCTGGCCAAGGTCGCCGCTGCCCTGCGCAAGCCGGGTATGGACTGGATGCATCCGTCTGTTTTGCCACAGAAAATCGCGCATCTGCGGCTCAAAGACTTGCCGGGCGTGTCCAAGGGCATCCTGCCCCGTCTGGCGGCTGCCGGCATCAACGATGTGACCGCCTTGCACGCCATGTCGCCCAAGGCCGCCCGGCATCTGTGGGGAAATGTGGAGGGGGAACGCTTCGTGCGCCAGTTACAGGGCGAGCATGTGGTCTATCCCGAAACCAAACGGCACAGTCTGGGCCATGGTCAGAACCTGACACCGCAAAACCGCACACAGGACGCCGCCCGTCTGGTCGCCCGTCGCCTGTTGGTCAAGGCGGCCTCACGTTTGCGTCGGGAGGGGGTCTATGCCCGCTCTCTCCACATCTCCGCCAAGTGCGAGGGGCAGGGGCGTCTGTCCATCGACGGGCAAATCGCCCCGACGCAGGACAGTTTCACCCTGCTGCGGATATTCGAACGATACTGGGCGCAACTGCCGGTGGCGCGCCCCATTGCGGTCAGCGTGATGTTGGGCGGCCTGCAGGATACACAGGACGATCCGGGCGATCTGTTCAGTCCGACCCGCGCGGGCGAGCCGACCGGATCGGAGGCGCTGTGCGCCAGTATAGACAAGCTCAACGCCCTGTTCGGGCAGGATACGATCCGCTACGGCGAACTGCCCCCGCAGAAGGTGGCCTATACCGGCGCGAAGATCGCGTTCAACCGGGTGCCGGACCGGTCGGAGTTTCACGAATAGGGCCTGCTCTGTTCGTGCCGGCTCGGTTCGTGCTGGCTCAATTCGTAGTCGGGGGATCGATTTGCAGCGAATCCCGGCCCATCAGGGCCCGTTCGGCCTGCAACTCGTCCAGACGCATCGGCGTCCTGTCGATGACACGGGCCAGTTCGCGCACCGGAACCGGATCGGGTTTGCGGTACTTCACCTCGCCATCCTTGCCGATCAGCAGGAACTGGAAGTCGCGGGGGTGGAACCGGTCACGCAGGGGGCTGTCCTGCTCGGTATCGACGATGACCACGACGTCCCGATCCTCCAGATCGCGACGGCCCAGCTCGAATTCGCCAAGCTGTTCGACCACGCGCGGGTCGCGCGGACTGTCCGCGAAGATGATGATGGGGCGTGCCACCCAACGATATTCTGCCAGTGGATCGTCCTGCGCACCGGCTGGCAGTGCGATTGCGATAAGGGCAGCGGTCAACCTTCTGAGCATGAAAGCTCCTTTCAGAATGGAATATAGGCGATTTTTCGCGCAGGGGGAGAGGTGGACATGACGCAAACCCCCGCCATTCGTCGCACTGTATTTCTGCTGCCGCCGCTGACTGGGGACCCTGCGGGGTCTCAGACCGGCCCGCAAAGCCCCCGACAAAGTATAATTAACCCTGATATCAGAATGACCCGCCGGGATCGGAACGCCGCGCGCAACATGCGCCAGGCCCCATCCCCCGCCGTGAAGGAGACCTATGATGAGTGACTGGAAAAAACTGGCCGAGAAGGAACTGCGCGGCCGTCCCCTCGACGATCTGACATGGCACACGGCCGAGGGGATCGACGTCAAACCGCTCTATACCGCGGACGATGTCGAAGGGTTGGAGCATATGGGCGGCGTCCCTGGACAGGCGCCGTTCACCCGCGGACCGCGGGCGACGATGTATACCGGGCGTCCCTGGACGATCCGGCAATATGCGGGTTTCTCGACAGCTGAAGAATCGAATGCGTTCTACCGCAGGGCGCTGGATGCGGGCCAGCAGGGTGTTTCCGTGGCCTTCGATCTGGCGACGCATCGCGGCTATGACAGCGACCACCCCCGGGTCGAAGGGGATGTGGGCAAGGCCGGTGTGGCCATTGATTCCGTCGAGGACATGAAGATCCTCTTCGACGAAATCCCGCTCAAGGACATCTCCGTCTCCATGACGATGAACGGCGCGGTGATCCCGGTTCTGGCCTGTTTTATCGTCGCGGGGGAGGAGCAGGGATGTTCCATCGCGGATCTGTCGGGCACCATTCAGAATGACATCCTCAAGGAGTTCATGGTCCGCAACACCTATATCTATCCGCCCGAGCCCTCGATGCGGATCGTGTCGGACATCATCGGATATACCGCGACCAACATGCCGCGCTTCAACTCGATCTCGATCTCCGGCTATCACATGCAGGAGGCTGGCGCGAACCTGGTGCAGGAACTGGCCTTCACCCTGGCGGACGGGCGCGAATATGTCCGCGCGGCGATTGCCAGCGGCATGGATGTGGATGCCTTCGCGGGGCGGTTGAGCTTCTTTTTCGCCATCGGCATGAACTTCTTCATGGAGGCGGCGAAGCTGCGCGCCGCGCGTCTGCTGTGGACCCGCATCATGGCGGAGTTCGAGCCGAAGAAGCCCGGCTCCTCCATGCTGCGGACGCATTGCCAGACTTCGGGCGTATCCCTGCAGGAGCAGGATCCCTACAACAACGTCGTGCGCACCGCGTATGAGGCGCTGGCCGCCGTGCTTGGCGGTACGCAGTCGTTGCACACCAACTCGTTCGATGAGGCGATCGGCCTGCCCACCGCCCATTCCAGCCGCATCGCGCGCAACACCCAGCTGATCCTGCAGGAGGAAACCGGCATCACCAATGTCGTCGATCCGCTGGCCGGATCCTATTATGTCGAGAAGCTGACGGCGGATCTGGCGGAGGCCGCGTGGAAGATCATTGAGGAGGTCGAGGAAATGGGCGGCATGACCAAGGCCGTGGCCTCCGGCATGCCGAAACTGCGCATCGAGGAAGCCGCCGCCCAGAAACAGGCCCGCATCGACCGGGGGCAGGAGGTCATCGTCGGCGTGAACAAGTATCGCCGCGACAAGGAGGAGGAGATCGACGTCCTCGACATCGACAACGTCGCCGTGCGCGCCAGCCAGATCGAGCGGTTGGAAAAGATACGCGCCAGCCGCGATCAGGCGGCATGTGACGCGGCGCTGGCCGCGTTGGAGACCGCTGCGGGCGGCACCGAAAACCTGCTGGCCGCCGCGGTCGAGGCCGCGCGGGCCCGCGCCACCGTCGGGGAAATCTCCGACGCGATGGAAAAGGTGTTCGGCCGCCACCGTGCCGAGGTCAAGACCCTCGCAGGTGTCTATGGCGCGGCATATGAGGGGGATGATGATTTCGCCCAAATCCAGCGCAACGTGGAAACCTTCGCCGAGGAGGAAGGCCGCCGCCCCCGGATGCTGGTCGTCAAGATGGGTCAGGACGGTCACGATCGTGGCGCGAAGGTCATCGCCACGGCCTTCGCGGATATCGGCTTCGACGTCGATGTCGGTCCGCTGTTCCAGACGCCAGAGGAAGCCGCGCAGGATGCCGTGGACAACGACGTGCATGTCATCGGCATCTCGTCGCAGGCGGCAGGGCACAAGACCCTCGCCCCGAAACTGGTCGCCGCGCTGAAGGAGGCAGGCGCGGGCGATATTCTGGTTGTCTGCGGCGGCGTGATTCCGCAGCAGGATTATCAGTTCCTGTACGATGCAGGCGTCAAGGCGATCTTCGGCCCCGGCACGAACATACCGCATGCCGCTGCAAACATCCTCAACCTGATCCGAAAAACGCGGGAGTGAACATGCTGCCGGTCCTGCTGCTGCTGCTGGGGGCCACACCGGTGCTGGCGCAGGAGATCGTGCATCCGGCACCGCGCCCCTGTATTCTGGCGGAGTGTCCGCCCAGGACATTGCGCACTTTGGGCGGTCCGGTGCCGAACGTGATCGGTGATGCCGATGACCAGATTTCGGACCGGGCCGAACAGGAGCCGGACGCCGCGACGCCCTTCGATACCGAAGCGGTCGGTCCGACGCGTGACTTGCTGCTGCGCCGATTGGGTCGTGACGCGCCGCGCAATCGCATCGGCCACTATTGAGATCGGCCATTATTGAGAGGTGACGCCATGAAGATCAGACAGACCGATCCTTCCTCACCCGAAGCGGTGGCGATATTGCAGCAGAGTTGGCAGTTTCTGGACGCCCGGTTCCCACCCGAACAGCGGTTTCGGCTGGATCTGGAAAGTTTGCGCGCCTCCAATGTGACCTTCTTTCTGGCGACGGAGGGGGGCATGGCCACCGGCTGCGTCGCCTTTGCGCAGCAGGGCGACGATTGGGGTGAGGTCAAATCCATGTTCGTCACCTCCGCCGCGCGCGGGTCAGGGGCGGCGAAAGCATTGTTGCAGGCGGTGGAAACCTGTGCCCGTGCGAAGGGCTGTACGTTGCTGCGGCTGGAAACCGGTGTGGGACTGGACGCGGCGCACGCGTTCTACGCTCGCGAAGGGTTCGTAACCATTGGACCGTTCGGCACCTATCCCGACATTCCCAGTTCGGTGTTCATGGAAAAGAAACTTGCGTCGGATTCGGGTGACGGCGGGGCGGCGTGCGGTTAGGTCAGATACAGGGCAGGTTTGGCCGATGGACAGGGGAACAACCGCGATGACCGACAACACCGATGCGAACCGGCAGGCGAACCGGCAGGCCGCGCTCGATTATCACGAATTTCCGCGCCCCGGTAAGCTGGAGATTCGTGCGACCAAGCCTTTGGCCAACCAACGTGATCTGGCGCGCGCCTATTCGCCCGGCGTGGCCGAGGCCTGTCTGGAGATTGAGACCGACCCCGCCACCGCCGCGAAATACACCGCCCGCCAGAATCTGGTCGCGGTGGTCACGAACGGCACGGCGGTCCTCGGCCTTGGCAATATCGGTGCGCTTGCCTCCAAGCCGGTGATGGAGGGCAAGGCCGTCCTGTTCAAGAAATTCGCCAATATCGACTGCTTCGACATCGAGGTGAACGAGACCGATCCGCACAAGCTGGCCGATATCGTGACCTCGCTGGAGCCGACCTTTGGCGCGATCAATCTTGAGGATATCAAGGCGCCCGATTGCTTCATCGTGGAAAAGCTGTGCCGCGAACGGATGAACATTCCGGTCTTTCACGACGATCAGCACGGCACCGCCATCGTCGTAGGTGCTGCGGCGCTGAACGCGCTGCGCCTGACAGGGCGCAGGTTCGAGGATATCAAGGTCGTCTCCACCGGGGGTGGGGCGGCCGGGATCGCCTGTCTGAACATGTTG
Source organism: Pontivivens nitratireducens (assembly GCF_014235845.1). Lineage (GTDB taxonomy): Bacteria > Pseudomonadota > Alphaproteobacteria > Rhodobacterales > Rhodobacteraceae > Pontivivens > Pontivivens nitratireducens. The sequence continues at coordinate 129,339 of NZ_JACJUQ010000004.1, read as the reverse complement.
CTGGCGCTGGGGGTCCGGCGTGAGAATGTGTTCCTGTGCGATCTGGCCGGGCTGGTGCATGAGGGGCGCGAGGCGGACATGACCCCGCAAAAGGCCGAATACGCGCAGCCCGGCGGCCCGCGGGGGCTGGGCGACGTGATAGAGGGGGCGGACCTGTTTCTGGGCCTGTCCGGCCCGAACGTGCTGAAGCCCGAGATGGTCGCGAGGATGGCGGATGCGCCGATCATCCTGGCTTTGGCCAACCCCAACCCCGAAATCGACCCGGACGAGGTTCGCGCCATCAAGCCCGACGCGCTGATCGCCACGGGTCGTTCGGACTATGCCAATCAGGTCAACAACGTCCTGTGCTTCCCGTTTATCTTTCGCGGGGCGCTGGACGTGGGTGCGACGGAAATCAACGAGGCCATGAAAATCGCCTGCGTCGAGGGGATCGCGGAGCTTGCCCGCGCGTCCTCCAGCGCCGAGGCTGCGGCGGCCTATCAGGGGGAGCGGCTGGTCTTCGGTCCGGAATACCTGATCCCCAAACCCTTCGACCCGCGCCTGCTGGCGGTGGTCGCCGGGGCCGTGGCCAAGGCCGCGATGGACAGCGGCGTTGCCTCGCGCCCGGTCGCGGATTTGCAGGCCTACAAGGAGAAGCTGGACAGCTCCGTCTATCGCTCCGCCCTCATCATGAAGCCGGTTTTCGAGGCGTCGCGCAGTTCCCCGCGCCGCCTCGTCTTTGCCGAGGGGGAGGACGAGCGCGTGCTGCGGGCCGCCTTCGCGATGTCCGAGGAAACGATCGATCGCCCGATCCTGATCGGACGGCCGGAGGTGATCGCCAGCCGTGCCGCGCGCAGTGGCATTCCGCTGAACACCGACAATTATGAAATCGTGAATCCCGAAAGCGATCCGCGCTATCGCGATTACTGGGAAACCTATCATGGCCTGATGGCGCGCAGGGGCGTGACCCCGGATCTGGCCCGCGCGATCATGCGCACCAACACCACGGCAATCGGCGCGGTTATGGTCAATCGCGGTGAGGCTGACAGCCTGATCTGCGGGACGTTCGGGCAGTATCTGTGGCACCTGAACTATATCGAACAGGTTCTGGGCGGGCAGGGGCGCAAACCTATCGGCGCGTTGAGCCTGATGATACTTGAGTCTGGTGCCCTGTTCATCGCGGACACGCATGTGCATCCCGAACCCTCTGCCGAACAGATCGCGGGTATCGTCATAGGTGCCGCGCGTCATGTGCGGCGCTTCGGTCTGGAGCCCAAGATCGCGCTGTGCTCTCACTCGCAATTTGGCAATCTGAACACCGAAAGCGGGCGGCGGATGCGAGCAGCGCTCGAAATGCTGGACGCACAATCGCTCGATTTCGAATATGAGGGCGAGATGCATTCCGACGCGGCGCTCGACCCGGACCTGCGGGCCCGGATATTCCCCGACAGCCGGATGAAGGGCGCGGCCAACGTCCTGATCTTTGCCAATGCGGATGCCGCATCGGGGGTTCGCAATATTTTGAAGATCAAGGCCGGGGGTCTGGAGGTCGGGCCGATCCTGATGGGGATGGGCAATCGGGCGCATATCGTCACCAGCTCGATCACGGCTCGCGGGTTGCTGAATATCTCGGCACTGGCGGGAACGCCGGTCGCCAGTTACGGCTGACAAAGGCCGAAAATACACATGGACCGTCCGTGCAGGGCGGCACAACATCCGTCGCAAAGCGGGAACGGGAGAGGAACCGAATGTCTTATCATAAAACTTACGCCGCCGCGAAGGCCGACCCCGAAGCATTCTGGCTGGAGCAGGCGAAAAGCATCGAGTGGGATTCGCCGCCCACCGCCGGTTACGATGAGGCCACGAATTGCTGGTACGCCGATGCCATCGGCAACACCTGCTACAATTGCGTGGATCGCCATGTGGAGGCCGGACGCGGCGATCAGGTCGCGATCATCCATGACAGCCCCGTCACCAATAGCGTCAGCCGCCTCACCTATGCACAATTGCAAGATCAGGTTTCGCGCCTTGCCGGTGTGCTGCACGAACGCGGTGTGCTCAAGGGTGACAGGGTCGTGATCTATATGCCGATGGTGCCCGAAGCATTGGTCGCCATGCTGGCCTGCACGCGGATCGGCGCGGTGCATTCAGTCGTCTTCGGCGGGTTCGCCGCACCGGAACTGGCGGTGCGCCTGAACGACTGTACGCCCAAGGCCGTGATCGCCGGATCCTGCGGGATCGAGCCGAACCGCGTGGTGGAATACAAACCCCTGCTGGATGCGGCGATCGAAATGGCCGAGGAAAAGCCCGAATTCTGCCTGATCATGCAACGCGAACAGGCGCGGGCCGACCTTATATCTGGCCACGATTTCGATATGCTCGATGAAATGTCGCGGGCCGCACCTGCGGATTGCGTTCCGGTGGCAGGCTCGGACCCGGCCTATATCCTGTACACATCAGGCACGACAGGTCAGCCCAAGGGCGTGGTCCGTCCGACGGCCGGTCACATGGTCGCGCTGCACTGGTCGATGGGCAACATCTACGATGTGGGCATCGGTGATGTATTCTGGGCGGCCTCCGATGTGGGCTGGGTCGTGGGGCATTCCTACATCTGCTATGGCCCGCTGCTGGCAGGCTGCACGACCGTGGTGTTCGAGGGCAAACCGGTCGGCACGCCCGATGCGGGCACGTTCTGGCGGGTGATTGCCGATCACAAGGTCAAGAGCTTCTTCACCGCGCCGACGGCCTTTCGCGCGATCAAGCGTGAGGACCCAAAGGGCGAGCATGTCGCGCGCTACGACCTGAGCGATTTCAAGACGCTGTATTTTGCGGGCGAACGGGCCGATCCCGATACGGTGCACTGGGCGGCCGATGTGCTGGGCGTGCCGGTGATCGACCATTGGTGGCAGACCGAAACCGGCTGGGCCATCGCCGCGAACCCGATGGGGCTGGAGGCTCTGCCGGTCAAGGTGGGATCCCCCTCCGTCGCGGTGCCGGGCTACGAGATTCATATTCTGGCGCCCGACGGAACCGAACTGCCGACAGGAGAGTTGGGCGCGGTCGCGATCAAACTGCCCCTGCCGCCCGGGACGCTGCCGACGCTGTGGAACGCGGACGATCGCTACAAGAAAAGCTATCTCACCACATTTCCCGGTTATTACGAGACGGGCGACGCCGGCCTGATTGACGAGGACGGATACCTCTACATCATGGCGCGGACCGACGATGTCATCAACGTGGCCGGTCACCGCCTGTCCACCGGCGCGATGGAGGAGATCCTCGCTGAGCATCCCGACGTGGCCGAATGCGCAGTGATCGGCGTGTCGGATGACCTGAAGGGCCAGTTGCCGGTGGGTTTCCTCTGCCTCAATCGCGGCGTGGACCGCCCCGAGGCGGAGATCGTGGCGGAATGTGTTGCGCAGGTCCGTCAGGTGCTGGGCCCCGTCGCGGCCTTCAAATCCGCGGTGGTGGTGGAGAGGTTGCCGAAAACCAGATCCGGCAAGATTTTGCGGGCGATCATGGTCAAGATCGCGGACGGGGCGGAGTATAAAGTGCCCGCAACCATCGACGACCCCGCCATCCTCACCGAAATCTCCGAGGCGTTGAGCCGTATCGGATATGCGGATGCAGCGAAAAAATGAGCGGTCCGCCACTCCTTGATGGCCGCTCGATCCTCGTGGCCGAGGATGACGCCTCCAATCTGGATGTGGTCACGCAGATGCTGACGAAGTTGGGGGCGGCGGTGACGACCGCCCGCAACGGCATCACGGCGGTGGAGCGGATACGCCGCGACCGCCCCGAAATTGTCCTTCTGGATATCGAAATGCCCGAGATGTCGGGGCTGGACGTGCTGCGTGAGATCGGGCGAGACAGCACCCCTCCGACGGTGATCTGCCTGACGGCGCATGTGGATCAGGACTATCTCAACCGTGTGCTGGAACTGGGCGCGAAGGGAACGATCGGCAAGCCGCTACGCTCGATCGAGCGTCTGGGCCAGCGTATTCTGGAGATCCACAACGGATTGCGCGATGCGCTGGATGTGCCCGTGCTCGACCTGACGGTCTTTGACATGCTGGCCCGGGCGTTGGGGGCGGATATGGTCGGATCGCTGGTCGATCAACTCGGTACGGATCTTGAGAAGTGCAATGCCGCGCTGGTCGATGCCGTGCGCAACAAATCGTTGAAGGATGTGCGCACCCAGACGCATATCCTGACGGGGGTGGCCGGATCGGTCGGTGCATCGCGTCTGGCCGTGCTGGCGGGGCAGTTGAACTCCGCCGCGCATGGGGAGGATATTATCGCCCTGCGCAGCACCGTGCCGCAACTGCGGGTGGAAATCAACGCGCTGTTGCGCGAAATGACCGAGCGTTGATCCCCTCGGAAAGTCTCAGGCCACGTTCACCCGGGACTGGCGCGGCGTTTCAGATCGTCATATTGTAACAATATGACAAGTTCTCTCCTCCTAGTTGAAGACACCCCATCACTTTCGATGGTGTACGAGGCCGTGTTGAAACAGGCGGGGCACAAGGTGGATTGCGTTTTCACCGCCCGCGATGCGCGACGGGCCTTCGATCCGGCCAGACACAGGATCGTGTTGCTCGATATGATTCTGCCGGACGGCAACGGTCAGGATGTGCTGGTCTGGATCAAGAAGCGGGCGCCTGAAACGCGGGTGATCGTCATTACCTCGAACGGATCGGTCAAGGTTGCGGTTGATGCCATGCGAATGGGTGCGGTCGATTTCCTGGTGAAGCCATTCGACGAAGGCCGCCTGCGCAACGCTGTCGCGAACGCCACACGCGGCGACACGCCCGAGGCGGCGGACCTTGCCACCGCGAGCGATTCGTTGCCGCCGCTCGAAGGGTTCATCGGGCAGAGTCGACAGATGCGCGATATCTACCAGACCGTCCGCGTCATAAGCCGCTCCACCGCTACGGTGTTCATCACCGGGGAAAGCGGCACCGGCAAGGAGGTTTGCGCCCACGCCATTCATGCCATGTCGAAACGGGCGGACGGTCCCTTCATCCCGCTCAACTGTGGCGCGATCCCGACGAACCTTCTGGAATCGGAGGTGTTCGGCCACCTCAAGGGGTCCTTCACCGGCGCGATCTCGGACAAGCAGGGCGCAGCGATGGCCGCCGACGGCGGAACCCTGTTTCTGGATGAAATCTGCGAGATGGACCTGAATCTGCAAACCAAGCTGCTGCGGTTCATTCAAAGCTCGACCGTGCAGCCGGTGGGCGCGACGCGTGCGCGCAGCGTGGATGTGCGAATTCTGTGCGCCACCAATCGCGATCCGCAGCGCGAGGTGCAGGAGGGCCGTTTCCGCGAGGATCTGTTCTATCGCCTGCATGTCGTGCCGCTGCACCTGCCGCCCCTGCGTGAACGCGGCGATGACGTGAACATGATCGCGCAGGATGCGCTGGCCCGATTCTCACACGAGGAAGGCAAGCAGTTCCGTGGATTGGCGGAGAACGTGCAGGAGCTGTTCCGCACGCTGGAATGGCGCGGAAACGTGCGCCAATTGCTGAATGTGTTGCGCAACGTGGTCGTCCTGCATGACGGGCCGCTGGTCCTGCGCGAAATGCTTCCGGCCGATCTGGTGCGGCGGGCGCAGTCCGGGCCGGCGGCGGGTGCGGATGCGATCATGGCGGAGGATGCGGCGTTGAACGCTCTGGTCGGCCGCCCGCTCGCCGATCTGGAGCGCACTTTCATCCAGGCGACGATATCCGCCTGCGACGGCTCGATTCCACGTGCGGCGCGGATGCTGGAAATCAGCCCATCGACCCTCTACCGCAAGCGGGAGGCATGGGAGCGTAAGTCGCGCGATGCCGCTGAATGATGCCGCCGCGCACTTTTTGCTGACCTTGGGGCACCTCATTTGCCCTTGAAAGCTGGTCACGAATACGGTGCACTACGCCACGTTTCGGTCTGACCGAACACGCAATTCAGGCGATGCGGGGAAAGCGTCGCCATTTAACAGTAGAGGTTTCACATGAAAAAGACCCTGATCGGTGCCGTCGTCGCATCGCTGGTCGCGACCAGCGCATATGCCGAGAGTCACACGGAGATCATGCCTGCCGTGGTCTATGACATGGGCGGCAAGTTCGACCAGTCGTTCAATCAGGCCGCCTATATCGGGGCAGAGCGTTTCATGGAGGAGACCGGAATCGAGTATCGCGATTTCGAGATCCAGAACGACGCCCAGCGTGAACAGGCCCTGCGCCGCTTTGCCCAGCAGGGCCATAACCCGATCATCGCCATCGGCTTCTCGCACGGTGCGGCCGTGGACAAGGTCGCGGCTGAGTTTCCCGACACCGATTTCGCCATCGTCGACATGGTCGTCGAACAGCCCAACGTCCGCTCCATCGTCTTCAAGGAGCAGGAGGGATCGTATCTTGCCGGTGTCGCGGCGGCCATGGCTTCGGATTCTCAGGCGGTCGGCTTCGTCGGCGGCATGGACATCCCCCTGATCCGCAAGTTCGAGTGCGGCTTCCTCGGCGGCGCACGCTCCGTGAACCCGGATATCGAGTTCATCGGCAACATGACCGGCACGGACGGGTCCGCGTGGAACAACCCGACCCGAGGTGATGAGCTTGCCCGTTCGCAGTTCGCGCGCGGCGTCGATGTGGTCTACCATGCGGCTGGCGGCACCGGCATCGGCGTTCTTCAGGCGGCGGCGGATGAGGGTCTTCTGGGGATCGGCGTCGATTCCAACCAGAACGGCATGCATCCCGGTTCGGTCCTGACCTCGATGCTCAAGCGTGTGGACAATGCTGTCTATGACACGTTCGAGGATTCCATGAACGGGGAGTTCACTTATGGCTTCGACGTGAACGGTCTGGCTGAGGAGGGCGTTGGCCTTGCCCTGGACGAGCACAACGAAGAGTTGATGACACCTGAAATCCTCGAAGCGGTAAATCTGGCGCGTCAGCAGATCATAGATGGCGAAGTGGAGGTGCACGACTACACCTCGGACAGTTCCTGCCCTTACTGATCCTTGCGGATCGTCTGAAATCTGGGGGCAGGTCCGACGGACTTGCCCCCTTGTCATTCTACAACTGTTACGCATTGGAGCGTCCCATGTTCTCTGCCCGTACTGCCCTCGGTTTGATGCTCGGCCTGATGATTGGCATGTCCGGCCCTGCGATGGCTGAGCCGGGCATCGTCTACTCCGTCGGTGGCAAGTTCGACGCTTCCTTCAACGAAGGTGCCTGGCGCGGGGCGGAACAGTGGGCGATGGAAACGGGTGAGAGTTACGGCGAATTCGAAATCGACGGTATCGCCCAATCCGAACAGGCGCTGCGGTCCTTCGCCCGGCGTGGCTACGATCCGGTGGTCGCCATCGGGTTCCTGCATGCCGACGCGCTGGCCAAGGTCGCGGCGGAGTTTCCGCAGACCCGCTTTGCCATTGTGGATATGGTGGTGGAGGCCCCGAACGTCATGTCCATCGTGTTTCGGGAACATGAAGGCAGCTATATCACCGGTGTCATGGCGGCGATGGCCAGCGAAAGCGGTGTAATCGGCTTCGTCGGGGGCATGGACATTCCGCTGATCCGCCGGTTCGAATGCGGTTACCGTCAGGGGGCGGCCTCGCAGGATGCGGATATCGAGGTCATCGCCACGATGACCGGCGCGTCGCCCGCCGCCTGGTCGGACCCCGTGCGCGGTGCCGAAATCACGCGCGGCCAGATCTCCGAAGGTGCGGACGTGATCATGCAGGCCGCTGGCGGAACCGGGATCGGTGTGCTGCAAGCGGCAGCGGACGCGGGCATTCTGGGTATCGGAACCGATTCCAATCAGAACGGCCTGCATCCGGGGCAAGTGCTGACCTCGATGCTGAAACGTGTAGACGTCGCCGTTCAGGAGGCATTCGACGAAAAGACATGGAGCGCCGGTGTGGTATCGCTGGGCGTGGCGGAGGGTGGCCTGTCCATCGCGATGGATGACAACAACGCCGCGCTGGTATCCCCGGCGATGAAGGCAGCGGCTGATGAGGCAGCACGGTCCATCGCCGCGGGGGAAATCGTCGTTCACGACACCTACGTTGACGGCGACTGCCCGTTCTAGAGAATTTCCATTGAGGCACCGGTCGGATCGCACAGGACCGGCCCTGCGGATTAGTGCTTGCCACACTGGACCGGATGGTCAAAAAATGGTGGATGAGCGAAACCAGACCTGAACGTCCCCCCTTCCAGATCGGTGGATTGGGCGAAATTGCCATCAGATGTCGTGACATGGGCGCGATGTGCGCCTTCTATGGCGATGTGCTGGGGCTGGAGGTTCTGACGCAGCGCCACGCCGATCTGATCTTCTATCGTCTGGTCGCGGGTGTGGCGGGTCACACGCAGGTGCTGGCGCTGTTCAGCGGCGATCAGGCGCTTGCCGGCGCGACCTCGACCCTGCACCACATCGCGCTGGGTTTGACGCCGCCCGATCAAGATCGTGCCATTGACTGGTTCGAACGTTGCGGCCAACCCTACCGTATCGAGCATTTCGACTGGATCGGCTGGCGCGGGGTCTTCACGGCGGACCCCGAAGGCAATACCGTCGAACTTGTCGCCAAGCTGAAGGAGCCTCACCCATGACCGCCCCCGCCATCCAGCTTCAGGGCATTTCCAAGAGTTTCGGCTCCGTCCATGCCAACCGCGATATTGATCTGACGGTCGAAAAGGGCACCATTCACGGCATTATCGGTGAGAACGGCGCGGGAAAGTCCACGCTGATGTCGATCCTCTACGGGTTCTATCAGGCGGACCGGGGCACAATCGCGGTGGATGGTACGCAGGTCACGATCAGGGATTCGGACGCTGCAATCGGGCTGGGCATCGGCATGGTGCATCAGCACTTCATGCTGGTCGAACCGTTCACCGTTCTGGAAAATGTCATGCTGGGCGCGGAGGGCGGTGCCCTGTTGAACAAGGGCCGCGCCGAGGCGCGTCAGGAATTGCAGCGGCTGGAGAAGGAATACGAGCTCAACGTCGATCCCGATGCCATCGTCGGCGATCTGCCGGTCGGGCTTCAACAACGTGTCGAAATCCTCAAGGCGCTGTACCGCGGGGCGGAGATCCTGATTCTGGATGAGCCTACGGGCGTGCTGACACCGGATGAGGCGGACCACCTGTTCCGCATCCTCGGCCAGCTGCGCGCACAGGGTAAGACGGTTCTGCTGATCACGCACAAATTGCGCGAAATCATGGCGATCACCGATGACGTGTCCGTGATGCGTCAGGGGCAGATGGTCGCGACCCGTCACACCGCGGATACCAGCGTGGAGGAGTTGGCCGAGCTGATGGTCGGCCGCCGCGTGCTGTTGCAGGTGGACAAGGGCGCCGCCACCCCCGGCAAGGTAAAGCTGGAGGTCCGGAATCTGGAGGTGGTGGACGATATCGGTGTGCGCCGGGTCAAGGATGCCAGCTTTCAGGTGCGCGCGGGAGAGATCGTCGGCATCGCCGGGGTCTCGGGCAACGGTCAGTCGGAATTGCTCGAGGCGATCGCGGGCATCGGTCCCATCGCCAGCGGTGAGGTAGAGCTGTTCGACATTTCAGGTGAGCCGACAGGCTGGCGCCCCCGTCATGGTCTGGGCCACGTGCCAGAGGATCGCCACCGCATGGGTCTCGTGACCAAGTTCACCGCACGGGAAAACACCATTCTGGGCTATCAGCGCGACGCCGAATTCGGCTCCGGCATGTTCCTGGATCGCAAGGCGGTGCTTGAGGCGTCCAAGGCGCAGATGGAACGGTTCGACGTGCGCCCGCCTGATCCCAGCCTGAAGGCCGCGAACTTTTCCGGCGGCAACCAGCAAAAGATCGTTCTGGCGCGTGAGATCGAGCAGGACCCCGATGTCCTGCTGATCGGTCAACCGACCCGCGGCGTCGATGTCGGCGCCATCGAATCCATCCACCGCCGCCTGATCGAACTGCGCGACGCGGGCAAGGCGATCCTGCTGGTCAGCGTGGAATTGGACGAAATTCGCGCCCTGTCGGACCGCATCCTCGTCATGTTCGCGGGGGAGATCATGGGCGAGGTCGGACCCGAGGCCAGCGAGCGTGAAATAGGCTTGCTGATGTCCGGCGTCCGGGCGGAGGATGCGGCATGACGGGCAGGACCTTACGCGGGGATATTGTGACGACCAGCAAGGCGCAAAGCGCACATAAGGAGCGGACGGCATGAACAAGGACCTTCCCGGCTGGGTGGATTTCGGGCTGTTGCCGCTGCTAAATCTGCTGACCGCGTTTCTGGTCGCCGGCATCGTGGTGCTGGCCATCGGGGAAAACCCGTTGGAGGCGGTGAGGCACATCCTCTATGGCGCGTTCGGATACGGAAACGGTGTCGGCTACACGCTGTTCTATACCACGAACTTCATCTTCACGGGTCTGGCGGTCGCCGTTGCGTTCCATGCAAGCCAGTTCAACATCGGGGGCGAGGGGCAGGCCTATCTGGGCGGTCTGGGTGTCGGCCTCGCCTGTCTGATGCTGGATCAATATCTGCCGTGGTGGGGCATCCTGCCGGTGGCGATCCTGCTGGGGGCCAGCTTCGGCGCGATCTGGGGGGCTATTCCGGGCATTCTGTACGCCAAGCGCGGCGCGCATGTCGTGATCACCACCATCATGTTCAATTTCATCAGCTTTTCCCTGATGAATTACATCATCAACGAATATCTCAAGATGCCCGGCAACGCCTCCGTCCAGTCGCGCACGTTTGAACAATCGGCATGGATGCCGAAGCTGACATGGCTCGAAGGGGTGATGCCCGGAATATCCACCAGCCCTGCCAACCTCAGCTTCGTGATCGCGCTGATCGCATGTGTCTTCGTCTACATCCTGATCTGGCGGACGAAGTTCGGTTACGAGGTACGGGTCTACGGTGCCAGCCCCTCGGCCGCGCGCTATGCTGGGATTTCCACCACCCGGGTCGTGGTTCTGACCATGGCGATTTCGGGGGGGCTGGCGGGCCTGATGGGTCTGAACCCGGTTATGGGGGATCAGACGCGCATCTTTCTGGATATTCCGCAACAGGCGGGATTCGTCGGGATTGCGGTGGCGCTGATGGGCCGCTCACATCCGCTGTGGATCGTCTTCGCGGCGCTGCTGTTCGGCACACTGTATCAGGGTGGTGCGGAACTGGCGTTCGAGATGCCTTCAATCACGCGCGACATGGTCGTGGTGATCCAGGGTCTGGTAATTCTGTTTGCGGGTGCGATGGAGTTCATGTTCAGGCCGTGGGTTGCCCGCGCCTTTTCGATGAGGGAGCAGGAAAATGGGTGATTTCATTCCCGATCTGAGTACCGTCGTCGCCCTGACCGACGGCACCTTGCGCGGGGCCACGCCGCTGTTGCTGGCCTGTCTGGCGGGGCTGTATTCGGAGCGTTCCGGCGTGTTCGACATCGGGCTGGAGGGCAAGATCCTGATCGCGGCCTTCGCCGGGGCGACGGTGGGTATCCTGACCGGCAGCGCGCTCATCGCCGTTCTTGCGGCCATCGCGGCCTCGACCCTGTTCGCGCTGATCCACGGGGTGGCCTGCATCACTTTTCGGGGCAATCAGATCGTGTCGGGCGTGGCGATCAACTTTCTGGCGCTGGGATTGGCGGCTGTGGCGGGCAACGCGATCTTCTCCATGGGGGGGCGCACGCCGCAATTGCCGGCCAGCGCGCGTCTGAACGGAGGGGACAGCTGGTTCACCCCGATGTTGGAGGGGATGGGGCGCTACGGTCAGGCGGTGGAGGATATCGCCTTCGATCAATCCATCTTCGTCTACATCGCCTTTGCCGCTGTGCCGTTCACGTGGTGGGTGCTGTACCGCACCCGCTTTGGCATGCGGTTGCGGGCGGTCGGCGAAAATCCTGCGGCGGTCGATACGGCGGGTATCTCCGTCACCGGTCTGCGCTACCGTGCGGTGATATGCGCTGGCGTTCTATGTGGTTTGTCCGGTGCGACGTTGTCCATGGCGCTCAATTCCGGCTACATCAATAATATGGGCGCGGGGCGCGGCTTCATCGCCCTTGCCGCCCTGATCTTTGCCAAGTGGCGTCCGGTGCAGGCTATGTTCGCATGTCTGCTGTTCGCATTTCTCAATGCCTCCGAAAGCCGCCTGCAAGGGACGGAGGTCCTCGGCTTTGAAATTCCTGTGCAGTTGGTACAGGCCATGCCCTATCTGCTCGTCGTGATCCTGCTCGCAGGCTTCATCGGGCAGGCGCGCGCGCCCAAGGCGGGCGGCGTGCCCTATGTGAAGGAACGCTGATGTCCGATCTGTTCGAGGCGGCCCGGGCTGCCCGTGAAAACGCCTACGCCGCCTATTCCGACTTCAAGGTCGGGGCTGCCCTGCGCACGCCGTCCGGCATCTATGTCGGATGCAACGTCGAAAACGTCGCCTACCCTGAGGGCACCTGCGCCGAGGCCGGTGCCATCGCTGCCATGTGCGCGGCGGGCGAACGTCAGATCATCGAGGTTCTGGTCATCGCGGACAGCCCTGTTCCCATCACGCCCTGCGGCGGGTGCCGTCAGAAACTGGTCGAGTTTGCGGGCGCGGACGCGCAGGTCATCCTTGCCGGGTTGCAGGGGGAGACCGCCCGAATGAAGGTCGGTGACCTGTTGCCCGGCACCTTCACGGTGGAGCACATGAAATGATGCTGGAGGACATTCGCGCACGCATCGGCGATGCCCCCATCGCGCTGGGCATGATCCTCGGCTCGGGTCTTGGCCAGATGGCCGGGGAAATGGAGGATGCGACCTCGATCCCCTTCGATCAGATTGAGGGGATGCCGCAATCGGGTGTCTCGGGCCATGCCGGGGCGCTGGTCGTCGGCAATCTGGAAGGTGTGCGCTGCGCAATCTTCTCGGGCCGGGTTCATTACTATGAGCAGGGTCACGCGGCGGCGATGCGCCCGGCGCTGGAACTGCTCGCCGCGCTGGGCGCGCAATCGGTTCTGCTGACGAACTCCGCCGGGTCCACGCGTGAGGAAATGCCACCGGGCAGCCTGATGGCGCTGAACGATCATATCAACTATTCCGGCCTGAACCCGCTGATCGGCGATGGCGGCGACGAACGGTTCGTCGGCATGGTGGACGCCTATGCGCCCGACCTGCTGACCCGCCTGCGCGATGCCGCCCAGGCTGAGGGTATCACCTTGCATCAGGGCGTCTATGCGTGGTTTTCGGGTCCGTCCTTTGAAACCCCGGCCGAGATTCGCATGATCCGCACAATGGGAGCCGATGCTGTCGGCATGTCCACCGTGCCCGAAACCATCCTGGCCCGGCGGATCGGGCTGAAGGTCGCCGCGATCTCGTGCATCACGAATTTCGGGGCCGGAATGACCACCACCAACAATTCCCACGCGGAAACGCTGGAGGAATCCGCCAAGGCACGCGGCGCCTTCATCCAGCTGGTCCGCGCCTATATTCGGAGCTTCGCATGAGCGATCTGAAAGCTGTCGCCCTCAAGGCAGTGTCCTGCCTCGACCTGACCAACCTCGACGACGATTGCACCGAGGAGGACGTCATCGCCCTGTGCAAGCGGGCGCAAACCCCGCACGGGCCGACGGCGGCCATCTGCATCTGGCCTCGTTTCGTCGCGGCGGCACGAACGCATCTGGGCGACAACAGTCCGATCCGCATCGCCACCGTTGTGAACTTTCCGGGTGGCATGGACGATGCCGATGACGTTATGGCCCTGACCGAGCAGGCCGTCGCCGATGGCGCGGATGAGATCGATATGGTGATCCCCTGGCCCAAGCTGATCGAGGGGCACGATCAGGACGTCTCCGCGATTGTCGGACGGGTGCGCCGGTCTGCCGACGGGGCGCTGGTCAAGGCGATTCTGGAGACGGGAATGCTCAGGGAGCCGGACCTGATCAGCCAAGCCGCGAAGCTCGCCATCGAGGGCGGCGCCCATTTCATCAAGACATCGACCGGCAAGGTTCCCGTCAACGCCACGCTGAGTTCCGCCCGTCTGATGTTGGAGGCGATCCGCGACAGCGGCGAGCCGGTCGGGTTCAAGCCTGCGGGCGGTGTAAAATCCACCAATGACGCCGCAGCCTATATTGCCCTGTGCGAGGAAATCATGGGCGACGGCTGGGTCACGCCCATGACGTTCCGCATCGGCGCGTCGGGTGTGCTGACGGCTCTGCTGGCAACGCTCGATGATGACGGGGAACCGACCGAAGGGGAGGGTTACTGATGCTGCCACAGGAAGTCATCGGCAAGAAACGCGACGGCGACCGCCTGACGGAGGCGGAGATCCGTTTCTTTATCGAGGGTCTGCACGATGAGAGCATTACCGAGGGGCAGGTCGGTGCCATGGCCATGGCGATCCTGCTCAACGGCATGGTGATGGACGAACGTGTCGCCCTGACCCAGGCGATGCGCGACAGCGGCACCGTTCTGAAATGGGACCTGGACGGACCTGTGATCGACAAGCATTCGACGGGGGGTGTCGGTGACAACGTCTCACTGATGCTGGCACCGGCGCTGGCCGCCTGCGGGGCCTATGTGCCGATGATTTCGGGGCGCGGTCTGGGCCATACCGGCGGCACGCTCGACAAATTCGACGCGATCCCCGGCTACCGTACCCAGCCCGATATCGAGGAGTTGTACCGCGTCACGGGCAAGGTCGGCTGCGCCATCATCGGCCAGACCCCTGATATCGCCCCGGCGGACAAGCGGCTCTACGGTATCCGCGATGTGACGGGCACGGTTGAGAGTATCGATCTGATCACCGCATCCATCCTGTCCAAGAAGCTGGCGGCGGGCCTCGACGCGCTGGTGCTGGATGTGAAGGTCGGCACCGGTGCCTTCATGGCCACGGCCGAGGATGCCGATGCGCTGGCGCGGTCGCTGGTTGAGGTGGCGAACGGCGCGGGGTGCAAGACCTCCGCCATCGTGACCGATATGAACGAACCGCTGGCCTCGGCTGCGGGCAACGCGCTCGAAGTCATCAACGCCGTGCGGTTCCTGAAGATGGAGGAGATCGACAGCCGCCTTTGGGACGTGACCGTCGCCCTTGGCGGTCAGGCGCTGGTGCTGGCGGGGATCGCTGGCGACGCCGCGGACGGTGAGGCGCGGATGCGCGATGCCTTCGACTCCGGTCAGGCCGCCGAGCGGTTCGCCCGGATGGTCACGGAACTCGGCGGACCCGCCGATTTCATGGACCGCTACGAGGATCACTTGCCCCGCGCCAATGTCGTGCGTGAGGTGATCGCGGAGCGCCCTGGTTTCGTGGCCAAGATCAACACGCGCGGCGTGGGTCTGACGGTGGTCGAGCTTGGCGGTGGCCGGGTGCGCGCCGCTGATCCCATCGACTATTCCGTCGGTCTGGACATGCTGGCAGGGCGGGGCCTGCGGGTGGATGACGAGCAGCCGATCGCCCGCATCCATGCCAGCGACGAGGCCGCCGCCGACCGGGCGGAGGCCCGCCTGCGCGCCGCTTATCGCATCAGCGACGAGGCACCGCATCAGTTGCAATTGGAAAAAGGGCGGATCGGCTGATGGCGCGCGCGTTTCTCCTCGTGCTTGACAGTGTTGGCGTGGGCGGTGCCCCTGACGCCGCGCAGTTTGGCGATGGTCCGAACGGTGACGAGGGGTCCAACACCCTGGGTCACATTGCCCAGGAATGCGCCGCCGGGCGTGCGGAGGAGGGGCGCACCGGCCCGCTTACCGTGCCAAATCTGGACGCGCTGGGACTGGGGGCGGCCACGCGGCTCTCCTCCGGCCTCGACGTGCCGGGCCTGGGCGCGACCCCGACCGCGGCATGGGGTACCGCGACGGAGGTTTCGCAGGGCAAGGACACGCCGTCCGGGCATTGGGAACTGGCGGGCGTGCCCGTGCCGTGGGACTGGCATTATTTCCCGGAAACCGTCCCGACCTTCCCCGATGACCTGATCGCGGAGCTGGTGGCGCGCGGTGACATTCCCGGCATCCTTGGCAACAAGCACGCCTCGGGCGTACCGATCATCGAGGAGCTGGCCGAGGAGCATATCCGCACCGGCAAGCCGATTTGCTACACCTCCGCCGACAGCGTGTTCCAGATCGCGGCGCATGAGGAACATTTCGGGTTGGAGCGTTTGCTCAAGCTGTGCGAGGTCGCCGCCGAACTGGTGCATCCGATGCTGGTCGGGCGCGTCATCGGCCGCCCCTTCGTTGGCATGCCGGGCAATTGGCAGCGAACCGCGAACCGCCGCGACTACGCCATCGCGCCGCCCGAACCCACGATCCTGGACCGGGTGCAGGCCGCCGGTGGCAGGACCATCGCCGTGGGCAAGATCGGAGACATCTTCGCCCATCGCGGGATCGACGAGTTGCACAAGGGCAAGGACGACATGGCCCTCGTGGACCACACCCTGCGCCTGCTGGACGAGGCGCCGGACGGGGCCTTCGTCTTTGCCAATTATGTCGAGTTCGACAGCAAGTATGGCCACCGCCGCGACGTGTCCGGCTATGCCCGCGCGTTGGAGGTGTTCGACACCCGCGTTCCGCAGATCCTCGGCGGGATGCGCCCGGATGATCTGGTGATCTTCACCGCGGACCACGGAAACGATCCCACTTGGCGCGGCACCGATCACACCCGCGAACGGGTGCCCGTGCTGATGGCCGGTCTGGGTCCCGCGCGCGAACTTGGTCTGCACGGCTTTGCCGATGTGGGCGAAACCATCGCCGCGCATCTGGAACTCGCGCCCGGAAAACATGGAAAATCACTGTTATGAGTACTGGAATAGACGTGGCCGATCTGCCCAAGGTCGAGTTGCACCTGCATCTGGAGGGCGCGGCCCCGCCCGCCTTCATGTCGGCCCTCGCGGCGGAAAAGGGGTTGGACCTCAGCGCCGTGATCGACGGCGACACCTATATCTACACTGATTTTCCAGCCTTTCTGGCCGCTTACGAGGCCGTCAGTTCCATTTTGCAGACGCCCGATGACTATCGCCGTCTGGTGCGTGCCGTGCTGGAACAGTCCCGCGATCAGGGCGTCATTTATACCGAACTGTTCGTGGCCCCTGCAATCACCGGAACGTCGATGGCCGATTGGCCGCAATACCTCGCCGGGATGGAGGCTGGCGCCGACGATGTGCCGCAGGTCGAATGCCGCTTCATTTCCACGGCCGTGCGTCATCTCGGCCCCGAAATCGCCCGCCAGACGGCGGAGGTGACGGTGGCTCACCTGACCCCCCGCCTGACCGGGTGGGGCATGGGCGGGAACGAGAGCATGTTCTGCCCCGCCGATTTCGTGCCTGCCTTCGACATCGCGCGGCAGGCCGGGCTGGGCATCACCACCCATGCTGGTGAGGTTGAGGGCCCGCAAAGCATCCTCGACAGTCTCGACTACCTCAAACCCAGCCGGATCGGCCATGGCGTGCGCGCCATCGAGGATGCCGCCCTGATCGACCGGCTGGCGGCGGAGGGGATCGTGCTGGAGGTCAACCCCGGCTCGAACCTGCGGCTGGACGTGTATCCGACGCTGGACGATCATCCCATCGACCGTTTGCTGCGGGCCGGCGTGGCCGTCACCGTCTCCACCGATGATCCGCCGTATTTCGGCACCACGATGCGGGACGAATACAGCGAATTGGCGCGGGTCTTCGGCTGGACGAAGCTGGAATTCGATGCCATCAACCGCGTCGCACTCAGCGCGGCATTCTGTGACGAGGCGACCCGCGCGCGCCTGATGAAACATTTCGAGGAGCTTGCCGCATGAGCGACCACCTGACCGTCGTGAATCACCCCCTGGTGCAGCACAAGCTTACGCTGATGCGGGAGAAATCGACCTCCACCGCCGTCTTCCGGCAGTTGCTGCGAGAGATCAGCCACCTGCTGGCCTATGAGGTGACGCGCGACCTGCCCATGACCACCACCAATATCGACACGCCGCTGGTCGAGATGGACGCCCCGACGCTCAAGGGTAAGAAGCTGGCCCTGATCTCGATCCTGCGGGCCGGCAACGGCCTCCTGGATGGGGTGATGGACCTGATTCCGTCCGCCCGTGTCGGATTTGTCGGTCTGTACCGGGATGAGGAAACCCTCAAGCCGGTGCAGTATTACTACAAGGTGCCGTCGGAGCTGAACAGCCGCGTGGTGATCGCGGTCGATCCGATGCTGGCGACGGGCAACTCCTCCGCTGCCGCGATTGACCTGCTCAAACAGTCGGGCGCCACCGATATTCGCTTCCTGTGCCTGCTGGCCTCGCCCGAGGGTGTGGCCCTGATGAAGGATCGCCACCCCGACGTGCCGATCATTACGGCTGCGCTGGACGAGCGTCTGAATGAGAAGGGGTACATCCTGCCCGGACTCGGCGATGCGGGTGACCGGATGTTCGGGACGAAGTGATCCGACCGCGCGGCCAGTTCAATAGGTGCGCAGATTGGGCAGTTTTCGGTTGAGAACGTGCCCGTCTGCGCTCTGCACATAGCAGGGCGTGGCGCGCAACCAGTCGTCCTGAACGGCGCATTGCACCATGAACGCCGCCAGATCGGCACGGCGGGTCAGCCAATGCCCCTCGGGCGGTCGATCTGCGCAGGCTTGGGGCGGGGGCGATGCGATCACATCATCCTGAAGGTATCCAGCCCGAACGGCGGTGTATTGCAGGCTGGGATATCCGCTCAACATCCGCTCCATGCTGCGCATCTGCGAATAAATACGAGTCAGCGCC
This sequence comes from Pontivivens nitratireducens, assembly GCF_014235845.1. Taxonomy (GTDB): domain Bacteria; phylum Pseudomonadota; class Alphaproteobacteria; order Rhodobacterales; family Rhodobacteraceae; genus Pontivivens; species Pontivivens nitratireducens. The sequence goes on along the minus strand of NZ_JACJUQ010000004.1, from coordinate 110,727 downwards.
ATGACGGGGCCGGTGCGGAACCACAACGGCCCGAAATCATTGCTGCGCGACCACAGGGCTGAAATGCATACCAGCCTGTCGACGCCTGCGCGTTGCATCGCTTCGATGACGTTTTCGTGCCCGTCCGTGTAGAGCGGTGGCGGATTGAGCAGCGTTTTCGGGTCATTCGCAACGCCCAATGCCGATATGACGGCATCGACATCCCGCAAAGCCACGTCCAAGCCTTCGCCGGACATGACGTTCACTTTCACCGGGCGAACCTCGGGGGAAGATATCTCGATATCCCCGGGATCGCGGGCGGCGGCTGTGACCGCCAGCCCGGCATCCAGCGCGGCTTGCATCACCAGCGCGCCGGTGCCCCCGGTCGCGCCGAGCAATAGGATGCGTTTCGTCATGAATCCCTCCCGCAATGTCATGCAGGACAACTATACCGTCTGCGGTTCAGTTCAGGGCAGGAATCATGTTTTGCTCCGCGGCAAGTTCGCGCATCCTCTTTTGCAGCTTCTCGAAGGCACGGACCTCGATCTGACGGATGCGTTCCCGACTGACATTGTAGACCTGGCTGAGATCTTCGAGCGTTTGCGGCTCATCCTTCAGCTTGCGCTCAGTCAGGATATGGCGCTCACGCTCGTTCAGCTCCTGCATCGCCTCCATCATCATGGCGCGGCGGTTGTCCAGCTCGTCCTGCTCGGCATAGGCCTCGGCCTGATCGGCATCGTCGTCGGTCAGCCAATCCTGCCATTCGGACGCGCCCTCACCATCGGATTTCAGCGGTGCGTTCAATGAGGCGTCACCGCCCGACAGTCGCCGGTTCATCGAGGTGACTTCTTCCTCCGTCACGCCCAGATCGGTGGCGATGCGCGAAACATTGTCGGGGCGCAGATCACCATCCTCCAACGCGCCGATCTTGTTCTTGGCCTTGCGCAAGTTGAAGAACAGCTTCTTTTGCGCCGCGGTCGTGCCCATCTTGACCAGCGACCAGGACCGCAGGATGTATTCCTGAATGCTGGCGCGGATCCACCACATCGCATAGGTGGCCAGACGGAATCCCTTCTCGGGATCGAAGCGTTTGACCGCCTGCATCAGACCGACATTCGCCTCCGATACCACCTCAGCCGTCGGCAGGCCGTAGCCGCGATAGCCCATGGCGATCTTTGCTGCCAGCCGCAGGTGCGACGTCACCAACTGGTGCGCGCTGTCGGAATCCTGATGGTCCACCCATGCCTTGGCCAGCATGTATTCCTGCTCGGGCTCCAGCATGGGAAACTTGCGGATTTCCTGCATGTAACGGCTCAACCCCTGTTCGGGTGACGGGGCTGGAAGTGATGTGTAAGTGCTGGCCATGGTGCGTCTCCCTCGTAACGGTCTCAGTGGTCATTTAAGGATTGTACGGATGAAGACAAGCAATCCGTCACAAATGTTGCGATTGTTCACGTGTTCGCGTGAGGTTTCGCAGTTCTTGCAACAATTGCGCGAAATCTGCGGGCAGGGGGGCCTCGAAATACAGGTTTTCACCGCTGATCGGATGGACGAAGCCCAGGCTGGTCGCGTGCAGCGCCTGCCGGGGGAAGCGTTTGAGCATCTCCGCCCCGCGCGGCACGGTGCAATGCCCGCCATAAACCGGATCGCCGACCAGCGCGTGTCCGGCATGGGTCATGTGCACCCTGATCTGATGGGTGCGCCCGGTTTCCAGACGGCATTCCAGCAGCGCCGCCAGGGGGCGGGCCAAGTCGAAGCGTTCCAGAATCTTCGCTCGCGTCACGGCATGGCGCCCGCCTGCACGCACGGCCATCTTCTTGCGATCCGCAGGGTGGCGGTCGATCTCGGTCGCGATGCGGATCAGGCCGCCTGCCTCGAATGTGACGCCGGAAATGCCGCGCAGACGCGGGTCGGCCGGATCGGGAACACCGTGGCACAGGGCCGTGTAATGGCGGGCAATGTCATGACGTGCGAAAGCGGCGGACAGGGGCTGATGCGCCGCGTCGGACTTGGCCACCACCAGCAAACCGGAGGTATCCTTGTCGATCCGGTGCACGATGCCGGGCCGTCGTTCACCGCCTACGCCCGATAGCGTGTCGCCGCAATGGTGCAGCAGGGCGTTGACCAGCGTGCCGTCGGGCGCACCGGGGGCGGGGTGCACGACCATGCCGGCAGGTTTGTTGACCACGATCAGGGCGTCATCCTCGAACACGACATCCAGCGGAATGTCCTGCGGTTCGGGCGCGGCATCGGCGGGCGGCGGCGGTTGCACGGTGAAGCTTTCGCCCACGACGACCTTGCGCTTGATGTCCGTCTCAACCCCGTCCGGCCCGGTGACGGCGCCGCTTTCCACCAGATTGCGCAGGCGCGAGCGGCTCAGCCCGACCCCCTCTGGCGCTGCGTCGGCCAGCACCTTATCAAGGCGGCCAGAACTGCCTGCCACAATGTGGAAAGGATGCGACATGACATCTCCAGATGAGTTTCCGCCCGAACCGCCAAGGTTGCGCGCGTTGCGCCGATTGGTCACGACCCTGACGATCGTGCTGATCGCAGGGGTCATAGTCGTAGTTGTCCTGCTTGTCATCCGGTTGAGCCGGATTTCAGCCCCCCCCGAATTTCCCGATCACGTCACCGCCCCGCAAGGAGAGAGCGTGCGCGCCGCCACCATGGGCACCGGATGGAACGCAATCGTCACCCGCGATGACAGCGGCGTGGAGCGTATTCACATCCTGCGCCCGGACGGCACGATTCGCCAGACGGTTGAGGTGACGGTGGATTGAAGGCCCGAACCGGTCAGCGCAATTTCGGCGCGGCGGCCCCGGCGATCAGGAAAAACACCCCCATCACGACCAGAATCGGCGCCAGCGGCGTATACAGGATGGGCGCGATGACGCTTTCCCAGATCCACGGCGCCAGATATCGTTCGACCCCCGGCTGCAATCCCAGCAAGCTTTCGCGGTGGAACCCGGCCCAGACCGCACCGGTCTCGGCCAGCTTGAATTCGCGGTCCTGCAAGGTGGTGGCGGAAAAGTCGAACCAGACCCGCAGCAGCGCAAGCGCCATGAAGATGTAGCCGATGGCCTTGAATGTCTTCCGCATCTTGATCTTCCCCTGAATGTTCGCGCAGCCTGCGCCCGAACAGTACGCCGCCGCCTGAGGAACGCAAATGTATCAATCCTTCGAGATGACCACCTCGCCCGAGACGGGTGCCGCTCGACTGCGCGCGCTGCGCGCCGAACTGTCGCGGCGCGGCATCGACGGATTTCTGGTTCCGCGTGCGGACGCGCATCAGGGTGAATACGTCGCCGCCCGTGATGAGCGGCTGTCATGGCTGACGGGGTTCACCGGCTCGGCCGGTCTTTGCGCGGTTCTGCCGGATCATGCGGGCGTGTTCATCGACGGGCGGTATACCTTGCAGGTGCGCGGACAGATCGACCTCGACCATTTTACGCCTGTCGCCTGGACGGGGCAGGAGGTCGGCCCGTGGATCGCGCAACATCTGTCCGAAGGTGTCGTCGGATTCGATCCGTGGCTGCATACCCCACGGGAAATCGCGGCGTTGCGCGAAAAACTGCCGCCTGGGGTCGAGCTACACGCGCTGGACTCCAACCCGCTGGATGCCGTCTGGCACGACCAGCCGCCGCCGCCCGACGCGCCCATTGTCGTGCACCCGCTGAACCTGGCGGGTGAGGCGAGCGTGGACAAGCGCGCGCGGCTGGCCGAAGATTTGCGCGGGAAGGGTGCCGAGGCGGCCATCCTCAGTCTGCCGGACAGCATCGCGTGGCTCCTCAATATCCGGGGGGCGGATATCGCCCGCACTCCTGTCGCGCTGCTGTTCGCGATCCTGTATGCCGATGGCTCCGTCGATCTGTTCAATGCGGCGGAACGTGCCGATGATGCCCTGCGCGCGCATCTCGGCCCGGATGTGCATCTGCATGGGATGGATGCCTTCGCCGCGACGCTGGACGCATTGCAGGGCAAGGTCGCGCTCGACCGATCCTCCGCGCCCGTCTGGATCGCGGACCGGGTGGCGGATGCATTGGATTTCGAGCCGGTGCGCCTGCCCAAGGCCCGCAAGAACGCAGCCGAGATCGAGGGCGCGCGCAACGCGCATGTCCGCGATGCCGTCGCGATGGCGCAGTTCCTGCACTGGCTGGATCAGAACGCGCCGAGCGGTAATTTGAGCGAAATCGCCATCGCGCGCGAACTCGAATCATTCCGCAATGCCACCGGTCAGTTGCGCGACATCAGCTTCGAAACGATATCGGGTGCAGGCCCGAATGGTGCGATCGTGCATTACCGCGTTACCGAAGCCTCCGACCGAATCCTGTCACCGGGGGAGGTGATGCTGGTGGATTCCGGTGGGCAATATCCCGACGGAACGACCGATATCACACGCACGGTGTCGGTGGGGCCGGTCGATCCGGAGGCGGCGCGGGCCTTCACGCTGGTTCTGCGGGGCATGATCGCAATCAGCCGTCTGCGATGGCCTTCGGGTTTGGGCGGGGCGCATATCGACGCGCTGGCGCGGGCACCGCTGTGGTCGGCCGGCATGGATTACGCCCACGGCACGGGGCATGGCGTCGGGGCCTATCTGGGCGTTCACGAAGGCCCGCAAAGCCTGTCGCGCCGGTCCACCGTGCCGTTCGAGCCGGGCAATATCCTCAGCAACGAACCGGGCTATTACCGCGAGGGCGCGTTCGGCATACGGATCGAGAACCTGCTGGTGGTCCAGCCGCCTTCGGACGTGCCCGGTGGCGATGCGCCGATGCTGTCCTTCGAGACGCTGACACTGGTACCCATTGACCGCAGGCTGATCCTCCCCCACCTTCTGACATCGGAGGAGCGTGACTGGCTCGACCGATATCACAACCGAGTGTGCGCCCAGATTGGCGCCCTCGTTCCCCCTGCGACACGCGACTGGCTCAAAGCCGCCTGCGCGCCGCTACCGAAAGATTGAAGAACGCGTCACCGACCTGTCATGCCCTGCATGGCAGACCGGTTGCGGACGTTCCGTTTGAGGAGGAGACCGCAATGGTCGAAAAGCACATTACCATCGTCGAGGCCAGCGAACCCTGGACCGTCCGCACCGCCGGCGCAATCATCGCGGAGAGCGCCAACGCTCTGCAACTGATCGAGGGCGACAATCCCGCCGTGATCTATTTCCCCCGCGCAGACATCGCGATGGCCTTTCTGGATCCTTCGGACAAGACGACACACTGCCCGCATAAGGGCGAGGCCGAGTATTTTTCCATCGTTACGAAAAGCGGCACTCTGGTCGATGTCGCCTGGTCCTATCCCCAGCCGAACGAAGGGGTGGAGCAGATTGCCGGCCACATCGCGTTCCACACTGATCGTGTAACTGTCGAGCGGTTCTGAACCGCGAAGGCGGGCGTCCTCCGCGGGGCATCCGCCCTGTCGGATCTCGCCGGGATTTTGTTCCGCGCGATCTGTGCTGGCCCGGTATTTTTGGCTGATCGGGGCGGTGCGGCCCCGCTCCTTTCCATTTCAGGTCATGGCACGTCGCGCGTTCTTTTGTGCGCGCGGGTCATCTGCGATCTTCCACCGTGTCATTTGCGGTGCTAGGACCGAAGGGCAGGAGGACCGATGCGCGACGTCATCAAAGCGAACTTTGCGCGCCACCGCGATGGCCTGGCAGGCATGTTGCGACGTATGCGCACGCGCGGTCCCGATCAGGTTCAATTCTGGCTGATCGCGCTGGTGATCGGTGCGCTGGCCGGTGTGGCCGCCATCGGGTTTCGTGAGGGTATCGCGCTGCTGCAACGCACCGTTTACGGTGAAACGGATGAGATGTTGCATTCCCACCTGTCCACCTTGCCGTGGTATTGGGTGCTGGGGATTCCGGTCGTCGGCGGTTTTGTCGTTGGCCTGATCCTGTGGCGCTTCACGCCCGACGGGCGGGGTCGCTCCGTCGCCCATGCGATCGAGGGCGCGGCCCTGGGCCACGGCCGGGTGGAGCAGGAGGCCGGGCTTGCCTCCGCCGCCGCGTCACTGATCACATTGTCCACCGGCGGCTCAACCGGGCGAGAGGGGCCGGTGGTTCATCTGGCGTCGCTGATCTCCTCCGCTGTGTCCAACTGGCTGCGCGCGCCGGATATCACCGCGCGCGATCTGATGGGTTGCGCCGTGGCGGGTGCGGTCAGCGCCAGTTTCAACGCGCCAATCGCGGGTGCGCTTTTCGCGTTGGAGGTGATCCTGCGCCACTTTGCCATCCACGCCTTTGCCCCGATCGTGGTGGCCTCCGTATCCGCCACGGTGGTCAGCCGCATGTGGTCGGGCAATGTGCCGGAGTTCACGCAACCGGTCAGCACGCTGGCCTTCTATGTTGAGATTCCGGCCTTCATGGTGCTGGGTCTGGTCTGCGGTCTGGTGGCCGTGGTGATGATGCGCGCCATCTTTCTGGCCGAGGATGCAGGCGACTGGATCGCGAAGCGGCTGAATCTGTGGTTGCCGCTACGCCCGGCATTGGCGGGTCTGCTGCTGGGTATGATCGCGACGCAGTTCCCCCATATCATCGGCGTCGGGTATGAGACGACGACCAACGCCCTGAACGGCCACCTGCTGCTGTGGACCGCGATCATTTTCGCCGTGGTCAAGGTCGTGGCCGTCGCCATCACCATGGCGGGGCGCATGGGGGGCGGTGTCTTCTCACCCTCGTTGATGCTGGGCGCGCTGACGGGGTTGGCCTTTGGCTGGATCGCGACTTCCATATTCCCTTCAGTCTCCGGGTCGCAGGCGCTCTATGCGCTGGCCGGGATGGGGGCGGTTGCGGCGGCGGTGCTGGGGGCGCCGATTTCCACCACGCTGATCGTGTTCGAGATGACGGGCGATTGGCAGGCCGGAATCGCGGTGATGGTGGCGGTGTCGCTAGCCTCCGCCGTGGCGGTGAAGTTTGTGGACCGGTCCTTCTTTCTCACCCAACTGGAACGCAGCGGGCGGCATGTCGCCGCCGGGCCGCAGGACTATGTCTTGTGCACCATCACGGTCGGCTCCCTCATGCGCCCGCGGGGGGCGGAAAACGGCGCCTCCGACACGCAAAGCTGGGCGCTGGTGGAGCAGGGGGCCTTCTTCACGCGCGGTGACACGCTGGAAACCGCCCTGCCGATGTTCGACCAGATCAGCGGCGGCATGATCCCCGTGGTGCAACCTACCGGCGACGACAGCCCGCCAGAACTGCTGGGCGCAGTGTTTCACGTCGAGGCGTTGAAAGCCTACAACCGCGCATTGGCCCAGATCGCGGAGGAGGAACATTCATAGGGGGCTTGGATGGCCAAGTCCGACGTGGCGGCAACCGGAACTGTGCATCACACTCCGCTGATCAGTCCTCCATCGCCTCCAACTCGTCGATCAGGCCCTCGATGACGCTCAAGCCCTTGTCCCAGAACTTGGGGTCGCTTGCATCCAGCCCGAACGGCTCCAGCAAATCCTTGTGGTGCTTTGAGCCGCCTGCCTCCAGCATCGCGAAGTACTTCTCCTGAAAATTCTCGTCGCCGTCTTCGTAAACGGCATAGAGCGCGTTTACCAAGCCGTCACCGAAGGCATAGGCATAGACGTAAAAGGGCGAGTGGATGAAGTGGGGCACATAGCTCCAGAATGTCTCGTACCCTTCCACGAACTCGAACACCGGGCCCAGGGATTCGGCCTGAACGCTCATCCAGATGGCGTTGATGTCGTCGGGGGTCAGTTCGCCCTCGCGCCGGGCGGCGTGCAACTTGCACTCGAAATCGTAAAAGGCGATCTGGCGCACGACCGTGTTGATCATGTCCTCGACCTTGGAGGCCAGAAGCGCCTTGCGCGCGGTGCCCTCCTTGCCCTCCAGCAATTTGCGGAAGGTCAGCATCTCACCGAACACACTGGCTGTTTCGGCCAGCGTCAGCGGGGTGGAGGACAGCATCTCACCCTGCTTCGCCGCCAGACGCTGGTGCACGCCGTGGCCCAGTTCGTGTGCCAGGGTCATGACATCGCGTTGCTTGCCCAGATAGTTCAACATCACGAACGGATGGGCATCCACGACAGTTGGGTGGGCGAAGGCGCCCGGGGCCTTGCCCGGTTTTACCGGCGCGTCGATCCAGCCCTTGGTAAAGAACGGCTCCGCCAATTCGGCCAGCCGCGGATCGAAGCCGGAATAGGCGTCCAGCACGGTCTGCTTTGCTTCCTCCCAACCGATGGTCCGATCGTCGGAGATCGGCAAAGGCGCGTTGCGGTCCCAGACCTGCATCGTCTCCAGCCCCAGCCACTTTGCCTTCAGCGCGTAATAGCGATGCGACAATCGGGGATAGGCCGCGACAACCGCGTCGCGCAGCGCCTCGACCACTTCAGGCTCCACATGGTTCGCAAGGTGGCGGGAGGCCTGCGGCGTCGGCAGTTTGCGCCACCGATCCTCGATCTCCTTATCCTTGGCCAGCGTGTTGGTAATCCGGGCGAACAGCGGCAAGTGATGCCGGAACACGGCGATCAGGGCGTGGGTGGCGGTTTCGCGACGGGCGCGGTCGGGATCGCTGAGCAGGTTCAGCGTTGCCTCAAGGCTCAGCTTTTTCCCCTCGACGTCGAATTCCAGCCCGGCCATCGTTTCATCAAACAGGCGATTCCACGCGGCGGCCCCGACGACGGATTGATCGTGAAGGAATGTCTCCAACTCGTCGCTCAACTGATAGGGCTTCATCGCCCGCATCCGATCCAGAACGGGTTTGTAGCGGGTCAGCGTCTCATCCTGACTGACCAGCAGGTCGAAGCGTTCATCCTCGATCCGGTTCATTTCCAGACTGAAGAACACCAGATCGGAGGAGATCGTGGTGATCCTGTCTTGCATGTCCGACATGAACTTCGCACGGTTCGCATCCGTGGTGTTCTGATAATAGCGCAATCCGGCAAAGGACATGATCCGGCCCATGACCGACTGCATCCCCTCATATCGCTGGATGCAGGTGCCCAAAGCGATGGCGGTCTTGTCGGACAGCTGCCCCTCGTAATCCGCGCGGAACCTCTTCGCCTCCTCGGCCAACCAGTTCAGGTCGCTGGCGATCTTGGGGTCGTCCTGTCCGGCATATAGGGCGGAAAAATCCCATTCCGGCAGATCGGCCATGTCGCCGCCGCCACCACCTTCACCGGGTTGCAGACAGGTCAGCGGGCGAAGGGGACGGATCGAATTCATCGGAGGCTCCGGGTTGGTATGGATGTGCTGACCCTCAGGTAAGCCATGCCAGGCAAGAGACAATGCGCAGATAAAGTTTCCTGATCGTTCAGGCGATCGTGCGAACGCAAAAACGCCCCGACAGTGATGCCGAGGCGTTTTCAAATTTCAAATCGAAGGCGTTCAAACCTTCACTGAAATCAGTTGTGCAGAACGATGCCGTCCTTCGTGGAGGCGGATTCGCACAGGCCGTCGGAAGCGACGATCACGCAGTCATAGGTGACTTCCTGAACCGGTGCCGCAACGCCATCGACGCTGATCTCAACACGACGGTTACGTCCTTCGCGCACGCCATCTGCAGTGGGGACGGCCAGGTCCAGCTCGGAACGACCCGAAGCGGTAATGATCGCGGGGTTCACACCATTGCCGACCATTGCGCCAACGACAGTTGCCGCACGTGCTTCGGACAGCGCCTGGTTGTAGGCGACGGAACCAACGGTGTCGGTGTGGCCCACGACGGACACGGACGTGGAGCCCTCAGCCGCGCCGGAGGCTTCGGCCACAGTTTCAGCGCCGAGCGCCGACAGGTCAGCGCGATCGAACGCGAAGAAGACCGTGTAATCGGTGGCCGCAGGCGTCGGTGTAGGGTCCACGGCGACAGCCGCAGTAGTTGTGGGTTCGCTAGCACATGCTGCCAGGAACGCAGCCGCGCCGATCATCATAACGGAAGCAGTTTTCATCCCTCTCTCCATTCTTTGTTAGAGGTGATTTCGGCCCAGTAAATTCACCGGACCATCCGGGTTAGAACGCGGTATTAATTGATTTAAGTACAGCGTCACGCAATCACGCGGCTCCGATTATTGTGGACTGATGCATTTCCGCATCGGCCTTATGCGCAATATGACCTTCATCACGAAGCACGCTCCAACGGTAGTATGCTGGCGAACGCAGGTCCGCCAGCAGAGTCTTTTATTCTACACCGATTTCAACACGACGGTTGCGAACTTCGCGCACGCCGTCTGCTGTCGGCACGGCAAGGTCCAGCTCGGAACGGCCCGCTGCGGTGATGATTGCAGGGTTCACACCATTGCCGACCATCGCACCCACGACGGTTGCAGCCCGTGCTTCGGACAATGCCTGGTTATAGGCAACGGAACCGACAGTGTCGGTGTGACCCACGACGGAAACGGTGGACGACCCGGTATTTGTCGCGAGGTTGGATGCAGTTGCGACAGTTTCTGCACCGACCGGCGTCAGATCGGCGCGGTCAAACCCGAAATACACCGTGTAGTCTTCCGCGACGACTTCGACGACCGGCTCTGCGACGACCACTTCTTCATTGCCGCCACATGCAGCCAGGGCGAATGCGGAACCAGCGAGGAGGAGAGTTGCGTAGGTCTTCATGGTAATTTTCCTTTTTAGAATGCCAAGATCACGGTGGATCGAGCAATATGCGGATATGTCGATGTGTCCGACCAACGACCCGGTGCGGTATTGGTTCCCATTTGGGACAAATTCTTCGTGATAAACGGAATGGTTGGTTTTCAGGCCGCAGTTCGTTCGCGCAGGATCTCATCCCATGCGCGATTGATCGCGACCATTCTCTTGGTTGCCAGTTGAACGGCTTCCTCGGGGACGCCCCGTGCGATCATGCTGTCGGGATGGGTCTCGCGTACCAGCGCACGCCAGCGCGCACGCATTTCGTCCATCGTCATGTCGGGGCTGATGCCCAACACATCGTAGGGATCCTGTTCCGCATCGGGGACCTGCCGGGCGCGAATCGCGCGAAAGCACCGCTCGTCAATTCCGAAGATCTCGGCCACGCGGTGCAGGAACCGATCCTCCGCCGGGTGATAGAACCCGTCGGCGGCGGCGATATGAAACAACCCCTCCAGCAAATCCTGCCGCACGGCTTCGTCATAGGCCAACATGCGGGCGATCTGGGTGGCGTAAGCTTCGAAGCCTGCCGAATCGGTGCGGGCCATGTCGAAGATGCGCGCGGCCTTTGCCTCATCCTCGGGGGCGATCTGAAAGACCTCGCGAAAGGCTGTCACCTCGTCCCGCGTCACCTGACCGTCGGCCTTCGCCATCTTGGCGCCCAAGGCGATGACCGCGATGGTGAAGCCGACGCTGCGCTCCGGATTCGAGGCGAGTCTGTCGAACACGACCGAAAGCCCTTCGCCTGCGCGAAGAGCTGACAGCGCCTCAACTATGCGGGTCCAGATCGACATGCCCCGACCATAGCAGAATCAGGGCGGAGAACCATGCGTCGATTTATCAGATCACACGAACGCGACCGGCGACACGCACCCCCGCGCCTTGCCCCGGCAGGGCGGTGGCGAACAACCTGCTGGGCACACCCATATCATGGCCTTGCGCGATTTCGATCCGGCCGTGGCGCAGATTCGCATCGCGCCACCAACCCGCCAGTGCAGCCGCCGCGGCACCGGTCGCGGGGTCCTCGATCACACCGCCCGAGGCGAAGGCGTTGCGCGCATGCACAATGCCATCCTGCGCCACATGGATCAGCGAAATCGTTACCAGCCCGACCTCACGCATCAGGGCGGCCCCCTCACTCAGGTCGTAGGTCATCGTCGCGAGGCGGCTGCGGTCGTGCAGGCTGATGATCAGGTGATCGGCCCCGGCATGGGCGCAGATCGGTCGCAGGGTGGGATCCAGATCGCCCCCCGTCAGCCCGAAGAGCAGCATCGCGCGGGCAACCGTTCCGGCCAGCGGTGCGTCGTGGTGCGCAGGCGGGGATGTCAGCTCCGCCTGCCAGTGATCGCCCTCCGCTTCGGCCCGAACCTCGACCGGGCCCGCGGCGAAGGTATCCAGGTGAAAAGCACCCGCGCCATGGGCCTGCCCCAGCGCGGCCCCCAGTGCCACTGCGTGACCGCAAAAGGGCACCTCCCCCACGGGCGCGAAATATCGCACGGACCAACGATTCCCGACCGGGGCGGCGAAGACGGTCTCGGAATACCCGACCTCGCGCGCCACATCCTGCATGGTCTCCACATCCGGCAGGCTATCGCGGATCACCACACCTGCCGGATTGCCACCGAGATCCCCATCGGCGAAGGCCGCAAGCCGCTGTACATCCATGATATCTCTCCTGTTCAGGCTCCCGCTACGATGTGGCGCGCCGGCGAGGCGGTCCAACGCCAATCCTTGATGCGATCCATCAAGCCTTTCACTTTCCTGAAATATCCCCGCCGGAGGCATGCCTTTCTCTTGCCGCAGACCTTCCTGGAACGGGGCTTCGCGCAGCGTTCTCAAAGCTTGCGATGCATCAGCACCAGATCCAGATCACGCCCGAACTTGCGCCCGGCCCCGGGTATGCGCCCGACTTCGGTGAAGCCCAGGGCGGCATGGAAGCGGATCGCGGCGGTATTCTCCCCGCTGATTCCACCGATCATCGCGGTTTTTCCATCCCGGATCGCCTGGTCGTACAGCGCGTGCATCAGGGCACGCCCGCCACCGCCGCGCTGGGCCCCCTCAGCCAGCATCACGGTATGTTCCGCGACATGCGCGTAGCCGGTGCCGCCGCGAAAGGTCCCGTAGGTGGCAAACCCGGTGCAGTTGGTGTCGGTATCGAGGACCAGAACCGGCTCCCCTGCGGTGGCCTTCGCGGTCAGCCAGTGGCGCAAGTCCTTTGCCTCGGACGTGAACGTGGCGGTCGTCAGCGCGATCACCCGGTTCCAGATTGCCTCGATCGCGGGAATGTCCGCGTCCTGTGCCATGCGTACCGCACCTTGCATTGCTTGCCCTTCCGATTTTCCCGGTCCAAGACTGGGGCTGAACATGGGTGGAGCATAGAGCATCAGATGAGCGACAACTGGGATTTCTGGATCGATCGCGGTGGAACCTTCACGGATATTGTCGCCCGCGACCCCGAGGGGGGGCTGTCCACGGCCAAGCTGCTGTCCGAAAATCCCGAACAATACGCTGATGCGGCACTTGCGGGGATCCGCCGGTTCCTGGGCCTCGCGCCCGATGCGCTGATCCCGCTGAGCCGCGTCGGGTCGGTCAAGATGGGCACAACCGTCGCCACCAACGCGCTTCTGGAACGCAAGGGCGACCGCACCGCGCTGGTCATCACGCAGGGGCTGGGGGATCAGTTGCGACTGGCCTACCAGCACCGTCCGCGTCTGTTCGATCGCCATATCGTGCTGCCCGAAATGCTCTATGATGAGGTGGTCGAGGCGCATGAGCGTGTGCGCGCCGATGGCACGGTGGAGCGGGCGCTGGACGCCGATCGCCTTCGCGATGACCTGAACCGCTTGCGAGCCGACGGTTTCGACGCGCTGGCCATCGTGTTCGTCCACGGCTACCGCCACACCGCGCATGAGGCACGCGCCGCACAGATCGCGCGTCAGATCGGCTTCTCTCAGGTCTCCGTCAGTCACGAGGTCTCCCCCCTGATGAAGATGGTCAGCCGGGGCGACACCACCGTGGTGGACGCCTATCTGTCCCCGATCCTGCGTCGTTATGTGGACCGTGTGGCGGATGCGTTCGACGGCGATCCAGCGGGCAAGCTGATGTTCATGCAATCTTCGGGCGGGCTGACCGATGCGCGGTTGTTTCAGGGCAAGGATGCGATCCTGTCGGGTCCGGCGGGCGGCGTCGTGGGCGCGGTGCGCACTTCGCAGATCGCGGGGTTCGAGCGGATCGTGGGATTCGACATGGGCGGCACCTCCACCGATGTCTGCCATTTCGCCGGTGATTTCGAGCGTGTGCTTAACACCGAGGTTGCGGGCGTGCGCATCACCGCTCCGATGATGAACATTCACACCGTCGCGGCGGGCGGCGGGTCGCTGCTGACCTTTGACGGCCAGCGGATGCGTGCGGGCCCTGAAAGCGCCGGCGCCGATCCCGGCCCGGCCTGCTATGGCCGCGGCGGACCGCTGGCCGTGACCGATGCCAATGTGATGACGGGCAAGCTGCGGCCGGAATTCTTCCCGGCCATCTTCGGCCCTGATGCCGACCAACCGCTGGATGTGGCCGCGACCAAGGCCGCCTTCGATATGCTAGTCATTCAGACTGGCAAAAGCGCGGAGGTGCTGGCCGACGGTTTCCTGCGCATCGCGGTTGAGAACATGGCGAATGCCATCAAGAAAATCTCCGTCCAGCGCGGCTACGAGGTGTCGAAATACTGCCTGACCGTGTTCGGCGGGGCCGGGGCGCAACATGCCTGCGCCATCGCGGATACGCTGGGCATGGAAACCTGTCTGATCCATCCGTTTGCCTCGCTGCTCAGCGCCTATGGCATGGGCCTGGCCGATATTCGCGCCGCACGCCAGCAAGCGGTGGAGGCGGTGCTGGACGACAGCAGTCGACTGGAATCCGCGAATATCATCGAATCGCTGTCGGCGCAGGCGGCGAATGAAGTGATGGGGCAGGGCGTTCCAGCCAATACCGTGCACTATGACCGTATCCTGAACCTCAAGGTGCAGGGCACCGACACCTCCCTGCCGATCCCGTTCGGGTCACTCTCCGATCTGCGTGCCGCCTTTGACAAGGCGCATCTGCAACGGTTCGGCTTCGCATCGCCCGATGCGCCGCTGGTGATCGAAAGCGTCGCGGTCGAGGTTGTGGGCGAGGCGGGCGACCTGTCCGAGCCCACGCTGGACATGGCCGCGCGGGAGGAGACCTACGACACCGCGCTTATCGCTCCGATTTATGTCGGCGGCTGGCACGACGCCCGCTTCGTCAAGCGTGAGGTCCTGCGCCCCGGCGACACCCTGACCGGTCCCGCCGTGCTGGTCGAGCCGCACACCTCCATCACGATCGAGCCGGGCTGGCAGGCGCGCATCACCGCACACGACCACGTCACCCTGCATCGGATCGCAGCGCGTGAGGATGCCCACGCCATCGGCACCCGCGCCGACCCCGTGATGCTGGAGGTGTTCAACAACCTCTATATGTCCATCGCCGAACAGATGGGCGCGGTGCTGGAAAACACCGCCGCCTCCGTCACGATCAAGGAGCGGCTGGATTTTTCCTGCGCTGTGTTCGATGCGGCGGGCGATCTGATCGCGAACGCGCCGCACATGCCGGTGCACCTCGGCTCAATGGGGGCCAGCGTCAAGGCGATTATCGCCCAGAACCCCGATATGGGGCAGGGCGACGTCTACGTCCTGAACGCGCCCTATAATGGCGGCACGCATCTGCCCGACATTACGGTGGTGCAGCCGATCTTCTCGGACGGGGGGGAACTGCTGTTCTTCACCTCCGCCCGTGGGCACCATACCGATGTGGGCGGTCTGACCCCCGGTTCGATGCCGCCCGACAGCCGCACCATTCATGACGAGGGCGCGTTGATCGACAACTGGAAACTGGTGGATGCCGGGCAGTTTCGCGAACAGGAAACCCGCGATCTGCTGTTGTCGGCACAGCATCCCGTGCGGGCCGTCGACACCAATATTGCCGACCTCAAGGCGCAGGTGGCCAGTTGTGCCAAGGGGGCGGCGGAACTGCGCCGCATGGTCGAGCTGTTCGGGCTCGACGTGGTGCGCGCCTATATGGGCCACGTGCAGGACAACGCTGAGGAATGCGTGCGCCGTGCGATCCAGACGCTTCACGATGCCGAATATGTCTACCCGATGGACCCCGACTTCGATGGCAACCCGCGTGAGGTGCGCGTCAAGATCACCGTGGACCGCGACACCCGGTCCGCCACCGTGGATTTCACCGGCACCACGGGGCAGCTTGCCACGAATTACAACGCACCCGAACCGGTGACGATGGCCGCCGTGCTCTATGTCTTCCGTTTGCTGGTGGATGACGACATTCCGATGAACGAGGGGGTGATGAAACCGCTCAGGGTGATCCTGCCCGGCGGCACCATGCTCAGCCCCCGATACCCCGCCGCGGTGATCGCCGGTAATGTCGAGACATCGCAGGCCGTGACCTCCGCCCTGCTGCTGGCGCTGGGCGTGCAGGCGGCGGCGCAGAGCACGATGAACAACACCACATGGGGCAACGCAACCTACCAGTATTACGAGACGATCTGCGGGGGTTCCGGCGCGGGGCGTCTGACCGACGGCACAGGCCATCCGGGCACTGGCGGCGTGCACACCCACATGACCAATTCACGCCTGACCGACCCCGAGGTTCTGGAATGGCGGTTCCCGGTCGTGCTCGATGAATTCAGCCTGCGCCGCGATTCAGGCGGGGCGGGGCAGTTTCGCGGCGGCGACGGCACCACACGTCGGATTCGCTTTCTGGAGGAGATGACCCTCGCCGTTCTGTCCGGCCACCGCATCGTTCCCCCACCGGGGCTGGAGGGGGGCGGTCCCGGCGAGGTCGGCGCCAGCCGCATCTTGCGCGCGAACGGTGAGGTGGAGCGTCTGAAATCCGCCGACCGCACCGAAATGGCCCCCGGCGATACCTACTGGCTCGACACGCCGTCGGGCGGCGGTTTCACGCCAGAGGTCTGATCCGGGGCCGCAGCCGGCAATTTGCCAACCACTGGGCAGCCGCAGCCCACGAAAACAGGAGTTATCCCAATGCATCTGAGCGTGTACCTTTCAGGCGAGATCCACACTGACTGGCGCGATGAAATCGCCCAGGGCGCGGCAGACCTGCCGGTGTCCTTCAGCTCCCCAGTAACGGATCACGCCGCCTCCGACGATTGCGGTGTCGCCATTTTGGGCGCGGAATCCGACAAGTTCTGGCATGATCGCAAGGGCGCTGGCCTCAACGCGATCCGCACTCGCAAGGGGATCGAGGAAGCCGACATCGTCGTCGTGCGCTTTGGTGAAAAGTACAAACAATGGAACGCCGCCTTCGATGCTGGCTACGCGGCGGCGCTGGGCAAGTCATTGATTATCATGCACGGTTCCGACCACGCCCACGCCCTGAAGGAAGTGGACGCAGCCGCGAATGCCGTGTGCGAAACGCCGCAGCAGGTCGTGGACATGCTGCGCTACGTCATCGCCGGAACGCTGCCGGGCTAGGGTCACTCTCGCGGAGGGATGTTCATCGCCGCCTTGCTCGCCGGACGTCCGGCGTGCAGGGTCAGGTAGCGCGCGACATTGCCATAGTCGGACATGCCCAGGGCTTCCTCCCCCTCATAGAAGCTGACCGCGTTCAGCCATGGCCAGATCGCCATATCCGCTATCGTATGCTGACCGGCTGCGACAAAATCCTTCGCGCGCAGATGCTCATCCAGAACGCCCAGCAGCCGCTTTGCCTCCGTCGTGAAGCGATCCTTGGCATAATCGTCGGTCGTCTTGTCGGCGGCGAATTTATAAAAATGTCCGAACTGCCCCAGCATCGGGCCGAGCCCGCCCATCTGCCACATCAGCCAGCTAAGCACTTCGGCCTTCGCCTGCGGTGCGGATGGCAGAAATTTTCCCGACTTTTCCGCCAGATAGATCATGATCGCACCCGTTTCGAAAATTTCGACCGGGTCGCCGCCGGGGCCGCCGGGGTCGATGATTGCGGGGATCTTGTTGTTGGGGTTGAGCGCCAGAAACTCCGGTGTCATCTGGTCGTTCTGCATGATGTTGATGGTATGCGCCTCGTAGGGCAGGCCGGTTTCCTCCAGCATGGCGGAGACCTTGATACCGTTGGGTGTCGGGAAGGAATAGAGTTGAATTCGCTCGGGAAATTCCGGTGGACGCAACTTGGTGATCGGATGGTCTGTCAGTTTGGTCATCGTCATCTCCTTGGGGATTGTCCCTCGAAGGTAGGCGCGAAACCGCGCGCAACCAACCACGGGCGCGAATCGCAAGTTTCTTGACCGCCTGCTCCCATCCGCTACACGCTAGGGATCGTATGCGCGCCACACAGGGGGAGGCAAGGGATGCTGCAAGAATTCAAGAAGTTTATCGCCAAGGGCAATGTCATGGACATGGCCGTCGGCATCATCATCGGCGCCGCGTTTACCGCGATCGTGCAATCCGTGGTGAAGGACCTGATCAACCCGTTCGTCGGATTGTTCACCGGGGGGATAGATTTCACCAACCTGTTCGTCGTGCTGGACGGCTCCGAATATGCTTCGCTGGTCGAGGCGCAGCAGGCCGGTGCCGCCGTCTTCGCCTATGGCTCGTTCATCAACGCCGTCATCAACTTCCTGATCATTGCCTTCGTCGTGTTCCTGCTGGTCAAGGGCGTGAACCGCGTCAAGGAAACCATGGCCGAGGAAGAGAAAGAAGTGATGCCCGGACCCGTGGGCCCGACGCAGGAACAACTCCTGATCGAAATCCGCGACCTGATGGCGCGCGGCACCACGCAGGTTTGAGCCTGCTGCACGCCGGGGAGCCTCCGGCGGGGATATTTCCGGAAGGAGAATGGGCCGGCGGCGAACCTCCGGCCCTTTGTCGTTTCGGTTACAGCAACGTCTCGGGCGCGACCCAGTCGAGGTTCTGTGCCGTGGCCACTGCTTCGTTCGTAAGGGTGCCTTCATGGACGTTCAGACCGGCGGCAAGGTGAGGGTCAGCGGCGCACGCCGCGTTCCAGCCCTTGTCGGCCAGGGCCAGAACGAAGGGCATCGTCGCATTGCCGAGCGCGATGGTGGATGTACGCGCGACCGCGCCGGGCATGTTCGCGACGCAGTAATGCACGATGCCGTCCACCTCGTAGATCGGATCGTCGTGGGTCGTGGCCTTCGACGTCTCGAAACATCCGCCCTGATCTATGGCCACATCGACCAGAACCGCCCCTGGCTTGAGCGTGGACAGATCGGCACGGGTGAGCAGCTTGGGCGCGGCCGCACCGGGGATCAGGACGGCTCCGACGATCATGTCGGCCTGCCTGACGAGTTCCGCGATATTGGCAGGGCTGGCGTAGCGGGTGCCAAAGACGCCGCCGAACTGGTCGTCCAACTGCCGCAGACGGGGCAGGGACAGGTCCAGCACCGTGACGCGCGCGCCCATGCCCGCCGCGATCCGCGCCGCGTGGGTGCCCACGACGCCACCGCCGATGACGACAACATCCGCCGGACCGACCCCCGGCACGCCGCCCATCAGAACGCCGCGCCCGCCATTGGCCTTTTGCAGGGACCACGCACCGACTTGCGGGGCCAGACGACCGGCGACCTCGGACATCGGGGCCAGCAGGGGCAGGCCGCCGTTGCGGTCGGTCACAGTCTCATACGCGATACAGGTGGCGCCGGACGCGAGCAGGTCCTGCGTCTGCGGCGTATCGGGGGCGAGGTGCAGATAGGTAAACAGGGTCTGCCCCTTGCACAGGCGGGCGCGTTCATCCGCCTGCGGCTCCTTGACCTTTACGATCATGTCAGCGGCAAAGACCGCATCGACATCCCCGATCTGAGCCCCGGCGGCGATATAGTCGGCGTCGGAGAAGCCTGCGCCCAGACCGGCCCCCGCCTGGATGGTGACCGAATGACCGCGCCCGGTCAGGGAATGGACGGCGGCGGGCGTCAGGCCGACGCGGTATTCACGAACTTTGATTTCAGTAGGGCAACCGATATGCATGGAAACCTCCGTTGATTTTATAACGTGCATCATGCCTGAACTTGCGTGCAAAGTGCTTGCGAAGATGTGTGGTACTTCGCCAGAATGTGACCGATTTCAGGCGTGGTTCCGCCGTATTGCGGGAGGATTTTCCGACAGTGGACTTGGATGCGCAGGACTTGAAGTTGCTGACCTTGCTGCAGCGCGATGCGCGACAGTCGAACGCGGCGCTGGCGGAGGCGGCGAATCTTTCCGCCTCCGCCTGTCATCGCCGGGTGCGGCGGCTGGAGGCAGGCGGCGTGATCGCAGGTTATGGCGCGCGGCTGGACCCGGTGGCGATCATGCGGCGCACGGTCGTTTATGTGGAGTTCACCTTGAACGGGCAAAGTCAGGCTGTGCTCGACCTGTTCGAGGCCGCGATCCTGTTGGTTCCCGACGTGGTGGAATGCCATCTGATGGCGGGATCAGCGGATTATCTGGCCAAGGTGATGGCTGCGGACAGCGACGATTTCGCCCGCATTCACCGCGAGCATCTGTCCCGCCTGCCCGGAGTGGTCCAGATGCAGTCCAGCTTCGCCCTGCGCACGGTGCGCGCGGGTGGGGAGTTGCCGGTGCCTGCCTACAGAAGCCACAACAATAGATAGAGCGTCGCCAGACCGCCGAAGATCGCGCCCAGCGTGTTTCGCGTCCCCGCACCGATGAGCAGCGCCACCAGTGCCGCGCCGATGCGGGCCGGGTCGAAGTCGCCATCTGTCGCGGCGGGCCAGACCACCAGCGGGGCCACCAGTCCCGGCATGACGGCAACCGGAACATAGCGCAGCAGGCGCATGGTCCAGTCAGGAAAGCGCCGGCCTGTCATCAGGCCCAGAAACGAGAAGCGGATCGCGAATGTGCCGATCCCCAGTGCTATGATGACGATCCAGATATCGCGCATGTCCATCACGAGTCCCCTCCCCGGCGTTCGAGCGCGATTTCCGTCGCGGCCCCTGCGGCCATCGCCAATGCCGCCGCAATGATCAGGCCCAGCGAGTAGGGCACCCAGACCAGCGCCAGCGCCGCCACGATGGAAACGATAGCCGTCATCACATGCGGAATGGTGCGCAACATCGGCGCGATCAGGGCGATGAATGTGATCGGCACCGCGAAATCCAGCGCATATTCCTGCGGGATCGCGCTGCCCGCCACCGCGCCGATCCATGTGCAGCCGTACCACAGGGGCGCGATCGGCGTCACGACACCCATGAAATAGGCGAATTTGGACCGGACTGGGGCGCTCGGCTCCGTCTCGTATTGCGCCACCGACGCGGCATAGGCCTGATCGACCAGGAAATAGGCGACGAAAGCTTTCTTCCACAGGGGCAATGAATTCAGATGCGTGCTCAGCGATGCGGAATACAGCGCCATGCGCAGGTTGACCGCCAGCGCGGTGAGGATGACGATGAACAGCGGGGCGTTGTCCAGCATCAACGTCACGGCGGTAAATTGCGACGCGCCCGCGATCACCAGTACGGTCATCACCATGGTTTCCAGCAGCGGCAGCCCGGCCTCGGTCGCGACAACGCCGAACAGCAGCGCGAACGGTGCAATGACCAGGGTGAAGGGTGCGCCGTCGCGCACGCCGCGCCAGAACCATGCCGAGGTGCCGGCTTGGATAGAAGATATCTCGGCCATAGAAACGCTCCTTTTCGGATCGTGCGGACTATTGGCGATCCGGGCGGTGAGGCCAAGACGGGAATTGTGTCCATAACGATCTGCAATCTGATGGGAGCGTATCGGTGTGGACATGATCGCGCAAAAGTTCCTATCTCGAACGATGAGTGATTTGGCACAGAATTCGGATGATCGTCGCGCGGTGGGTCTGATCCACGGGCTGGGCCGTGGTCCGGGCTCGATGACGCTGATGGCAAATCGGTTGGAGGCAGCAGGCTTTCGCACGTTCCTGATGCATTATCGCTCACGCCATGTCGTTCCGGCCGAGGCACAGGCCGATCTGGTCCAGCAACTGGACGCGCTGTCGCCGGGACCTTGCGATCTGGTGGGGCATTCACTGGGCGGGGTGCTGGCGTTGCGGATCAAGATCGCGCAGCCCGACCGCATCGGACGGGTGGTGCAATTGGGGCCGCCGAATCTGGGCTCGCCCATGGCCACGTTCTTTCGCGATTATCGCCTGGTCGCGGATTTGATGGGCCCGGCGCTGGAACGGCTGGCCGCAGCCGATATGGGGCTGGATCATCTGCCGCCGGAGGTCGCGCGGGATCTGGGCATCATTGCCGGGTCTGCGCCGATCGGCCCGGTAAGTGGTTTCTGGGGGCTGGCGGAGCCGTCGGATGGCATGGTCCCGGTTAGCTCCGCACTGGGCATAGATCATGCGGATGCGCTGATCACGCGGACGGTGCACGGAATGCTGCCCCTGTCGATGGGCGCGGCGCGGCAGACGGCCGCGTTCCTGCGCAACGGACGCTTCGACACGGAGAAATCGGCATGAGCGACTACCTGATCGGCCCATCCCCCGACGATCTGACGCTGACGCGCGCGCTCAGCGGGCGCGACCATGAGGGGCGGGAGGTCGATCTGCGCGTGGTCGAGGAACGGCCCCTGACGATCTATCTCAATTCGCAGGAGATCGTGACGGCAATGACCATCGGGGATCACCCGCGCTGGCTGGCCGTGGGATATCTGTCCAATCAGGGGATGCTGCTGTCCGATGACCGGATCACCGCCGTCGATTTCGACGAGGAGGTGGAAACCGTCGTCGTGCGCACCGCCCGCGCCACGGATTACGAGGATAAGCTCAAGCGCAAGACCCGGACCTCTGGCTGCGCGGTCGGCACAGTCTTTGGCGACATGATGGAGGGGCTGGAGGGCGTGCGCCTGCCGTTGGCCGAACTGCGCACAAGCTGGCTCTACACGCTCGCCCATCGCATCAACACAACGCCCAGCCTGTATCTGGAGGCGGGTGCGATCCACGGCACCGTGCTGTGCCGACAGGATCGGGCGCTGGTCTACATGGAGGATGTCGGTCGCCACAACGCGGTGGACAAGATCGCGGGCTGGATGCGAATGCAAGGCGCCGACCCGTCGGACAAGATCCTCTACACCACGGGGCGTCTGACATCCGAGATGGTCATAAAGACGGCGCTGATGGGTATTCCCGTGCTGGTCAGCCGCTCCGGCTTCACCGCGTGGGGGGTGGAAATCGCGCGTCAGGTCGGACTGACGCTGATCGGGCGGATGCGAGGCAGGCGGTTCGTCTGCCTGGCGGGTGAGGATCGTCTGATCCGCGACGCAAACCCCGCGCATGTGGCCGAAGAGCCGCGCAAATCCACAGGGGCAAATCCGCAGGAAAGGGCACGTCATGAGCGAGGATAACCACCCCCCGGGCCGGGCGGCATGGCTGGCCCATCCGCTGTTTCTGACCTTCGTGGTGTTCGTCCTGTCCAGCATTATCGGTACGTTCATCAACCAGAGCATCCAGCGCAACGCCGACGCCCGCCGCAGCTATGACGACAGCCTGGTCCAGATCGCCGCGCGCTGGCAGGATGATGCATCGCACGCGAACCGCATCACGACCCTGATGTTCGAACGGGCGGCGATGACCGATCTGCTGCGCTCCGCGCTGCAACGGCAGGTCATGCACGAAGTGTTGGAGCGCAAGATCCTCTACGATGCGATCTATCAACGATGGAACACGCAACTGCCGCAGATCCTCGCCACTCTGGACGGGTTCGATGCGGCGGAGGGACTGCGTGCGGAGCTTTCGGCCTCGTTCATCGGCGATTTCGCCAGCAAGTTCGCGCGGATCGACGGGTGTATCACGCTGGTGCACGACCGCTTCCTGTCGCGCGCGACGCAACATGCCTTCGCCTCCAGCCATCTGAGCTGCCCGCCCGAGGCCGTGACAGACCCGATGCGGTGGCTGCGGCTGGATGTGGACAAGATCAGAACCGGCGCCCGGCGGTTCGAGACGGAGCTGCTCACCCGGTTCGAGGCGCGCCGGCAGATCGAGCGGCGGGTGGCGGAATGCATCTTCGACCGACGACCGTCCGTTTGGTCACGCATCATGATGAGCGAGGTCGACCAGGACGAGGCTGACATCCTGCGTGCTCGTGAGTGTGAGGTACAGGCATGAACGTCGCGGGGATCATTCTGGCCGGGGGGCGCGCCACCCGGATGGGGGGCGGCGACAAGGGACTGCTCGATCTGGGGGGAAAACCCTTGCTGGCGCATGTGGTCGATCGCCTGTCGCCTCAGGTCACGGTGCTGGCCCTGAACGCCAATGGGGACCCGCGACGCTTTGCGCCGTTCGGCCTGCCGGTGGTGGCCGATGCTGATGACACCCGCGCAGGGCCTTTGGCCGGAGTTCTGGCCGGTATGGACTGGGCCGCCGCGCAAGGCTTCGACCTGATCGCGACGGCGGCGGCGGATACGCCGTTCTTCCCCCCCGGCCTGGTTGCCGATCTGTGGGCCGGCATGGCGTCCGAGGGCAAATTGCTGGCCCGCGCCGAGACCGAGCGTCCGGGTGGAGGGTTCGACCGGCACCCCACCTTCGGCCTGTGGTCCGTCGATCTGCGCGACGATTTGCGCCGCGCATTGAGCGATGGCACGCGTAAGGTGGTCGCGTGGACGGACCGCCACGGCTGCGCACGTGTGGTGTTCGCAGGCGACGACCCGTTTTTCAACGTCAACACCCCCGACGATCTGCAACAGGCAAGGCGACGCATCGGATGAGGCTTTACGGTATCACGGGCTGGAAAAACTCCGGCAAGACGACACTGATGGAACGTCTGGTGGATGATATCACCGCGCGGGGATATTCCGTCTCGACCATCAAGCACGCGCACCATTCCTTTGACGTGGATCACCCCGGAAAGGACAGTTTTCGTCACCGCATGGCCGGCGCACGGCAGGTGCTGTTGGCGTCGCGCAATCGCTGGGCTCTGATGCACGAGCTGCGTGGCGAGCCTGAGCCTGCGCTGGATGAATTGCTGCACCGTCTGAGCCCGGTCGATCTGGTCCTGATCGAGGGGTACAAGCGCGACCGCCATCCCAAGATCGAGGCGCATCGCAACGCCACCGGCCAACCGCTGATCGCGCCGGATGACGACACGATCCGCGCGGTGGCAAGCGACAGCACCCCGAAGGATCTGGCCGTTCCCGTGCTCGATCTGAACGACACCCGGGCCATTGCCGCGTTCATCCTGCGCGAAGTCGGTCTGCACAAGGAGGAAGGCGGGGCATCATGATCTTCGACAGCGTCGTGGCGGTGGATTGGTCGGCACGCTCCACCCCGTCCCCTGCCGGGCCTTGCCGGGATGCTATCTGGATTGGTCGCACGTGCGATGGCGTGGATGAGGCTCCGCTCTACTGTCGCACACGGGCCGAGGCGATGGCGCAGTTGATGCGGATGGTGGAACGGGACCGCGCGGCCGGGCGCAGGGTGCTGATCGGCTTCGATTTCGCGTTCGGCTGGCCACAGGGCTTCGCCGCGGCGGTCACGGGGCAGGCGCGCGCGCTGGCCGTCTGGGATCATCTGGCGGCCCGGATCGTGGACGCCGCCGACAATGCCAACAACCGCTATGACGTGGCCGAAGTTCTGAACGCCGGACTGCCCCACGGGGGTCCGTTCTGGGCAAAATCGCATCGCGACCGCTGGGCCGCAATTCCCTATACCGACACGCGCACAGACCACCGGATGCCCGAACGCCGGATGGTCGAGCGGCGCGCCAAGGGCACGAAATCGGTCTGGCAGCTTGCCGGGGCAGGCAGTGTCGGATCGCAATCCCTGCTGGGTGTCGCGCGGCTGCACGCCTTGCGCAAGGCTATCGGGGCGCAGGTCTGGCCGTTCGACACGGACGGCGCCGTGCCCGATGGCGATGTGGTGCTGGCCGAGATTTATCCCGGTCTGTTCCGTGAGCAGATCGCCGCCTCAGGGGAAAGCGATGAAATTCCCGACCGTGCGCAGGTGCGGGTCACGGCGGCACATCTGGCCGGACTGGACCGGTTGGGCGTTCTGGCAGATCTGATGGACATTCACGCGCTGGGTGACGTGATCACGCAGGAGGAAGGCTGGATCCTTGGCGTTCCGGCCACGGGCACCGCGCCGCGTTTGCGCAACGACTGCTTCGCCTTGCCGCCGGGGGTCCACTGGACGCCTGTCGCCACCGCGCTCGATCGGTTGCGGGGAAGCCTTACAGCCGTGGTCGGCACGGAAACGGTCGCGTTGCGCAGGGCGGGCGGGCGTGTTCTGGCGCAGGATGCCGTTGCCCGCCGCTCCAACCCGTCGGTGGCGAACGCGGCTGTGGACGGCTATGCCTTCGCATGGCGCGCGGGGGAAGGGAACGCGACGATCACGCTGCCGCTCACCCCAGGGCGCGCCGCGGCCGGGGTGCCGTTCGACGGTGTGGTCCCGCCCGATGCCGCGCTGCGGATCCTGACGGGCGCGGCCGTTCCTGAAGGATGCGATACCGTCATCATGGAGGAAGACACCAGCCGCACCGGCAGCACCATCTCGTTCGAGAGCGGGCTGCGTCCCGGTGCCAATGTCCGCCAAAGCGCGGAGGATTTCGCGCAGGGCAGCGTCCTTCTGCCTCAGGGGCACAGGCTGCGTGCGCCTGATCTGGCCCTGCTGGCTGCGGGTGGAGCGGGGCAGGTCGCGGTGCGGCGCAAATTGCGGGTCGCCGTGCTGTCGACCGGGGACGAATTGTCGGATCGCTGGCAGCCTGGCGATGCGACCCTGCCAGATGCCAACCGCCCCATGCTGATCGATCTGGTGCAACGCTGGAACATGGAGGCCGTCGATCTGGGCATCGCGGGGGATCGCCGCGAAGACGTGCGGGCGGCGCTGGATGCTGGTGCCGCGCAGGCCGATGCGATCTTGACCACCGGCGGTGCCTCCGCCGGGGATGAGGATCACGTTTCGGCAACCTTGCGCGCGGCGAATGCCCTGCAAACGTGGCGGATCGCGATAAAGCCGGGGCGGCCGCTGGCGCTGGGAGTGTGGGGCGACGTTCCGGTTTTCGGCCTGCCGGGAAATCCGGTTGCCGCGCTGGTCTGCGCCGTGATCTTCGCCCGTCCGGCACTGCTGACATTGGCGGGCGCGGACTGGCCTGTATTGACGGGCTCAACGCTGCCCGCTGCGTTCACCAAGCGCAAGAAGGCCGGACGCCGCGAGTTCCTGCGCGCGCGGGTGCGCGACGGTCGGGTCGAGGTGTACCCTTCGGAGGGATCAGGCCGGATCGCCGGGTTGAGCTGGGCCGAGGGGCTGTGTGAACTGCCTGATGAGGCGCTCGATATCGGCCCGGGGACGCCCGTGACCTATCACGCATGGTCGTCGTTCGGGATTTGAGGTGGTGACACCGGCACGGTTGCCTGCGGCGCGGATATTTACGGAAAGTGAAAGGGTTTCCGGGTGCCAATCCGGCTGCTAAGGGATGGTTGAAAGGGGCCTCCCATGCTTCGAAATCCTGTGCTGCAACCTGCGGGTATCCGCACGGCGCTGACCTATGCCGCGATTTTCGCCGCCCTGGGCGCGCACCTGCCGTTCTGGCCGCTATGGCTGTCGGACTGGGGATTGAGCGAGGCGGAGATCGGCACCTTCACCGCCGCCGGCATGGTCATTCGCGTCGTGGCCGGTTTGACGGTGCCCGCGCTGGCGGATCGGATCGACAATCGCAGGCTGGTTCTGGCCGTTGTCGCGGCGTTCGGTGCCCTGATCTTCGCAGTGCACGGCTTGCTCGCTGACAAGGCGGTGCTGTTGCTGGCCACGTTGTGCAGCGGCATCGTCTTCGCGGGGATGATCCCGATTGCCGATGCGCTGGGCGGGGCGGCTGCGCGCACGGCAGGATTTGCCTATGCGCCGGCCCGGTCGCTGGGGTCGTTCGCCTTTCTGGTTGCCAGCCTCGGCGTCGGCTGGCTGGTCGGGCGATATGGCATCGGGGTCGCGCAATGGTGGATCGTGGCGAGCCTGGCGCTGACGATCTGGTTCGGCGCGACTCATCCCGGCGGGGGCAAGGTGCGCCAGTCCACGCCGCCACGGCTGAGCGATCTGGGACGCTTGCTGAGCGAGAAGCGGTTTCTGGTTTTCCTCGCGGCAATCGGGTTCGCGCAGTCCAGCCATGCGGTGCTTTATGTCTATGGCTCGCTGCACTGGCGGGCGCTGGGGGTGGAGGAGGCTGTGATCGGTCAGCTTTGGGCCTTTGGCGTCGCGGTCGAAACGGCGTTGATGCTGTTCGTGGGCACCTGGCTGATCGCCCGTTTCGGCGCAGTGGGGGCTATCGCTATCAGTGCATGTGCCGGCATCGTGCGGTGGGGAATCATGATGACCGATCCGACCGGGGTGGCGCTGTGGGTGACGCAATCATTGCATGCACTGACCTTCGCGGCGGGTCATCTGGGGGGGATCGCGTTCATAGGGGCGGCGGTGCCGGAGCGATTGGCCGCCTCGGCGCAGGGCATGTTTTCCTCCGTCATCGGTGGTGTTCTGTTCGCCATTGCGATGGCCATCGCGGCGCTGGTCTATCCCTATGCGGGGGGGGCAACCTACGGGGTGGCTTTGGCGATGTCGCTGACAGGACTGGTTTTCGCGCTGTGGTTGCGCCGTATCTGGAGCGGTGAGCAGACGCTGGAGTGAGTTACTCCAACGCCCCCGTGACCGTGGCCAGCAGCATGAAGGCCCGCCCCGTCCGGGTATCCGCCAGCCGTGCGATCTGCGTGTCGTCGTCCATGCGCGCGCACAGGGATTTCAGCAACAGATCGAAATGCCGGATGAAGTGCAGCGCGGCGTCGCGCATCACGTCGTCCGAACGCATCCGCCCCCGCGTCAGCGACAGCGCCGTCTGGTCGTCTATCGCGGCAAGGCCCGAGGTCACATCGCCACGTTCCCCCTCGGCGAAGCGACGCCACAATGCCGGGTCGATGGCAATCGGATCGAGGTCATCCATGTAGATGCCGTCTTGCGACAGCAGGTTGAGCACATCCTCCGCCGCGCGCAGGACCTGTGCGACCTGTCTGTCGCGGTTGGCGCGGTGCATGGCGCGGAATCCCGCCGTATCATCCTGATCCTGCGGAAAGTTTAGCGCGCGGACCAGATCGGCCCAGGCGGGGGGCTCATCCGATGGGGCGGCCTCTTCGTTCAGGGGCAGGGAGGATTGGCCGATTTCACGCTTGGGCGCGACCATCGGTTTCGGGCGCGGGACCGGGCGCACGCTGGCCGCGCGGGCCGAGTTTTCCGCGACCTCGGCCAGAACCGTCCTGTCTGCCGCGCGCCCTTCGAGCAGGGAGAGCAGCGCCCGGTCGCTGACCTGCTGGCGCGCGGTCAGCTTCTGGAACATCGCGTCTATTTCCGACCGGCTGAGATTTGCGGTGCCACGCGGCTGGCTGGACACCGTTTGCGCCAGATCGGAAACTTGTGCCCGCGTCTCACCCAGACGTTCGATGACATAGGCAAGCATTCCGATCAGCAGGGACGGCACAATTGCCGCCATGAAGGCGAACAGCCCCGACCCCTGACCGCTTTCTGTCGTGATCCACCATGCCGCGATCAACGCGAGCCAGCAGAAAATTGCAGCGCCCGCGATGGGCCAACCCTTCCAGACGCTCTGCATCCGGTTACTCCACTACTTGAATTGCACTCTACTTGAATTCGATCTTCAGCACCTCGTAACTGCGCGTGCCGCCGGGCGTGCGCACATCGACGCTGTCGCCCTCTTCCTTGCCGATCAGGGCCCGCGCGATGGGAGAGCGCATGTTGAGCAGACCGTTTTCGATATCGGCCTCCTGCTCACCCACGATCTGATAGACCTTCTCCTCATCGGTATCCTCATCCACGATCGTGACCGTGGCACCGAACTTGATCGCGCCGGTCATTTTCGAGACCTTGATGACCTCGGCGCGGGAAATCACGCTTTCCAACTCCTTGACGCGCCCCTCGATGAAGGACTGCTTTTCGCGGGCGGCGTGGTATTCGGCGTTTTCGGACAGATCGCCATGCTCACGGGCCTCCGCGATCGCCTTGATAACGGCGGGGCGTTCCTCAAGCTTGAGCTTCTTGAGTTCGGCGTCCAGTTTCGCAAAACCCCGCTCGGTCAGGGGAACCTTCTCCATCGTTCGTCTCCGTCAATCGGTGGCGGACCACGCCGCGCGAAATACAAAAAAAGGGCCGCACTCGATTGGCACGGCCTGTCAATTGACGATAGGTTCGCAGTTGGTGAGTTGCAAGGGAACCCGAGGCGTGCGGCAACTGAGAACGGCTGAAACCGGGCCTGCGCGAACAGGGCCTGCGCGGGCAGCGGGTGAGAGGTCGCCGCGCGCCGCGCTGTCGGGTCCGATCCTGTTCAATCTGGCATTCGGCATCTATCTGCTGGCCACGGTGGTGATGACGCAATTGCTGGGTGAGCCGCACGGCGTCGTCGAAATGGCGATGCGGGGGACGCGGGACGCCGTGTTGGTCCTCGTCCTGCTGGGGCTGAGCCTGTTCGTGACGTTCTACGGACTGTGGCGCGGCGCGGCCCAGGGGCTGGCCACGCGGCTGCTGGCAGCGATTCTGATCGGCTGCGGTCTGTACCTGTACCTCCTGCCGGCCTTTGCCGTGGTCAAGGGCATGGTGTCTTTACCCTTCGGCTTCTGGGCCGATCCGTGGCTGGCGCGGCTGGATCATGCGCTGCATGGCGGGCAGGACGCATGGCGTCTGTACTGGCCCCTGGTCGAGGTCGTTCCCCCCAGGCTCGCCTTTATCGGCTACAATTACGGCTGGGCCGTCATATCCATGGTGTTGCCGGTTCTGGTGGCTGCGTTGGATACCGATACGGCACGGCGTGATCGAATGCTGATCGTCTATGTCTTCGTCTGGATCGGATTGGGCAATATCGCGGCGACAGCGTTCGCATCCGTCGGTCCGGTATATTACGAATCATTGAGCGGCATTCCCCGATATGCCGAATACATGCAGCATCGGGAGGGCCTGCTGCCGCCCGATCATGCAGTGCGGGTCTTGCAGGACTTGCTGTGGGCGAACGTGGAGCTGCGGCAGGGCCGGCTGGGTCTTGGCATATCGGCGTTTCCCTCGGTACATGTCGGCATTGCGGCGCTGGTGATGGTATACCTGATGTCGCTGGGGCGCCTTGCCGGGGTGTTGGGGATCGGGTTCTGTGTACTGACGCAGTGGAGCAGTGTGATCTATGGCTGGCACTATGCCATTGATGGATACGCTTCTATCATATCGGTGATCGCAGTCTGGATCGGTGCGGGATGGTTGACGAAAAATCCCGCCAGAACAGGGCAGAAGATGCAAGAGATGCCACCTGATACACGTGCATACGATTGACAGGGCAATGCCCGGCCCCATACCTGTCACGAAATGAAATTGCCCGGACCCATGCAAAGGAAGCCGAAATATGTCTGAAGTCGAACGTGAAGCCATGGAATACGATGTCGTCATCGTCGGTGCGGGGCCTGCTGGCCTGTCGGCTGCGATCCGGCTGAAACAACTCGACGCTGACATGAACGTCGTCGTTCTGGAAAAGGGGTCCGAGGTCGGAGCGCACATCCTGTCCGGTGCTGTGCTGGATCCCATCGGCCTGGACGCGCTGATTCCCGATTGGCGTGAGAAGGGGGCCCCTGTCACGACCGAAGTGACCGAGGATCGCTTCCTCGTCCTCG
This sequence comes from Pontivivens nitratireducens, assembly GCF_014235845.1. Classification (GTDB taxonomy): domain Bacteria; phylum Pseudomonadota; class Alphaproteobacteria; order Rhodobacterales; family Rhodobacteraceae; genus Pontivivens; species Pontivivens nitratireducens. The sequence goes on along the minus strand of NZ_JACJUQ010000004.1, from coordinate 79,521 downwards.
CCCCGAACGGATCGGTCAAGATCCCGAACTTTCCGATGCCGCCGCTGTTGAACAACCATGGCAACTACGTCGTATCAATGGGCAATGTCTGCCGCTGGATGGCCGAGCAGGCCGAGGCGCTGGGCGTCGAAATCTTTCCCGGCATGTCCTGCTCCGAACTGGTCTATGGCGATAACGGAGAGGTCAAGGGCGTCGTCGCAGGCGAATTCGGCATCGAGAAGGACGGCACCAAGGGCGCGGGCTACGAGCCGGGGATGGAATTGCACGGCAAGTACGTCTTCCTGGCCGAGGGCGTGCGCGGTTCGTTGAGCAAGATGGCCATCGCGCGCTACGGTCTCGACGCGGATTGCGATGTCCAGAAATACGGACTGGGCATCAAGGAGGTTTGGGATATCAAGCCCGAGCATCACAAGCTGGGGCAGGTCACGCACACCATGGGCTGGCCACTGGGCAAGAATGCGGGCGGCGGTTCGTTCCTGTATCACGCTGAAAACAATCAGGTCTACGTTGGTTTCGTGACGCACCTGAATTACAAGAACCCCTACCTGTCGCCCTATCAGGAGTTTCAGCGGTTCAAGCATCACCCCGACATCGCCCCTGTGTTCGAGGGGGGAAAGCGGGTCGCCTATGGCGCGCGCGCCATCACCGAGGGCGGGTTCCAATCCATCCCCAAGATGGCGTTCCCGGGCGGCGCGCTGCTGGGCTGTTCCGCCGGCCTCGTCAACGTGCCGCGGATCAAGGGCAACCACAACGCGATGCTGTCGGGCAAGGCCGCGGCCGAGGCTGCGCATGCTGCCATCGCGGCTGGTCGCCAGTCGGATGAGTTGTCCGACTACACCGAGGAGGTCAAGACCGGCGCGATCGGCAAGGATCTGATCAAGGTGCGCAACGTCAAGCCGTTGTGGTCCCGCTATGGTCTGATCGCCTCGATGGTCGTGGGCGGCCTCGATATGTGGTGGGCGTCGCTGTTCGGAAAGCCCCTGCTGGGCACGCTGAAGCACGGCAAGACCGATGCGGAAAGCACCGAACCCGCCCGGCGTCACCAGCCCATCGACTATCCCAAGGCGGACGGGAAGCTCAGCTTTGACCGGCTGACCAACGTGTCCTTTTCGGGCACCAATCATGCCGAGGATCAACCGACGCACCTCAAGCTGAAGGATGCGGATCTGCCCACGCATGTGAACCTGCCGAAATATGCCGGACCTTCGCAGCGCTACTGCCCTGCGGGCGTTTACGAATTCGTGGGTCAGGAAGGTGAGAAATCGTTCCAGATCAACGGTCAGAACTGCGTCCACTGCAAGACATGCGACATCAAGGATCCCCTCCAGAACATCGTCTGGACGGTTCCGCAGGGCGGCGACGGGCCGAACTATCCGAACATGTAATCGGCTGAGAACTTTCGGGCGTGCGCTGCGACGCGCGCCCGACCCCGCGATCCTGCCACGGGCCGGTTCGGGTCGTGTCGCGTTGCCCTCCTCCGGTCGGATGCCTAGGGTGTGCAAAACGAGAATTCCGAGGTTTGCCCATGCCCGTCCGCTCCCTTTTCGCATTCGCGACAGCTCTGTCGGTGCTGCTGCCCACAATGGTCGAGGCACGCAGTCTGTCCGGATCCTATCTGGCGGCCGCGCAGGCGGAGCTGCGCGACGATCATGTGCAGGCGGCGCTCTACTACACCCGTGCCCTCGGCTATGACGGTGAAGACACGCAATTGCTGCAACGTGCGATGCAGGCGCAAGTCTCCGCCGGGCGGGTCGGTGTCGCGGCCAGCATCGCGGAACGGCTGCTGGCGCTGAATTCCGAGAACCAGTTCGCAACCCTTGTTGCGATCACGCATGATATCCGTCGCGACGATCCGGCCCGCGCCCTGGCGCGGCTGGATCAGGGTGAGCAGGGCATGACGCCCCTGTTGGCGGAGCTGTTGCGCGGCTGGCTGATGATGTCACTGGGGGATGAGGCTGCGGCGCTGGACTTGTTCGATGCGGTTTCAGGGAATGAGACCTACGAGGTCTTCGCGGCCTTTCACTCCGCATTGGCGTTGGCGCTGACCGGACAGGTCGAGGCCGCATCGCGCAGGATGGAGGGGGGCGATACCGGTCCGGTTCGCCTGAACCGCCGGTCCACCCAGGCGCGCATCCAGTTGCTGGCCGCCACCGGACAGAAGGAAACGGCGCTGGCGGTTGCGGACGATGTGCTGGCCACAGGCTTCGGCGACCGCACGTTCGAGGTGCTGCGCACCCGGATCGAACAGGACGATTCCGTGCAGTTCGATCTGGTGCAGACCCCGGATGACGGCATCGCGGAGGTTCTGTTCGACCTCGCCTCCGTTCTGGGGGAGGAAGGCGCTGACGTCGCATTGATCTACAGCCGCCTTGCCGCGCATATTCAGCCGGACTTCGCCGAGGCGCAGCTATTGGTGGCCACCGTGCTGAACGAGCAGGGGCAGTACACGCTGGCAACCGATGCATTCGATGCGGTGTCCAGCACTTCACCCCAATTCGTGGAGGCGGAACTGGGTCGCATGCAAGCGCTTGCCAATGATGGGCGTCAGGACGATGCAATCGCTGTTCTGGCCGGTCTGACGCGCGCCTATCCCGACAGCATGCGCCTGCATTACCTGCACGGCGATACCTTGCGCCGCGCCGACCGCCCGGCTGAGGCGATAGAGGCCTTCGACATGGCTGTGTCACTGCTGGGGGAGCCGTCGCCACAGCACTGGCTGGTCTATTATCAACGTGCGGTGGCGCATCACAATGCGGACAACTGGACGGCGGCGGAGGCTGACCTGCGCCGGGCGTTGGAACTGGAGCCGGACAACGCGCTGGTTCTGAACTATCTGGGCTATTCGCTGGTCGAGGAGAAGCGCGATCTGGATGCGGCGTTGGAGATGATCCGCCGTGCCGTCGATCAGCGCCCCTATGACGGCTACATCACCGATTCCCTTGGCTGGGTTCTGTACCGCCTCGGGCGTTTCGAGGAGGCGATCGAGCCGATGGAACGTGCGGTGGAACTGGCGCCCGTCGATCCGATCATCAACGACCATCTGGGTGATGTCTACTGGGCCGTCGGGCGCAAGCGCGAGGCGGAGTTTCAGTGGAAGCGCGCCCTGTCCTTCGAGCCGGAGCCTGAGGAAGAGAGCCGCATCCGCCTGAAGCTCGACATCGGTCTGGACGCGGTTCTGGCGCAGGAGGCTGCGAACTGAGGTGGTAGACGCGTCGATACGGGAGCTCGCCCGGGCCAAGATCAACCTGACACTGCACGTGACAGGACGCAGGCCCGACGGGCTGCATATGCTCGATTCGCTGGTGGTCTTCGCTGATCTTGGAGACGTGGTGGAGGTGGAGGCCGGACCAGGACTGTCCCTGGCCATCGACGGCCCCTTCGGCAGCGGAATCGGCGCTACGCCCGATAATCTGGTGTTGCGCGCGGCACGGCATTTGGGTGTAAGCGGGGCGCTGCGTCTGACCAAGGCATTGCCGGTCTCATCCGGTATCGGGGGCGGCTCGGCTGACGCTGCGGCGACGATCCGCGCAATGTCCCGGTTGCACGGCCTCACCCTGCCAGCCGCTGCCGATCTGACGCCGCTGGGTGCCGATGTGCCGGTATGTCTGGCATCGGTCCCGACCCGGATGCGCGGCATAGGGGAGGTGTTGCAGCTGGTGCCCGCGTTGCCTCCCGCATGGTTGGTTCTGGTCAATCCGGGTGTCGGCATGGCGACCCCTGCGGTTTTCGCGCGCCTGGATCATGCCGACAAAGCGCCGATGGATATGCCCGACAGCTTCGGTGACTTTGACGGCTTTGTGAAATGGCTCACCAGGCAGCGCAATGATCTGCAATTCCCGGCCGAGCAGTTGTCGCCGGTGATCGGTGAGGTGCTCAGGGCCCTGCATCATGACGCGCCGTTCGCGCGGATGTCAGGCTCGGGCGCGACATGTTTTGGTCTTTATGCGGAGCAGGCGGCGGCGCTGCGCGCGGCGGACCGGGTGCGTGATGCCCATCCCGGCTGGTGGGTCGCGGCGGCGCCCGTCGGACGTTAGGCCAGGCCGCCTTCAGCGCAGGCGCGAGACCACGAAATCCGCCAGATCGTGCAGTTCCGCGCGGATCGGCGTATCGGGCAGAATCTCCAGTTCCGCCTGCGCCTTTGCCACATAGTCGAACGCGGTGGCGCGCACCGTTTCCAGAATGTTGTGCCGGGCGAAGATGCCGAGCGCGATGTCCAGATCACCCTCCTGATACCGGCCCCGTCCGATCAGACGTTCCCAGAAGCTACGCTCCTGCGCGTCAGAGGCCGCGATGGCGCGGATGACGGGCAGGGTCAGCTTGCCCTCACGCAGGTCGTCGCCAGTATCCTTGCCGATATCGTCGCCGGTCAAATCCAGCAGATCGTCGGCGATCTGGAACGCGATGCCCAACGCGTCCCCATAATTGCACAGGGCCGTGATGTCCCGCTCGGACGCGCCGGCGACCAGACCGCCCACCTGGGTTGCGGCGGCGAACAGGGCGGCCGTCTTGCCGCGGACAACGCGGATATAGGTCTCCTCCGGCGTGGCGAGGTTGCGCGCGACGGACAATTGCAGGACCTCGCCCTCGGCGATCACGGCGGCTGCATTGGCCAGAATGTCGAGCACGCGCAGACTGCCCGCCTCGACCATCAACTGAAACGAGCGTGCGAACAGATAATCGCCCACCAGAACGCTGGACTGATTGTCCCATAGCAGGTTGGCGGTCGGACGCCCGCGTCGCTGATCGCTTTCGTCCACCACGTCATCGTGCAGCAGGGTGGCGGTGTGGATGAATTCCACCGTCGCTGCCAGCTTCACGTCATGCTCACCGTCATAGCCGTACAGCCCTGCCGCCGCGAGGGTCAGCAGCGGGCGTATCCGTTTGCCTCCCGCGCCGATAAGGTGGGCCGTCACCTCGGGGATGCGGGGGGCGTTCTCGCTCTCCATCCGGGTGGCGATCAGGTGGTTCACCGCATTCATGCGCGTCTCGAGCAGAGATTGAAGGCGTATTATCGGAGAGGTCAATTCACTATCCTTGCTCGCACCGGCCCCTGGGGGGACTCGACGGTTTGTGGGGCACCGGCTACACCCGGCACATGGAAGAAATACTGCGCACCAACGATCCGGTCACACTCAGCTTTGCCGAAGCATTGCTACGCGGTGAACAGATAGAGACGTTCGTCATGGACGTCCATATGAGCGTGCTGGAAGGTTCGATAGGTGTGCTGCCACGACGCATGTCAGTCGCGCGCGCTGACGCCTTTCGCGCCCGTGCGATCCTGCGCGACAATGACGTCGAAGTGAGTGAGCGCAGGTGAGCTTTGCCCAAACGGATCTGACCCATGATGCATTTCTGGGCGGCCGTGTGCATATCTGGCAACCACGAAAGGGATACCGCGCCGCGACCGATCCCGTCTGGCTGGCAGCGGCCTGCCCTGCGGTTTCGGGGCAGAGTGTGCTGGAACTGGGTTGCGGTGCGGGCACGGCACTGGCCTGTCTGAACGCGCGCGTGGCGGGGCTGGATCTGGCCGGTATCGAGATGCAGCGCGACTACGCCGAATTGGCGCGGCGCAACCTGCCCCAAGGCGCGCGTGTTTTGGAGGGGGACCTGTCGCGAATGCCGCCGGAATTGCGCGCCCAACGATTCGATCATGTTATCGCCAACCCGCCCTTTTTCGGCGCAGGTCAGGGGATTCGGCCCAACGATCCGGGGCGCGGAACGGCACATGTCGAGGATACGCCCCTGGCTACGTGGATCGATTCGGGCCTGCGGCGGCTGCGGGATCGTGGAACCTTCACCATGATCAACCGCACCGACCGGCTGGCGGATATTCTGGCACCCCTGCAAGGTCGCACCGGCGGTGTGTTGATCCTGCCATTGGCCGCGCGGGCAGGGCGGGCGGCGGAGCGGGTTATCGTACAGGCCATCAAGGGCGCACGCGCACCCTTGAAGCTGTTGCCACCTATGGTTGTGCACGAGGGGGATTCGCATCCGGGGGACGTTTCGCATTTCAGCGCGCTGGCGTCCGGGGTGCTGCGCGAAGGGGCCTGCCTTTCGCTCGCCGCAATATAAGTAAAATTGCGTAAAAAACCAGACATGACAGTTATATGAATATGTGGCGAAATACTCGGACTGTCATCTGGATGGAAGGAGTACCCCAAGAATGAGCGTTACCTCACATGTCAGCGCACTTCAGAAGAAGCATCAAATCCTGTCCCAGACCATTGAAACGGAGCAACGCAGCCCAGCCTCCGACAATCTTCAGATTGCCGAGATGAAGCGGGAAAAGCTGCGACTGAAGGAGGAAATCAGCCGGCTCCGCTCCTAGATTTTCCTGATCCGGCGCGGGCGGCTATGACCGCCCCGCCGGTGATCAGAATTGCAGACGCGGCCAGCGTCCACGTCAACGGCGCAAACCCGGTTGCAATCAGAAGTAGAGTGGACAGCAATGGCGCGGCATAGGATACCGTTCCGAGAAGCTGGATGTCCCCGTGCTTCACCCCGATATCCCACAGATAGAACGCGGCACCGACAGGGCCGAGACCCAGCATCACCAGCCCCAGCCAGCCGCTCGGCTGCGATGGCCAGACCGTTTCCTCCAACAGCAGATGTGCCCCGGTCGAGAGTACCGCCGTCACCAGACAAAACAATGCGACACTTTGCGTGGGGGCGCTGCCGAAACGGCGCGACAATACGGAATAGCCGGACCACAGCACCGCGCACAGGATCGCGGCTGCGTATCCCAAGGCATATTCGCCGGAAAAGCTGAGGTTCGCATCGGCCAGGATCAGCACGGCCCCCATGAACGCGACCAAGGCGCCGATGATGTGCCCGCGGCGCAAGGTTTCCCCGGGCAGCAATCCCGAAAACAGCACGATCAGCAGGGGCCACAGATAGGCGATCAGCCCAGCCTCCGCCGGTGGTGCGTTTTGCAGGGCGGTGAAGTAGAAAAAATGATAGCCGAACAACCCGCCGATACCCAGCATCCAGACCCGCCATCCAAGCCCGCGTATCGCGCCGAAGCCCCGTCCCAGAGCGGTCCAGATCACACCGATCGCGCCGCCGATCGCAAAGCAGAACGCGGTTAACTGGAACGGCGGCACGTCACCCGCCAGAACCGTCAAAAGCGCCAGTGTCGCCCACAAACCAACCGCGCCCGCGCCGATGAGAGTGGGATTCATGCCGCGCGCCGTGCGGCTGCCTCCCGCATGAAGCGGACCATCCAGCGCGCCCAGTCCACGTTATGCACCGGCTGGTCAAGCGTTTCCAGCGCGGCGGTGCCGACATCTTCCGGGACCGCATCGCCAATCCGGCTCAAGATGATTTCGCGCACGAAGTCCGCGTCGAATTCGGGATGCGGCTGCACGCTGATGGCGATGGGGGCATCGGCGTCTCCATAGGCGAGGGCCGCGTAGTTACAGAATTCGGACCGTGCCAGAACCACGGTTTCGGGCGGCAATTCGACGATCTGATCCTGATGCAAGGCGCGTGTCGAGAATGTATCGCCGGCCGTCTCCATCCAATCGGGGCGGGTCGTGATCTGATAGGTATGCACACCCAGCCCCCAGCCTTTGCTGGATTTCTCGACCTTTCCGCCCATCGCCTCCGCCAGAAGCTGATGGCCAAAGCAGACGCCCACAACGGGAACCCGCCGGGCAAGGCAATCGCGCAGAAACGACTTGAGCGGTTCCATCCACGGGAACGGATCGTAGACACCGTGGCGCGAGCCGGTGATAAGCCACGCATCGGCCTGTTCGGGATCGTCGGGCATGACACCGCGCACGACGCTGAAGGTCTGGTAGGTCAGATCACCATCCGCCGCGTCGAGCAGGCGGCGAAACATCGGCGGGTAGGAGCCGTGCTTGTCCGCCATATCACCTGAGACTTCACCCGTCTCCAGAATGCCGATGCGCATCGTTCGTCTCCTCCGAATCGTGCGGACGATAGGCCTGCGGGCTCCCCGCGCCAAGGGTGAGAATCACTGCAATGTCACGATTTCACGATCCCGCATCAGTGCCGCGTTCGTCGCCGTGGCGATGCGCTTGGCCGCAAGCATGGTGTGAACGACAAACGGCCCGCAGGGGTGCTGCGGGCCGTTTGCCAGGTTCGCGGTCAGATCACCTCAGGTGAAGTACTGCCCACCATTCGCAGTGATGGTGGAGCCGGTGATGAAGCCCGCATCGTCAGCGGTGAGGAACGCCACGCAACGCGCGATCTCCTCCGGCTCACCCAGACGACCGACGGGGATCTGGCCGATGATGCTTTCACGCACTTTCTCGGGCACGGCCATGACCATGTCGGTGCCGACATAGCCGGGGGCCACGACGTTCACGGTAATGCCCGCACGTGCGCCCTCCTGGGCCAGCGACTTGGTAAAGCCGATATCGCCTGCCTTGGAGGCAGCATAGTTCGCCTGCGCGAACTGACCCTTTTGACCGTTGATGGAGGAGATCGTGACGATGCGGCCGAACTTGCGCTCACGCATTCCCGGCCAGACATTGTGCGTCATGTTGAACACGCCGGTCAGGTTGGTGTCGATGACCTCATGCCACTGCTGCGGCGTCATCTTGTGAAACGGGGCGTCACGGGTGATGCCGGCATTGTTGACCAGAATATCCACCGGGCCGAGATCGGATTCGATCTGGGCGATGCCCTCCTTGCACGCGTCATAGTCACCGACGGACCACTTGTAGGTCTTGATGCCGGTTTCCTTGGTGAAGGCCGCTGCGGCCTCGTCGTTGCCCCCATAGGTCGCTGCGACCTCGCATCCGGCCGCCTTCAGCGCCTTGGAGATTGCCGCTCCGATCCCGCGGGAGCCACCCGTAACCACTGCCACTCTTGCCATTATGTTTCCTCTCGATTTTTTTGGATTGGGGGGAGGTGCCGTTCGGACCCTCCCCGATTGAAACTCAGTCGCGCTCGACACACATGGCGACACCCATGCCGCCGCCGATGCACAGGGTTGCCAGACCCTTCTTGGCGTCACGTCGCTGCATTTCGAACAGCAGCGTGTTGAGCACACGGCAGCCCGACGCGCCGATCGGGTGCCCGATGGCAATCGCGCCGCCGTTCACATTCACGATCTCGGGATCCCAGCCCATTTCCTTGTTCACAGCGCAGGCCTGCGCCGCGAAGGCCTCGTTCGCCTCGACCAGTTCGAGGTCGGAGGCGGACCAGCCGGCCTTCTCCAATGCCTTGCGGCTGGCATAGACGGGGCCGACCCCCATGATCGAGGGATCCAGACCGGCGGTGGCATAGGACGCAATGCGGGCGAGGGGCTGGATGCCGCGCCGTTCGGCGTTCTCCACGCTCATCAGCAGGGTCGCCGCCGCGCCGTCGTTCAGGCCGGAGGCATTGGCCGCTGTAACGGACCCATCCTTGGTGAAGGCGGGGCGCAGTTTTTGCATCGCCTCCATCGTGGCGCCGTGGCGGATATACTCATCCTTGTCGACAATCGTGTCGCCCTTGCGGCCCTTCACGGTGAAGGGGATGATCTCATCGTCGAACTTGCCGGCCTTCTGTGCGGCCTCTGCCTTGTTTTGCGAGGCTACGGCGAACTCATCCTGCTGATCGCGGCTGATCTGCCACTGGTTCGCCACGTTTTCAGCGGTTTGGCCCATGTGATAGCCGTTGAAGGCGTCCCACAGCCCGTCGCGGATCATTGTGTCGATGAATTTTGTATCGCCCATCTTGGTGCCTGAACGCAGGTGGGATGCGTGCGGTGCCAGGCTCATGCTTTCCTGACCGCCCGCGATCACCACGTCGGCATCGCCCAGTTGCACATGCTGCGCGCCAAGCGCGACCGCGCGCAGGCCAGAGCCGCAAACCTGATTGATGCCCCAGGCGGAGCTTTCCTTGGGCAATCCGGCGTTGATATGCGCCTGGCGGGCGGGGTTCTGACCCTGCGCGGCGGTCAGAACCTGCCCCAGAATGGTTTCGGAGACCTCGCCCGCGTCCACACCCGCGCGTTCCAGAACGCCGCGAATGACGGCGGCACCCAGATCGTGCGCGGGGGTGTTGGCAAATGCACCGTTGAACGAGCCGACAGCGGTACGCCCGGCTGCGGCGATGACGACATTAGTCATGTAACTCTCCCAATCCCAGTATCATGCAATGCAGCGTAAAAGCAGCTTCTGTCGTTTGCACCCACGAATCTCTACGACTTTAGATCCCTTTCAGGAAATTTTTTAAGGGTTCATGAACGGATTGCGCAACTTTCGAACCGACAATCATGCCCACATGGCCGGTTTCGGGTTTGAGAATGCGCGCCTGAGGGATCTGCTGCGGCAGGGCCTCGGCGTTTTGCGGCGGCGCGATCAGGTCGTTCGCCGCACAGAAGCTCAGCGTGGGACAAGCAATGTCCGCAGGTCTGACTGGCCCCCCCATCAACGACCACTGGCCAGCGGCCAGCATGTTGGTCACGTGCCAGTCGAGGAGGACTTCCTCCGCCACGCGGGGGGCGACCGTGACGGGATCGTTCAGCCAATCCTCGACCGCAACAAACAGGCCCGCCTCGGACGAGCCTTGGTCCATCCGGGCGAAACGCGCGAATTTGCGGCGCGCCAATCCGGGGTCGAGCGTTGCGAACAGTGCCTGCATCAGGTCAGACGGAACCACCCCGAAAACCTGCGCCGCCGTGCGGAAAAAGACCCGCAACGTGCCGATCTGCGGGCGGGCGGTATCCTGCATCATCCGCACCATCGCAGAGGCCGCCGCACAATTCCACGGTGTGCCAAGGGTCACGAGCGCGCGCACGTCGTCGGATCGTCGCACGGCGGCTGCGACCGCCAGCGCCCCGCCCATGCAGTACCCGATCACCGGAACCGGACCGCCTGCAAGAACCCGGGATATGGCCAGCGCGGGACGCAGCCGCGTATCGGCATAATCGTTGAGGGACAGGGTTTTCTCGACCTCTCCCGGTACGCCCCAATCGAGCAATAATGGGCGGTAGCCGTCCTCGACCAGAGCGCGCAGGAAGGACCGTTCCGGCGTGATATCCAGAATGTAGGACCGGTTGATCAGCGAGGGCACGATCAATACCGGCTTGCCCCGACCGTTGCCGTAATCGCGCAGCGTGGTTGCACCCTCCGACCACAAAACGGCCGTCTCATCGTCGGGGCGGCGCCAGGGGGCCGCCCGCCACATCTCGATCCCGCGCAGCATCGCGTCCAGCCGGTCCATTTGCACATCCAGAGGCACGCCCGGTTGCACGATGGATTGGGCAAGGTGCAGCGGCAATGGCACCGGCGCCGCCGCGCGGAAGTCCGGAGGCGTTCCGGCGGACGGGTTTCGGACAGGTTCGGCGCTATGTGACATCGACGCGCTCATAGCACGACAGCACGGCAGCGCGCGTGCGAAATATGCGTTGCGATGCGAGGGTGCGGCGCACTATGGTTTTCTAACGGCACCTAAGACCGCACCGGGGAGCGATACGATGGCGAACAAGAACGTTGATCCGGACCAGCCGATCATCATCAAGAAATACGCCAATCGGCGGCTCTATAACACATCGAAATCCAGCTATGTGACGCTGGAACATCTGGCACAGATGGTGCGTGACGGTGAGGATTTCGTGGTGAACGATGCGAAATCCGGGGACGACATCACGCGATCCGTCCTGACTCAGATCATATTCGAAGAAGAAGCGAAGGGGCAGAACATGCTGCCGACCAATTTCCTGCGACAGTTGATTCGCCTGTACGGGGACACGCTTCAGGGGTTCGTACCGGGCTATCTTGACGCGTCGATGGACACTTTTTCGCGAAATCAGGAAAACATGCGCGCCCAGGTCCGCACGGCGTTCGAGGCGAACCCCGCCATCGCGAATTTCGAGGCGATGACGCGTTCCAACATGGAATGGTTCGAGAATACCATGCGCATGTTCACCCCCTTTGCCACTGCGGTGGCACCTGCACCCGATACCGCCGACTCGCCCACAGAAAAGGCGAAGGATGTGGAGCTGGACGATCTCAAGAGCCAGCTTGCCAAGATGCAGGAGCAGTTGTCCGAGTTGGTCCGAAAATCCTGATTACATCGCGGCTTGTGCGATATTTGCCGTGATCCAGTCCGGGTGTTGCCGGGCCGGGGCGAACAGGTGACCTTGCAGGAAATCGACGCCCAGATCGGTCAGGCACTGCGCCTGTTCCGGGGTTTCTACGAACTCCGCCACGGTGAACATCTCGAAATGGCGGGCAATATCGACCAGCGCCTTGATCAGGCAGCGGTTGTCGGCATCATTCTCGATCCCGCGTGAGAAGAAGCCGTCGATCTTGACCCCATCCAGTGCCAGATCGCGGAATTGGCGAAAGGCCGTATGGCCCGCACCGAAATCGTCCAGCACGACCGTAACGCCCAGTGCCCGCACCGTGCGTGTGAACGGAACGGTTATGTCGGGGTCTGCCACCGCCAGTTCGGTCATTTCCACGATCAGGCGGTCGGTCAGATGGGGACGGTCCGCCACCTCACGCTGAAGCAGGTTGATCCAGCCGGGATCGGTCATCGTTTGCAGGCCGACATTGATCGAGACGCGCAGTCGCGGCCGGTCCTCCAAAGTTCCCAGCGCGTGGCGCAGCACATAGCGGTCCAGTTGCGGCCCGCGCCCCGCCTGCTCGATCACGGGCAGGAATGCGCCGGGCATCAGCACCTCACCCCGTTCCAGACGCAGGCGCGCCAGCCCCTCGAAAAAACCGATCCGTTGCCGGGGTCCGCTGCGCAGGATCGGCTGGAAGGCAAGCTCCGTCCCGCCGGCGGCCAGCGCGTCGAGGATCATTCGATCATGCGAATCATCAAAGGGTTTCTCGTCCAGCCGCGCCTGCATCTTCTCGCCCCTTTCCGAGTTCGACTGTATGTTCTGACAGCGTTCTGAACGAATCGTTAAAGGGTGAAATGATGGCTGAACGCTGTTCGTGGTGCGGAACCGATCCGCTCTATATTGATTACCACGATACCGAATGGGGTGTCCCGGTTCGTGACGGGCGCGACCTGTGGGAAAAGCTGGTGCTGGAGGGGTTTCAGGCCGGTCTGAGCTGGATCACCATCCTGCGCAAACGGCAGAGCTTTCGCGCCGCCTTCGACAATTTCGACCCCTACCGCATCGCACGATATGATCAGAGTGACGTGACCCGCCTGCTGGGCGACGCGGGAATCGTGCGCCATCGGGGCAAGATCGAGGCGACGATCGGCAACGCCCGCGCGTTCATCGCCATTGAGGAGCGGGAGGGATTCGCGTCCTTCATCTGGTCGCATGTCGATGGCGACCCGCAGCAGAACGCCCCCCGCACGATGGCGGATGTGCCCGCCGAAACGCCGGTGAGCAGACAGCTTTCCAAGGACCTCAAGAAAGCAGGGTTCAAGTTCTGCGGCCCGACCATCGTTTATGCCTTCATGCAGGCATCGGGCATGGTGAACGACCACGTGCGCGACTGCCACCGGGCCGAGGCTATCCGCGCGGGGAGCGAGGTCTAGTCCGCCGCGATGGCTGCTGCAATGATCTCACGCGCGGGGGCGTCGTTCCAATGGGCGCCGCCTTGCAGACGCGCGATTTCGCGCCCCTCACGGTTCATCAGAATGCTGACTGGCAGGCCCAGAACGCCCGCGCGGCGCGACAATTGCCCCTGCGGATCCAGCAGGATCGGCAGGGTTTCGATCTGCTCCTCCTCGAAGAAGGCCCGGATCCCGCTGAGGCTGTTGCGCCCGCTGGCGATGGTCACGACCTCGAAATCCTCACCGCCCAGATCGGCGTTGAGCGCGTCGAGATCGGGCATTTCCTCACGACAGGGGGCGCACCACGTGGCCCAGAAGTTCACCAGAACGATCTTTCCGGCATAATCGGCCAGGGTATAGGCATTGCCCTCGGGATCGGTGAACGTCTCACCCGGCAATTGCTGCGGTTCGGCGTGGACGTCCAGTTTGCGCATGTCATCGCGGCGGATTTGTTCCAGTTGCGATGCGCCCTGTGCGACAGCGTGGTTTGCCATGCCGCCAAAGCCTGCGTAGAACAGGCCCGAGAACAATCCAACTGCGGCCAGCATCCTGCCGCCGCGTCCCGTCATCCAAGCGCTCATCCCGCCATACTCCCCGTTTAGAGGCCCCGAATGTCCGACCAGAACACTGGAACCAAATCGTCGAATGCCATGTGGGGCGGCCGTTTCGCCGACGGCCCCGATGCGTTGATGGAGGCGATCAATGCCTCCATCGGATATGACCGGCGACTTGCCCCGCAGGATGTCGAGGGTTCACGCGCCCACGCCGCCATGCTGGCCGCCACCGGTATACTGACGGATAGCGATGCCGAGCTCATTCGGGAAGGGCTGCTCACGGTCTTGTCAGAGATCGAGGCTGGAAACTTCGCGTTCTCCACCGCGCTCGAAGACATCCACATGAACATCGAGGCACGGTTGAAGGAGCTGTTGGGCGAACCTGCCGGGCGTCTGCACACCGCACGCAGCCGCAACGATCAGGTCGCCACGGATTTCAAGCTGTGGACCCGCGACCAGTTCGACGCGATGGATGCGGGGCTGACCGCGCTGATGAAGGTCTTCGTTGCGCAGGCGGAGGCCGGGCCGGACATGGTGATGCCGGGCTTTACCCACCTGCAAACCGCCCAGCCCGTGACATGGGGCCACCACATGATGGCCTATGTGGAGATGTTCGCCCGCGACCGCAGCCGCGTGCGCGATGCCCGTGCGCGCATGAACGAAAGTCCGCTGGGGGCGGCGGCACTGGCGGGCACCGGCTTTGCCATTGATCGCCACATGACGGCAGAATCGCTGGGCTTCGACCGACCCTCGGCCAATTCGCTGGATGCGGTCAGCGACCGGGATTTCGCGTTGGAGTTCCTGACGACCTCCTCGATCTGCGCCATGCACCTCAGCCGCTTCGCGGAGGAGCTGGTGATCTGGGCGTCGGCGCAGTTCCGGTTCGTGACGCTGAGCGATCGGTTCTCCACCGGGTCATCCATCATGCCGCAGAAAAAGAACCCCGATGCGGCCGAATTGCTGCGCGCCAAGGTGGGCCGCATCGTCGGTGCGACCGTGGCCCTGCTGACCGTGATGAAGGGGCTGCCGCTGGCCTATTCCAAGGACATGCAGGAGGACAAGGAACAGGTGTTCGACGCCGCCGATTCCATGATGCTCAGCCTCGCCGCGATGACCGGCATGGTGGCGGATCTGCGCCCCAACGCCGAGGTGCTGCGCGCCGCTGCGGCCTCGGGCTTCTCCACCGCCACGGACCTTGCCGACTGGCTGGTGCGTGAGGCGAACCTGCCGTTTCGCGATGCGCATCACGCGACGGGTGCGCTGGTGAAAATGGCGGAGGAACGCGGTTGTGACCTTGCCGACCTGACGCTGGACGACATGCAGTCCGTGAACCCGTCGATCACGGCGGGCGTTTTCGACGTGTTGACGGTCGAGGCTTCGGTGGCCTCGCGCATCAGCTATGGCGGCACATCGCCCGAGCGCGTGCGCGAACAGATCGCCCGGTGGAAGGAGGCCCTCGCATGATCCGCATCCTGATCGTCGCGGCCCTGCTGACAGCCCCCGCCGCCTGCGGGCGCAAGGGCGACCCGCTGCCACCGTCCGAAGCCTCCACCGCGTTGGGGGCGCAGGTACAGCCAACCGACTGATCCCGAGCGCCGGCGGTGTTTGCTTGCAATGCGCGGGGCGCGTGGCTAGGTCGGGGCGCAATCGAAATTCGGAGGGCGAGATGTCTGCGCTGCGCATTACCTATCTGATCCTGACACTGGTGGGGACGATCCTGCCGATGGCGTATTTCCTGCCTTGGCTAGCGAAAAACGACTGGTCGATGGCGGCGATGATCGGCGCGTGGAATGTCTCGGATGCGACGACCGGCCTGGTCTACGACCTGAACGTCACGGCGGCCGCCCTGATCATCTGGATCGTGGCAGAGGTGCGCGTGCGCCGCGACTGGTCGTCGCTGGTGGCGATCCCCGCGATCTTCTGCATCGGGGTGTCATGTGCATTGCCCCTCTACCTCCTCCTGCGATCACGCGGGCAGGACTGAAAGGCGCTGCGACATGGACCATTTTCTGTACCGCGACGGTGTCCTGCACGCCGAAGACGTCCCCCTGACGGAGATCGCGCGCAGCGTCGGCACGCCGTTCTACGTCTATTCCACCGCGACGCTCGAGCGTCACTTCAAGGTGTTCGAGGAGGCGCTGGCCGGTCTGCCGCATCTGATCTGCTATGCGATGAAGGCAAACTCCAACCTTGCCGTCTTGCGCATCATGGCGCGGCTGGGCGCGGGGATGGACGTGGTCAGCATCGGTGAGTATCGCCGTGCCCGCGCCGCCGGGGTGCCGGGTGAGAAAATCGTATTCTCGGGCGTTGGAAAAACCGCCGAGGAGATGACCTACGCGCTGCAACACGGCATCCGCCAGTTCAACGTCGAGAGCCTGCCGGAACTGGAGCGTCTGTCCGCCGTGGCCACCGCCCTGGGCAAGGTCGCGCCGATCACAGTGCGCGTGAACCCCGACGTGGATGCGAAGACCCACGCCAAGATCGCGACGGGCAAGTCCGAGAACAAGTTTGGCATCCCCATCGCCAACGCGCGTGACACCTATGCCCGCGCCGCCGCCCTGCCGGGGATCGAGGTTGTCGGCATCGACGTTCATATCGGCTCGCAACTGGTCGATCTGGCTCCCTACGAGGCCGCGTTCGGCAAGGTCGCGGAACTGACCCGGCAATTGCGCGCCGATGGCCATACGATCAAGCGGCTGGATCTGGGCGGCGGGCTGGGCATACCCTATGTCCGCGCGAACGAGGCCCCGCCGCTGCCCTTCGATTACGGTGAGGTCGTGCGCCGCACCGTCGGTGATCTGGACTGCGAGATCGAGATCGAGCCGGGCCGTCTGATCGCGGGCAATGCCGGACTGCTGGTCAGCGAGGTGATCTATGACAAGACCGGTGCCGACCGGTCCTTCCTGATCGTGGACGCGGCGATGAACGACCTGATCCGCCCCGCAATGTACGAGGCCTGGCACGATATCGTTCCGGTCAACGAGCCTGAGCCGGGGTTGGAGCCGCACCGCTACGACGTGGTCGGCCCGATTTGCGAGAGCGGCGATACCTTTGCCAAGGGGCGCGATCTGCCGGGTATGGCGGCGGGCGACCTGATCGCGTTCCGGTCCGCCGGGGCCTATGGTGCGGTCATGTCATCGGAGTACAATTCGCGGCCCCTGATACCTGAGGTTCTGGTCAGCGGCGACCGCTTCGCCGTGGTGCGGGCGCGTCCGACATTTGAGGAAATGCTGGCCCGCGACACGGTGCCCGACTGGTTGCAAGACGAGGGCTGAGCCGCCCTCGCGATCACGTCATCGCGGGTGACGCTGCCGGACGCTTGGCCATCGGGCGGCAAGACGCTACCTTCCATGGCGAAGGGAGCATTCATGCGCCAGACCGATCGCCAGCCTGAACACGAGCCCGATCCTCAGTTCGACCCGCTGCACGCCTTTCGCGGACGCCTGCGCGCAACGCGTCTGGTCATCGCGGCGGAACGGGGGGCGCGGGCCTTCTGGCCGGTCAGCACATTGTTGTTGGGCGGCTACGCGGCGTTGCGATTCGGGGGCATCGCCTGGATGGCGGGGCATGCCGGCCTGTGGCCGGTCGTCGCCGGATTTGCTCTCGTTGTGGTGTTGTTGATCGCCTTGGGTTTGCGCCGCTTTCGCTGGCCCACGACCGGCGATGCGATTACGCGGCTGGATCGCGGCACGGCCCGAAACCTGCTGACCACGCTGACCGACCGCCCCGCCATGCCCACCGATCCCGCGCAGGCCGCCGTCTGGTCCGCGCATATGGCACGGGCGCAGGCTGCGGCGCAGGGCGTCGGCGTTCCCGCGCCGAACCTGCAAGTTTCGCGTCAGGACCGCTACGCATTGCGGCTGGTTGCGGCAACGGCTGCGATGGCGGGGGTGCTGTTCGTGCAGGGCACCGATCCGGGAGGTCTGGGCAAGATCGGCGGTGCCCGCGCCGCCGGACCTACATTCGAGGCCTGGGCCACCCCGCCGTCCTATACCGGGCTGCCCACCATCTATCTGACCGAGCGTGAGGGCGATCTGCTGTCCCTGCCCACCGGCACCGAAATCGCCCTGCGTGCCTATGGTGAGGGTTTCGAGCTGGATCACAGCGTCGGCAGCGACGGTGCGCTGCGTCAGGTCGCCCCCGGCCTGAACGATGCGCGTCTGCTGTTGCAGGAGGACGGCGCGATCACGCTCAGCCGGGGCGGGGCGCAGCTGGCCAAATGGAATTTCTCGGTCAGTGGCGATCAGGCCCCGACGATACGGTTCGATGGCGACGTGACCCGCGCGCGCGCCGGAGCGACCGAGGTTCCCTTCGCTGTCGCGGATGATTTTCAGGTTGCCTCCGCCAGGATGATCGTCACCCGCGATCTGGATGCGGTCGAGCGGCGACATGGCTTGATCCCCGATCCCGTGACGCGCTCTGATCTGACCGTCGATCTGGATCTGCCCTCGCGCGATCAGGGCAGCGGGGCTGAGGTCTTTACCCGCGATCTGTCCACACATCCATTTGCCGGGCTTCCTGTCCGGATGGTGCTTGAGGCGACGGACGGCGCAGGCCAGACCGGGCGCAGCGAAGTGCGCGAACTGGTGTTGCCGCAACGCGCCTTTTACGATCCGCTTGCCCGTGCCATTGTCGAGCAGCGCCGCGACCTGCTTTGGGCTCCTGAGGAGAACATCCGCCGTGTCGGTCAGTTGTTGCGTGCGGTCTCGTATCAGCCGGACGAACTGAACACGCCCGACGGGGTCACGGACGCCCTGCGCGACAGCATCGCCGCGATAGATACCGCCCGTCAGGGCATCCCGACATTGGAGCAGATCGACACTCTGGCCCAGCATCTTTGGGACATCGCGCTGATGATCGAGGACGGCCGCCTTGCCGATGTCGCCGCTGAAATGCGCCGCGCACAGCAGCGGTTGAGCCAAGCCTTGCAGGACGGCGCCAGCGACGCCGAGATCGCGGATCTGATGCAGGACCTGCGCGAGGCGACGCGTGAGTATATGCGCGAGATGGCCGAGGCCTTGCAGAACGATCCGGACGCCCAGCAACGCGCGCAGGAGCAGGGCGATGACGGGATGGAGGTGAGCCGTCAGGACATTCAGGATCTGATGGACCGCATTCAGGAACTGTCCGAAAACGGCCAGCGTGAGGAAGCGCAGCGCCTGCTCGATCAACTGGCGCAGATGATGGAAAACATGCAAATGACCCTGAACGGTCAGGGACAGGGCGGCGAACCGCAGCAGGGGGGCGAGGGCGGCACAGGTCAGGGCGGTGTGCAGGACACCTTGCGACAACAGCAGGAGCTTGCCGACCGTTCGTTCGAAGAATTGCAGCGCCAGTTCCGTGAGGGCCCCGGTTCCGAGGGCGGTTCGGGGCTGGAGGGTCTTGCCGAGACGCAGGAAGCCTTGCGCGACATGCTCGAAGGCTCGGATGATGGACAGGGCAGCGCCGAGGCGCAGGAGCGTCTGGATCAGGCGGAACGCAACATGGCCGATGCCCGCGATGCGCTGGAACGTGGCGACGGGCGCGGGGCCCTCGACAGTCAGGCTCAGGCGATGGATGCATTGCGCGAGGCACTTCGCGCGCTGGATAACGAAGGCAACGATGAGGACGCCCCCCCGCGTGAGGGCGATCCCGCAGCGGAAGCCGATCAGCAATCGGCAAGCCGCGACCCGCTGGGCCGGCCGACCCAGAACGGTCAGGCCCTGCACAGTGGTGAGGATATGGTCCCCGAGGGCGGCTCCATCGGGTCCGCACGCGATCTGCTCGACGAAATCCGGCGCAGGTCAGGCGACCGCGACAGAACGGTGGAGGAGCGCGACTACCTGCGCCGCCTGCTCGACCGTTTCTGAAGGGTCAGCCGTTCACAAGGGCCGCGATGGACGCCCGCAACGAGTTGATGGTGGAAACATAAGCCTCCAGCGCCGGCGCGATGGGCGGCAGGGCGGCGGCCAGATCGGCCGCCAGAAAATAGACCGCCGCCGCGATCAGGGCGAGCATCAGTGCCATCACGAAACCCAGACCACCTCTGCCACCGGTCGTCGGGGCGGTCTGTTCGTGTGGTGCGCGCCCATCCTCCGGCGCATTTTCCTGCGGCACATTGTCGTTCGCAGCCGCAGGAAGCGTGGTGGCAGGTGGTGGGGTGGCGCCAGGTCGCCCGGGTCGCGCAGGACGTGCGGTTCGCGGGGCGGCAGGCTCCACCGGATGATCGGATACCGGATGCGCGCCAGGGCGGCCCGAGCGTTGTGGACGGGCGCGCGCCGGGGGGAAGGGCGTGACATCGGAAGTTTCCGGCTCGATCCGCGCGGCAGGCGGAGGCGCCAGAGCGTCGGCATCCCCATCGGGCTCCGCCTCATGTGTCAACGTCGCTGCGGGCTGCGATGGCTCATCAAGGATACGGCGCAGATCGTTCAGAACCGAATCCGCCTCGTCAATCTCGCTTGCGGGTTCCTCAATCAGGGTTTGTGACGTCGGTGGCGTTGCGTCCGACTGGCGGGCGGCCCGCCTTTCGGCGCGGCGCGCGCGCATCGCCTCGAACGCGGCATCGGCCCCGGCGCGGATCGTATCGCTTTGCGGCACCGGCGGAATGCTGAAATCGGTGGATATGTCCGGTTCCTCGGGCTGCGCGGCAGGTGGATGCGGTTCGTCGGCATATTCGTGCTGCATCGGCGCTGGAGTCGCGTCGATCGTGGGGCCGCTGTCGGTGCGTTCCGGCTCGCCCGCGTTCGTCGCCTGATCGGCGGGCGCTTCCGCAGGATCCTGACGGGAGGAGACCTGTCGCGACAGAAGCGAGCGCAATGCCTCGACGTCGAAATCGGAGGCCCCGGCCATATCCGGCTGCTCCTCCTCTTCATCGAGGTCCATGCTCAACCGGTCATCCACGGCATATTCTTCGGCAGTATCAGGCACAGCTTCGGGTGTGGAATCGGGCCGCTCCCCCAAGGCATCGGAAATGGCGCTGGCGATCTCCTCCGGCGCCGCGAAGTCCGGGGTGATCATTTCGGGAGTCTCATCCGGGGAGTCCGGCGCGGCCGAATCCTGCGTGCTCACGGGTCGCGTGGCGGTCCATTCGTTGTCGCAAACACCACATTGAACCACGCGGCCTGTTACCGGAACATCGGCATCCGCAACTTCGTACTGGGTTGCGCAGTTCGGACAGATCAGGCGCACGTCATTCCCCCGGAAATACTGTTTCAAGCCGGTCGCCCCCCTCAGGATCAACCGCAATGACGGACATTAACCCGCAATTCCGACGGTGCCTAGGCCCCAACCCCCGTGCCGAACTATTGTTCCCGCGATACGCATCTGCAATGGTCCGCAAGCAACGGTTTGGGGGAAGAACGTGATCGGTTTCGAGCAGGCTGGCTTCAGCTACGGGCAAGATCGCATCCTGTCGGATGTAACGCTCGACATCGCGCCCGGGTCCTTCCATTTCCTGACCGGCCCGTCGGGAGCGGGCAAGACCACGTTCCTCAAGCTGTGCTATCTGGCGCTGCGACCCACCGACGGCCGCATGCAACTGTTCGATCGCGATGTGATGACGTTTGACCGGAACGATGTGGCGCTGACGCGCCGCCGGATCGGTGTGATGCACCAGAACTGCGTCTTTCTGGATCATCTGACGCTGCGCGAAAACGTCGTGCTGCCATTGCAGGTCGCAGGCCGTCTCGGTCCCGAGGTCGAGCGGGATTTGGACGATCTGCTCGATTGGGTCGGCTTGGCCAGTCGCGCCTACGCCCTGCCGCCTGAATTGTCGGGCGGGGAACGCCAGCGGGCCGCCCTGGCGCGCGCAGTCATCAGTGCGCCGGACATCGTGCTGGCGGATGAGCCGACGGGCAATCTGGACTGGGCGATGGCTGAGAGGGTTCTGCGTCTGCTGGTCGAGTTGAACAGGCTGGGCAAGGCCGTGGTGATCGCGACCCATGATATGAATCTGATTCGAACCGCAAAGGCGGACGTGAACGCCCGTGTCCTGCGCTTGGCCCGGGGTCGGTTGCAAATGGCGGGGGCGGACCTGTGAAACTGCATCGCTTGCTTTCGGGCGGGGCGGCGGACGGTATCGTCCCGACCTCCGGCTTCACCGCATGGCTGGTGTCGCTGGTGTCGCTGGCCATGGCGGCGCTGGCCGTGGCGGCGCTGGCGGTCTGCTTCGCCACGGACCGACTGGCCGACAGATGGTCGGCGGAGCTGGCGCGCTCCTCCACCGTGACGATCCTGGCCCCCGAGGGGCAGATGGACGCGCAGGCCGAGGCAGCCCTGATTGCCGTGCGCACGACCCCCGGCATCCAGTCCGCACGGCTGTTGAGCGAGGAGGAGCAAAGCGCCCTTCTGGCCCCCTGGTTGGGCAGCGACCTGACGCTGGACGTGCTGCCTGTGCCCCGCGTCATCGTGATGGAGGAGACGGTCGCCGGCCCCGACGCCGACAGTCTGCGCCTGCGGCTGGAGGGAGAGGCACCTGATGCCGTCTATGACGACCACACCCGCTGGCGCCGCCCGATGGTGGCGGCGGCGCAACGTCTGCGTCTGTTCGGGCTGGGCGCGCTGGGACTGATCGCGCTGGCCACGGCGGGCATGATCACGCTGGCCGCACAGGCCTCACTGGCCGCAAACGAACAGATCATCGGAACGCTGCGCCTGATCGGGGCGCAGGACAACTACATCGCCGGTGCCTTCGTGCGCCGCTTCACGCTGCGGGCCCTGGGCGGTGGGGTGGCCGGAACCGTGCTGGCGGCGCTGGGATTGCTGTTCATGCCCGACATGGCGCGGGAGGCAGCCTTCGTCACGCGGCTGGGCCCGCAGGGCGCACAATGGGCGCTGTTGCTCACCGTGCCCTTGATCGCCGCGGCGACCGCGTTTATCGCAACCCGAATGGCCGCATTCCGCGCGCTGCGTCACCTCGAAGACCGCTGAGGACATTCCATGCTACTGATCCGATCCCTGATCTTTACCGCCGCGATGTACATCGCCCTGCTGGTCATGGGAGTGGCGGGCGCGATACCGGCCATGCTGTCCAAGGATTGGGCGTACTGGTTCATGAGCCGTTACTGCCACGTGGTGTTCTGGCTGATGCGGACCATCGTCGGACTGAAGGTCGAGATTCGGGGGCAGGTCCCCCAGGGCGAATGCATCGTGGCGGCAAAACACCAGAGCTTTCTGGACATCATCATCCTGATGGGCACCTTGCCTCGCCCGAAATTCGTGATGAAAAAATCCGTGAAGTGGACCCCGATCGTCGGCTTTTACGCCATGCAGATCGGCTGCGCGCCGGTGGACAGGCAGTCCAGAGGCGCGATGGGCGCGATGTTGGAAAATGTCGCGGAGCAACGCGCCGATCCCGGACAGATCGTGATCTATCCGCAGGGAACGCGGGTCGCGCCCGGTGTGGTGGCGCGGTACAAGCGGGGCGCCGCGGCGCTTTATCAGAGTTTCGCGCTGCCCTGCGTGCCAGCGGCGACCAATGCAGGCATGTTCTGGGGCCGCAACTCCCTGCTGCGCAAGCCCGGCGTCGCGGTGGTCGAGTTCCTGCCGGAAATTCCCGTAGGGCTAGACCCGGCGGTGTTTATCACCCAGCTCGAAGCAGAAATAGAGCCAGCTTCTGACCGATTGCTAGACCGTTGAGATCGCCCCCCGGCGATAGGGGACGAAAGTTCATAGTTGGCTTCTCAGGCTTTGGAGCGGAGCATCTGCGCTATAGCGCGACCATGCCCATATCGAGGAACTTCTTGCGCCGGTCATCGCGGATCTGGTCGCCACTCTTGCCGTCGAAATCCGCCAGCATTGCGCTCAATGCCTGACCAACGGATGCAATCGCCGCATCGGGATCGCGCTGCGCGCCGCCGACCGGCTCCGCGATCACGCGATCTATGACGCGCAATTTCAGCAGGTTCTGCGCGGTCAGCCGCAGGGCCTCGGCAGCCTCGCGCATCTTCTCGGCGTTTTTCCACAGGATCGAGGCGCAGCCCTCCGGCGAAATGACGGTGTAGATCGCGTGTTCCAGCATCGCGACACGGTTGCCGGTGGTCAGTGCGATGGCACCGCCCGACATGCCCTCACCGATGATGACGGAGATCAGCGGAACACGCAGCGACAGACATTTCTCGGTCGAGCGGGCGATGGCCTCGGACTGGCCGCGTTCCTCCGCGCCCTTGCCGGGATAGGCGCCGGGTGTATCGACGAGGGTGATGACGGGCAGGCCAAACCGGTCGGCCAGATCCATCAGGCGCACGACCTTCCGATAGCCCTCGGGCCGCATCATGCCGAAGTTGCGGGCGATGCGGCTGGCCGTGTCATTGCCCTTTTCCTGACCGATCACCACGACCGGGCGATCGTCGAGGCGGGCCAGACCGCCCATGACGGCGGGATCGTCTGCGAAGTTACGGTCGCCGGCCAAGGGCGTGTATTCCGTGAACAGCGCGTCGATATAATCCTTGCAGTGCGGACGGTTGGGATGCCGCGCCACCTGCGCCTTGCGCCAGGGGGACAGGTCGCCGTAGAGGTCGGCGAGCATCGTCTTGGCCTTCTTGTCCAGGCCGGCCGCTTCCTCATCGACCTTCATCGTCGGGTCCTGCCTGCCGAGGGCGCGCAGCTCCTCCGCCTTGCCTTCGATTTCAGCCAAACCCTTTTCGAAGTCGAGATAGTTCTGCATATGGCCCCTCGTGCGTTACTATGGGGGATATAGGCGGCTGGGGGACCGAAATGCAATTCCCCCCGTGTAGATGCAATGTAGATGCGGGTGGCCCGGTCGCCCGGGCCAACCCGTTTTTACCCTGCGATCATCTCGGATTGTTTGACGATCACTTCGGCCTGACGGATCGAGGCGAGGTCGACCAGACGCCCCTTGTAGACGGCGGCACCCTGGCCGGTTTTTTCCGCCTCCTCCATCGCGGCGAGGATTTCGCGGGCTTCGGTGATCTGCGCCTCGGACGGGGTAAACACCTCGTTCGCCAGCGCGACCTGCTTGGGGTGGATCGCCCATTTGCCGACCATTCCCAGCGTGGCGGAGCGGCGTGCCTGCGCCGTGAAGCCCTGATCGTCCGAGAAATCACCGAACGGACCATCGACGGGTAGCAGGCCGTGCGTGCGGCAGGCGGCGACGATGGCGGTGATGGGCATGACCCAGGGATCGCCCCAGTGCTTCTGCCCATCGGGGGTCAGCATGTAGTAGTTTTCCTGCGTTCCGCCGATGCCGGTGGTCTGCATTCCCATGCTGGCGGCATAATCTGCGGCACCCAGGCTCATCGCCTGCATCCGGGGGGAGGCGGCGGCGATCTCCTCGACATGCGCCAGTCCGGCGGCGGTTTCGATGATGACCTCGAAGCCGACCTTCTTGCTGCGGCCCTTGGCCATTTCCACGGCACTGGCCAGCGCGTCCACGGCGTAGATGTCACCGGCATTGCCGACCTTGGGAATCATGAAGCGGTCAATGCGGTCGCCGGCCTGTTCAAGCACATCGATCACATCACGATACCAGTAAGGCGTGTCGAGACCGTTGATCCGCACGCTCAGCGTCTTGGTGCCCCAGTCGATGTCGTTGATCGCCTCGATAACGTTCTTGCGCGCGTTGTCCTTGTCCGACGGGCTGACGGAATCCTCCAGGTCGAGGTTGATGACATCGGCGGCGGAGCTGGCCATCTTCTCAAAGATAGCAGGGCGCGAACCGGGGCCGAACAGTTGGCATCGGTTGGGAACGGCCGGGGCTTGTGGCTGGACCTTGAAGGACACGGGCTCTCCTTTGGGACATAATGTTGCGTAGCGCTTACCCGGAGGGATATTTCCGTGCGATCAAATCGTCAAGGGGGGATGCTGCGGCTGCGAAGGCTGACGCCCTGGCCCGCAGCTTGGCGCGCCCTTGTATCGAGGATGTCAGCCGGTATCGAGGATGTCAGCCGCGCCATCGAAAGGTCAATGGTCAACGTCTTGCGACCCGCGCAACTTTGCCCTATCTGGTGAGTCGAGAGGTTGGCGCGGGCAGGCACCTCGCCAACCTGGTCAGGGCCGGAAGGCAGCAGCCACAACGAGACTCGCTTGGGTCGTCGTCCAGCCTCTCACCCACCTTCCCGCATGGATAGGTATTCCCCCTTCGAAAATCATGCGTCGTTTGGGGCGTTGGCGAACAGCGCGATCTTGTTGCCCTGCGGATCACGCAGGTAGCAGACGTAGAAATTCGCCCCGTAGGTATCGCGCAATCCCGGTTGCCCATCATCCGAACCACCGGCCTGCAACGCGGCGCTGTGCAGCGTGCGAACCTGTTGCCGGTCGCGCGCCTGAAACGCGACCATCGTGCCGTTGCCTGCGGATGCCGGGCTGCCGTCGAAGGGCGGTTTGACGTAGAATTCCGGCAGGAGGGCCAGCTGGTCGGATGGTTGGGCCAGCGCATAGCTCAACCCCTCCGGCCCTTCCTTCACCCTGTAGCCCAGCGCGGGCAGGATGGCGCCGTAGAACCGCTTCGCCCGTGGAATGTCATCGGCTCCGACGCAGACATAACTGATCATGTGGGAGATCCCGTGGTTGAGTGTGCCGTGGCACGCGATGCGCCCGATATGAATAGACCGGAGTATGAATAGACCGGGGCGCGCCCGTTCACAAAAGTTTTGCCAAACCCGCGTCCCGATCCAAATTGATCCGCATGACGGATACAGACAAACTGGCCGAGGACAGAACCGATTGGGCCGAGGACCGCACGGTCATGGCGAATGAGCGCACGTTTGCGGGCTGGATGCGGACCGGCATGGCCTCGCTGGGAATCGCGATCGGTCTGTCGGCGGTGTTCAAGGAGGCGGAGCCGACCTGGGTGGCGAAATCGGTCGCGATGATCTTTATTCTGATCGCGCTCATCATCTTTCAGATGGCGCGGCGTGCCGCGTGCAAGGTGCAGACCCGGCTCGATTCCCACCGGGCGGAGCCGCAAAACACCAAGGGCATCACGTTGCTTACCGCCATATTCAGCGCAGGCGCACTGGCGTCCGGTGCGATCCTGTGGTGGCTCTAACGCATCTGCCGCCGGGCGCTGAGGGCAGCAGTAATGGTGCCGTCGTCCAGGTAATCCAGTTCCCCGCCCACGGGCACACCCTGCGCCAGCGACGTGACGGGGATACCGCGATCCGCCAGCATGTCCGCGATGTAGTGCGCGGTGGTCTGGCCATCTACGGTCGCGCCCAGTGCCAGAATGACCTCCGTCACCCCGTCCTGCGCGATGCGTTCGGCCAGGCGGGGCAGGTTGAGATCCTCTGGCCCGATCCCGTCCAGCGCGCTGAGCGTGCCGCCCATGACGTGATAGCGCCCGCGAAACACCTGCGCGCGTTCCATCGCCCACAGATCGGCGACGCTTTCAACTACGCAGATGGTTGAGCCGTCGCGTTTCGGATCGCTACAGATATCGCATCGCTCCGACGTGCCGATATTGCCGCAGATCAGACATTCGCGGGCGGTGCGGGCAACCTCGGTCATCGCCTCGGCCAGCGGTTCGAGCAGCACGCGCCGTTTTTGCACCAGCGCCAGCGCCGCCCGCCGGGCGGAGCGGGGGCCGAGGCCGGGCAGCCGGGCCAGCAGGCCGATCAGCTCATCAAGGGGACCACTGCTCATCCCCGCTCCTATGCTCCGGCGCAGCGCACGATGACGGAGCCGACGGAATAGCCCGCCCCGAACGAGCAGATCACACCCAGATCCCCCGGTTCGAAATCGTCGGAGTGTTTCGAGAACGCGATGATTGATCCGGCGGAGGAAGTGTTGGCGTAATCCTGAAGGATGTTCGGCTGTTCGTCGCGGGTCGGCTCACGCCCCATGACCTTCTTGCCGATCAGGTCGTTCATCGACTTGTTGGCCTGATGCAACCACATCCGCTTCAGATCCTCGGGTGCGATGCCGTTATCGGCCAGATGTGCGGTCATCAATGTCGCCACGATGGGCACCACCTGCTTGAAGACCTTGCGCCCCTCCTGCATGAACTGCATGTCGCGGCGATCCTCGACCCCGTAAGGGCGGGTGCGGCGCAGGAAGCCGTTATTGTTGCGGATATTGCTGGAAAACTGCGTCAGCAGGCGGGTGTCGACGATGTCGAAGCGAATGCCGGTTGCATCCTCGGCCCGTTCGATCAACACGGCGGTGCACACATCGCCGAAGATGAAGTGACAGTCGCGGTCGCGCCATTCCAGATGGCCCGAGGTGATCTCGGGGTTGACCATCAACACCGATCTGGCGGAGCCGGAGCGGATCATGTCCGCCGCCTGCTGGATGCCGAACGTGGCGGAGGAGCACGCGACGTTCATGTCGAAGGCAAACCCCTCGATCCCCAGAAGCTGCTGGATTTCCACCGCCATCGCGGGATAGGCGCGCTCCATGTTGGATGCGGCGCAGATCACGGCGTCCACGTCGCCAGCGGTGCGGCCGGCCTGTTCCAGTGCGGTGGTCGCTGCCTTGACCGCGATTTCCGCCATCAGCGAGGGTTCGTCGTCAGCGCGTTCGCGAAAGCGGGGAAACATGCGGGTGGGGTCCAGAACGCCTTCCTTGTCCAACACGTACCGCTGTTCGATACCCGAGGCGGCAAAGATGAAATCGGCGTTGGAATGGGTCTTGGCCGGTATGTCCCCCGCCGCGATGGCATCGGCATGTTCCGCATTGAAAAGGTCCACATAGGCGTTGAATGCCACCACCAACTCGTCATTCGTGATGATCTGCGACGGAGTGAACACGCCGGTTCCCGTAATGGCGGGTTGGTGCATGGAACGTTTCCTCATGTTTTATGGGCCGAAAGCGGCGGTAGTGATCAGAAGGGCATCTTCATGCCGGGGGGCAGTTCCATGCCCTCTGTCACCTTGGCCATTTCGGCCTGTGCTGCATCGGATGCGCGCGATTGGGCATCCTTGATCGCGGCGAGGATCAGATCCTCGACCACCTCACGCTCCTCCGGCTTGAACAGATCGTCCGAGATGGTCAGGCCGGTCAGCTCCCCCTTGGCGGTGGCACGGGCCGTGACCAGACCGCCGCCGGACTGTCCCTCGACCTCAATGGTGTTCAGACGCTCCTGCGCCTCCTCGACCTTGCCCTGCATTTCCTGCGCCTGCTTCATCAGCTTGCCGATGTCGCCCAGCTGTCCCAGTCCCTTTAGCATGTTGTTCCTCATGTGAATGGAGTGTTGCCTGAATATGTACTGTGCCGACAGGGGCGCGACAAGTTGAGGCTGTTGAAGTTCCGTAAGGGCGCTAACGGCTTGCGTCGTCGCGACCGGCGCAGCAAGCTGTGCGCGGCGTCATTTACCTGTCACACCTGCATACGATACAAACCCGCATGATCGATCCAGATTTCCTCAATTCCGCGCCCGGCCCGTCCGTCGAGCTTTCCGACTTCGACGTCACCGGACCTCAGCGGTTCTTCAACCGGGAGCTGTCATGGCTGTCGTTCAACTGGCGCGTGCTGGAGGAGGCGGAGAACCCTGCCGTTCCGTTGTTGGAGCGGGTGCGGTTCCTGTCCATTTCGGGGTCCAACCTGGATGAGTTCTTTACCGTCCGCGTCGCGGGTCTGCGTGGGCTGGTGCGGGCAGGGGTGGTCAAACCCTCGGCAGACGGGCTGACCCCCGCGCAGCAGTTGGAGCGGATCGACGCGGATGCCCGCGCGCTGATGTTGCGCCAGCAGGAATGCTGGGCCACGCTCAAACGTCTGCTGAAGGACGTCAATATCGATGTCGTCGGCGTGGACGATCTGACCAAGGTCGATGCGGAGCGGTTGGAGCAGGTCTTCATGGATCGGGTGTTCCCGGTCCTGACGCCGCTGGCCATCGACCCGGCGCATCCCTTCCCGTTCATCCCCAATGCCGGTTTCGCCATGGCGCTGCAACTGCGGCGCGTGGCCGACGGCGCCCCGTTGGAGGCGCTGTTGCCGGTGCCCAATCAGGTCAATCGCTTCATCCGGCTGGAAGGCGGACGCCCCGGTGTTCTGCGGTTTCTGCCGTTGGAGGGCCTGCTGGAACTGTTCCTGACGCGACTGTTTCCGGGCTATGAGACAGCGGGGCTGTGTACCTTCCGCGTGTTGCGCGACAGCGATCTGGAGGTCGAGGAGGAGGCCGAGGATCTGGTGCGCGAGTTTGAGAGTGCGCTGAAACGGCGGCGGCGGGGGGAGGTGATCCGGCTGAAAATCTCGATGAACGCCCCCCCGGACCTGCGCGCGATGATCATCGAGGAACTGCACGCCAATGCCGACGAAGTGATCGAGCTGGGCGGCGTGATCGGGATCGCGGACCTCAGCGAACTGGTGGTCGACGATTATCCCGACCTGTTGTGGAAAAAATACAAGCCCCGCACGCCCGAGCGGGTTCAGGATTTCGAAGGCGATATCTTCGCCGCCATCCGGCAGAAGGACATGCTGCTGCACCACCCGTATGAGAGTTTCGACACCGTGGTGCGGTTCGTTCAGCAGGCCGCGCACGACCCGGACGTGCTGGCCATCAAGCAGACATTGTACCGCACGTCCAAGAACTCCCCCATCGTGACGGCCCTGTGTGAGGCGGCGGAGGATGGCAAGAGCGTCACCGCGCTGGTCGAATTGAAGGCCCGTTTCGACGAGGCCGCGAACATCCGCCTGTCCCGTCAGTTGGAACGCGCCGGTGCGCAGGTCGTCTATGGCTTCATCGACTGGAAAACCCATGCCAAGATGTCCACCGTCGTGCGGCGCGAGGGGGAGGATCTGGTCACATATTCGCATTTCGGCACCGGCAACTACCACCCGATCACGGCGAATTTCTACACCGATCTGAGCCTGATGACCTGCGACAAGGCGCTGGGCCGGGATGCGACGCGGGTGTTCAACTATGTCTCGGGCTATGCGATGCCCGAAATGCTGGAGAATCTGTACGTCTCCCCCCACAACTTGAAAAGCCACATCATCGACAGCCTGGAGTGGGAGAGCGAGCACGCCCGCGCCGGTCGGCCCGCCGCGGCGTGGTTCAAGTGCAATTCGGTGATCGAGCCGGACATCATCGACGCCATGTACCGTGCCAGTCAGGCCGGAGTGCGGATCGACATGGTGATCCGCGGCATTTGCGGCGTGCGTCCCGGCATTACCGGATTGTCCGAGAATATCCGCGTGAAATCCATCGTCGGGCGGTTTCTGGAACACAGCCGGATCGCGTGTTTCGGAAATGGTCACGGCCTGCCCTCGGACGGGGCTCGGGTTTACATCTCCTCCGCCGATCTGATGGGGCGCAACCTCAACCGGCGGGTGGAAACGCTGGTGGAGATCAAGAACCCCACCGTGCACGCCCAGATCATCCATCAGGTGATGGCGGCCAATCTGGCGGATGAGGCGCAGACCTGGGTGCTGGACGCCAAGGGCGACTATCTGCGCCCCGGTGCGATCGACGGGGACAAGCCGTTCAACTGCCACGAATTCTTCATGCGCAATCCTTCGTTGAGCGGGCGGGGTCGTGCCGGGGCCGGCGATGCGCCGCTGCTGACGAAATTGCGGCTGTCCGGCGGTCGCTGAGCCGGGCCTCACGGCTTTTGCCGTGGTCATGGGCGATCAGCAGGCTATCGTGTCCTCGAATAAGATGAGGGGAAGCGCGATGGCGAAGCGGATCAAGCAGTTCGAGGGGTTGGACCTGTCCCGCGTGGGCGTGGTGGATGTCGGCTCGAACTCGGTCCGGCTGGTGGTGTTCGATGGCGCGGCGCGGTCACCTGCGTATTTCTTCAACGAAAAGGTGCTGTGTGGGTTGGGCGCGGGGGTCGGGGCCACGGGCAAGCTGAACCCCGAGGGACGCCGCTCCGCCCTGTCCACGCTGAAACGATTCGTGGCGCTGGCGGAGCGGATGAACCTGTCTTCGCTGACCTGCGTGGCCACCGCTGCCGTGCGGGAGGCGAAGGATGGCCCCGATTTCGTCAAGCAGGTCGCGCGTGAGACCGGGCTGGAACTGCGCGTGATCGAGGGGATCGAGGAGGCCCGGCTCTCCGCGCAGGGCGTGCTGGTCGGCTGGCCCGATGCGGTTGGCCTGACGGTGGATATCGGCGGCGCGTCCATGGAACTGGCCCGCGTTCACGGCGGGCGGATCGGCACCTGCGTCACGTCCAATCTGGCGCCGCTGTCCTTGGCGGACATTCCCGAAAAGAAGCGTGAGAAGGTGATCGCGGAGACCTTGCGTGATTTGCGACAGAAATTGCCGGGCCGGGTGGAAGAGATGTTTCTGGTCGGCGGCTCGTGGCGGGCGATCGCGAACCTGCACATGGCGCGCCGGGCCTATCCGCTGAACGTGTTGCACGCCTACGAGGTCGCGCCCGAGGATTTGCTGGAGACCGCAGAATGGGCGGTGGGGCAGGATGTGGCGGCCTTCAGCGAACTGGTCACAACCTCCGAGGCGCGGCTGTCGCTGGTTCCGCTCGCCTCGCAGGTCTTGCGGCAGGTGATCACGGTGTTCCAGCCGGAGCGTATCGCCGTGTCGTCCTATGGCCTGCGCGAGGGGGTGCTCTATGAACAGATGTCGCCCGAAGCCCGGCAACTGGACCCCCTGATCGAAGCCTGCCGCCACACGGAGATCGCGGCCGCCCGGTTCCCCGGATTCGGTGAGGCGCTGTTCGACTGGGTCAGGCCGATCTTCGCGCTGGAGGAGGAATGGACGCTGCGTCTGATCCATGCCGCCTGCCTGCTGCACGACGTGAATTGGCGGACCCATCCCGATTTCCGGCCCACCGCCAGTTTCGAATCCGTGACGCGGGCCAATCTGGGCGGCATCACGCATCGGGGCCGGGTTTTTCTGGGTCTGATGCTGACCAATCGCTACAAAAGCGGGCGCAGAGTCAGGCCGGACGACGATCTGGTCGCGCTGCTGGAGCCGGAGCAGCAACAGCTTGCGGAAACGGTCGGCAGGGCATTGCGATTGGGCGCGATGCTGACCGGGGCGTCGGTCGATGCCCTGAAACAGTCACGACTGATTCTGTCCGACAGCAAGCTGGTTCTGGTTCTGGATGGCACGATGGGCGCCCTGCGCGGTGAGGTGGTGGAGAAGCGTTTGGCCAAATTAGCGGCGAATCTGGGCCGAGATTTCAGCATTCAGGTCGAATAACCGTGCAAAACCGGCAGTTTGGCCCAAAAAGCAAAACGGACCGGCAATGCCGATCCGTTCAGAAAGTCTCCCCAGACTTGGGCCGTCTATGCGGTGTGTCATCCAACAATAAACGGACTTTTCCCTCGCGTCACCCCGAAACTTTCTTTCCGGTGTAAAAACTGGCGAGATGATGGGCAGGGATGCCCTATTAACAGGCAGATGAAATGACGGCGACAGATGCCGCGCCTGTGGCCCCTTGCTGCCCCATTGCTCCATCGTGCGGGCTGCACTAGACCGGGTCCGAAACCGATTGTCGGAGAATACGGATGCGTCTGTCGCGATACTTCATGCCTGTCCTCAAGGAAACGCCGGCGGAGGCGCAGATCGCCAGTCATCGCCTGATGCTGCGGGCCGGAATGATCCGGCAGGCCAGCGCCGGAATATATTCCTGGCTTCCGCTGGGCCTCAAGGTGCTGCGCCGGTTGGAACAGATCGTGGATGAGGAACAACAGCGCGCGGGCCACCTGCCGATGCTGATGCCCACGATCCAGTCCGCGGACCTGTGGAAGGAATCGGGCCGCTACGAGGATTACGGCAAGGAAATGCTGCGCATTACCGACCGGCATGACCGCGACATGCTGTACGGCCCCACGAACGAGGAGTTGATCACCGACATTTTCCGTCGCGATGTCGGCTCCTACAAGCAGTTGCCGCTGACGCTCTATCACATCCAGTGGAAGTTCCGCGATGAGGTGCGCCCGCGCTTCGGCGTGATGCGGGGTCGGGAATTCCTGATGAAGGACGGCTACAACTTCGACCTGACCAAAGAAGACGCGATGCACGCCTATAACCGTCACATGGTCACATATCTGCGCACCTATGAGCGGATGGGCCTGAAGGCGATCCCGATGCGGGCGGATTCCGGCCCCATCGGTGGTGAGAATACGCATGAGTTTCTGGTTCTGGCCGACACTGGTGAGAGTGAGGTCTTCTATGACAGCGCTGTCACCGACCTGAGCCTGGGCGCGCGGGACGTGGATTATGATGACGTGGACCAGTGCCGCGCCATCATGGAGGAGTTCACCACCCCGTATGCCCGTACGGACGAGACGCATGACGAGGTCCTCTTCGCCGAGGTGCCCGAGGATCGTCGCAAGACCGCGCGCGGCATCGAAGTGGGGCAGATCTTCTATTTCGGCACCAAGTATTCCGAGCCGATGGGCGCCACCGTTCAGGGGCCGGACGGCAAGCCGGTGCCGGTGCACATGGGCAGCCACGGCATCGGTGTCTCGCGTCTGGTGGGCGCGCTGATCGAGGCCAATCACGATGAGAACGGCATCATCTGGCCTGAAAGCGTCGCCCCCTACGGCGTGTCGATCGTGAACCTCAAGCAAGGCAATACCGATACCGACCGGGTGTGCGAGGAATTGTACGCGACCCTTGGCAAGGCCGGGATCGAAGTGCTGTACGACGACCGTGAGGAACGGGCCGGGACCAAGTTCGCGACCGCTGATCTGATGGGCGCACCGTGGCGGATCACCGTCGGGCCGCGCGGGTTGAAGGACGGCGTGGTCGAACTGACCTCGCGCCGCACGGGCGATGCGCAAACGCTGGACCCGCAGGCGGCGGTGGAGCGGCTGAAGGACATCTTCACAGGGCTGTGACGTTTCCGCCCCGGTTGGTGAAAGCCGGCCGGGCCGCACTACCTCCCCTTCATACAGAGGAGGATTTGATATGAAATATGCATTGTTTACGGCAATGATCGTGGCCGCCCCCGCCTTGGCTCAATCCAACAATCCCGTGGCGCAAAGCGCGTCAAACGTTCCGGAATTCACCCCCGCCTTTCCCGAGCAGACCCGCGCCCCCGAAAGCCTGAGCGGTATCGAGTTGCAAACCACTGAGGTCGCGGGTGGGTTGAGCCACCCCTGGGGCATCGCGGTCCTGCCCGGTGGCGGCTATCTGGTGACGGAGCGCAGCGGGCAACTGCGCGTCATTGATGCGGACGGCAATCTGGTGGAGGAGCCTGTCAGCGGCTTGCCGGACTTGCTGGCCGAACAGCAGGGTGGCCTGCTGGATGTCGAGCTGGCCCCGGATTTTGCAAAGACGCGCCACATCTACTTTACCTATTCAAAACCGCATCCTGAGGGCGGATCGTCCACAGCTGCCGCGCGCGCGACCCTGTCGGACGATCTGACCGCGCTCAGCGATGTGGTCGATATCTTCGTGCAGTCGCCGCCCTCACCCAACCCGATGCATTACGGGTCGCGGGTCGTGCCGAACGGGGATGAAATCTATGTCACCACCGGCGAACATTTCGTGCCGCAGGAGCGCGTCTTCGCTCAGGATCTGGACAAGACCTATGGCAAGATCGTGCGTGTCACCGCCGATGGCGACGCAGTGGAAGGCAATCCGTTCATCGGTCAGGACGACGCGCTGCCCGAGATCTTCAGCTACGGTCATCGCAATATTCAAGGCGCTGCGATCCGGCCCGATACCGGGGAGTTGTGGGCGATCGAGCATGGTCCGGCTGGGGGGGACGAGTTGAATCTGATCGCGCCAGGCGAAAACTACGGCTGGCCCGTCGTCAGCTATGGTGAGAATTACGACGAAACCCCGGTTGGCACCGGCGGTGCCGACCACGCGGCGGAAGGCTTTACCGAGCCGCGCTATTACTGGGACCCGGTGATCGCGCCGGGGGGCATGGTCTTCTATCAGGGTGATGTCTTCGCGGATTGGCAGGGCGATGTGCTGATCGGCTCGCTCAACCCCGGTGCGTTGGTGCGGCTGGAGATGGACGGCAATACTGTGGTGGGTGAGGAACGCCTGCTGAACGATGTGGGCCGGGTGCGCGATGTCGCGGTGGACGCGGACGGGTCCTTGCTGGTTCTGATCGACGCGGATGACGGCGCGGTACTGCGGGTCACCCCCGCCAACTGACCCATCAGGCGGGGCCCGCGCGGCGATGATGCTGCGCGGGCCCCGTCAACCAGCAGCCTCACAGCCCCTTGACCCTGGAGAGGGGCGAACGCATTGTCCGCGCGGGCATCAAGGCCGGAGGACATCATGGCAGGCAGTGCCACCCCCTTTGCATCTTTCGAATGGTTGATCGCTTGGCGCTACCTGCGCGCGCGCAGGCGCGAGGGCGGCGTCAGCGTCATGACGTGGATCAGCCTGATCGGCATCGCGCTGGCCGTGTTCGCGCTGATCGCGACGCTGTCCGTCCGCTCCGGCTTTCGCAGTGAGTTCGTGGCGACGATCCTGGGGGCCAACGCGCATGTTCAGGTTCTGCAAACGCCCTACGCCACTGAGACGGGGCAAGTGATCCGCACGCTGGACGACTATGACGTCAGGGCGGATGCTGTCCGGCAGGTTCCGGGCGTCACCCGTGTGGCCCCCACCGTTCGGGGTGAGGTTCTGGCCTCGGCCAACGGGCGCAATGCCGGTGTGCAGGTGCTGGGCCAGACCATCGCGGATATCAAGACCCTGCCTCTGCTGGCCGAGCCGGAGGTCAGCTATGGCAGCATCGACGATCTGGCGAACGGGATCGCCATCGGCACCGGGGTCGCCAACCAGTTGGGCGTTCTGGTCGGGGACCGCGTGCAGATCATCTCCCCCGACGGGGTGCAAGGGCTGATGGGGACCACGCCGCGTACTTCGACCTACGAGGTCGTCCATATCTTCCAGGTCGGGCGCTACGACATCGACCGCATCCGGGTCTACATGCCGCTGGCCGAGGCGCAGCGATTCTTCAACCGTGATGGCGTGGTGGATGAACTGGAAGTCCTGGTCGAGGATCCCGAGGATATCGACGATCTGGTGACGCCGATCCTGGCCGCCGCAGGGGCGGGCACCTATTCGTGGACATGGCTGCAATCGTCGGGCGGGTTCCTGCGGGCGTTGGAGATGGAGGACAACATCATGTTCGTCATCCTGTCCATTCTGGTGCTGATCGCGACGCTGAACATCACATCGGGCCTGATCATGCTGGTCAAGAACAAGGGCCGCGACGTCGGCATCCTGCGCACGATGGGGCTGTCGCAGGGGTCGATCCTGCGGGTGTTCTTCATTTGCGGATCGGGGATCGGGCTGATCGGCACGACACTGGGCGTAATCTTGGGCTGTGCCTTCGCGATCTATATCGACCCGATCTTCGGGTTCGTGAACTGGTTGCTGGGCGGCGGGGTCTGGGACCCCTCGGTCCGGTTCATCAGCGAACTGCCCGCCGAATTGCGGCTGGTGGACGTGCTGCGCGCGGCGGCGCTGTCGCTGGGACTATCCTTCGTCGTGACCTATTTTCCGGCGCGCCGTGCCGCGCGCATGAACCCGGTGGAGGCGTTGCGCTATGAGTGATCCGGTTCTGAAACTGACAGGCATCTCCAAGACCTACAACGAGGGGGAGCCCGGTGAAATTCGCGTCTTGCGCGACCTGGATCTGAGCGTCGGACGGGGTGAGATCGTCGGACTGGTTGCGCCATCCGGTTCGGGAAAATCGACGCTGCTGCACATCGGGGGCCTGCTCGATTCCACCGACAGCGGCTCGGTAGAGATCGAGGGGCAGGACGCCACGCGGCTGGGCGATCGCGCCGGCACGCGACTGCGCCGGTCCACCATCGGGTTTGTCTATCAGTTCCACCACTTGCTGCCCGAATTCACGGCGAGCGAGAATATCGAGCTGCCCCAACGCGCCGCGGGCGTGGGCACCGCCGCCGCGCGAACGCGGGCGAAGGATTTGCTCAGCTCGGTCGGTCTGGCGGATCGGATGGGCCATCGCCCCTCGGAAATGTCGGGCGGCGAACAACAGCGTGTGGCCTTCTGCCGGGCGCTTGCGAACAATCCCGGCCTCCTGCTGGCGGATGAGCCGACGGGCAATCTGGACCCGGACACGTCCGAACAGGTCTTCGCAGTCCTGATGGGGCTGGTGCGCGAAACCGGTTTGGCTGCGGTGATCGCGACGCATAATCTGGAACTGGCCGGTCGGATGGATCGGACGCTGCGCCTGACATCGGGGGCGGTTCAACCGGTCTAGCCCCAGGTTGTTTTCAGTCGCAGGCTGCCTTCAGTCGCAGCCAGTCCGCGTCGTCCAATGCGGGGGTGTAGACGGCGGGACCAATGCTGTCGCCCGCCTGCAAGGTCTCGATCCGGGCGCGGGGTGCGCCATATTCGTTCAGCAGCAGGCTGACCGGCAGGCTGGGCAGTTGCGCTGCCGTCAGCAGACGCAGGGCCGCGCTGTCGGCCTGAGGGTCGCGCAGGGCGGCGCTGATCAGCGCCTCCAGAACATTGTCATGACGCGCGCGGGGCAGCACCTCGGACGCGGCCAGACGGACCGTGCCGATCAGTCCCAGCGTCTGCGTTACAACCTGTCGATCCAGTTTCAGATCATAGCGGGCCTGAGCCAGTGCCAGCAGCCCGGCAATCTGCTCGGGTTGATCGCTCAGATCGACGGCGTTGGCGTTCAACAGGACCAACGCACCGGGCAGGCTGAGCACGGGTGGCCCGTCGAACCGGACCAGAACCGGGCGGATGGCCGTCGCGCCGGGGTCGAGCCGCCCGTGGATGCGCAGCAGCAGGGGATGCCCGCGCGAAGTGCGCAACCCGGCCGATCCGTTCACCCGACAGAACCGCGCATCGTCGGCCTGCATCCGGTCCGTCGCCAGCGCGATGGCGACCCGTTCCCATGTTACATCGTCCACGCGCTGCATCAGGAATGTGGCGATGGGCTGTCGCGCCAGCAGCACGGCACCGATCAGCACCACCAGAAACAGCAGCGCCGGCGCCAGAAGCTTGATCCGCCGACGCTCGACGATCTCACGCTGTGCATTGCCGCGCACCGCCCGAATGGCCGAGATCATGTCGCGATCGTCGAGCGACAGCGTTTCCTGACAGTCGGGGTCCGGGGTCAGGACGAGGCCGTGCTCATCGCTTCCCAGCTCCTCCAGCGCGGCGAGGGACCAGTGGCCCCACGGCTCCTCCTCCATGCTCATCAGGGTCAGGGTGGCATTGCCGAAACTGACCACGACCTCGCGCGGGTCCTCATCGGGCGACGAGCGCCACAATGCGACGGCTTCGAGCCGTTGATACTGATCCAGTGCGGTCATCGCGTGCCTGTTCTGCCTCGCCCCATATTTAGTGCGTTTGCAGGGCGAGGCGAGAGATCACATTCCTTGGGGTTTCCGAAATACAGCAGGCAACCCAAGGGAACTATGGAAAGCTCTTATTCCTGACGCAACTGTGCCCAGCCCTCAGACGTTGAAGAGGTAGGAGAGACAGGAGGCCGAGATGAGTGATTTTTCCGATAAGACCAGTCTGGCGCGGGCCGGCGCACCCGATCTGACGGCCGGGCATGACCCGGATGGCACGTTGCCGGACTTCCTGCAAAGCACGCCCGACGGGCTGCGATGTGTGGAATGCGGTGCAATTGCCGAGGATGTGGAGCATCTGACGCACAAGGACGACTGCCCCTACGCCGCCTGAGCATGTCGCGCCGCCGGTGAGCGGCGGCGCGACAGGGGATCAAATGCGTTCGATGGCGATGGCGATGCCCTGACCGCCGCCGATGCACATGGTGATCAGGCCGTAACGACCGCCGGTCCGCTCCAGCTCATAGAGCGTCTTGATCGTGATGATGGCACCGGTCGCGCCGACCGGATGGCCCAGAGCGATCGCGCCGCCGTTCACGTTGACCTTGGCCGGGTCGAGGCCCAAGCCGCGATTGACTGCGATGGCCTGTGACGCGAATGCCTCATTCGATTCGATCACATCGAAATCGGAGCCCTTCAGGCCGGTTTTGGCCAACAGGTTCTCGACCGCCGGAATTGGCCCGATTCCCATCACCTCGGGGCGCACACCTGCATGGGCGTAGCCTACGATGCGCGCGCGCGGGGTCAGACCCGCTTCCTTTGCCGCATCTGCGGTTGCAAGCACCATCGCCGCCGCGCCGTCATTGATGCCCGACGCGTTGCCCGCCGTGACCCGGCCGTCCTTACGAAACACCGGGCGCAGACCGGCGAGAGTCTCAGCCGTGCTTGCCTTGGGATGCTCATCCGTGTCGAAGGCGACGGTGCCACGCTTGACCTTCACATCGACCGGCACGATCTGATCCTTGAAATAGCCTTTTGCGATGGCGTTGGCCGCACGCTCCTGCGATTGCAGGGCGAAGTCGTCCATCTGCTCACGGGTCACGTCGTGCTCATCCGCGACGTTTTCCGCCGTCACACCCATATGGCCTGTGCCGAACGGACAGTTCAGCGCGCCCAGCATCATGTCGAGTGCGCGGGTATCGCCCATTTTCTGGCCCCAGCGGGCCTCGGGCAGGATGTAGGGCGAACGGCTCATGTTTTCCGCACCACCGGCAACGGCGAAATCGGCGTCGCCCAGCATCAGCGATTGCGCTGCCGAAACAATGGCCTGCGCGCCCGAACCGCACAGACGGTTCACGTTCATCGCGGGGGTCGTGTCGGGGATGCCAGCCTGCATTGCGGCCACACGGCTGAGGTACATGTCGCGCGGTTCGGTGTTGATGACGTGACCGAAGACGACATGACCGATGCGGTCGCCCTCGACACCGCTACGCTCCAGCGCGGCCTTGGTTGCTATAGCGGCAAGATCGATCGGCGGGGTGGAGGCCAGCGCGCCGCCGAAGGTTCCGATTGCGGTGCGTGCACCGCCCAGGATGACGATTTCTCGGGTCATAGACGTTTCCTTCTGTTGTCTTTGCGCGCACGATGCCTATCGACCGGCTCAGGTCAAGTCGAATGCGGCGTCAGGATCATCGCTGGCCGGCTGCTTGGGCCGTACGGGTCAAGGTTTTCACCATCAATCCGTGTCTGATCGGACAGTCTGCCAAACCGGATTTGGCCTGCCTGCGTAAATCCTGCCCGCGTCAATGGCGGCATGGACAGCGCACCGCGAAATGTTAGGTTCGCAAGGTAACCTTTCGAAAGGGCCAGGTCATGACAAAGTTCGGTATCAGCCAATCCGTGCGACGCAAGGAAGACAACCGCTTCCTGACCGGGCAGGGCCAATATGTCGATGATCTCTCGATCGGGGCGGATGCCTTTGCGGTCTTTGTACGGGCGCCTGTCGCCCATGCCGATATCGTGAATCTGGACACCGCCGACGCGTGTGAGGCCGAAGGGGTCGTCGCAGTCTACACTGCCGCCGATCTGGAGGGAAAGCTGAAGAACGCGATGAACTTCGCGCTCGTGAACAACCGTGACGCAACCAAGGCGGCGGCTCCTGTACGCCCGATGTTGGCGACCGGGCGCGTGCGCTACGTTGGTGAGGCGGTCGCCGTGGTGATTGCCCGAACCCGTCAGAACGCACTGGATGCCGCAGATCTGGTTGAGGTGGATTATGAGGATCTGCCCGTGCATGTCGCGACTGCCGTGGGGGGTGAGACGATCCACTCCGAGGCACCGGACAACCGCGCCTATGACTGGGCGCATGGTGACGAGGCCGCGACCGAGGCCGCCTTTGCCAAAGCCGCGCGCACGGTATCTCTCGAACTGGTCGATAACCGGGTGATCGCAAATCCGGTGGAGCCGCGCGGTGCGCTGGCCCGCATGGTCGACGGCCGTCTGCATTTTACCGTGAACGGTCAGGGTGTGTGGGGCTTGCGCGACAATCTGGCGCGCAAGCTGGGCATGGACAGGACGCAGGTTCGTGTCACCAACCCGGATGTCGGGGGTGGTTTCGGGATGAAGAGCTTCGATTACCCCGAATATTTCGTTCTGGCCTTTGCCGCGCGCGAAACGGGACTGGCGTTGCGCTGGATGGCGGATCGGGGCGAGGGGCATCTGACCGATGCCGGCGGCCGCGATCTGGTCACAACGGCTGAGGCGGCCTTCGATGCGGATCACAAGCTGCTGGCCCTTCGGTTTCACACCATCAGCAATCTGGGTGCCTATAATTCGCCTCACGGCCAGTTGATCCAGTCCGAACTGGCGTTGAAGGTCATGCCTGGAAGCTATGACGTGCAGACCACGTTTTTCCACGTCGAAGGGGTCTATACGAACACAACGCCGCTGGATTCCTATCGCGGCGCCGGACGGCCCGAGGCGATCTATGCGGTGGAGCGGCTGATGGATCAGTGCGCACGCGAATTGGGGATCAGCCCGGTCGAATTGCGGCGGATAAACTTCATTCCGCGCGACAGCTTCCCCTATACTTCTGCCAGTGGTGAGACATACGACGTCGGTGATTTTCACAAGGTTCTCGACCGCGCCCTGCGCGAGGCGGATATCGACGGCTTCGAGGAGCGTCGGAAGCAGAGCGCGCAGGCGGGTAAATATCGCGGATTGGGACTGGCCTATTATATCGAGTCCATCCTCGGCTCGCAGGATGAGACGACGAAGATCGAGTTCGGCGACGATGGCCGCGTGAACCTCTATGTCGGCACCCAGTCGAACGGGCAGGGGCATGAAACGGTCTTCGCCCAGATCCTGAATGAGCGGGCGGGCATTCCGTTCGATCGTATCAGTTTCGTTCAGGGCGACAGCGACCGCATCGCGAAGGGCGGCGGCACCGGCGGCTCCCGCTCCGTCACCATGCAGGGCAATTCCATCAATGCCGCCGCGGACGAAATGATCCGCCGCTTCCGTCCTCTGGCGGAGGAGGAGCTGGAGGTCGCGGGCGCCGATCTGACATTCCAGAACGGCGCCTTCCAGATCACAGGCACCGACCGGTCCGTCAGCCTGATGGAATTGAGCGATATCGCCCGCAAGCGCGGCAAGGCCGACCTGCTGGTCACCGAACTGGAAAATACGGTCGGGGGACGCTCCTATCCCAACGGGGCACATTTCTGCGAGGTCGAGGTCGATCCCGATACCGGCAAGACGCAGGTCGTCAAATACACCGTGGTGGACGATTTCGGCGTGCTGATGAACCCGATGCTGGCCGAGGGGCAGGTGCATGGCGGCGTTGCACAGGGCATCGGGCAGGCGATCACAGAACAGGTGGTTTATGACGCGGACGGGCAATTGCTGTCAGGCAGCTTCATGGATTATGCGATGCCGCGTGCCTATGACGTGCCGTGGATGGATTTTCACGCGGAACTGGTCCCCTCCACCGCGAACGAGATCGGTATGAAGGGCTGTGGCGAAGCGGGAACTGTCGGGGCGCTGGCCGCCGTGACAAATGCCGCATTGGATGCGGTCTGGGACGCGGGCGTGCGGCATGTGGACATGCCGATCACCCCGGTGCGTATGTGGAGCTGGCTCAACGCCGCCCGGATCGCGGCGGAATGACGGCTAGACGCTGAGGATCCAGCTCTGTGTATCCTCACGCAAGGCGAACCGGCGCCCCATCTGATCGGCGTGCAGTCGGGCAAGGGGAAACTGGACGTTCCCGGCACCGACATCCGTGAACGTGCCATCGCCGCACAGCGCGGCCCACAGATCGTCCTGCCAGCGGAACCGTTCGCTGCTCATGCTCAGCGTCACCCCGCTGTCGAGTACGGTCAGCGTCAGCAATCCGCCGAAAGGCATGGCCGTGTCCGCGCACAGCAGCGACAGGGCGAGCAGTTTTGCCTGCGGACGGGACATCGCCGTCGTCTGATCCACCCAGCTGAATTTCAACCGGGACCGGTTGAACGTCCCCTCGAACACCTGCCGCAGATCCTCACCCCGGCTGACCGCGTCTGGGGAGGCGGCGCCGAACGCGATGCGAAACAGCCTGAGTTTCAGGCCCGCCGCCCTTGCGCTTTGCCCGATCAGGCCCATTTCGGCGGAGTGTGAGGTGCCGGACAGCGCAGTCATCAGTTCGACCCCATTGTCGATCGCGCCGATGGGGCTGACCAGATCATGGCAGATACGCGATGTCACCAAGCCGATCAGATCGTCCTCGATCCGCGAGGAGATGTTTGAGTTTTGAAGCAGGGGTGCAGTGGCCATGAATGAATTCCTCGAACCGGGCGCGCTGGTGCGCCATCCTGATGAGCCGGACTGGGGTATCGGGCAGGTGCAATCCGTGATCGGGCGGAAGATCACGGTAAATTTTCAAAATCGCGGCAAGGTGGTGATCGATGGGTCACGCATCGTCCTCCACCAAATCCACGATCAGCTATAACGTGGATCCAATCTTACACGATATGCTTAACAAAAAGTGCACAAAAGGTTAATGCGCAGCCCTGCGGCGCTTTTGCCGGCAGGTGACCTATCGCGTTGAAGTCGGCGCGTGGTCCTAATAGGTTCCCCCCGACTGCCGGAACGCATACCGGCGCCAGCACGGATCCTATGATGAAGGTCGATGCCAAGCGATTTCAGGTACGGCTCGCCCGTGACGAAGGCGAGATCCGCGCCGCTCAACGCCTCAGATATACCGTGTTCGTCGAGGAGATGGGCGCGTCCGCCTCGGCTGAGGAGCACGCCCTGCGGCTGGAGCGTGACCGCTTCGACCCCTTCTTTGACCATCTGTTGCTGATTGATCTGCTCCACCCGGGTGAGGACGGGATAAATGTTGTCGGCGTCTATCGCCTGCTGCGCGGCTCGGTCGCGCAGGCAGGGCCGGGGTTTTACGGCCAAAGCGAATACGATCTGGAGCCGCTGACCAGACTGGGGCGCGAAACGGTCGAACTGGGCCGTTCCTGCGTGCACCCGGACTATCGCGGCGGTGTGGCAATGCATCTGTTGTGGTCCGGTTTGGGCGAATATGTCCTGAGCCACGGTATCGAAGTGCT
Organism: Pontivivens nitratireducens; assembly: GCF_014235845.1. GTDB lineage: Bacteria > Pseudomonadota > Alphaproteobacteria > Rhodobacterales > Rhodobacteraceae > Pontivivens > Pontivivens nitratireducens. The sequence continues at coordinate 34,790 of NZ_JACJUQ010000004.1, read as the reverse complement.
TTTCGGTGTGGCCAGTTTCCCCGGAACGGATGTGGACGCGGTGGCGCAACCTCTGTCCCATCTGTATCATAGCCATCTGGCCCCACCTGCGTTGCGGGTCCGCACGCTGGCCGATCATTATGTCGAGATGAACCGCATGCCGGCCTCACAGATCGACGCGCGGCAGGCGATGCGGCAGATGCCGCCGTTGATCAAGGCGTATCTGCGTTTGGGCGGCGTCGTGGGCGAGGGGGCATTTATCGACCACGATTTCAACACCATAGATGTCTGCCTGCTGATGGACACGGCAGCGATGACGGAGCGTTACAAGGATATGTACACCCGCACGACCGGAAAAGGCATTGCGTGAGCACGTGGGACGAAGCTGATCCGCCGGCCCCTCCGCCCACCGGCCCGTTGCGCGCCGTCGTCGCGGTCCTGCGCGGCGTATTGCTCATCCTGTGGCTGGTGCTGGCGATCGCGATCTATCTGCCCTTGAAATGGGTGCAGCCTTTGCTGGGGGGCAGGCGTCCTCGCTATGCCGTCATGCGGTTGTGGGCCCGTGGCAGTCTGCGCTTGATCGGGTTGCGGCGGATCGTGCACGGCACCCCCCCGCCCGACGGGGCGGCGCTGGTTGCCAATCACTCCAGCTGGCTGGACATCATGGCGTTCTGTTCCATCGGGCGCACGGTCTTCGTCGCGAAGTCCGAGGTCGCGGACTGGCCTGCCATCGGGTGGTGTGCCCGCATGATGGACGCGATGTTCGTCGAACGCAGGTCCAGCGCAGCGGCCAGGCAGAAGCTCGAAATGGCCGAGCGTCTGGCGCAAGGGCAGCAATTGCTGTTCTTCCCCGAGGGGACCAGCACCGACGGGCAGCGGGTCCTGCCCTTCAAATCCCCCCTGTTCGCCGCATTTTCCGACATGGAAAGCGGCGTCAAGATTCAGCCGGTCGCCGCGATCTACGTGCCCGCGCCGCACCTGCCGGCAACGTTCTATGGCTGGTGGGGGGATATGAGTCTGGGGGGGAGTTTATGGACCCTGCTGGCGCATTCCTATGGCGGCACGCTGCACCTCAGCTTCGCGCCCGCTGTCGAAGCCGCCGATTTCGCGGGCCGCAAGGAACTGGCGCGCCATTGCGGTGAGCAGGTTCGTGCGCATTGGGCCCTTCATTCCCCTGCGGGGCAGGCGATCACGATTAGCTGAGCGTCTTAATACGCAACTGGGACGCTGTATCAGGCGTTCTACCTGATATTTGACCCGATATCAGGAGGTTCACAGGTATGAGATCCACACTCAAGACTTTGCTCGCCAGCACGGCATTGCTGGCCGTTGCCGCACCTGCATTTGCGCAGGATGTCGCATTGGTCATCGGAAATTCAGACTACGCCAACGCCGATGATGTGACTTCGCGTGAGCATGACCGGCTGGTCGATGCCTATCGCGCGGCTGGATTTGACGTGACACAGGGCGAGGATTTGACGCGTACGCAGCTGTTCAGCCTGCTGGGTGGCTTCATGGATGAGATCGACGGGGCGGAACGGATCGTTGTTCATCTCAACGGGCACACTGTCACGACGGATACCGAAAGCTGGTTCATGCCGGTGGATATCAACGGTGACAGCGTGGTGCGAATCGGACTGACCGCGCCGACGATAGATTTCTTCGTGTCGCTGGTGGACGAGGCCGAGGAACTGGGCGTCGTTTTCGTCGGCAGTGACGAGGATGGCGGATTCGAGGGTGAAGGCTATGAGGCGGGTATCGGGCGCTTGTTCGCCCCGCGCGATACGATGGTCGTCACCGGATCAATCGCGGACGTGTCCTCGCTGGTGCGCAACACCGCGTTGGAGCCGGGAATGACAATGCGTGAGATGGGCAATGATCTGCCCGACGACCTGAATCGCTTCGGATTCGCCCCGCGCGATGCCGTTTTGGCGGTAGAGCGGGTCGAGCCTGCCCCACTGCCCGCGGCCCGGCCCGAACCTGCGACCGTGACCCCGCAGCCGCAGCCTGAAGTCGAGGAAAATCCGGCGGAGGCGCGTGAGCAGCAGCTGAATCTGTCGCGGAGCGAACGGCGCCAGATCCAGCAGAATCTGGTGGCACTTGGATACAACACGCGCGGCGTTGACGGTATCTTCGGGCCGGGATCGCGCAGCGCCATCGCGGCATGGCAACAATCCGAGGATTTCACGGCGAGCGGGTTCCTGTCGCGCGGTCAGATCGACCTGCTGGGCGTTCAGGCCGACAATGCGCGCGCCGAGCAGGAGGCCGCTCAGGCAGCCGAGAAAGCGGAGAGGGAGCGGGAGGATCGCGCATTCTGGGATGCGACAGGCGCAAGCGGAGAAGAGGCCGCGTTGCGCCGCTATCTCGACTCGTTCCCGAACGGTGTTTTCGCCGAGCGCGCCCGCAGCGAGCTGAACGCGATCGAGGCCGAGAACAACCGCGCGAATGCGAACGCAAACGTGAATGCGGCCTGGCAGCGGGCCCGGAACGCGAACACGATCGAGGGGTACGAAACCTTCGTCGCCAACTTCCCGAACAGTGAGTTCGCGGCAACCGCCCGTGCTCAGATCGAGACCTTGCGGGCCTCGCAGGAAACGCAGCAACCCGACCCGGCGCAGGACCCGCAAGCGACCGAGCAGGCACTGGGCCTGAACTCGATCAACCGGGCGCTCGTCCAGATCCGCCTGCAATCGCAGGGGTATCCCGTGGGCAATATCTCGGGCAGTTTTGATGAGACGACACGTCAGGGGCTGCGCCAGTTCCAGCGCGATTTCGGCTTGAACGCGACCGGGTATGTCGATCAGGCAACCGTGCGCCAGTTGATCACCCTGGCCGGTAACTGATCCCTGTCTGTGATGCACAGCGAAAGGGCCGCTCTTGATGGAGCGGCCCTTTTGTATTCGTGTCGTATTTGTAGGTGTATTCAGCAACCGCAGGCTGTCCAGCTGATTGCGCAAATCTGGCTGCGCAGGTCAGGCGGGAAGCAGGGCGATCAGCCCTGACGTGCCTTGAAACGAGGCTGGGTCTTGTTGATCACGTAGACTCGACCCTTGCGGCGCACGACACGACAATCGCGGTGGCGCTGCTTCAGGGAGCGAAGCGAGTTCTTGACCTTCATGGCATCTCTCCAATTTCAGCGGCGCGAGCGGACCCGGCGCCTCGGTTGCGATGACCGCTGTCGCGTATCGGCAGCGGCGGAATGGATGGTGGGCGTAACAGGGATTGAACCTGTGACCCCTTCGATGTCAACGAAGTGCTCTCCCGCTGAGCTATACGCCCATCCGTCCGACCGGGAAGTTGCCCCGCCGGAATTGACGCGGTAATTGCCACGAGTCGGGGGGGTCGTCAACCGCACTTTTGCAACCGGCGGTGATGTTTCTGGAAGCGGCGGCCCCACCCCGCCCGTCCGGGGGAGGACACGGAGGTTTTACCGGGGCGGTGCGCGCGCGATGTCGAATATCGCTTCGCGTGCCTTTCAATCATGCAAAACCCCCCTACGCTTAGGTCTTCCAAAGGGGAAATCACAAGGTTTGGAGGTAACAAACCGATGAATACCACGTCAGAGCCGAGCTTTCGCCAATCCGTCGATATCATGTTTAATCGCGCGGTCGCGCTGATGGACCTGCCATCGGGGATGGTTGAGAAGATACGCGTGTGCAACGCGACATATACCGTCCGGTTCGGCGTGCGCCTGCGCGGCGGCATCCAGACCTTCACTGGATATCGCGCCGTACACTCGGAGCATATGGAGCCGGTCAAGGGCGGCATCCGCTACGCCGGAAACGTCAATCAGGATGAGGTTGAGGCACTGGCCGCGCTGATGACCTACAAATGTGCCCTCGTTCAGACGCCGTTCGGGGGCTCCAAGGGGGGCGTGGCCATCAACCCGCTGGACTGGAACGAGGAGGAGCTGGAACGGATCACCCGCCGCTTCGCCTACGAACTTATCAAGCGCGACATGATTAACCCCGCGCAGAACGTCCCGGCACCCGACATGGGCACCGGCGCGCGCGAAATGGCCTGGATCGCGGATCAGTACCGCCGCATGAACACAACCGACATCAACGCGCGGGCCTGCGTCACCGGAAAACCGCTGAACGCTGGTGGCATTGCCGGCCGGGTCGAGGCGACGGGGCGCGGCGTGCAATACGCACTGCGCGAATTCTTCCGCCATCCGCAGGACGTGGCAAAGGCTGGCCTGTCTGGCAAGCTGGACGGGAAGCGCGTCGTCATCCAGGGGCTTGGCAATGTGGGCTATCACGCGGCGAAGTTCCTTGAGGAACAGGACGGTTGCTGCATCACCTGCATTGTCGAGCGGGACGGCGCAATCATCTGTGACACCGGTCTGAAGGTCGAGGACGTGCGCAACCACCTCAGGGAAACCGGCAGCGTCAGGGGCTTTCCCGGTTCCAAGTTTATCGAGAACGGCGCGGCCGGACTGGAGTTGGAATGCGATATCCTGATTCCCGCGGCGCTGGAGGGGGTCATCAACCTCGACAATGCCGAGCGGATAAAGGCCGCCCTGATCATCGAGGCCGCGAACGGCCCCATTACCGCCGGTGCCGACGACATTCTGCGTGAGCGGGGAACGGTCATCATCCCTGACATGTACGCAAATGCGGGCGGTGTGACGGTCTCCTACTTCGAGTGGGTCAAGAACCTGAGCCACATCCGCTTTGGCCGGATGGAGCGGCGTCAGGAGGAGGCGCGCCACGAATTGCTGGTCGACGAGTTGGAGAAGGTAAAGACCGCAGGCGGCAACAACCTGGTCCTGTCCGAGAACTTCAAGAAGCAATACCTGCATGGTGCGGGGGAGTTGGAGCTGGTCCGCTCCGGCCTCGACGACACGATGCGCGACGCCTACCAGTCCATGCAGGCGATCTGGCACGAACGGGCGGATGTGAAGGACCTGCGCACCGCCGCCTATCTGGTTAGCATCCAGCGTGTCGCCGCGAGCTATGCAACCATGGGGCTGTAGGAACAAACCTGTGGCCGGGGCTGGTCGAGCGGGGGGGCACCCCCGCGCACGGTCGGTTCATCGCGGGTTTTGCGGCGAAATAGCGTGTACGCACAGATATCTGGCCCGACGGCGAAATTCAGGATAGGGTGAGGGCAGGGCATACCGTGTCACGCATAAGATCGGATGCCGGAGCAGAGTACCGCGGCAGTGTGAGGCAAGCCGATGACCGATATGGTGTTCGGAGCGCAGGACGCGCCCGAAGAAGAACCGATCCTGTCGCATTGGTGGCGGACCGTGGACAGGTGGACCCTGTCCGCCGTGGCGATCCTGTTTCTGGTCGGATTGCTGCTGGGCCTAGCCGCGTCGCCGCCGCTGGCCGCACGCAACGGCTTGGATCCTTTTCACTACGTGACCCGTCAGGCGGTGTTCGGTGTGATGGGCATGGGGACGATGCTGATCGTGTCGATGATGAGCCCGCGCCAGATTCGCCGGTGGGCGACATTGGGCTTTGCGGGGGCGTTCGTGGCGATCCTGTTGCTGCCGGTGCTGGGCACGGATTTCGGAAAGGGCGCGGTGCGCTGGTACTCGCTGGGCTTTGCCAGTGTGCAGCCGTCCGAGTTCCTCAAGCCGGTCTTTGTCGTCTTTGCCGCATGGTTGATGACAGGGTCGATGGTGCGCGGCGGTCCGCCGGGCAAGACGCTGTCCTTCGCGGTCGCGCTGGCGGTGACGGCCTGTCTGGCGCTGCAACCGGATTTCGGACAGGCCAGCCTGATCCTGGCGGCATGGGGCCTGATGTATTTCGTGGCCGGTGCGCCGATGCCGCTGTTGCTGGGGCTGGCGGGCGCGGTGGTTGCGGCGGGAACCTTCGCCTACGAGAATTCCGAGCACTTCGCCCGGCGCATCGATGGTTATCTGACGCCGAACATCGACCCCAACACCCAGATCGGATACGCCACCGCCGCCATCCGCGAGGGGGGCTTTCTGGGCGTCGGCATCGGAGAGGGGCAGGTAAAGTGGCGCCTGCCCGACGCGCACACCGATTTCATCATCGCCGTCGCGGCGGAGGAATACGGCCTGCTGCTGGTCTGGATCATCATCGGCCTGTTCGGATTCGTCACCTTGCGCGCGCTGTTTCGGTTGAGCCGGGAGCGTGATCCGTTCATCCGCCTTGCCGGAACCGGTCTGGCCGCATTGTTCGGAATGCAGGCAATCATCAACATGGGCGTGGCGGTGCGTCTGCTGCCCGCAAAGGGGATGACGCTGCCCTTCGTCAGCTATGGTGGATCGTCGGTGGTTGCGGCGGGAATTGCGCTGGGCATGTTGATGGCGCTGACGCGTCGCCGCCCGCAGGATGATTTCGGTGATCTGGTTGGCATCTCACGCGATCGGGCCATTTCGGGTTGAGTCAGGTCTGGTCGAATGCTTGAGGCGGTCGCCTCCGGCGGGGATATTTGAGGAAAGTGAAGGGGGCGAGATGAAGCCGCGCAAACTGGTGATCGCAGCGGGCGGTACGGGGGGACATATGTTTCCCGCGCAGGCCCTGGCGGAGGAGATGCTGCGGCGGGGCTGGCAGGTGTCGCTGTCAACCGATGCACGGGGCGCACGATATGCCGGGGCGTTTCCCGATGCCGTCACGCGAGAGGTCGTGCGCGCCGCAACGCCTGCACGGGGCGGGTTGCGGGGCAAGCTGACGGCCCCCCTGTTGATCGCGCGGGGGGTCTGGGATACTTGGCGCGCGATGCGCAGGGACCGGCCCGCCGTGGTCGCGGGCTTTGGTGGGTATCCTGCCGTTCCGGCGATGAGCGCCGCGAAAATGCTGGGCATACCCACGTTGATACATGAGCAGAACGGCGTGCCGGGCCGGGTGAACCGGCTGTTCGCGCCGCGCGTCGATATCGTTGCCTGCTCGGTCGAGCCGACGGTCCTGCCCAGCGGGGCGACGGCGGAGCATACAGGCAACCCGGTGCGTGGATCGGTCTTTGCCATGGCGGGGGCGGATTATGATCTGGCCCGATCCGATACCCGAAACGTGCTGGTGATCGGCGGATCGCAGGGGGCCGCGATCCTGTCACGGGTCGTGCCTGCGGCGCTGGCCGCGCTGCCGGATGAATTGCGTGCGAGGCTGAAGGTTGCGCATCAGGCCCGTGGCGAGGATGAGACCCGCGTGCGCGAGGCCTATGCCGCCGCCAGTATTGAGGCGGATGTGCGGAGCTTTTTCGACGACGTTCCGCAGCGTCTGGCCGACTGTCACCTGGTGATCAGCCGTGCGGGCGCGTCCTCCGTCGCGGATATCGCGGTGGTCGGGCGCCCCTCGATCCTGATCCCCTATGCGCTGGCCACCGACGACCATCAGGCGGCAAATGCACGTGGACTGGTCCAGGCGGGTGCGGCGCTGATGATACGTGAGGATGCACTTGACAGTGGTGGCCTCTCGACTGAAATCGCGGCAATACTCGGCGACCCGACGCGGGCGGCGTCCATGGCGGAGGCGGCGCGGAATGCCTCGCGCCCCGATGCGGTGCAGCGCCTGGCCGATCTGGTCGAACGCATGTCTAAAGGAACCGCCACATGAGCGAACGCCCCACACGATTGCCGCAGGATATCGGCTCCATCCATTTCGTCGGACTGGGCGGTATCGGCATGTCCGGCATCGCCGAGGTGATGCTGAACCACGGCTACAAGGTTCAGGGATCGGATCTGAAGGACGGCCCGATTCTGGAGCGGTTGCGCAGCAAGGGGGCCACGACCTTCATCGGCCAGTCCGAGGACAACCTGACCAACGCGGAGGTCGTCGTGATCTCCACCGCGATCAAGAGGGGCAACCCGGAACTGGATGGCGCGCGCAAGCGGGGTCTGCCCATCGTGCGGCGGGCGGAAATGCTGGCCGAACTGATGCGCATGAAGTCCAATGTCGCGGTGGCGGGCACGCATGGCAAGACGACAACGACGTCGCTCGTCTCGGCCATTCTGGATGCGGGCGGGGTCGATCCGACGGTCATCAATGGCGGGATCATCCATGCGTATGGCTCCAACGCGCGGATGGGGGCCAGCGACTGGATGGTGGTCGAGGCAGATGAGAGCGACGGCACATTCCTGAAACTGCCCGCGACCATCGGCATCATCACCAATATCGACCCCGAGCATATGGACCACTACGGCAGCTTCGATGCGATCCGCGCGGCGTTCGACAGCTTCGTGTCGAACATTCCGTTTTATGGCGCGGCGGTAATCTGCATCGACCATCCGGAATGTCAGGCGCTGAAGGGGCGGGTGCAGGACAAGCGCGTCATCACCTACGGCTTCAGCCTGCAAGCGGATATCTGCGCGGTGAACCTGAGCTATGACGGGCCGGTCGCCTGTTTCGACGTGATCGCGCGGCACCGTCATGGTGAGCGTCGGATCGAAAACCTGCGGCTGCCCATGCCGGGCGATCACAACGTTCAGAATGCGCTGGCGGCCATTGCCGTGGCGCTGGACCTGCAAATTCCCGATGATGCGATCCGCAAGGGGTTGAGCGGTTTCGGCGGCGTGAACCGACGCTTCACCCATGTGGCCGAGGTTGGCGGCATCACCATCATCGACGATTACGGTCACCACCCGGTCGAGATTTCCGCCGTGTTGAAGGCCGCGCGCAAGTCCACCAAGGGCAAGGTCATCGCCATCCACCAGCCCCACCGTTACAGCCGCGTCGAAAGCTTGTTCGATGAGTTCTGCACCTGCTTCAACGAGGCGGACGTGGTTGCGATCTCCTCCGTCTACGCAGCGGGGGAGGAGCCTATCGCCGGTGCCGATCAGGGTGCTTTGGTCGAGGGGATCGCGGCGCATGGCCACCGCGACGTGCGCGCGTTGGACGCGCCGAAGGGCATCCCCGCCTTCGTGCGAGAGGTGGCCGGGGCGGGGGACATGGTCGTCTTCCTCGGCGCGGGGACCATCACGCAATGGGCGCATGCCCTGCCGCGCAGCCTGACCTGAGGGCGGATCATGAGCCTGATCGACCGATTGCCCCCGATACGTGGCCGCTACATGCCGGACCGCGACATGTCCGCGATGAGCTGGCTGCGCACCGGTGGCCCGGCTGACGTTCTGTTCATGCCGGCGGATGTGGACGATCTGGCCGGGTTTCTGCGCGATTGTCCCGATGACGTGCCGCTGCTGCCGGTCGGCGTCTGCTCGAACATGATCGTGCGCGACGGCGGCGTGCGCGGCGTGGTGATTCGCATGGGGCGCGGCTTCAACGAAGTGGACATCGCCGACGGGCAGGTCCGCGCCGGATGTGCCGCGCTGGATGCGCAGGTGGCCAAGCGCGCGGCGGAGGCGGGGATCGACCTGACATTCCTGCGCACTATCCCCGGCGCCATCGGCGGCGCGGTGCGGATGAACGCGGGCTGTTACGGCACTTATACTGCGGATGCGGTGGTGGAGGTGGACGTGCTGCTGCGCGACGGGTCGCGGCAGACCATCGCCGCGGGCGATCTGGGATTCGGCTATCGGTCCTCCGCGCTGCCGGACGGGGCGATCGTGGTGTCCGCGTTGCTGCGTGGCCCTGCTGGCGATCCGGATGCGCTGACCGCCAAGATGGCCGAGCAACTGGCGAAGCGTGCCGACAGCCAGCCCGTGGACGACCTGTCGTGCGGTTCGACCTTTCGCAACCCGGTGGGATATTCCTCAACCGGGCGCGACGACGACGTGCACGATCTGAAGGCGTGGAAGGTGATTGACGACGCCGGATGCCGTGGGTTGACCCGTGGCGGCGCGATCATGAGCCCGAAACATCCGAACTTTCTGGTCAACACGGGCACCGCGACCTCCACCGATCTGGAGGGACTTGGCGAAGAAGTGCGAAAAAGGGTTTTGGACCACTCGGGCATTGAGCTAGAGTGGGAAATCATGCGGATAGGCGAACACGTCGGCGCGTGACGGCGACCCTGGACCAACCGGGGCGACCATTTGAGTGAGGCGGGTATGTCGAGCAGTGGACAGCCCCGTATTGCGGTCCTTCTGGGCGGCCCTTCGGCGGAGCGTGACGTATCGCTCGTGTCCGGTCGGCTGTGCGCGGACGCATTGCGGGAAGACGGTAGCGAAGTATTCGAAATCGACGCAGGCCCGGACCTGGTGTCGGATTTGCAGCGCATCAAACCTGATGTTGTGTTCAACGCCCTGCACGGGCGCTGGGGCGAGGATGGTTGCGTGCAGGGGCTGCTGGAATGGCTGCGCATCCCCTATACGCATTCCGGGGTTCTGGCCTCGGCGCTCGCCATGGACAAGCTGCGGACCAAGGCCGCCTATCGCCGGGCCGGTCTGCCGGTGGTTCCCGACCGGCGCGTGACCAAGGCGGAGGCGATGGACGCGCATCCGATGGACCCGCCCTATGTCATCAAGCCCTATAACGAAGGGTCCTCAGTCGGCATCTATATCGTGGATGAGGGCGCGAACGGTCCTGCCGTGATTGATGAGAAGATGCCCGACATGCTGATGGCCGAACAGTTCGTGCCGGGGCGTGAGCTGACCGTTTCGGTGCTGGATGCAGGCGGACCGGCGCGCGCGATGTGCGTGACGGACATTATCAGCAATACCGGCTGGTACGATTACGAGGCGAAATACGGCGATGGCGGCTCACGCCACGTTCTGCCCGCCGACCTGCCGGATGAAATCACGGTGCTGTGTCGCGATTACGCCCTGCGCGCGCATCAGGTGCTGGGCTGTCGCGGTGTCTCGCGCACCGATCTGCGCTGGGACGAAAGCCGGGGCGCCGACGGCCTGTTCCTGCTGGAGACGAACACCCAGCCGGGCATGACGCCGACATCCCTCTCGCCCGAGCAGGCCGCGCATGAGGGGATTACCTTCGCGCAGTTGTGCAGGATGCTGATCGAGGATGCCTCATGCGACCGGTAAAGAGAGATTACGCACCCTCGCGCTTGCGCTATCGCCTGGCGCGGTGGTGGCTGTCGCCGCGTGTGCGCAGGACGGTGACGCGCTGGGTTCCGCTGGGGGCGCTGGCCGGAATCGTGGGGCTGGTCGCGACCGATCCCGCCAATCAGGCCTATGCGGTGGAGCGGTATCAGCAGACCTGGGCCTATATCGAGGCCCGCCCCGAATTCGCCGTTACCGGTGTGCGCATCGACGGTGCGGGTCCGGTCCTGTCCGACAGGATTCGGACGGCTCTGGCGGTGGACCTTCCGGCCAGCTCCCTGACGCTGGATCTGAAGGCCGCCCGCGACCGGGTCGAGGGCCTGCCACCCATCGCCAGCGCGCAGATCGCCGTCGGCGCGGATCGCCAACTGGTCGTTCGCGTCCGCGCCCGCACGCCGGTGGCGGCGTGGCGTCGCGCGGACGGGCTGTGGCTGCTGGATGCCGAGGGCGTCGTGATCGGATCGCTGGAAAGACGGGAGCTTCGTTCGGATCTGCCCCTGATCGTGGGGCGGGGCGCGCAACGGCATGTTCGCGAAGCCCTGGCCCTGGCCGAAGCTGCCGGCCCACTGGCAACACGGATCGAGGGTGTCGTGCGCGTGGGCGAACGGCGCTGGGACGTGGTGCTGGACGACGATAAACGGATCATGCTGCCCGAAACGGGGGCTGTGGACGCGCTGATGCACGTACTGGCCTTGCAGTTGAGCGAGGAAGTGATGGACCGCGACGTGGCCGTCTTTGACATGCGCAACCGTGCGCGCCCTACCGTGCGGCTGGGCGAACACGCCGTTCATGAAATGCGGCGCCTGCGCGCCATGGAATCGGGGGAAGACGCGTGAGTGACAGTGACCTTTTCATCAGCCAGCGCATCATGCGCGCCCGCCGCGAAAGCGCGCTGCGCAAGGGGCTGGTCGCGATCGTCGATCTGGGTTCGTCCAAGATCACATGCCTGATCCTGGCCATCGACCCGGCCCTGCTGCGCGCGCCGCGTGCCGATGGGGTCGGGCGGCTCGATGGTCATGCGGGGCTGAAGGTGATCGGTGCCGCCACGACCCGCTCGCGCGGTATCGAACTGGGTGAGATCGCCTCAATGGAGGAGGTAGAGCGTGGTGTGCGCACCGTCATCCAGTCGGCGCAGAAGATGGCAGAGGTCCGCGTGGACCACGTCATCGCCTGCTATTCCGGCGGGCAGCCCCGCTCCTACGGGCTGCTCGGCACGGCGGAGGTCGAGCATGGCGAGGTCAGCGAAAGCGATATCGGCGCGGCGCTGGCCGATGGTGAGATTCCCGATTACGGCGCCGCGCGCGAGGTGATCCATGCGCTGCCGGTGAACTTCACGCTGGACCATCGCACCGGCCTGACCGATCCGCGCGGCCTGACGGGCGCGCAGTTGAGCGTGGACATGCACATGATGACCGTCAGTCAGGAAAGCATTCTGAATCTGGTGCAGGTCATGCGGCGCTGCGATCTGGAGCTGTCGGGGCTGGTGCATTCCAGCTACGCCGCCGGGCTGGCTGCGATGACCGAGGATGAGCTGGAACTGGGCGGCGCGTGCATCGATCTGGGCGGCGGCTCGACCGGGTTGTCGATCTTCATGAAGCGTCAGATGATCTATTCTGATGCGGTGCGGCTGGGGGGCGATCACGTCACCCTCGATATCTGCAAGGGGCTGGAAATTTCCGCGCAAACGGCGGAGCGGATCAAGACCGTGCATGGCGGACTGGTCGCTACCTCCCGCGATGATCGTGACCTGATCGAATTGCCGCGTGACAGTAACGATCACGCACCGGGGCGTCAGATGATCTCACGCGCCGAACTGATCGGCGTCATGCGCCCCCGCGTAGAGGAGATTCTGGAGGCCGCGCGCGACCGTCTGGACGCGGCGAGTTTTGAGCATATGCCGGGACGGCGCATCGTGCTGACCGGCGGGGGCAGCCAGATTCCAGGGCTTGAGGAGATCGCGACCCGTATCCTGGGCCGTCAGGTGCGTCCGGGGCGTCCACTGCGCATTCCCGGATTGCCACAGGCCCAGACGGCGGCGCAGTTTTCGGCCGCCGTCGGGATGGCATTGCATCTGGCCAAGCCACAGGACGAATGCTGGGATTTCGAAATGCCCGCAGACCGAACCGGAAAGCAGCGGATTCGCAAGGCGATGCGCTGGTTTCGCGACAACTGGTAGGCGCAGGACAGCAGACCAAACGCTGCGTGGCCGCACGGCGCACGCATCCAGGTGCCATTTCGGCGGAGTTTCGCCTATCTGATTCACCGGAGCGATAACTTCGCAGCGTGTCATCAGGATTTTAACCTATTAATCCGTGACCGACTCAACCCTATGGGTTACGCTAACGAATCAGTAGGGTGCCCCTGACAAATGAGGGTCCCGCTGTAGGTAGAGCAGAGCAAACACAGGCGGATTACACCATGAGTCTGAATCTTCGGATGCCCGAGCAGACCGAGCTGAAGCCGCGCATCCTCGTCTTCGGCGTGGGCGGTGCGGGCGGCAACGCGGTCAACAACATGATCGACAAACAGCTCGAAGGTGCTGAATTCGTCGTCGCGAACACCGATGCGCAGGCGCTGACACAGTCACGCGCGCAACGTCAGGTCCAGCTCGGCGCGCTGGTGACGGAGGGGCTGGGCGCTGGCGCCAAGCCGACCGTCGGCGCCGCCGCAGCCGAGGAGAGCATCGAGGAAATCGTCGATCACCTCGCCGGATCGCATATGTGCTTTATCACTGCCGGCATGGGCGGCGGAACCGGTACGGGCGGTGCGCCGATTATCGCGCAGGCCGCGCGGGAGATGGGCATCCTGACCGTTGGCGTCGTGACCAAGCCGTTCCAGTTCGAAGGCTCGAAGCGGATGCGTCAGGCGGATGAGGGCATCGCCGAGCTGCAACAGCACGTCGATACGCTGATCATCATTCCCAACCAGAACTTGTTCCGGCTGGCTAACGAGAAGACCACCTTCACCGAAGCGTTCATGATGGCCGACGACGTGCTGTATCAGGGCGTAAAAGGTGTGACCGATCTGATGGTGCGTCCGGGCCTGATCAACCTCGACTTCGCGGATGTTCGTTCCGTGATGGATGAGATGGGCAAGGCGATGATGGGCACCGGAGAGGCCGAGGGCGAGAATCGCGCCATCGAGGCCGCCGAACGTGCCATCGCCAACCCCCTGCTGGACGAAATCAGCCTGAAGGGCGCGCGCGGCGTGCTCATCAACGTTACCGGCGGCCCCGACATGACCCTGTTCGAGCTGGATGAGGCGGCAGGGCGCATCCGCAAGGAAGTGGACGACGACGCCAACATCATCGTCGGTTCCACCATGGACCCGTCGCTGGACGGCATCCTGCGTGTCTCCGTCGTGGCAACCGGCATCGAGGCTGTGGCACATGAGAAGCCGCTTCCCGCCGCAGCTTCGCAGCCTGCACCTGCCGCCATTGCCGAGCCTGCACCCCAATCGGTTAACCGGTCGGCTGCGGATGCGGCACCGGCACCCCTGTCGCAGCCCGCCGCAGCAACGCCCACGACTGTCGCGGATCTGGTCCGCGCCCGTAATGTGATTGCGGAGGAACAGCCGCTGGCACCTGCGTCCGACGCACGGCAGCCTGAATTGCCCGTGCAACAGCCCGCTACTGCAGGCGAACCCGCCGCTGAACCGACGCCGGACACGATGCGCCGCCTTCAGGCCGCCGTTGCCAAACAGCCGAGCCATTCGACTCCGCCCCGGCCCACGACCCGGACCGGTGAGGAGCGCAAGCCCGCTTTCGGCATCAACTCGCTGATAAACCGCATGACCGGTCACAGCGATGCGGCCCCGGCGCCGCGTCAACAACCCGTGGCGGAACGCCCGGCAGCACCCGCCCCGGCGGCAGCACCGAAACCGCGCGTGGTGCAAAGCGCCCCGCGCCCGGCGGACCGGCTGGACGATGATGAGCGTCAGCGCATCGAGATCCCCGCATTCTTGCGCCGTCAGGCCAACTGAACCTGACGTCACATCATATCGAATTGAGCCGTCCCGCCATAAGCGGGGCGGCTTTTTCTTTATGAAAACAGGTGTTTGTCTTCGGGCGCTCATCATGTGACATAAACCGTCACATTCATTGATTTGCCGGTCTGAGGCGCAAAAGGCTATTACTTCGTTACTACCCAGGGAACGACAGACGCGCAGAGCGTTAACGATCGGACGACGAAGAGCGTCACAGTGGGAATGAGGCAGATATGCAATCGATCTATCAGACGACCTTGCGTCGGCCAGTACGCATTCAGGGCATCGGACTTCACTCCGGCGTCAGTTCGACGCTGTGCATCCGCCCTGCGCCCGCCTTTCATGGAATTTGGTTTCGCCGCACCGATTTGATCGGTGTCGACACGATGATCCCGGCAAGCTGGGATTCGGTCAGCGATACGATGCTCAACACCCGGATTTCGAACGCGGCTGGCGTCACCGTCTCGACGATCGAGCATTTGATGGCGGCGCTTCAGGGCACGGGTATCTCGAACGCGCTGATCGAGGTGGATGGACCGGAAGTGCCCATCATGGACGGCAGTTCCGCGCCCTTCGTGCGCCACATCCTGGCCGCCGGCTTTGCTGAGCAGATGGAGCATCGCAGCGTTCTGCGTATCCTCAAGAAGGTCGAGTTGATCGAGGACGCGGCGCGCGCATCGCTCGAACCCGCGCGTCAGTTCGAGGTGGATTTCCGCATCGATTTTCCCGGCACGGCGATCGGACGGCAGGCCAAACGCCTCGCCGTGGTGAACGGCGCCTTTGTCGAACATCTGATGGACAGCCGGACTTTCGTGCGCAGCGGCGATGTCACCCGCCTGCGTGAGAACGGTCTGGCGCTGGGAGGCTCCCACGCGAATGCGGTGGTGGTCAACGGCAACGTCGTCGAAAACCCGGAAGGGTTCCGTCACCCGGATGAGGCCGTGCGGCACAAGATGCTGGACGCGGTCGGTGATCTGGCCCTGGCCGGTGCGCCGATCATCGGAAAGTATACCGGGATCCGCGCCGGTCACGGTGTCACCAACCGACTGTTGCGCAAGCTTTTCGCCACACCCGGTGCATATCGGCTGGACAGTTGTGCCGCCACGGATGTGGACGGCCTGCCCGGTGTCGCGCGGGGCGAGGAGGCCCTGCGGCGCATAGCCTGATCGCGGTGCGCAGGCGGCCTTTCCCCTTGGTTTCGATCTATGCTATTGCTCGTGAAACTGGGTGCCGCGGCGCTCGTGAGGACAGTTAGGATCGTCGAAGATGATGCGTGCTAAGACATTGCTCAGTGCATTTTTGGTTACGGCCACACTCTCGTCCTGTGGCGTTTTCAGCAGTGAAGAAGAAGTTCCCATCGAAGCCCGCTCCGCGCAGGAGATTTTCGATATGGCCCAGGCGGATCTGGACCGCGGCGCGGAGCGTGAGGCCGCGCGGACCTTTAGTGAGGTCGAGCGGCTGTATCCCTATTCGCAATGGGCCAAGCGCGCGCTGATCATGTCCGCCTTTTCCTATTACGAGGCCACGGATTTCGTCGAGGCGCGTTCGGCGGCGGAACGGTTCATCAGTTTCTATCCCGCCGATCCCGATGCCGCATATGCGCAATACCTCATCGCGCAAAGCTGGTATGACCAGATCAACGATGTGGGTCGCGATCAGGGCAATACGCTGGAGGCCTTGCAGGCGCTGCGCGTTCTGATTGAGCGCTACCCCAACTCCGAATACACACGTGAGGCGGAATTGCAGTTCGACCTCGCCCTCGATCACCTCGCCGGCAAGGAGATGGAGGTCGGGCGCTATTACCTCAAGCGGGGTCAGTACATCGCCGCCATCGGGCGGTTCAAGGCCGTGGTGGATGAGTATCAGACGACCTCGCACACGCCCGAAGCGTTGCACAGGCTGGTCGAATCCTATCTGGCGCTGGGTCTGGATGATGAGGCGATCAAATCCGCCTCCGTTCTGGGGCACAACTTCCCCGGTTCCGACTGGTATGCGGACAGCTACCGATTGCTGGAAACCGACGGCGCGCTGAATGCCTCGGACGAAGGGGGTGTTCTGGGCCGCATCTATCGGCAGGTGATCCTGGGCGAGTGGCTATAAGCTCATGCTGTTGAGCCTTGCGGTTCGTGACATCATCCTTATCGATCGGCTGGATCTGACCTTTCGCCCGGGGCTTAACGTGCTGACCGGGGAAACCGGGGCCGGAAAGTCGATCCTGCTCGACGCGCTCGGCTTCGCTTTGGGGCATCGCGGGCGGGCCGATCTGGTCCGCAGCGGGGCGGAGCAGGGCGAGGTCGTGGCGGAGTTCGACGTACGCGGCAATGCGACCGTGGCGGATGTGCTGGCGCAGGCCGGGCTGCCCGGCGACGAGGACAGCCTGTTGATCCGACGCACGAACACCCGCGATGGGCGCAAGACTGCCTGGGTCAACGACAGCCGATGCAGTGGTGAGGTTCTGCGCACCCTGTCCGCCGCTTTGGTGGAAATCCACGGCCAGCATGACGACCGCGGCTTGCTGGACCCCAAGGGCCACCGCGATCTGCTTGATGACTACGCCGGGTCCGCCCCCTTGGTTGAGGCGACGCGCGCAAACTGGCTCGCCCTGGCCAAAGCACAACGGGCATTGCGTGACGCCCGTGCGCAGTTGGAGGAGGCGCGGAAGGATGAGGAATTCCTGCGCCACGCCATCACGGAGCTGGACAGCCTAGACCCGCAAAAGGGTGAGGACGCCGAACTGGACATCGTGCGCCGCCAAATGCAGGCGGCGGGACGGCTGCGGGAGGATGTGCAGCGCGCCGACACCGCCATCGGTCCGCAGGGCGCGGAGGGTCCGCTGAACGATGCCCTGCGCTGGATTGAGGGGGCGGCCGCCGCGCTGGACGGTCTGGCCGATCCCTCGGTCGCGGCGCTGGAGCGGGTGCTGTCGGAACTGTCGGACGCGCAATCAGGTGTCAGTACGCTACTGGATACACTCGATTTCGATCCGCTGGAACTGGAACGGATCGAGGAGCGGTTGTTCGCAATACGGGGCCTGGCCCGCAAGCACGGTATTCTGGCGGATGATCTGGCCGCCTTTGCCGAGGATATGCGGGGCAAGCTGGGCGAGATTGACAGCGGCGCCGATCAGATCGCCGGGCTGGAGGCTGACCTGACCCGCGCACAGCACGATTTCGACATGGCGGCACAGGCATTGCACGCACATCGCGTCGCGGCAGCCGCCCGGCTCGACGCGGCCATGGCGGCGGAACTGGCACCGTTGAAGATGGAGCGGGCGGTCTTCGCGACGGAGATCACGCAAGCCCCTCCCTCAGCCGAGGGCACGGATACTGTCGTGTTCACTGTCGCCACGAATCCCGGTGCCCCCTCCGGCCCGATCAACAAGATTGCCAGTGGGGGGGAGCTGTCACGGTTCCTGCTGGCGCTCAAGGTCTGCCTGACGACACGGGCCGACAGTCTGACGATGATCTTCGATGAGATTGACCGCGGCGTCGGCGGTGCGACGGCGGATGCGGTCGGGCGCAGGCTCAGCTCCATCGCGCAAAAGGCGCAGGTTCTGGTCGTCACCCACTCGCCCCAGGTCGCGGCACGGGGCGGACATCACTGGCGGATCGCGAAATCGGTCACGGACGGGATGACGACGACGGATGTCACCCCCTTGGGGCCGGAACAGCGTGTGGATGAAATTGCCCGGATGTTGTCAGGCGACCGTGTGACGGATGAGGCGCGGGCCGCCGCGCGGACCTTGCTGAGCGATTGAGGCCAGTGAGCGATTGAGGCCAGATCGCCGGATGTCGGTCAGTCCGGATCGTTGGAGGGATTCACGGCTCCCAAAAGCCCCAGCCGTCGGGTTCGTATCCGCGATCCAGCGCGATCTTGGTGGCGCGCTCCTCCTGCTGCCAGACACCCTCCAACGTCAGGGGAACGTTGCCGATGGAGGCGGCGATCATGCCATCCTCGTGGATCTCGACCTCATATCCGAAGGTGCGCAGCGCCTTGGCGCAGGCATCGGCATCCGCAGTGTCCGTTGGCAGGAATTCCAGATCAAGCGTCACCTGCGCCCCGGTGGCCAGATCGCCGCTATCGCGCAGTTCCTTGAGGGTGACAGCGGTCACGTTTTTTTGGAATTCGTAGTCCCAGCTCATGTTTCTGCCCCCTGATATTGCGCAAGGATGCGGTCGGCATCCTCCATCACCTTGCGCACATTGCGTGCGGCCTGCCGGATCCGCTGTTCGTTTTCCACCAGTCCCAGGCGGATGTAGCCCTCACCGTATTCCCCGAATCCGACGCCGGGTGATACCGCGACCTCTGCCTCACGCAGCAGGATCTTCGAGAATTCCATGGAGCCCAGATGGCGGAACTTCTCGGGCACCGGTGCCCATGCGAACATCGTCGCGGGCGGTGAGGGGATATCCATCCCCGCGCGGGCAAAGGATTCCACCAGCGTGTCGCGGCGTGAGCGGTATGTATCGCGGATTTCCCCGATACAATCGTCCGGCCCGTTCAGCGCGGCGGCGGCGGCGACCTGAATGGGGGTAAAGGCGCCGTAGTCCAGATAGGACTTGATGCGCGCCAGTGCGCCGATCAACCGCTCATTGCCCACGGCGAAGCCCATGCGCCAGCCGGGCATGGCATAGGTCTTGGACAGGGACGTAAACTCGACCGCGATGTCCTTCGCGCCCTCGATCTGCAAGAGGGAGGGGGGCGGATTGTCGTCGAAGTAGATCTCGGAATAGGCCAGATCGGACAGCAGCCACAGGTGGTGCTTTTTCGCGAACTTCAACAGATCGCGGTAGAAATCGAGGTCCGTCACCTGCGCCGTCGGGTTCGAGGGGAAGCTGACGACGACCGCGACCGGTTTGGGCACCGAATGCACCACGGCCAGTTCAAGCTGGCGCAAATACGCCTCGGGCTTGAACTGACCGTTCACCAGCGTCTGGATATGGCGCAGGGTGCCGCCCGCGATCATGAAGCCGTAAGGGTGGATGGGATACGAAGGGTTCGGCACCAGCATCACATCGCCGGGGGCCGTGATCGCCATGGCAAGGTTGGCCAGGCCTTCCTTCGATCCGAGGGTGGCGATCACCTCCGTTTCGGGATCCAGCTTCACCCCGAAGCGTCGCGCGTAATAGCCGGCCTGAGCCTTGCGCAGACCCGGAATGCCCTTGGAGGAGGAGTAGCGATGCGTCCGGGGGCGGCGCACCGTCTCCACCAGTTTATCGACGATATGGCTGGGCGTATTCATGTCCGGATTGCCCATGCCGAAGTCGATGATATCCATGCCGCCTGCACGGTATTCCGCCTTGAGCCGATTGACCTCTGCGAAAACGTAGGGCGGCAGGCGTTTGATGCGGTAGAATTCTTCGGTCATGGCGTGTCCGGATTTGGCATGGGGTTGAAGCTTTATGTAGCTGGCCAATGGGGAGGGCAACGACAGAATCCTGCTTTTCGAAGATTGATATCGACCGATCGTGTTTCTGCGCTATCTCGCTGGACATGAATGAGTATATTTCCGAACTGTTAAATCTGGCGGGCAGCGCCGTGGTGCTGCTTGTGGCGATCGTGGTGATTACACGAATTGTCGGCTTGCGCAGCTTTACCAAGATGTCCGGCTTCGACTTCGCGCTGACGGTTGCGACCGGCTCTATCGTTGCGTCCGCGTTGCTGTCACCGGATATACCGGTATTGCGCGGTGTGGCCGGGCTGGTAATGATCTTCGCCGTGCAATGGACCGCCGCGCGGTTGCGTTCTTCGTTCGAGCCGGTGCGCAAGGTGATCGACAATACCCCGCTGCTGCTGATGAAGGGCCCTCATATCCTTGAGGAGAACCTGCTGGCCGCGCGAATGACACGTTCCGATCTGATCGCGAAGCTGCGGGAGGCCAACGTGCTGCATACGGGTCAGGTGCGCGCGGTCGTACTGGAAACGACCGGCGACGTCAGTGTTCTGCACGGCGACGCGGATGGCCCCGCGCTGGATTGGGATATGATGCTGGACGGGGTGCGCCGCTAGCTCGGGCGGCGGGTATAAACCAGCCCCATCGAATCGTGCAGTGACAGGGGGCCGCCGACGAAATCGGACCCGATTTGAGCGGTGCGCAACGCCACCTCCCAGCCGAAGCCCTCCAATCCCTGTATCGGCAGGCGCAGTGGATCGAACTCACCGGTTTCTCCGCCTTCCATATGGGCGACCATGAAGACCTGTTCGCCATCCGGCGCATGGCGCAAGGATGTAAACAGCACGGTTCCGTCCACCGGGCGGCGATAGTCGAATCGGTCCCTCTCTCCCAGATTATCGCGCAGCCATGGACGGTCCCGGCGGAATTCGCGCAATTGGTGGTTGAAGTGGGTCTGGGTCGCGCTCAAACCCGCGTGGTGGCGTGCAACGTTGCAATATTCGTGCATGTCGTCCATCCACGCCCGCGCGATATCCTTGAGAGCACTGACACTGAGCGGTCGCGGGCCGTCCAGCGCTGGATCCACTTCGCTGAGCAGTTTCGCGATGACGTTCAGGTCGTAATCCGTAACCTCGACCAGGGCGGGCAGGAATTCCATGAACCTTACCAGACTTTCACGATCCTCGAAGCCCATGGCCTTGAGCCGTGGAAAGCTCTGCGGCAGGGAGTAGCTGTATTCATCGACCTGCCATTTCAGGCTGATGGCTTCCTCCGCCACGACCTTGACCCCGTATTTGTCATCCTGATTGCGGATGAACCCCCACGAGGCCCGGGCAGAGGCATTGACGAAATCCATCGGCACCCCGGGAAACGCGGCATATGTCACCAGCTGGATGGCCGGGTTGTCATAGGCCTTGTCGAGGATCTCCATACGGGTGTGACCCAGACGCGTGTTCACGTTCAGTTTGGTATCAACCTGGGTTCCCCGCCGCAGCGTGTCATGATTGGCGCAGCCCGAAATCCAGTTGGAGCCGTGATTCAGAATCTCCCGAATCCGCCACCACTTCGACAGCCAGAAACCGTACAGAAACGGCGTGTTGTGCGCGAATGTCAGCGGTCCCCACTGGAAGACATCGGGATCGCGCTGCCCCTCGATCACCGCGCGATAGGTGGAGGACAGCTCCCAATCCTCCTGCGGCCAGGGGCGGCCGTCCTCGAACACGAACCACGGGCGATAGGATGTGCCTGCGACCTGCTGCACGATATCGGACATGGATTGCAGATACTCGTCGTCATGGCGCATCGCCTCTACCTCGGGATCCCACCACTTGAAGTCCTGCGCCCCGTCCACCCGCACGCCATCGGCTCCGAAATTCACCTTGCGCCGCTGCATTTCCAGCATCAGTGCGCGCACGGTGGGGTGGCGGTAGTTCATGTTCTGGCCATACATGTTCGGCCCGGCGAACCAGTTGGAGTTCAGTACGTTCGTGCCCTGATTGTCCGAATGCCCGAACACCACGTCCAGCACCAGCTTCTTGGGCCGGGGGAAATTGTGCAACGCGCAGGCGAAATCCAGCAATTCATCCGGGCGACCTGATTCCAGCAGCACCGGGTTGACCGTGCCCATGCCCGCGATCACCACGTCATAGCCCCAGTTCGTGGTGTCGGGCCGGGTCAGATCGACGGTCAGACTGTCGCTGCCGTGGTCCTCCTCCTCCCAAAAGGCGGGTCCGGCCTCATACACCGTGGTCGGTTCGACCGGCAGCAATTGCACGGCGTCGTAGCCTGCGAACAATTCCTCGGCCGGTTCCAGTTCAGCACCTGCGGCGACCTTCTCGGCCAGCCGCTCATACAGTGCGGTCAGCGATGCGAGCGTTCCGCCAGCGGTGGCGGTCGGGACGTGAATTTGCTGGATGTTCACGGGCGGCCCGAACTTCGTGACCTCGTCTTCGCGGCGCTGAGTCCAATAGTCGCCATCGGTGCGGGCCGCCAGCATCCCCTCCACATCATAGAACTCGGCTGGTGCGAACGCGCCGAAGGGCAGGGACCAGGCCATCGGGTCCAGGATATGGTGCCAGTCGCCCGCCGCGTCGCGCCAGGCCAGGCGGTAGAACGTGCCGATCCGATCACGGGTGCCCGCATCCATGCCGTCGATGCTGACGCAGGAATAATCATGAACCCGGTCCATGGCGATCCAGGTGCGCGTGAACCGGATGTTCTGCCGGGCACGGGTCAGGTCGGGCGTGCTGTCCGGTTGCAGGCATTCCAGAAAGACATCGCCGGAAGGAACCCGCTGTTCCAGCAGCTCGGGCGTCCAGAAAATGACCTCCGCGCGGTCATCGCGCAGATGGGCGCCGACCCGTGGCGCGATCTGTTGTTGCACCTCGAACGCGGCGTCGGTGCCGTTCAGGGTCGTTTCAAGCCAGTCGCGCAGTGCCTCGCTCGCGGTTTCGTTGCGGTCGATCATGATGCGCTCCTTGGTCCGTTTCGTTCCACAGATGGCCCGTGGGGCGGGTTGCGTCAAACGACTTTTCCGTATTTCGCCCCATAGTATCAAAGCGGTTTGAGTTGATTCTCTTGCATTGCAGCATAAACCGCGCATAACGAAGTGGTACATCCACGCCCCGGCTAACCCGGGCCTATTCCGGGAATACATACGCATGACCCAAACGTCGCAAGACCCAGATATGAAGCCGCACGGAGGTGCCCTGGAGCCGACACCCAAGTCGTCCGATCCTGCGCTGCTGGCCACCGACATCGTCAACCGCCTGACCTATCGCATCGGCAAGGATGCGACCGTGGCCACGCAGGACGATTGGCTGACGGCCGTTATACTGGTGGTGCGTGACAGGGTCGTGACGAAGTGGATGGAAAGCACGCGCGACACCTATCGGCGCGAGGGCAAGCGGGTCTATTACCTCAGCCTCGAATTCCTGATCGGGCGTCTGATGCGCGATGCCATGACCAATCTGGAACTGGTGGACGAGTTGCAGCAGGCGCTGGACGATCTGGGCGTCGATCTGGACGTGATTCGCAAGTTGGAACCGGATGCCGCACTCGGCAATGGGGGCCTGGGGCGTCTGGCGGCCTGTTTCATGGAATCGATGGCCAGCGTGGACATTCCCGCCTACGGATATGGCATCCGCTATCAGAACGGCATGTTCCGGCAGGAGATCAGCGACGGCTGGCAGGTCGAATTGCCCGAAACTTGGCTGGAGCATGGAAATCCGTGGGAGTTCGGCCGGCGCGAAAGCGCATATGACATCGGTTTCGGCGGCAGCATCGAGACCGGCGAAGGGGACGCCTGCACCTGGACCCCGGCGGAACGCTTCGTGGCCGAAGCGTTCGATACCCCCATCGTCGGCTGGCAGGCCAAGCGCGTGAACACTCTGCGCCTTTGGCGGGCGGAGCCGGTGGACCCGATCCTGCTGGGCAAGTTCAACGCGGGCGACCATATCGGCGCCCTGCGCGAAAGCAACAAGGCCGAGGCGCTGAGCCGCGTGTTGTATCCCGCGGATGAGACGGAGGCCGGTCAGGAGCTGCGTCTGCGTCAGGAGTATTTCTTCTCATCCGCATCGCTTCAGGACATCCTGCGGCGGCACCTGTCGCAATTCGGGCGCATAACTTCGCTGCCCGACAAGGCGGCGATCCAGCTCAACGACACCCACCCTGCGGTCAGCGTCGCGGAACTGATGCGGTTGCTGATCGACGTTCATCACCTCGATTTCGATCTGGCGTGGGACATCACGAAGCGGACCTTCGCCTATACCAACCACACCCTGCTGCCCGAGGCGCTGGAAAGCTGGCCTGTCCCCCTGTTCGAGCGTCTGCTGCCGCGTCACATGCAGTTGATCTATGCGATCAATGCGCGTGTGCTGAAGGAAGCGCGCTCCGTCGGGACGTTCGAGCCTGAGCAGATCTCCGCGATGAGCCTGATCGACGAAAACGGCAGTCGCCGGGTGCGGATGGGCAACCTGGCCTTTGTCGGGGCGCATTCGATCAACGGCGTGTCCGGACTGCATACCGACCTGATGAAGCAGACCGTGTTTCGCGATCTGCATCAGCTTTATCCGCTGCGCATCAACAACAAGACGAACGGCGTGACGCCGCGCCGCTGGCTGATGCAGGTGAACCCGAAGCTCTATAATCTGGCGCGTGAGGTCGCGGGCGACGGCATCATGACGGATCTGGACCGGCTGACCGCGCTGAACGACGTGGCCGAAGACGCGCAGGTGCAACAGCGCATTGCCGCGATCAAGGCTGAGAACAAGGCCGCCCTGTCCAATCTGATTCAGGATCGCATGGGCCTGTCCATCGACCCTGCGATGATGTTCGACATCCAGATCAAGCGTATCCACGAATACAAGCGCCAGTTGCTCAACATAGTGGAGACGGTGGCGCTCTACGATCAGATCCGCTCCCATCCGGAGCGGCCCTGGGTGCCACGGGTCAAGCTGTTCGCGGGCAAGGCGGCGGCGAGCTATCACAACGCCAAGCTTATCATCAAGCTGGCGAACGACGTGGCGAAGGTCGTCAACGCCGATCCCGCGACACGCGATATCCTCAAGGTTGCGTTCCTGCCGAACTACAATGTCTCCCTGGCCGAGGTCATGGTCCCCGCTGCGGATCTGAGCGAGCAAATCTCCACCGCCGGGATGGAGGCGTCGGGCACCGGCAACATGAAATTCGGCCTGAACGGCGCGCTGACCATCGGCACGCTGGACGGTGCGAATGTCGAAATGCGCGAGCATCTGGGCGCGGACAACATCGTCATCTTCGGCATGACCGCCAGCGAAGTCGCCCAGAAACGTGCCGACGGGTATGTCCCCGAGGAGGTCATCGCGGCCTCCCCCGAACTGGCGCAGGCCTTGAGCGCGATCGAAAGCGGGATTTTCTCACCCGATGATCCAAGCCGCTACCACGATCTGATCGGCGGCATCAGGATGAGCGACTGGTTCATGCTGGCTGCGGATTTCGACGCCTACGCCGCCGCTCAGCGTGAGGTGGACGACATCTGGCGCGACCGGTCGCGCTGGAACGCTATCTCCATCCGCAACACCGCGCGTATGGGGTATTTCAGTTCCGACCGCACGATCCGCCAGTACGGACGGGAAATCTGGTCCGTGCTGCCCTGATAGGGTTTCCGGCGATCCGGTCTTGCACCTGGATCGCCGGAACCGCGAAGATTCAGGCGAACCGGGGCCTGTTCCGGTTTTGCCTGTTCCGGTTTTGCCTGCTCCGGTTTTGCCTGTACCGGTTTTGCCTGTACCGGTTTTGATTGTACCGCGCGTGGCACTAGGTGACGCTCAAAGAGACCCAAGGAGCATTTCGCATGGCAGACACCCAGTTGACCGAACCCGGCGCCATTTCCGCGGTGCTCTCGGGAACACATTCCGACCTGTTCGGATTGTTGGGCGTACACCAGACCAGCGCCGGTTTCATCGCCCGCGCCTTTATCCCCGGTGCAAGGCGGGTGGAGGTCGAAACGCTCGACGGAACGGTCGTGGGGGAGCTGACCTGCCGCGATGTGCAAGGCTTCTTCGACGGGCCGGTGAGCCTGACCGAACGCCAGCCGGTTCGCTATCACGCCTCGAACAAGGAGGCGTCGTGGCGGCTGATCGACACCTATTCCTTTTCGCCGGTTCTGGGTGAGATGGACGACTACCTTTATAATGAGGGGTCACATTCCCGTCTGTTCGACCGCATGGGCGCGCAGGTGATGACGCATGAGGGCGTGGAGGGGACCAACTTCGCGGTCTGGGCGCCCAATGCCCGTCGGGTTTCTGTTGTCGGCGAATTCAACATGTGGGACGGGCGCAAGCACGCGATGCGTCTGCGTCAGAGCACCGGCGTGTGGGAGATTTTCATACCGGAAATTGGCCCCGGCACCTCATACAAGTTCGAGTTGATCGGACCCGATGGCGGGCTGCTGCCGCTGAAGGCCGACCCCTTCGCCTTCGCCGCCGAATACCGCCCCGCCACGGCCAGCATCGTGCACCGGCTGGGCAACCAGGACTGGCACGATCAGGGCCATATCGCGCATTGGGCCAGGACGGACAAGCGCCGCACACCCGTTTCGATCTATGAGGTGCACCCGGGCAGTTGGCAGCGCGCGGACGATGGCGGGTTCCTCAGCTGGGATGCGATGGCGGACCGCCTGATCCCGTATTGCGTCGAGATGGGCTTTACCCATATCGAATTCCTGCCGGTGTCCGAACATCCCTACGATCCGTCCTGGGGCTATCAGACGACAGGCCTCTACGCGCCGACTGCCCGGTTCGGTGAGCCTGACGGCTTCGCCCGGTTCATGGAGGGTGCGCACGGCGCGGGTCTGGGCGTGATCCTCGATTGGGTTCCGGCACACTTTCCCACCGATGCGCACGGGCTTGGCAATTTCGATGGCACCGCGCTGTACGAACATGCAGATCCCAAGCAGGGCTACCACCCCGACTGGAACACGCTGATCTATAATTTCGGGCGCAAGGAGGTGGAGAATTACCTCGTGAACAACGCGCTTTTCTGGGCTGAGAAATACCATGTGGACGGCCTGCGCGTGGATGCGGTGGCCTCGATGCTGTACCTCGACTACTCGCGTGAGGAGGGGGAGTGGATCCCCAACGATGAGGGCGGCAATATCAACAAGGAGGCCGTGGCCTTCGTTCGCCGGATGAATGCCGCCGTCTATGGCGCGCACCCCAACATCATGACGATCGCGGAGGAAAGCACGGCCTTTCCCGGCGTCTCTCAACCGACAAGCGCGGGGGGGCTTGGCTTCGGGTTCAAATGGAACATGGGCTGGATGCACGACACGCTGGAATACATGTCCAAGGACCCGATCCATCGCAAACATCATCACGGCGACATGATGTTCACGTTCCATTACGCCATGTCCGAGAATTTCGTGCTGCCCATCAGCCATGATGAGGTCGTGCACGGCAAGGGATCGCTGCTGGCCAAGATGCCCGGCGATACGTGGCAGAAACACGCCAATCTGCGGGCTTACTATGGTCTGATGTGGGGTTATCCGGGCAAGAAGCTGCTGTTCATGGGGCAGGAATTCGCGCAGGAGCAGGAATGGTCCGAGAGCCGCAGCCTGGACTGGTATCTGATGGATCAGCCTCTCAAGCGGGGAATGCGTGATCTGGTCCGCGATCTGAACGGCATCTACAAATCGCTGCCCGCGCTGCACGGTCGGGACAACGAGGCCGACGGCGTCGAAGTCGTGCTGGGCGACGATGCCGAAAACTCCGTCTTCGCATGGTTGCGCCACGCGCCGGGCGGCAACCCGGTGCTGGTGGTCAGCAACATGACCCCGAACGTGCATCACGATTACCGCGTTCCGTTGCCAGACCGGTTGTCGGGCCGCTGGCGTGAGGTGTTGAACACTGATGCCCCGATTTATGGCGGTTCCGGGGTGGGCAATATGGGGGGCGTCGATTCATCGAACGGTGCGGCAACCATGACGTTGCCGCCTCTGGCGACCCTGTTTTTCGAATACGAAGGCTAGATCGCGATGCAGGGGTCTTTCCGACCCTGGCATCGCTTGCCGTTGTGGTATTTGCCCGGCGCGTGCATCTGCGCGCCGATCACACGCATGGGATGCGCGCGCAGAAGCGATTGAGACCCCTACATTCCGCTCGATGGAAATTAGCGGATGCGATTTGCCAACTTTGCACTAGGGTTAAAGAAAACGAAGCTACCTCGCGCGACGACGGGGGGCGCCATAACAGGAGGAAGACAATGCAAAGACAAGGACCGTTGAGCCGCGATGCAATGGCGTACGTTCTGGCCGGAGGCCGTGGATCCAGGCTGAGGGAGCTTACGGATATACGTGCAAAACCCGCCGTCTATTTCGGAGGAAAAACCCGCATCATCGACTTTGCCTTGTCCAACGCGCTGAATTCCGGAATCCGTCGCATGGGCGTGGCGACCCAGTACAAGGCGCATTCCCTGATCCGCCACCTGCAACGCGGCTGGGGATTTCTGCGGACGGAGCGGAACGAGAGCTTCGACATCCTGCCCGCCTCGCAACGCACCTCGGACAGCTGGTACGAGGGGACGGCCGATGCCGTGTTCCAGAACATCGACATTATCGAGGATTACGCGCCGCTATACATGGTGATCCTGGCGGGCGACCATATCTACAAGATGGACTACGAGATCATGCTGCAACAGCACGTGAACTCCGGCGCGGACGTCACGGTCGGCTGTCTGGAGGTTCCGCGTTCCGAGGCCAGCGGCTTCGGCGTGATGCATGTGGATGAGACGGACCGCATCACCGATTTCGTGGAAAAACCCTCCGACCCGCCCGCGATTCCGGGTCAGCCCGACATGGCGCTGGCCTCGATGGGAATCTACGTCTTTACCACGTCGTTCCTGATGGAAGAGTTGCGCCGCGACGCGGAGACGCCCGGCTCGAACCGCGATTTCGGCGGCGACATCATTCCCCATATCGTCAAGCACGGCCACGCGCAGGCGCACCGGTTCAGCCAATCCTGTGTACGCTCCTCGTCTGAGGCGACCTCCTACTGGAAGGATGTCGGCACCGTGGACGCCTATTGGCAGGCCAATGTCGATCTGACGACAACGGTGCCGGAACTGGACCTGTACGACCGTGACTGGCCGATCTGGACCTATGCGGAAACGCTGCCGCCCGCGAAGTTCGTGCACAACGAGGAAGGCCGGCGCGGTTACGCGGTGCAATCGCTTGTCGCGGGGGATTGCATCATCTCGGGGACGGAGATGTCGAATTCGCTATGCTTTACGGGTGTGCGCACCAATTCCTTCTCTCGTCTCGATCAGGCGGTGATCCTGCCCGGTTGCGAGATCGGCCGTCATGCGAAGCTGACCAAGGTCGTGCTGGATCGCGGCGTGCGGATTCCCGACGGCATGATCGTGGGTGAAGATGCTGAACTGGACGCCCGCCGGTTCCGGCGCACGGATAGCGGGGTCGTCCTCATCACGCAAAAGATGATCGACGCGTTGGAAGGCTGAACGATGAAGGTCCTGTCCGTCGCGTCGGAAGTTTATCCCCTCATCAAGACCGGTGGGCTGGCCGATGTGGCGGGCGCCTTGCCCGCCGCGCTGGTCGGCGCCGGGGTCGAGATGCGCACGCTGGTGCCCGGTTATCCCAAGGTGATGGCCGCGCTGGGCAGGACCAAGACCGTGATGAAGGTCGATGGCGGTCAGGTGCGCCACGCAACGCAGGACGGGCTGTCGCTCTACGTGCTGGACATTCCCGCGCTGTTCGACCGTGAAGGCGGGCCGTATGGCGATGCGTCGGGCCGCGACTGGGACGATAACGCCCGGCGGTTCGCAACCTTTGCGCATATCGCCGCTCGCATCGCGCGGGGTGAGGCCGGGTGGCAACCCGATGTCGTGCACGCGCATGACTGGCAGGCGGCGCTGGTGCCGGTGCATCTGCGCTTCGGCGGCGGGCCACCCAGTGTTCTGACGATCCACAACATCGCGTTTCAGGGCCGTTTCGGCGGACAGGTCTTTGGCGAACTGGGCCTGCCCGATGCCGTCTGGTCCGTCGATGGAGTCGAATATTACGACGATGTTAGTTTCCTCAAGGGGGGGCTGGTCACCGCGGATGCCATCACCACCGTCAGTCCGACCTACGCGCGGGAAATCCTGACCCCGCATTTCGGTATGGGCATGGAGGGCGTGATCGCGCCCCGCGCCCATCTGGTGCGCGGCATCGTCAACGGCATCGACACCGACGTGTGGAACCCCGAAACGGACGATGCCCTTGCCCGCAACTATACGGCCCGCACGCTGGCGCGCAGGCGGGTGAATCGCCAGGCGCTGAACGATGAGTTCGGCCTGACGCCCGGCGGTCCGCTGTTCTGCGTGATCTCTCGCCTGACCTGGCAAAAGGGGCTCGACCTGCTGGCGGACAATATCGACCACCTCGTGGGCTTGGGCGGCAAGCTGATGGTGCTGGGTACGGGGGAACCGGGGCTGGAGGATGCGTTTCGCAAGGCGGCGCGGCGGCATCCCGGTCATGTGGCGACCCATATCGGCTTCGATGAGAAGCTGAGCCACCGTGTTCAGGCGGGGTCCGACGCGATCCTGCTGCCGTCGCGGTTCGAGCCTTGCGGGCTGACGCAGCTATACGCCCTGCGCTATGGCTGCCTGCCGGTTGTGGCGCGCACGGGTGGTTTGGCCGACACCGTGATTCATGCAAACGGTGCGGCCCGTCGCGCAGCGGTTGCAACCGGCTTCGTTCACGATACCGACAGCGGCCCCGCGCTGGGGGATGCGATCGCGGATGCGGTGGCGTTGCACGGCACGCCCGAATGGGGTGTGATGCAGCGCAACGCCATGCGTGCGGATGTAAGCTGGAACGCCTCGGCCGAGGAATATGCCGCGCTCTACAAAACCATTGCAGTCTGACACGACCTTGCCAATTGTGCATTGCACCATAGGTGTCATCGCGGCAGTGCCGAATCGGTGCGCGCCTTTTAGGAGATGACATGCAGGACGACCTTCGCCCCGGCGCGACGCTGACCGACACCGGCGCCCGCTTTACCGTCTATGCGCCTCGCGCGGATCATATGTGGCTGTGCACGGCCGGCGATCAGGTCGAGGATCGGCAGGAGATGCTGCGATCCCTCGAACATGAGGGCTGGTGGCAACTGGAGGTCGATGGCCTGGGCGACGGCACGCGGTACGGCTACCGCGCCGAAGGGGCCTACGATCCCGAGGCCGGCACATGGTTCGACTTCTCGAAGCTGCTGGTGGACCCTTGGGCCGTGGAACTGGACCGGCCCTATTCCTATGACCCCTCAATGGGGATCGAGGGGATGGATACCGGCGAACGCACGCCCTATTCGATCCTGCGCGCCCCGATGGAACCGTTGGACCTCGCCCCGCTGTTCCAGCCCGGCGGCCTGATCTATGAGACCAACGTCAAGGGCTACACCGCCACCCATCCCGACGTGCCCGAGGATATTCGCGGCACCGTTGCGGCGCTGGCGCATCCGTCCATTATCGACCACCTCAAGGCGATGCATATCGACGCGATCGAATTGATGCCGATCACGGCCTGGATAGATGAGAGGCACCTTGGTCCGCTCGGCCTCAGCAACTTCTGGGGTTACAATCCGGTGACATTCATGGCGCTGGACCCGCGTTTGTGCCCCGGTGGTGTGGCGGAACTGCGCGAAACGGTGGCCAAACTGCGTGAGGCAGGCATCGGCGTTCTGCTCGATCTGGTGTTCAACCATACGGGCGAGGGCGACAATGGCGGGCCGACCGTCAGCTTCCGCGGCCTCGCGAATGAGGAATATTACCGCCATATCGATGGCGTGATGATCAACGACAGCGGGTGCGGCAACACCGTCGCCTGTGACCATCCGGTCATACGCCGGATGATCGTGGACAGCCTGCGCCACTTCCTGACGCAGACCGGCGTCGATGGCTTCCGCTTCGATCTGGGGCCAATTCTGGGCCGCACGGCCGAGGGCTTCGATCCGCAGGCGCAGACCCTGCGCGCCATGATCGACGATCCGGTGATCGGCAAGTCCGTCCTGATCGCGGAGCCGTGGGACATAGGGCCGGGCGGCTATCAGGTGGGCAACTTCCCCGAGCCGTTCCTGGAATGGTCCGACCGCTACCGCGACGATCTGCGGGCGTTCTGGCAGGGGCAGCCGCACAAGATGGGCGTGCTGGCGACGCGCATGGCCGGGTCCTCCGACACGTTTCCGGGGGACAGGACGCGGGTGGTCAACTTCATCTCCGCCCATGACGGCTATACGTTGTGGGACACCACCGCCTATGTCGAGAAACACAACGCCGCGAACGGTGAGGATAACCGCGACGGCCACAACGATAACCTCAGTTGGAACAACGGGGTCGAGGGCGTGACCGACGACGAGGCGGTGAATGCCGCCCGCCGCCGCGACGTGGCCGCTATGATCGGCACGCTGCTGGCCAGTCGGGGCAGCGTCATGCTGACCGCCGGGGATGAGTTCGGCCGCACGCAGGGCGGCAACAACAACGCCTATTGTCAGGACAACGAAATCGGCTGGGTGGACTGGCAGGGCCTGGACCCCGAGCTTCTGGCCCAGTCGCAGGCCTATGCCCGTGCGCGCGCCGAAACCCCTGAACTGCGCGATGTCGCGCGCCTGTCGGATGACGAGGTGGACTGGTGCCGCCCCGATGGCAGCCCCAAGCAGGACGAGGATTGGCACGACGCCCGCGCGATGCGCAAGGCGATGGAAACCGTCATCATCGACGTGAACGGAGCCGATGCGCCCATCACCTTCACCCCGCCCGAGGGGGGCTGGCGCTCACTCAACGGCTGGAACGGTGAGATGCCGGCGCGCAGTGTCGATTACTGGATCAAGGACGAGACATGACCGACAACGACTGGTGGCGCGGTGCCACGATCTATCAGATTTATCCACGCTCCTATCAGGACACGACCGGCGACGGCATCGGTGATTTCAAGGGGATCACCCGGCGGCTTGATCATATCGCGGCGCTGGGGGTGGATGCGATCTGGATCAGCCCGTTCAACCGATCCCCGATGAAGGATTTCGGCTACGATGTCAGCGATTACCGCGACGTGGACCCGATGTTCGGTACTCTGGACGATTTCGATGCGCTGATCGCCCGTGCGCACGAACTGGGGCTGAAGGTGACGATGGACATGGTGATGTCCCATTGCTCGGATCAACACGAGTGGTTCCGGGAAAGCCGCCAGTCGCGCGACAACCCCAAGGCAGATTGGTTCATCTGGGCCGATGCGTTGGAGGACGGCTCCGCGCCGACCAACTGGCTCAGCGTTTTTGGCGGGCCAAGCTGGGAATGGGACAGCGTGCGCAGGCAGTACTACCTGCACAACTTCCTCGCCAGTCAGCCCGACCTGAACTACCACAACCCCGACGTTCAGGAGGCAATGCTGGGGGAGATCCGGTTCTGGCTGGATCGCGGCGTGGATGGCTTCCGCTTCGATGCGTGCAACTATCATTTCCACGACGACAAGTTGCGCAACAACCCACCGGCGCAGCGGGGCAGCGGCTCCAGCTTCATCGAGGCCTCCAACCCCTATTCCTTTCAGGATCACCTCTACGACAAGTCGCAGCCGGAAAACCTGGCATTCCTGCAACGGGTCCGCGCCCTGCTGGATGAATACGATGCCCGCACCTCGGTGGGCGAGGTCGGGGATGAGCATCGCAGCTACGACACGGTCGCCGCCTATACGCGCGACGGTCGCCTGCACATGGCCTATACGTTCGATTTGCTGGCGGATCAGTTTACCGCCGGGTTCATTCGCCAGACGATCGAGCGGATCGGGGACAAGGTCTCGGATGGCTGGGTGTGCCACTCCTTCTCGAACCATGATGTGACGCGCCATGTTACCCGTTGGGCCGAGCCGGGCGACGACCGGCAGAGGCTCGCCAAGTTCTGCATTTCGCTTCTGACCTCGCTGCGCGGCTCGATCTGCCTGTATCAGGGTGAGGAACTGGGCCTGCCCGAGGCGGACGTGGCCTATGAGGATCTGACTGACCCTTATGGCATTCGTTTCTGGCCCGGTTTCAAGGGGCGTGACGGTTGTCGCACCCCCATGGTGTGGGAGGGGGACCGGCCGTTCGGCGGCTTTTCCAAGACGAATGCGGACAAGCCGTGGTTGCCCGTCCCGCAGGAGCACATTGAACTGGCTGTCGATCAGCAAGGCGACGGCAGCGTTCTGGCCCATTACCGTGATGCCATCGCCGCGCGGCAGGGCGATCCGGCTCTGGTCAAGGGGGATGTCAAATTCATCGACGGATTGCCGCACGATGTGCTGGCGTTCACCCGCGAGCATGAGGGCGCCCGCCGGACCTGCGTGTTCAACTTCGCGCGTGAGGAACGGCGGATCGCCATGTCACTGGACGAAATAGCGGATTTCCCAGCCGCACGTGACCTGCTGGCAACGCAGGAGGGCGGTGAGTTGATCCTGCCGCCGCTCGGCTTCGCAATGACGGCCTAGGGCCTGTCCCCATAATCAGGCTTCCCCATTCGTTCGTCGCGTGATTCAGTATCTCCGACAGAGGAGGTTGTGATGCGGCG